>JAWKKA010000007.1:0-138870 GCA_041393495.1 Solirubrobacterales bacterium | reverse complement strand
AGGGCCCGAGGGCCGGCCGCAGCGGCAGCCGGGCCCCCACCCCTTCCAGCCGGCGGCCCGCCCCAGGGCCCGAGGGCCGTTGCTTCATTCCATAGAGCAAAGCTGCTCTGTCGCATAGAGCAGGACTGCTCTATCCTCGGCGCGAAGGATGAACCCGTTCCGCTACAGCGAGCCGGTGCCCGCAGCCGAGCTGATCGACCGCGATGAGGAGACGACGCTCCTGGTCGAGACCGCGGTCAGCGGCAACAACAGCCGGATCGTCGCGCCGCGCCGCTACGGCAAGACGTCGCTGCTGAACCGGCTCGGCGAGTCGGTCGCCGGGGAGGGCTGGAACGCGGTCTACGTCGACTTCTTCGGCGTCCTCACCCTCGCCGACGTCGCCGCCCGGGTCGAGCGCGCCTACGCCGCCCAGCTCGAGGGCCGGGTCGCGGCCTGGTTCGCCGGGTTCCGGCGACGGCTGCGGCCGAGCCTGCGGATCGGCGGCGACGACGCCGTCGGCGCCGATCTCGAGCTCTCCCTCGATCCGGCCGCCGAGCCGCCGCTACTCGAGCGGCTCGCGATCCCGAAGCGGATGTTCGAGCGGACCGGGACCCGCACCCTCGTCGTCTTCGACGAGTTCCAGGACGTGCTCACCGCCTCCGACCGTGCCGACGCCGTGATCCGCAGCGAGATCCAGCACCATGGCGACGCTGCCAGCTACGTCTTCGCAGGCTCCCAGCTCGGGATGATGCGGAACCTGTTCGCCGACCGGCGGCGCGCCCTTTACGGGCAGGCACGGGCGCTCGACCTCTCCCCCCTCGACGCCGGCGATGTCGCCGAGCACCTCGACGCCCGCTTCCGAGCGACCAACCGTGAGATCGGCGACGCGCTCGATCCGCTCCTCGACGTCGCCCGCGGTCACCCGCAGCGGACGATGCTGCTCGCCCACCTGCTCTGGGAGCGGACCTCGCCTGGATCCCGGGCCGGCGAGGAACAGTGGCTCGCGGCCGCCGAGCAGGCGATGCGCGAGGTCCAGGACGAGCTGCGGGCGATCTGGACCGGGCTCAGCCCCGGCCAGCGCCGGGTGCTGACGGCGGTCGCCGAGAACCGCGAGGGCATCTACGCGGCCGGGCGCCGCCACGGCGGCTCGCGCGGCGGCGCCGCCAAGGCGGCCGTCGACGCCCTCCTCGACGGCGGCGAGATCTACGCCGATCCGGGAGCGAAGACCGGCTACCGGGTCGTCGACCCGTTGCTCGGCGAATGGGTCGCCGGCGGGAGGACGCTCGGATGAGCCGCTCGCTGACCTACCGGATGCGGGTCCGCTTCGCCGAATGCGACCCGCAGGGGATCGTCTTCAATGCGCGCTACCTCGAGTACTTCGACGTGGCGATGACCGAGATCTGGCGCGAGGCGATCGGTCCGTACGAGCAGGCGACCGCCGACGCCGGCGTCGACCTCGTCGTCGCCGAGGCGGGGATCAGATACCTCGACTCGCTCCGCTTCGACGACGTCTTCGAGCTGCGGGCGAGCGTCGCGCGGATCGGGACGACGTCGATGACGACCGTGATCGCGGTCACCCGCGACTCCGTCGTCGTCGCCGAAGGCGAGCTCCGCCACGTGTTCGTCGCCCGCGACGACGGGCGCCCGGTCCCGATTCCGGACGCCGTCCGGTCGGCCTTCGAGCCCTACCTGGCGGGCGGCGGGGATGACCGGCCGAGCGGAGAACGCGAGCCACCCGGGTGATGCACTGCGATGGCCGGCGACCCACCCGCCGGATCGATGCTCGATGATCATCCGGTCGTGAGCAGCGAGGAGGCCATCGACACGCGCCGGCGCCGGATCTACGTCACCGGCCACCGCAACCCCGACACCGACTCGATCGCGTCGGCGATCGCCTATGCGGAGCTCAAGCAGCAGCTCGACCCCGACAACGAGTACGTGCCGGTCCGGCTCGGCAAGGTCAACGCCCAGACCGCCTGGGTCCTCGAGCGGGCCGACGCCCGCCCGCCCGACCCGATGGTTCACGTCTACCTCCGGGTCAGCGACGTCATGCAGGAGAGCTTCCCGGTAGCCGACCACCGCGAGCCGCTCCGCGAGGTCGGTCGGACGATGGCCGCCGGCGACCTCGACATCGTCCCGATCGCCGGCGATCGCGGCGAGCTGGTCGGCGTGATGACAGAGCGCGCGCTCGCCCACCGCTACATCCGCGAGACCGGCACCACCCACACCCTCGCCGACGCGCCGACGACGGTCTCGGCGATCGTCGATGTCCTCGGCGGCGAGCTGATCGAGGGGGCCGACGGGACCGTGTCGGGCCGGGTCTGGGTCCATTCGATCGACGCCGCCCGCAGCAGGAGCCGGATCTCCGACGGCGACGTCGTCGTCGTCGGCAACCGCCTCGACGCCCAGCGGCAGTCGATCGAGCTCGGCGCCGCCGTGCTGATCGCGTCCAACGGCATCGCCCCCGATCGATCGATCCGCGAGCTCGCGCGCGAGCGGGGCTGTCGGATCATCATCAGCCCGCTCGACTCCTACGTGAGCTGCCGGATGGTGACGCTGGCCGCGCCGTGCGAGCGGCTCGCCGACCGCGCGCCGCTGACTGTCGACCCCGACGACCTGATCGCCGACGTCTCCGAGCAGGTCAAGGACGTCCATTACCGGGCCGCGGTCGCCGTCGACTCCCGCAACCGGCCGGTCGGCCTGCTGACACGCAGCGACCTCGTCGCCCCGCAGCCACGCCGGGTGATCCTCGTCGATCACGCCGAGGCCGCCCAGAGCGTGCCCGGGGTCGAGCAGGCCGAGATCGTCGAGATCCTCGATCACCACCACATCGGGTCGATCGAGACCCGGATCCCGGTCACGGCGACCTTCGACCCGGTCGGCTCGACGGCGACGTTGATCACCGAGCGCTTCGCCGGCAACGAGATCGAGCCGATGGACTCGACCGCGATGCTGCTGCTCTGCGCGATCCTCTCCGACACGGTCCTCCTCAACTCGCCGACGACGACCGATCGCGACCGCACCGCGATCGACTACCTCGAGGACCTGATCGACGTCAACGCGATCGGACTCGGACGGGAGATGTTCGCCTCGACCTCCGACGTCTCCGAGGTCCCCGCCGACGAGATCGTCGCCCGCGACGCGAAGGAGTACACGCTGCCCTCGGGCGAGACGATCTCGATCGCGCAGATCGAGACGGTCGGTGGCGGCGTCCTCGACCGTCGCGAGGAGCTCACCGCGGCGATCGCCGCGGTCCGCGAGCGCAACGACTACGCGCTGACGGCCCTGATGGTCACCGACATCCTCGTCCAGGGAACGACGCTGATCACCAGCGGCGACGACGCCGTCGTCCGCCGCGCGTTCGGGAGTCCCGGCGAAGACGGCCTCTTCGAGCTCCCCGGGGTGATGTCACGCAAGAAGCAGATCGCGCCGGTCCTGCTCGGAGCCTGACCCGGGCAGTGGTCGAGCTCGGCGCTCAGCGCTCCCGAGCGAGTATCTCGCTCAGGAAATGGGTGATCAGCCATGCGGCCGCCCGTGCCGTCGCCCCGGACGGGTCGCGCGCGGGATTCAGCTCGGCGACGTCGAAGCCGATCACGCGGCCGCGACGCGCGACCGCGACCAGGATCGCGCGCAGCTGCCGGTAGCTGATCCCGCCCGGCTCCGGCAGCGAATGCCCGGGGGCGATCGAGGAGTCGAGCACGTCGAGGTCGATCGAGACGTACAGCGACTCGGCCTCCGGAACGGTCCCGCGTACGGTGGCGGCTGGCCCGCGCTCGATCACGTCGAGGCTCGTCGCCCAGCGTCCGCCGAGCTCCCGCAGCCCGTCGATCTCGGCGCGGTCGACGTTGCGGACCCCGAGCGCCGAGACGCTGCCGACGTACGGCAGCTCGGCCAGACGTCGGAGCTGGCTCGCGCCGGTCAGCCGGGCACCGTCGAGCTCGTCGAGGAAGTCGGCATGGGCGTCGACGTGAACGACGTCGAAGCGTCCCAGCGGCTCCATCCCGCGACCGAGCGGGTAGCTGATCGAGTGATCGCCGCCGACCGCGACCATCAGCGCGCCGCGCTCGGCGATCCCCCGCGCGGCGCCGGTGATCCGCCGATAGTTCCCGTCGGTGTCCGAGCCCTGGATCACGACGTCGCCGACATCGGCCATCGTGACGCCGACCAGGTAGTCGCGCTCGGCCTCGACGTCGTACCAGCCTTCGGCGCCGGGATCGCTCTCGCCGGTGGCCACGGGCGGGTACGAGAACTGCTCATGTGAGGCTTCCCGCGCCGCCGCGGGCCCGGCCCGTTGCCCGGTCGGAAGGCCCGGTTGCGGGGTGCCGGCGTCGTAGGGAACGCCGAGGAAGGCCACCTGCGCATCGAGCCGGCCGGGGTCGGGCAGGCCCGGGACGCCGAAGAACGTGCCCGGCTGCGGGGGCTGCACGGAATCGCCGGCGATGCGAACGCCGTCGGGAGCAGTGCGGGACCGAAGGCCTTGCCTCGGTTCAGCCATCCCCACCCGCTTCAATCCAAGTGACCAACGGCATCCTTCTCATGCAACGGTCGGTTCGGGGGCTGGGAAAGAGCGTAGTGGAGAGACGCAGCGACAGAGAGCGCATCCCCCCTGAGGAAGCTCGCCGCGCCCATATGCCTCCCGGTCGTCAGATCCGCCGGCGGTGGGTGACCCGCCCGCCCACCATCGTCAGCCGGGCCTCGGCCTTCGAGACCCGGCTCAGCGGCGCGCCGAGGATGTCGCGGTCGAGGACGACGAGGTCGGCCGCCAGACCGGGGCGGATCCGCCCGCTCAGCGTCTCCTGGTGCAGCTGGAAGGCGGAGTTGCGGGTGTGCATCGCCACCGCGGCGGGCAGGCTGATCCCTTCCGAGCGGCGCAGGGCCCCCGGGTAGCCCGCGTAGACCTCGTCGGCGGTCCGGTTCACCGCCATCTCGATCTGGCGCATCGGCAGCAGCGGATCGACCGGCCAGTCGCTGCCGCCGCAGAGCATCGCCCCGGCCCGCTTCAGGCTGCCCGACGGATAGACGTTCCGAAAGCGCCGCTTGCCGATGTAGGGCCGGAGGCGGTCGATCGTGTAGCTGTCCCGCTCGGCCCACTGCAGCTGCATGCTCGCGAGCACACCGAGCCGCCTGAACCGCGGGAAGTCGGCGGGATCGACCAGCTCGAGGTGGGTGATCGTGTGGCGGTTGTCGGTTCGGCCGTTGGCGGCGATCGCGGCCGCGAAGCCGTCGAGGGCGGTCCGGACGGCACGGTCGCCGATCGCGTGGACGTGGACCTGCCAGCCGGCGGCATCGGCCGCCCGGATCGCGGCCCGGGCGACCTTCGGGGGCCAGTAGGTCGGGCCCCGGTCCTTCCCCCGCGACCAGTCCGGGTGCTTGCGGGTGCCCTTGTTGACGCGATACGGCTCGAGCAGGGCGGCGGTCTGGGTCGGATACTCGATCACGCCGTCGAAGAACATCTTCAGGTTGTCGATCGCGAAGCCGGGGCGCGCGTAGGTCGCGCGGAGATCGGCGACGCGCTCGAGCATCGCCTCCGGATCCGCCGCCTCCTCGGCCTCGACGAGCAACGCGAGATGCGGTCGCACGGCGAGCTCGCCGCGGTCGGCGAGCGCCGCCAGCGCCGCGAGCTCCGTCTCGTCGACGGCAGCGTGCAGGCAGGTGGTGATCCCTGCCTTCGCCATCGCCGCGTACCCGGACGCGAGCGCGTCGGCGTTGTCCTCGACCGTCGGCGGCGGAACGAGCGCGGCGACGAGGCCGATGGCGTTGTCGAGGAGGATGCCGGTCGGTCGGCCCTTGCGATCGCGCCGGATCTCCCCGCCCGCCGGGTCCTTCGTCGATCGATCGATGCCCGCCAGCTCGAGCGCCCTGCTGTTCGCCAGCGCGATGTGCCCGTCGATCGCATAGACGAGGATCGGGCGCCGCGTATCGAGCCGGTCGAGGTCGTGGCGGTCGGGGAGCTTCTTCATTCCGGACGCATCCCAGAGCGAGACGACGAGCCAGCCGTCGGGCTCGTCCTCCGACGACCTCGCCAGCATCTTGCCGATCCGCTTCAGGAACGCCGCGATGTCGAGGATCGCGTAGTCGAGGCTCGGGGCGGTACGGAGCTGTCCGCCCGAGAACGGATGCGAGTGCCCGTCGTGGATGCCCGGCATGACCGTGGCGCCGCCGAGGTCGATGAGCTCGGTGCCCGGCCCGGCGTGGGCCAGCGCCTCGCCGTCGCTGCCGACCGCCAGGACCTTGCCGCCGGCGATGGCCACGGCGGCAGCCGCCGGCCGGGTCCGATCGACCGTGATCACCGAGCCGCCGGTGAGGACGACGTCGGCCACGGGCGCCCGGCGGCGAGCCGACGCGAGCCCCGGCGAGGACAGCGCGGCGGCGCCCGCCAGCGCTGCTCCGCGGCCGAGCAGCGAGCGCCGTGAGTACGTTCTCCCACGCTCCTCCCCGGATCTCCGCCCCGACTCCACGGGCGCTGATCCTCTCACGCGGTTGACCACAAAGTCAACCACGCGCCGGGCACCCGGTCGCGCCCGGGCGAGCGAGGAGGCTCGGCCCGGCGCGGCACCGCCGCTCCCGGGCGCCGAGGCCCCGCCGCTACTCGGTGGCGGCCTCGGCGTCGCGCGCGTACTGCTCGTAGGAGCGGGCGACGAGCCGGGCGACGCGGCGTCCCGCCGGACTGGCGTTGCCGGCGTTCTCGAACATCTTCCAGGCCCGAAAGCCGGCCAGCGCGGCGGCGCGGACGTCGCCCGTGCGGTCCTCCTCGGCGATCCCGAATCGCTCCGCCCGGGTGCGGCCGGTGATCAGCCGCTCGAGCCCCTCGAGGAGCTCGGCCGGGACCTCGACGCCGTCGATGACGATCCGCTGGTAGGCGCGGATCAGTCCGATCAGGTGCATCTCCGGGGCGAGCCGCAGGGCCTCGACGTGATCTCCGAGCACCGCCAGCTCGGGGTGCTCGTAGGCGAGCTCCTCGAGCCGATCCAGCGCCCGGTCCGCCTTGAGCGCGTCGCTGCGCTGATGGAAGCCGTCGATCGCTCCCTCGAGCTCGGGTAGCCCGGAGACCTCGCGCAGCCGCCGCCGCAGGCCGATCCCGGTGAGGCCGCCCGCGTCGGCCAGCTCGAGCGCCCGGCTCAGGCCGGCGATCCCGTAGCGGTCGAGGAGCGCCGCGCGCTCCCCGGCGTCGATCGCGGTGGCGCCGCTGGTGAATGCCTCGGCGGACGCGAGCAGGGCGTCCCGGTCCGCATGCGCGCCCGCGAGCTCGCCGATCAGCGCCACGTCCTCCGCCACTGGGGCGCCGGTGGCGGCGAGCGCGGCGATCAGGCCATCGACCGGAACGACGGTCGCGATCGCGTGGCCGAGTGCGGCGCCCGTCGCCGCCACGGCGTCGTCGAGCTCGCCCGCAACGAGGTCGGGCTTCGTCAGCGCCGCCGCGCAGTTGACCGCCGAGAGCGCTCGCCGTGCCCCGTCGGCGACGCACTCGTCCGCCACCGCGGCCGCCGCAGCGGCCTCGGTGGCGGCGACGACGAGGAGGACGGCATCGGCGCCGTCCGCGCGATCGACTGCAAGCGAGACGGTCCGCAGCGACTCGATCGGGAGCTCGACGACGATCCGCTCGAGCTCCCCGCCCGGCTCGAGCACCGAATCGGGCAGCAGTCCCGCCGGCGTCAGTCCCTCCTCGACCCGCTCACCCGCAGCCGTCACGGCGGTGACCCGCTCGCGGGCCCCGTAGCCGATCTCGAGCGGCGTCGCGAGGACGCCGTAGCCGTGGCCGCCGTCGAGGCGGCGACCGATCAGGGCGCTGACGAGGGTGGCGCGTCCGCTGCCCGGCCGACCCGCGACCGCGAGCCGGAGCGGCGCGACGAGCCGGTCGCGAACGGCGGTGAGATCGGCGAGCGCGGCACCCTCGGCGATCCCCATCCCGATCACCGAGTCACAGAGCTCGAGGACCCGATGGGAGAGCCCGCTCGAGAGCGGCGCCGGCTCGAACGGGCGCCGGCGCGCCGGCGCGGCCGGCGACGGCGGGCCGGGTTGCCGATGCTCCCCCGTCTCGACCGGCGGTGGCGCCGACTCCAGCGCCGCGCGGGCCGCCGCCGCCATCGCGCCGGCCGAGCCGAATCGCTGCTGCGGATCCTCGCTGATCGCCCTCGCGACGACCGCCGCCAGGGCGGGCGGGACCGCATCGACGCTGTCGAGGCGCGGCCGCTCGCTGCCGGCCAACATGTCCCAGAGCAGGCACCCGAGCGAGTAGACATCACCGCGGATCTCGTCGACGGCAGCGCCGCCGTGCCGCTCCGGGGGCATGTAGCGGGCGGTCCCCATCACCTGCTCGCCGACGTCGCTCGTGTCGTCGCCGAGCGCCTTGGCGAGCCCGAAGTCGGTCAGGTAGACGGCGCCGCTGGCGGCGTCGACGAGCACGTTGCCGGGCTTGATGTCGCGGTGGACGAGGCCGCGCGCGTGGGCGGCGTCGAGCGCGGCCGCGAGCTGCTCGAGGACCTCGACCGCGACGTCGGGGTCGAGCCGGCCGCGCTCGGCGAGCCGCTCCCTGAGTGTGCCGCCGGCCACGAACCGCATGACGATGAAGAGCCGGCCATCGTGCTCGCCGGCCCAGAGGATCGGCACCACGTTCGGGTGCTCGAGCGCGGCGGCGATCTTCCACTCGCGCTCGAACCGGGCCCGGAACTCGGGCCGGTCGGCGAGGCCAGGGGCCATCACCTTGACCGCGACCTCGCGCCCGAGGCTCTGCTGGGTCGCCCGGTAGACGACCGCCATGCCGCCCTCCCCCGCCACCTCCTCGATCAGGCAGTCGGCGATCACCGACCCGACCCCGATCTCGCGGCGAACGCCGATCGAGGATCGCCGGCCGGCAGCCTCCTGCGCCGCCCGGCCGAGCTCGCCGGCCGACGGGTAGCGCTCGTCGGGATCGCGGGCGAGGGCGCGGGCGACGACGGCGTCGAACGCCGGCGGGATCCCGGACGCGACCTGGGTGACCATCGGCGCCGGTTCCTGGACCTTTGCCAGCAGGCGGCCCTCGTTGCTTTCGTTGACGAACGGCACCTGGCCGGTGAGCGCCTCGAACAGCGTCGCGCCGAGCCCGTAGACGTCGGTGCGCTGGTCGACCTCGCGGCCCCGGGCCTGCTCCGGCGACATGTAGTCGACGGTCCCGATCACCGCGCCGGCGCCGCTCAGCATCGTCTCCGACGAGACCCGCTTGGAGAGGCCGAAGTCGGTCAGGTACGAGTGGTGGGAGCGCTGATCGACGATCAGGATGTTCGTCGGCTTGACGTCGCGGTGGACGAGGTCGCGCGCGTGGGCGGCGTCGAGCGCCGAAGCGACGTCGGAGACGATCTGCGCGGCGAGACGGGGCTCGAGGCGCCCGCGCTGGGCGATCAGGCCGGCGAGGTTCCAGCCGTCGCTGACGTAGCGCATCGCGATGAACAGGTGCCCGCCGGGCGCCTCGTCGGCGTCGTAGACGGGGATCACGTGCGGATGCTCGACCGCGACCGCGATCATCGCCTCGCGCAGGAACCGCTCACGGAAGCCGCGGTCGCGGGCGAGCTCGTCGGCGATCACCTTGACCGCCTCCATCCGGTCGAGCCGGTCGTTGCGGGCCCGGTAGACGACCCCCATGCCGCCCCGGCCGATCTCGGCTTCGAGCGTGCGCCCGGCGATCGTGCTGCCGATCCCGATCCCGCGGCGGCGCATCACCGGACCCCGGCTAACCCTGCCGGTGGTGACTCTCGAAGGTCGGACCGGCGCGCGTCGGGGGAGCGGGCAAGAGGGTCACGAGGACGGCGATCGTCAGCTTGCCCGAAACGGCCCGCTGGCGGACGGCCCCCCCGGTACCCACGTTCACCGAGCGCCCCATGAATCGACAGCATATCCCCGCGATCCCGTGGTACGGTCGTCCCGAATGGCGTTGGGGGATTCAGCGTTCTGCCGCTATCGGAACCGGGCGAGCGGTCCGGCGGCACGGCCGACCCGGCGGGAGTGATCGTGAGCGGCTGGGTCCTCGCCATCGACGTCGGTACGACATCGACCGCGGCGGCGCGGCGGGTCGGCGACCGGGTCGAGACGATCCAGCTTCAGGGCGGGCCGCGGATGCCATCGCTCGCCTTCTGGCGTGAGGGCACCGGAGCATCGGGAACCGGACGGCTCGTGCTCGGCGTCGAGGCCGAGGAGCTGTCGACGCTGGCCCCGTGGTGCCTCGAGCGGGCCCCGAAGAGCCGGCTCGGCGAGGAGTTCATCCAGCTCGGCGACAAGCAGCTCCGGCCGGTCGAGATCATCGCCGCGATCCTCCGCGAGGTCCACAACGAGGCGATAGCGCTGAGCGGCGGCGAGCCGCCGGCCGAGATCCGCCTCACCCATCCGGCGCGCTGGCAGCGGTCGCGGCTCGCGAAGCTGGGCCAGGCAGCGGCGATGGCCGGCCTCGGCGAGCCGACCTTCGTCCCGGAGCCGGTCGCCGCGGCCGTCCACTTCGCGAGCGAGCGTCTCGGCGAGGGCGAGCACGTCGCCGTCTACGACCTCGGTGGCGGCACCCTCGACACCGCGGTCCTGAAGCGGCGCGGGGACTCGTTCACGGTCGTCGGCAGGACCGGCGGCGACGAGGAGCTCGGCGGCGAGGACTTCGACGACCTCCTCTACCGCCATCTCGGCGACCAGCTCCCCGGCGACGTCTGGGAGCACCTCCGGCAGGCCGACGCGAGCAAGGACCGGGTCTGGGCACAGGCGAACCGCGAGCTGCTGCGGCACGCGCGGCGGGCGAAGGAGGGGCTGTCGCGCAGCTCCCAGTACGAGTTCTACCTACCGCCACCGGTCGATCAGGAGCTCGAGGCCAACGTGACCGACTTCGAGCGGCTGATCGCGCCGACGCTGCGCGGGACCGTCGCCGAGCTCGAGCGGACGATCCTCGCCGCCGGCCTGCAGACGGCGGACCTGGCGGCGATCTACCTGGCCGGCGGCTCGAGCCGGATCCCGCTGGTCGGGCGGCTGATCCGGGAGCGGCTCGGCGTCCTCCCCGAGCACCTCGACGACCCGAAATCGGTGATCGCGCTCGGCGCCGCCCGACTCGAGCGGGCTGCTGCCCGCGAGTCCTCGGTCGACGAGCGCCCGCTGGCTCCGGAGGGCGCGCCGATCCCGCCGTTGCCGGGCGCCGCGACGACCGAACCGACCGATGCGGGGGGCGATCCGAACGCCACCGAGATCGACCTCCCGGCCCCGTCGGAGCCGGCCGGACGGTCGATGGTCGGGGCGACGCCGGGGCCCCGGGGGGCCGGCCGCGGCCGCGGTGACGGGGGGCGCGAGCCCGCCGGCGCCGCGGAGCCCGGCCCGCGCGGCATCCGGCCGAGCCCGGGCCCCGCGGCGCCCGGCCGAGCCCGCGCCGCGCCCGGCGGGCGGATCCGGCGGGCGCGGACGGACGCTGATCGCGATCCTCGGTGGCGCGGCCGTGGTCGTGATCGTCGCCGCCGCGGTGGTCCTCGCGGGCGGAGGCGGCGATGCGACCTCGACGACGACCACGACCGACACGACGACCCCCGAGGAGGAGCTTGCGACGTTCATCCCGGAGAAGTTCCGCGACAGCTGCGTCGCGGAGAAGAAGCGGGACTTCGAGGTCGGCGCCCAGGTCGGGATCCAGTGCGACGGCCCGCCCGGCTTCACCGTCTACATCGAGTCGTTCGCGAGCAAGCGCGACGTCAGCGCGGCGTTCAAGCACTACGCGGCGAACCTCGACCCGGGCGGCTGCACGGTCAACGATTGGGGCACGTCCGGCACCTGGTATCGGAACAACCGGCAGAAGACGATCGGCCGGCTCGCCTGCTACACGGACAGCGACGGATACAACTGGGTGATCTGGACCGACGACGCCGCTCTCAAGGTCGCCTTCATGAGGGCCGAGGCGACCGGCGATCCGATCTCGCGGGCGATCAACGCCTGGCGGCAGCTCGCCTGAAGGGACGGCACGATGGCGGAGCTGATCGTCCTCTCCGGCCCGGCCACCGATCGCCGATTCGAGGTCGGCTCTGCGCAGCGCTTCGTCATCGGCCGCGACGACGCCTGCGACCTCGTCCTCGACGATCCCAAGGTCTCGCGCCGGCACGCCTACCTGCAGGAGATCGATGCCGGCGTCGAGGTCGGCGATCTCGGCTCCAGCAACGGCACGTTCGTGAACGGCCGCCGGATCGAGCGGCCGGTGACGCTCGCGCCCGGCGACACGCTGCGGATCGGCGCCAGCACGTTGCGGATCGAGCCGAAGCCGGCTGCGGTAGCCACGGGAGCGGCGGTCGCCGGCGCGGGGGCTGCGGCGTCCGCAGCAACCGGCGCGGGCGATCGGCCGGCGCCGGACGAGCGCTCGCGGATCCGGCGGATGGTCTCGGGCGATTCGAGCGTCATCCAGCGACTCCGGCTCGAGCGTTCGGTCCGCCGGGCGACGCTGCTGGCGGTCGTCGCCGTGCTCGTCGCCGCTGCGGCGATCGTCGCCGCCGTGACCGGGCTCTTCTCATCCGACCCCGAGGAGCCACCGACGGCGAGCGAGATCATCGCCCGGGTGAAGCCCTCGACGGTCCGGGTGCTGACCCGGGTCGAGGACAGGAGCGTCGGCGGCGGCACGGGCTGGGTCTACGACGGAGACCGGGGCCTGATCGTCACCAACGCCCACGTGGTCGGCGACCAGGAGACGGTCGGCACGACCACCTACCGGGTCCTGGCCGGCGACAGCCCGCGGCCGGCGGCGCTGTACGCGAACTCGCCCTGTTACGACATCGCGATGCTCGAGGTCGACGACGCGAGCGGGCTCGAGACGCTGCCGCTCGGCTCTCAGCACGACCTCGCGCAGGGCGAGCAGGTCAACGTGATCGGCTACCCCAGCAACGAGTTCACGAACTTCGCGGCGATACCACTGCAGTCGACGACCGGCACGGTCTCGGTCGTCGAGGAGTCGGTGCAGAGCCGTTCGGAGGCCGGGGCCAGCCCTGACATCCGCCGCTACCCGAACGTGATCCAGACCGACGCCGCGATCAACCACGGCAACTCCGGCGGCCCGCTCGTCGATGACGCCGGCAACCTCGTCGGGATCAACTCGCTGACGACGCTGGAGACGCAGCAACAAGGGTTCGCGATCGGGGTCGACCTCTTCAAAGAGCAGGCACCGACCCTCGAACAGGGCGACTCGATCGGCTTCCTCGGCTTCGACTTCATCGCCAACGGCAAGGGGCTCGTGGTCAACAACGCCGTCGCCGGCTCGGAAGCTGCCGATGCGGGCTTCGGGGGCGAGCTCGCCGTCGTCACCGCGATCGACGGCCAGCCGGTGCGGACCCGCGCCGACTACTGCCGCGCCGTCGACGGCGCCGAGACCGGCGAGACGGCACGGGTCAGCGGCCTCACCCGCACCGGCCGCTTCGCGGTCGAGCTGCCGTTCCTGTAGGCGCCGCAGGACGCGACCGGCGACCCGCCCCGCCGCGCCCGATACCGAAGGAATGCAAGGTTCGGGTCGTAAGACGACCCCTTTCTTGCGTTCTTGAACTCGCGGGCGGGCTGACGCGCTTCGCCGCCCGCGGTCCCCAGGCCACCCGCGCGCGGAGCCGGCGCGCCTCGCTGCCTCAGCCGAGCCGGCGCTTCAGCTCGTCGAACTGGGAGCGGACCTCATCGGGGAGGCGATCGAACCGGGCGAGGTGCTCCTCGACCTGCGGGAGCTCGGCGCGGAGCGCCTCCTCGTCGACGGTGAGCAGCTCGGTCATCTCGGCCTCGCCGATGTCGAGGCCCCCGATGTCGATCCCGTCGGACGCCGGGACGAGGCCGATCGGGGTCTCGACGGTCTCGCCCTCGCCGTCGCAGCGGCGGAAGATCCACTCGAGGACGCGGCTGTTCTCGCCGAACCCTGGCCAGATGAACCTGCCGTCGGCGTCCTTGCGGAACCAGTTGACGTAGAAGACCTTCGGCAGCGCGGCGCCCTCGGTCCGGCCGATCTCGAGCCAGTGACGGCAGTGGTCGGCGAGGTCGTAGCCACAGAACGGCAGCATCGCGAACGGGTCGAAGCGCAACTGCCCGACCGTGCCGAACGCGGCCGCGGTCATCTCCGAGGACATCGTCATCCCGAGGAAGACCCCGTGCTCCCAGTCGAACGCCTCGCGGACGAGCGGGACGACGCTGCCGCGGCGGCCGCCGAACAGGAACGCGTCGATCGGGACGCCCTCGGGGTCCTCCCACTCCGGCGCCATCGAGGGCGCCTGCGAGGCGGAGACGGTGAACCGTGCGTTCGGATGGGCGGCGGTCACCTCCGACTCCGGCGTCCAGTCGTTGCCGTGCCAGTCGATCAGGTGGGCGGGCGGCTCCTTCGTCATCCCCTCCCACCAGATGTCACCGTCGTCGGTCAGCGCGCAGTTGGTGAAGATCGTGTCGCGGGCGACCGCCTTCATCGCGTTCGGGTTCGTGGCGGCACTGGTGCCGGGGGCGACGCCGAAGAAGCCGGCCTCCGGATTGATCGCGTAGAGCTTGCCGTCGTCGTGGAACTTCATCCAGGCGATGTCGTCGCCGATCGTCTCGACCTTCCAGCCCTCGAGCGCCGGGATCATCATCGCCAGGTTGGTCTTCCCGCACGCCGACGGGAACGCGCCGGTGACGTACTTGACCTCGCCCTCGGGCGAGGTCAGCTTCAGGATCAGCATGTGCTCGGCCATCCAGCCTTCGTCGCGGGCCATCACCGAGGCGATTCGCAGCGCCAGGCACTTCTTGCCGAGCAGCGCGTTGCCGCCATAGCCGGAGCCGTAGGACCAGATCTCTCGCGTCTGCGGGAAGTGGACGATGTACTTCGTCTCCGCGTTCGTCGGCCAGGCCGAGTCCTCCTCGCCGGCGGCGAGCGGATCGCCGACCGAGTGCGCGCAGGGCACGAACTCGCCGTCGGCGCCGAGGTCGGCGAGCGCCTTCTGCCCCATCCGGGTCATGATCCGCATCGAGACGACGACGTAGATCGAGTCGGTCACCTGGACGCCGATCTGCGACTTGTCCGAGCCGAGCGGGCCCATCGAGAACGGGACGACGTACATCGTCCGGCCCGCCATCGCGCCGTCGAACAGCCCCCGCAGCTCCGCCTTCATCTCGCCCGGCTCGCGCCAGTTGTTGTTCGGGCCGGCGCCCGCTTCCGTCTCCGAGCAGATGAAGGTGCGGTCCTCGACGCGCGCCACGTCCGAAGGGTCCGACCAGGCGAGGTAGGAGTTCGGCCGCTTGGCGTCGGACAGGGTCCGGAACGTGCCGGCGTCGACGAGCTGGCGGCAGAGCCGGTCGTACTCCTCCGCCGACCCGTCGCACCAGTGGATCGAGGTCGGCTTGGTCAGCTGGGCCATCTCCTCGACCCAATCGATGAGGGGCTGGTTCTGAGTCGGCGCCTCGGGCGCGGCGGTTGCGTCGGTCATCGGGGGCTTGCTCAACTCCTATCTGGGGATGCTGCCGGTCGGCGCCGCCCGCAGTCGGCAGGGTCGGCGGTGTGCAGTCGTAGGGGTGGATTCATTGTGGCGCAAAGCATCGGGGCTCGGGTCCGTAGTCCCCACTGTCCCCGCTCAGTAACCGGCTGTCGGGCACCGCTGTCCAACGGCCGTCGCGGCTGTCGGGGCCCGCGGGCGCCGGGCTTCGCTAGGGTTCCGCGGCGCTCGGCCCGCCGTTCGCGACGCCGGCGCCCTGCCCACCACCCATGCGCTTCTACGAGTTCGAATCACGCCGGATCGTCGAACAGGCCGGCATCCCGGTCACCGAGTACGGCTTCTGCACCACCGCCACCGAGGCGCGCACCGTAGCCGAGTCGATCGGTGGGCCGGTCGTCGTCAAGTCGCAGGTCCTGACCGGAGGCCGGATGAAGGCCGGCGGCGTCAGGTTCGCCGACACCCCCGAGGAGGCGGCCGACCATGCAGCGGCGATCCTCGAGCTCGAGATCGGCGGCCACATGCCGGTCGGCGTCCTCGTCGACCCGAAGGCCGAAGTCGCGCAGGAGTACTACGCCGCCGTCCTCTGGGACGGCCGCGCGAAGCGGCCGATGATGCTGTTCAGCGACATGGGCGGGATCGACATCGAGCAGGTCGCCGCCGAGCACCCCGACCACGTCGGCCGCGCCCACCTCTCCAACCTGCACCCGATCCCCGAGTTCAGGGCCAAGGAGGCCGTCGCCCGCTGCGGGATGACCGGTCCGGAGCTCGGCCGCGCGAGCCGCATCCTCGCGGCGCTCGCCCGCCTGCAGCGCGACTGCGACATGACGCTGGCCGAGATCAACCCGCTGGCGCGGCTCGCCGACGGCTCGTTCGTCGCCCTCGACGCGCACATGGAGATGGAGGACGAGGCCGTCGGCCGCCACAAGGCGCTGCTCGGGGAGATCGGCGTCGACCTCGCCGAACCCCGCGAGCTCTACGAGCCGAGCGAGTTCGAGCGCAACGTCAAGGCGATCGACGCCGCCGACCACCGCGGCGTCATCCAGGGCAAGGACCATGGCTTCACCGGCAACATCGGGCTCGTGATCGGCGCCGGTGGCGGCTCGCTGACGCTGACCGACGCCGTCCGCAGCCAGGGCGGCAAGCCCGCCAACTACGCCGAGATCGGCGGCAACCCCTCGGTTGCGAAGTCCTGCGGCCTCGCCGAGAGGTCCTGAGCAAGGACGGCGTCGAGAAGATCGCGGTGATGATGTCGATCGTCTCCAACACGCGGGTCGACATCGTCGCCCGTGGCGTCATCAAGGCCTGCCTCGAGCTCGGCAGGGACCCGGCCGAGACGATCGCGATCTTCCGGATCCCGGGGGCCTGGGAGGACGAGGGCTACAAGATCCTCGACCGCTACGGCGTCGAGTACGTCGACCGCTCGGTGTCGATGTGGGAGGCGGCCGGCATGGCAGTGCGGAAGGTGCAGGGATGAGCGGGCAGCGGGCAGCGGGCAGCGGGCAGCGCCTCGCCGATCCTCCCCGATCACCGGCCACTGCAAGCTGCAAGCTGCAAGCTGCTTGCTCCGAAGCGCGAGAGAGTTGGCGATGACCGTCCTCCTCGACAAGGACTTCACCTTCATCGTCCAGGGCATCACCGGGCGCGAAGCGGTCAACCTGACCCGCGAGTGCCTCGACTACGGCGCGAGGATCGTCGCCGGGGTCACCCCGGGCCGCAAGGGCCGCGAGGTCCACGGCGTCCCCGTCTTCGACACCGTCGAGCAGGCCGTCGCCCATCACGGGGCGCCGATCGACGGCGCGGTGGCGACGGTCCCCCCCGCCTTCACCAGGGACGCTGTGATGGAGGCGATCGAGAACGGCATCGGGCTGATCGTGGTCGTCACCGAGCGGATCCCGCGCCGCGACGTCGCCGAGATGGTCGAGTTCGCCGGCGATCGCGGCGCCCGGATCATCGGCCCCAACTGCCTCGGGCTGATCGCCCCCGGCGTCGCGAAGATGGGCGGCATCGGCGGGCCCGCCAAGGACGCCGCGAAGGCCTACGTCCCCGGCCCGGTCGGCGTCATGAGCCGCTCCGGGGGGATGACGACCGAGATCTCCTCGACCTTGACCGCAGCCGGCCTCGGCGTCTCGACCGCGATCTCGATCGGCGGCGACGCGATCATCGGCTCGACCTACGCGGAGCTGATGCCGCTCTTCGAGGAGGACCCGCAGACCGAGGCGATCGTGATCTACACCGAGCCCGGCGGGCGGATGGAGGCCGAGCTCGTCGAGTGGCGCGAGGCCGCCGGCTCGACGATGCCGATCGTCGCCTTCATGGCGGGGCGGTTCATGGACGACGCGGAGATGCAGGGGATGAGCTTCGGCCACGCGGGCACGATCGTCGAGGGCAAGGAGGACTCGGCGAGCGAGAAGATCGCCCGCCTCGAGGCGGCCGGGATCCCGGTCGTCGAGCGGATCGACGAGATCCCCGATCGCGTCAGGGAGGCGCTCGGACGATGAGACGCGAGCTGCACGGGATCTTCATCGACGTCGAGGTCGACGACTCGATCGCCGGCGATGCCGAGCTCGCCGCGAAGCTCGCCGAGGTCTGCCCGGTCGACATCTTCGCGGTCGCGGACGGCAGGGTGGCGCTGGTGTCCGAGAACCTCGACGAGTGCGTGCTCTGCTACCTCTGCGTCGACGCCGCGCCGGCCGACACGATCCGGATCGTCAAGCTCTACGAGGCCTGACCGGGGGCGGTTGGAGGCCCGCTACCGTGCGCGGCCGATGAACTTCAGCGCGGACGTACTCGAGCGCTTCCCGGCGGCGCGGATCGCGATGGTCAGCGTCGAGGAGTCGGGTCGGCGCCGCGAGTGGGGCTTCGGCGAGCTGAACGCGCGCTCGGCCGGGCTGGCGGGAGCGCTCGAGGCGCGCGGCGTCGGCCGCGGCGACGTCGTGATGACGCTGATCGGCAACCGCGCCGAGTGGGTGCTGGCGATGCTCGCGTGCTTCCGGATCGGCGCCGTCGCCCTGCCCTGCAACACCCAGCTCCGCCGAGCCGATCTCGCCCACCGGATCTCAGTCGCCGGCCCCGTGCTCGCGCTCGGCGAGGAGCGCTGGCTCGCCCAGCTCCCCGACGGCGTCGACTATCTCGACCTCGCCGAGATCCACGCGATCCTCGACGAGGAGCGGCCCCAGGAGCCGCCCGCCGTCGCCGCCGACCTCGACCCCGACGACCCGGCCCTGATCGTCTTCACCTCGGGGACGACGGGGCCGGCCCGCGCCGCCGTCCACCCGCAACGCTACCTGCTCGGCCAGCGCCTTCAGGCCGAGCACTGGTTCGGCGCCCGGCCCGGCGAGCTCGCCTGGTGCACGGCGGCGAGCGGCTGGTCGAAGTCGGCCCGTAACGCGTTCATCGCGCCGTGGCTCGCCGGCGCCGCCGCCTACCTGCACGAGGGGCGCTTCGAGCCCGGCGAGCGGCTCGCGATCTGCGAGCGCGAGCGGATCAACGTCCTCTGCCAAGCGCCGACCGAGTACCGGATGCTCGCCAAGCGGACCGAGCTGCGCCCCGTCCCCGGCCTGCGCCGGCTCGTCAGCGCCGGCGAGCCGCTCAACGCCGAGGTGATCGCGGCGTTCCGCGACGGGATGGGCCTCGACATCCACGACGGCTACGGCCAGACCGAGACCGGGGCGCTGACCGGCGCGCTCGCCGGCGGCGCGGTCCGCGACGGGTCGATGGGGCTGCCGCTGCCCGGCATCGGGCTGCGGGTCGCCGACGGCGAGCTCCTGCTCGAGACCGCGAGCTGTCCGACCTTCTTCAGCGGCTACATCGGCTCGGAGCCGTTCGCGGGCGAGTGGTGGCACACCGGCGACCTCGTCCGCGCCGACGACGACGGCTACCTCTGGTTCGAGGGCCGCAGCGACGACGTGATCCTCTCGTCCGGCTACCGGATCGGCCCGTTCGAGGTCGAGTCGGCGCTCGTCTCCCATCCGACGGTCGCCGAGGCGGCGGCGGTCGCCGCTCCCGACCCCGAGCGCGGCTCGGTCGTCCGCGCGATCGTCGTGCTCCGTGACGGCGAGCCCGGCCCCGAGCTCGCCGCCGAGCTGCAGGAGCACGTCAAGCGCCAGACCGCCCCCTACAAGTACCCGCGGATCGTCGAGTTCGCCGACTCGCTGCCGAAGACGGCGAGCGGCAAGATCAAACGGGCCGAGCTGCGCGACGGCGGGACCGGAAGCGGCGCGTGAGCACCCGGCCCGACCGACCGCGGGTGTCGCGTCGCGGGGAGCCGGCCGCGGCGCCGACGCGATCGCTCTACGGCGGGCTGCGCGCAGCGTTGCGACGTGCCGGGCCGGCGACTACGGCCACCAGCGTGCTGCTCGTCGCCATGGCGACGCCGGCGCCGGCCGCGGGCCGGGCCGCCGACCCCGACTGCCTGAAGCCGAGGCTGCCGCCGATCACCCGTCCGGCCGAGCCGCTTCGCTTCGGGGTCGCTCCGCTCGCGGCGGGCAGCGCCGGCGCCGTCCAGACGCCGCCGGTCCCCGCGGACCGGGCGCTCGCCATCCGGCGCCTGCGCTCGCTCGAGCCGGCGCGCCGGACGCTCGTGCTCCGCCTCAACCGGATGTTCTGGTCCGCCGGCGTCCGCGGCGTCCGCCGCTACGCCCGGATCGTCGACCGCTTCGCGGCCGCCGGCTTCGACTCCGAGCTGCAGGTCCGCTACCACCCGCCCGCCGGCGAGGCCGGCGACATGCACGCCTGGACGCGCTGGGTCCGCGCCGCCGTGCGGATCCTCGGCCGCCGACCGAGCGTCGTCGCGCTGACGATCACCAACGAGGCCAACTTCGACGTCTCCCCGAACACCTCCGACGGCAGCTACCCCGGGGTTCGCCGGGCGGTCGTCCGCGGCATCCTCGCCGCCGACAACGAGCTGCGGGCGATCGATCGTCGCGACATCGCGCTCGGCTTCTCGTTCGCGTGGCGCTGGCTGCCGAGCTCCGACCGCGAGTTCTGGGAGTTCCTCGGCCGGCGCGGGACGCCGCACTTCCGCCGCGCCCTCGACTACGTCGGGCTGCAGATCTACCCGGGGCTGATCGTGCCGCCGGCGATCCCGTCCGGCTCCAGCGCCGGCCTCGAAACGGTCAAGGCGCTGCGGCTGCTGCGGCGCTGCTACATGCCGAAGGCGGGGATCGGCCGGCGCACGGAGATGTGGGTGACCGAGAACGGCTACGTCACCAACCGCGGTCGCACCGAGGCCGGACAGCGTGCCGACCTCGCCGCGACCGTGCGGGCCGTCCATCGCTGGTCGGGGACCCTCGGCGTCAGCGACTACCGCTACTTCAACCTCCGCGACAACCGCACCGGCGGACCCGGGCTGTTCGACGCGATCGGCCTGCTCCGCGACGACTACTCGCCGAAGCCGGCGTTCTCGACCTACCGGCGGGCGATCCGCCGCTACGGGGCCGGATCCGCCGCCACGGGGTCGGCCCCGCAGGGGTCCGCCCCGTAGGGTTCCGGCGATGAGCCCCGCGCCCGCGATCGTCCTGCACGGGCTGCCGCCCTCGCACCCGTCGCGCGCGGCCGAGGCCGCGATCCGCCTCAAGGGGCTCGAGTTCGAGCGCGCGGAGGTGGAGGCCGGTCGCCACAACGAGCAGATGGAGGCGATCTACGGCGCCGGCCACCGGACCGTTCCCGGCATGCTCGTCGACGGCGAGCCGGTCCACGGCTCGCGGGCGATCTTCGCGCGGCTCGACGAGATCGTGGCCGACCCGCCGCTCTATCCGGAGCCGATCGCCGCGGCGGTTCGCGCGGCCGATCGCTGGGGCGACGAGGAGCTGCAGGACCTCGGCCGCCGGCTGCCCTGGGGGGCGCTGCACTTCCGGCCCGAGGCGATCGGCACGTTCGGCGGCGGCGAGCCGCTCGACCCCGCCGGCACCGATTTCGCAATCCGGCTCACCCGGGGGATGTGGAAGTACCACGGGATCAGCGCCGAACGGCTCGCCGTCGACCTCGCCGGCCTGCCCGCCAAGCTCGACACGATCGACGAGCTCGCCGCCGACGGCGTCATCGGCGGCGATCCGGCGAACGCCGCCGACCTGCAGATCGGATCGACGATCCGCGTCCTGCTGACGCTCGGCGACCTCACGCCGCTGCTCGCCGGCCGGGCCGGCGAGCGGATCGCGATGCGCTGGTTCGGTGACTACCCGGGGCACGTCCCGGCCGGCGCGTTGCCGGCCGGCTGGGTGCCTCAGGCGGTCACCTAGCAGCCCGCTGGCGCGGGCTCGCGACCGGCTTCAGGCTCGCCTCCACCCGATCGCGGAGGTGCTCGAACGCGGGCGGCAGCGAGAGCCTCTCGCCGAGGTGCTCGGGCGGCTCGTCGACGGCGAAGCCGGGGCCAAGCGTCGCGATCTCGAACAGGACGCCGCTCGGCTCGCGGAAGTAGATCGACTTGAAGTAGAAGCGGTCGATCACCGGGGTCGGCCGGCCGCCGCCCCCGATCACGGCCTCGCGCCAGCTCTCGTGCTCGGCCGGCGTCGATGCCCAGGCGACGTGGTGGACGGTCCCGGCGCCCTGCAGGCCGCGCTGCTCGGGCGGCAGGTCGTAATGGATCCAGCCACCGCGCTCGCTGCCGCGCGCCTCCCAGCTGCCGTCGCCGCCCGCGAAGCCGAGCGCGCGCAGCAGGTCCTCGCTCGCCTCCGGCGCCGCCGCGTAGGCGCGGACTGCCTCGAACCCCCGCAGCGCCAGCTCGGCCGGGATCTCGGGATGCTCGGCGACGAGCGGCCCGTCGTCGCCGCTGTCGATCCCGAGCTCATGGCCGAGTCCCTCGGGGTCGGCGAAGCGGAGCACGTCGCCGTCGCGCTCGACCGCGATCCCCTCGGCGCCGAGGCGATCGGCCCAGAAGTCGAGCGCCGCCGCCGATCCGACCCGCCAGACGATCGTGTGGACCATCCCGATACCGGCCCGGCCGCGGGGGGCGCCGGGGAACTCGAAGAAGGTCAGGTCGGAGCCGGGTCGACCCTGCTCGTCGGCGAAGAACAGGTGATAGACGCTCGGGTCGTCCTGGTTGACCGTCTTCTTGACCAGCCGCAGGCCGAGGACGCCCGCGTAGAAATCGATGTTGTCCTGGGCGTCGGCGGTGATCGCCGTGATGTGGTGGATTCCCTCGAGCTTCATGGCCCTTCCTCCCTCTCGCTCTCGTCCAACCGTACAGCTCGTTCCACCAATTATGGTTGCACTGTCAACGATCCAAGGTAGAATCGGCGTGTGGCCCCGACGACCGAAACCCCCGCTCCGAGCCGCCCCGACTCACGCCAGCTCAACCGCCGCGAGCTCGCCGCCTGGAAGGGGATGCTGGCCGCCCATCGCGACATCACGGCGGCGATCGACGATCAGCTCAAGCGCGAGCACGACATCTCGCTCGGCTTCTACGCGGTCCTGCTGCTGCTCGCGGAGGCGCCCGAACGGTCGATGCGGATGGGCCAGCTCGCGAACGGGATCCTGATCAGCCACAGCGGGCTGACCCGGCTCGTCGACCGGATGGTCGCCCGCGGACTGGTCGAGCGCCACACGTGCTCCGAGGACCGTCGCGGCACCTGGGCGCGATTGACGGAGGCCGGAGCCGAGAGGTTCCGGCAGGCGCGGCCGACCCATCTGGCCGCGATCCGCGAGCATTTCGTGAGCAGGCTCGACGACGACGACCTCGAGCGCCTCGCCCGGGCGTGGGAGAAGCTCGAGGATCCCGGCCTCGGGCCGGCGGAGCAGGGCTGCTAACCATTCGGCGGTGGCCAACCGACTCGCCGGCGAGACCTCCCCCTACCTCCTCCAGCACCAGGACAACCCGGTCGACTGGCTGCCCTGGGGCGAGGAGGCGCGACGCCTCGCCCACGAACGCGACGTCCCGATGCTCGTCTCGATCGGGTACGCGGCCTGCCATTGGTGCCACGTGATGGAGCGCGAGTCGTTCACCGACGCGGCGACGGCGGCCTACATGAACGAGCACTTCGTCCCCGTCAAGGTCGATCGCGAGGAGCGACCGGACGTCGATGCGATCTACATGGAGGCGCTGCAGGGGATGACCGGCGGCGGCGGCTGGCCGTTGACCGCGTTCTGCGACCCCGACGGCGTGCCGTTTCACTGCGGCACCTACTTCCCGCCCCAACAACGCGGCGGGATGCCGAGCTTCCGCATGGTCATGGAAGCCGTCGTCGCCGCGTGGGAGGGGCAGCGCGAGGAGATCGCCGGCGCGGCCGAGCGGACGCGGGCCCAGCTCGGCGCGATCGGGCGGCTCGGCGCCAGCGCCGATGAGCTCGATGCGGGGATCGTCGACGAGGCGGTCGCGGCCCTGCTCGCCGCCGTCGACCCGGTCAACGGCGGCTTCGGGACCGCCCCGAAGTTCCCGCCCGCGAGCGCCCTCGACCTGCTGCTCGGCCGCGGCGAGCACGCGCCGGTCGAGCTGACCCTCGACGCGATGGCGGCAGGCGGCATCCACGACCAGCTCGGCGGCGGCTTCGCCCGCTACGCGGTCGACGCGGGCTGGATCGTCCCCCACTTCGAGAAGATGCTCTACGACAACGCGCTGCTTGCCCGGACCTACCTGCGCGCCCACCTCGAGCTCGGCCACGAGCGCTATCGCGAGGTCGCTGCCGGCATCTGCGAGTGGGCGCTAGGCGAGATGCAGGGCCCCGAGGGCGGCTTCTACTCCTCGCTCGACGCCGACTCCGAGGGCGTCGAGGGGCGCTTCTACACGTGGACGCCGGACGAGGCGCGAGCGGCGCTCGACGGCGCCGGGCTCGACCGGCACGAGGCCGAGACCCTCGCCCATCTCGGGATCTCCGAGCGGGGTCAGCTCGAGGGCCGCAGCGTCCTCCACCTGCCGGGAGGGATCGCGGCTCCGGCGCCGCCCGGCATCGCGGCCGCGAAGGCGGCGCTGCTGGCGGCCCGCGGGCAACGCGTTCGGCCGGCCCTCGACGACAAGCGGATCTGCTCGTGGAACGCGCTCATGGCCGGGGCGCTCGCAGAAGCCGGCGCGGCGCTCGGCGAGCCGCGCTACCTCGACGCCGCCCGGCGCTGCGCCGGGTTCATCCTCGACCGGATGCGCGACGGCGACGGTCGCCTGCTGCGCGCCTACAACGACGGCCGCGCCCACCTCAACGCCTACCTCGAAGACCACGCCCACCTGCTCGAGGCGCTCCTCACCCTCTACGAGTCGACGTTCGAGGCCCGCTGGTTCGAGGCAGCGCGCGCGACCGCGGTGACGATGGTCGACCGCTTCGGCGACGACGACCGCGGCGGCTTCTACACGACCTCCGACGACCACGAGGAGCTGATCGCGCGGCGCAAGGACCTCGACGACCACCCGATGCCGTCCGGCAACGCCGCCGCCGCGCACGGCCTACTGCGGCTCGCGGCGCTGACCGGCGAGGCCGCCTGGACGGAGCGGGCGCGCGGTGCCCTGCTGCTCGGGGCCGGCCCGGCCCGCCGCCATCCGCAGGGACTCGCCTACCTGCTCACCGCCATCGATCTCTACGCCGGCCCGGCGCGCGAGGTCGCGCTCGTCGCCGCGGCCGACGTCGCCGAGCTCGAGCCGCTGGCCGCGGCCGTCCGCTCCCGCTACCGGCCCCGCGCCGTCCTCGCCGGGGGGATCGCCGGCGAGGACGCGCCCGAGCTGCTCGCCGACCGGCCCGCCAGCGCCGACGGGGCCCTCGCCTACGTCTGCGAGCACTTCGCCTGCAAGGCGCCGGTCGCGACCGCAGGCGAGCTGACGGCGCTGCTCGACTGACGGGGCTCCGCGGCAGGCCCCGAGGCTCAGCGCCGGCGCCGGCGCTTCGGCTTCGTCCGCAGCTTCGTGTCCATGCCGAGCGCGGCGTGCGGGTCGATCGCGCACCAGAGGCGGTAGCGCGAGCCGCGGCGCAGCCGCAGCTCGATCGAGCCGGTCGCGCCCGGCTCGACGTCGCCGACCTCGAAGACCCGATCGGAGCCCTGTCGCTGGAGGTTCAGGTCGTGGGGGTCTTCGCCGTAGTTGTAGAGCTGGACGATCGCGGTGCCACCGGGCAGCTTCGGGCGCGACAGGGTGAGGCTGTACTCGCGGGCGGTGACGAGCAGCCGCGAGGGCGGATCGGCGACCGGAGCGGCCTCCGCGGCGACCGGCGCCGCGAGCGCGACGAGGCAGCAGCCGACGAGGGCGAGCGGGCAGCAGCCGACGAGGGCGAGCGACCGGCTCATCCGATCAGCGCCGGTCGCGCGAAGCCGGAGGCGCCGGGGATCACCGCCGCCGCGTCGACGCCGAACCACTGCTCGAGCAGCGCGCAGTAGACGGCCCGGAAGTCGGCGGTCGAGCGGAGGTTGTCGTCCTCGTCGAACGAGGCCAGCCCCGGCCACTCCCCGACCATCTTCCCCTTCGCCGGCGTCCCGATCAGAAACGCGGTGCCGCCGGCGCCATGGTCGGTGCCGGCGGAGCCGTTCTCCTCCGGCCGGCGGCCGAACTCCGACCAGAGCAGGGTCACGACGCGGCCGTCGAGGCCGCGAGCCTCGAGATCGCGCTGGAAGGCGAGCAGGCTCTGGCAGGTCCGGCCGAGATCGGTGGCCAGGGTCGCGGCCTGCTCGTCGTGGGTGTCGTAGCTGCCTGGGGCGTCGACCGAGGCGACCGTGATCGGCAACCCGGCGGCGAGCATCGCCGCGAGCCCGGCCAGGCTCTGCGAGAAGTGCTCGTCATCGGGGTAGGCGACCGGCGAGGTGATCCCGTCGTCGGAGAATCCCTTCAGCTGGTTGCGCAGCGTGCCGGCCTGGCGGACGACGCGACCGGCGCCGCTGACCTGGCGGTCCCGCGATCGCTCCGCAGCCGAGCCCAGCCGCGCGAAGCTCGCGAACATCAGCTCCTCGACCTCGCCCCACACACCGGGCGCCCAGAGGTCGTAGCTGGCGCCCCAGGTCGCCGCGACCGGCACCCGGGCGGTCGCGAGGCTCGGCGACAGCGAGCCGTCGAGCGAGATGCCCTGGAGCGGGTTCTCGGCGTCGCCGACCGCGTCGAGCAGACGGCCGAGCCAGCCAGTGTTGGTCCGGGTGCTGAGCTCGCCGACCTCCCAGTAGTGACGCGAGGTGAAGTGGGACTGGTCGGCCTTCGCGTAGCCGATCCCGGGGAAGACCGTGACCTTGCCCTCGCCGTGGAGCTGGTGCAGCGGCGCCGCCGCCGGATGCCACTGCAGTCGCGGGTCCTCGGTCCACGCCGGCCCCGCTCCGGGCGCGATCCGGAGTTGCGGGCGGAGCCGCCGGTAGGCGTCGTCATCGACCGGTGCGAGGACGGAGAGGCCGTCGATCCCGCCCTCGAGGAAGACCGAGACGAGCACCTTGCCCTGCGAGCCGGCCGCCTTGGCGATGCCCTCGACGAACGCCTGCGGCCGCAGCAGGCTCGCTCCGTAGACGCTCAGCGCGAGCGCGCCGCCACGGACCAGCAACGAGCGCCGCGTCAGGCCGGTCCCGGCCGGCGCCGGCATCCCCGGCTCGATCGCCGGCAACCCGCGACCCGCCTCCGCGAACGAGCGGCGGGCGAGCTCGGCGCGGGTGAACTCGCGACAGCCGCAGCTCTGACGGGTGCCGCTCATGACGTCAGGAACTCCGGGCTCATGGCGATCAGGGTTCGCAGCGCGCCCTGGCGCCCACCCCGGTAGGGCCCCTGCTGCCACTCCTCGCGCGCGGCCCCCTCGACCTGCCGGCTGAACCGCTGCAGCTCGCTTCGCGTCCGCTTCGACAACGTCGGGTTGCCCCAGAACCGCAGCGCCTTGCGGACCGCCTCGCCGGTCGTCTCCGTCGGGTCGTAGGCGTCGACATCGATCTCGGCCCGGCGCGAGTTGTGGGCGACCGCGTACCAGCGACCGCTGATCCGCGCCGTGTCGAGCCAGCGCTGCTCGTCCCAGCCGGCCACGTTCGGTGGCTCGAACAGTCGCTGCCCCGCCTCCTCGGCGATCCAGATCCAGCTGTCGGTGTCGATCCCGGCCCGGCGTGCGCGCAGCATTCCGGCGATCTGGACGATCGGCGGCTTGACCATCCGCGGGCCCTCGTACAGAGCCGGATGCATGAGCGTCGCCTCGACGACGCGGCGGATGCTGCGGTCGCGGCGGTAGCCCTTGATCAGCTTCCGCAGGGTCCGCTCCGGCGGCGGCGTCGGGACGAAGTAGGACCAGAGCCGCTCGACGAAGAAGCGGGCGTGGGCCGGGTGCTCGATGCAGAGCCGGCAGGAATCGCGCCAGTCGAAGTTCCCCGACTTGCCGAAGATCCTCTTGCGCCCGTAGTCGTGGCGGTCGCGCTCGAACCGGAAGTTGACCATCCCGCGCACGTCGTCCCAGTCGTTGGTCCAGCCGGTCAGGGCCCGCGCCTGTTCGCGGACGTCGTTCTCGCTGTAGCCGTTGCCGGCGCCGAGCGTGAACAGCTCCATCAGCTCGCGGCCGTAGTTCTCGTTCGGGGCCTCGCGCTCGTTCTCGTTCCCGGACAGCCAGACGAGCATCGCCGGGTCGATCGTGACCGCCAGAAGCAGCTTCTCGAACGACCCCAACCCGCGCCGGCGAAAGAGCTCGTTCTGCTTCAGCATCAGCTTCGGCCCAACGACGCTGGCCGTCGCGAACCAGTCGTGCCAGACGAGCGCCATCCGCTCGACGAGCGGCTGGTTGGAGCGGACCATCCGGTCGAGCCACCAGAGCAGGTCGTGGCCCCAGGCATCGGTGGGCGCGAGCGGCAGGCCGTCGCTGTCGTGCGGCGTCGGCCCGTGCAGCCGCGCCTTGCCCTGCGGCCGGGTCAGCGAGCGGACCGCGGCGCGCAGGCCCTTGCGGGCGAGCTTGTGGGCCTGTCCCGGGGCGGGACCGAACCCGGCCCGCCAGAGCAGGCGCTCGGCCTGCGCGGGGCCGAAGCGTCCTCGATAGACGGGAACCGACACATGAACTGAGGTCGGCAGGATCCGGCGGCGGGTTGAGGGACCGGGCTGCGGCTGGACGATCCCGCCCGGCGCCGGGCGTCGCCCGGATCCGGCGCCATCCGGGGTGGGCTCACCCCCCGGTCCACGCGGTTCCCCCGCCTCCGGCCGCTGCGAGCGGGGGACGCGACGGTTGCCGCAACCGGCAGGCGCGACGGCCGCTGCAACCGGCGGTCATCGATCCCGCAACCGAGGGCACGACGGCCGTGCCACCGGAGGGCACGGCGCCATCAGGGTCAGAGGGCCGGCAGGAATCAGAGGATCGGCAGGAACTCCGCGATCTCCCAGGGCGTGACCCTGACCCGGTAGTCGTCCCACTCGGCCCGCTTGATCGCGATGAAGCGGTTGAAGGTGTGCTCGCCGAGGATCCTCAGGACCAGCTCCGACTCGGCGGCGACCTCGATCGCCTCGCCGAGGTTCTCGGGGAGCTGCTCGATGCCGCGCCGGTGACGCTCCTCCGGCGAGAGGTGATAGAGGTTCTGCTCCATCGGCTCGGGCAGCTCGTAGCCCTGCTCGATTCCTTCGAGCCCGGCCTGCAGCATCGCCGCGAAGCACAGGTACGGGTTGCAGGCGGGGTCGGGGCAGCGCAGCTCCGCGCGGGTCGCCGCCTCGCGGCCGGGGTGATAGAGCGGCACCCGGATCAGCGCCGAGCGGTTGCGGCGCGACCAGGCGAGATAGACCGGGGCCTCGTAGCCGGGCACGAGCCGCTTGTAGGAGTTCACCCACTGCGCGAACAGCGGCGAGATCTCGCGCGCGTGCTTGAGCTGGCCGGCGATGAACTGCTTGGCCGTCTGCGAGAGGTAGTACTGGTCGTCGGCGTCGTAGAACGCGTTGGCGCCGTCGCGGCTCAGCGATTGATGGACGTGCATGCCGCTGCCGTTCTCGCCGTTGAGCGGCTTCGGCATGAAGGTCGCGTGCCAGCCGTTCTTCATCGCGTACTCCTTGACCGTGATCCGGTAGGTCATGCAGTCGTCGGCCATCGCCAGCGCGTCCTTGTAGCGCATGTCGACCTCGTGCTGGGAGGGGCCGACCTCGTGATGGGTGTACTCGACGTGGATGCCCATCCGCTCGAGCGCGAGAACGGTCTCGCGGCGGACGCCGGAGCCGGCGTCGAGGGTCGTCAGGTCGAAGTAGCCACCCTCGTCGAGGACCTCGGGGATGCCGTCGGCCGGATCGGCGTCGCGGAAGTAGAAGTACTCGAGCTCGGGCCCGACGTTGAAGGCGTCGAACCCCATCTCGCCCGCACGCTGGATCGCGCGGCGGAGGATCCAGCGCGGATCGCCCTCGTAGGGCTCGCCGCCGGGCACCCGGATGTCGCAGAACATCCGTCCGGTCGGCTGCTCCTCGGGACTCCATGGCAGCGTCGTGAACGTCGCCGGATCGGGGACTGCGAGCATGTCGGACTCCTCGACCGGGTTGAACCCGGTGATCGACGAGCCGTCGAAGCCGTTGCCGCCGGCGAACGCGTCCTCGAGCTCGGCAGCGTTGATCGAGAAGCTCTTCAGCTGGCCGAGCACGTCGGTGAACCAGAGCCGGATGAAGCGGATGTTCCGCTCCTCCACGGCGGCGATGACGTCTTCGGCCGTGCGCGGGCCGGTCGCTGTCGGGTCTTCGCCGCTCATCGGCAGGGGCTCCTTCGTCCGGGATGCCGGACCCTAGATGATCGATCCCGCGAGCTCACGGACGGGACCGCTGGCGGGCCGCGCCTCGCAGGACTGCGGTCGTGCGGCGGGGCGGTCCCGGTGCCTGGCCCGGTCCTCGTGCTCGGTTCGGCGGTTGGAAAACGTCGAACAGGGCATCGAAACCTTGCAAGCCGCCGGCGGCGGCGGTATAACTTACGCAAGGTAAGTAACCGGCTAAAAGTATAGTAAAGGCTCGATGAACAGCCGGTAATCGTCGAGGCCGAACACGACCTGGAGCTCGCCATGACAGTCAAGACCGATTACGCCCGCTTCGACATCCACGACGAGCTGACCGCGCCGGCGGGCAGCGAGCGCCTCCTGAAGAGCATCGCCACGTCGGGTGGCACCGTCTCGAAGCTGGTCGGCGTCCTCGCCGGCTCGCCCGCGACGCTGCGCGCGTTCGCGCGAATGCGCTCCGAGCTGCACGCCGGCGACCTGCCGGCGGCGACGGCGGTCCGGATCGGGCTCGCCGTCGCCGAGCATCGCGGCGATGGCTACAGCATGGCCCAGCACGCCCGCTCGGCCCGGCTGATGGGCATCGGGCTCGACGAGATCTCGCTCGCCCGTGGCTTCGCCTCCAACGACCCGAAGGAGGCGGCCCTGCTGGCGTTCGTCAAGGGGACGATGGACTCGGAGGGCCACCCGCCCCACCACCTCCTCGAGGAGGCGCGCGAGGCGGACTGGAGCGACGCCGAGCTCCTCGAGGCGCTCGGCGAGGTCGCGCTGAACGAGTTCCAGAGCTACGTCGCCAACGCCGCCGGCCTGCCGCAGGATCAGATCGACGCCTCCGCGCTCCCCGCCGCGGCCTGACGCGGCGGGCGGCGCTCGTCGGATCGGAACCGAGCCCGGCGGAAGCGGGGCCGAGCTGGGGCGGCGGGCGCCGGCATCTCGGTGCAATCCGCCCCGCCGGCGCAACAATCCGCCCCGCCGGCGAAACAATCCGCCCCGCCGGCGAAACCCGGTGAAATGGAGAGGGCCCCGGTAACCCGGGGCCCTCTCTGTAGCGGGTCGCTAAGCCGGATCCTGTCTGGCGCGACCATCCATCTCGACGGGGCCGGAGCCCCGAAGGGGCCGCGTTCGCCGCGGCCCTGCGGCCCACCTGGACCTCGCCGGGCCGGGTCGTAGGTCCTGCTTGGCCTTGCACCGGGCGGGGTTTGCCCGGCCGCCGCGTCACCGCGGCGCCGGTGCGCTCTTACCGCACCATTTCACCTTTGCCTGTGCGCCCGAGGGCGCCATCGGCCGTGTGTTTCTGTGGCACTTTCCCGCGGGTTTCCCCGGGTGGGCGTTACCCACCGCCCTTGCCCTGTGGTGTCCGGACTTTCCTCGAGGGATACCTCCCCCGCGATCGCGTTGACCCGCAGCGACGATGTTAGGGCAGCGGAGCGGAGCTGCCAAGCGACCAACCCCTGGCGGCAGGCGGCCTGGCAGCGGGAGCGCGCGCTGCAGCCGCGAACGCGACGAACCCACGCCATAGGTGGGTTTCGTCGCGCTCACCGGATCAGCCCCCCGGCTGCCACCGGCGCTCAGCTCAGCTCGGAGCCGCAGGCCTCGCAGCCGTCGGCGTGGAGCGAGCGCTCGCCGCAGACCGGGCAGCCGGCGACGCCGCCGCTGCGCAGCTCCCCGAGGGTGCCGACGACGACCTCCTCGAGCGAGCGCTCGCCGCCGGCGCCCCGGCCCCGACTGCTGCGGCGGTCGGGGCGCCGCAGCGGGCGTCGCCGCGTCGATGTCCCGGACAGCGCCAGCTCAGACCCTCCGGAAGACGCCGATGACCTTGCCGAGCACTTGCGCCTCGCGAGAGACGATCGGCGTGTAGGCGTCGTTGGCGGGCTGCAGCCGCACGTCCTCGCCGTCGCGGTAGAAGCGCTTGACCGTAGCTTCGTCCTCGATCATCGCGACGACGATCTCGCCGTTGTCGGCGTCATCGGCGGGATGGACCACGACGACATCACCGCCGAGGATGCCGGCGTCCCGCATCGAGTCGCCCCGCACCTTCAACGCGAAGTCGCCGTCGTCGGCCCCGATCATCGTCGGGATCTCGAGCTGGTCCTCGATGTTCTCCTCGGCGAGGATCGGCGTGCCGGCGGCGACCTGGCCGACCAGCGGGATCGAGGGGCGCGTGACCCGCTTGGCACGCTCGACGAGGATCTCGATCGCGCGCGGCTTCGAGGGATCGCGGCGGAGGACGCCGACGCTCTCGAGCTTCGCGAGATGGGCGTGCACTGTCGACGGCGAGTGCAACCCGAGGGCCGAGCCGATCTCGCGGACCGTCGGCGGGTAGCCGGTCTTGTCGAGATGGCCCTTGATGAAGTCGAAGATCTCGCTCTGGCGCTTGGTCAGGTTCAGATCCATTTCCGGCCTCGCCCTCCTGGACGACGTTGCTTGTCGGTCGGGGCCGGCCCGCCTGCGGGTCCGGCCGGGGAACACATGTTCGCAGAGTAGCCGGGACCGCGGATGGAAGCAATCCGCAGCCGCCACGGAACCGTCGCGGCCCCTACAATTGCCGCCCCTCGCGGCTGTGGCGGAACTGGTAGACGCGCAAGGTTGAGGGCCTTGTGGGCTGAATAGGCCCGTGGAGGTTCGACTCCTCTCAGCCGCATCGATGTCCCCCCGGGCCGGCGGGGTCTCTGCGAGGGGCTGGTACGGAGGGGCGAGCATGCAATTCCACGGCGATCGACCCGATCGGCTTCCGCGCGGCGCAGCACGAGCATTGGGACTCCGCCGCGGTCGGGTGGAAGCGGTGGAGCATGTTCAACGACAGCGCTGACCGGCACATCAGCGAGCGGCTCGTGGAGCTGGCCGGCGTGCAGCCGGGCAGCCGGGTCCTGGACGTCGCCTGCGGCTATGGCGAGCCGGCGCTCACCGCCGCGCGCGAGGCCGGCCCGGAGGGCCGCGTCGTGGCAACGGACATCTCCGCCGTGATGCTCGCGTTCGGGCGTGAACGCGCGAGCGCGGCCCGCTTGTCCAGCCCAGCGGGCGCGAGGCCAGCCCCTCCGACCGGCCGCGGGGGATCATGAGGGTCGCGGGCGGCCTCGACCGGGACTATGTTGTCTACCTGGTCAGCGAGATGCATCCCTTCCGGGCCGCCGACCGGCCCGCCTGCCTATGAGCGACTACGACGTGATCGTGATCGGCGCCGGCAACGCCGGCCTGACCGCCGCCGCGACCCTGCAGCGCGACGGGACGCGGACGCTGCTCGTCGAGCGCCACAACGTTCCCGGCGGCTGCGGCACGTCGTTCCGGCGCGGCCGGTTCGAGTTCGAGGTTGCCCTCCACCAGCTATCCGGCATCGGCCGGGAGGGGCAGCCGTTCTCGCTGCGCAACCTGCTCGATCGGCTCGGGGTCGCCGACCGGCTCGAGCTCGTCGAAGAGCACGAGCTGTATCGCACGGTCGTGCCCGGCGAGCTCGACCTGACCCTCCCCGCCGACTGGGACGGCGCCGTCGCGGCCATCGAGGCCGCCTTCCCCGGCAACCGGGACCGCCTCGAGCGTTTCTTCCAGCTCTGCCGCGAGGTGGCGATGTGGCGGGCGGTCGCTCCCCGCGCCGAGCGCGATCCGGGGGCTCTCGACCAGCTCCGGAGCTCCGGTGGGGCCCTCCTCCGCCACGGCCTGCGCCCGAGCCGGGACGTGCTCGACGAGCATTTCGACGACCAGCGCGTCAAGTACGTGCTCTCCAGCTACTGGGGCTATCTCGGCCAGCCGCCGTCGACGTTGCCGTTCATGGACCTCGCGATCCTCCTGTTCGCCTACGTCGAGTTCAAGCCGTTCCACATCCGTGGCGGCAGCCAGATGCTCTCCAGCGCCCTGCTCGACTCCTTCCTCGAGGCCGGCGGCGCGGCGCGCTTCAACGCGACGGCGGAGCGGATCCTGACCACCGGTGGCGAGGTCAGCGGCATCCGCCTCGCGGGCGGCGAGGAGCTGACCGCCGACGCAGTCGTCGCCAACGTCTCCCCGGTCATCACCTACGGGCGCATGCTCGACCCGGACGTCGTCCCGCCGGCGGCGCTCGACGACCTGCGATCACGGCGCCTCGGGCCGTCCGGATTCGTGCTCTACCTGGGGCTCGATGCCACCCCGGACGAGCTCGGGCTCGACGTCAGCACGACCCTGATCGGGACGTCGCTGAACGAGGACGAGCTCGCCGCGGCGACGCGATCGCTCGACTCCGTCAAAGCCGCGGTCGTCACCTGCTACGACGTCGAGCCGATCGGCTTCTCCCCGACGGGCGCCAGCCACGTCAGCCTGATGACGCTCCAGTACGCGAGCGCCTGGGATGGCGTCGCGGCAGACGGGTACGCGCGAGCGAAGTTCGCCTACGCCGAGAAGCTGTTGGACGTGATGGAGGTGGTCGCCCCGCCGGTTCGCGAGGTGATCGAGGAGGTCGATGTGGCCACCCCGCTGACGATGTCCCACTACCTCGGCCATCCCGGTGGCTCGTTCTACGGCTTCGACCAGGACGCAACCGACGGCTGGCTGTTCCGCGACGGCGAGAGCCCGGCCCTCCCGGGCCTCTACCACGCGAGCACGTGGACCGGCATGTGCGGCTTCCAACCGACGCTCGAGGCGGGCGCGCGCGTCGCCCGGCGGATGCTCGCTCGACGGCCCGCCGTGACGGCGGGCGGCGAATGAGCGAGCGGGCCATCACCGAGCTGTTCGCCGGCGCCGGCGAGGTCGAGGCGCTGATCGAACGTCGCGCCGCCGAGCCCGCCGACCTCGATGCCGACGTCGCCCTCACGGTCGCCCGCTACCACCCCAGGCGCATCGAGCTGACCGTGGCCGAGGCGATCGACGAGACCGCGACCGCGAAGACGTTCCGGCTGCGCCGGCCCGACGGCGCCGAGCTGCCGCCGTTCCTCGCCGGCCAGTACATCAACCTGTTCGTCACCGTCGACGGGGTCGCGACGAGCAGGCCGATGGCGATCTCGTCGAGCCCGGCCAGGCGCGACGCCTACGACGTGACCGTCCGGCGCGTTCCCGGCGGTCGCGTCAGCAACCATCTGATCGACGAACTGGCGCCCGGCGATCGGCTCTCGAGCACCGGCCCGATGGGCACCTTCCACCACAACCCGCTCTTTCACGGCGACGAGGTCGTCTTCCTCGCCGGCGGGTCCGGCGTGGCGCCGGCGATGAGCATGGTCCGCGAGATCCGCGACGGCGGGGGGGCGCGCCACCTCCACCTGATCTACGGGTCGCAGCACGCCGACGACGTCATCTTCGCGGACGAGCTCGCCGCGATCGCCGCCGCCGACGGGCGGATCCGGGTCGACCACGTGATCGGCGGGCTGATCGACGCCGCGACGATCGCCGATCTCGCCGGCCCGCTCGCCGACCGGATGGTCTACGTCTGCGGGCCCCAGGCGATGTACCCGTACGCACTCGATCAGCTCGAGCGGCTCGGACACCGGCGGCGCCGCGTCCGCTTCGAGGCCAACGGCGCCCCCGCTCGACCGCAGGAGCAGCCGCGCTGGCCGGCCGGAATCGATCCCGACGCGGAGGTGACGGTCAGCGTCGCCGGCGGGCCCAGCTTCCGCTCCCCGCGCAATCGCCCGCTGCTCGACGCGCTCGAGGACCACGGCGTCCAGCCCGAGGTCGCCTGCCGCTCCGGCGAGTGCAGCCTCTGCCGCGTCCGCATCGTCAGCGGCGAGGTCTTCAGCGCCGACGAGGCCAGGCTCCGCCGCTCCGACGCCGCGTTCGGCTGGGTCCATTGCTGCGTCGCCTATCCGCTGACGGACGTCGAGCTGGCGGTCTGACCGTCATCGCCCGGGCGAGGCCACGGCCCGCGCCGTTCGCTCGAGACCGGGCGCGACCGGGACCGGCCCGACGCGGCAAGCCGGGTCGGGCGTGAACCGGCACAAGGCTGTTCCACGTCTGATATAGGTGACGGTGCCCGGCTGCCCAGCGGACGGGCGAGCGCTCAGGCTGAACCGACAGATGGGAGAGGATCCGATGCTGAACCCCGGCCGCGCGAGGACGCGCACGATCCACGTCGCGATCGGGGTCCTCACCGCGATCGCGCTGGCCGCGCTCCTCTCCGGGCCGGCGGAGGCGAAGCCGAAGCCGAAGCCGAAGGTCGCGATCGCCGTCAAGACGACCGGCCAGAAGCGGCTCCTCGCCGATGGCGCGCTCGCGGTGAAGCTGAAGGCCCGCCACGCCGGCAAGGTCAAGTTGGTCGCCGCCTACGAGGGCCGCCGCAGCCTCTTCGAGCGCAAGGTCGTCCACACCAACCGCAAGCGCGTCCGCCGCACGTTCGATCTCCGCCTGACCGCGACCGGCGAGAGGCGCCTCGGCAGCTGCGGCGCGAAGCAGGTCAAGGTCCGCGCCCTGTACCGCTCCCGCGGCGACAAGCGGGAGCGCGTGGTGACCAGCAAGCTGGGCAAGGACGCGAGTCGCTGCTACACCCCGGTCCCGGTCGAGAACGCCGACCGCTGCGACTTCCTCGACCCGGCGGTCTGCCTGCAGCCGTTCCCGAACGACTACTTCACCAAGGACGACCCGGCAACCGTCACCGGCAAGCGGCTGAACCTGAACATCGAATCGATGCCGGCGAACACCGACGGCGTCCACATCGACCCGACCGACATGAACCGCGCCGACGGCTTCAGCCCCGGCAGCCTGATCACGGTCAAGATCCCGGGCCTCGAGACACCGGCCGCGTTCGCGAACACGGGGCTCGTCCCCGAGGACGACCTGCACGCCTACGACGACCCCGACCAGCCGGTGATCGTGATCAACGCCGAGACCGGCGAGCGGCAGCCGATCTGGGCCGAGCTCGACTCGAACCCGACCTCGGTCGATCCGAGCGACGCCGGGCCGGGCGGGATCGGCGCGAACCCGGACAACACCGGCCCGGTCAACCTGATCATCAGGCCGGCCTCGAACTTCGACTTCGGCGCCCGCTACATCGTCGCCCTGCGCGACCTCCGCGACGCCGACGACGACCCGATCGAGGCCCCGATCGGCTTCCGGGTCTATCGCGACGACGACGTCACCGACCAGCCCGAGGTCGAAAGCCGCCGCCCGCACATGGAGTCGATCATCGACACCCTGACCGAGAAGGCGGGAGTCCAGCGCCAGAGCCTCTACATGGCCTGGGACTTCACGGTCGCCAGCGAGCAGAGCGTGACCGGGCGGGCGACGACGATCCGCGACGACGCGTTCGCGCGGCTCGGCGACACGAACCTCGCCGACCGCAAGATCGAGGGCGACTCGCCGAGCTGGCAGATCACCCGCGTGCTCGACCAGGGCGATCCGATCCCGCCCGGCGAGCGCGGCCTGCCGGCGCAGATCACGCGCCGCGTCGAGGGCACGATCAACGTCCCCTGCTACCTCGACGAGGACGGCTGCCCGCCCGGGGCCGAGTTCGCCCACGACCCCAGCGGCGCGATCGAGTGGAACCCGGGCTACTCGCGCGACGTCGTCTTCCGCTGCGAGATCCCCGACTCGGTGCTGGCCGGATCGGGCAACGTCGCTGCGGCGACGGTCGGCATCTACGGCCACGGCCTGCTCGGGACCCAGGCCCAGCTCACCGGCCAGGCCGCGCTCGCCCAGCAGGAGAACACGATCTGGTGCGCGATGGACTGGGAGGGCTTCGCCGAGCAGGACCTCGGCACGGTGATCTCGGCCCTCGCCGACATGTCGAACTTCAACAAGCTCGCCGACCGGATGCAGCAGGGGTTCGTCAACTTCATGTACCTGGGCCGGGCGCTGATCCATTCCAACGGCCTCGCCACCGATCCGGCGTTCGCGCTCGACAACGGCAACGGCAACCAACCGGTGATCGACACCAGCGCCGGCGCCGACAACCGCCTGCAGTACATGGGCGTCAGCCAGGGAGCGATCATGGGCGGCGCGCTGACCGCGCTCGAGCCCGACGTGGACTACGGCGTCCTCAACGTCACCGGCATGAACTACTCGACCCTGCTGCGCCGCAGCGTCGACTCCGACGAGTACTTCAAGATCCCCGGGCTCGGGCTCTACGCCCACTACCCGAACGAGCTCGAGCGGCCGCTGCTGCTGGCGCTGATCCAGCTCCTCTGGGACCGCGGCGAGGCCAACGGCTACGCCCACAACCTGACCACCGACCCGCTCGCGGGCACCCAGCCGCACGAGGTGCTCCTGCAGGCCGCGCTCGGCGACCACCAGGTCGCCAACGTCGCCGCGGAGGTCGAGGCCCGGACGACCGGAGCCTCTGTCTACACGCCGGCGCTCGAGCCCGGTCGGCACTGGGACGTCGACCCGTTCCTCGGCATCCCGCAGGTGACGAGCTTCCCCTATACCGGCGGCAGCATGCTCGTCTACTACGACGGCGGCCCGGTCGGCTTCTCCGGCACCGAGGGCGGCGGCACGGCGACGGCGCCGAGCGCCAACGTGCCGCCGCGGCCCGAATGGGGCTACGGCGACGACCCGCACGGCTACCCGCGCCGCGCCGCCGACGGGCTGTTGCAGGAGGGCAGCTTCCTGCGCGGCGCCGGGGTGCCGCAGTGCCTCGACGCGAGCAAGCTCTGCTTCTCGAACGGCTACACGGGAACGCCGTAGGGCCCGGCGCGCTCAGCGCAGGTCGGTGAGCCAGACGTCGGCCAGCGACTGGGCCGCCGCCACCGAGTCGATCCCGCGGACCGAGCGCTCGAGCCCGATCGTGCGGCTGCCGCGGACGACCGTCAGCAGCGGCGCGCCGGCGATCCGCTCGATCGCGTGGCGGCCGAGGTCGTCGGCGATCTCCACCGAGCCATCGAGCAGGGCGGCGAGGCGGTGGCCGGCGACCGGCTCGGGGCTGAGCTCGAGCTCGTCGATCCCGGGCCCGAGGCCCAACGCCGTCCCCCACCAGTCGGAGTTGCGGGCGAGCACGACCGTGCCGCCCTCGCGCCCGCGGTACTCGAACGGGCCGCTCCCGCTCGCATCGAGCGGCAGGCCCGATCGCCCGATGCCGACCAGGGAGCCGGGTGCGACGAGCCCGAGCCGCGGGCTCGCCAGCGCGACCGGGAACCGTGGCGCCGGCCGATCGAGGATGAACCGGACGCGGCCGGGGCGAGGCGAGTCGACGGCGGTCAGGGCGGGCAGCAGCGCCCGGCCGGCCGCCGATCCGACCCAACGCCCGGCGTTGGCGAGGACGGCATCGGCATCGATGGGCTCGCCGTCCTGGAAGCTGACGCCGCGGCGCAGGGTCGCGGTCCAGACGCTCCGTTCGCGATCGGAGTGGAACGAGCGGACGATGCCGGGACGGCGCCGGGTCGCGCCGAAGGGCCCGGACTGCCGACTCCACAACGGCTCGTAGACCTGGCGCGAGGCGAGGCGCTCGGCCCGATCCAGCGGCGCGAGCGGGTCGAGCGATTCGATCCGCCCGGCCACCGCGATCGCGAGCGTCCCGCCCGGCTCCGGCGGCGGCCGCGAGTCGGGGGTGCCGCCGCCCGGGCCGCAGCCGCCGAGGACGAGCGGCGCCGCGACCAGCGCGAGGGCGAGCGCGGCCCGAACACGGGCGCGCCGGCGCGGCTCAGATCTTGAGCAGGACGATCGTGTTGACGACGAAGAGCACCGCAAAGAAGATCGTCCAGCGATCGAGGTTGCGCTCGACCAGCGATCCGCCGCCGAACGAGCTACCGCCGCCGCCGATCCCGAACGCGCCCGAAAGGCCCGCGTCCTTGCCCGAGTGCAGGAGCACCAGGAAGACGAGGACGACCGAGACCAGGACCTGGACTACTCCGAGAAGCGTCTCCATGAGAGAGCGCAAGTCTAGCCGGAACCATCGGGGCCGCGAGCCGGCTCGCGCGACCGGCGGCAGTCAGTCGCGCGGCCGGCGTGCGGTCAGTCGCGCGGCCGGCGTGCGGTCAGTCGCGCGGCCGGCGTGCGGTCAGTCGCGCGGCCGGCGCTCGGCCTCGGCGGCATCGATCCGCCTGAGGATCTCGATCGCCTCGCGGCGCAGCTCCGCGTCCTGGCGGGCGAACTCCTCGTCGGAGAGCTTCTCCTGGGCGTGGTCGAGCTCGGTGTCACGGATCTCGCGGTACTTGGCCTGCTTGCGCGCCTCGAGCTCGGCCAGCACGGGGTCCTCGAGCCCGGGCTCGGCCGGCGCGCCGGGGCGGCGCAGGGGAACCGAGATCCAGGCCGCGACGGCGGCGAGGAGCAGGATCGCGATCAGGATCTCGAGCACGCGAGGCTCCGGCTCAGCCGGCGCGGTTGAGCTCGCGCGCGAGACGCGCGCCGTAGACGTCGCTGACGCGGCGCCGGCGCCCCTCCGGCGTCGGCCAGATCGCGAACAACGCACCGCCGACCGCGACGATCGCGCCGAGCCAGAACCAGACCACGAACGGGTTGACGTTGAAGCGGACCTCGGCCGGCGGCGGGTCCTGCAGGTACTTCCGCGCCAGCGCCGCGATCAGCTGTCCCTGGACGTCGGCGAGCTCGGCGGCGCCCCGGGGCGTCTGCGGGATCCCGGCGGCGAAGCGGGCGTAGCGCCGGTCGCCCTCGTCGATGATCCGGTCGTAGCTGCTCAGGTCGGGCTGCATCGCGCTCCAGAGGTCACGCGAGAAGCTCTCGGTCCGGCCGACCTCGCTGGTCGCCTCGCCGGCGAAGAAGCTGCTCAGCGGCGCGCTCGGATCGGCCGCGACGCCCGAGTAGTACTCGCGCGAGGGGCTCAGGGTGGTCACCTGCCGGCCCTCGCGGGTGACGTCGAGCAGCGCCCCGAAGGAGAGCTTCTGCTCGCCCCCGTCGATGCTCGAGGTCGGCCTCACGTAGGTGATCGTGTAGTCGCCGACTTGCGCACGATCGCCGGGGCTGAGCCGCAGGTCGCGGCTCGTCTGAAAGCTCGACGAGGCGGCGATCCCGAACAGCGCGAGGACGAGCCCGACGTGGACGACGTAGCCACCGTAGCGGCGCCGGTTGCGGGTCAGAAGCGAGCCGAAAGCCGCGGGGTAGCTGCCACCGACGAGCCGCCGGCGCGCGACCGATCCGCGCCAGAACTCCTGGCCGACGGCGACGATGGTGAAGATCGCGACGAGAAACAGCAGGTATGCGGTCGGGCTCTCGGCGACGCCGATCGTCAGCGCCAGGGCCAGCGCCGCAGCGGCGGTGGCGGCGAGCGGGACGGCGATCGCGCGCCTGAGGCCGGCCAGCGTCACCCGGCGCCAGGCGACGAGCGGCCCGATCCCCATGAAGAGGACGAGGACGATCGCCAGCGGCGTCGCGTAGCGATCGAACCAGGGCGCCGCGAGCGAGGACGTCTCGCCGGTCGCCGCCTCGGAGATCAACGGGAAGAAGGTGCCCCAGGCGACGACGGCGGCGAGGCCGACGAGGAGGACGTTGTTGAGCAGGAAGATCGCCTCGCGGCTGAACAGCGAGTCGAGTCGGCGTTCCGAGCGCAGCGAGTCGAGCCGCGAGGCGATCAGGACCGTCGAGCCGATCACGACGACGGCGATCAGCCCGAGCAGCGCCGGGCCGACCTTCGACGCGCCGAAGGCGTGGATCGACTGCAGGACGCCGGAGCGGACCAGGAACGTGCCGAGCAGCGACAGCGCGAAGGTGGCGCAGATCAGCGAGACGTTCCAGACGCGGAGCATCCCGCGCCGCTCCTGGACCATGATCGAGTGCAGGAACGCCGTCCCGGTCAGCCACGGGATCAGGGCCGCGTTCTCGACCGGGTCCCAGGCCCAGTAGCCGCCCCAGCCGAGCTCGCTGTAGGACCAGCGGGCGCCGAGGGCGAGTCCGATCGAGAGGAAGATCCAGGCGATCAGCGCGAACCGGCGGGTCGAGCGGATCCAGCTCGCGTCGAGCTTGCGCGTGATCAGCGCGCCGATCGCGAACGCGAACGGGATCGTGAAGAACACGTAGCCCGAGTAGAGCATCGGCGGGTGCATCGCCATCGCCGGATGGCGGAGCAGCGGCGTCAGCCCGGCGCCCTCGAGCGGGACCGGGTCGGCGGCGGCGAACGGCCAGCTCTCCGCGGACGGGAAGGCGATGCCGGCCACCATCAGGCCGATGAAGAAGATCGCGACGCCGGCGAGCACGGCGGTGGCCCAGGGGACGACCTCGCGATGGCGGTTGCGGGTCAGATAGAGGACCGCCGCCGAGGCGATCGAGAGGACGAACGCCCAGAGCAGCAGCGAGCCGGCCTGGCTCCCCCACAACGCCGTCAGCTTGTAGAGCAGGGGCGTGGTCGTCGAGGAGTGGTCGGCGACGAGCGCCACCGAGAGGTCGGTGCGGACGAACAGCGACTCGATCGCGACCACCGCGATCAGCACCAGCCCGCACATCGCGTAGATCGCGCGGCGTGCCGAGACGACCCAGCGGCGGTCGCCGCGGGTCCCGATCAGCGCCGCGACGGCGGCGTAGACGGCGACCGCGAGGGCGGCGATCAGCGCCGCCGAGCCGAGCGCGCTCACTGGTCGATCACGACGTGCTCGGGATCAGCCGCCGCCTCGTCGGCGAACTTCGAGGGGCACTTGGTGATCAGGCTGTCCTTCTCGGCCACGAACGTCCCGCTCTCGTCGAGATGGCCGGTGACCACCACCTCACGGCCCTCGCGGAACGGATCCGGGACGACCCCGGTGTAGGCGACCGGCAGCGGATGGGTGCCGTCGCGGTCGGTGATCTCGAACCGCAGGTCGGCGCCGTCGCGCTGATAGCTCTTGACCTCACCGGTGATCTGGTAGGTCTCGTCGCTGGGCCCCGCGGCAAGCACCTCGGAGGGCTCGCGGGCCTCGGTTCCGGCGCTGAACGACGTGTAGACGAGCAACACGGAAAGGACGACGGCGAGGCCCAGGGCAACGACGAGGCGGATCTTTCGCTTCCGGTCCGGGTCCATCGAGGCCGCGGATTATCGCAGGGTCGCGACCGGGAACAGCGCCGCCGCGGTGCTATCAATAGCCCCCATGCCGGAAGCGAGAACCGTCCTGATAACCGGTGCGGCGAGCGGCATCGGAGCCGCCACCGCGCGGCGGCTCCGCGGCGAGGGCAACCGGCTCGTGCTGGCGGGACGCCGCGAGCAGCCGCTCGCCGATCTCGCCGCCGAGCTCGGCGGCGACGACGTCCTCGTCAAGACCTGCGACGTGACCGAGTGGGAGCAGAACGAAGCGCTCGCGGCTGCCGCGATCGAGCGCTTCGGGACGATCGACGTCGTCTTCGCCAACGCCGGCTTCGGCGCCACCCGCGGCTTTCTCGAGGAGACGCCCGAGCACTGGCGCTCGATGGTCCTCACCAACGTCCTCGGGGTCGCCTACACGATCCGCGCGACCCTTCCCCACCTACTCGACCGCGGCACCGGGCACTACCTGATCACGAGCTCGGTGGCCGGGCGTCGCGCCCTCCCCGGGTCGCTGTACTCGGCGACGAAATGGGCGGCCACCGCGATCGGCGAGGCGTTGCGGCAGGAGCTGCGCCAGATGCGCGACAACGATGGCATCAAGGTGACGTTGATCGAGCCCGGCGTGGTCGACACGCCGTTCTTCGACAACAGCCCGACCCGAGCCCTCGAAGCCGACGACATCGCCACCGCGGTCGCCTACGCGATCTCCCAGCCCGACCGCGTCGACGTCAACGAGATCCTGATCCGTCCGGCGTCACAGCCGAGCTGAGCCCCGGGCCCGGCTTCGGCGACCCCCTTTCGGCTCCGGTGCTCGCCGCTGCGCCGCGGCCGAGCCGAGGCGCCCCGGGCACCGGGGCACCCGGCCCCAACCTGCGGTGGCGGACATTCTCCCGTCCATGACTGCCGAATCCGCACCACCGGCGGACGGCGGCGCCGTTCCCTGCTTCCGCACCACGGCGGACGGCGGCGCCGTTCCCCGCTTCCTAGAATGGGCGCCGCCCCCGCGGGTGTAGCTCAATGGCAGAGCACCAGCTTCCCAAGCTGGTGACGGGGGTTCGATTCCCCTCACCCGCTCTCGTCGCCGCACCCGCTGTCCCCACGCCCGCTCGCGGGCGTGGGCAGCCGGGACCGCCGCCGGTCCAGGGGCTGGGCGCTGTGCGCCGTGCTGCGGTCCACGGGCGGGGGCGCTGTGCGCCGTGCTGTGCTCACGGGCCGGGGCGCTGCGGTCCGGCGCTGCGGTCCACGGGCAGGGGGCCCCGGCGCTGCGGTCCACGGGTTGAGGGCGCTCTAACCTTCCCCGCCGATGTCGAACCGCGCATTCATCGCCGTGCTCGCCGCGATCGCCTTCGTCGCGCTGCTCGGATTCGGGCTGATCGCGAAGCGCGGCGCCGACATCGCCGTCGGCCAGGCGGCGCCGGACGAGCCGATCGAGCGGCTCGACGGCCGCGGCACGATCAGCCTCGCCGACTACCGGGGCAGCTGGGTGCTCGTCAACTTCTGGGCCTCGTGGTGCAAGCCCTGCGAGGAGGAGTCTCCGGCGATCGAGTCGTTCGCGAGAAGGCACGGCGGGAACCTCGTCGTGCTCGGCATCAACTCCGAGGACAACAGCGTCGACGCCAAGGCCTTCATCGACAGGTACGACCTCAGCTGGGAGATGGTCAAGGACACCGGTGAGCGCAGCGACGCCTATGGCGTGCTCGGGTTTCCGGAGTCGTTCCTGGTCGACCCGGACGGGAAGCTCGCGTTGATCCAGCGCGGCCCGATGGACGAGCGGTTCCTGAACGAACGGGTGGCGCCGCTGATCACGGCAGCGACGGCGCAGCAGTGAGGCGGCCCGTCGCCACGCTGCTCATCGCGATCGCCGCGGCGATGCCCGTGCCGGCCCCGGCGATCGCGACCGGCGACGCGGCGGCGAACGCCTCGTTGCCCGACATCGAGGACGAGGTGATGTGCACGATCTGCGGGACGACGCTGCAGCTCTCGAGCTCGCCGCAGGCGGAGCGCGAGCGGGTCTTCATCAACGACCTGATCGCCAAGGGCAGGAGCAAGGACGAGATCAAGGATGCCCTCGTCCGCGAGTACGGGCCCGAGGTGCTCGCGGTGCCGAGCGACGACGGCTTCGACCTCGTCGGCGGCTGGATCCTCCCGGTCGTCGCTGTCGCGATCGGCGCCGGCGCCGTCGCGCTCGCGGCCTGGCGCTGGCGGCGCGACCAGCGCCGTGCCGACGTAGCCGGCAGGGCTCCCGCCGGACCCGATCCCGAGTCGGCCGAGGGTCGCCGCCTGCGCGATGACCTCGAGCGCTACGAGGTCTGAGCCGACGAAGCGCGAGGCCCGAACGCCCGGCGGGCGACGGGTAGTCGCGCGATCGACGGCATCGCTGGCCGATGAGGCTCAGCGGCGGGGGTGGACGACGAGCTCCCGCGGCTGCGAGATCGTCGGCGCCAGGTACGGCCAGCGACGCTCGGGCGGGACCCGGAGCCGGAAGACGAACCGGGTCGGCTCCGAGTAGAAGCGGTCGAACCGGTACCGCATCCGCCACCGCCCGCGCTGATCGGTCCGCAGCGCGTGGGCGACGGTGCGGAAGCGCCGGATCCCGCCGCCTCGGACCTGAAGCTCGACGAGCTTGCCATGCGGCGATGCGACGCCGTAGGTCCCGATGCGGCCGCTGAAGACGACGCGACGTCCGGCGCCGATGCGGCGCGGGAGCGGAGCGATCCGGGCGCTGCCGTGAACCCCGACGCGGACCGGCTCCGCCGTGGCCGCGAGCAGCCGCTTCGAGCCGGCGTAGCGGACGAGCACGGTGCGGCTCGGCCCGCGCGAGAGGCGAACCCGGACGCGCCCGTGCTCATCGGTGGCGACGGTCCGGCCAACCGGGCTCAGCGACGAGCCGGAGGCGAACCGCTCGGTGATCTCGACATCGGCCCCGCGGACCGGTTCGCCCTCTTCGTCGCGGAGCACCGCCTCGAGCCGTGGCCTGGCGTCGTAGCCGACCCGCGCCCGCAGGCGGCCGCCGACGGCGGCGCGCAGCCGCGACTCGTGGCGAAGCGGGAACCGGACGACCATCGGGCTGCCGTTCGCGCGGGCCGTGCCGATGGCCCGGTTGCCGACCGCGTCGGCTGCGAGCACCCGGAACACGTACGCGCCGGGCGGCTCGGCGCTCGAGTCGACCCGGGCCCGGAGCTCGTCGCCGGCGCGCTCGGTCGGCAGCTCCCGCCAGGCGCCACCGGCGAGCGGCCGGTAGGCGATCGCCCATGCCGCAAGGCCCGAGTGGCGGTCGCGGGCGGTGGCGCGGATCAGCTCCGGATCGGCAGGGTCCTCACGGTCGGCGAAGGCGAGCTCCGGGGGCGCGTTGTCGACGAGCACGGTCCGGGCGACGCAGGCGGGCTCGGCGCCGCCTCCGTAATCGGCGGCGCAGACCCGCAGCGCGTTGGCACCGTCGACGAACGGCGCCGAGCCGGTCTCGACCGGCGCCGCGGCCGCGTAGCGCGACGGGCACGGTCGCATCCGCCGGACCTTCGCGGAGCCGGCAATGACGTCACAGGCGACGGTCCGCGATGGTGCGACCCTGCTGCCGTTGACGGTGAGCTCGATCCGGCGGACGCCCGAGCCCTGATCGGTCGCGACGGCGCCGAGCGTGCCCGACCCGCGATGCCAGCCCGGCGCGCTCAGCGAGCCCGCCGGAAGCGGCGCCGGCGGCCGCTGGTCCTCGACCGTCAGCCGGACCGACCGGATCCAGGCCTTCGCCTGGTCGCTCGCCGGGCAGCCGCCGCCGCTCGTGCAGGCCAGCGTCGCCGCGAAGCCCGCACGGCCACCGTCGCCGACGACGCGCCCGAAGCTCCCGAAGCCGGTCTGGGCGTCACGGCCGGTCGCGATCCGTCCCGCCTCGCCGCCGTCGCTGCCGAGGAACGAGAGCCGGGCCTCGTGCCCGGCGTCGCTGCGGAGCCGGGCCTCGACATCGGCCGCCACGATCCGGGTGCCATCGGGAGCGGTCCACGAGATCCGTCCGTACCTGCCCTTCGGCGAAGCGGTGATCGGGCGGATCTGCAGCGAGTTGGCGTCCTCGTCCTCTTCGCATCGGTAGAGGAAGCCGTAGTCGCCGCCGTTGACCCGGTCGAAGCCGGCGTCGGCGTAGTCGCGGTTGGAGCGGTCGCATTGGACGACCTCGTAGCGGCCGGCGGCGGCCGGCGGCGGGCTCAGGCAGGCGCAGAGCAGGGCGACGGCGCAGGCGAGCGGCATCGCAAGCGTGCTCGCGGGTCGGCGGGTGGGCATGTTCTTGCTCATCGGCGGCGTGTGCTCCCTCGTGTCTCGTCGCGATCGCGCCGGATCGGCGCTCGCCACGGACAAGCCCGGTGGCGCCGCTCGCGCCCCGCGCGATCAGGCCGATGTCCGGGCGGCGGCGACGAGCGCCTCGAGGACCGCGGCGGCGGGCCGCTCGGCGCCGGCGCAGCGACGGGCGAGCTCGCGCACGAGCTCGCGCCGCGCCGCTGGAGCGAGCGCCGGCAAGATCAACTCGAGCTCCCCCGCCAGCGCCGGGTCGCGCGCGAGCGCCGAGCGCAACGCCCGCGTCTCGGCGGGCGTAAGCCCGTCGTGATCGATCGATGGCATCCGTATGGATGAACCCCGGCGGCGGCGATCGCGCCCCCCGCCGGGGCCCACGAGCTGCGGCTCACCGACGGCGGCCCCGTCAGGTCGGCTCGCCGGCGGAGTCGACGAGAGCCGCCGCGGCGGCGAACAGCTCGGCGCCGCGCTCGCTCCCGGGCTCGAAGGCGATCTCCTCGCCACCCGCGTAACGGACGCGGGCGAACGGCCGGCCGCGCATCCGCCGGCGCCGCAGGTATGCCCTTCCCTCCTCCGAGTAGGAGCTGACCCGGTCGAGCAGGAACCGGTGGGGCTTTTCGATCATCGCGCCCCGTCGAGCCGGCGCAGCGCCGCCCGGAGGTCGCAGAGGAGGAGCGAGGCGAGCGAGAACCGGTCGGCGATCCCGATCACCGACGCGTGCTCGCCGCGGACCGCGAAGACCTCGCCGCCCTCGACCGCCACGTGGACGTGCTCGGGGGCGGGCCGCTCCGGGTCGTCCGCCGCGGCCCAGAGGCGCCGGGACTGAGCGACCCACTCGCCATCGGCCGTGGCGGCCAGCAGCTCCCCGGCGGGCCCGATCACGGCGCACGCCCGCAGCCCGGCCGACTCGGCGATCAACCCCGCGGCGGCGTCGGCGGCGGCGTCGGCAGCGACCGTCATCGCCCGGCCTGCGTGCTTCCATCCTTCACCTGCTGGAAAATAGCGGCGTGGATCTCGCCCGAGGCTCCTGGATCACGATCGTCGCGATCTGCCTGATCGCCGCCCTGCTCGTCGCCGTCAACGGCTACACGGGCTACGCGATCACGCTGGTCGCAGTCGGCCTCGCGGCCGCCGTGAACCTGACCTGACCTTCACCCCTGCCGGAAGGGGCCGCGCTCCGCGCGCGGACGGTAGGACCCCTCCGGCTCGACGTGGATCAGGACATCGCAGTTGCTGAACTCGGCCTCGATGGCGTCACGGAGCAGGTGCGCCTCGCGATGCGCATCCTCGAGGCTCGTCCCGGCCCGGAACTGGACGTGGAGATCGACGTGGCGGCGCGACCCCGCCCGCCGCCCGCGGAGCTTGTGGTAGCCGGCCATGTCCGGCGGTCGCGAGGCCGCGATCACCGCCTCGATCCGGTCCATCTCGCTGTCGGGCAGCACCTCGTCCATGAGCACCCGCCCGGACCGGAGGAGCAGCCTGACGCCGGTCGCGACGATCGCGCCGGCCACCACCAACGCCGCGATCGAGTCGAACGACGAGTGGCCGGTCACCTCGACGAGGACGAGTCCGACGAGGACGGCGACCGATGTGAGCGCATCGGCGCGCAGATGCGCGGCATCGCCCTCGAGGGCTGGCGACTCGAGGACCTGCGCCCGCCGGTACAGGTAGGCGGAGACGAGCAGGTTGACCACGATCGAGGCGGCGATGATCGCGATCCCGATCCCGATCGACTCGACCTCGGAGCCGTTGACGAGCCGGCGGACGGCCTCGACGACGATGATCACGGCACCGAGCAGGATCAGCATCGCCTCGGCGCCGGCGGCGACGTTCTCGGCCTTCTCGTGCCCGTACGGGTGGTCGCGGTCGGCGGGCGCCTCGGCCTTGCGGACCGAGACGAGAGCGATCAGCGAGGCGACCAGGTCGATCGCGGAGTGGACGGCCTCGGTCAGGATCGCGATCGAGCCGGTGAGGATCCCCGCCGCGACCTTGACGACGATCAGGACGCAGTTGGAGATGACCGAGAGCCAGGCCGCCCCGGACTTGGTCGCGGTCATCGCAACCCGCCGATGGCGGCGGCGAGCGCCCGCGCCGCGCGCCCGCGATGGGAGATCGAGTGCTTCTCCTCCGGGCTCAGCTCCGCCATCGTCCGACCGTCGCTGAAGTCGTCGGGGACGAATGCCGGGTCGTAGCCGAACCCGCCGTCGCCGCGCGGCTCGGTGGCGAGGACGCCGGTGCAGCGTCCCTCCCGGACCGTTTCGGCGCCGTCCTCGTCGACGAAGGCGATCGCGCAGACGTAGGCGACCGAGCGGTCGGCGGCGCCGCCCACCGCCGCGAGCAGCCGGGCGAGGTTCTCGGCGTCGCTCGCCGCCTCTCCCGCGTAGCGGGCCGAGCGCACGCCCGGCTCGCCGCCGAGCGCGGCCGCCACGATCCCGGAGTCGTCGGCGAGCGCCGCCCGGCCGGTCTGCTCATGGGCAGCGCGAGCCTTGCCGAGCGCATTGTCGGCGAACGTCTCGCCGTCTTCGGGCGGCAGCACGACGGACTCCGGCAACGACTCGAGCGCGACGCCGGAGAGGATCTCGCCGAGCTCGCCGAGCTTGTGCGGGTTGCGGGTGGCGACGACGACCGGCCGCCCCTGCGGCCGTCCGGTCACGCCCCCGCGGCCCCCTCCTGGATGTCGCGAAGCTCCGCGATCCCGGCCTCGGCGAGCGCGAGCAGCTCGTCCAACGACGCCCTCGAGATCGGGGTCCGCTCGGCCGTCGCCTGTACCTCGACGAGGCCGCCGTCGCCGGTCATGACGACGTTCGCGTCGACCTCGGCCCGCGAGTCCTCGGAGTAGTCGAGGTCGCAGAGCGCCTCTCCGTCGACGACCCCGACGCTGATCGCCGCGACCGTGCCGGTGAACGGCAGCGCCCGCAGCTCGCCGGACTCGACCAGCCGCGAGAGGGCGAGACCGAGCGCGACGTAGGCGCCGGTGATCGATGCGCAACGGGTCCCGCCGTCGGCCTGCAGGACGTCGCAGTCGATCCAGACCGCGCGCTCGCCGAGCGCCTCGAAGTCGACGACGACGCGCAGCGCCCGCCCGATCAGCCGCTGGATCTCGATCGAGCGACCGTCGGGACGCCCGCGCTTGGAGTCGCGCGGCTTGCGCTCGCCGGTCGAGGCGGGGAGCATCGCGTACTCGGCGGTCACCCACCCGGTGCCACGCCCGCGCATCCACCGCGGCACCTCCTCGTCGACCGACGCGGTGCAGATGACGCGGGTCTCGCCGATCGAGATCAGCGCCGAGCCGTCGGCGGTGCGGACGAAGCCCGGCTCGATCGTGACCGGGCGCATCTGCGCCGCCGAACGGCCGTAGCTTCTCCCCTCGGTTGGCACCGGCGCAGTGTCCCAGATCGGCGGCCGCCCGCCGGAGCGGGCGGCCGCCCCGGCGGCTCAGCCGCCGAACGTGATCTTCTGGACGCCCTGGATGATCTTCTTGGTGATCGCCTCGGCCAGCTCCTTGCCGATGCCCGAGAGGCTCCCGAGCCCGCCGACGGCGGCCACCATGCCGCCCATCAGCGCCGCGACGAGCAGGACCAGGCCGACGTACTCGACCGTGCCCTGACCCCGCTCGGAGGCGAGGCGCGGGCGCAGCGCTGCGGCTGCGCTCGCGAGGCGCCAGTGGACGAATCCGAACAGTGCGTACATCGCTAACTCCCTTCCCGGCATCGCTGCCGGTTCGATTGCCGGGTCGATACTTCGCCCGGCGGCGCAACCGATCAATGCGCGCGTGTGCCGATAGCGGGGAGAAGCAGCGCCGATATCGTGAAATCGCCGCCCGCCGAGCTGCTCCGATCGCGTAACCTGCGGCGGCCGATGGCTCGTTGGAGAGGGATCTTCCGTCGCAAGGGCAAGCACCGTGGCGAGCCCGAGACGACGGCGGGCTCACAACCGCAAGCCGACCCCCGAACCGCCGTGCACCCCACGCCGGCACGACCCGACACGGCCCGATCCGACACGGCTCCGCCGGACACGTCCGGGGACGACCCCTACAGCACCGAGGACTGGGAGGAGGCCGTGGCTTCCGGCGCCGACACCGGCGAGCGGCAAGGCGGCGACCCCGGCGCCCGGCGGGCCATGATCGAGCCCGATACGGGGACCGCCGAGTGGGCGCCGCCATCGCCGGTCAGCGGCCGGCGCCGCGACGCCGCGCCGGAGCCCCCCGACGACGAGCCCGAGGCCGAGGCGCCGAGCACCGCCGGGGACGAGACAGGCGACGACGACGCCGAGGCGCCGCGCAGCGCCGCCGGGGACGAGGCGGACGTCGCCGCCGTCGGGGACGAGGCGGGGGGCGCCGCCGCCGAGGCGCCGAGCGCGGAGGCCGGGGACGGGCCGGGGGACGGCGCGGACAGCGAGGAGCCGGCCGACGCCGGGGGCGGGCCCGCTGCTTCCGACCAGGGTCGCGAGGACGGGGCCGGGCAGCCGGCCGCCGCCGCCGAGGAAGCTCCGCAGGAGTCGGGCGCGGCCGGTCCCGAGCCGGAACCGGGCGACCGCGGCGTGCCCACCGCTGCCACGCCCGACGAAGCGGCTCGAGCGGCGGAGATCCGCTCCCACGAGGAGATCCTCAGCCTCGAGCGCAACCTCGAGCATGCGAGGGCGAGCGCGCGCGCCGAGATCGACGACCTCGCTTCGAGCCTGCGCGAAGCCGAGGCGCGGGCGAGCCAAGCCGAGGCGCGGGCGGCGCGGCTCGCCACCGAGAAGGACGAGATCGAGGCACGTGCCCGCGAGCAGGCGACGCAGTGGCTGCGCCAGCAGGTCACGAAGCTGAAGGCGGAGGCCCGGCAGCGGGTCCGCCGAGAGGTGGAGCGGATCCGGGCGGAGGCCGAGGCGGCCGCCGGCGGCTCCACGGCCAGCGCGGGCGAGACCGCCGAGGTGGAGGGGCTCCGCAGCGAGCTCCAGCTCGCCCGCGAGGAGGCTGACGCACGCGTCGCCGAGGCCCGCGACTCGGCCCGCCGCGAAGCGCTCGAGGGTCCGGCCGCTGACGAGGTCGAACGCCGGATCGCGGCCGTGCGGCTCGAGGCCCGGGCCGAGGTGGAGGCCGAGTTCGAGCGCCGCGACGAGCCCCACCGCGCCGAGCTCGAACGGCGTGCCCTGGCCGCCGCCGAGAAGCAGACGGCCGAGCGGATCGCCCGGATCGAGGCCGACGCGGACGAGCGCGTCCGCTCCGAGGCCGGCATCGCGCGGAAGGCCGCCGAGGAGCGGTTCTCGGAGCTGCTCGGCGAGCGTGAACGGGACCTGCAGGCCGAGCGTGAGGCCCGCGCCAAGGCGATCTCGGACTCACATGAGCGGCTCAACCAGATCGAGCGTCAGGCGATCGACGCGGCCGAGCGGGTCAGCGCCGCCGAGCGCGGCCTCGAGGAGGAGAAGGCGCGGCTCCGCGCCGACTCGCAGCGACAACTCGACGTGGCGGCCGAGCAGGCCCGCGCCGTCGCCGAGGCGGCGGCGGCGGAGCGGATCCGCGACCGCGAGGAGGAGCTCGACGATGCGCTGGCCGCCGCCGGGAAGGCCGAGCGCGAGGCCGAGACGAAGATCGCCGCCGCCGAGAAGCGGGCCCGGGAGGCGGAGGAGCGCTCGAAGGAGCTCGAGGCCGAGGCGGCAGCCGCGATCAGCGATGTCCGTCAGGCCGCCGCCGACTGGCTGCGCGATCAGACGAAGGCCGTCCGGGCCGAAGCCGAGCGCGCCGCGCGCAACGGCTGACGCTTCGCGTCAGAGCGCGTCGCGCCAGCGGTCGATGGCGCGGACCCGCTCGACCGCGGCGGCGACGACCGGGGCCGGCGCGACGCCGACGGCGGGCGGGCCGCCGGCCAGCGCGTGCACCGTCTCGAGCACCGAGGCCGCGAGCGCCCGTTGGTCGTAGCCGCCCTCGAGGCAGACGAGGATCGGCGCGCCCACCTCGGCGCCGAGGTCGCGAACCGCCGCAGCCATCGTCCCGTAGTCCTGCTCTTTGAGCAGGCAGTTGGCGAGCGGGTCGCCGACGTGAGCGTCGTAGCCGGCGGAGACCACGATCAGGTCGGGGCGCCACGAACGCCCGACCGGGCAGACGACGTGCTCGACCAGCCCGACGAACTCGTTCTCCCCGGAGCCGGGCGGTACCGGCAGGTTCAGCGTCATCCCGTCCCCCGGTCCGCTGCCGATCTCGCCGGGGCCACCCGTGCCCGGATAGAGCGGGCTCTGGTGGATGCTGGCGTAGAGGACGTCGTCGCGGCGATCGAAGATCTCGGCGGTGCCGTTGCCGTGATGGACGTCCCAGTCGACGATCAGGACCCGTTCGGCACCGCACTCGGCGATCGCGTGCGCGGCGCCGATCGCGGCGTTGTTGAACAGGCAGAAGCCCATCGACCGGTTCGACTCCGCGTGGTGTCCCGGCGGCCGCATCCCGCAGAACGCGAAGTCGTGCTCGCCGGCGAGCAGGGCCCGGGACGCCTCGGCAGCGGCCCCGGCGGCGCGCAACGCCGCCTCCCATGACGCCGGGACCACGACCGTGTCGAGGTCGATCGCCCCGCCACCGGTGGCGCAGAGCCGCTCGATCGCGTCGATCAGGGCGGCGCCGTGCACGCGTTCGATCAGCGAGCGCTCGGCGGCGGGCGCCTCGGCACGGACCAGCGACGGCCAGCCCGCGGCCTCCAGCGTCGCCTCGATCGCCCTGATTCGCCCGGGGTTCTCGGGATGGGGCCCGGTGTCGTGGCGAAGCGACGAGGGATGGCTGTAGTAGAGGCCCATCGGCTGGCGGATACGGTACTGCCGCCTTGGCCGCCAGCAGCGAGACCCGAGCGCCGGCCCGAGACCGGGTCGACGTCGCCGTCGTCGGGGCCGGCGCGGCCGGCCTGCACGCCGCGATCGAGGTGGCGGAGGCCGGCGGGCGAGTCGTGCTGATCTCGCGGAAGACCCTCTCCGAGACGGCGAGCTTCCACGCGCAGGGCGGTCTCGCCGCGGCGATGGCCGACGACGACTCGCCCGCCCGCCACGCCGAGGACACGCTCAACGCGGGCCGCGGGCTCTGCTATCCCGCCGCCGTCGAGGCGCTCGTCGAGGAGTCGCCAGCCGCCGTCGAGTCGCTGATGCGGCGCGGCGTCCGCTTCGACGTCGGGCCCGGCGGCGAGCTCGCGCTCGGCCTCGAAGGCGGCCACTCGGCCCGGCGCATCGTCCACGCCGGCGGCGCCGAGACCGGCCGGGTGCTGACCAGTCGCCTCGCCGCGCTCGCCGCCGCCGACGAGCGGATCGAGATCCTCGAGGGCGCCTCGGCCCTGGCCCTGTGGTCCGACGGCTCGCGCTGCTACGGCGTCCTCACCGACCACGGCCCGGTCACCGCCGCCGCCACGATCCTCGCCACCGGCGGTGGCGCGGCGCTCTGGGAGCGGACGACGAACCCGCGCGGCGCGATCGGCGCCGGCGCGATCCTCGGCCATGGCGCCGGCGCCGAGCTCGCCGACCTCGAGCTCTGCCAGTTTCACCCGACTGCGCTGGCGCTGCCCGGCCTGCCGCTCGACGGCGGGTTGATAACCGAGGCCGTGCGCGGCGAGGGCGCCCTGCTGCTCGGCGCCGACGGCCGTCGCTTCACCGACGAGCTGGCGCCGCGCGATCAGGTGACCGCCGCGATCCTCGACCGGATGGCGGCCGACGGGGCCGACTCGGTCGGCCTCGACCTCCGGCCGGTCCCGATGGATCGCTTCCCGACGATCGCCCGGACGCTGCAGGCGATCGGGGTCGATCCGGCCCGCGACCCGGTGCCGGTCTCCCCCGCCGCCCACTACCTGATCGGCGGCGTCCACACCGACCTCGACGGACGCAGCACCCTCGCCGGCCTCCTCGCCGTCGGCGAGGCCGCCTGCACGGGGCTGCACGGTGCGAACAGGCTCGCCTCGAACTCGCTCAGCGAGTGCTTCGTGTTCGGCACCCGCGCGGCCCGGGCGGCGCTGGCGGCCCCGCCCGCCGAGGTGTCGCCGCCCGAGCCGGACCCCGATCCCGAGTTCCCCGCCCCGACCGACGCGAGCCGCCGGGCCGTCTGGGAGCTCGCCGGCCCGGTCCGCGACCCCGCGAGCCTCGAGCGCCTCCTCGACGATCCCTATCCGCTCGCCCGCCTGATCGCGGCCTCGGCGCTCGCCCGCCGCGAGTCGCGTGGCGTCCACCGGCGCCGCGACCGCCCGCTCGTCGACCCGCGACTCGATCTGCGCCACAACGTCGTCGCCGGCGACGACTCGGTCCGGCTCGACCGCTGGCCGGCGGATGGCGAGCCGCGCCCGGCTTAACGCAGGCTTAACGTCGCTTGGCGCGCGGTCAATGTGCCATTCGTCACACTTGCGGCTGCGGGGGGGTAACCGCGGACCAAGGAAAGGTTGTGGGAGCCCATGTATCAATTCAGCCGATCGATCTACCGGGAGCTGGCCCCGCGGATCGGAAGCGCCGGCGACGCCGGCTGCGCCAGCAGGCAACAGATCCTCGAGGCGTGCGAGGGGACGATGCGCCGGCTGCTCAACGACCGCCGCTACTTCGCCCGTCCGACCAAGGTGCTCTTCGGCGAGCTGCGCGGCCACTTCCCGATCAACGAGCAGCTGTTCGTCTTCCAGGTCGTCGATCGCAACGTCAAGCTGGCGATCCGCTACCTCGATCAGGTGCCGCCCGAGGAGCTCGCCCAGCTCGTCGACCGCGAATGCAAGGCACACACGCGCCGGGGAACGCCGTGCCAGCGCGAGCCGCTGCCCGGACGCGACTACTGCCCTTCCCACAAGCATCTCGAGGAGGACGTGGCGCTCGACGCCGATGAGGACGTGACGCTCGACGCCGAGGAGGACCTCCAGCTCGTCGCCTGAGGCCCCGGCCCGATGTAATGGGCCGGTGCTGCTCGGCGTCGACGTAGGAGGGACGTTCACCGACGCCGTCCTCACGGACGGCGTCCGGATCCACACCGCCAAGGCCCCGTCGACGCCCGCCGACCAGTCGCGCGGCGTCGCGACCGTGATTGCGGCGGTGCTCGAGCGGGCCGGCGCCGACCCCGTCGGGATCGAGCGGTTCGCCCACGGGATGACCGTCGGCACGAACGCGCTGCTCGAGCGCCGCGGCGCCCGCACCGCCCTGATCGCGACCGCGGGGTTCACGGACCTGCTCGAGATCGCCCGCCAGAACCGTCCATCCCTCTACCGCCTCTGCGAGGATCGCCCGCCCCCGCTCTCCCCTCCCGAGCTGCGGATCGGCGTCGCCGAGCGGGTCGGTCCCGACGGGATCGTCGAGCCCCTGTCCGACGGCGAGATCGAGCGGGTCTGCGACGAGGTCGCGCGCCTCGCGCCCGAAGCGGTCGCCGTCTGCCTGCTCTTCGCGTTCGCCGATCCCAGCCACGAGCAGCGCCTCGCCGCGGCGCTGCGCGAACGCTTCGCCGACCTCCACGTCTCCGTCTCCTCGGAGGTCCTGCCGCGGTTTCGCGAGTACGAGCGCTGCGCGACGACGACGCTCGACGCCTACCTCTCGCCGCTGCTCGACGGCTACCTGCGCCGGCTCGCCGGGCGCTGCCGGGAGATCGGCATCCCCGAGCCGCTCGTGATGCAGTCCTCGGGCGGCGTCACCGATGCCGCGCGCGCAGCCGCGGGGGGCGCCTGGAGCGTCCTCAGCGGCCCGGCCGGCGGCGCGGTGGGCGCGAGCCTGCTCGCCGGGGCATCCGGCAACGGCGACGCGCTCGGGCTCGACATGGGCGGAACGTCCTGCGACGTCTGCGTCGTCGAGCGGGGGCGGGTCGGTCGGACCGAGGAGCGCGAGTTCGACGGACGGCCGATCCAGCTGCCGATGGTCGACGTCCACACGGTCGGCGCCGGCGGCGGATCGATCGCCTGGCGTGATCCCGGCGGCGCGCTCCGGGTCGGGCCGCGCTCGGCCGGCGCCGAGCCGGGGCCGGCCTGCTATCGCCAGGGCGGCACCGAGCCGACGGTCACCGACGCCAACCTGCTGCTCGGCTACCTCGACCCCGACGCCGGCCTCGCCGGCGGGGTCACGCTCGACCCCGGCGCCGCCGAGGATGCGGTCGGAGCGCTTGCGGAGTCGCTCGGCCTCGGGCTGCTCGAGGCTGCAGCCGGGATCCATTCCGTCGCCAACCACGAGATGGTCAGGGCACTGCGGGTGATCACGGTCGAGCGCGGCATCGACCCGCGCCGCTTCGACCTGCTCCCGTTCGGCGGGGCCGGGCCGCTGCACGCGACCGGGATCGCCGATCAGATCGGCATCGACCGGGTCCTCTGCCCGCGCTCGGGCGGCGTGCTGTCGGCGCTCGGGCTGGTCTGCGCCGAGCGTCGTCGCGACACGACCAGGACGGTGATGCTGTCGGCTCCGGAGCTGACCGCCGCCGGCATCGCGGCCGCCGTGCGCGCCGCGCTCGCGGGCCTCGAGTACGAGCCCGGGGCGATGCTCGAGGCGATCTTCGAGCTCCGCTACCGCGGCCAGTCCTTCGAGCTGCCGATCGATGGAGCCCTCGAGCCGGACCCGGCGGCGCTCCTCGAGGACTTCGCGGCCGAGCACGAGCGCCGCTACGGCTACCGCGAGGACGGCGCCGAGATCGAGCTCGTCAACGTCCGGGTCGCCGCGCGCGAGCCGCTCAGCGATTTCGAGCTCCCCGCCGCCGACGGCGATCCACCCCGGCGCTCGCGGCGGACCGCCCACTTCGCGAGCGGGGCCGAGCCGGTCGAGGTGATCGCGGGGGAGCCGCCCGCCGGGTTCGCGGCCGCCGGGCCGTGCGTGTTCGAGCTGCCGGAGACGACCTTCCTGGTTTCGCACGGCTGGCGCGCCCGGGTCGACCGCGTCGGGACGATCGTCGCGACCCGCAGCGGGGAGGCGGGATGACCGGCGCCGTCGACCCGATCGAGCTGCAGGTCCTGAGCGGCGGGCTGCGCGCGATCTGCGACGAGATGGGCGCGGTTCTCGTTCGCGCCTCCTACTCGCCGAACATCAAGGAGCGCCACGACTGCTCGACGGCCCTGTTCGACGCCGGTGGCGAGCTCGTGATGCAGGCTGAGCACATCCCGGTCCACCTCGGGTCGATGCCCGCCGCGGTCGAGTCGGTAGCGGCGCTTGCCGGTGGCGGGCCGATCGCCGCCGACGATCTCTGGATCCTCAACGATCCCTTCCACGGGGGCACCCATCTACCCGACATCACGCTCATCTCGCCGCTGCTGCTCGCCGACGGGCTCGCCGGCTGGGTCGCAAGCCGCGCCCACCACGCCGACGTCGGCGGGCCGACCCCCGGCAGCATGCCGGCCGACTCACGAACGCTCGCCGAGGAGGGCGTGGTGATCGAGCCGCAGCGGGTCGACGACGAGGATCTCGCCCGGATCGCCGCGCGGATGCGCCGTCCGAGCGAGCGGCTCGCCGACCTGCGCGCCCAGCGTGCCGCGAACCGGCGCGGGGCGATGCGGGTCGCCGAGCTCGCCGGGCGAATCGGCGCCGAACGGCTCCGGGCCGGCATGGCGGCCGTGCTCGACTACGCCGAGCGCCGCAGCCGGAGCGCGATCGCCGCCCTCGCCGACGGCGTCTACGAGGCCGCCGACGAGCTCGAGGCGGCCGGGGGCGGCGCGATCCCGCTGCGCGTCGCGGTCGCGGTCGCGGGCGAGCGGATCGGGGTCGACTTCGCCGGCTCGGCCACCCAGGTCGAGGGCAACCTGAACTGCCCGATGCCGGTCACCAGGGCGGCGACGCTGTTCGCGATCCGGGCCCTGACCGACCCCGACGCCCCCGCCTCCGCCGGCGCCTTCCGGCCGGTCACGATCGACGCCCCGGCCGGATCGGTCCTCAACGCCCTGCCGCCGGCCGCCGTCGCCGCCGGCAACGTCGAAACCTCGAGCCGGGTCGCCGACCTCGTCTTCGCGGCGCTCGGCGACGTCGCTGCGGGCCCCGCCCAGGGGCAGGGGACGATGAACAACCTGACCTTCGCGGGCCGCGGCGACGCCGAGGAGCTCACCTACTACGAGACGATCGGCGGGGGCCAGGGCGCGTGCCGTTCGGGCCCCGGCCCCAGCGCCGTCCACGTCGCGATGTCGAACACCCTGAACACGCCGGTGGAGGCGCTCGAGGGCGAGCTGCCGCTGCGGATCACCGAGCTGGCGATCAGGCGTGGTAGCGGCGGCGCTGGCCGACATCGTGGCGGCGACGGCGTCGTCCGCTCGTTCGAGGCGCTCGCGCCGCTCCGGTTCTCGCTGATCACCGAGCGCCGCGCCCGCGCCCCGCGAGGCCGCGATGGCGGCGGCGACGGCGCCCCGGGCCGGAACACGCTCAACGGTGAGCCGCTGCCGGCGAAGTGCCAGGGCACGATGGGCCCGGGAGACGTGCTCACGATCGAGACGCCGGGCGGCGGCGGGCTCGGCCCGGCGGGCGACGGCGGCTGACCGCCGCGGGCGAGGGCGCCGCATCGGCACCCGGATTGATGCGGAGGTCGCCGCGTGCAAGACAATGTGCGGGTCGCAACTTATTTGCCGTTGAGGTTCGGCTCCTCTAGACTCGCGGCCCTCCGAGCGGGCCCCAGAGCGGCCCCGGCCGGGTCGCCTCGTCCGAGCCGCGCGATCCCGCCCCGAAACCACGACCCCGGACGCTGAAAACCATGCCAATCGCTTTCAAGGAATGGTCCGTCACGGTGCGCGCGCTTGCCGAGGGGGAGCAGCTCGTCACCCTTCGCAAGGGCGGCATTCGCGAGGAGAACAAGCACTTCGAGCTCGAGCACGAGCGGTTCTTCCTCTATCCCACGTTCGACCACCAGCGGAACGACCTCGTCCGCGAGTCACACCATCCGGAGCTTCGCCGGGCCCTCGAGGAGGGGGTCTGGCCGGACGAGGAGCCGCCGCCGCGGGCGCTGCTTCAGGACGGCGGCATCCCGCAACCGGATCGCGTCCGGATCCGCGCCTGGGCTGAGGTCGCCGACCATTTCACGACCGAGGACCCCCGCATCGTCGATGCCCTGAGCCCCTACCACGTCTGGACCCAGGACTACGCCCGCAAGCGGCTGCGCTGGAAGCGCACGCACCCCCTGCACGTCCTGCTGCTCAAGGTCCACCGGATCCCCCGGCCGGTCACCGTCCGGGTCCGCGACGAGCACATCGGCTGCCATTCGTGGGTCGAGATCGACCGCGAGCTTCCCTTCGAGGGCGTGCCGGTCATGGCCGACGAGGAGTTCGACCGGGCGGCGGCAGCGATCCGCGAGACCTGCGGGCCGGTCGAGGCCGAGCAGCCGGAGCCGGCGCTCGCCTGAGCCGGCAAGCGGCCGGCGTGGCCAACCGCGACCGGGGCGATCTGCCGAAGGCAGCGGCGGCGCGCTCGTCGACTCCGCTTGCCGCGATTCCGTGCCATCTGCCGGCGGTGGCCGGCGCCGGCGTCGCTGCGCTCAGCGGCGGAGAGGGTCCGGGGAGCACGAACACGTCACGCGGGCGGCCATAGACTCCTCGACGATGAGGGACCACCGCGCCGGAGCGGAATCGACCCGACGAACGATCGCGCCGGCGATCTCGGCGCTGCCGGGCCTGATCCTGGCGATCGTCGCCGTGACCGCGCTGGTCGTGGCTCCCGGCGCCGCCGCCGGCCCGACCGACTGGACCAAGCTCCGCGCCCTCAACATCGCCCACCAGGGCGGCGAGGACGAAGCTCCATCGAACACGATGTACGCCTACGAACGGGCGATGCGGCTCGGCTCCGACATGCTCGAGACCGACATCCACGTCACCAGGGACGGCAAGATCGTCGTCATCCACGACTCGACGGTCGACCGGACGACGAACGGGACGGGCAGCGTCTACGACATGACGCTGGCCCAGATCGAGAAGCTCGACGCCGGCTACTGGACGGTCCCGGGCGAGGGCACCGACCACTCCGATCGCCCCGACTCCGACTATCCGTTCCGCGGCGTCCGCACCGGCGAGGTGAAGCCACCGCCCGGCTACGGGCCCGCGGACTTCCGGATCAGGAGCCTCCCGGAGGTGATGAAGAGCTACCCCGACACCCCGATCAACATCGAGATCAAGGGCGAGTCCAAGGAGAACGTCGCCTCCTACGTGCACAACGCCGAGGTTCTCGCCGACTACCTCAACGAGCTCGGCCGGACGCGCGGGATCGTGGTCGCATCCTTCAACGACGCGGCGCTCGCGCGCTTCCACGAGCTGGCGCCGAAGATCGACACCGCCCCGGCGACGAACGGCGTCGCCGGCTACGTCCTCGGCAACATCCCGCCGCCGCCGGGCTCGAAGGTGTTCCAGGTCCCGCCGACGTTCAACGGCATCCCGGTCGTCACGCCGCAGTTCGTCGCCAGGGCCCACGGCGACGGCTACGGGGTCCACGTCTGGACGATCGACGACGAGCCGACGATGAAGGGCCTCTTCGACCTCGGCGTCGACGGGATCATGTCCGCGCAACCGATGCGCCTCGAGAAGGTCATGTGCAGCCGCGGCGAGCCGCGGCCGCCGCTGCCTGCGAGCTCGCCCGGCAAGCACTGCACGAAGAAGGCGTCGATCGCCTGCGACGTGCGGGCGACGGACGTTGACGTGCGGGGACGGACGGCCGCGGTGACGATCCGGCGACGGGACGACTTCGACAGCCGCTGCGCGGGCACCGTCACGCTGAAGGCCCTGGGCGGGAAGGCACAGAGCAAGGCGCGGTTCAACTTCGGCTGGAAGCCGCCGTCGGCGGGCGGCCCGGCGGCGAAGGTGCCGACCGTGAAGCTGACCGGGAAGCTCGCCCGGTCGATCCGGCGCGAGCGCGAGGTTCGGGCGCTGACGCAGCCGTTCGACGCGTTCGTCACGCGCTCGTCGCTTCCGACCGGCTAGAGCACCGTTCAGTCGGTCAGCGCCGCCCGCACGAACTCGATATCGGCGCGCATCGCCCCGACCTCGCGCGGCGTCTCGACGACCGCGGGGGCGCCGGCGGCGCGGATCATGTGCCGAAGTACGTCGAGGTCGATCGTGCCGGTGCCGATGTTGGCGTGCCGGTCGGCGCCGGTGCCGGGCGGGTCGCGGGAGTCGTTGACGTGGAGCAGGTCGATGCCACCGGTGATCGCGATCGCGCGCTCGACCGCGTCGGCAAGGTCCTCGCCGGCGGCGTGGGCGTGACAGGTGTCGAAGCAGAAGCCGACGCCGACGTCGGTCAGGGCGCCGGCCACCACCTCCCAGAGCCGTGCCAGGGCATCGAAGCGCCGGGCGACGGCATGATCGCCGCCGGCGGTGTTCTCGAGGTAGACCGGGACCTCGGACTCGAGGATCTCGAGCGTCCGCGACCAGCGGCCGGCCCCCGCCTCGAGCCCGTCCTCGGAGTGGCCGGGGTGGACGATCACCGCGCGGGCGCCGATCGCGGCGGCGGCCTCGCAGGTCTCGGCGAGGATCTTCCGTGAGCCGTAGCGGACGTTCGGCTTCGGCGAGCAGACGTTGACGAGGAACGGCGCGTGAACGTAGATGGGGATCTCCGCGCCACGGAGCTCGGCAGCGTCGTCCCGCTCGGGTGGCTTCTCCCAGCCCTGCGGGTCGGAGAGGGAGAGCTGGATGCAGTCGGCCCCGACCGCCGCAGCCTCGGCGAGCGGGGTCAACCCGGGGACGTGGGCGCCGACGGGCGGCATGCTCATCGCCGCAGGGTAGCTGTGGGCACTCCGCTCACTCGGCCTGCGGCCAGAGCGCCATGCGAAGGTCGATGAGGGCGCCTTCCAGCTCGGCGATCCGCTCTTCCCCGACCGCCTCCGCCCACGCGTCGCGCGTGGCGGCGATCGCGCGACGAGCGACCGCTTCAGCGCCTCGCGCACGCTCGGTCGCGACGACCAGCTTGGCTCTGCCGTCGGTCGGGTCGGGGACCCGCTCGACGTAGCCCATGCGCTCCAGCTGGTCGACTGCCGCGACGACGGACGCCTTCGTGAGCTGGGCCCGTGCGGCGAGCTCGGTCACCCGGGTGCCGCCGGCGGCGACGTGCTGGCCGACCGCGAGCAGCGAAGGCCGCAGATCGGCGTAGCCCGCAGCGGCCACCTCGCGGGCGACGATCTCGCTCAGCACCATCCCCGGATCGCGGAGCAGGTTGCCGAAGTTCATCGTGCCGCTGGGGGGGCGGCTCGGCCCGAACGGCGCCGGGATGGCGCCGGCGCCGCCCCGATCGGGCGGCCCGGACGACCCGGGCTTCGTCGGCGTGTCACTGGCCTCCGGACGAGATGCCATCTAGTTTGGTAGTTTAACTAACTATCGGACGAACGCGGAGGAGGCGACGGCGATGAACGGCGAGCACGGCGATCAGGTCTGGGCCCACAACCCGGTGACCGGAGAGCTGGCCCGGATCATCACGCCGGCCTCGGCCTCACCCCGCGGGTCGATCGCGATCGAGCTGTTCCTGCAGCCGGGAGCCGCGCTGGCGGCCGCGCACACGCACCCGACGCTGATCGAGCGCTTCGAGGTCGTCGAGGGCGTGGTCGCATACCTGATCGACGGCGGCGAGCGCCTGGTCCGTCCCGGTGACGGGGTTGCCGAGGTCAGGCCCGGCACCGTCCACGACTGGTGGAACGCCGGTGAGGGGATCGCCCGTGTGATGGCCACGGTCGAGGTCGCGACGGGTGCCCCCGCCGACTCGGCGGAGCGGTTCATCGCCGCGCTCGAGGTCCTCTGGTCGCTCGGGGCCGAGGGCCGGACGAACGAGAAGGGCATGCCGGATCCTCTCTGGGTGGCCGCGATCGGCCACGAGTACAGCGACGTGATACGCCTCGCCAGGCCGCCCACCGTCGTCCAGGCGATCACGCTCCCGGTGCTGGGAGGGATCGGCCGCCTGCTCGGCCGGCGCCCCACCGCCCGATCCCTGCACGGCCCCGGGGCGGCGATGTATATCGATGATCCCGGCGCCAGCCTCGCGGCGCTCCTCGCGCGGGAGGTCGGGGCCGGCGCAGCCCGGCGCAAACGCGGCTCCTGACCGCGGCCACGGCGCCTGCCGGACCTACGGCTGGATCGGACCGCATCGGCTGACCGGGCTCGTGGACGGTGGTCGAGGTCGAATGCCACCTGTGGGTCCGACGGCTGCGACGGAGGCGCGGGCGGACGAACGACCTCCGACACCGGACGATCCTCGAACCGCCGCCGCTCGCAACGCCGGGGTCTACGGCGGCGCCTGAGCCCGGGAGGTCGCGCCCGGTGATCGAGGTGTCGGCTCCGCTGCACCCATCCCGGGGGGAGTTACGAAGTGTTCCTACTCCGGACGCTATGCGGGGATGCGTCTACGACACGTAGGCCTTGCGTACCATGGCGGCGGTCCACCGGTTCGTACCGTGGGCCGGGGGAACAGCCTTGCGGTTCAGCGTTTCGGCGATCTCCGCGAGGGACTTGCCTTTCGCGAGCAGCGTCCCGATCTGCTTCCGCCGGTTGTAATCCCGTTGATTGCACTCGACATGGGCCAGCCGAACGTTGTCAGGTCCGAGATGGCCGCCCGCCGACCTAAGGATCGGGTAGTGGTCGGGTGAGGGCGCCCACTTGGTTCGCGTCGTCGTGACCGGGTCGAATGCGCCTCGCCCTCTGTGGTGGTAGCACTGCGGCATCTCGCACCTGAGGGCGAGGAGTTGGCCGCGTTCGGCCATCTGCACGAGGACACCCTTCATACCCAGCCTGCGGAGCTCGGCCGCGACCGAGTGACCTTCCTTCGGGGAGTTGCTCCCGGTCATCGTGGCGTTGATCGACAAGATCCTTGGCACGCTTGAGCGCCGCTTGCCGAGGTAAGGAGACCGCTCTGCCCCAGGCGAGTGTTCCGCGGGACACTCGCCGCGACCAACGCAAGGTGGACCGGGTCGGTGTTGTCCGGCCATCGCGGACGAATCGACCACTCGCTGCGGGCGTGGTCGAAAACCGCCGCGCGCCGGCGAGGGGCGGCGCCGGGATGCTGCCCTCTCTACCCTCGCGTCAGTGCCCTGGACCGAGACCGACTCGCTCAGCTTCACCGTCCGCTTCGAGGAGGGTGACGAGGAGTGCGCCGAGCGCACCCTCGACCTCCTCGAGGAGCTGCGGCTGAAGCTCGAGGAGCGCTTTGAACGCGTTCCCGGCGGCGTCACCGCGATCCTCCACCCCAGCTCCGGCTGGCTCGCGGCGGCGCACCCGTTCCTGCCCGCGGCGCGGGTCGTCGCGGCGCCCGCCGGCCGCCGCTATCTGACCGGCTGGGCGACCCGGACGGAGCTGCACACGCTGACCGACCGGGCGCTCGAGCGCCGCGCCGCCGGCCCCGATTCGCTCCGCGCCCTGCTCGACACCTCCGGGCGGCTCTACGCCCAGCTCGTCCTCGCCGCCAACAACCCGAAGCTCCCGCCGCCCTGGGGACCGCGGTCGTTCCGGCGCTACCTGCGCTGGGCGTGGCTGGTCGAGGGCGGCGCGCAGTTCTACGCCGGTCAGTACCCGCGCTTCCGCCCCGCGGTCCTGCGCCGGCTCAACGAGGGGCCGCCGCCGAGCTTCCCACCGTCGCCCCGCGACGCGATCGTCCTCGGCGGCAGCGTCTTCGACCTGCTCGACCACGAGGTCGGTCGCCACGCCTGCGACCTGCTCGTCGGCCGGCTGCCGAAGGCCGGTCCGCGGGCCGCGCTCGAGACGGCGTTCGGCGCACCGGTCGCCGAGATCGAGCCGGCCTGGCGCGAGCACGTCGAGATGCTCGCCTCCGGCTCGACGTCCGGCCCCGTCGGCCGGCTCGCCGACACCCCGCTCTCCGGCTGAGCGCCGACAGCGCGACGGAAGGCACTCGTCACGAGGCTGCGGAAACCCGCTGCCCCGCGGCGGGTCTCGCTAGCCGATCAGCACCCAGATCAGCGCCACCAGGGCGCTGAACAGGAGCAGGCAGACCAGCATCGCCGCCGCGAGCCGGAAGGCGGCGCCGCGTGGATCGACAGGCTCGGGATCGGGCGGGGCGCCGCCGGGGTTGAGCAGCTCGCGCGCGGCCGCGGCGCCGGATACGGGCACGAGCACGTCGCGGGGGCCGGCGGCGAGGAAGTCGGGCACGTCGAAGCCGCCGGAGCGGCGGAGGATGCTCGGGATGCCCTCCTCGAGGAGGATGTTCTGCAGCAGCTCGGCCTCGGCGAGGTTGGCTGCGACCGCGACCCGGACCGTCTCCCCGCGCGCCAGCCGCGGCTGCACCTTCCGGGCCCGCTCGGTCCACTCGTCGACCGGGCCCTGCTCGGCGCCGCCCGCGGGGCTGAGCAGCATCCCGCAGCGCCCGCAGAACGGCCCTCCCTCCCCGCGGTCGCGCCGGACCGCGCCGCATCCCCGGCAGACGAGGGGCGGCTCAGACGACGTCGAGATCGACCTCCTCGACCCGGCCGTCGCGAATCCGAAACGCACGGACCACGGGATCGTCGGGATCCGCCAGCGAGCAGATCAGATACAGCGGGTCGGGCCAGGCCGCGGCGAGGTTGATGTCGGTCTGCGAAGGGTAGGCCTCGCTCTTGGTGTGGGAGTGGTAGATCCCGACCATCTCCTGCCCGTCGGACTCGATCCGGTCCATGATCCGGATCTGGTCGCTCGGATGGACCTCGTAGCGAAGCCAGGTCGCGGCCGCGTTGCGCGCCCGGTGCACCGAGGCCGCCTCGCCGTCGCGGCCGCCGATCAGCCCGCAGCACTCGTTCGGCAGATCGTCGCGGGAGTGGGCGACGATCTCGTCGATCAGGTCCCGGCCGATCCGCATCCGGCGGCTACCACCAGTTGGTGGTCTCGAGCCCCTCGATCTCGTCGACGTCGGTCGTGTAGATGCCCGAGGAGAGGTACTTCCAGCCGTCATCGGGGATCAGGAAGACGACGTTGCCCTCGTCGATCTCGCCGGCGATCCGGTTCGCGACGTAGGCGATCGCGCCGGAGCTGACGCCGGCGAAGATCCCCTCCTCGCGGAGCAGCTTCTGCGTCCAGACGATCGAGTCGCGATTGGAGACCATGATCTTGCGGTCGAGCACCGAGAGGTCGATGATCGGCGGGATGAAGCCGTCGTCGAGCGAGCGCAGGCCATCGACCAGCTCGCCCTGCATCGGCTCCGAGGCGACGATCATCGTCTCCGGGTCGTGCTCCTTGAGCCGGCGGCCGACGCCCATCAGCGTGCCGCCGGTGCCGAGGCCGCTGACGAACGCGCTGACCTCGTCGAGCTCCTCGAGGATCTCGACCGCGGTCCCGTTGTAGTGGGCGAGCGGGTTGGCGTCGTTGCCGTACTGGTAGGGCATGTAGTAGGAGGAGTCGCGCTCGGCCATCTCGAGGGCCAGCTCGACGGCCCCGTTCGAGCCCTTGATGCCCTCCGAGTAGACGATCTCGGCGCCGTACATCTCGAGCAGCTGCGAGCGCTCGACCGTGACGTTGTCCGGCATCACCGCCTTCAGCCGGTAGCCCTTGCGGCGGCAGATCATCGCCAGCGCGATCCCGGTGTTGCCCGACGTCGGCTCGAGGATCGTCTGTCCGGGCGCGATCAGGCCCTCGGCCTCGGCCCGATCGATCATCGACTTCGCGACCCGGTCTTTGACCGAGCCGGTCGGGTTGCGGCCCTCGAGCTTGGCGAACAGGCGCACGCTCGGGCTCGGCGCCAGCCGCTGCAGCTCGACCAGCGGAGTGTTCCCGATCGCCTCGAGGATGCTCTCGAACTGGCCGCCGCACGGTCGGTTGAGCAGTTCGCCGCCCATACTTCAATAAGTGTAGTGAAGTCCCGCCGCGCCGCGCCGCGCTCTCGCGGGGGGCCGCGAATCCGGGTAAGGTGAGCGGGCTACACCGGCATCGGGCGGGTGCGGCACGAGAGAAAGGGAACCACAAGTGCAGAGAAAGACCAGGCTGTGGTCGCTGATCGCGCTCGTCGCCGGCCTCGTCGCGGCGTTCGCAGTGGCCGGCTGCGGCAGCGACGACAGCACCAGCGGGACCAGCGACGTGACCGGGGCCGGCAGCGATCTGACGCTGATCACCCCGGGGACGCTCACCGTCGGCTCCGACATCCCCTATCCGCCGTTCGAGCAGGGCCGCCCGCCCGACTACGAGGGCTTCGACATCGACCTGATCCACGACATCGCCGATCAGATGGGCCTCGAGATCAAGATCGTCGACCTGCCGTTCAACGTCGTCCTCGCCGGCGGCGGTGGCCAGTTCGACCTCGCGATCGCGGCGACGACGATCACGCCGGCGCGGGCCAAGAAGGTCGACTTCTCCGACCCGTACTTCAATGCCGCCCAGGGGCTGCTCGTCCAGCAGGGCTCCGGCATCGAGTCGGTCGATGACCTCGCCGGCAAGATCGTCGGCGTCCAGGACGGGACCACGGGCGAGACCTACGCGCAGGACAACACCGACGCGGCCGAGGTCCGTCCGTTCAACCAGGTCGACCAGGCGTACAACGCGCTCGAGGCCGGCCAGGTCGACGCGGTCATCCAGGACCTGCCATCGGTCAACGCCGCGGCCGAGCAGCTCGACGGCCTCGAGGTCGTCCAGGACTTCCCGACCGACGAGCAGTACGGCATCGTCATCCCGAAGGGCAACACCGACCTGCTCGACGCCGTCAACTCGGCGCTGCAGAAGGTCAAGGACGACGGCACCCTGACCGAGCTCTACCAGAAGTGGTTCAAGACCGATCCGCCCGAGAGCCTGCTGCAGCCGGGGCCGGCCGCGGCGCTCGGCGGCGACACGACCAGCGGCGGCTGACCCGGCCGACCGGAGACGTGGCTGCGAGAGGGCGCCCCGGCCGGGGCGCCCTCTCTCGTTTTCGCGCGGGGTGGGTCGTCAGGCACTAGGGTTCGCGCGAGGGCCGAGAGGAGAGACGACATGAGGCGGTCGCGATGCAGCAGATAATCGACCAGTTCTTCGACTTCGGGATCATGTTCGACCCCGACAACTTCGACTACGTGATGAAGGGGTTCTGGTTCACGATCAAGCTCGCCGTGATCGCCGGGGTCCTCTCGCTGCTCTGGGGCCTGCTCCTCGCCGTGCTGCGGCAGACGCCCGGCAAGGTCGGGCGGATCGTCCGCTGGCCGACGATCGCCTACATCGACTTCTTCCGCGGGGTGCCGGCGCTGCTCGTGATCCTGATCGTCTCGACCGCGCTCGGGGCGCTCTCGCAGCCCGACATCGAGACCGGCGCCGGGGCGCTGCTGCCGCGCTGGATCGGCGTCCCGACCTGGTTCGGGCAGCCCTCGCCGTTCTGGTACGGGGTGATCGCGATCACGATCACCTACGGCGCCTACATGGCCGAGGTCTACCGGGCCGGGATCGAAGCGGTGCCGGGCGGTCAGATGGAGGCGGCGCGATCGCTCGGGATGAACCACCGGCAGGCGATGCGGAAGGTGATCGTCCCGCAGGCCGTCCGCAAGGTGATCCCGCCGCTGCTCAACGACTTCATCGCGCTGATGAAGGACACGACGCTGGTCAGCTTCATCGGCCTGATCGAGGTCGTCCAGGCCGGCTCCGACATCGCCTCGGAGACCTTCAGCAGCTCGGCGCTGACCCTCGGCGCCTTCCTGTTCGTGGCGGTGACGATCCCGCTCGCCCGGCTCGTCGACTACATGATCGCCCGCCAGCAGGCGCGCTACGAGCGGGGTGCCGCGTGAGCCGCGAGGGTGAGATCGTCGCTTCCGAGGAGGTCAAGACAGCCCCCGACGGATCGATCCTCGGCCTGCACGAGATCCGCAAGAGCTTCGGCGACCTCGTCGTCCTCGACGGGGTCGATGTCACGGTCAAGCGCGGCGAGGTCATCTGCGTGCTCGGGCCGAGCGGGTCCGGAAAGAGCACGCTGCTGCGCTGCGTCAACCTGCTCTCGCCCCCCGACAGCGGCCGGATCGTGCTCGAGGGGGAGGAGATCACCGGCAAGGGCGAGGCCGGCATCGACTTCGTCCGCCAACGGGTCGGCATGGTCTTTCAGCAGTTCAACCTGTTCCCGCTGAAGACCGCGCTCGAGAACGTGACGCTGGCGCCGGAGACGGTGCTCGGGCGCGACGCCAAGGAATGCCGGCGTCGCGGCGCGGAGCTGCTCACCCGGGTCGGGATGGCGGACAAGATCGACGAGTACCCCGACCGCCTCTCCGGTGGCCAGCAGCAGCGCGTCGCGATCGCCCGGGCGCTGGCGATGGACCCGCACGTGATGCTGTTCGACGAGGTCACCAGCGCGCTCGACCCCGAGCTCGTCAAGGAGGTGCTCGACGTGATGCGCGAGCTCGCCGACGAGGGGATGACGATGCTCGTCGTCACCCACGAGATCGGCTTCGCGCGCGAGGCGGCCGACCGGGTGATCTTCATGGACGGCGGCGTGATCGTCGAGGAGGGCCCGCCCTCACGGGTCCTCGACGACCCGCACGAGGCGCGGACGAAGTCGTTTCTGGGACTCGTCCTCGAGCACTGAGCGAAACCCGGCTCGCCCCGGTCCGCGAGCGCTGGGCGGCATCCGGCGCGTCCCGATCCGCGAGCGCTCGGCGATATCCAGCGCCCCGATCCGCGAGCGCTCGGCGATATCCAGCGCACCCCGGTCGGCCCTCGAACCGGCCCGAGCGACCCGCTACCCTTCCCGGCCGTGTCTGGAGCCCTGACAGCCGCGACGCGCCCAGGCCGGCGGCCGACGGCGCTGCTCGCGCTCGCGCTGCTTGCCCTCGTCGCGGCGCTCACCGTGCCCGCCCGCGCCGATGCCGGGCCGGCTCCGAAGGGGTTCTTCGGCGTCCACCAGCTCAAGGCCGACCCGGCGGCGTTCGGCGAGATGGCCGCGGCCGACGTCGGGATGCTCCGCGTCGCCTTCCCCTACCAGCAGGCGCTGCCGATCGTCGGCGCGCCACCCGACGCCGACTTCACCTGGCTCCGCTTCGACCCGATCGTCGCCGCGGCCGCCCGCGACGACATCGACCTGCTGCCGGTCGTGCTCGGCGCCAGCTCCGGCGGCCCGACGGCGACGCCGCTCGACTCCCCGCAGGCGACGGCCGCCTGGAAGCAGTACCTGACGAAGCTCGTCGGGCGGTACGGGCCCGATGGCGCCTTCTGGGACGATCCGGCCAGCGCCGGCGTCCCCTACCGCCCGATCGTCGACTGGCAGGTCTGGAACGAGCCGAACTCGTTCAACAACTGGGCCAAGCCGAGCGCGAAGCAGTACGGGAAGCTGCTGACGATCTCGGCGCGGGCGATCCACTCCGTCGATCGACGGGCCACGGTCGTCTCCGCCGGCGTCATCTCCCAGCCGGTCAATCGCAGGGCAGAGGACGGCGACGTCTTCCTGAAGAAGATGTTCCGGTCGAAGTCGGCCCGGAAGGCGGCCGACGCGATCGCGATCCACCCCTACACCGGCACCGTCAAGGAAGTCCAGCGGCAGATCGGGCTGACCCGCACTGTGATGGACCGGGCGAAGCTGAAGCGGGTGCCGATCTGGGTGACCGAGATCGGCTGGGGCTCGGGGAAGAGCGCGAACCCGCTGATCGTCTCGCCGGCCAAGCAGAAGCGGAACCTCCGCGACTCGTTCGCGATGATGCTGAAGCAGCGGCGGAAGCTCGGAATCGGCAAGGCGATCTGGTACCAGTGGCAGGACGGTCACGACGCCGTCTGCGGCTGGTGCAACACCTCGGGCCTGCTCCGCGAGAGCGGCCGCCCGAAGCCGCTCCGCAACGAGTTCGCGGCGATCGCCCGCCGCTGAGAACCGGCCGGCTCAGCCCGGTCCCGGCGCCGCGAGCTTGCGGCGGCGCTGCAGGCGCCGCTGGAGGTTGCGCAGATACGGCGAGCCCCCGCCCCGCGCCGCCACCGCGGCCGGATAGGGATGGACGTTGCGGGCCGCCCGCCACCCCCGCACCCGCCCACCGATGCCGCTGACGGTGTGGTCGATCACGGCCTGCCCGCCGAGGACGACGAGATCGCGGGCGAGGATCGCCGGCAGCCGGCCGGGGCTGACGACGCCCCACTTGCGAAGCACGTAGCCGCGGCCGAAGCCGGTCAGGTAGTTCTTGGCACGCGATCCGGAGCCGAGCGTCGCCGAGTGCTCGTGAACGCCGCGGGCGCGCGGCGCCAGCCGGCAGGAGCCACCTGCCTCGAGCAGCTTGAGGACGAGATCGACGTCCTCCCAGTAGGCGAAGAGGCGCTCGTCGAAGCCGCCCACCGCCAGGAACGCATCGCGGTCGAACGCCGCCGCCTTCGGCGAGGCGCCGATCGGGTCGGCCGCGCCCGCAAGCGCCTCGAGCGCCTCGCCGTTCAGGTAGTCGTAGACGAGCAGCGTCCGGTCGAGCTCCATCCCGGCGCTGTCGATCAGCTCCGGGTGGCGCCGGTCGCGCAGCACCCCGGAGCTCATCACGACCCCGGCGCCGGGGTCGAGTGGCTCGAGCAGCCGCTCGACGAAGTCGTCGTCGCAGACGCAGTCGTCGTTGAGCAGCACGAGCCGATCGGTCGAGGCTCGCCGGGCGCCGAGGTTCACCGGCCTCGAGAACCCGGCATTGCGGTCGAGCCGGATCGGCTCGGCGAACGGGTAACGCCCGCAGGTCGCCGCCACCGAACCGCCGGGAGATGCATTGTCGATCACGATCGTCTCGTGCTCGACGGTCTGATCCGCCAGCGAGTCGAGCAGGCGGTCGAGGCGTCCACCCGCCGGCGCCTGCGAGGGGACGATCACCGTGGCGGCGGTCAAGCGGCGGCGGGCTCAGAACGCGCCGGTGCCCCGGAACACGGCTGGGAACGTGTGGATCAGGATTCGCAGGTCCTGTCCGAGCGAGGGGTTCTCGATGTAGTGGATCTCGACCGCGAGGCGCTCGGAGAACGTCAGCTCGCCGCGGCCGAAGACCTGCATCGGGCCGGTCACGCCGGGCTTGACGCTGAGTCGGATCCGCTCGGCCTCGGTATAGCGCTCGACGAGCTCGACCTGCTCCGGTCGCGGTCCGACGATGCTCATCTCGCCGACGAGGACGTTGATCAGCTGCGGGACCTCGTCGATGCTGAGCCGGCGCAGCAGCCCGCCGACCCTGGTCACGCGGGGATCGTCCCTGAGCTTGAAGACCGGCTCGTCGAGGGCATCGATGTCGACGAGATCGCCGAGCGCCGCCTCGGCGTCGACGCTCATCGTCCGCAGCTTGAACATCCGAAACGGTCGTCCGTCGAGGCCGGCGCGAACCTGCGAGAACAGCACCGGGCCGGGGCTGTCGAGCTTGATGGCGATCGCGATGATGATTGCGAACGGCGCGAAGAGCGCGAGGCCGACGACCGCGACCGTGAAGTCGAACAGCCGCCTGATCAGCAGCGTCGAGCGGGACTGGTCCCAGGTGTTGTACTCGAGGATCGGCAGGTCGGCGAGCTGGACGAACCGTTCGGCGGGCAGCGCTTTGCCGCGCAACGGCGAGACGACGCTGATCTTCACCTGCCGGGCCCGGCAGAGCCCCTTCAGATAGCCGATCAGGTCCGCCTCGGCGCCGGTCGCGGCAACGACGATCCGGTCCACCTGGTCGGTCAGCGTGCGGAGCTCCTCCTCGCGCTCGCGCCCCGTCCCGAGCGCGCGGATCTCGCGGACGGCGGCGAGCTCGAGATGCATCTCCTTGAAGAGCTGGAACTTCCGTTGCAGCGACGCGAGCGCGGGCCCGTCGCCGACGAGGCCGACGAGCTCGGGTGGCGTCAGCCGCCACCACAGCCACCTGGTCAGCGACCGCAACGCGACCGCCGCCACGGCAGCGGCGACGAACAGCGCCACGGCGGCCTCGAGGTGGAGGATCCCGGCCGGCGTCAACGACATCAGCGGCACGACCGCTGCCGTCGCCAGCGCGGCCCAGGCGATGATCGCCGGGACCTCGTCGGCGGTGAGGTGGCGGAGCGCCCGGTGGTCGCGGTCGTAGAGGCCGAACAGCTTCGCCAGCAGCGGCCAGAGCGGCAGGAACAGGAAGGCCCAGAAGGTGTCGGTCGCCGGGACCGTCGCGATCAGGGTGGCGATCGCGGCCGCCGAGAGGTCCGCGAGGGCGAGCAGCCGTCGCCGTCGCGCATCCCGCCACCAGCGTCCGCGGCGAACGGTCAGGCCCGGACTGCCGGCAACCAGCGGCCACGCGGCGTCGCGCGGACCGGTCGTGCTCTCGGTGACGGCATCCGTACCGGCGAGTTTCGGCATATCGGGTCCCTCCTCGTCCGTCTCGATGCCTGACAACGGAAACGGTTGCATCGAGTACCCGAGAGCATAGACCGCTTCGGAGGGTTCATGATCCCGAAGGCCCGGACCGCCCTGACATCCGCACGGCCCGCGGGATGACCAGCGGGGCGAGATCGAGGGCTCGGTCGAGGTAGGCGAAGGCCACCTTGCGCTCCCCGAGCGCCGCTTCGATCACGCCGAGCAGCACCCACGAGCGGGAGTCGTCGGGCGTCAGCTCGATCGCGCGGCGACCGTCGAGCCGGGCGGCGGCGAGGTTCCCGGCGGCTTGCTCGATGTTCGCCAGCCGCACCCAGGGCTCCGCCGCCCAGGGCTCGACGATGGCGGCGGAGCGGGCGGCGGCGGCGGCCTCATCGAGCCGGCCCGCCCCGGTGGCGTCGTCGACGGCCGCGAGCCGGTCGGAGGCGACGGCGAGCACCCCGCCGGCCCAGACGGCCGGAATCGCCAGCGCCGCGACGGCAACGGCTACGAACGACGCAGGTACCCGAACGCCCCGCAGCGGGGTCGGCACCACCCCCGGCCGATCGAAGGCCCGGGTGGTCAGCAGCGCCGCGGCGAGGATGAGGCAGACGGCGACGACCGGCAGCTCCCATGTCCAGTCGATCAGGATCCCGACCAACCCGGTGGCGATGACGCCGAGCGCGGCCCCGGCGGCGCCACCCCCGGGCCGCCGAGCGCGAGCGATGCCCTCGGCCGCGACGGCGGCGAAGAAGGCGACGAAGGCCAGCAGCGCCACCGGCCCGAGCTCGGCGAGGAGCTCGAGCGGCTCGGAGTGCGCGTTCTGCACCGGGGTCTCGAGGCTGCCGTGCATGTTCCACCAGAGGCCGAAGCCACCGGCCCCGATCCCCTTCAGGGGATCGTCGCGGAACGCCTCGAGGGCGGCCGACCAGAACTGCGCCCTTCCCGACCCGGTAACCGAGAGCTGATCGCCGCCCGAGGTGGCCTCGCGGCCCGACGTGGCGGCGAAGTCACCGGCGATCTCGGCGGGGCCGGCGAGCGCGATCAGCGCGGCGGCGACGGCCAGCGCGGCGACGAGCGCGTGCCGCATCCGCAGCCCGGCGATCCTGATCGTGCTGCCGCGCCCGACGGCGGGCGGGCCGATGACGAGCGCGAGGACGATGCCGAGGCCGAGCGTCGCGACGACGACGAGCTCGGCCCGCCCCGGCGTCGTCAGCGGCTCGTCGAGGATCCCGTCGCCGAACGTCGCCGCGATCAGCGACGGAGCCGCCGCGATCGACCCGGCGACGAGGGCGGCGAGGGCCCGGCTCCGCGACCGGGCGGCGGCGATCGCCACGACGGCCCCGATCGCCGCGGCGATCAGGGCTCCCCGCGACGAGGTCATGTAGGCGGTCAGCAGCACCGGCGGCATCGCGGCCAGCCCGAGCGCACAGGCCGACCGGCTCCGACCCTCGGAGGCGATCCAGACGAGGACCGGCACCGCCATCGCGGCCAGCGCACCGAGCGCGTTCCAGTAGCCGATCGGATAGCTGAGCCGACCGGCCGAGCTCGGCATCGAGGCGACGAGCTCGGCGTCGCCACCGCCGATCCCGAGCAGGCGCGAGCCGAGCGCCACCAGGCAGACCGCGACGAGCCCGAAGGCGAGGCCGACCAGCGCCGAGCGCCCGCTGCCCGGTCCGAGCAGCAGCCCGCCGAGCCCGAAGGCGCCCAGGTAGGCGGCCAGCCTGACGACGTCACTGAAACCGGTCCCGCGGTCGAGCGTCCAGCCGAGCGAGAACGCCGCGAGGACCGCGATCAGCGCGAGCGCGGCGGCGGCGAGCAGGAACGAGCGGCCGAGCAGTCGCTCGCGGCCCGGCCCGAGCGCGGCGACGACGAAGCCGACCCAGACGGCCACCGTCGCGATCCCGAGCGCGGCGCCGCCGTAGCCGCCGCTGGCGAGGGCGAGCGCGACGACGATCACGGCGACGGCGATCGCCGGCGCCTGCCGCGCGATCCAGGCGAGGGCCGCTGCTGTTGCTTTCACTATCTTCTGACGCCCGATGGATCGCCCGACCCGACCGAAGGCCCGGCTGACGCTCGCGATCGTAGCGGCGCTGATCCTCGTCCCTGCCCCGGCGGCGTCGGCGGCCCCGGCCAGCGATGAGTACGTCCTCCAGCTCCCCGGCGTCCATCAGACCGACAACACCGCCGCGCCGGACGCCCGCGCGGGGGCCGCGCCCGGCCACGGCGTCCAGCGCGGCGTCGTCGGCGAGACCGACCCGCCGGCCGGCCCGCTCGCCGCGCTCGGCGACGCGCTCGACGCGACCCCGACGTCGATCGCCGTCGGCCTCGCCGCCCTGCTCGCGCTCGCCCTCGCCACGATGCTCCGCCGTCGGTCCCTCGCGCACTACTTGCGGTGAGGCGGACCGGACGGCTCACGGCGGCTGCGGCCACCCTCGTAGCGCTCTGCGCGCTGACGGTGCTCGCCGGCTGCGGCGACGACGACTCCGAGGTGGCTGCCGACCCGTTCTTCGGCGTCGCGCCGGAGGGGCCGCAGAGCAGCGCCGACTACGAGCGGATGCGGGCCGGCGGGCTCGGGACCGTGCGGGTCGTGCTCCAGTGGTCGGCGATCGAGGCCACGAAGGGGTCCTACGCCTGGACCGGCAGCGACCAGATCCTGACCGAGCTCGCGATCGCCGGCCTCGAGCCGCTGGTCACCGTCTACGGGACCCCCGCGGCCTACGCGGGGTCGCCCACCGACGCCCCGACCAACGACGACAAGGCCTTCGACGCGTGGGCCGACTTCCTGAAGGCGGCCGTCGCCCGCTACGGGAGCGGCGGCGAGTTCTGGGCGAGCTTCGCGGCGTCGAATCCGGATGTCGACCCGGAGCCGATCCGCGAGTGGGAGATCTGGAACGAGCCGAACTCGTCGACGTTCTGGTCGCCGACCCCCGATCCCGCCGCCTACGCCGAGCTGCTGACGCGGTCGGCGAAGCTGATTCACGAGGGGGACGGCGACGCGCGGGTGATGAGCGCGGGGATGTTCGCGACGCCGCAGTCGGACGGCGCGATCGTCTCCTACGACTTCCTCCGCGAGCTCTACGCCGTCGATGGCGTCGACGAAGCGGTCGACGTCGTCGGCGTCCATCCGTACGGACCCGATGTCGACGCCGTGATCGGACAGGTCGTCAAGACCCGCAAGGCGGTCGACGACGCCGGCAGCGACGCGCCGCTGTGGGCGACCGAGATCGGCTGGGGCTCGAGCCCGAAGAGCGGCAACGACCTCGCGAAGACGCCCGACGAGCAGGCCGACCTGCTCGCGAAGAGCTTCGGCGAGCTCAGCGACCGCCGCGACGAGCTCGGGCTCGACGGGGTCGTCTGGTACACGTGGCACGACTCGACCGAGAGCTCGGTCGGCGAGTGCGGATGGTGCGCCAGCGCCGGCCTCGTCGACGCCGACCGCGACAGCAAGCCGGCCTGGGTCGCTTACACCGACCTGGCCGGCGGCACGCCGTAGCGGGCCGGCGCGCCGAGCCCGCCGACGCGAAGTCGCGCTAACCGGCTCCCGGGACCGGCTTCAGCAGCCGCGCGTCGAGCCGCGCGGCTTCCCCATCGATGCGCCGCCGGCCATCGCCGGCAGGATCACGACCGTGTCGGTCGCGGCCACGCCGGTCCCGAGCCCATCGAGCAGGCGGACGTCCTCGTCGTTCAGGTAGACGTTGACGTAGCGGTTGAGCTCGCCGGCGTCGTCGAAGAGCTGCCCGCTGACGCCGGGATGCTGCGCGGCGAGTCCGCGCAGGACGCTGCCGACGTCGTCGCCCTCGACGTCGACGACCGACTCGCCCCCGGTCTGGGAGCGGAGCACGGGTGGGACCTTCACCTTCGGCATCGGCGGCAGACTAGACCACCGGCGCGGCCGGCGATCGCCGGATCCTCACCCCTGGCAGAAGAGCTCGTAGTCGGGGAACCTGCCGAGGTCCTCGTCGGCGACCTCGGGCGCGTTCGGGCCGCAGATCGGGCAGTCCGGATCGCGCTTGACCTTGAGCTCGGTGAACTCGGTGCCGAGCGCCTCGAACAGGAGCAGGCGGCCGATCAGCGGGCGGCCGGCGCCGGTGACGAGCTTGAAGACCTCGAGGGCCTGCAGCAGCCCCATGATGCCGGGAAGGATCCCGAGGACTCCGGCAGCGCCGCAGCTCGGCGCCAGCTCGGGCGGGGGCGGGGTCGGATAGAGGCAGCGGTAGCAGGGGCCCTCGTGCGGGACGAAGGTCGAGATCTGCCCGTCGAAGGAGAGGATCGACGCCGAGACGACCGGCTTGCCGAGCCGCACCGAGGCGTCGTTGAGCAGGTAGCGGGTCGGGAAGTTGTCGGTTCCGTCAACGATCACGTCGTAGTCGGAGAGCAGCTCGATCACGTTGTCGGCATCGAGCCGGACCCGATGCTCGACGACGTCGACGTCCGGGTTCAGCGCCTCGATCGCCAGCCGGGCCGACTCCGTCTTCGCGGTCCCGATCCGCTCGGTGTTGTGGATCACCTGACGCTGCAGGTTCGAGGCGTCGACCACGTCGTCGTCGATCAGGCCGATCGTGCCGACGCCGGCGGCGGCGAGGTAGAGAGCGCTCGGCGAGCCGAGGCCACCGGCGCCGAGCAGCAGCACCTTCGAGTCGAGCAGCTTGAGCTGGCCCTCGAGGCCGATCTCGGGCACGAGCAGGTGCCGCGAGTAGCGCTCCTTCTGATCCTGGGTCAGCGAGCGTGGCGTCACGACGGGCAGGCCGCGGTCGCGCCAGAGGGTGATCCCGCCGGCCATCGAGGCGACGTCCTCATAGCCGAGCTCCTCGCCCATCGTCTTCGCGGCGAGGGCGGAGCGGATGCCGGAGGCGCAGTAGAGGATCACCCGCCGGGAGCGGTCGGGGACGAACTGCTCGATCCGCGACTCGAGATAGCTGCGGGGGACGTGGATCGCGCCCTCGATGTGGCGCTCCTCGAACTCGTGCTGCTCGCGAACGTCGACGAGCGCGACATCGCCCTGCTCGACCTCCCCGGCGGCCGCGGTCGGCTGGACCTCCTCGATCTCCGCCTTCGCGCGGGCGATCAGGTCGGCGCCGCTCGCACGTGTCTTCGTCTCTGTCTCCGGCGTCATTACTTCAGAAAGTATAGCGACGGGGACGGTGCCGCGGGCCCGACGGGTCGATCACCGTCGCCGATGGCGGGCTCGCGATCCTCAACCGAGCGCCGGCCGCATCTGGCGCAGGCGCCGGACCCGCTCCTCGATCGGTGGATGGGTGCTGAACAGGCTCGTGAGCCCGCGGCCGCCGGAGAGCGGCTTGACGATGTAGAGGCACTCGGTCGCCTCGTTGACCTTCATCGGCACCGCCTTCGAGCCCTCGTCGAGCCGCAGCAGGGCCGAGGCGAGGCTCTCGGGGTTGCCGCAGATCTGCGCGCCCGTGGCGTCGGCGCTGTACTCGCGCTGCCGCGAGATCGCAAGCTGGATGATCGAAGCCGCGATCGGAGCCAGCAGGACGAGCAACAGCGAGGCGACCAGGCTCAGCGGGCTGTCGTCGTCCCCACCGAACCAGAACAGCATGTAGCCGAGGTAGGTGATCGCGCCGCCGATCGTCGCCGCGACCGCCTGGATCAGCGTGTCCCGGTTGCGGATGTGGGCGAGCTCGTGAGCGATGACGCCGCGCAGCTCGTCGGGCGACAGCAGCCTGGTGATCCCGGCGGTGACGGCCACGGCCGCCTTGTCCGGGCTGCGGCCGGTCGCGAACGCGTTCGGCTGGTCCTGCGGGATCAGGTAGATCGCCGGCATCGGCATCTTCGCCGCCGTCGTCAGCTCGCGGACCATCGCGTAGATCTGCGGCGCCTCCTGCTCGCTGATCGGCTTGGCGCCGGCGCTGGCGAGCGCGATCTTGTCGCTGAACCAGTAGACGCCGAGGTTCATCACCGCGGCGATCACGAGGAACAGCAGCGCCGTGTCGGGGCCGCCGATCAGCGCGCCGATGACGACGAGCAGGCCGGTCAGGCCGGCCAGAAGCAGCGTGGTCCGGAGCCCGGCTGCGAAGTTTGAGCTGCGTGTCGTCGTCATCGGCGTGCCTCCTGTGGCGTGTCGGTGAGAGAGCAATGGTTGCAAACCCGACTAACGCGTCCCTAATCGCGCTAATGCGAGCGGTTGCGCCGGTCGATCAGGGGAGCGATGCGTCGCGGAACGCTTCTCACCCAGGTCCTCGTCGTCAACCTGCTGCTGATCGCGGCGGCGGTGATCGCCGCCGGGATCGCCTCGAACCCCGACAGCCCCCTCCGCGACAGCGCCTCGATCGGCCTCGTCCTCGGCTTCGCGCTCGCGGCTACGGTCGCGGTCAACATCTGGCTGCTCGCGCGCCGGTTCGAGCCGCTCGAGCGGCTCGTCGTCGAGATGCAGTCGGCCGACCTGAGCAAGCCACCGCCGACGCCGGAGATCAGCGACGGGCCCGGGGAGGTCGTCAGCCTCGAACGCTCGTTCCACTCGCTGCTCGAGCGGCTCGAGAGCGAGCGCCGGAGCGCCGCCGGGGCGGCGTTGAGCGCCCAGGAGCGGGAGCGGGAGCGGATCGCGCGCGACCTCCACGACGAGGTCAACCAGGCGCTGACGGCGCTGCTGCTCAGGCTCGAGGCGGTGCGGCGGCAGACCGACGACGCCGACGCCGCCGAGGAGCTCGGCGCGATCGGCGAGCTGATCTCGCGCGCGATGCGCGAGCTGCTCGACCTCGCCCGCGGGCTGCGACCGACGACCCTCGACGACCTCGGGTTGAAGGCGGCGCTCGCGACCCTGGTCGAGGAAGTCGGGCGCGAGGCCCCGATCGCCACCGGCTTCGAGGTCGAGGGCGACGTCGACGCGCTGCCGGAGACGATTCAGCTCGTCGCCTACCGGGTCGCACAGGAGGCCGTGACCAACGTCGTCCAGCACGCCGACGCCCAACACCTCCGCGTCCGGCTGATCGGCAGCGGCGACGCGATCGAGCTGCGGATCGCCGACGATGGGGTCGGATGGGAGGGCGGTCGCGAGAGCGAGCGCCTCGGGATCGCCGGGATGCGCGAGCGGGCGCTGCTCTGCGGCGGCGAGCTGACCGTCGAATCCGCGCCCGGCGCCGGCACGCGGGTAACGCTGCATGCCCGATCTGCCGATGGGGAGGCGATGAACACGGCGACCGCAGAGCAGGAGCCGGCATGCGCGTCCTGATCGCCGACGACCACGGGATCGTCCGCTCGGGTCTGCGCAAGCTGCTCGAGAGCGAGGACGGGATCGACGTCGTGGCCGAGGCCGGCGACGGGATCGAGGCCCGCGACCGGGCGATCGCCGACCGGCCCGATCTCGCGATCCTCGACGTGAAGATGCCGCGGATGGGCGGCCTCGAGGCGACCCGGGCGATCCGCGACTCCGCACCCGAGGTATCGGTGCTGATGCTGTCGATGCACGACGAGGAGCGCTACCTGTTCGAGGCGTTGAAGGCGGGCGCCTCCGGCTACGTCCTCAAGCGGGCCGCCGATCGCGAGCTGATCGACGCGATCCGCGCGGTCGAGCGCGGCGAGCCGTTTCTGACCCCGGAGGCCCAGCAGGCGCTGATCCGCGACGTCCTCGACGGCGGTGAGAACCGCGGCGAGGAGCTGACGCCGCGCGAGGAGGAGGTCGTCAAGCTCGTTGCCGAGGCGCACACGAACCGGGAGATCGCCGAGATCCTCGGCCTCGCCGAGAAGACCGCCGAGAACCACCGCTCGAACGCGATGCGCAAGCTCGGGATGCGCGACCGCGTCGAGCTCGTCCGCTATGCGATCCGCCGCGGCCTGATCGAGCCCTGAGGCGCCGTCGCCCTCGGGTGGCCGCCCCGATCCCGGGCGGTAGCCCGCGCCGGTACCGTCCCCGATCCCGGCGGTCGCCCCACCGGGATCGACGATGGCGGATCCGACATCACATCCACCGACGCGCAGGCAGCTCCGCAACGGCGCCTGGATCGAGTTGCGGGAGGTCCGGCCGGACGACAAGGCGGCGCTCGCCGACGGCTTCGCGAGGCTCAGCCCCGAGTCTCGCTACCGACGCTTCTTCTCCTCGCTCGACCGCCTCTCCGCGACCGACCTCGCCTACCTGACCGAGGTCGACCACCGCGACCACGAAGCCGTGATCGCCGTCGATCTCGACGGCGCCCCGGTCGGCGTGGCCCGCTACGTCCGCGGTCTCGAGCCCGACACGGCCGAGGTGGCGGTCGTGGTGGTCGACGACTGGCAGGGCCTGGGCGCGGGGACGGCCATCCTCGAGCGGCTGGCCGAGCGGGCCACCGAGAACGGGATCGAGCGGTTCGTGGCGCTGGTCCTCGAGGAGAACGCCGAGGCGATCGAGCTGTTCCGCTCGATCGCCGCCGACTCGGTCGAGCCGCGGCGCACCCCGGACGGCTACCTGGAGCTGGTCTTGGAGGTACCGGCCGGCGACGTCGCCGGCACGCCGCTGGGGCGGGTGTTGCACAGCGCCGCCTCGGGGCGGGTCGCGATCCACCCGTGGCGGTTGATCAAGCAGCGGCTGCAGGAGGTACAAAGCCGACCCGATCGCTAGGATTTGGTCCGTGCTGTTTTCGACCAAAGCCGAATACGGGGTGCGGCTGATGGTCGCGCTCGGCCGCGAGGGCGGCGACCGCCCGGTCGCGCTCGCGTCACTGGCCGACTCCGAGACGCTGCCGCTCTCCTACCTCGAGCACCTGGTGGCGAAGCTGCGCGAGGCCGGCCTGGTCAGCTCGCAGCGCGGCGCCCACGGTGGCTACCGCCTGGCGCTTGCAGCCGACGAGATCAAGATGCTGGAGGTGGTCGAGGCGCTCGAGGGGCCGATCGCTCCGATGGACTGCTTCGTCGAGGGCGCCGACGGCAGGGTGCTGTGCTCGCACGAGGCCGACGGGGACGTCGCCTGCGCGACGAAGCTGCTCTGGACGCGGGTCCACGGCGGGATCACCCGGGCCCTCGCCGGAACCACCCTCGCCGAGCTGATCGAGTTCGAAAGCCGCAACAGGAAGCTGAACGCAGTCACGGCCGGCGCCGCCTGAGCGCCGGTCGCGCAACCGAGACGACTGGAGGCCAATTGGCTGATCTGGAGATCAAGAACCTGCACGTGTCCGCCGAGGACAAGGAGATCCTCAAGGGCCTCGACCTCGAGGTCGGGCGCGGCGAGGTCCATGCCCTGATGGGGCCGAACGGCTCCGGCAAGTCGACGCTGGCCAACTCGATCATGGGCCACCCCTCGCTCGAGGTGACCGAGGGCGTGATCACCTTCGATGGCGACGAGATCACCGAGGCCTCCCCGGACGAGCGCGCCCGCGCCGGGCTGTTCATGGCCTTCCAGTACCCGGTCGCGGTCCCCGGCGTGACCGTCGCCAAGTACCTGCGGATGATCGTCAACGCGAGGCGCGAGGCCCGCGGCGAGCCGGAGATCAAGCTCAAGGACTTCGCGAAGACGACCCAGGAGGCGATGGAGATGATGGACATCCCCCGCGACTTCTCGAGCCGCTACCTGAACGACGGCTTCTCGGGCGGCGAGAAGAAGCGGATGGAGATGCTCCAGATGGCCCTGCTGAAGCCGCGGATCGCGGTCCTCGACGAGACCGACTCGGGGCTCGACATCGACGCGCTGCGGACCGTCGCCGACGGCGTCAACCGGTTCGCGGGCCCCGAGATGGGAGTCCTGATCATCACCCACTACCAGCGGATCCTCCACCTGGTCGAACCCGACCGCGTCCACGTCATGTTCGACGGCCGGATCGTCAAGGAGGGCGGTGCAGAGCTCGTCGGCGAGCTCGAAGAGAAGGGCTACGGCTGGATCAAGGAGGAGGTCGCCGCGGGCGCCTGAGCGCTCCGCCCCGGCGACCCCGGACATGGGCACCGTCGCCTCCGACAGCACCGCCGCGCGGGCAGCCGGGCTCGACGTCGAGCGGATCCGCAAGTCGTTCCCGACCCTGAGCCGGATGATCGGCTCCGAGCCGCTCGCCTACCTCGACTCCGGCGCCAGCGCCCAGCGCGTGCTCGCCTCGATCGAGGCGGTCGACCGCTACGAGCGCCGCCACCACGCCAACGTCCACCGTGGCTCGCACACCCTCTCCGGCGAGGCGACCGACGCCTACGAGGGCGCCCGGGCCACCGTCGCCGACCACCTCGGCGCCGTCGACCGCCGCGAGATCGTCTTCGTCCGCAACGCGACCGAGGCGATCAACCTCGTCGCCCGGGCCTGGGGCGGCGCCAACGTCGCTGCCGGCGACCGGATCGTGCTCACCGAGATGGAGCACCACTCGAACATCGTCCCCTGGCAGCAGCTCGCCGCGGCGACCGGCGCGACGATCGACTGGGTCGGGACCGACGACGACGGCGAGCTGATCCGCGACCAGCTCGAGGCGGCGCTCGACCGCGGACCGAAGATCGTGGCGATCACCCACCTCTCGAACGTGCTCGGAACCCTCAACCCGGTCGCCGAGATCGCGGCGATGGCCCACGACGCCGGCGCCCTGATCCTCGTCGACGGGGCCCAGTCGATGCCGAAGATGGCGGTCGACGTGACCGGCCTCGGCGTCGACTTCTACGCGGTCACCGGCCACAAGGCCTACGGGCCGACCGGGATTGGAGCGCTCTGGGCGCGGCTCGACCTGCTCGGTGAGATGCCGCCGTTCCTCGGCGGCGGGTCGATGATCCGCAAGGTCACCAAGGAGGGCTTCACCTGCGCCGACCCGCCGGCCAAGTTCGAGGCCGGGACCCCGGCGATCGCACAGGCGATCGGGATGGCGGCGGCCCTCCGCTGGCTCGACATGATCGGCATGGGGCCGGTGCTGGCCCACGAGCGTGAGATCACCGCCTACGCGCTCGCCCGCCTCGCCGAGGTGCCGGGGCTGCGCGTGTACGGGCCGCCGGCCGCCCCCGAACGGGTCGGGCCGGTCTCCTTCGAGGTCGACGGCATCCATCCTCACGACGTCGCCGAGATCCTCGACCGCCACGGCGTCGCCGTCCGCGCCGGCCACCACTGTGCCCAGCCGCTGATGCAGCGCCTCGGGGTCGCGGCCACAGCGCGCGCCAGCTTCGGCGTCTACACGACGACCGCGGAGATCGACGCGCTGATCGCCGGGATCGAGGACGCTCGACGGATCTTCGGGGCCTAGCGTGGACGAGCTGTACAGGGACCAGATCCTCGAGCACTACAAGCGACCGCACAACTTCGGCCGGCTCGACGAGTACGACCTCGAGTTCGAGGACACCAATCCCTTCTGCGGCGACGAGCAGCACGTCTTCATCAAGCTCGACGACGAGGGGCGGGTCAGCGCCGTCTCGTTCGAAGGGCAGGGCTGTGCGATCTCGACGGCGGCGACCTCGCTGCTGACCGACGAGCTCGTCGGCATGACCCGCGAGGAGCTCCTGCGGCTGCCGAAGGAGAAGGTCCTCGACCTGCTCGGGATCGAGATCTCGGCGACGCGGATGAAATGCGCGATGCTCGGCCTCAAGGTCGTCAAGTCGGCGAGCCTCGGCGAGCCGGCCGACTGGGAGGACGAGGGCGAAGCCGGCGACCCGGCCGAGGCCGGGTCGATCTAGGCGAGCCGCCGCCACCCGGTCGAGCAGCTCACCCGCGGGCGCCCCTACCCGCGGGGGCCCCTACCCGCGGGGGCCCCTACCCGCGGCGGCTCCACACGAACGACGAATAACTCACAAATATTGGGCAGGATTCGTCGCTCGTGGGGACGGTTGACGCTCGGGGAAGGATTCGGCGCGGTCCGGTGCCCGGGGGGTCGCTGCGGGAAGGACTCGACGCCGGGTCAGCGCGCCCAATCGCTGTAGCCGACCCGGCGCATCGGCTCCCCGAGCCCGGCTCGGAGGGTGGCGAGGTCCGCGTCGCCGAGCTCGGCGCGCCAGCGGCCGACCGAGCGGGCCGGGTCGGGAGAGGTGCCGTGGACCCAGCGGAGCCGGAGGTCGGAGGAAACCCCGGCGGGATCGAGCTGCGTTCCGAGCCAGGCGCCGAGCTCGGCCGCGACCGCGGGCAGATCGGCGGCCAGCCGCTCGTAGCGAACGACGCGCGTGGCGTCACCGGCGAGCCCCTCGATCCAGCCGAGGCGCTCGCGCTGGCGCTCGATGAACCGGTCGAGGCGCTCGACGAGGGTCCCCCGACCGCCGATCTCCGCTCTTCCGACGGCACGACTGAACGCCTCGATCGAGATCCAGGTGTCGCGCGGGTCGCGGAGCAACGCGATCACCCGCCCGTCCGGAAACGGCCCGAGGTCGACCTTGCGGACGTCGAGCATCTTCTCGGCGTACCAGCGGGGCGAGGCCCCGCCGCCGAACCGGGTGGCGCAGTACGCCCGCCACGAGCCGGCAGGGTCGGGCGCCCCGAGCACCGGGCGCAGGCACTCCTCCTCGTACGGGTAGCGGCCCTCGACGTGGATGTCGGGCGCGGTCGCAAGGAGCCGCAGCAGAGCGGTGCTGCCGTCGCGGCCGAAGTAGTCGACGATCAATGGCGCCGGGGGCTCGGCGGCGTCGGCGGGCTCGGCGGCGTCGGCGGGCGCGGCGGATCGCGTCGGGTGCCCGACGGCGGGCGTCGGGGCCTCAACGGCGGGCGTCGGGGGCGCGGCGGCGTCGGCGTGCTCGGCGGCGGGCGTCGGGCGCCCGACTGCGTCGGCGGGCGCGCCGGGGGCGGCCGCGGGCGGCGGCGGGGAGGCCGGCCGGCGTTGCGGCGCGATCCGGCGCCGCAACGCCGCCAGGCGGCGCCAGACGATCGCTCTCGTGGTTGCGAGGTTCGGCGTCAGCGCCGCCCCCTCCGGCCGGCAAGCTTGCGCCAGAGGATCCCCCCGAAGACGGCCCGCTCGCGGGCGAGGGTGTCGTTGCGGCCGACGAGCGGGCGCAGCGACCGGGCGAGGAGCCAGGCGGCGGCGAGCGGCGAGCTCTCGGCCGCGGTCAGGCGGTCGAGATCGCGACGGTGATCGGGCAGGATCCGCTCGCGCCCGACCCTCAGCTCGAGGATCGCAGCGAGCTGGAGGATCAGCAGGTAGCGCCCGACGTAGGCGGACCGCCAGCCGGGGCTGCGCGAGGCGAGCCGCAGCCGCCGCAGGGCCCGGCCGACGCGCAGCCGCGCCGCGCCGAAGCGCCCGCTCGGAGGCCTCACCCAGTGGCCCTCGGCCTCGGTGACCGTCACCGACTCGTCGTGGCGGACGTAGTCGTGGGTCGGCCGCTCGACCCACGCCAGCGGCGCGGTCGCCATCGCGCAGAGCGCGAGCCAGTGGTCGTGGTAGAGCTCCTGTCCGGTCCCGCCGGGCGGCAGCGGCAGCGCCGTGGCGAGCAGCTCGCGGCGGATCAGCGCGGCGCTGCCGGTGACGTTGTTGGTGATCAGCATCGACGCCATGCTGTCCGGGTTGTTGCGGCGCTCGAAGAAGTAGGTGTCGGAGAGGACAGCGCCGGCCGCGTTGGCGATCCTGACGTCGCTGTAGGCAAGCAGCGAGTGCGGCGCCGCCGCGAGCGCCGCGGCCAGCACCTCGAGCTTGTCGGGATGCCAGCGGTCGTCCTGATCGGCGAACGCGATCAGCTCGGCGGCGACGGGGGCCAGGCAGAGGGCACGCTCGAAGTTGCGGAGAAAGCCGAGCCGCTCGGCCGAGCGGCTGACGACGAAGCGGCCGTCGCCCGCGACCTGGCGCTCGAGCTCGGCGAACGCGGCGTCGGAGGAGCTGTCGTCGCTGATCACGCAGACCCAGTCGCCGCGGGTCTGCTCGCGAATCGAATCGAGCTGGACGCGGAGCCGGTCGGGCGCCGGCTCCCAGGTCGCCATGCAGATCGCGATCAGCGGGTCGGGGCCCGCCGGCGGGTCGGGGACCGGATCGGGCTGGCCCTCCTCCGCGGCTGCCAGCACGATGCTGCCGAGGCCGACCTCGACGACGCCGCCGGCCAGCTCGGCGACGAGCTCGACGGCGACCGGACCGGGCACGACCGGCCCCGGCACCCGGACGAGCGACCACCAGAGGGGCCCGGCGCCGTAGGCGCCCTCGGGCGGCATCGCCATCGCGTCGACCGGGCGCTCGTCGCCGCCGACGCGGAGCCGGAGCCGGGCCGGGGCCGGGCCCGCCCAGGTGCCGCCGAGGTGGAACGCGGTCCCCGCTCCGACCCGGATCGGCTCCGGCGGCCGCTGCGTCAGCTCGGCGCGAACCCCGTTCGCCGTTGTCGACTCGACTGCCACGGCGCCATTGTCGGGGACGGCGCCGGACGGCGCCCGCAAGCGCGCCGGCGGGATCGCTAAAATCCGACTTTCAGAGTAGGGATTGAATGGCAGACCACATCGTGTGCACAGTCGAAGAGCTCCCCGCGGGGGAGCGGAAGATCATCGAAGCCGACGGCTTCGTGATCGGCGTCTTCAACTGCGGCGGCGCGCTGCTCGCCATCGAGGACCGCTGCTCCCACGACGACGGCCCGCTGGCCGAAGGCGAGCTCGACGAGACGGCCTGTACGGTCGAGTGCCCACGGCACGGCTCGATCTTCGACCTGAGGACCGGCCGTCCCAAGACCCTCCCCGCCTTCGCGCCGGTCGAGACGTTCCCGGTCCGCGCCGAGGACGGGCAGATCAAGTTGGAGGTCGATTGACGTGAACCCACCGCCCGAGCACGCAACGCTCGACCCCAAGCAGGCCGAGCGCGAGGCGATCAAGGACATCAACCAGGACTACAAGTCGAAGTTCGGCTTCAACGACCCCGAGACCGGCTACATCTACAAGGCGCCGAAGGGACTGAGCCGCGAGCTCGTCGAGGACATCTCCGAGTACAAGGACGAGCCGCAGTGGATGCGCGAGTTCCGCCTCAAGGCGCTCGAGCACTTCCTCGCCCGCCCGGTGCCGCAATGGGGCGCGAACCTCAACCAGATCGACTTCGACGACATCCACTACTTCGTACGCGCCTCCGAGAAGGCGGAGCGGAGCTGGGACGACGTCCCCGACGAGATCAAGAAGACGTTCGACCGGCTCGGCATCCCCGAGGCCGAGCGCGACTTCCTCGCCGGCGTCGGCGCCCAGTACGAGTCCGAGGTCGTCTACCACCAGGTCCGCAAGGACCTCGAGGACCAGGGCGTCCAGTTCCTCGACATGGACAGCGGCCTGCGCGAGCACGAGGAGATGGTCCACGAGCACTTCGCATCGGTGATCCCCCCAACGACAACATGCTGGCGGCGCTCAACTCGGCGGTCTGGTCGGGCGGCTCGTTCGTCTACGTGCCGCCGGGCGTCAAGGTCGAGATGCCGCTGCAGGCCTACTTCCGGATCAACACCGAGAACATGGGCCAGTTCGAGCGGACGCTGATCATCGCCGACGAAGGCTCCGACGTGCATTACATCGAGGGCTGCACCGCCCTGTCTACACGACCGACTCGCTGCACTCGGCGGTGGTCGAGCTGATCGCGCGCCCCGGCGCCCGGATCCGCTACACGACGGTCCAGAACTGGTCGCAGAACGTCTACAACCTCGTCACCAAGCGGGCCCGGGCCGAGGCCGGCGCGACGGTCGAGTGGGTCGACTGCAACCTCGGCTCGAAGGTGACGATGAAGTACCCGTCGATCTACCTGATGGGCGAGCGCGCCCACGGCGAGATCCTCTCGATCGCGTTCGCCGGCGCCGGACAGCACCAGGACGCCGGCGGCAAGATCATCCACGCCGCCCCGAAGACGACCTCGTCGGTGTTCTCGAAGTCGATCTCCAAGGACGGTGGCCGTTCGACCTACCGGGGCTGCTCGAGGTCGCGAAGGGCGCGAGCGAGGCCCGCTCGAAGGTCGTCTGCGATGCGCTGCTGCTCGACCCGGAGTCGCGCTCGGACACCTATCCGACGATCCGGATCGACGAGAACGACGCGAACGTCGGCCACGAGGCCTCGGTCTCGAAGATCGGCGAGGAGCAGCTCTTCTACCTGCAGTCGCACGGCCTCGACGAGGAGGAGGCCTCGAAGATGATCGTCAACGGCTTCATCGAGCCGGTCGTCAAGGAGCTGCCGATGGAGTACGCGGTCGAGCTGAACCGTCTGATCGAGCTGCAGATGGAGGGCTCGATTGGCTAGCCCGGCGGCCCCGGCGACCGAGCCCGCCTGGCTGGCCGAGCGTCGCGGCGAGGCGGTCGCCTCGGCGCAGCGACTGCAGCTACCGGGACCGAAGGCCCGCGGCTGGGAGTTCACCGACCTCGCGGGCCTCGACCTCGGCGCGTACGGCCCGGCCGAAGGCGGCGACCCCGACGCCGCCGCCGACCTCGGGACCCGCCTGTCGGTCCCCGAGGGCTCCTCCGGCCTGACCCAGGTCGACGCCGCCTCGCGCGCCGACCTCGCGGTCCCGGGCGGCAACGGTCGCCCCGATGGCGTCGCGGTGATGAGCCTGAGCGCGGCGGCCGAGCGCTTTCCGGACCTGGTCGCCGACCGGCTCGGGACGATCGTCCCCGGCGACGGCGATCCGTTCGTCGCCGTCAACGAGGCCGGCTGGAGCGGCGGCGCGTTCGTCTACGTCCCCCGCAACGCGTCCCCCGAGCGCCCGATCTCGCTGACCGCGGTCCAGCAGGCGGCCGGTCGCAGCCTCAACTGGCGCACGTTGATCGTCCTCGAGGAGGGCGCCGAGGCCGAGGTCTGGGAGCGCTACGTCTCCGCCGAGGAGGGGACCGAGGGACTGTTCAACGGGGTCACGGAGGCGATCGTCGGCGAGGGCGCGAACCTCCGCTACGTCTGCGGCCAGGACCTCTCGGAGCGGTCGTGGGTGTTCGCGAGCCAGCGCGCCGAGGTCGCCCGCGACGGCCAGCTCGAGTGGGTCGCGCTCGGCTTCGGCTCCGCCAACGGCAAGGTCCGGATGGAGACGAAGCTGACCGGCCGTGGCGCCGGCGCGCGGGTCACCGGCGCCTACGTGAGCAACGGCCGCCAGCACCTCGACTACGACACCACCCAGGAGCACGCGGCCGAGGACACGACCTCCGACCTCGCCTTCCGCGGCGTCCTCGACGGCCGCTCGACCGCGGTCTGGCGCGGGATGATCAACGTCGACAAGGGAGCGCAGCGGACCGACGCGTTCCAGGACTGCCGGAACCTGATCCTCTCCAAGCGCGCCCACGCCGACGCGATCCCGGGGCTCGAGATCGAGGCCGACGACGTCGCCTGCACGCACGCCGCGGCGGTCGCGCAGATCGACCCCGATCAGCTCTTCTACCTGACCTCGCGCGGGCTGCCGCGCGAGACCGCGAGCGAGCTGATCGTCAGCGGCTTCCTCGCCGAGCTGGTCGAGCGGGTGCCGGCGGGCCCCGTGGCCGACGCGCTCGCCGGCGCCCTCGAGGCGCGGCTGACCGAGCTCCTCGCCGGCTGAGGCCGATGCGGATCGCGGGCGCCGCGACGCTGATCGCCGCGCTGGCGACGTTGGCGGCGGGCTGCGGGGAGAAGCAGTTCAGCGCCGCCGGGTTCGTCGCCGCCGCCAACGGGCAGGGCGCGGAGCTGGCGCTCGGCGAGCAGATCTCGTCCACCGACGCCGGCGAGCCGATCATGGCGGTCAGGTTCGCGGCGGCCGGCAGCGAGCGGAACCCGCAGCTTCACACCGGCCAGGGATCGGGGTCGCTGATCGTCGCCGCCGATGCCGCAAGCGCCGCGGCCGAGTTCGACCGCTGCGAGGGCTCGGCCGACCTGACCTGCTTCCGCGCCGCCAACGTCGTCCTCGAGTTCGAGGGCATGGACGCGGCCGACCGGGCCCGGGTCAGCGGCGCGGTCTCGGCCCTGGCGTCGGACCGATAGGACAGTGCCGCGGTGCCCGTCGCCCGGCTGCCGCGGCCGCGACCGGTGCCCGCCGCCCGGCTGACCGCGGCCGCGACCGGTGCCCGCCGTCCGCCGGCCGGGGAACCCGATCCCCGGCGAGCGACGGTGGCCGTCGCCCGGCGATGGAGGTCCGCCGGGCCCGGCTCAGCGGGGTGCAGGACCGTCTTCGTCGCTCCCCTCGCCGGCGTCCCCTTCCCCTGTCCGCCGGCTCTCGCGGATCGTCGCGACGAGGACGGCGACGAGGACGACGGCCGCCGGGACCACGTAGGGGAGCCAGTGGCCGGCGTGTGCGATCGGGATCAGATCAGGCATTGGCCTGCGAGAGTAGATAAAGGCCGAGGACGCTGAAGAAGACCATCGTCGCCAGCATCCAGACCTGCGAGTAGGCGGCGGTCCGGGGATCCTTCCAGAGCACGAGGGCGCGGTCGTGGCCGAGCGCGAGCGCGAGAACGTGGCCGCCGACGATCGCCCCGAACTGCACGTACCAGATCGCGGTGGCGCCGATCAAGCCGTAGTCGATGCCGGAGCCGGCGGTCCCGAACCAGTCGGAGCCGTCGCCGAAGGGGTCGGAGAGCAGGAACGTGAACTGGGCCTGCTCCTGGTAGACGACGAGGCTGAAGTAGTGGGCGATCAGGTAGGCGAGCGCGATCGGGATGAAGGCGTGTGCGAAGCTGCGGCCGAGCTCGAGCGCCCGGCGCCTTCCGTCGACGATCTTCATCCCGTAGATCCCGCCCCAGAAGATCGCCGCGACCGCCGCCAGGGCGCCGGCGAGATACAGCGAGTTCGTCAGCCGCAACGCCGTCAGCGGGGTCAGGCCGGCGTCGGTCAACGCCTGGAAGGTGGAGCTGATCGGGCCCTCGAGGACGCCCTCCTGGGCGCCGTCGAACGTCGTCGCGCCGATCGCGACGAGGACGAGCGCGAGCGATCCCGTCGGCTGCGCCCACGTCGTCGCACCGGCGAGCGGCGGCCGGCGGCCGAGGCGGCCGTCGCGGACCTCGAGGACCGCGAGCGAGGCGAACATCCCGAAGTACTGCGCGAACGTCTCGCCGCGATCGACCCAGCGCTCGATCCCGAACAGCGCCATCGCGACGAAGGTGTACAGCGAGTAGGCGACCGTGGCGGTCGCCAGGGTCGCCGGGGTCACGCCGGAGGTGGCGAAGCCCGTCTGGCCCCAGACCAGCTCGAGGAAGACGAAGCCGACGAGCCCGGCGACCGCGGGCCAGCGCCCGAGCCGCTCCGGGTAGCGAAGCGGCGCCGTCTGCCGGCGGCCAACGGCGAGGCTGAAGCCGCGGGCGACTACGTGGGCGATCGCGCGCCACGGGTTGAACGCGCGGAAGAGGTCGCCGAAGAGGACGCTGAGGATGACGAGGCCGAGCCAGAACGTCACGAAGACGAACGTGATCGAGAAGTTCCGGTCGGGCGCGTCAACGCCGTCGATGCCGGTCCAGACGACGAAGCCGAGCAGGAGCGCGCCCACCGCCCCGGCCCCGATCCGCGCCGCGGGCCCGGTGACGGCAGCGCTGAGGCCGTGGCCGAGCGCCCGCCAGCGGTAACCCTCGAGCCGGACCTCGCGCCAGCCGAGCGTCAGGCCGACGAAGGAGACGATCAGCACGATCGAAGCGCCCCAGGCGAACAGCCAGTCGGGCAGCGGCAGGTCGGAGCGGCCGACGAGCCCGTGCGCGGCCGCCGGCGCCGGCAGCAGGGCGGCGCTGACGGCCGCGCTCAGCAGCGCCCAGCCGGCGGCCGCCGCCGGCCATCCCGCCGATCCGGCGGCCGCCGTCCGCGCTGGTCGCCTTCCGTTCACGGGTTGACCGTCAGCACCGCGATCTCGGTTCCGGAGTGGTGCAGCTCGACCTCGAAGACCCCGTCGAGGTCGGCCCGGAAGTCGAGCTTCGCGGTGCCGCCGGCGGGCACCTCGGCTTCGACGTCGTAGCCGTGGACGTGGACCTCGTCGGCGGCGTCCGAGGTGACCTCGAACGCGATCTCGTCGCCCTTGTCGAACTCGAGCTCGGCGACGCCGCCCTTCGGCTCGCCGTCGACGACGTCGATCCGCGGAATGGCGGTGACGGGAGAGGGCGAGCCGGTCACCCCGTCGGCCTTGCCGGCTTGCGGGGCGGCGGTCGTCGTGGCGGTCGCCGCCTCCGTCGTCGCGGTCGTCGCATCGCCGTCGTCTCCGGGGCCCCTGAAGGCGAAGAAGAGGCCGACGATGACCGCGAGGGTCACGAGCAGGGCAGCGATCCTGGTTGCGTTCGAATGCATCGTTCCTTCCTCGGGGGGCTACTTCTGGCCCGCCGGCTGGGCCGCGGGCGTGGAGTGGTCGAGCGACGGGGCGTCGATCGACTCGCCGGAGCCTCCGAAGACGTAGAAGGCCAAGGCGGCCAGGGCGATGACGATGCCAAGGCAGATGCCGATCGCGAGGTCGGTCCGGCTCATCGTCGCAGCAGGCTAGCCGATCGCTTCCCGGGCCTGCCGCGGCTCGCGGCGGGCCAGTCGATCGGCGGCGCTGGCCGGTCCCCGATCACCCCGGTAGGTACAGTCCCGGCGACCGGCGGGCAGATCCCGAGCCGAAGGGAGCAGGCCGTGCGACGGCTCCTTCGCGCATTCGCGCTCGGCCTGGCGACGACGACCCTCGTCGCCGGCCACGCAGACGCCCACCAGGGCGACCCCAACTTCAGATCCGAGGTGACGGCCATCAGGCCGGCCGTCGACGGCCTCAGCGCCGAGGTCCTCAACTACGACTCCGACATCGTGCTGACCAACGACGGCGACAGCACGGTGATCGTCGAGGGCTACGAGGGCGAGCCCTACCTGCGCTTCTCACCCGACGGGGCGGTCGAGGCCAACCTCGCCTCCCCCGCCTACTACCTGAACACCGACCGCTACGGCGATGCGGAGGTGCCGGCGGGCGCCGATCCCGAGGCGGACCCCGACTGGAAGCTCGTCGCGGGGACCGGCGAGTTCTCCTGGCACGACCACCGCTCGCACTACATGAGCACCTCGATCCCGCCGCAGGTCGAGGACGAGGGGCAGCGGACGAAGGTCTTCGACTACGAGATCCCGCTGCGCGTCGATGGCGGGCCGGCGGCGATCCAGGGGACCCTCTACTGGGTCGGCTCTTCCGGGTTTCCGGTCGCTCCGTTCATCGCCCTCGGGCTCGTCGCGATCGGCTTGGCGATCCTGATCCTCGTGGTCCGCAGGCGCCGGGCGGCCGGCCCGCCGCAGGCCTGAGCCGCGGCGGACCCCGGCGCCGCGGCCCGCGGGTCGGCCCGGTTCGAGGCCGGGGCCGTGGATCTCTGCGATGCTCGCGCCGTGCGGCCACAGCGCGACGACATCGCGATCCCGTCCTTTCCCCCGGGCATCACCTGGATCGGGACCGAACCGCCGGTCAGCGAGCGGCTGACGGCCCGCGCGGCGCTGCTCGTCCACTTCTTCGAGCTCGGCGAGCTGAGCAGCATCAGGACGCTGCCGTTCGTCTCGGCGCTCGCCCGCGCCTATGCCGACAGCGGCCTCTCGGTCCTCGGAGTCCACTCGCCACGCTCGCAGCTCGCGGCCTCCGACGAGGCGCTTCGGGCCGGGCTCGCCCGCCTCGACCTCGACTTCCCGGTCGGCAACGACAGCGAGCACCGGATCTGGCACGCCTACGGCTGCCGCGGCTGGCCGTCGACGTTCCTCTGGGGACAGGGCGGAACGCTCCGCTACGCGCACTTCGGCGAGGGCGCCTACCACGAGACCGAGGAGGCGGTCCGCGCCGAGCTCGCCGCGGGCGAGGGCCGCGACCTGCCGGAGCCGATCCTCGAGGCGCCCCCGCGCGGCCGCCAGCCCCGGATCGGCAGGCCGAGCGAGGAGGTGTTCCCGGGCGGCGCGCACGATCTGCCCTGGACGCCCTCGCGGCCGGGCGAGCCGCTCGAGGTCGAGTACGCGGGCGCCGGCGCCTGGGCCGCGCTCGACGGCTCCGGGACCGTCGCGCTCGCCGTCGACGGCGAGCCGACCGGCGCGATCGTCCTCGACGGGCCCGGCCTCTACGAGCTCAGCGGCCATCCCGTCCATGGCATGCACGAGGTCCGCCTCGACATCGAAGGCGACGTCAGGGTCTGGTCGCTGGCGTTCGCTCCCGGCCCGGAGCGCTGAGCGCCCCGCTCAGCTCAGGGGGCGACCACCATCTTCAGGCTGTTGCTCTCGTGGGCCGAGCACTCGACCTCGTAGGCGCCGGCCCGGTTGAGCGGGATCCGCAGGGTCTGGCCGGGATTGACGGGAAAGCCGCTCACCACCTGAAGCTCGGAATCGCGGTTGACCACCTCGACCGTGTCCCCGACGCTGCCCTCGATCCGCTTCGGCACCCCGGGCACCGGGCGACCGGCGTCGACGAGATCCCCCGCCCCGGCCGGGATCTCGAAGCGGATCGTCTCGCCGGCCTCGCCGGACCCCGAGCCGCACGCGGCGAGGACCGCTGCGACGACCGCGATGGCCGTCGCAGCGGCCGCCCCGCGCCTACTCCTCCCGCGCGGTGGCATCTACCTCGATCTCGCCGGCCTTCTCGAGCTCGAGCGTCACCGGGATCGTGTCGCCGGACGCGATCGGCTTCGCCAGGTCCATGAGCATGATGTGGTGGCCGCCGGGCTCGAGCATCAGGGTCCCGCCGGCCGGGATCTCGACCCGGTCGACCTCGTGCATGCCCATCATCGGGTCGCCCGAATCCATCGAGCCCGTGGAGTCCATCGAGTCGCCCGCATCCGGGCCCTCGTCGGTCGTTTCGTGTAGCTGCGCCTCGGCGGCGACGGAGCTCGGCACCGAAGCGCCGGTCAGGGTGTCGCCGTCGGGGCTTTCGATCGTCATGTAGACCGCGCCCGTGGTCTGGGTCGGCGTGGTCACGCGTGCCCAGGCATCGCTGACGCTCGTCTCGTCGGAGGCGGCGGTCGTGTCGTCGCTGCTGTCGTCGCTGCCGCAGCCCGCGATCGCAAGCACGGCGACGGCCGCAGCCGACAGGAACATCGTCTTCTTCATCGTTGTCTCTCTTTCGCTGGGTATCAGGCCGATCCGGCGCCGTCGTCGCTGAGCAACCGCTCGAGATCGGAGCGGATGTCATCTGACGGGGTGCCGAACGGCCACTCGACGAGCACCTTCCCCGTGCCGTCCACGGCAAAGACCTGAGCCGTGTGAGCGACCTCGTAGCTGCCGTGCCGGTCGGGCTTTCCGAGCTTGCTGGAAGCTCCGAAAGCGCTCTCGGCGGCGGCGAGCTCGTCACCGTCGGTGGTTCGGAACGAGGCGAAGCGCCCGGGCGCGAAGAAGTGCCCGAGGTAGCCGTTGAGGGCCCGCGCGGTGTCGCGCTTGGGGTCGACCGTGACCATCCCGACCTCGACCCGACGGGCCTGCCCGTCGGGCATCCCCTTCAGCGCCATGCCGAGATCGGCGAGCGTCGTCGGGCAGACGTCAGGACAGGACGTGTAGCCGAAGTAGACGAGCATGAGCCCGTCGTCGGCGCCCCGCAGCTCGGCCTGCCGACCGCCGCCGCCCGGGCTCACGTCGGGCAGGGAGACCCTGCCGACCTCGGTCGGCGGCGTCCGCGTCATCCCGTTCAACCGATCGCCGTCGTCGCCGGATCCGCATCCGGAGCCGACGATCAGGACCAGCACGGGCAGAACGACCGCGTGCACCCGGGCCAACGGGCGCATCCGGGGCCGTCGAACGACCCGATCGAACATCGATTGCTCCAATCCTCAGATTCGCGCCGCGATCGCGACCGCGGCATCGTGCTCCCGCGCAGACGGGAGCCCTCGTTCCAACTCGGGTGCCGGCCCGCGGGTGCGGGCTAGGCAGCGGCGGGGCGGGGCGGGCCGCGCAGCGGCCGGCCGGCGACGAGCAGCCGCAACGCCGGCGCGTGATCGGAGAAGAGGCGGAACCGGCGCCGGAGGCCAGTGTCGGCTCGGGACCGATCGTCACGCGCTGCGGCGAGACGGACGAGCGTCTCGACGCCGGCGCTGCCGCCGAGGGCGAGGACGGCGCCGAGGACGAGCATCGGCAGGCCGGCGAGGGCATCGAGCGGCCCGCCGCTGAGCGCGCTGATCAGCGCGACGGCGACGGCGATGGCCAGCAGCGGCGGCGCGGCGGCGCGGCGGCGTCGGTCGGCGGCCGCCGACCTGTCGATGCGCATCGCGTTTGCCGTATCGCCGGCCACCGTGCGGCCAAGATAGCTGACCGTCGCCGGCTAACGGGCGCCGGCGGCCGCGAGGTCGACGCCGATCGGCTTCGACCGTCGCCGGCTAACGGGCGCCGGCGGCCGCGAGGTCGACGCGGATCGGCTTCGGCAGCATGAAGCGGACGTCCTCGTCGATGGCGCGGAGCTCGGCCACCTCCTCGGCGCCGCGCGCGCGGAACATCGCGACGAGCTCGTCGACGAGCTCCTCGGGGGCGCTGGCGCCCGACGTGATCCCGAGCGTCTCGACGCCCGCGAGCCATTCCTCCTCGACCTCGGAGGCCTTGTCGATCAGGTGAGCGGCGGTGCCGAGCTCGCGGGTCACGTCGACGAGCCGGTTCGAATTGGACGAGTTGCGCGACCCGATCACGAGCACGAGATCGCACTCGGCGGCGAGCTGCTTGACGGCGAGCTGGCGGTTCGTCGTCGCGTAGCAGATGTCGTCCGACTTCGGGCTGGCGATCTTCGGGAAGCGCTCGCGGAGGCGGGCGATCACGCCGGCGGTCTCATCGACCGACAGCGTCGTCTGGGTGATGTAGGCGACCCGGTCGGGATCCTCGATCTCGAGGCGGTCGACGTCGTCGATCGTCTCGACGAGGATGATCGATTCGGGCGCCTCGCCGGTCGTCCCCTCGACCTCCTCGTGGCCGTGGTGGCCGATCATCACGATCGTGTAGCCCTGCTCGGCGAACTTGCGGGCCTCGACGTGGACCTTCGTCACCAGCGGGCAGGTCGCGTCGATCGTCCGCAGGTTGCGCTCGGCGGCGTTGGCATGGACGGCGGGCGAGACCCCGTGGGCGCTGAAGACGACGAGCTCGCCCTCGGGGACCTCGGTCTCCTCGGCGACGAAGATCGCCCCGCGCTTGCTGAGCTGCTCGACGACGTGCTTGTTGTGGACGATCTCCTTGCGGACGTAGACGGGGGCGCCATGCAGGTCGAGCGCATGCTCGACGGTCTGCACGGCACGGTCGACACCCGCGCAGTAGCCGCGCGGGGCCGCGAGCAGCACCCGTCGCGGGGTGTTCCGATCGGCTTCCGCCACGCCCCCAAGGGTAGCGGCGGGGGACGGTCGGCTCAGCCGGGCCCGCCGGGGACGCGGTTCTGCGACCACGGCGCCAGCACGCGGTTGTCCCGCTTGACGACGTCGGTATCGGAGATGCGGTCGTGGAGCCCGCGGCGGTTGTCGCGGAAGAGCACCCCGAGCAGGCCGATCCCGGCCGGCGCAACGGCGAGCGCGGTCGCCCAGAGGCGCCGGAAGGCACGCCGGAAGCCGAGCTCGGGGGCTCCGCGGTGCTCGACCCGGATCGCGACGAAGCGCATGCCGGGCGTCTGGCCCTCGAGCGCCCAGAAGCCGGCGAAGTAGGCGCCGGCCGCGAGCACGGCGATCGCGGTCAGCAGAGCGGCGAGCCAGGCCGGGATCGTGTCGTTGGTGAAGAGCTGCCAGACCCCCGACAGCATGGCCGTCGACAGTGCCAGTGCGACCGCGAGGATCCCGGCGTCGGCGGCGAGGGCGAGGCCGCGGACGACGAGGCCGACGTGGTCGGTCGGCTCGCTGCGCTGCGGGCGCCGGAAGACCCGACGGAGGAGCCGCTCGAGGAAGTCGTCGACGGCGCTCGCGACCCGGGAGAGCTTGCGGCCGACGTCGGCGATCAGCCCGACGCCCTGCGAGGCGACCGCGACGCGGACCTCGGGCGCCGCGGCGATCCGCTCGACGAGCATCTGCGCCTTGTCGCTGGCGAGGATGTCCTCCCAGACGCGGTCGGCGACCTCGCTCTCGATCGCGCGGCGGATCGTCGCCTCGAGCCGCTCCTCGTCGATCGAGTCGGCGACGGCGTCGGCGAGGCGGCCGTCCTCGACCAGCCGCGTGATCGCGCGCTCGACCGCGGCGCTCTCGAGCGCGCGCACGATCGCCTCCTCGACCGCGACCTCGACCGTCCGGTCGATCCCGGCGGCGCCGGCGAGGCGGCCGACGCCGCGCGCCCCTCCTTCGAGGATCCGCCCCCCGATCGGCACCTCGGGCCGGGAGCCGGCGCGGGAGCCGCCGTTGCGGTCTTGCCCGTCCACGTCCCCGACAGGGTACTCCGGACTTCAGCCGTTGCCGATCCGCGGCAGCGCCCGCAGGGCGGCGGCGCCGACGGCGTCGAGGCTCTCCGGGCAGACGCCGCCGAGGTCGTCGGCGGGGGTGTGCCACCACTCGCCCGGCTCCGCTCCCGGCCCGTAGTCGAAGTCGATCAGGTCGACGGCGGGGACCCCGGCGGCGATGAAGGGCAGATGGTCGTCGGCGATCGCGCCGGTCGTGCCGGCGAAGACGGCCGGATCGGCGGCAGCGAAGTGGCCGTAGAGACGCTCGTCGGAGTTGGCCTCACGGGGGATCGCGAGGTCGCAGTCACCGACCATGTCGAAGAGCACCATCGCCTCGATCGCGGCGAGCGGCGGGACGCCGCCCCTCCCCCGCGCCGCGTACTCGACGTACTGGCGGCTGCCGCGGGCGCCGTCGGTGGCGAACGGCGCCGCGCCGCGCGGCTCCTCGCCGTCGAACAGGGCGATCGCCAGCGCCGGCCCGGGCATCGGGTTCGGCAGCGAGCGGGCGAGCTCGAGGACGACGGCGACGCCCGACGCGCCGTCGTTCGCCCCGACGAAGCCGGGGATGCCGTCCTTGGTGTCGTAGTGGGCGCCGACGAGGACCGCGCCGGCGCCACGGCCCCCGATCGTGCCGACGACGTTGCGGAGCGGGCGCTGGACCCTGACGTCGCGGACGCCGGCGCGGCGCAGCGCCCGGGCGAGGCGGCCGGACAGCCGCCGGGCCGCGGGCGAGCCTGACGGCCGCGGTCCGAGCGCGACCTGGGCGCGGAGATCGGCGAACGCGCGGGCGCCGTCGAAGCCGTCCCTGGCGCTGCCGGCAGGGGTCGTCGGATCGCCGCCTCCGCACCCGCCGAGGGTGACGAGAAGGGCCGCGAGCGCGGCGAGGCCCGGCCCGAACGCGGCCGCGGCCGCGCGGTGGCGGGGCTTGGACATGCGCGATACGTTAGGGCCATGCCTCAGGGACACATGGACCGGCTGACGGCGATCGATGCCTCGTTTCTGACCAACGAGTCGAGCACGAGCCACATGCACATCGGCGGGGTGACGATCTTCGAGGGGCCGCCGCCGAGCTACGACGACCTGCTCGAGCACGTCGAGAGCCGCCTTCACCTCGTCCCCCGCTACCGCCAGAAGCTCGCCTTCCCGCCCGTCGAGACCGGCCGCCCGTTCTGGGTCGACGACCCGCAGTTCCACGTCGGCTACCACGTCCGCCACTCGGCCCTGCCGCCCCCCGGCGACGAGGCGGTGCTGCGGCGGATGGCGGCCCGCGTCTTCTCCCAGCATCTCGACCGGACGAAGCCGCTCTGGGAGCTCTGGCTCGTCGAGGGCCTGCGCAAGCGGCGCTTCGCGCTGATCTCGAAGACCCACCACGCGCTCGTGGACGGGATCTCCGGGGTCGACATCGCCACGGTCCTGTTCGACGTCAAGCCGGTCCCCGAGCCGACCGGGGCCGAGCGCGAGTGGGTTCCGAGCCCGAGCCCGTCCGGCGCCGAGCTCGCCGCCCGCGGCATCGGCGCCGTGGCGCGGACGCCGCTCGGCGCGGCTCGCCGGTTCGCCGCGGCGGTGAGCTCGCCGAAGGCCGCGGCCCGCAGCGTCCAGGACGCCGCCGAGGGCCTCGGCGAGGTCGCCTGGGAGTTCGCGAACCCGGCCCCGGACGTGCCCCTGAACAGCCCGATCGGCCCGCACCGCCGCTACACCTGGGTCCGCGGCGACCTCGCCGAGTTCAAGCGGATCAAGGCCGAGCTCGGCGGGACCGTCAACGACGTCGTCCTCTGCGCCGTCGCCGGGGCGCTGCGCCGCTGGCTGCGCGCCCGCGGCGTTCGCACCGAGGGCCTCGAGCTGCGGGCGCTCGTCCCCGTCTCGATCCGGGCGACCGACCAGCGCGGGCATCTCGGCAACCAGATCGCCGCCGTGCGCGGGCCGCTCCCGGTCTACATCGAGGACCCGGTGGCGCGGCTGCGGACGGTGCGCGAGGCGATGGACGGGGTCAAGTCGTCGAAGAAGGCGCTCGGGGCCGAGGTGATCTCACGGTTCAACGACTTCGCGCCGCCGACGTTGCTCGCGCAGGCGTCGCGGATCAACTTCTCGACGCGGCTGTTCAACCTGATCGTCACCAACGTGCCGGGGCCGCAGATCCCGCTCTACGTGCTCGGTCGCGAGCTGCTCGACATCTTCCCGGTCGCATTCCTGCCCGAGCGGCACGCGCTCGCGATCGCGATCATGTCCTACAACGGCCGGATCGACTTCGGCCTGCTCGGCGACTACGACGCGATGGAGGACATCAACCTGATCGCCGAGGGGATCGAGGCCGAGGTCAAGCAGCTCCTCGAGGCCGCCGACGCCGCCGAGCAGCGCGCCGGGCAACGCAAGCAGAGGGTCCGCCGCCCCGAGGCGAAGGGATCCGGGCGGGCGAGAACGCCGTCCGGCTGACGTGTCCGATCCCGGTCCGAGCCCGTTCCGCTACCACCTCGAGCTGACCCCGGCGCAGCTCCGGCTCACCCACGAGGCGCTGCGGACGCTGGCGGTCGAGCCCGGCAGCGACGAGCGGACCCGGCGGATCGTCGGCGAGATCCTCGAGATGCTGCCCGACGAGGAGCACATCGCCCAGATCAGGCTCACCGACGACGGCGACGACGAGGGCGACGCCGGGCCCGGCCCCGAGCGCCCGGCCCCTCCCGACCAGCCCGCCTGAGCTGCGCCGGCCGCCGGCGCCGGCCGGTAGCCTGCTCAGTTCGCGATGAGCCTCTCGGTCCAGATCGGCCTGCTGCTGGCAGTCGCGACGGCCTTCTTGGCCGTCGTCGGCTTCCTCTACAAGCACCGGGGGGCGGCGGCCTCGCCGCCGGTCGAGTGGGCGCGGCCGGTGCGAACCTCGCTGGCGCTGTTTCGGAACCGCTGGTACGTCCTCGGCATCGCGATCGCGATCGGCTCGTGGGGCTTTCACGTCGCCGCCCTGGCGCTGGCGCCGATCTCGCTCGTCCAGTCCGTGATCGCCGGCGGCCTCGTCCTGCTCACCGTCGTCGCCGACCGCCTGTTCGCCCACGAGGTGACGCGGCGCGAGTGGGTCGGCGTCGCCCTCGCGGCGCTCGGGCTCGCCTTCCTCGCCGCCACCCTCGCGGGCTCCGCCGCGGGCGCCCACTCCGACTACGAGGCGCTGACGCTGACGGTCTTCCTCGCGACGGTGGTCGCGCTCGCGGTCGCGGTCGCCTGGGCGGGCTGGCGGACCGGCCACGCCGGGGTCGCCCTCGGCGCCGCCGCCGGCCTGTTCTGGGCTGCCTCGGACACCGCGATCAAGGCCCAGACCGGCACCTTCGGCGAGAGCCTCACCACCGTCCTCGTCAGCCCGCTGGTGCTGCTGATCATCGTCGCCTCCTTCGTCGGCCTGACCGTCTCCGCAAAGAGCCTGCAGATCGGCAAGGCGGTGCCGGTGATCGCGGTGACGACCGTCGCCGCCAACGCGCTGACGATCCTCTCCGGCCCGGTCGTCTTCGGCGATCCGATCCCGGCCGACGCGCTCGGCTTCGGCGCCCGGATCCTCGCCTTCGTCCTCGTGATCGCCGCCGCCGCCCTGACCCCGGCGCCGGTCCGGGCCGCGGAGGCATAGCCGGTCCTGCCGACGCTCAGCGCTCGTTGCGGCAGGGATCGATGTCCCAGTGGTGGCTCTTCGCCGAGTAGCGCCCGAAGCCGCGGCAGAAGTAGGGGCCGCTGGCGCGCTCGCCCTTGGCGAACCACTTGCACTTGAAGGCGTGCCTGCTCGTCTGCTGGCAGGCGCCGGCGTAGGTGGGCTCGATCGAGCGCTCCTGAAGGAGGTGCCAGAGCTGGGCGCCGAGGGCGTCCTTGCAGACCTTGATCGACCAGTTGTTCTTGCGCGAGAGGTAGGCCTTCGAGTCGCAGACGTAGTGGCGGGACTGCCCGAAGGTCCCCTCGGCGTGCCACTTGCAGATCAGCTTGCTCGGGCCCCGGCCACGACCCTCGCACGCGTAGCGCCCCTCGGTGATCCCGAAGCCGTTGAGGGCACGGACGAGGCGCTTGAACAGCCGCGAGCCCGGCTCGTGGCCGGGAGCGAACCGGAACGAGCCGGTGCCGCCGATCGCGCAGTCGCCGCACGAGGAGGTGCCGCGGTACTTCCAGGCGGTCAGGGAGCCGGCGCCGGAGATCGAGACGCGGTCACTCGGCCGCCAGCGGCTCGCCTTCGGGCTGACGTCGGATGCCTCCTGGGAGACGACGAAGTTGATGAACCAGGTCTTCTGTGACGACTTCTTGACCGAGACGACGCCGAACTTCCCGACCGTGCACGGGTTGCGGTGGCCGCTCGGGCCGTGCGTGCAGCCGTAGCCGTTGTCGGCCGACAGGCGCGGGTTCGTCTCGATGATCGTGCCGTTCGGCTTCACCGAGCCCGGCTTGTTCGTGAAGATCAGGCTCGCGCGCTGGGTGATGTTGTAGGGGAGCGAGCCGATCCCGGTGACGGCCCGCCCCTCGACGACGAGCTGGTCGCCCTTGCGGAGGCCGCCGAGCGGCAGCGAGTAGGCGACCTGGGGATGGCTCGCGGAGTCGTCGGGGCCGACCTTGAGCCGGCCCTTGTAGGGGCGGCCGCGGCGGTAGGTCCGCGCGGCCCGGTCGCCGCCGGTGAACAGGACCGAGCTGAGCTGGGTCCGCCCCTGGTGGATCCGCCTGCTGTCGTCGCTGGAGCCGACGACGACGACGTCGCCGTCCTGGGCGCTCGATCGGTCGGCGGAGAGGACGAGGTTCACGTAGCAGTTGCCGGGCGCGCACGCGAGCCGGTCCCCGGAGGGGATCGTGATCCCGCTCCAGGGGATCCCGAGCACGCAGTGACGGTTCCGGTTCGGCTGGTGCTGCGAGCAGGTCAGCGACTTCGCCGCGGTCAGATCGACCGTGTTCGATCCGCCGGTCGAGGCCGGACTCGGCCCGGCGACGATCTTCATCTTCAGGTACGGGTCGTAGTCGTAGGTGCGGCCGACGCAGGGGGTGCCGGCGTGCCCGCCCGTCGCCTTCGCGCAGACCGTGACCTCGGCGTCGCCGGCGACCTCGAGCCGGCGGCCGGGCTCGAGCGTGCCGACCTCCCTCGGGCTCAGCGACATGATCGAGCGCGGGTCCTGCCAGGCGCTGCGGCCGATCGGGACCGTCTTCACCCGGTCGCCCTTGCGGAACTCGTTCGAGGCCGTGCGGACGGGGTCGGCGCCGGCCCGGGCGGGGGCCGGCCCCTGCCCGCCCGCGGCGAACGCGACGGGCAGCAGCGCGGCCACGAGGACGGCGATCGCGATCGGCTTGCGGCAGCGGTTCTGCATGCGTTCGGGGTGTCGGGCCGCGCGGATCGCCGGCGCTGGCGCCCGGGCGGCCGATCGCTAGCTCAGATCGGCAGGACCGTTGCCGTCCTTGAGATCGCCGCGACGTGTCCAGACGCCGACGCGGAGCAGATCGAGCCCGTGCCGGCGATCGGCGACCGGATCCGCGCCGGGCCGCCGGCCGCCACCGCGGTGCTCGTCGACGCCACCGCCGGTCGCGGGCGGGCCGGGGCGGGCCGACCGGCGGCGGCCCGCGGCCGCAGGCGCGGCCGGTGGGAATGACGTATAACACCGGAGCGATGCAGACGCCACGCTCCAACGGCAGGGGCGACGATCTGATCCGGTTCCGTCACCTCACCGGTGCGACCGCGATCGCCACCTTCGCGCTGATCGTGATCGGCGGCGTCGTGCGGGTCAGCGACTCCGGCCTCGGCTGCGGTCCCGCCGGCAGCGGCACCCATGGCTGGCCGCTCTGCGACGGCCAGGTCGTCCCGTTCGTCGGCGGTAGCACCCTGATCGAGTTCACCCACCGGGTCGTGGCGGGCATCGTCGCCGTGCTGATCCTGCTGCTCGCCTGGCGCGCGTGGCGGACCATGCGCGAGCGCCCCTGGCTGGTCCGCGGCTCGATCTTCGCCCTCGCCCTCGTCCTCGTCCAGGCGGGGCTCGGTGGCCTCACCGTCGAGCACAACCTGCACTCGGTGCTCGTCGCCGTCCACCTCGGCGTGGCGATGGTGCTGCTCGCCCTCCTGCTGGCGATGTACCGGGCCGCCGCCGAGGAGCCGGAGCCAGCGGCCGCGGCCGCGACGCCGGCGCTCAGGATCGCCGCCGCGGTGGCGGCGTTCCTGGTCCTGGCGACGATCGTCGCCGGCGGCTACGTCGCCGGCACCGAGGGCGAAGGCACCGCCAACGAGCCGGTGGCCGGCGCTCACCTCGCCTGTGGGCAGGAGTTCCCGGGCTGTGGCGACGGTCTGCTGCCGTTCGGCCGCGACAGCATGCTCGACGCCCAGCTCACCCATCGCGTGCTCATGTTCGCCGCGACGATCGCGGTCCTCGGCTTCGTCGCCCTCGCCCTCTCGCGGGGGATCCGCCGCTGGCCGTTCTTCACCGCCGCCGGGGTCGTCCTGCTCCAGGTCCTGCTCGGGGCGATGAACGTCTGGCTCGGCAAGCATGCCGGCCTGATCGTCGGCCACCTGACGCTCGGGACGCTGCTGTGGGCGAACGTGACCTGGGCGGGACTGACGCTCGTCGAGATACCCGGCCGCGTCGATGACACGGCCCGCGACACGAAGGTCGGGGCCGAAGGCGCGGCCGCCTGAGCGCGCGGCCTCCATCCCGGCTCGATCGCCCCCGCCGCCTTGACGTCGCGTCGGCCGGCTCCTCCCGCTCGCAATCGAGCCCGGGCCGGGAGGCCGGCCCGGTGAGCGAGCGGGACTGGAGCCCCGCCTCCGCGGCGATCGCCGCCGATCCGCGCGCCGCCTACGACGCGCTGCGGGCGCGCTGTCCGGTCGCCCGCGACGGCGCCGGCGCCTGGACGCTCTTCCGGCACGCCGACGTCGTCCGCGCGGCGCTCGACCCGGCCACGTTCTCGAGCCGCGTCTCGCGCCACCTCAACGCGCCGAACGGGATGGACGGAGCCGAGCACGCCCGCTTCCGGGCGCTGATCGACCGCTACCTGGCGCCGGAGCCGGTCGCCCGGCTCGAGCCCCGCTTTCGCGAGATCGCGGCCGACCTCGTCCGATCGCTGCCCCGCGGCCTGCCGATCGAGGTGGTCGCGGGGCTCGGCGCGCGCTACGCGGTCCGCGCCCAGAGCGCCTGGCTCGGCTGGCCGGCGGAGCTCGAGGACACGCTGCTCGCGTGGATGGACGACAACCTCGCAGCGACCCGCTCGCGGCAGCTGACCCGCACGGTCGCGGTCGCCGAGCGGTTCGACGGGATCATCCGCTCGCTGCTCGAAGCCCGGCGCCGGGCCGGAGGCGAGGCGCCCGACGACGTCACCACGGCGCTGCTTCGCGACGAGCTCGATGGCAAGCCGCTGAGCGACGAGGAGATCATCAGCATCCTCCGCAACTGGACCGCGGGCGATCTCGGGTCGATCGCTGCCTGCGTCGGCGTCGTCGTCCACCGCCTCGCCGTCGACGCCGGCCTGCAGGAGCGCTGGCGCAGCGCTCGCCCGGGCAGCGCCGAGCTCGAGGCGGGGATCGACGAGATCCTCCGGATCGACGACCCGTTCGTCTCGAACCGGCGGATCGCGACGGCCGACGTCGAGGTCGGCGGCCGCACGATCCGGATGGGCGAGCGGGTCGTGCTCAACTGGACCGCGGCCAACCGCGATCCGGACGCGATCGCCGATCCCGACGCCTACCGGCCGGCCGGGAACGCCCCCCACAACCTCGTCTACGGGATCGGCGCTCACGCCTGCCCCGGCCGCGGGCTCGCCACTCTCGAGCTTCGCGTCGTGGTCGAGGAGCTCCTCGCCGCCACCGGCGCGATCGGGCTCGCGCCCGGCTCCGATCCGGTCCGCGAGGTCCCGCCGCGGGGCGGCTACCGGACCGTCCACGCCCTGCTGGAGCCCTGATCCGGCCGGGGCGCGCAGCCGTCGCGGGCCGACGGCTCCGGTTCGCTCGCGACTTGCTCCCGCTTGCGCCGGGACGGGCCTCCGACTAGCTTGGGTCGGCGATGAGGAGGTCGCTCGTCGTCTCCCTGGTGAACCTCGCCACGCTCTGCGTGGGGCTGCCGGGTGCCGCCGCTCAGGATTCCGGCAGCGACGGGGTCGAGGTGATCGATGGGCCGATCGACTGTCCGGCGCCGTTCTCCTGCCGCGCGATCGACCTGCGGATCGACGTCCGCCCGGGCACAGCGGGGATGCAGGGGCTCGAGGTGAGGTTCATCGTCCCCCGCGCCGGCGCGCCCGCCAAGGCCCCGCGCGCGGCAACTACCGCCCTCCCGGCGCTGCTCACGTTCCCTGGGACCGGCTACTGCGCGACTCGGGACCCGCTCACCGCGGGCGCCCACGGCAAGACCTTCTGGGACAACCTGGGAGCGGATCCGGACACCGGGATGGTCCAGCGGATCGAGCTCGCAGGCGAGGGGATCGTACAGGTGATGCTGGCGATCCGGGGGCATCGCTCGTGCTACGAGCCGGGCGACGGCATGTACGGAACGGGCAGCTGGATCGGCCCGGTCGAATTCGCCGACTACGACGCTCTGCTTGAGCGTCTCGCCGCCGGGAACCTCCACCGGGAGATACCCGCGGTCGACTCCCGCCACGTCGGGCTGAGCGGCGGCTCCCACGGCGGCATCACGTCGCTCATCTACGCTGCCAAGGCGACCTTCCCGAAGCCGTTTGCGCTCGTCATGCCGAGCGTCGGCTCGCCAGACATGAGCGACTGGATGGCGCGGTCGCTCGATCCCACCGAGGGGCTCGACGGCGCGACCGGAATCGGCCTGCTCTCGATCCCGGGCGTCATCTCACAGCTCAAGGCCTACCCGGGCTCGGACCTGCAGGGCCGTGTGAGCGAGGCCATGAGCGGGGACTTCTCGCGCTGGCCCGCCTACTGGCGCTACCGGACCGCCTACGACGGCGACGGCAGCCTCGACACCTTCGACGCCAGCGTGCGCGCGCTGGTCATGCATACCGGGGGTCGGGACTGCATCGTCCCCGTCAACCGGCAGGTGGAGCTCTGGGAGCAGCTCGTGGACGACTACAGGCGGCCGAACGACCTCTGGCTGTTCTCGACGGACCCGCACTCCTGCAACTGGGTGACGGCCCGCTACCCGTTGGTCGAGGAGGCCTTCGGCTACGACGGCGGCGGCGGCTTCTTCCCGACCTGGAGCGAGGAGCTCAAGGCGTGGTCGGAGAACGTGCTCAAGAAGGAGGTCTTCCAGTGGGCGGCACGGACCTACCTGGCCGGCCGCGATAAGGGGTGGCGGCCCGGACCGGCGCTGGTCACGCCCCTCGTACAGGGCGAGGAGAGCGAGCACCGTGAGCCGTACCGGGCGGTGCGTTCGCTGGCCGACGTCCGGACTGGCCGCGAGACCCTCTGGCTGCGCGGCAGCGGCGCGCTCGGCTCGCGACGGGACGCGTTCACGAAGACCGTGATCGAGCACGAGCCCGGTGGAGCCTGTCCGACGTTCAGCATGATCACCCCGTGCGGGCGCTCCGGTTGGGGAGGTGCGCAGGCCGGGCAGCGAATTCAGGAGCTCGAGCAGATCCGCTCCTCGACAGACTTCGTCTCGCGCCCCTTTCGGAAGCGCCTCACACTGCTCGGCTCGCCGAGGCTCAGCGCGAGGGTCAGGATCGATCGGGACGGGGGCGCCGGCGGCGCGGGGATCGTCGCGCAGCTCTGGTATCTCCCCCCCGACCTGCCGGCGGGTTCACCGGGCTGGATGTTCACGCACGGGATGCGCTTTCTGAAGGTGCTGCCCGAGGACGGGGTGATCGACGTGAGGATCCCGCTGGACAGCCGGGTGATCACCCTCGAGCCGGGTAGTCGACTGCGCCTCACGCTCACCAACCTCACGACCTACGTCAAGGGCTTCCCCTGGCACCATCCGGTCACGACGCCCTACGACGTCGCCCTGCTGTCGCGCCCGCGCCACCCGGCCGAGCTCGAGCTGCCGGTGAGCACGAGCTTCGAGCAGCTCCCGCTGGCGAACCTGTCGCGGTTCGAAGACAGCGACCGATGCACCGGACGCGACGGCCCGCAGCGACGCCGGGACCCGTGCGTGTGTCGAGGCCGCGCCGCCACCCTCGCGCCGGGCGCCGGGGATGACCTGATTCGCGGCACCCCGGGCCGCGACGTGATCGCCGCTGGCCGCGGCGACGACCGGATCCGCGGACGCGGCGGCGACGACCTGATCTGCGGCGGCCCCGGCCGCGACTCGATCCGCGGAGGGAGCGGCGCCGACCACATCCGCGGCGGCGGCGGCGGCGACCGGCTCCGCGGCGGCGCGCAGGCGGACCGCCTGCACGGCAATGGCGGCGCCGACCGCCTGCGCGGGGGCGCGGGGCGGGATCGCTGCCGCGGCGGCGCCGGCCGCGATCGGCTCAGCGGCTGCCGCCGGTAGCCCCGCGCGTTCCCGGAGTGCCTTTCCGTCCTCTCGGATGACAACTCCGATCCCAAAGCACGACCACTCCGGATCCCGTCAAGGCCGCTGCCGGTCGGATGCGGAGCGATGCGCCGCCGCGGGGCGTCAGCGCGCCCCGCGCTCCGCGAGCGCGCGCCGGACCATGCGGTCGCTGGTCCTCCTCATCACCGCCGGGGCGAGTTGGGCGAGGCGGCGCGTCAGCCGCGCCCTGCGTCCCGGCACGACCATCCAGCGCCGGGCCGCGAGACCGGCGAGGATCTCGGTGCAGGCGTCCTCGAGCTCGAGCGTGCCCGAGAACTTCTTCAGCTCGAGCCCGACCGCATCGCCGCTCCGCCGCTCCTCAGTGACCATCGGCGTCTCGACCTCGGGCGGGCAGACCACGCAGACGTCGACCCCCTTCGGCTTGTACTCGAGCCGCAGGCAGCCGGCGAGCCCGACCACCCCGAACTTCGACGCGCTGTAGGCGGCGTAGCCGTAGTTGGGCACGAGCCCGGCCAGCGAGGCGATCAGCGCCAGCTGGGCGCCGGGAGTCATCCGCGGCAGGACCGCGGCGGCGAAGTTGCGGGATCCGATCAGGTTGACCTCGATCACCGACCGGAACCGCTCCTCGCTGAGCGCGTCGAAGGCCGCCGAGGCCTGGACGCCGGCCGAGTTGATCGCCAGCGCCGGAGGCCCGATCGCAGCGGCCACATCCGCGATCGCCGCGGCAACCGCGGCGCCATCGCTGACGTCGACCTCGTGCACGGCCGCGGGCGTGGCGCCGCCCGCATCGAGCCAGCGCTGCAGCTCGTCGCCAATCGAGCGGTCGAGGACCGCGACGGCGGTTCCCCCCTTGCTCAACATCGTGGCGAGCCGCAGGCCGATTCCGCTGCCACCGCCGCTGATCACCGCGGTCGGCCACCCGTTCCCGTTATTCATCGTCTTCCTCCTGTCGTTGGCGCTCGCTGCCGAGCAGGCCCTCGCGGGCGAGCCAGCGCTCGGTGCGTCGCATGCCCTCCTCGAGGTCCACCCGCGGCTCGTAGTCGAGCAGCTCGCGCGCCTTCGCGATCGAGTAGCCGCCGTTGCGGGCGAGCATCCTCATCGTCTCGACGCCGATCTCGGTCTCGGTGCCGAGGCCGCGGAGGACCGCGCCGGCGGCGGCCGCGAGGCGCATGGCGAGGGGCGTCGGCAGCGTCCACAGGCGGGCCCCGCCGAGCATCCGCGCGTAGTGGCCGAAGAACTCCCGGGCCGGCAGCCCGACGCCGTCACCGATCGTGACCACCTGACCCCGCGCCGCCTCGGCCTCGGCGGCGGCGACGAGGCCGTCGATGAGGTTGTCGATGTAGACGGGGCTGAACACGCCGCGGCCGCGCGCCGGCAGGAGAAACCGGCCCGAACGCAACAGCTCGACCGGGAGCACCGTCCAGGGCCGCGAGGCCGGGCCGTAGACATCGGCCGGCCGGACGATCGAGCACTCGATCTCGCCCGCGGCGTGCGCCTGCAGGACGACCTGCTCGGAGGCGATCTTCGTGTCGACGTAGTGGTTACCGTTCGGCCGCACCGGGTCCGCCTCGGTGGCGGCGGCGGGCAGGTCGAAGCCGAACGCGGCGACCGAGGAGAGGTGGACGAGGCGTCCGGCGCCGCCGGCGGCCGCCGCCGCGACGACCCGACGCGTGCCGAGCACGTTGACCCGCCAGCAGACGTCCGCGGCGGCCGTGTTCGAGACGACGGCGGCGGTGTGAAAGACGACGTCGGCCCCGCTCATCAGCCCGCTCCATGAGCCAGGCTCGACGGTGTCGCCGGCGACGACTCCAAGCGCCGGATCGGCGCTCCGGTCGACCCCGACGACCTCCGCGCCGGCGGCGCGGTAGCGGTCGAGCAGGGCGCGGCCGATGAAGCCGAGCGCGCCGGTCACGAAGACCTTCATCGTGCCCTCAGCGCCGGGGTCGGAACGAAGCCGGTCAGCCGCCAGGCCCAGCGGCGCGGGTAGAGCAGCTCGACGTTCTCGCCCGAGGGCAGCTCGAAGTACATGACGCGAAAGACGCCGGCCTCGAGCGGCGTCGCGCTCGTCGGCGCGAAGCCGTGGGCGGTCCAGCGCTCGAACGTGCGGTCGAAGCTCGCCCGCTCGCGCGCGACGAAGGCGACGTTCATGATCCCCTGATCGCAGAGGCGCCGGCCCGCCTCCTCGGGCCGGCCGGCGGGGTCCTCGTACTCGACGAGCTCGATCACGGCCGTGCCGGCGTCGAGGCTGCGATCGCGCCGGCGCGCTCCCCCCAGGCCCCAGAGGGCCTCGTGCTCGGCCCGGTGAACGGGCCGCGGGGCGTCGTCGAGCCCGATCCCGCCGGCCCAGCTCGCAATCGCGGCGTCGAGGTCGGGCACCGAGACCGTCACCGTACGCAGGGTCGCCCGCGCGCCCGGCCACCGCTTCGCCGCCGACCGGCCGGCGAGCGGGTCGTCCTCCATCAGCTCGGTCCAGTTGCCCTCCGGATCGCGCACGCAGGCCCGCCGCTGCGGCGGGTCCCCGACGACCGGGCCGATCGGCTCCGATCCCAGCCGCGCCAGCGAGCTCAAGGCCCCGTCGAAGTCGGCGACGTGGAAGCCGGCGCGCCGGTAGCCGTGATCGGCGGCCGTCTCGTCGGCCCGGCGCGGCCGCGGCTTCGGGCGGAGGAAGCGGAAGAGCTCGATCTGGACGCGCTCCCGCCCGTCCATCAGCCAGCGCACCGGCAGGACCGGGCCGGGAAGGCCGTTGACCTTCGCCGCCGGCGGCCCCGCGAACAGCGATCCCCCGCCCGGCAGCAGCCCGAGCCCGTCGCGATACCAGCGCCGCAGCCCCGACCCCCCGAGGCCGGCCAGCGCAAGCTGGCCGAGGGCGAGGCCGGGCGGGATCGGCTCACGCGGGCTCATCGGGTTGCTCACAGCGCCTCTCGCTTCCGGGTCGGTCGCGCCCCTCACGACGTCGGCGCGCTCGGGCGCTGTGTATCACGGACAGGACCCTGCGATGGATCGCCGTTGTCGATCGCCACCACGACGGCGACGATCCGACCCCCGCCGTCCTCGACGAGTGGGTGCCCCCGACCTCCCGCTCCGTTCTCCGCACGGCTGACTGATCGCGCCTCCGGCGGCGCTGCGTGCCCGGCCCCGCTGGGGCGCGCAGCACCGGTATCCCGGGCTGAGGCGCCCCAGCGCAGGGGGATCCGCGCCCCGGGCGCCGCCGCTGGGGCGCGGGACGCCGGTATCCCGTGCTGAGGCGCCCCAGCGCGGGGGGAGCCGCGCCCCCGGCGCGACCGCTGGGGCGCGCAGCACCGGCATCTCGGGCCGCGGCGCCCCAGCGAGGCCAAGCGTGCCCTCCCGCCGAGCGCGCCCTCCCGGCGCCGCCGAGCGCGCCCTCCCGGCGCCGCCGAGCGTGCCCTCCCCGGCACCCCCGCGCGTGCCCTCACCGGCACCCCCGCGCGTGCCCTCCCCGGCGCCGCCGAGCGTGCCCTCCCGGCGCCGGCCCCCGCCCCGCTGGGGTGGGTGAGGCCGGGATCTCGGCGCGAGTCACCCCAGCGGGAGGTCGAAGTGGCGCTCGGGCTCGGCCACCGTCGTCGCCGGGTCGCGGTGGAGGATCGCGCCGGAGACGTCGGAGCACGCCTCGCGGAACGGGAGCTCAGCCGCCGTGCACGACGACCCCTCCGCCGGCTGCCGGGTCACCGAGCGGACGTTGCTCATCCCCGCCCTGACCGCCGGTAGCGCATGAAGACGACCCCGGTGTCGAAGGTCCGGGTCCCGACCAGCTCCAGGTCGAGCGGCTCCTCCAGATCGGGAAGGAACGGCGTGCCGCCGCCGGTGATCACCGGGTGGACGAACGGCTCGAACTCGTCGACCAGGCCGGCCCTGATCAGGGTCGCGGCCAGCCCGGCGCCGCCGACCCCCAGGTCCCCTCCCTCCTCCGCCTTCAGGCGCTCGACCTCCGCGACGACGCCATCTCGCACCAGGCGCGTGTTGCCCTCGACGTCGGCGAGCGTCGTCGAGCAGACGACCTTCGGAAGCTCCAGCCAGATGGCCGCGAACTCGCGCTCGACCTCACCGAGCTCCGGGTCCCGGTCGGCCGTCTCCCAGTAGCGCATCGTCTCGTAGAGGTTCCGGCCGAGCAGGTGGCCGCCGAGCTCGCGGACCCGCTCGTTGTGGAAGCGGTGCAGCTCCTCGCTCGGCACCGACCAGTCGAAGGAGCCGTCCGGCCCGGCGATGTAGCCGTCGAGCGAGACGCCCATCGAGTAGATCAGCTTGCCCATCGGTCACTCCCTCTCCCGAACCGGTCGATCACGATCGCGCCGCGAAGACGTGGGCCACCGCGCCGCCGCTGAAGGCGATGGTGCTCAGCGGCTCGATCGTCAGCGGCGCGGCGAAGAGCCGCTCGCCGGCGCCGAGGACGACCGGGTGGACGACGAGGCGGTACTCGTCGATCAGGCCGGTCGCGACCAGCGAGCGCGCGAACCGTGCCCCGCCCTGGGCGAGCAGGTAGCCGCCCGAGCGCTCCCGCTTGAGCCGCGTGACGGCCTCGGCCAGATCGCCGGCGGCGATCTCCGTCTCGCCCCAGCCGGCGGACGTGAGCGAGCGCGAGAACACGACCTTGGGAATCTCGTTCATCGCCTCGGCGAACGGCCCGGATGCGCCGGGCCAGTAGGACGCCCACTCCGCGTAGGCGCCGGCACCGACGAGGTGTGCGCCGGCGCCGCTGACGGTCTCGAGGACCCAACCGGTCGAATCCGCGGAGCGACCGGCGGCCATCCACTCGCCGCTCCCGTCGGCCGCCGCGACGCAGCCGTCGAGCGAGACGGACATCTTCAGGACCAGTGAGGCCATGCGCTGCTTCCTTCCGCGAGGTCGATCTTCCACCATTGACTCCGCCGACCCCGGAAAATCATCGGCGGCGACCGCCGGGATCAGTCGACGCTGCCCCGCGGGACGACCCACTCGGCAGCCTGCCCGGTGATCGAGCGGATCCGATCGAAGTCCGAGTCGTAGTGAAGGACCGTGAGCGTGGCCCGTTCGGCCGCAGCCGCGAGCAGGAGGTCGGGAAGCGAGGCACCCCGATGCTCGCCGCGCCGCGCCAGTCCCTCCTGGACCTCGAGGGCACGGTCGAAAGCCACATCGTCGACGGGAACCCGCTCCAGTCCCCCCAGTTGCCCCCTCGTTGCCGCGTAGTCGGCGCCGGAGCGAGCGCTGTACAGAACCTCGAGCAGGACGACTCCGCACGTCGCGACCGCCCCATCCACGAGCAGGGGGGCGAGGCGATCGCTGACCGCGGGCTCCCTCAGTCGCGACAGCGCGCTCTTGTCCGCGAGGTAGCGCGCTACCGCCACGCGGAGGCCATGACCCGCTCGTCGTCGAGGTCGAGGCCATCCATCGCCTTGAGCCGCTCGACCAGCTGCTCACGCCGGCGGCGGCGAATCACGTCGTCCAGGGCCGCATCAACGGTCTCGCGCTTGGTTCGCGTCCCGAGGATCCCGCGCACCGCCCTCAGCTTGCCGTCGTCGATCTCGATCGATGTCTTCGCCATAGTTAGGATGATATCGACATGTGATAGAGCTTGATATCTACAAACGTGAAGCTGCCCGACCTGGGTCCAGCAAGGCGACCGGGACCCCTTCGCTCGAGAAGACGGTACGGCGAATTCAGCTGAACTCCGCGATCACCTCGTCGAGCATCGCCAGCGACGGTCGCCACTCGACTCGCGCGCGAGCCGCTGCCAGCTCGTCGAGGTCGAGAAGCCCCAGTTCACGGGCGCGCGCGAAGCACTCGCGGAGCTCCGCCATGCCCAGCATCTCGGCGAGGTCGATCAGCGTTCGCGACGGCGATGTGGTCGGGATCCCGTCGACGACGCAGACGTCGTCCGGATGGAGCTCCGGCACGTAGTGGACGATCACCCCCTCGGGGACGTCTCGCAGGCTGCGGGGGTCGTCCGGACTACCGGGGACGCTGACGTGGATCGGCTCGATCGACTCGGGACGGGGCATGCTCCTCAGCGTGACCAGCGCAGTGTCACCGATCAAGACCGGGGAGTGCTGATTGCGTGCCACAGGCCCTACCTATCGCTGAACTGTTCACCGCATACCATTGCGGCGATGGACGACGGCGTCGAGCAGGTACTCCGAGCCTTTGTCGCCGAACGGGACTGGGAGCAATTTCACTCGCCGGAGAATCTCGCCAAGAGCATCGCCATCGAGGCGGGCGAGCTGCTCGAGTGCTTCCAGTGGTCGAACGCCGCGGATCCGAAGCGGGTGGTCGATGAGCTCGCGGACGTGCTCACCTATTGCCATCTCCTCGCGTTGAACCTCGGTGTGCAGACGGACGAGATCATCCTCGGCAAGCTCGAGGAGACCCGCAGGAAGTACCCACCTGGCAAGGCCCGGGGACGGAGCACCAAGTATGGACAGCTTTAGGATCGAGCCGGTTCGCTTCAGTGGACGGGGCGTGGAGGCGATCTCCCTGCTCGGGGATGAGCGTCTGTCCAACTGGCCGGTCGTCTACACGCTCGATGGCGATCGATCGGTCTATGTCGGCGAGACCGGTGACGCGCTCAAGCGGCTCAAGGACCATCTCGCTTCTCCCGGCAAGCGAGGCCTGAGGGATGCCCGGATCGTGATCGGCGAGACCTTCAACAAGTCGGTGTGCCTCGATCTCGAGTCGCACCTGATCAACCTGTTCGCGGGCGACGGGAAGTATCGGGTCCTCAATAGCAACCTCGGCCAAGCCGACCGCGACTATTTTCGGCGCGAGGAGTACCGCGAGTCGTTCGGCGAGGTCTTCGAAGCGCTGCGCGACCAGGGGCTGTTCGAGCGCTCGTTGCCCGAGATCGAGAATCGCGACCTCTTCAAGCTCTCCCCCTTCAAGGCCCTGACCCCGGATCAGGCGAGCGCCGTTGACGAGATCGTCGAGCAACTGACGTTCGGGCTCGAATCCGGCTCTCCGACGATCTCCGTGATCGAGGGCGAGCCCGGCACCGGCAAGACCGTCGTGGCGATCTACCTGATCAAGCTCCTGCGCGACATCGCCCGTGCGGATCCGGAGGATCCCGTTGACGCCGACGCGCGCTATGCCGACTTCTTCGACGGTGAGCACATCAAGCTCCTGAGGGACCTGCGGATTGGCCTGGTCGTGCCGCAGCAGTCGCTCCGGAAGTCGATCACCCGGGTGTTCGCCAAGACCCCCGGCCTGGAGAAGGCCATGGTCCTGACGCCGTTTCAGGTCGGCCAGGACGCTGAGGGCTTCGATCTCCTCGTGGTCGACGAAGCCCACCGGCTGAACCAGCGAGCTGCGCAGGCATCCGGCCCGCTGAACGCCAAGTTCCGGGAGATCACCGAAGGCCTCTTCGGCGAGGACGACCCGAGCAAGACCCAGCTCGACTGGATTCGGGCCAAGAGCGACCACCAGATCCTGTTCGTCGACGTCGAGCAAACCGTGCGCCCGGCCGACCTGCCCACGAGCCACCTGCAACGGGTTACCCGGGAGGCCCGAAGCCAGGGCCGGCGGCACCACCTTCGGACCCAGCACCGCATCCGCGAGGGTGGAGGTGATTATGTCGGCTACATCCGGGCGATCCTGGCGGACAGGGCGCCACCGCCCGCACCCGACCGCTTCGCTCCGTACGACTTGCGTTTCTACGACGACCCCGTCCTGATGCGCGACGAGATCCTCCTTCTCGACCAGTCCGAGGGGCTGGCCCGGCTACTCGCGGGCTTCGCGTGGGAGTGGAAGAGCAAGACCGACCCAGGTGCCTTCGACATCGAGATCGGCGACCTGACGCTGCAATGGAATCGAACCGAAACGGACTGGGTGGCCTCGGAGAGCTCGGTTGAGGAGGTGGGTTCGATCCACACGATCCAGGGCTACGACCTCAACTACGCCGGCGTGTTCGTCGGTCCGGACCTGGGCTACGACCGGGACGAGGGACGGATCGTCTTCAACCGAGAGCACTACTTCGACAGACAGGGCAAGAGGAACAACGGTCGGCTCGGGATCACCTATACCGACGAGGACATCCTCGCCTACGTCCGCAACATCTACGCGGTGCTCATGACCCGGGGCATCCTCGGCACCTTCGTCTACGTCGACGACCCCCTGCTGCGTGAGTACATGCGCCCCTACTTCAGCGCGACCGGCTTGCCGAACTCAGTCCGGTGGCATCCAGGCGTGACCGACTCGGAGCGTCGCGTCAGACCCGCGGATTGACCGACCCCGGGCCGGCCGTCCGCCGTGGCCCCCTCAGAACCCCAGCGCGAACTTGGCGTCCTCGGACATCATCTCCGGGGACCAGGGGGGGTCGAAGATCATCTTCGGGTAGACGGCGGCGACGCCGTCGATGTCGCCGACGAACTCCTTCATCTGCTCGGAGACCTGGGGGCCGATCGGGCAGGCGGGGGTGGTGAGGGTGAAGGTGACGTAGACCTCGCCGCCGTTCTCGATCTCGACGTCGTAGACGAGGCCGAGCGAGACGAAGTCGAGGCCGAGCTCGGGGTCGATGACCTCCTCGAGCGCCTCGTAGACCTCTTCCTCGCTGACGTTGACGGTTTCGGCCATGCGCCCAAGTTAGCGAACCGGCCGCTCCGGGCGCGGCTTCCGCTCGGCGCCGTTCTCTACCCTGGCGGGCCGATGGTCCTGCTCGTGCTCCTCTTCATCCTGATGCCGATCGCGGAGCTGTACGTGATCATCCAGGTCGGCGGGCTGATCGGCGTCTGGCCGACGATCGCGCTGCTGATCGCCGACAGCCTCCTCGGCGCGGCGCTGCTGCGCGCGCAGGGGCGGACGGCCTGGCGGCGCTTTCAGGAGGCGCTGGCGAGCTCCCGGATTCCGGCCAAGGAAGTCTACGACGGCGCCGCGATCATCTTCGGCGCCGCGCTGCTGATGTCGCCCGGGTTCATCACCGACGTCTTCGGCTTCTTGCTGCTGTTGCCGCCGACCCGGGCGCTGCTGCGCCGCTCGCTGGTCGCGATCGCGCGCCGCTATGGCCCGGCCCGCTCGGTCTTCTTCATCTACGACCGGCGTCCATCCGGCTGGCGCCGCGAAGCCAGGACCGGCGGGCCGCCGCCGCGGCCGGGACCGGCGCCGCGGCAGCCGCGCCGCGACTACGACCTCGATGGCAGCGCCCGCGAGATCCCCGTCGAGGGACCCGAGCTCGACCCGGGCGAGGAGCGCTGATCGGTGCGGGTGATCTCGTTCATCGTCGGCGAGCGCGGCTACTGCACGCTGATCGACGGCCCCGAGGGGGCGAACGTACTGCGGATCGGCGACGGCGGGTCGGTCCGGGCCAGCTCGCCGGAGCCGGCCGAGGAGGGGCGGGCGCGGCTGCGTGCCGACGACGGGACGGTCGAGGTGTCCTGGAGCCCGGCCGGGCCGGCGCTCGAGTTCGCCGTCGACGGCCGGGCGGTGACGGTCTACGGCGTCGCGGCCAGCGGCTCCGACCCGGACGGGCCGCTGTCGGGGCCGGGCGTCGCCTTCGAGCTGCCCGACGGCGGCTTCTCGGCGGCGCGGACGGTCTGGGCGATCACCGCGGAGAGCCGGCTGCTCGTCCTCTTCTCGCTGCGTCCGGAGGACTCCCGCGACCACGGCGAGGAGCTCCTCGGCGCTGCGACGATCGAGCCCCGCGAGGAGCCCTCCGCCTACGCCGAGCCGCTGCTCTCGACCGCCTACGACGAGGCCGGCGTCCACGTGCGGGCGACGCTCGAGCTCTGGCGCGAGGGCGAGTCGGTGGCCGAGCGGGGGGCCGGCCGCCGGATCGCCGGCGCCGGCGCCGCGACTCCCTACGGCCGGCTCGAGGCAGCGCGGTTCGCCTGGGGCCTCGGCGGCACCGCGGCGGTCGGCGGCTACGACATCCTCACGCCCTGAGCGCGACCGCCGCGCTTCGGTAAGAATCCCCGCCCGTGCCGATCCGCGCCGTCATCAGTGACTTCGGCGGCGTGCTCACCTCGCCGCTGCTCGGCGCCTTCGCGCGCTTTCAGGAGGACACCGGCGTCACGCTCGAGCAGCTCGGCACCGCGATGGCGGCGGGCGCCGCGCAGCTCGACGGCCGCAACCCGCTGTTCGAGCTCGAGTGCGGCCGGATCAGCGAGGACCGCTTCCTCGCCATCCTCCGCGACGGCCTCGAGCCGCTGATCGGCGAGCGGCCCCGCCTCCACCGCTTCAGGGAGACCTACTTCGACGGGCTCCACCCGAACGGGGAGATGATCGCGTTGATGGCGGAGCTGTCGGGTCGCGGCTACCGGATGGCGATCCTGACCAACAACGTCCGCGAATGGGAGCCGATCTGGCGCGCGAAGCTGCCGGTCGACGAGATCTTCGAGACGGTCGTCGACTCGGCCTTCGTCGGGATGCGCAAGCCCGACCCGCGGATCTACGAGCTGACCCTGCAGCGGCTCGCCGGCGTCGCCGCCGCCGAGTGCCTGTTCGTCGACGACACCGAGGCCAACTGCGTCGCCGCCGCCGAGCTCGGAATCCAGGCCGTCCACTTCCGCGACAACGCCCAGGCGATCGCGGAGATAAGGTCGGCGCTCGATGAGTGAGATCACGGTCTCCCCCGTCGCCGGCCGCTCCGAGCTGCGCGAGTTCATCATGCTGCCGTTCCGCCTCTACGAGGGCGTCGAGCAGTGGGTGCCGCCGCTGATCAGCGAGCGCAGGCGCCACCTCGACCGCGACCGCAACCCCTACTTCGAGCACGCCGAGGCCGAGTACTTCCTCGCCCGCTCCGGCGATCGCGTGGTTGGCCGGATCTCCGCCCAGGTCGACCATCGCTTCAACGAGTTCCAGCACAACGACTGGGGCCAGTTCGGCTTCTTCGAGTGCGAGGACGACCCCGCGGTGGCGGCGGCGCTGCTCGACGCCGCCTTCGCTTGGCTGCGCGAGCGCGGCCGCGACCACGCGATCGGGCCGCTCGACTTCTCGACCAACCACGAGTGCGGGCTGCTCGTCAAAGGCCACGAGCTGCGCCCGCAGATCCTCGAGAACTGGCACCACCCCTACTACGCGGCGCTGCTCGAGGGCTGCGGGCTCGTGAAGGCGATGGACCTCTACAAGTGGAGCCTGCACGTCTCCGGCCGCAACGAGGTGATGCCGGTGCTGTTCGAGCTCGCCGACAAGCTCGAGCCCGAGCACGGGATCACGATCCGGGGGATGCGACGTCGCGACATGGAGGGCGAGATCGCCCGCTTCATGGAGGTCTACAACGCCGCCTGGGAGGACAACTGGGCGTTCGTGCCGCTCACCGACAACGAGATCGAGCACTACGCGAAGGAGCTGAAGCCGATCCTCGACGAGCACTGGGCGATGATCGCCGAGACCGCCGCCGGCGAGACCGTCGGCGTCGCGCTGACCCTCCCCGACTACAACCAGGTGCTGGCGAAGCTGAACGGGCGGCTGCTGCCGTTCGGTTGGCTGAAGGCGCTGCGGGCCCGCAAGCGGATCGACGCGGTCCGGATCTTCGCGCTCGGCGTCAAGCCCGGCTACCAGCACACCGGCGTCGCCGCGGCGCTGTTCAAGCGCCACTACGACATGGCCGAGCAGACGCCCCAGTACAAGGGCGAGAACGGCTGGGTCCTCGAGACGAACAAGCCGGTGAACCGCGGCATGGAGGCGACCGGCGCCGAGATAGTCAAGACCTATCGGATCTACGGGACCGACCTGTAGGCACCTGTCCGCGCGAAGAACGCAAGATTCGGGTCGCTCTACGACCCTTTTCTCGCATTCCTGGCCGGCAGGACCAGCAACCTGCAGCTCATAGCTCAGTCCGCTGCGACGGGGCATCCCGGCTCCCGCGCCGGGGGGATCGGGCGGAGCCGAGAGGCGTCAGGTCGGCCGACGGAGGAGGCGAAGCGGCCGGTCAGGGTCGTGAGCCGACGAGGAGGTCGAGATGGCGCCGCTCGGGCGGCCGGATCAGTTGTCGGAGCCGGCGCGGTCCCAGAGGTACAGCTCCATCGCCTCCACCGCCAGCTCCTCCTGGCGGCAGGGCGAGAGCCATTCGAGGACGGTCTCGAGCGCCCGCTCCTCGGTGAGGCCGCGGTCGACCGCCTCCTCGCCGCGGAAGCCGGCGGCGAGCTTCAGGGCCTCGCGGCGGTGACGGCCGAGCGAGCCGAACGCGTTGATCAGGAAGTCGCGGTTCGGGATCGGATGGGCGATGTCCATCGAGGCGTGCCAGGCGGCGAGCATCGAAATGTCGTGCTCGTCGAGCTCCTGGATCGCCTTCGAGTAGTGCGCCTCGAGCTCATCGTCGGGGATCTCGTCGACCCAGGCCCGCACCGCTTCGCCGAGAAGCTGGCGCCGGGCCTCGCGCCCGACGGAATCGGCGACCACCCGGATCGCGTCAGCCGGATCGATGAAGCAGAGGGGCACGGGGCGAAGATAGACACGGCTCCCGACGGCAAAACTGCGCTACGGATGGGCGCTCCTCGCCCGTTCCGGAGCGAGCGACGCATACCTCACAAATGTTGTGAGAAATTCGTCGCTCGCCGGGGGCTGGTGTCGGAGGAAGCGGCGGCTGGTGGCGGGGGCGGCTGGGGGCGGCGGCTGGTGAGGGAAGCTGCGGCTGGTGAGGGAAGCGGCGGCTGGGGGGAGGGGGCGGCGGGCGGAAGCGGCGGCCATGGCGGGTCAGAAGCGGTGGCCGCGGCGCGACCTATGCTCAGGCGATGCCCTCCCCCACCCCAGCGAGACGCCGATGAGCCTCGAGGTGATCGCCGGACCGCCCGGCTCCGGGCGCGGGGACGACGTCGTGGCCGGGTTCGCCGCCGTCCTCGAGCGCGAGCCGGTCCTGGTCGCGCCGACCAGCGACGACGTCGACCGGCTCGAGCGCGACCTCTGCGCGATGCCGGGCGGGGTCCTCGGCGGCCGGGTGACGAGCTTCCCGGGCCTGTTCGGGGAGGTCGCGAGCGCCGTCGGCGCGCCCGGCGGCGTCCCGCTGACGGCGATCCAGCGGGTCTGGCTCGCCCGCGAAGCCGCGGCGTCCACCGGCCTGCGACAGCTCGCCCGCTCGGCGCGCCGCGAGGGCTTCGCGCCGGCGCTCGAGGCGCTGATCGGCGACCTGCAGGCCGACGGCCTCGACGCGGCCGCGTTCGCGGCCGCCGTCGATGACGCCGGCGCCGGCGCCTACGAGCGCGAGCTCGCCGCCCTGTTCGCCGCCTACGAGCGCCTCCGCGACGCCGCCGGCGCCGTCGATCAGCACCAGCTCGCGAGCGCGGCGACGGCGACGCTGCGGGCCGCCCCGGAGCGCTGGCGGTCGCGACCGGTCTTCCTCTTCGGCTTCGACGACCTGACGCGCGAGCAGGTCGAGCTCGTCGCCGCCCTCGCCGCCGCCGCGCCCGTCACCGTCACCGTCACCTTCGAGGACCGCCAAGCGTTCGCTGCGCGCGCCGAGCTGCTCGGCGTCCTCCATGACGAGCTCGGCGCCGCGGTCGCCGTACGCGGGGCGCGCACGCAGGACGGCCCCGCGACGCTCCGCCACCTCGAGCGGAGCCTGTTCGAGCCCGACTCGGCCCGGATCGAGCCGGACGGATCGCTGCGGCTCCTCGAGGGGGCAGGGGATCGCGGCGAGGCGGAGCTGATCGGCCGCAGGATCGCGCGCCTGCTCGCCGACGGCGTCGATCCCGATGAGATAGCGATCGCCGTCCGCAGCCCCGACCGCCAGGCGCCGCCGATCGCCCGCGTCCTCGCGAGGATGGACATCCCGCTCGCCCCCGAGGCGAGCGTGCCCCTCGCGGCGACGGCGACCGGCGCGAGCCTGTTCGAGCTGATCGCGATCGCCTCCGGCGAGGGCTCGGCCGCATCGGTCGTCTCGTTCCTGCGCAGGCCCGGCCGCGCCCGCCCCGGCCAGGTCGACTGGCTCGAGCGCCGGGTCCGGCGCGAGCGGCTGCGGACCGCGGAGGAGGCGCTGGCGGCCTGGGCGGGCGAGTTCGCCGAGCCGCGGCGGGTCTGGTCGCTCGATGACCTCACGGCCGCCGGGGACGACCCCGCGGCGATCGCCCGGGTCCTCGCCCGGACCGCGGCCGACGTCGCCGAGCGCGACCACCTGCGCTCGGGGCTCGTCCCATCAGGCGCCGCGGCCGTGGAGCTCCGGGCCGCCGCCGAGGCCGCGGCCGCGCTCGCCGAGGCGGCGGCGCTGGGCGAGCGGGCACCGCGCCGGCCCGGCGAGCTCGCCGAGCTCCTCGGCCACGTCCGGGTGCCGCTCTGGCGCGGGCCGACCGAGGGCCGGGTCCGGCTGATCAGCCCCTACCGGCTCCGGGCCACGCGGGTCTCACACCTGTTCGTGGCCGGGCTCGCCGACGGCGTGTTCCCGGCGGCCGGCGGCGGCGACCCGCTGCTCTCCGACGAGCGCCGCCGCGCCCTCGGCCTGCGGACGCGCACCGACCCGGCGGCCGAGGAGCGCTACCTGTTCTACACCTGCGTCGCCAAGCCGGAGCGCTGCCTGCACCTCTCCTTCACGGCCAGCGACGAGACCGGCCGCGAGGCGCCGCGGAGCCCGTTCGTCGACGAGGTCCGCGACCTGTTGGCGCCGGCGCCGACCGAGCGGGCCGGCGACGACCCGGTCGAGGCGGAGCTGGTCGAGCGCGCGACGCTCGCCGACGTGGTCCCGGCGCCGGAGGAGGCGAGCTCGCCCGGCGACCTCGCCCGCGCCGTCGCCGCGACAGGGGGTGCGAGCGACGAGCGGCTCGCAGCGCTCGAGCTGCCCGACGGGACCGCCGAGCGCGTCCGCGCCACGGTGGCCGCGGCCGCCGAGCGCGTGGCGCTGGCCCGGGAGCCCGGACCGCTCGCCGACTCCGCCGTCCTCGCCGAGCTCGGCCGCCGCGACCTCTTCGGCGCCTCGACCCTCGAGCAGTTCATCGGCTGCTCGTACCGCTGGTTCGTGGAGCGGGAGCTGCGGCCGCAGCGGATCGAACCCGACCCCGAGGGCCGTGAATCCGGCGGGATCGTCCACGAGTCGCTCGAGCGCCTCTACCGGGACCCGCCGACGGCCGGGCATCGTCCCGCCGCCGGCGACTGCGAACGCTGGACCGAGCGGGCCCGGAAGCTGCTCCGCGAGGTCGCGGCAGAGCGCGGCTGGGACGCGGCCCGGGCGCCGGCATCGATCGCGCTGGCCCGCCTCGACGCCGTCCTCGAGCGCTTCATCCGCCGCGATGCGGCGATGGGCGGCCCGCTCGCACCGAGCCCGGATCTGCTCGAGGTCCGCTTCGGCGACGGCCCCGACGATCGCCGGGGCCCGGCCGACTTCGGGAGCTTCCGCCTGCACGGCGCGATCGACCGGATCGACGTCGACGGCGACCTCGCCCTGGTCCGCGACTACAAGCTCAGCCCCAACGCGGTGCCCGCCGCCAGGCTCGCGAAGGAGGGGCGGCTGCAGCTCCCCCTCTACATGCTCGCCGCGCGCGGGTTCGGCCTCGACCCGATCGGCGGCCTCTACAGCCCGCTCGCCGCGACCGGCGACGACCGGCCCCGCGGCCTGCTCAGCAAGGACCACAGGGACGCGCCGATCCCGGCCGGCACCGACTGGCACGTCAACACCGACTTCGTGGACGCCGATGTCTTCGAGGAGGCGCTCGCGGCGGCCGCGCGCGAGGCGGAGGAGGTCGTCGCCGCGATCCGGGCCGGCCGGATCGACCGCGATCCCCACGAGGGCGCCTGCCCGGCGTGGTGCGCGCTGGCCCCGGTCTGCCGGGTCGAGCGGGCGCTTCCCGACCCGGCCGCCGACGAGGAGGACGAGGAGAAGCTGTGAGCGCCCACGAGCAGCTCAGCCTCGCGCCGCCGCCCGGGCCGTCGAACGGCGAGACGGCCACCGCCGCGCCGCGCGGGCCCGCCCCGACCGCCGAGCAGGCGGCGGCGATCGGCAACCGCGATCGCGACGTCTTCCTCGAGGCCGGCGCCGGCACCGGCAAGACCCGGGTGCTCGTCGAGCGCTACTGCGAGGCGGTCGCGGCCGACGGCGTCGAGCCGGAGCGGATCCTCGCCTTCACCTTCACCGAGAAGGCGGCGGCGGAGATGCGGCGGCGGGTCCGGGTCGAGCTGTCGCGGCGGGCCGACACCGCGACCGACGCCGCCGACCGGGCCCGGCTGCAGGCAGCGGCCCGGGCCGGCGAGGCGGCCCCGATCACGACGATCCACGGGTTCTGCCGGCGGCTGCTCGCCTCCCATCCGGCCGCGGCCGGACTCGACCCGCGCTTCCGCGTCCTCGACGCAGACGAGGCCGGCCGGCTCGGGCGCGCCTGCTTCGACGAGGTGCTGGCCGAGCTCGCCGACGGTGACGACGCCGTCGCGCTGACGGCCGCCGGCTACCGCGGCAGGCTCGCGTCGATCGTGCTCGCCGCGCACGGCGCGCTCCGCAACCGCGGCGCCGGCGCCGCCGACCTGCCCGCGATCGACGCCGCCGCGATCGACGGGCGGGCCGAGCCGGCGACGCCGGAGGAGACCGCCGCCCTGACCCGCGGCTATGACGCCCTGCGCCGGCTCATCGCCGCGTTCGCCGAGCGCTTCGAGGCGCGCAAGGCGGACCGCTCGGCGGTCGACTTCGACGACCTCCAGGTCCTCGCGGTCGAGCTGCTGGCCCGAAACCCCGCCATCGCCGAGGCACAGCGGTCGCGGTTCGACCACCTGCTCGTCGACGAGTTCCAGGACACCAGCCCGGTCCAGGTCGAGCTCGTACGGCTGCTCGCCGGCCCCGACACGAGCACGTTCACGGTCGGCGACGCGGCGCAGTCCATCTACGCCTTCCGCGGCGCCGACCTCGAGAGCTTCCGACGGGTCCGCGGCGAGCTCGCCGCCGGCCGGGGGCCGCGGCCGACGGCGATGCTCGGCCTGACCGGCAGCTTCCGCTCGACCCCCGACGTGCTCGCCGCGGTCAACGCCGTCGGGGCGGCGCTGCTCGACGACTTCACGCCGCTCGCCGTCGGCCGCGAGCCGGTCGAGCCCGCCGGTCCCGCCGGGCCCGCCGTCGAGCTCCTCCTCACCCACGGCAAGGGCTGGGGCGACGAGGACGCCGGCACCGCGATCACGACGGCTGTCGAGAGCCCCCAGAGCCGCGTCGCCGAGGCGCGGGCGCTCGCCGGCCGGCTTCGCGAGCTCGCCGACGAAGGGGTGCCGCCGGCCTCGATGGTGCTGCTGCTCCGCGCCTACACCCACGTCGACGCGTACGCCGAAGCGCTCGAGCTGGCCGGGCTCGACCCCTACGTGGTCGGCGGCCGCGGCTACTGGTCCTCCCAGCAGGTCGGCGACGCCCTCTGCCTGCTCGCCTGCGTGGCGAACCCGCTCGACGACGAGGCGCTGCTCGGGGCGCTCGCCTCGCCGGCGGCGGCGATCTCTCCCGACGGCCTCTGGATGCTGAGGCGGGTCGCCGGCCGGCGGCATCTGTGGCCCGCGGTGGAGGAGCTCGCCGGAGCCGGCCGCCGGGCCGACGGCGATGCCGCGGCCGAGCCGGCGCCGGCCGGGCGCGATCCCGAGCAGGCCGAGCGGGACGCCGGGCCGGCCGAGCGCGATGCCCGGCACGCTCAGCGCGATCTCGAACAGGCCGGGCGCGATCCCGAGCAGGCCAAGCGGGACGTCGAGCGGGCCGAGCGCGACGCCGAGCAGGCACGCTGGGCGGAGCGGCTCGGGGCAGGCGACCGCGAGCGGCTCGCCGGCTTCCACGAGACCCTGGTCGGCCTCCGCGCCGGGGCGGCCCTGCTGCCGCTCGACGAGCTCGTCGAGCGGACGCTCGAGGCCTTCGGCTACGACCTCGCGGCGCTGTTGATGAGCGACGGGCTGCGGCGAGCCGCGAACCTCCGCAAGCTGGTCCGCCTCGCAGCCGAGTTCGAGGCACACGAGGGCCGCGACCTGCGGGCCTTCCTCGAGCAGGCGGCCGACCGCGCGGCCCTCGGCGGCCGCGAGGCGGAGGCCGCCGTCGCCGCCGAGGAGCACGACGGGATCCGGGTGATGACGGTCCACGCGGCGAAGGGGCTCGAGTTCGAGTGCGTGGCGGTCGCCGACCTCGGCCGCAAGCTCTGCAGCGGCGGCCAGCCGCCATCGCTGCGGATCGCCTTCGACGGCGCCCCCGCAGCTTCACCGGGGGGCGCCGAGCCGCCGCGGATCGGACTCCGGCTCGCCCGCGCCGCCGCCTCGTCGATCGACCTCGCCGGCTACCGCGAGCTCAACGACGCCGCCGCCGACGCGGAGGCCGAGGAGTCGTCGCGGCTCGCCTACGTCGCCACGAGCCGCGCCCGCTCGCGGCTCCTGCTCAGCGGGACCGTCGATCCCGGCAAGGACCTCGACGACTCGGAGCTGCCGCTGCGTCGCCACTCGGTCCTGAGCAGGCTGCTGCCGGCGCTCGGCGCTAGCGGCGAGGACGGGCAGATCGTCAGCGCCGCGCCCGCAGCCGTGCTGCCGGGCGTCGCTGCCGACCCGCCCGCGGCGGCGCCGATCGTGATCCGCGTCAACGCCCCGGGCACGGCGGCGGCGAAGCGGCTCGGGCTCGACCGCCGCGACGCCGGCGCAGCGGCGGGGCCGGCCGGCGGACGGCCGCCGATGATCGCGCTCGCCGAGCGCGGCACGGCGGCCGCACGGAGCCTCTCCTACGCCGCCCTCGCCGACTACGGTCGCTGCGGCTACCGGTTCCTGGCCGAGCGGGTGCTCCGGCTCGGCGCCGACACCGCGATCGCCGGTGGCGCGGCCGGGCCGTCGGGGATGGGCTTCGGTCGTGCCGTCCACGAGCTGCTCGAAGCCTCGGCACGGAGATCGTGGCAAGCGCCCCCACCCGACGAGGTCGCCGCGACGATGCGACGCGAGGGCTTCGACGAAGCCGACGCCGAGAGCGCCGCAGCCCTCGTCGCGGCCTGGATCGGCTCCGACCTGCTCGCAAGCCTCCGCAGCGAGCAGGCGGAGCTCCGCCCCGAGGTGCCGTTCCGGGTCGCGCTCGGCGTCGACACCGTGATCCGCGGCACGGTCGACCTGCTCGTCACCCGCCGCGGCCGGCCGCCGCTGTTCGTCGACTACAAGACCGACCGCGTCGCGCCGGACGACGAACCGGCCCTGCCCGACGCCTACGAGCTGCAGCGGCTCCTCTATGCGGCCGCGATCGCGGAAGCGACCGGCGCCGAGCGGGTCGAGAGCGCCTACTGCTTCCTGCGGGCTCCCGGGCATCCGGTCCTCGCATCCCACGACGCGGCCGCGATCGCCGCCGGCCGGGCGCGGATCGAGGCCGAGGTCGCGCGGATCCGCTCCGGTGACTTCGCTCCGACGGCGGAGCCGCGGCCCTCGCTCTGTCACGACTGCCCGGCCCGGGCGCGACTCTGCCCGCACCCGCCCGAGCTGACCCTCGGCGGCAGCGGATGAGCGTCGCGATCTTCGCCTACGGATCGCTCGTCTCACGGCCGAGCGCGATGGCGACCCTCGGCCGCAAAGACCTCGAGATCGTGCCGGCGACGCTCGCCGGGCAGCGGCGCGGCTTCAGCCTCGTCCGCGACAACCGCCGCAGCGAGAAGACCTTCGCGCGCCGCGGCGACGGCTGGATCCCCGATCACGTCCTCGCCCTCGACCTCGTCGCCGGCAGCGGCGGCGCCGAGGTCAACGGGGCGCTGCTGGCCGCGAGCGAGGCCGAGCTCGACCGCCTCGACCGGCGCGAGATCCGCTACCGCCGCATCGAGGTGACCGCGGCGGTCGCAGCGGCGGGACGGGGACGGTTCGATCGGGTCTTCGCGTACGTGGCGCGGCCCGAGCACCACGCGCCCGTGCCGCCGCCGGCGGCCGTGGTGATCGCCGCCTACGAGCGCGAGGTCGAGGCGGCCTTCGCGGGGCTCGGCCCGGGCGAGCTCGACCGCTACCGGGCGACGACCGAGCGCGGGCCCGCGGAGCGGATCGACGCCTACCTCGTCGCCGGCTCGATCCGACCCGGCAACCCGCGCCGTTGGTGAGCGGCGGGCCGGACGACCGACCGACCCGGCAACCCGCGCCGTTGGCGAGCGGCGGGACGGGGCTCGCGGTCAGCGGCCGGCGCCGTCGGGACGCCAGTCCTGGGCCCAGTCGTAGAGGGCTTCGAGCGCCGGGACGAGCGCCTCGCCGGGCTCGCTGAGCCGGTAGGAGACGCGGGCCGGCGGGCCGGCGTGCACCGCCCGCTCGACGAGGCCCTCCCCCTCGAGCTCGCGCAGGCGCCGGGAGAGCAGCCGGTCGGAGACGCCCGGTACCGCCGCCGCCACGTCGCTGAAGTAGCGGGGTCCGCCGATCAGGCTGAACAGGATCGCGCCGCTCCAGCGCCGCCCGACCAACTCGACGGTCTCGTGGTAGCGGTGACAGACGACGGCGGGGGCGGCGGTCGCCGGCCGGGGCGGGACAGCGTCGGGGCCTGCTTCGGTGGAGCGGGCTTCCACGCACCTCAGCGTAGCGGAGCACCGACCCGGGCCCGGCGGCGCAGAGCCGCTGGGCGCCGCTCGACAAGCGGGAAGAGCAGGCTGATGCGCCGCGGCTGCCAGTACCCTTTGCGGCCCCGCGCCGACCCGCTTTCAGCTTCACACCCGGCCGGCGTCCATCAGCGTGAATCAGAGATCGAGCTCGGTAGCCAAGCGGAGGAGGTTGCTGCTGATTCCGCTCGCGATCGCCTGCGTGGCGGCATTCGTCGCCGGGGCGCGGGTCGCGGGCGGCTCCGCCGAGCGCGACGCGGTCGAGCGGTTCGCCGCCGCCTGGGCCGACGGCGATTACCGGGCGATGTACGACGAGCTCAACGCGACCTCGCAGGACGAGTATCCGCGTCAGCGGTTCGAGTCCGCCTACACCAACGCAGCGACCACGGCCACGGCGACTGCGGTCTCGATCGGCGAGATCACCGGGCCCGACGGACGGGACGGCGGCGACGTGGTCACCGTGCCGGCGACCGTGCAGACGAGCGCGTTCGGGGAGGTCAGCGGCGACGTCGCCGTCCCGGTCGCCGACGAGGGAATCGCCTGGCAGCCGAACCTGGTCTTCCCCGGCCTCGCGGAGGGCGACAAGCTCGTCGCCGCCACCAAGCTCGCCAAGCGGGCCCCGATCCTCGCCGCCGACGGATCGGTGCTGGCGAGCGGCCCGGCCTCCGCCCGGGTGACCCACGGGGCCGGCGGCATCGTCACCGGCGAGACCGGCGAGCCGGGCCGCAAGCTCGCCGAGCAAGCCGCGGCGCTCGGCTACCCGGAAGGGGTCGAGATGGGCACCAGCGGCCTCGAGCTCGCCTTCGACCCGACCCTCGCCGGGACGCCGGGGGGAAAGCTGCTCGCGGTCGGCGACGGCGGCAAGGCGGTGCTCGCCCAACGCGTGCCGAGCCCGGGCAAGCCGCTGCGGACGACGATCGACGCGAAGCTTCAGGACGCGACCGCGGCGGCGCTCGGCTCCACTTACGGTGGCGCCGCCGTGCTCGACGCCCGCAGCGGCGACGTCCTCGCCCTCGCCGGCCTCGCGTTCTCGGCCCCGCAGCCGCCCGGCTCGACGTTCAAGGTGATCACCGCGAGCGCCGCCCTCGAAGCCGGCAAGACCAGCCTCGACGAGGAGTTCCCGGTCGAGACGAGCACCGTCGCCGGCGGCCGTGAGATCGCCAACGCCTACGACGAGGCCTGCGGCGGCACCCTCGTGGCGAGCTTCGCGCACTCCTGCAACACGGTGTTCGCGCCGCTCGGCGTCCGCGTCGGCGGCGCCAAGCTCGTCGAGGAGTCCGAGCAGTACGGGTTCAACGCGCCGCCGACGCTCTACAACGCGGAGGCGCTCGCGCTCACCCAACCGCCCGAGAGCACGATCCCGAATCCGCTCACCGACGAGACCGAGGTCGCGGTCAGCGCGATCGGCCAGGGCGAGGTGCTGGCGACGCCGCTGGAGATGGCCTCGGTCTCGCAGACGATCGCCAACGGGGGCGTCCGCTCGCCGACGGCGATGGTCAAGGCCCCGGCCCTCGCCGGCGACTATCCCGACGTCGAGGTCGTCCCGCCCGATATCGCCGATCAGGTCGAGAAGATGATGATCGAGGTCGTCGCATCCGGCACCGGGTCCTCGGCGGCGCTGCCGGACGCGACGGTCGCGGGCAAGACCGGTACCGCCGAGCTCGGCACGACGACGAGCTCCGGCCCGGTCGCGCCCGGCGAGGAGGCCGAGCAGGACGTCGATGCCTGGTTCACGGCGTTCGCGCCCGCCGACAAGCCGAAGCTCGCGGTCGCCGTGATGGTCGTCAACGCGCCCGGCGACGGCGGCACGGTCGCCGCGCCGATCGCCCGCCAGATCCTCGACGCGGGGCTCTGAGCCGCCGCGCCCGCGGCGCCCGCTCCGCCAGCGGTCTCCGCGGGCCGCTCAGACGAGGCCGTGCGCCAGCATCGCGTCGGCGACGCGCAGAAAGCCGGCGATGTTGGCGCCAGTGACGAAGTCGTCGCCGGCCCCCCAGCGCGCCGCGGTCTCGCTGCAGACCGCGTGGATGTCGCGCATGATCTCGATCAGCCGCTCGTCGGTGTGCTCGAAGCTCCACGAGTCGCGTGAGGCGTTCTGCTGCATCTCCAGCGCGCTCGTCGCGACGCCGCCCGCGTTCGCTGCCATGCCGGGGCCGAAGGCGACGCCGGCTTCGCGCAGCAGCCTCACCGCCGCCGGGGTCGTCGGCATGTTCGCGCCCTCGGCCACGACGACCACGCCGCCGTCGATGAGCCGCCGCGCCCCCGCCTCGTTCAGCTCGTTCTGGGTCGCGCAGGGGAGGGCGATCTCGCAGGGGACCTCCCAGACGCCAGCGCCGGCGACCCAGCGGGCACGAGCACCACGGCGCCGCGCGTACTCGTCGATCCGGCTCCGTTCGACGAGCTTGACCTCCTTCAGCAGGTCGACGTCGATGCCGTCGGGGTCGTGGACGTAGCCGGAGGAGTCCGAGCAGGCGACGACGCGGCCGCCGAGCTGCTGCGCCTTCTCGATCGCGTGGATCGCGACGTTGCCGGCGCCGGAGACGATGACGTCCCGGCCGCCGAACGAACCGCCCCGCGCTGCCAGCATCTCGGCGACGAAGTAGGCGCAGCCGTACCCGGTCGCCTCCTCGCGAACCCGGGCGCCGCCCCAGGCGAGGCCCTTGCCGGTCAGGACGCCCGACTCGTAGCGGTTCGTGATCCGCTTGTACTGGCCGAACATGTAGCCGATCTCGCGCTGGCCGACGCCGATGTCACCGGCCGGCACGTCGGTCTGCTCGCCGAGGTGCCGGTGCAGCTCGGTCATGAACGACTGGCAGAACCGCATCACCTCCGCGTCCGAGCGCCCTCGCGGATCGAAGTCGGCGCCGCCCTTGCCGCCGCCGATCGGCATCCCGGTCAGCGCGTTCTTGAACACCTGCTCGAAGCCGAGGAACTTGACGATGCTCGCGTTCACCGAGGGCGCGAAGCGGAGGCCGCCCTTGTAGGGACCGAGAGCGCTGTTGAACTCGACCCGGTAGCCACGGTTGATGTGGACCTCGCCGCCGTCGTCGCTCCAGGGAACCCGGAAGATGACCTGCCGCTCCGGCTCGCTGATCCGCTCGAGCAGCTTCGCCTCCGCGTACTCGGGATGGCTGTGGATGACCGGCGCGACGCTCTCGAGCACGCGCAATACCGACTGATGGAACTCCGTCTCACCCGGGTTCCGTCGGACGACGGTCTCGAACACCGGCACGAGCCGCTCGTCGAGCACTGCCGACGCCCCCCCGCGGGGATCGATGCCGCCGATGTCGTCTCCGGCGTCGGGAGTTCGGGCGGGCGCAGGGAGCCCGGTCTCGGATTGCGAGATGCTCACGCGACCGTAATTTACACATACCGATGATGTAAACTTGCCCGGGATGACCGGCAGCGAGCAATCCCCAACCGCCGCCACCCTCGGCTCGATCGTTGCCGAGCGCCCCGCGGCGGCGACGATCCTCGAGGGGATCGGCCTCGACTACTGCTGCGGCGGTGGCAAGACCCTGGCCGAGGCCTGCGGCGAACGCGGCCTCGACCCCGACACGATCGCCGCCGTCCTCGATACGGTCGGCGCGGACGAGACGGGCCGCTCCGCCCACGACGTGGCGGATGCGTCGATCGGCGATCTCTGCGAGCACATCGTCGCCGAGCACCACCGGCCGCTGCCGACCCGGCTCGAGCGGATCTCCGAGCTGCTCGGCAAGGTCGTCCGCGCCCACGGCGTTCAGGATCCCTCGGTCCTCCGGCTCCAGGAACGGTTCGAGGATGCGCGCGCGGCCCTGCTCGACCACATGCGGGTCGAAGAGCAACAGCTCTTCCCGGCCTGCCGCGAGCTCGAGCGGGTCGGCGCCTCCCCCGAGCTCGACCGGGAGCTGATCCCCCACCTCGAGGACGACCACGGCTCGACCGGCGCTGCGCTCGCCGACCTCAGGGGGATCGCCGGCGGCTACGGGCCCGAGCGCGCCCACTGCAACACCCACCGGGTCCTGCTCCACGAGCTCTCCGAGCTCGAGCTCGAGCTGCATCGGCACATCCACGAGGAGAACAACATCCTCTTCCCGAAGGTCCGCGACCGGCTCGCCGCGACGGTCTGAGGTCGGAGACCGGCCCGCCGCAACGGTCTGAGATCCATGACCGCCGCGCCGCAGCGGTCTGAGGTCTTCGACAGCCCGCCGCAACGGCCTGGTCCGGCCGGCTCGCGGCAGCGTCCGATGGCGCCGCCTTCGCGGTCCGACGATCCCGGGCCCGGATCGGGAACCCGAAGGTCAGGCCCGGATCGGGAACCCGAAGGCGACTCCCGTGATCACCGCGATCCCGCCGAGCAGGGCGACGAGCCCTCCGATGGTGCCGGTGACGAGCGCCAGCAGCGCTCCGAGCACCGAGAGCAGCGCGCCGGCGGCGAGCAGCGGCCACCAGCCACCGCGCTCGCGCCGGCCAGCCGGCGCCGCCAGCACGGTGCCGAGGACGACCGCACCGAGCCCGGCGATCTCGGCGGCGGTACCGAGGACGCCGAGCAGGACCACCACCGCCCCGACGCCGGCGAGCAGCAGCGAAGCCTGCAGCGGGCGGGTGCTCACGGCCAGCGGCCGATTCCGACCGGTCCCCCGGGCCCCGGCGCCGCCGCGCGAGAGGCTTGACGGGGACTCACTAGAGGTCGAGGACGATCTCGCCGGTCTCTTCGGGGCCGGGGACCTCGAGGACGAGCGGGCGGTTCTGGTTCGCGGCCTCGTCGATCACGAAGAGGATCAGCGAGCCCTCGATCGGCCCGTTCCGGGCCGGCGTCTCCGGGCCGGGGACGGTGTCGCCGGGAAGGACCGGGGTGCCCGCCTTCAGCGCCCACACGTTGTCGAGCGGCACCTGCTCGTAGGTCCTCCCGCGGATATCGACGACCCGGAACTGATCGGGGATCGTGGCGGGCTCATCGCCCTGGTTGGTCACCTGCGTGAAGACCCCGAGGTACTCCTCGTCGCGATGCAGCAGCGGCGCCCCGGCGAGGTAGGCGGCATCCTCGGGCGAGAAGCGGTTCATCTCGCGGGTGATCTGGATGTTGTAAGAGAGCTCGCCGAGCACGAGCGGCTCGCCCTCCTTGGCCTCGGCGGTCGCCTCGTCGCCACACCCCGACGTCAGGGCGGCGAACCCGGCGAGGGCGAGAGCGAGCATCGCGATGATCAGCGGTCGGCGGCGCATCGGCGGCGGAAGTCTATCGGCGCGGGCCTCGGCGGCGCGGGCTCAGACCCGGCTCGCCCCGGCGACGTGGAGGCGCTCGATCCGCTCGTCGGCCTCGGCGAGATCGCGGAGCCGGCCCAGCGCCCGGCGCCACTGCCGGCGGTGCCAACCGGCCGGCATGAGGGCATCCTTGAACCGGTCGAGAGCGCGCGCCGGCTCGGTCCAGAAGCTGACCCTGACCGCGGTCATCCCGCCCGGGGCCTCGGTCAGCTCCCAAGCCGTCCCGACCGGCATCCGATCGATCCTGCCGCCGCTGCCGTCCTCGACGATCAGGTGCGGCGCCTCGAGCCCGGCGATGACGGTCTCCATCCAGAAGTGGAAGAACGGCGCCTCGACATGGAAGCGGGCCGCGGCGCCGATCCCGGCCGGATCGATCCGCTGGAGCCGGAACGAGCGCTGGAAGTGGTCGCAGAACGCGGGCCGGTTCGAGAGGTCGGCGAGGATCGCGAAGACCCGCTCGCGGGGAGCGTCGATCGTGATCTCGGCGCTGACCGGTCCCATCGGCAGGCGAGTCTATCCGCGCCGCCGCGCCCCGCGCGCGGCCGGCGGGTGCAGCGGGCCAGCCGCGAGCCGCGGCGAATCGGTCACCCCGCCGCGGCGGCCGCGCGCGTCTATAGTCGCGACCGTGCCAGCGATGCCGCCACGGCTGCGACGGGAGGCGAGGGGCCGGTGTCGGTGACGATCGCCGTGCTCTCGCAGAAGGGCGGCACCGGCAAGACGACGACGGTGCGCTCGCTCGCCGACGTCCTCACCCGGGCCGGCCTCGACGTGCTCGCGATCGATGCCGACCCGCAGGGCAACCTCTCCGACTACTTCGACGTCGACCCGGAGGCGGAGCCGACGCTGGCCGAGGTGCTCGCCGGCCAGGCGAGGGCCGTCGATGCCGTCCACGGGCCGGTCATCCCCGCCAACCTCGGGCTCGCCGAGTCGGAGCTGGTCCTCGCCGGCAAGATCGGCCGCGAGGTGACGATGCGGAACGCGCTCCGCGAGGTCAAGCGCCGCCACGACATGATCCTGATCGACTGCCCGCCGACGCTCGGGCTGCTCACCGTCAACGCGCTCGTCGCCGCGACTCACGCGCTGCTGTCGACGCAGGCCCAGCACTTCTCTCTACAGGGCGTCGAGCAGGCGATGGAGATCTTCGACCTCGCCAAGGACACGCTCAACCCCGAGCTCGACCTGCTCGGCGTCCTCCTCAACATCGCCAACATGCGCACCAGGCACGCCCGCCAGACCCTCGAGGCGCTCGAGGCGCGCTTCCCCGGCAAGGTGTTCAACACCGTGATCCGCCAGTCGATCGCCTACGCCGAGTCGGCCGAGCGGGCCCGCCCGATCCTCGAGTACCGGCCCGAGCGCGGCGCCGACTACATCGCGCTCGCCGAGGAGGTCCTGACCCGGCTCGGGATGACCGACCGCGCCCGCCGCCTCGAGCAGGTCCGCCGCGACGCGCTGCCGGCGCGGCTGCTCGAGACCATCTAGCCGCCCGCGGCCTCTGCCCGCCGCATCCCGTTGACGGCTCAGATCCCGGACAGGAGGGCCAGCGCGCACCCGCAGGGAAGGCGAGCGCGAGCCCGTCGGGCCGTCCGACCGGCGCCGAGCGAACGGTCGGGCCCGCCGCTCAGGTGATCTCGACGCGGGCGCCGCGCGGCGAGAACTGGGCCCGGCGGACGTCGGCCCAGCCGGCGGCGAATTCCGAGAGGCGGTCGAGGAGGCTGCGGCCCGACTGCCAGAAGGTCCAGACGAGGACGGTCGGACCGGCGCCGGAGATCGTCGCGCCGATCGCGCCGAGCCCGGCGGCCCGCTCGACGAGCTCCATCGAGCGCGGGTAGAGGGCGGCGCGGCGCGGCTGGTGGACGCGGTCGGCGAGCCCGGCGCGGATCAGGTCGAGGTCGGAGCGCTCGATCCCGAGCACGAGCTGCGCCGCGGCAGCGACGTTGTGGGTGACGTCGGCGAGCGGCAGCTCGGCAGGCAGCGCCGCACGGGCGGCACTCGTCGGGACCTCCTCCCGCGGGATCACGAGGATCCCCTCGACGCCCTCGGGAGGCGCGAGCAGGACCGGCGCCGGCTGCGGCGCCCCCGGCTCGGCGGGCGGGCAGAGCGTGACCCCGCCGTAGAGCGAGGCGGCGACGTTGTCGGGGTGCCCCTCGATCGCGGTCGCCCGGGCGAGGATCTGCTCGCGGTCGTTGCCGAGCTCGAACATGTGGTCGGCGGCGAGCAGCCCGGCGAGGATCGCCGCTGCGCTCGAGCCGAGCCCGCGGGCGAGCGGGATCTCGCTGCGGACCCGGAAGGAGACGCCGTCGGCGGGATGAAGGCTCTCGAAGGCGCGGACGATCAGGTTGCTGCGGTCGGCCGGCGCCGCGAACCCCTCGGAGACGACGTCGAAGCTGCCGGCCTCGGTCGCCTCGAGCTCGAGCTCGAAGGCGAGCGCCGCGCCGAGCACGTCGTAGCCGGGCCCGAGGTTCGCCGTCGAGGCCGGCACGCGGACGATCCGGCTCCGCCCGCTCACGGGCCCGCCATCACCACTCGCCCGACGCGAGGCGCGCCGCGTCGCCGGCGATCCCGCGCGCGAGCACCCCTCCGGCGGGCACCGTGGCGCCGGGCAGGAGCAAGGCCTCCTTGACCTGGGCGCCGGCGCCGAGGCGGGCGCCGGCGCCGATCACGAGCGGACCGGTCAGCGACGCGCCCGCGCCGACCTCGCATCCGGGCCCGAACAGGACGCTGCCCTCGACCTCGACGCCGGCAGCCGCGGCAAAGCCGTCCGGCACGGCGTCGGTGCCGATCTCGCCGCCGATCCGG
>JAWKKA010000006.1:0-147520 GCA_041393495.1 Solirubrobacterales bacterium | reverse complement strand
GTCGCCGCGCAGTCGAGCTTCGTCGCACGAAGTCGTCGTAACCGGCGCGGGCGGTCAGCACAACCCCGCGGCCGCTCAGCGGAGGCCGACGCCGCCGGTCTCGACGACCGGGTCGGCCGCATCCCGCTCGAAGGCGGCCCCGAGGCGGGGCTGCAGGCCGCCGGCGCGGTCACCGTCGTCGCCGGGTCCGATCGCGCCGCTCTCGCCGCCACCGCCGCCGGGCCGGACGCCGCCGCCGGGGCCTTTGTGCTCCTTGCGTCCGCCCCCGTCCTTGCCTGGGCCGTCGCCCTTCCTGCCGCCGCCGGCGTTGCCGCCGCCGCGCGAGCCCGGACAGCGCATCGTGTAGACGCTTCGCGCGGGGTGGTAGGGGCGGGCGTCGGAGTGGTTCCAGGAGAGGTGCAGGTGATTGCCGCGGCCGTGCCCGGCGTCGCCGTTGTAGCCGACCCACCGCCACGGCGCGATCGGCTGATTCTGGTGCGGCTCGGCGTGCTTGGCGAGCTTCGAGATCAGCCTCCAGCTTCCGCCCGCGGCCGTGTTCGGGACGATGTCGAGCGCCAGCCCGAGCGGGTGCTCGCCGTTGGCGGCGTGGACCGCGTCGTGCGAGTAGCCGTCGGTGATGAAGATCTTGTAGCGGCGGATCAGGTATCTGACGTCGGGGAGCAGGCGCCGGTCGATCCGCTCGCCGGGGAACCCGGGGATCGGCACGAAGCGGCCGCCGCCGGTCGTCTCGCAGAGATCGGGGCCGAGCTTCTTGCTGCGCATCTTGCCCGGCGCGGCCGTCGCGAAGGCGGCGAGCGCGACTACCGCCACCACCAGGCCGATCAGCGTCCATGTCCGTCGAGCGCTCATCCCGCACTGACTTGGTTCGGACGCAGCCACGATTCCTTGAGCGGAATGCGCGTGGCCGTTGGACGTGAAAGCCGTCCTGCGTCGAATCGGGCGGTCAGGTCCAGGAAGAGGATGGCGAAGCGGCCTCCGGCCGTGAGCCGTCCGATGACGCCGAGCTGTCCTGCGTCGAATCGGGCGGTCAGGTCCAGGAAGAGGATGGCGAAGCGGCCTCCGGCCGTGAGCCGTCCGATGACGCCGAGCTGGCCAGCCCGATTCGGCGCAGGACCGTGCGGCCCGCCTTCGAAAGACGGACCCCCGGGCGTTCCCGCCGTGGCTGGCTCTGGTCAGGCTGATCCGCGGCGCTTGCGGGCTGACGCTTAAGGCTGCTTCCTTCCGGACCTGACCTGGTTCGCGGGCTCACATCGCGCGGGACCTGGCCGTCAACGCTGCCCGCGGCGTACTGGCCCCGAAGGCCGGATCCTCGGGCGGGCGTTCAGCCCCGCTGGAGCGGATTGCGGGTTCAGGGCTCCGCTAGGTCCCCGCTCAGCACGGTCCGCAGCCCATCGTAGCGGGCCTCGACCGGCTCAGGCGATCCCCTCGACCAGCGCGGGCGAGCCGGTCCGGTGGACGGCGCCGGGGCGCAGTCCGGCGCTGGAGAGCAGCGCCTGCAGCTCCTCGGCCGAGCGTTGGCGCCCGCCGTCGCATTGGGTCAGCATCTGCAGGTCGACGAGCACCGCCACGGGATCGGGATCATCGGGGTCGAGCAGGGTCTCGACGAGGATCAGCCTCGCCCCCGTCGACATCGCCCGGCGCACCGTCTCGAGGATCCGCAGCGATCGCTCGTCGTCCCAGTCGTGGAGGATGTCCTTGAGCAGGTAGAGGTCGGCCTCCGCCTCGACGCGCTCGAAGATGTTGCCCGCGACGAGCTCGACGCGGTCGCGGACGCCGGCCTCGCGGAGGTGGGCGTCGGCCTCGGGGAGGACGCCGGGCGCCTCGACGAGGACGCCGCGAAGGCCGGGGCGGGCCTCGAGGATCGCGGCGAGCAGCGGCCCGGAGCCGCCGGCGACGTCGCAGACCGTTCCCGCGTCCGGCCAGTCGTAGCCGCTCGCCACCCAAGCCTTGACGAGGCCCGTCATCTCGCGCATCGAGTTGGCGAACAGGCGCTGCTCGTCGGGATTGGCGGCGAGGTGGTCCCAGAACGAGCGCCCGTGCACAGCCGGGAATGCCGGCTCCCCCGTCCGGATCGAGCCCGCGAGCCCGGCCCAGGCGCGCTGCACGGCCTCGGTCTCCATGTAGCGGGCCCAGTAGGAGATCGACGGAGAGTGGCTCTCGAGCAGCGTCCGTCCGGCCGCGGTCAGCTCCCAGGTGCGATCGGACCGGCGTTTGAGGAGCCCGTCGGCGGCGCCGAGCCGGAGGACCCGCTCGAGGGTGTCTGCGTCGAGATCGAGCTCCGCCGCGACCGCATCGGCCGTCGCCGGCGCCCGTCCGAGGGCCTCGATCGCGCCGACCTCGACGAGCGCCCCGACCGCGCGCGCGGTCGCGATCCCCATCGTCCGCTCCCAGGCGAGCAGCTCGGGCGGGAGGACGCGATCGCCGGCCCAGCGGAGCAGCCGCCGCACTCCGAGCACGGCCTGGACCGCTGGGGTCGGCGGCGGCCGGTCGAAGCTGATCGGCGAGGGGATCCTCACGGGCTCAGCGCAGCGCCCGGCAGACGGCGTCGGCCTGCGCCTGGCGGATCAGCCCGGAGACGCGCGGCGAGCCCTGGTCGGGGACGATCTGCGAGTTGACCGTGAAGACGACCGAGCGGCGGCCGTTGCGGCTCGCGGCCGCGAACAGGCGGTAGCCGGGATAGGATCCGGTGTGGCCCCAGACGGTGCCGCAGCGGGTCCGGTAGCGGAACAGCGCCAGCGTCGCGGCGTTGTGGCCCGGCCCCGGCGGCGAGGAGCGTCCGTGGACGTAGGCGTCCTGACTGCGGGCGATCCTGCGGCTGAACAGCTCGCCGCCGACGTAGGCGCGGAAGAAGCGGTTGACGTCGACCGGGGTTGAGACGATCCCGCCCGAGGCCCAGGCGAGCGCCGGGTTGATCAGCTTGCTGACGTCCTCGAGCTTGCCGTCCTCGTCACGGTCGTAGCCGTGCATGTAGCCGCGCGGCATCGCGACCGTGTCCGGCAGCGAAGTGTCGTGCAGGCCGATCGGGCGGTAGACCTCGCGGCGCAGCAGCCGCTCGTAGCTCTTGCCGGTCGCGGCCTCGGCGATCAGGCCGACCATGATGTTGTCGCTGTCGGAGTACTCGTACGGCTCGCCCGGCGGCAGGCCCGGCGTGAGGTGATCGACGAAGCCGATCAGCTCGAGCGGCGTCATGTACCGGGTCGGGTCGGCCTGCAGGGCGTCGATGAACGGTTGCTGCTTGATGTAGTCGGGGAGTCCGGCAGTATGGCCGAGCATCTCGCGGACGGTGATCGCGTCGGCGAGCGGCCAGACGCCGGGCAGCCGGTCGCCGACCGTGTCGTCGAGCCCGAGCCGCCCCTTCGAGGCCAGCGAGAGGGCGACGGCGCCGTTGAAGGCCTTCGCCATGCTCGCGATCCGCATCGGCATCCGCCGCTGCGGCCGCTTCCCGGTCGCGAGGTTGGCCACGCCCCGGCGCCGGAACTCGACCCGGCTGCGGCGCTGGATCAGGACCGACAGCCCCGGCGGGCCCTCGGGGTCGGCGACGATCCGGTCGAGCGCCGCGTCGAGCCGGTCGCCGCCCGCCTGCGCCGCCGGCGCGGCGATCAGCGCCGTCGCCGTGCCGAGCGCGAGCAGCGTCGCCGCCGCTGCGCCGAGCGCCGCCGTCCGAAGCTGACACCGATTCCCCATCGAGCGCCGGAGTCTATGCCGTAGCCGCCTCTAGACTGCGGGCCCGTGGCCGAGCAGTCCCTCTATCGACGTCATCGACCCCAGTCGTTCGCCGAGGTCGTCGGCCAGGAGCACGTCGTCAGGACGCTCAGCAACGCGATCGAGCGCGACCGCGTCCACCACGCGTACCTGTTCGTCGGCTCGCGCGGGACCGGGAAGACGTCGATGGCGAAGATCCTCGCCCGCTCGCTGAACTGCGTGAACGGCCCGACGCTCGAGCCCTGCGGGGTCTGCGACTCCTGCGTCGCGATCGCCAACGGCAGCTCGATGGACGTGATCGAGATGGACGCCGCCTCGAACCGCTCCGTCGACGACATCCGCCAGCTCCGCGAGCGCGTCTCCTACGCGCCGCCCGAGGGGACGTGGAAGGTCTACATCCTCGACGAGGCCCACATGCTGACCCGCGAGGCCTGGAACGCATTCCTGAAGACGCTCGAGGAGCCGCCGCCGAACACCGTCTTCGTCCTCGCCACGACCGAGGCCCACAAGGTGATGCCGACGATCGTCGACCGTTGCCAGCGCTTCGACTTCGGCCGCCCGGCCCCGGACGAGATCGCGATCGTGCTCAGACGCGCCGCCGACGCGGAGGGCATCGCCGTCGATGACGACGCCGTCGGCGCGATCGCCCGGGCTGCGAACGGGAGCTTTCGCGACGCGCTCGGAACGCTCGACCAGCTCGTCGCCTACAGCGGCACCGAGATCGCGACCGAGGACGTCCTCGCCGTGCTCGGCGTCGCCGACGTGGAGCTGCTCTTCCGCGCCACCGAGGCGATCGCGGCGGGCGACGGCGCCGAGGCGCTGCGGGTCAGCGCCGAGATCTCCCGCGCCGGCCACGACCCGGCCCGCTTCGCGGCCGATCTCGTCGCCCACCTTCGGCGGCTCCTCGTTGTCGCGACGCTCGGCGAGATCCCCGATCACTTCCTCGTCGTCGCCGGGCAGGAGGCGCGGATCTCCGAGCAGGCGACGCGGCTCGGCGAGATCTCGCTGCTGCGCGCGATCGACGAGCTCTCGGCGGCGCTGACCGCGATCCGCGAGGGCGACGAGGCGCGGATGACGGTCGAGCTGGCGCTGCTGCGCTCGGCGAAGCCCGAGATCGACCCCTCGCGGGCGGCCTTGAGCCAGCGGCTCGAGCGGCTCGAGCGCGCGCTCGCCGGCGTGGCATCGGCACCCGCCCCGACGCCGACGCCGACCGCCGCGCCACCGGCCGCCGATCCACAGCCGGCCGCCGCGCCGCCGGCCCCCGCGGCCGCCGATCCACAGCCGGCCGCCGCGCCGCCGGCTCCCCGCGGATCGGCCCGGCCGCGAGGCTCCGGCGCCCGCCGCCTCGAGCCGGCCGCCCCTCGCGGCCCCGTCGCGGTCGCGCCCGCCGAGCCGCCCGGGCTCGAGCGGATCAGCGAGCTCTGGCCGGGCGTCCTCGAGCAGATGCGCCAGAGCGGCGCCGGGATGCTCTCGGCGGTCGTCGGGATCGCGAAGCCGGTCGCCGTCGACGCCGCGGCGGGGACGCTCACGATCGCGTTCCCGTCGGGGTCGGCGTTCAATCGTCGCAAGGCTGATGACAAGGACAACCGCGAGGTGGTCGCAGCGGCGATCCTCGCCGTCCTCGGCGAGCCGCTGCGCCCCGTCTACACGATGCTCGACGGCGACCACGGGCCCGAGGAGGGGGCGAGCGGCCCCGTGGCCGCCGCGACGAGCGGCGAGAATGACCTCGTCGAGCGCTTCATCACCGAGTTCGACGCCGAGGTCGTCATCGACGACGAGCCCGGACAACGCGACCAACGGATCGAGGAGACGAGCTGATGGCGAGAGGACGGATGCCGGGCGGGGGCGGCATGGACATGGGCGCGCTGCTCAAGCAGGCCCAGCAGATGCAGGCCGACATGGCCAAGGCGCAGGAGGAGCTCAAGGCGGAGGTCGTCGACGCGAGCGCGGGCGGCGGCATGGTCAAGGTCAAGGTGAGTGGCGACCTCGTCGTGCAGGAGATCGCCATCGATCCCGACGCGGTCGACCCCGAGGACGTCGAGATGCTCCAGGACATGGTCCTCGCTGCGGTCAACGAGGGCATCCGCGCCGCCCAGGAGCGCGCTGAGTCGAAGATGGGCGGCATCGCCGGCGGATTGGGTGGTGCCGGCGGGCTTGGCCTGCCCGGGATGTAGTTGCACCCGGCGTCCGTCGATCGGCTGATCGCCGAGCTCGGCAAGCTGCCGGGCATCGGCAGGCGCACCGCCCAACGGCTCGCCTTCCACATCCTCCGCTCCAGCGACGAGGATGCTTTCGCGCTGGCCGCGTCGATCCGCGAGGTCAAGGAGCGGATCGGTCTCTGCGAGAGCTGCTTCAACCTCGCCGAAGGCCCGGTCTGCGAGATCTGTGCCGACCCGCGCCGCAGTCGCGAGCTGATCTGCGTCGTCGAGGAACCCCAGGACGTGATCCCGATCGAGCGGACCGGCGAGTACCGGGGGCTCTACCACGTCCTCGGCGGCGCGCTTTCGCCGATCGACGGCATCGATCCAGCCGACCTGAAGATCGACGAGCTGGTCGCCCGCGTTGACGCCGGCGGCGTCTCCGAGGTCGTGATCGCCACCAACCCGACCACGACCGGCGAGGCCACCGCCCACCACATCGGCGAGCTCCTCCGCGGCCGCGTCACGCTGACCCGCCTCGCCAGCGGCCTCCCGGTCGGCGCCGATCTCGAGCACGCCGACGAGGTCACGCTCGGCCGCGCCCTGACCGGCCGCCGCAGCGTCTGAGCCGGAGGCTCAGCCCGGGGTGACGGCGAAGCCGCAGGGCCGGTCGAGGCCGCGAACGACGACGGCGAGCGTCGTCAGCGCATCGGCATGGACCTGGAAATGGGCCTGGCAGCGGCTCGCCGGCTCGCCGAGATCGGCGTCCGAGCAGCCCGATCCCCCGCAGACCCGGACGACGGCGGCGATCGGGTAATCGCCGGCGTCGAGGTCGAGCGTCTCGAGGTCGTACGTCGTCGTGCCCGTCGCCGGGTTCTCACGCCCCTTCGGCAGGTTCCAGAAGTCCCCCGAGTACGACGTCTCGCCGTCCCGCATGAGCCGGATCCCGATCGATGTGCCCTCGATCGCCAACGGCTGCGACGGTTGCTCGAGCTTCAGCTCGACCTGCCCCGTCGCCGCGGTCGTCGTCTCCCTCCCGGAACCGCAGCCGGCGAGGCCGAGCAGGGCGACCGCGCAGCCGACCACCGCGGCGGCGATGATCGGCCGGGACGTCCGCGCAGCGCCCATCGATCCAGTCTACGGTCGGCCCCGAGGGCACCCGTCCACAGTGTTCCGCGGAACGCTCTCATCCGTCGGTTCCCGCCTTCCGCCGCCAGTGTTCCGCGGAACACTGGCGGACGTTCCCAGGCGTGGGAGTTCCGTCGGTCCCGCCGGGCTCGCCGATCGACGGATGGCCGCGGATTGGCGGCCGCCGCCGAAGAGGGTGGGCGCCGGCGCGACACCGGGGCGCGCATCTTGAGGCCGTCTATGCGGCAAGCCCGCGCGGCAGGCTCACAGCCCCAGACCTGCTCTTCGGCTCGTCGTCAGGACCGGCGCCCGATCCAACTCTCGCAGATCGGTGGCTCGCTGGCAAGCGGAGGTCGCCGTTCATCCGCCGGTGCTCCAAGATCGGCCGCCAGTGTTCCGCGGAACACTCAGATCCGTCGTCGGTCCACTGCAGTCCGCCGCCGCTCGACTGCACTGCACTCCGTGGCCGCTCCGCTCGGTGTCAGTCTGCTTCCGTCCGGCTACAGGCGGGGCCGGTCGGTCCGCGAGCGCCGGCGCGGGCCGCAGATCTGTGCCGACTCCGTGCCGATCGTGCGCCGATTGTGTGACGAGACCGTGAATTCGGCCTGAAACGGCCCGAGTCGGTCCGCGCCGTCGCGTAGCGTCACGAACAGATGTTCGAGACGTCACAGCGACCCCCAGGCCCGGTCGACCGCGACCGTGCGCCCGCTGCCGCGCCCGCAGGCCCGGCCGATCCCGACGCCGCCTCCGCCGCCGCGTCGCCAAGCCCCGCCGACCCCGACGGTGCGCCCGCTGCCGCGCCGGCCCGCTCGACCGACCGGCCCGACCCCGGCCCGGCCCGGTGCCTTCAGGCCCTCGACGCGGCGGTGCTCGAGCGGGAGATCGGCGAGCTCGCGGGACAGATCGCCGCGGCGACCTGCCGCTGGCTCCTGCTCGTCGGCGAGTTCGACCACCGTGGCGAGCACGAGCGGCAGGGGTTCGCTTGCTGCGCGCACTGGCTCGCCTGGCGCTGCTCGGTCTCGCGGCGAACCGCGTTCGAGTACGTGCGGGTCGCCCGGGCCCTGCGGGAGTTGCCGCGCGTCACCGCCGCATTCGCGGTCGGCCGGCTCAGCTACTCGAAGGTGCGGGCGCTGACGAGGGTTGCCGATCGCGACGACGAGCAGGCGCTGCTCGCGATGGCCGAGGAGGCGACGGCCGCCCAGCTCGAGCGGATCCTGCTCGGCTACGCGACGGCGATCAGCGCCGATCAGGCCGCGGAGGCGCGGGCGCGGCGGCACCTCAGCACCCGCTGGGAGGACGACGGGACGCTGCGGGTCAACGGCTGCCTCCCGGCCGAGGAGGGGGCGCTGCTGCTCAAGGCGCTCGAAGTCGTCGGCGACCGGCTGCGGGACGAGCGGATCGCCGATGCGCTCGCCGATACGGGGCCCGCCGACGACGACGGCGAGCAGCGGGTCGCCGACCGCTGTCCGGCGCCATCGACTGCCGACGCGATCGTTGCCCTCGCCGACGACGCGCTGGCGCCGGGCGGCGGCGCTCGCGAGCGCAGCGGCGGCGACCGCTACCAGGTCGTCTGCCACATCGACCTCGCGGACCTGCGGGATCCGGCAGCGGCGCGCCGCAACGGGTTCGTCGAGGATCGCGCCACCCTCGCCCCGGCGACCGTCGCCCGTCTCGCCTGCGACGCGTCCGTCGTCACGATCGTCGAGTCGGCCGGCGAGCCCGTCTCGGTCGGCCGGAAGACGCGCGCCATCCCGCCCGCGATCGCCCGGGCGCTGCGCTCGCGCGACCGCGGCTGCAGGTTCCCCGGCTGCGGGTCGCGGCGGTTCCTCGATGCGCACCACGTCGAGCATTGGGCGGCCGGGGGCGAGACGGCGCTCGACAACCTAGTCCAGCTCTGCCGCCATCACCATCGGCTCGTCCACGAGGCCCGATTCACGATCGAGATGGCCGCCGGACGCCCACTGTTCAAGCGGCCCGACGGCTCGACGATCCCGGCGGCGCCACGACTGCGCGGCACCGTGGGGGGCAGGGATGGCGCAAAGGCTCCGGCGCCGTTGCGACGCCGGCCGGAAATCGACCGGTGGAGTGTCGCCGCGAGGTCGCGCGGGGCGCCGTTCGACCTCGACCTCGCTGTCTGGACCCTCGCCTGCCGGCGTGAGTGAGGTGCCGACCCCGATCGCTCCCGGCTCGTGTGACTGCGGGGCCGTACTGGCGCCGCTCTATCCTCAGCCGTCGAATGGCGAGCGAGGCGACAGCCGCGACAGCCGCTGAGGCGCAGGCAACGACCCCGGGGGTGGGTCGCGGCGAGATCGTGGTGATGAAGTTCGGCGGCACCTCGGTCGCCGGGCCGGAGGACCTGAAGCGTGCCGCCGCCCGGATCGTCGCCGAGCGGGAGCGCGGCAACAAGGTCGTCGCGGTCCTGTCGGCGCGCGGGAAGACGACCGACGAGCTGCTGACGATGGCGAGCGAGGTCTCCGACCGGCCGAGCCCGCGCGAGATGGACATGCTGCTCTCGACCGGGGAGCGGATCTCGTGCGCGCTCTGCGCGATGGCGATCTGGGACCTCGGCCATCAGGCGATCTCGCTGACCGGCTCGCAGGCCGGGATCGTCACCGACTCCTCCCACACCAAGGCGCGGATCGTCGATGTCCGCGCAGGCCGGATCGAGCAGGCGCTCGAGCAGGACAACATCGTCCTCGTCGCCGGCTTTCAGGGCGTCTCGACCGACTCCAAGGACGTGACCACGCTTGGGCGCGGCGGCTCCGACACGACCGCCGTCGCCCTCGCCGCCGCGCTCGGCGCCTCGGTCTGCGAGATCTACACGGACGTCGCCGGCGTCTTCAGCGCCGATCCGCGGATCGTGTCAGCGGCCCGCAAGCTCCCGGTCGTCTCGTTCGAGGAGATGCTCGAGATGGCGGCGTCGGGCGCCCGCGTGCTGCAGCTCCGCAGCGTCGAGTACGCGCGCAACCACGGCGTCAGGATCCACTGCCGCTCCTCGTTCGAACAGGGCACCGGTACCCTCGTTGTCTCCGAGGAAGAGACCATGGAGAACCCCTTCGTCACCGCCGTCACCCACTCCGCCGACGAGGCGCGCGTCACGCTCGCCGGCGTTCGCAACGAGCCCGGCATCGCCGGCCGGATCTTCACCGCGCTCGCCGACGCGAACGTCAACGTCGACGTGATCATCCAGAACGAGCCGGTCTCGACCGAGCACGGGGCGGATCTCTCCTTCACAGTCCCGAGCGCCGACCTCGAGACCGCGGTCGAAGCGATCCGCGGGACCGGCTCGAGCGAGGTCCTCACCGATGATCAGATCGGCAAGGTCTCGATCATCGGGGCCGGGATGCGAAGCCATCCAGGCGTCGCCGCCAAGGTCTTCAGGGTGCTCGGCGACGAGGGGATCAACATCGAGATGATCTCCACCTCCCCGATCAAGATCTCCTGCGTGATCGCAGCCGATCGCGTCGACGACGCCGTTCGCGCCCTCCACGGCGCGTTCGAGCTCGGCGCCAACACGATCCACGAGGAGGATTCGACCGGCGAGCACGAGGCTCGCGCGCGAGCCCGATGAGCTCCGCCGGTGCTGCCGGCTACCGGGTCGGTGTCCTCGGCGCCACCGGAGCAGTCGGCTCGACCGTCCTCGAGGTCCTCGCCGAGCGCTCGTTCCCGCTCGCCGAGCTGAGGCCGCTCGCTTCGGGGCGCTCGGCCGGCCGACGGCTTCCGTTCGCGGGTGGAGAGGTCGAATGCCGCGAGCTCTCCGAGGAGTCGATCCGGGGCCTCGACCTCGTCATCTCCTCGGCCGGCGGCGCCGTCAGCTCCGAGTGGGCCCCGAGGATCGTCGCCGCCGGGGCCGTGGTCATCGACAACACCAGCTTCTGGCGGATGCACGCGGAGGTCCCGCTCGTCGTCAGCGAGGTCAACCCCGACGCCGCCGACTCGCATCGCGGGATCGTCGCCAACCCGAACTGCTCGACGATGCAGATGGTCGTCGCGCTGAAGCCGATCCACGATGCGGTCGGGATCGAGCGCCTGGTCGTCTCGACCTATCAGTCGGTGTCGGGCACCGGACAGCGGGCGATCGAGGAGCTGCGCTCGCAGTCGGCCGCGATCCTCGCCGGCGAGGATCCCGAGGCGCACGTCTACCCGCACCGGATCGCCTTCAACGTGCTCCCCCAGGTCGAGGCCTTCAAGGACGGCGACGACTACACCACCGAGGAGCGCAAGCTGATGGCCGAGACGCGGAAGATCCTCGGCGCCGGCGAGGAGGTCGGGATCTCCGCGACCTGCGCCCGCGTCCCGGTCTTCAGCGGCCACTCGGAGGCCGTGAACGTGCAGACGCGCCTCCCGCTCGCCCCCGAGGGATGCCGCGAGCTGCTCACGACGGCGCCCGGCATCGTCGTCCTCGACGACCCGGCCGAGGGCATCTACCCGCTCGCGACCGCGGCGGCCGGACGGGACGAGGTCCTCGTCGGCCGGATCCGCAGCGATCCCTCGCACGAGCGCTGCCTCAACCTCTGGATCGTCGGCGACAACCTCCGCAAGGGCGCGGCGACCAACGCCGTCCAGGTCGCGGAGGTGCTCGTCGAGCGCGACCTCGTCCGCGTCCCCGAGCCGGCGCTCACCGCCTAGCCCGACCGGCCCGCCCGGGCCCCGCACCGAACCTTCGCCGGCGCATCCGGGTTGGGGGGTTGAGGATCGACTCGAAGGGAGCGGAGGAGTGGTGCCGGCATGAGCACGATCGCGCGACGGGGGACGGTGGGCCTGGCGGTCGCGGTGGCGGTGCTCGGGCTCGCCCCGGCCGCGCAGGCCGCCGTCGCCTCGGTCTTCACCGGGATGCCGAGCCCGCCCGTGACCTGCACCGTGCGCAGCGGCGGCGCCACCGACGGGCAGCGTTGGTGCAGCGGCGTCTCGACGCGGGTGCAGAGCTGGGACGGCACCCCGATCGACGTCGCCGTCTTCATTCCGCCGGAGCCGAACAGCGGCCCCGACGGCGGCTTCCCCCTGATCGGCCTCTACCACGGCTGGGCCGGTGCGAAGGCCGGCCAGAGCGCCGCACAGCGCTGGCTCCGGCAGGGCTACGCGGTGTTCAGCATGACCGACCGCGGCTGGCACGAGAGTTGCGGCACCGTCGCCTCGCGGGCGGGGCTGCCCGCCTGGGCCGACTGCTCCGACGGCACGGTCGATGCGATCGACACGCGTTATGAGGCACGCGACGCCCAGTACCTGATCGGCCATCTCGTCGATGAGGGCCTGGTCGATCCCGATCGCATCGGCGCCTTCGGCAGCTCCTATGGCGGGATGATGGCCTCGACCCTCGGGGCCCTGAACTCGCGCACGGTCCTCCCCGACGGCACCTACACCCGCTGGCGGAGCCCGGACGGCATCCCGCTCCACATCGCCGCGGCGGCGCCGAGCACCCTCGCGGCCGACATCATCTACACGCAGATGCCGAACGGCTCGACGCTCGACTACGTCGCCGACGCGCCCTACTTCGGGCCTGACGGAGACGCCCGCGTCGGCGTGCAGAAGGCCGGCGTGATGAACGGCTTCCTGCTCGGCCCGAGCGCGAGCCTCGTCGGCAACATCGGCCCCGATCTGCTGGCGCTCGGCGACGGCGCCAACGGTCCCGGTCCCTACGACGCGATGAAGCCGTTGCTTCGCGAGGCGCTTCGCACCCACGGTGCCTACAACGTCGTCGACGCCTCGGTCGCGCCCGCCCCGATGATCATCGGCGACGGCTGGAACGACGACTTCGTCGGCGGTGACGAGTCGATCAAGCTCTACAACAAGATCCGCGCCCTGCACCCCGACGTGCCGGTCTCGATGTTCTTCGGCGACTTCGGCCACCCGCGCTCGCAGGACAAGGACAGCTTCTTCGCGAGCCTGCGCGAGGCCTGGATGAACTACTACGTCCGCGACGCGCGGACCGGGACCAGGCCGCCCGAAAACGTGGTGATGACCGGGTTCACCTGCCCGGCATCGACGCCGTCGAGCGGCCCGTTCACGATCGACCGGTGGGCCGACGCATCGGCAGGCGAGGTGCGGGTGCGCTCGATCGAGCCAGAGACGATCCGGGCGAGCGGCTCGCGGGACGGCGCGACGTTCTTCGGCGACACCACCACGGCCTGCGCGACCGCTCCCGCCGCCGACAACCCGGCCTCCGCCAACTACCGGACCGATCCGGCCACCGGCAGCGGCTACGACATCCGCGGCTCGGCGACGCTGCTGATGCGGCTCGACGTCAGCGGCCGCAGCGATCAGCTCGCCGCGCGGCTTCTCGACGTCGGCCCCGACGGCCGGGAGACGCTGGTCGAGCGCGGGCTGCTGCGGCCGCGGGTGGGCATGCCCGACCTGGTCCAGGTCCTGCAACTGCACCCGAGCATGTGGCACGTCGCCGCCGGCCACTCGCTGAAGCTCGAGCTGCTCGCCGATGACGCGCCCTACTCGCACGTCAACGTCAGCGACGCCGGCGACGCGGCCGCCCAGCACCCGATCGTCGTCCGCGCCATCGAGCTGCGGGTGCCGACGGTCCAGGGCGCGGGGGCGGCAGGCGTCGTCACTGTCCCGAAGCCCCGCTACCTGCCGCCGGGCTACACGGCCGCGCCCGGGTTCAGGTCGCTGACGACGAGGCGGGCGCCCGACTTCGACCCGCCGCGGGCCAGGGTCAAGCGGATCGAGGTCGGGAGGCTGAAGCGTGGAAAGCGGAAGCGGAAGCGGGGTGCGAGGGTGACGGTCAAGCTCGGCGGCAACGACCGTGGCGGCAGCGGGATCGCCTCCTACGAGTGCAGGCTGGACAAGGGCCGCTGGAGGCGCTGCAACTCACCCGTGAGGTACCGCCGGGTCGGGAGGGGCAAGCACAGGTTCCGCGTCTACGCGATCGACGCCGAGGGCAACGAGCAGCGGAAGCCGACCGTCAAGCGCTTCAGGGTGAAGGCGCGCAAGCGCAGGCGCTGACGGCCGATCCGGTGGTGGCGGTGTGGGCCGCGGCCCGCTGAGCGGCCATTGCCTTCGCCTACGATGCCGCGGTGGCCGGAGCCGTCGCCACCCTGACAATCGTCCTCGGCGCGGCGCTCGTCCTCGGCCAGGCGCTCGCGGCGATCGCTGCCGGGGCGAGCAGGGCGCGGCCGCTCGCGTTCACCTGGCTCGCCCCCGCCTACGGGCTCGCGGTCCTGATCCTCGCCGGCGGGATAGCGGTCCGGCTGCCCGGCCACGCGACGACGGCGGCCATCGCCCTCGGCGTCCTCACCGTAGCCGCCGCCGCCTGGCTTCGCGGCCGGACCCGCGGCCGCCCCGGCGCCCTCGCCGTCGGCCTGCCGGTCGTCGTCATCACGGTCGCCGCCGCCGTGCTGCCGTTCGCGATCGCCGGTTCCGTCGGGGTCCTCGGCGCCGGTCTCGTCAACGACGACATGGCCTCGCACCTGATCATCGCCGACTACATCAGCGACTACTCGGGGGTCGTGCCGAGCTTCATCAAGGGTGGCTATCCGATCGGCCCCCACGCGGTCGTCGCCGCGATCTCACGGGCGACCGGCGCCGGCCTCGTCGACGTCTTCGCCGGCTTCACGATCGCGCTCGCGCCGCTGTTCGGACTGCTCGGGATCGGCCTGCTCGGGCGGATGTCGCGGCCGCGCCTGATCATCGGCGCGTCGCTGGTCGCGCTCCCCTACCTCGGCGCCGCCTACCTCACCCAGGGGGCGTTCAAGGAGCCGCTTCAGGCGATGCTGCTGATCGGCTTCGCGCTGTCGCTGGCCGAGCTGGTCGGCGTCCGGACGCCGCTGGAGGAGAGCGGGCCGGGCGCCCTGCGGCCGGGCCAGCGGAGCCGGACGGGCGCGACGGCGCCGGATCGGCCGGCGGCGGGCCGGGCCGACCCCGTCCATCCCGTCCGCCGGGTTCTACCGCTCGCGGTGCTCGCGGCCGCGTCGGCCTTCAACTACAGCCTTCCCGGCCTGCTCTGGATCGCCGCGGTCGCGGTCGCCGTCCTGCTGGCGCGCTGGTTTCTCGCCAGGCCGCGGCTGGAGCTGCCCGCCGGCTGGGCCCGCCGGCTCGCCCCCTACCTGCTCGGGCTGGTGGTCGTCGTCGCGATCGCCACCGCCGGCGAGTGGAGCCGGATCGCGAGCTTCAGTCGCATCTCCGCCCTCAACCCGGACCGCTTCGGCTCCGACCTCGGCAACCTCGCGCAGTCGCTGTCGCCGCTCGAGGCGCTCGCGATCTGGCCGGCCGGCGAGTTCGACGCCACCCCGTCCTCGGCGGGGGCGCCGGCGCTCGCCTTCTACGCCGGGGCGCTGATCGGGTTGGCGGCCCTCGTCCTCGGCCTGCTCCGGGACCGCCGCGAGCGCCAGTGGGCGTTGCCGGCGCTGCTCGTCGCCATGGCCACCGTCTACGTGCTCGCGGCACTTTTCAGCAGCCCCTACATCGCCGCGAAGGCCCTCGCGATCCTCGCCCCGGTCGTGATCGCGATCGCGCTCCGCGGGACGCTGGCGGCCCGGCGCGGCCCGGCGCTCGCGCTCGGCGTCGTCCTCGTGCTGGCGGCCGCCGGATCGTCGTTCCTGGTGATCCGCAACGCCCCGGTCGCCCCCGACTCGCACGCCCGCCAGCTCGAGTCGTTCCGCGACGTCGTCGCCGGCGAGCCGGTGCTGTTCCTCGGCCGCGACGACTTCATCGGCTGGGAGCTGCGCGGCTCCGGCGAGATCACCGGGATCGTCACCAACTTCTACGACGTCGAGGACGCCCGACCGCGGTTCAAGAAAGGGGAGGGGGGAGGCGAGAAGTTCGATGTCGACGCCGTCTTCCCCTCGACCCTCGACAGCTTCCGCTACATCCTCGCTACCACCGGCGGCCCCGCCTCCGGCGTTCCACCCCGGTTCCGCGAGGTCGAGCGGACCCGCGACTACGTCCTCTACGAGAACACCGGCCGGACCGGCCGGCGCAAGACGCTCGACGAGGGGACGGCGCCGGGCGCCGTCCTCGACTGCAGCGACCCCGTCCAGCACCGGGTCGCCAAGCATCAGGGCACTGCGCTGGTCTGGAACACCAGGCCGGTGATCGCCGAGCCGTCCGGCTGGAGGCCCGGCCCGACTGCCTCCGACGGCGCTCCGGCGACGATCCGGCTCGAGGTCCCGAAGCCGGGGCGCTGGCTGATCTCGCTCGAATACGACAGCCGCCGCCCGCTTCGCGTCAGCTCGCCCCAGCTCGGCCTCGACACGACCATCGCGGCCAACCTCGACTTCCGCGGCGAGACCCCGACCTTCCCGGTCGCGAAGGTCACGGTCGAGCGGCCGACGGCGGCCACCGTCAGCGTCGAGCCGGAGCGGCCGAACCTGCTCGCGCGCCTGCTGGGGGCCCCGAACGATGCCCATCTGCGCTCGTTGACGGCGACGCCGCTCGGGCCGGACGCGGTCGAGCGGATCCCCGTCCGCCAGGCCTGCCGCCGCTACGTCGACTGGTACCGGGCGCGCTGAGCGCCACCCCCGGTCGCCTCGGTCATCGCACCGCCGCATGACGCGGGCAAGATCACCCACCCCTCGATGCCGGGGTCGGTTTGTCCGGAAAGGCCGCGGGAGGGCCTTCCGACGTGCGCCTGATCCCGGCTACGCCGGCGTCGAGATCCGGTCGTCCACGGCGACCGTCGAGGCGATGTGCAGCGGCATGCCGAGCTGCTTGGGGTCGAAGCCGAGCGCCAAGCCGACGAGCTGGGGCAGGTGCAGGACGGCGAGGCCGAGATCGCGGCCGACGACCTTCGCTGCCTCGGGCTGCTGCATGTCGAGGTTGAGGTGGCAGAGCGGGCACGGGGTGACCAGGCAGTCGGCCCCGGCGTCGATCGCGTCGCCGACGTGGGTGCCGGACTGCCGCAGCGAGGTCTCCCGGTTCATCGTGATGACCGGGAAGCCGCAGCAGCGCCTGGCGCCGTCGTAGTCGACGACCTCACCGCCGAGCACCTCGATCACCTGCTCGAGGTAGAGGTCGCGGTCGGGATGCTCGTCGTAGCCGAGCCGGGTCTTCGGTCGCAGCACGTAGCAGCCGTAGAACGGCCCGACCCGGAGGCCGGCGAGCGGCCGCTTCACCTTCGCGGCCAGCTCGTCGAGGCCGTAGTCCTCGACGAGGAGCCAGAGGAAGTTCTTGTTCGTGAAGCCGTCCTTGCCCTTCTTGTACTCGAGCCCCTCGCCGCTCAGGGCCTCGTTGATGTGGGCCCGGTAGGCGGAGTCGGCGTCGAGCCGCTGCTGGCACTCCGACTGGGCGCCCTGGCAGGTCGAGCAGATGTTCATCATCGCCAGCCCGGTCTCCTGGGCGAGCGCGAACGTGCGGGCGTTGAGCGTGTCCGCCAGCTCCTGGTTGTGCTCGGCGATGACGCCGGCGCCGCAGCAGTTGGCGCGGTCGAGCGTCACCAGCTCGATCCCCAGCGCCTCCGCGGTCAGCGCCATCGAGCCGTGCAGCTCGGGGGTGAAGCCGCGCGAGACGCAGCCGGGCCAGTAGGCGAGCTTCATTCGTTGCTCCTGTCCATCGGGTTCGTGGGGTTCATGCGTTGCTCGGCTCCTCCGACGCAGCCTCGGGCTCGACCGCCTCGGCCGCCACGTCCTCTTCCCCTCCCTCGCCGATCACGTAGAGGTTGAGCTGGATACGGCTCTCCTCGGCCTGCCCGTAGATGGCCTTGACGTGGCCCTGGGCGTCGCCGGGCAGCTTCTCGTGGAGGCCGGGGATCAGCTTCCTGACCGATCGCATCTTTCCGGTCCGGATGCCGCGGACAGCGGTCGGCAGCGACTCGAGCAGGCCCTTGATCGAGGCGACGCGGGGCAGCAGCTTGCCCTTGATTCCCGGCGCGTAGGACTCCTGGAGCAGCAACGCCTCGTCGAGCGTGCCCTTCTTCCTGATGTTCTTGACGAATCCGAGCTCGTGGTTGCGGCCGTTGTTGACGTCCTGGATGTCGTGGTCATGGCCGGCGAGGCGGCGCAGGCGCATGATCTGGTTCATCGGCGCCACCCCCTTCGGACAGACGTCGACGCAGGCGAAGCAGTGGGTGCAGTCGTAGATGCCGTGCGGGTCGTTGGCGAGGTCGTAGAGGCGCTCGGTGGTCTGCCCGTCGCGCGGGTCGCCGACGAAGCGGTACGCCTTCGCGAGCGCGGCCGGGCCGATGAAGGCGGGGTCGGCCTCCATCGACAGGCAGGCGGAGACGCAGGCGCCGCACTGGATGCAGGCCACCGACTGGGTGACGTCGACCATCGCCTCGGCCGGGACGATGTGCTCGCGCTCGGGCGGCGGGCCGCTCGGCAGAAGCCAGGGGGTCACCCGGCGGATCTTCTCCCAGTGGGTCGTCTCCATGTCGGTGACGAGGTCCTTGATCACCGGCTGGTTCCCCATCGGCTCGATGACGATCGGCTCGCTGCTCCCGGCCTCGTCCCCGTCGGCGGCGGCGTCGGGGCCGGGCAGGTCCTTCTCGGCCGGCGGGGAGATGAGCGGGCCGCTCGCATCCGCGCTGCTGATCCGCGTCGCCTCCGCCGCCGCCTCCCCGATCCGGGTCTTGCAGGCGAGCGTCGACTGGCCGTTGATCTTCATCCCGCAGGAGCCGCAGATCGCGGCCCGGCACGAGCAGCGCACGGCGAGCGTCCCATCGGTGTCGTTCTTGGCCTGCAGCAGCCCGTCGAGGACCGAGAGGGTCGGGTCGAGCTCGACGTCGAACGTCTCCCAGTAGGCGCCGCGCTTGTCGTCCTCCTCCGACTCCGGCTGGAAGCGACGGACCTTGAGGGTGTAAGCGGACATCTAGTAGGTCCTCTCCTGTGGTTGCCAGTCGGTGATCGTCACCGGCGAGTAGCTGATCTTCGGCTCACCGTCCTCGAGCGTGACGTCGATGTGCTTGAGCCACTCCTCGTCGTTGCGCTCGGGGTAGTCGGTGCGGTACTGCGCGCCGCGGCTCTCCCGGCGCTCGAGCGCCGCCATGCAGCAGGCCTCGGCGTTCTCGAGCATGTTCTGGAGCTCGATCGCCGCGAGCACGTCCTGGTTGAAGATCGAGCTGCGGTCGTCCACGTAGGCGCTCGTCGCCTCCTCCTTGAGCCGGCGGACCGTCTCGAGCGCGCTCTGGATGCCCTCGGCATCGCGGAACACCGCGACCTTCGCGTCCATCGTCGCGCCGAGCTCGGCCTTGATCTCGGAGACGCGGCGGCCGCCTTCGTGGGCGCGCGCGATGATCGCGTCGACCCGCGCCTCGGCGTCGCTGAGGACGGAGCGCGAGACCTGCCCGAAGCCATGGCCCTTGGCGTGCTGGGCGCCGTCCTCGCCGCAGCGGCGGCCGAAGATCAGCGTGTCGAGCAGCGAGTTGGCGCCGAGCCGGTTGCCGCCGTGGACCGAGACGCAGGCGACCTCGCCGGCCGCATAGAGGCCGGGGACGTTGGTCCGGCCCCAGATGTCGGTCTTGACCCCGCCCATCGTGTAGTGGTTGCCGGGCTTGATGTGGATCGGCTCGCGGGTGATGTCGACGCCGGCGAAGTCGCGGCCGACGAGGACGTTGCGAAGCGCCTCGTGATCCGCTTGCGCGGGACCACGGTGATGTCGAGAGCGACGGTGCCGTCCGGGAAAGCCGCGGCCCTCGTTGATCTCGGTCTGCTCGGCCACCGCCCGGCGCTGGCGCGCCGCTTTGCCGGAGACGACGTCGCGGGAGGCGAGCTCCATCTTGTTGGGGGCGTACCGCTCCATGAACCGCTCGCCCCTGGCGTTGAGCAGGTGCGCCCTCGCCTGGGCGCCCTCGGTGATCAGAAAGCCCTTGCCCGCCAGCGTCGTCGGGTGGTACTGGATCATCTCCATGTCCATCAGCGCCGCCCCGGCGGCCAGGCCATCGCGATTCGTCGCCGGTGCAGATCAGCGCGTTGGTGGTCGGGTGCCAGATCTGCCCGTTGCCGCCGGAGGCAGGACGACTTGCTCTTCGCCCGGAACAGCTCGGTCGAGCCGTCGAGGATGTTGCGGGTGACGGCGCCGACAGCGGCCCTCGTCGTCGATCGCGAGGTCGGTCGTGAACCACTCGTAGCGGTCGATCTGCTCGGCGTACTTCATGAGCTGCTCGTAGAGCGTGTGCATGATCGCCTGGCCGGTGATGTCGGCGATAATGGAGTCCGCGCCTTGGAGGCGCCGCCGAACGCGCGGGTGCCGAACTCCCCTTCTCGTTGCGATGGAAGGTGACGCCGATGTGCTCGAGGTGGAGCAGCTCGTTCGGCATATCGCGAGCACATCACCTCGATCGCGTCTGGTCGCCCAGGTAGTCGGAGCCCTTGATCGTGTCGAACGCGTGGGACTCCCACGAGTCGTCGACGGCCAAAGCCGCGTTGATGCCGCCCTGCGCCGCATTCGAATGCGAGCGGATCGGATGGACCTTGCTGATGATTCCGACCGAGACGCCGCTCTCGGCGGCAGCGAGGGCTGCGCGCTGTCCGGCGAGTCCGGCCCCGATCACCAATACGTCGTGTTCAGGCACGGCGCAATCCTATGTGGTCGCAGGGCTCGGCGGCGGGCGGGAATCCCGAGCCTGGCGGTCGGTCTTCCGGCTCGCCGTGGCGCAAACCCGCGACCGGCAGCCTGTATGTTCCCGGCCCTATGAGCTCACGCGCCGACTCCAAGAAGGCCGCCCGCGAGGCCCGCCTCGCCGCCGAGCGCGAGGAGGCCACCAAGCAGCGCCGGCAGCGGACCTGGGCGCTCGTCGGCGGCTCGGTACTGCTCGCCGCGATCATCGTCGTCGTCCTGATCGTGGTCAGCTCCGGGGACTCCGACTCGGGCTCCGGCGGCGGCGACGTCTCGCTCTTCGCGGGGATCCCGCAGCAGGGGATCGAGCTCGGCGACCCGAAGGCGCCGGTGACGCTGGTCGAGTACGCCGACCCGCAGTGCCCCTACTGCAAGCAGTACACGGCCGACGTTCTCCCCGACCTCGTCAAGAAGTACGTCGAGACCGGCGATGTGCGGATGGAGCTGCACCTGCTCACCTTCATCGGCCCCGACTCCGACAAGCTCGCCCGGGCGGCCTACGCCGCCGGTGATCAGGACCTGATGTGGCAGTGGATCGACATTGCCTACGCCCGCCAGGAAACCGAGAACTCCGGCTACGCGACCAGCGACTTCATCGACTCGGTCTCCGAGGCGGCGGGCGCGAACGTCGAGCAGGTCAACTCCGAGAGCGGCTCGGAGGCGGTCACCAGGCAGATCTCCGAAGCGGAGACGGCGGCCCAGAGCGCCGCGATCAACTCGACCCCGAGCTTCGAGATCGGCCCGACCGGTGGCGAGATGACGGCGCTGAACGTCAACCAGCTCGAGACCTCGGAGTTCGAGGGCCCGATCGACGAGCAGCTCGCCGACGCCCAGAAGTGACCCGCATCCGGGCCGACCGGCCGACGATGATCGCGACGGCGCTTGCGCTGGTCGGCATCGCGATCGCCGCCTACCTCACCTGGGTCCATTACGAAGGGATCAGCCCGGTCTGCACGACCGGCGGCTGCGAGCGCGTGCAGGCCTCCACCTATGCCGAGATCGGGCCGATCCCGGTGGCGCTGCTCGGCTTGATCGGCTACGTCCTGATCTTCGCGTCGCTGTTCGTCGGCGGCGAGATCGGTCGGGCGCTGACCTTCATGCTGACCCTGGCCGGGTTCGCGTTCAGCCTCTACCTGACCTACCTGGAGCTGTTCGTCATCGACGCGATCTGCCAGTGGTGCGTGGCGAGCGCCGTGGTGATGACGCTGCTGCTGGTGACGGCGACAGTCAGGCTGCTGCGTCTCGCAGCGCCCGACCAACCTGCTCCAGGGTGACCACCCCGGCGAGGCGGCCGTCGGCGTCGATGGCCACCAGCCCGCCGAGGCGCCGCAGCTCGAGGTTGGCGAGCAGCTCCTCGAGCGGCTCCTCGGAGTCGACCGTCTGATCGCCGGACCCGCCCGGGTCGATGATCTCGGCCACGGTCTGGCTTTCCCGGCTCGTCTCCGGAACCGCGTCGGCGGTGCCGCGGTTGAGCAGTCCGACGAAGCGCTGGCCGGCGTCGACGACGGGGAACCACGGCCACCGGTAGCGGAGGAAGTACTGGTCGAGAGCCTCCTCGACCGTTGCCGCGGCCGGAATGGCGACCGGCTCGGAGTCCATCACGTCGGCGACCCGGAGGCCGCCGAGCTTGCGGTTCAGCTTGCTGCGGTCGGCGGTCGCGCGGGCCGAGCCGCCGAGCATCCAGCCGATCAGCGCCAGCCAGACGCCGGCGAACAGCGAGCCGCTGATCGCAAGCACGATGCCGATCGCGATGAACGCGTAGGCGAAGCCCTGGCCGAGCCGGGCCGCGAAGATCGTCGCGCGGTCGCGGTCGCCGGTCACCCGCCAGGCGATCGAGCGGACGATCCGGCCCCCGTCGAGGGGGAAAGCGGGCAGCAGGTTGAAGACGAGGATCGCCGCGTTGATGTTGGCGAGCCAGGCGAGCACCGCGACGCCGGTCGAGATCGTCGCGGTCCCGTCGAAGCTGGCGCCGTCCCAGAACCGACCGCCATCGATCGCCGCCCCGGCCGCCATGCAGGCGGCCGTGATCAGCAGCGTCACGGCCGGTCCGGCCGCCGCGATCCGGAACTCGGCCCCGGCTGTGTCCGGGTCGCGGTCGAGCGAGGCGATGCCGCCGAACATCCACAGCGTGATCTGCGAGATCCCGATCCGGTTGCGCATCGCGATCACGGCGTGGCCGAGCTCGTGGAGCAGGATCGAGGCGAAGAACCCGAAGGCGCTGGCGACGGCGAGCGCGTAGGGCTCGAACGCGTCCTGGGCGCTGCCGAGCACGTCGCGGTAGAAGCCCGAGAGCAGCCAGATGATCAGGAAGAGGATGAAGAACCACGTCCAGTCGACTCCGACGGGGATCCCGCGGATCGTCAACAGCGTGTAGCGGCCGCGCTCGGGCATACGTCAAGTGTATGCGGGGGCCCGGGCCGGGACTCCCCGTCTCCGCGATGCTCCGCCGCCGCGGAGTGCGGCCGGGTCAGGCCGGGTCGTCGAACTCGCCCGGATCCCCGCCCATCCCGGCCTCGACGGCCTTCATCTGGCTCGCCGTGCCGAGCAGCTCGCGCTGGAGCTCCTCCTCGAGCGCGAGCGAGTCGGCCGGAGCCATCGTCCAGGCCCGCTCGATCAGCGCTTTCGCGCGCCGGGTCGCGTCCGGGGAGCGGGCCGCGATCTCGGCCGCGAGCCCGCGAGCGGCGGCGAGCGGATCGTCGCCGACCCGCGTCGCCAGTCCGAGTCGCGCCGCCTCGGCGCCGTCGAGCATCCGTGCCGTCAGTACGAGCTCCTTGGCGACGTCGGAGCGGACGAGGCGCGGCAGCGAGCGGGTGATCCCCATGTCGGGAATCAGGCCCCAGTGGACCTCACGGATCGAGAGCGTCGCGTCGGGGGCGATGATGCGGATGTCGGCGCCGAGCGCGATCTGGGCGCCGCCGCCGAGGCAGTTGCCGTGGACGGCGCAGATCACCGGGGCCGGCAGGAGCCTGCCAGCCGTAGGAGACGCGCTGGGCGAGGTTCGCGTCCTCGCCGTCGCGGCGGGCGAACATCTCCTCGATCGAGGGGCCGCTCGCGGCGAAGCTCGCGAGGTCGAGGCCGGGCAGAAGCTCGGCCCGGCCCCGTGGAGGACGACGGCGCGGACGGAGGCGTCCGCCGCGAGCTCGTCGATCGCGGCGCCGATCGCCCCGAACATCGCGAAGTCGAGCGCGTTGTGCACCTCGGGGCGGTCGAGGCGGACCTCGGCGACGTGGTCGGCGATCGTCACCTCGACCCGGTGTCGGGACGCGCCGGCGCCGTTGTCCGCCGCGGCCATCGCCGGCTCAGACCCGGACGGCGTGACGCTCGATGATCGCCGCGGTGCCGACGCCCGCCGGCAGGGTCCCGAAGACGTTGCCCCAGTCGCGGTCGAGCCGGGTCGCGCAGAACGCGTCGGCGACGGCGGGATCGCCGTAGCGAACGAGCAGCGAACCCTGTAGCGCCAGCGCGATCCGCTCGACCAGCCGCCGCGCCCGCGTCTCGAGCCGGTCCGGGTCGGCGAGCTCGCGCTCGAGCGAATCGGCGGCGGCGCGCAGCCGCGGCTCCGCCTCCGCGCCGGCGCCGATCTCGTCGAGCAGCGGCTCGAGCACGGCCAGCTCCCTGGCCATCGCCCGCAGCACGTCGAGCGCCTGGACGTTGCCCGAGCCCTCCCAGACCGACATCACCGGCGCCTCGCGGTACAGCCGCGGCATCCCCGAGTCCTCGACGTAGCCGTTGCCGCCGAGGCACTCGAGCGCCTCGGCGGCGTGCTCGGGGGCGCGCTTGCAGGTCCAGTACTTGAGCACGGGGGTGGCGATCCGCCGGATCAGCGTCGCCCGCTCGTCGCCGGCGTGTGCCTCGTCGAACTGGCGGGCGAGCCAGACGCTCGCGACCGTCGCCGCCTCGGACTCGATCGCGAGGTCGGCGAGGACGTTCGCCATCAGCGGCTGTTCGACGAGAAGCTTCCCGAAGGCCGAGCGGTGCTCGGCGTGCCAGATCGCCTGCGCGGTGCCGGCGCGCATCCCCGCGGTCGATCCGAGCGTGCAGTCCAGGCGGGTGTGGCTGACCATCTCGATGATCGTCGCGACGCCGCGACCCTCCTCGCCGACCATCCGCGCCCAGGCGCCGCGCAGCTCGACCTCGCTCGACGCGTTCGAGCGGTTGCCGAGCTTGTCCTTGAGCTGCTCGATCTGAAAGCCGTTGCGCTCGCCGTCGGGGGTCCAGCGCGGCAGCAGGAAGCAGGAGAGGCCTCCCTCGGCCTGGGCGAGGATCAGGAACGCGTCGCACATCGGCGCCGAGCAGAACCACTTGTGCCCGGTCACCTCGTACTCGGCCCCGGGCCCGCCGCCGTTCAGTGGCACCGCGACGGTCGTGTTGGCGCGGACGTCGGAGCCGCCCTGCTTCTCGGTCATCGCCATTCCCGCCAGCGCCCCGGCCTTGTCCGGCGCCGGCACCGACCGCGGGTCGTAGTCCAGCGAGGTGAAGCGCGGCTCCCACTCGGCGGCGACATCGGGCTGGCTGCGCAGCGCCGGGATCACCGAGTAGGTCATCGAGATCGGGCAGCCGGAGCCGGCCTCGGCCTGCGAGAGGCACATGAACGCGGCCGCCCGGGCGACGTGGGCGCCCGGCTCGGGGCGCCGCCAGGGCAGGGCGTGGAGGCCGTGGGAGACGTGGATCGCCATCACCTCGTGCCAGGCGGGGTGATACTCGACCTCGTCGATCCGGTTGCCGAACCGGTCGTGGCTGCGGAGCTCGGGCGGGTGCTCGTTGGCGAGCCGGCCGAGCTCGATCGTCTCCGGCCGCCCGGCGATCCCGCCGACCTCGCGGATCATCGCGACCTCGAAGTCGCCGCCCTCGCGGGCGACGGCCTCGACGAGCGCCCGGTCGGCGCTGAAGACGTTGTAGCCGGCGAGCGGCTCGGACTGGTTGACGACCGCGTGGGTGGCGGCGGCGCCGGGGCCCGTCGCGGTCTGCTTCTCGACGGTGCTCATCGTTACGAACTATCTCAAAACCCCGCCCTCGCTAGGGTCCGGCGGCCCCCGACCGGAAGGACCCCCAGCAGATGGCGAAGATCAAGGTCTCCAACCCGATCGTCGAGCTCGACGGCGACGAGATGACGCGGATCATCTGGTCGTTCATCAAGGAGCAGCTGATCCTTCCCTACCTCGACGTCGATCTCGAGTACTACGACCTCGGGATCGAGAACCGCGACGCGACGCGCGACCAGATCACGATCGACGCCGCGAACGCGATCAAGGAGCGCGGCGTCGGCGTCAAGTGCGCGACGATCACTCCCGACGAGGCGCGCGTCGAGGAGTTCGGCCTCAAGGAGATGTACCGCTCGCCGAACGGGACGATCCGCAACATCCTCGGCGGGGTCATCTTCCGCGAGCCGATCGTGATCTCGAACGTGCCGCGGCTGGTGCCGGGCTGGACGAAGCCGATCGTGATCGGCCGTCACGCCTTCGGCGACCAGTACCGGGCCGAGGACGCGCTGATCCCGGGCGCCGGCAGGCTGACGCTGACCTGGACGCCGGCCGACGCGGGCGAGCCGATCGAGATCGACGTCTTCGACTTCCCCGCGAGCGGGATCGCGATGGCCATGTACAACCTCGACGACTCGATCCGCGACTTCGCGCGGGCGTCGCTGCGGTATGGGCTCGACCGCGGCTACCCGGTCTACCTGTCGACGAAGAACACGATCCTCAAGAAGTACGACGGGCGGTTCAAGGACCCTTCCAGGAGGTCTTCGACGACGAGTTCGAGGACGATTTCGAGGCCGCCGGGATCAGCTACGAGCACCGCCTGATCGATGACATGGTGGCCGCGGCGCTGAAGTGGGAGGGCGGCTACGTGTGGGCCTGCAAGAACTACGACGGCGACGTCCAGTCCGACACGGTCGCCCAGGGCTTCGGCTCGCTCGGCCTGATGACCAGCGTGCTGATGAGCCCCGACGGCAAGACCGTCGAGGCCGAGGCCGCCCACGGGACCGTCACCCGCCACTACCGCGAGCACCAGAAGGGCAACCCGACCTCGACCAACCCGATCGCCTCGATCTTCGCCTGGACGCGGGCGCTCGGCGCCCGGGGGCGGATCGACGGCACTCCCGAGGTTCAGCGGTTCGCCGGGACGCTCGAGCGCGTCTGCGTCGAAACCGTCGAGAGCGGCAGGATGACCAAGGACCTGGCGCTGCTGATCGGACCCGATCAGGAGTGGCAGACCACCCAGGAGTTCCTCGCCTCGATCGACGACAACCTCCGGGCGGCGATGGGCTGAGGGCGGGCCGGCCACGAGCCGACCCCCGCCGCCGGCCGAGGCCCGCCCGCTCCGCCGGCCGCTTCCGCTCAGGCCACGAGCCGCCCCGCGCCGCCGGCCGGCTCGCGACTCAGGCCGCGGCCACCGGATCGGGGCGGACGATGACGGTGTCGGCGATCGGCAGCACCTCGTCGGCGGGCATGCCGACCCGATCCGCGTGCGCGCGCACGGTGTCGGGATCGCTCGCCTGGTAGATGCAGACCGTGCCGAGCCCGCCGTCGGTCTCTTCGATGACGTAGCTGCGGATCCAGCTGACCGAGTTCGGGAACTCGGACGACGCGACCTCGCTCGAGCGGGCCGCGGCCTGCTCCAGCTCTGCCGGCGTGGACCATGCCTCGCGACGCCTGATCATGTACAGGTTCATTGTCACCCCTCCGTTTCTCGCCGGTAATTACCGACTGCCTGTCGGTAATCTATAGTCGAGATGGCTGCGGATGTCAACGCAGATCCGCTGGCCCGTCCCGGCCGCCCGAGCACCGGGGCACGGGCCGCGATCCTCGATGCCGCACGCGAGCTCTTCGCCGGGCACGGCTACGACGAGGTCTCGACGGCGATGATCATCGAGCGCGCCGGGGTCAGCCGCGGCGCGATGTACCACCACTTCGATGGCAAGCGCGAGCTCTTCGAGCAGCTCTACGTCGAGCTCGAGGACGAGTTGATCGGCCGGCTGGCCGCCGCGGCGACACGCGCCTCGTCGCCGATCGCGGCGTTGCGCTCGGGTAGTCGCGCCTACCTGCGGGAGTGCGAGCAGCCGAGCGACTGGGTGCAGATCAACCTCCGCCAGTCACGCGAGGTGCTCGGCGCCGACCGCTGGCAGCAGCTCGCCGCCGATCGCGGAATCGGGGCGATCCGGGCGACGATCGCGGCAGCGATGGAGGGCGGCGAGATGGCGGCCGACGATGCCGCGGTCGTCGCGTCGATCTATCTCGCGGCGCTCGTCGAGGCGGGGCTTCAGGTCGCCGCCGCGGCGGACCCGCGGCCGGCCCGCGAGGCAGCCGAGCGGACGCTCGACCGCATGCTCGACGGGCTCTCGCGCGGGCCCTGAGCGCGGCTCCGGCCGGGTGTCGAGGCGGCCTGAGTTCGAATAGCCTCCACTCCCTGCGGGTAGGCGTAGCCAGGGGAGGCCGCACAGCATCAACACCGAGTGAGAACCAGGAGAGCTTCAGTGAGCAACCCAGTCAACGTCACCGTCACCGGCGCCGCCGGCCAGATCGGCTACGCGATCCTCTTCCGGATCGCGAGCGGCCAGATGCTCGGCCCCGACACCCCCGTCCACCTCAACCTGCTCGAGATCCCCGCCGCGGTCAAGGCGGCCGAGGGGACCGCGATGGAGCTCGACGACTGCGCCTTCCCGCTGCTCACCGGAATCGACATCCACGATGACCCGAAGTCGGCCTTCGATGGCTGCAATGTCGGGCTGCTCGTCGGCGCCCGCCCGCGCGGGCCCGGGATGGAGCGGGCCGACCTGCTCGAGGCCAACGGCGGCATCTTCAAGCCGCAGGGCGAGGCGATCAACGCCGGCGCCGCCGACGATATCCGCATCCTCGTGGTCGGCAACCCGGCGAACACGAACGCGCTGATCGCGCTCTCGCACGCCCCCGACGTTCCGCGCGAGCGGTTCACGGCGATGATGCGCCTCGACCACAACCGGGCCAAGAGCAGGATCGCCGCGAAGCTCGGCGTCGGCGTCGGTGACGTCAAGCGGATGACCGTCTGGGGCAACCACTCGGCCAGCCAGTACCCCGACCTCGTCCATGCCGAGGTCGAGGGGACCAGCGCGGCCGAGCGGATCGGTGACCAGGCCTGGATCGAGAGCGAGTTCATCCCGATGGTCGCCAAGCGCGGCGCCGCGGTCATCGACGCCCGTGGCGCATCGAGCGCCGCCTCGGCGGCCAACGCCGCTATCGACCACGTCCGCGACTGGACGCTCGGCACGCCCGATGGCGACTGGGTCTCGATGGGCGTTCCCTCCGACGGCTCCTACGGCGTCGCCGAGGGCGTCGTCTCGGGCTTCCCCTGCACGTGTTCGGGCGGCCGCTACGAGATCGTCGCGGACCTCGAGATCGACGACTTCTCCCGCCGTCGAATCGACGCCAGCGTCGCCGAGCTCGAGGGCGAGCGCGAGACCGTCAACGGTCTCGGGCTCGTCTGAGCGGACCCACCCCGGGCGCCGGCCGGGCCCGGAGGTAGGCCGGGGCGAAAGCGACCGGCCTCCCCAGGGCCGGCCGCCGCACCGTCAGGCCCCGGTCGCGGTGTAGCCGCGGCCCTTCTTGACGACCTTGCCGTCTTCGACGAGCCCGGCCATCACCCGGTAGACGTAGTTGGGCTTGATCTTCAGCTTCGCGGCGATCTCCGACGCCGTGATTCCGGGTTGCGCTTGAACGGCCTTGAGGGCGTGCTCGGCACGGGTGCCGCCGCGGCGACGGCGCCGACGGGTGGTACCGGTCGAACGCGAGGCCCGGGCGCGTCGCGGCCCGCGATGCTCCCCGATGATGTTCGCCAGCGCCTTCTCGAGGCGCTTGCGCTCCTCGTCGATCTCCTTGAGGCGGTCCTCGATCAGCGACTTCGCGCGATCGAGAACGTTGGCATCAGCCATCTCGACTCCTTGGTTTCCTCGTGGGTGGTCATGGCGCGCCCGTTCCCCCCCCTTTACGATCGAACGATGCGTGACACACACTGTAGAGAGAACGTGAAACCCGGGTCGGCCGACCCGAGTACGGTTGGTGCAACCGGTTGAACCCCAAGCAATGAGGCAGTTGGTACGCGCAGCAACGGAGCGGTTGGTACGCCGGGTGAACCGGGCGCTATCGCTGCTTGCGCTTCTGTGGGCGCGTCCGGAAGACGATGTCCCAGAGTGGTGAGGAGACACCGTATCCGTAACGGTGATCCTGGAAGTGGTGGCGCATGTGATGTTCGCGTAGCTGCTTGCCGGCAGCGGTCTTGGGGACGCGGTGGTGAACGTAGTAGTGGGTGTAGTCGTAGGCCAGGTAGCCGGCGATGAACCCGGAGAAGACCGGGTAGGCGGCCGGGGTGCCGAAGATCAGCGCGAACAGTCCGAGGAACACGGCGGCAAGCGGAATGCTCAGGGCCGGTGGCATGACGAGACGAAGCGGGTCGTTGGGATGCTCGTGGTGGACGCCGTGCATGATGAAGTGGAGGCGGCTGCCGAGCGGATGGTCGGGCTCCCAGTGGAAGACGAGGCGATGGAGCCAGTACTCGGTGAGCGTCCAGATCACGATCCCGGCGAGGAAAAGCGCGATCACCGAGAGGGCGCCGTAGCCACCGGCGAAGCCCGCCCAGACGAAGAACCCGACGACCGGCACGAACACGATCGCGGGGATCGACGGGTGCACTCGCGAGAAGTAGTCGAGCAGGCGGCTCTCGAAGAGCGGTGGCGAGGCGCTGAGGTGGTCGGTTCGCTCGGACATCTCCTCGACGGATTGTAGAGGGCGCCGTCGCGGGAGGCCAGGCATCGACAACCGTGGTCGACGGAGCGCCGAAAATGCGGGGACCTCGTCGGCGAACGCGGGATTTGCGGCGAACTCCGGGTACCCCCATTAGTCGGTCTTTGCGGCTCGACCCCCGGCGGCGGCGACCGGTCGGTGCCATCCTCGGCAACTCCATCCACCGCACCCCAGGGAGGGCCCGAATTGCCGACCGCCGCAGCAGCACCGAAACCCCGTCGCAACCGTCGCGCGAAGGCGAAGCCCAGCTGTGAGGCGTGCTACTTCGGAGTCCGGATGCTGTGCGCGCTCGAGCTCGGCGAACCCTGCACGACCTTTCGCCCCGATTCGCCACACGGGCTGACGCCGCCGTCGCAGCCGATGCTCCTGATCGGCGCCGATGAGGTGGCGCTCGAGCCGGCGCTCGTCGCTGCCTGACGCGTCGCTCGAGCCGCCGCTCGCCGCCGCCTGACGCGTCGCTCGAGCCGGCGCTCGTCGCCGCACGACCGTCGCCCGCCAACCCCGCGCTCATCGCCGCGCGACCGATCGGCGATCGGGTGCGCCGGGGTGGCTCGCGCCGAGATACCGGCCCCGGGCGCCCCAGCGCGAGGGAGCCGGCGCCAGGAGGCCGTCCCCACACCGGGCCAACATCGCGGCGCCGCGCGACCGTCGTCGCGGCGGCTACGCCGATCCGCGTAGGTCGCGGCGGCTACGCCGACCCGGGTAGGTTCCCGCCATGAAGCTGACCGTGCTCGGCAAGTCCCCGGCGTGGAGCGACGCCGGGGGGGCCTGCAGCGGCTACCTGGTCGAGGGCGTCGGGGGCCGGGCGTTCCTCGTCGACTGTGGAAATGGTGTGTTCGGGAAGTTGCGGGCGCTTCGCGACTATCGCGAGATCGAGGCGGTAGTGATCTCACACCTCCACGCCGATCACCTGCTCGACCTGGTCCCGTTCGCCTACGCGCTGACCGTCGGCCCCGACGCGGGCGCCCGCCGCCCGCGTCTGCATGCGCCGACCGGCGCCGACTCGTTCTTCCGTCACCTCGTCGGCACCTGGGGCTCCGATGACCTGATCGCTCGCGCATTCGCGATCGCCGAGTACGAGCCGGACGCCGAGCTCGCGGCAGCCGGCGTCGCGATCCGGCCCCGCGCGGTTCCACACTTCGGCCCGACCCACGCGATCGAGCTGATCGACCCGGGCGGCGGCCGGATCGTGTTCGGCGCGGATGGCCGCTACTCGGAGCGGCTGATCGCGGCCGCGCGGGACGCCGACGTCCTGGTCGCCGAGGCGACGCTGATCGAGCCCGACCCGGCGCCGGTCGCCGAACGTGGTCACATGAGCGCCCGCGAGGCCGGCGAGCTCGCCGAGCGGGCCGGCGCCGGCCGGCTCGTGCTGACCCACATCTCCGACGAGCTCGACGCCGAGCGGGCCCTCGCCGAGGCCGGCGCCGGATTCTCCGGGCCGGTCGAGATCGCGGCCGAGGGGTCCACCTTCGCCGTCTAGAGGATCGATTCCGAATCCGCGCGTACGTGGGGGGGCGACCCCGCGCGCGTGCGGCGGGCGTGGGGTTGCGTGGGGCGCGCCGCGCGCCCGTGGGCCCCCGCGTACGGGGGCGCGGAATCGATCATCTAGTCTGCCTCGCGATGGCCCGTCAGCGCACCATGCTGGTCAACATCGAGCGGATGCGCCGCGACATCGACGAGCTGCTCGGCGAGGGCTGGGCGCCGTCCCGCTCGGCGGTCGGCGGCAGCGACTTCCACCCGCGCGTCGACGTCTACTACTGCGACTCCGGTGAGGCTGGCGCTGCCGCGGGCGGTCGGCGTCCGCAGGCCATCGTCGTCGCCGACCTCGCCGGCGTCGCCGAGGACGCCGTCAACATCGAGGTCTCGGGGCGAATGCTCGTGATCTCGGGCCGGCGCCCGGTTCGGGAGACCGAGGGCCGCGCCTACCAGCAGGTCGAGATCCCGACCGGGAGCTTCCGGCGCGCGATCGAGCTCGGCGTCGATATCGACGCCGCGGCCGCCCGCGCCACCTTCGAGGACGGCCTGCTCCGGGTCGAGCTGCCGATCCGGCTGCCGGAGTCGGCCTCCCGGAAGGTCCCGATCGACAAGCCGGCGGAGCCGGCCGACTGAACCGGACCGGCCGCGGGCAGGTGGGCGCGATGGAGCTGGAGGGCGACGTGGCGGGCGGCGGCTCGCCGATCGAGGTCGTCACGAGCGAGGAGATCGAGGACGCGATCGCGCAGGGCGGCGAGCTGCCGGCGGCGCTGCCGGTGCTGCCGTTGCGCGACATGGTCACCTATCCGGGGACGCTGACCCCGCTCGCGGTCGGCCAGGAGCGGTCGATCAAGCTGATCGACGACGTGCTCTCCGGCGACCGCGGCCTCGTGATGGCCGCCTCGAAGGACCCCGAGCTCGACGAGCCGGGCCCCGAGGACGTCGAGGCGGTCGGAGTCGCCGGCGTCGTCGCGCGGATGCTGAAGGTGCCCGACGGAACGATCCGGATCCTCGTCCAGGGCACCAAGCGGGTCCGGCTCGGCCGCTTCGTCGCCACGAAGCCATACCTGGTCGCGACAGTCGAGGAGATGCCCGACGTCGTCGAGCCCGGGCCCGAGCTCGAGGCGCTGACCCGCAACGTGCAGCGGACCTTCAGCGAGATCATCGAGGAGATCCCCTACCTGCCCGAGGAGCTCCAGCTCGCCGTCACCAACGTCGACGATCCCTCGGCGCTCGCCCACCTGATCGCCGGGGCGCTGCGGATCCCGAGCGCCGAGAAGCAGGAGATCCTCGAGCAGGTGGACGTCGGCAAGCGGCTCCGACGGCTGTCGGAGATCCTCGCGCGCGAGCTCGAGGTGATCCAGCTCGGGACCCGGATCCAGTCCGAGGTCCAGGAGGGATGGAGAAGGGCCAGCGCGAGTACTACCTGCGCGAGCAGCTCCGGGCGATCCAGGCCGAGCTCGGCGAGGGCGACGAGCAGCAGGCCGAGATCACCGAGCTGCGCGAGCGCATCGAGGCGGCGAACCTGCCCGAGCAGGCCCGCAAGGCCGCCGACCGCGAGCTCAACCGGCTCGAGCGGCTGCCGCCGGCCGCCGCCGAGTACGGCGTGATCAGGACCTACATGGACTGGCTGCTCGAGCTGCCCTGGAACGAGCGGACCACCGACGACCTCGACGTCGAGCACGCGCGCGAGGTCCTCGACGACGACCACTACGACCTCGAGCAGATCAAGGACCGGATCCTCGAGTACCTGGCGGTGCGCAAGCTCCGGCCCGAGTCGAGCGGCCCGATCCTCTGCTTCGTCGGCCCGCCCGGCGTCGGCAAGACCAGCCTCGGCCGCTCGATCGCCCGCGCCCTCGGCCGCAGCTTCGAGCGGATCTCGCTCGGCGGCGTCCGCGACGAGGCCGAGATCCGCGGCCACCGCCGCACCTACGTCGGCGCGATGCCGGGAACGATCGTCCGCGCCCTCCGCGACGCCGGCTCCCGCAACCCGGTCTTCATGATCGACGAGATCGACAAGATGGGCGCCGACTTCCGCGGCGATCCCGCGAGCGCGATGCTCGAGGTCCTCGACCCGGCCCAGAACGACTCGTTCCGCGACCACTACCTCGACCTCGACTTCGACCTCTCCGAGGTCATCTTCATCGCGACGGCGAACGTTCTCGACCCGGTCCCGGCGCCGCTCCGCGATCGGATGGAGGTGATCCAGCTCTCCGGCTACACGGTCGACGAGAAGCTTCACATCGCCCGCCGCTACCTGGTCCCGAGGCAGGTCACCGAGAACGGCCTCAAGGCGAGCCAGGCGGCCTTCAGCGACGCGGCGCTGCGCGCGATCATCGAGGAGTACACGCGCGAAGCCGGGGTCCGCAACCTCGAGCGGCAGATCGGCAGCGTCTGCCGCAAGCTCGCCCGCCGGATCGCCGAGGGCGGCTCGACGGGCCGGACCTCGGTCTCGGCGAAGCTGGCCCGCGAGCTGCTCGGCCGGCGCCTGTTCTTCTCCGAGGCGCGTCGGCGGACCCGCCGGCCCGGCGTCGCGACCGGGCTCGCCTGGACGCCGGTCGGCGGCGAGGTGCTCTTCATCGAGGCGACGGCGATGCCCGGCAGCGGCAAGCTGACGATCACCGGCCAGCTCGGCGAGGTGATGCGCGAGTCGGCGCAGGCGGCGCTCTCGCTGCTCCGCGGCGACGCCGCCGAGTTCCTGCCCGACCTCGAGGGCGATCCGGCGAAGTGGTTCGCCGAGCACGACATCCACCTGCACGTGCCCGCCGGGGCGGTGCCGAAGGACGGGCCCTCGGCCGGCGTCGCGATGCTGACCGCGCTGACCTCGCTGCTCAGCGGCCGCCCGGTCCGAAACGACGTCGCGATGACCGGCGAGATCACCCTGACCGGCGAGGTCCTCCCGGTCGGCGGGCTCAAGGAGAAGTCGCTCGCGGCGCAGCGGGCCGGCATCAAGCGGGTGATCGTGCCCGACCGCAACGAGGGCGAGATCGACGAGATCCCGACCGCGGAGCTCGGTGACCTCGAGTTCGTCTACGTCAGCGAGGCGACCGCGGCGCTGGGGGCCGCCCTCGAGCCGCCGCGCGGCCGCAAGCGCTGAGGCCACGGTCTCGGGCTATGCTGGCTTCGAACTGCACCGGGACCGAGAGGAGCGATCGAATGCCGAGCAAGAGCGCAGCGAAGGACAAGGCGAGCAGCGCCTACGGGGCCGCCCGGCCCTACGTCCAGCGCCTGATCGAGGACGAGGAGCTGCGCGAGAACCTGCGCGACGCCTACGAGTCCGGTCGCCAGGCCTACGAGCGCGCCTCCGGGGCCAAGAAGCCTTCGGCGCTGCTCGACGACAAGCGCCTGCAGCGTGACCTCCGCAACGCCAGCGACGCCCTCCGGGCTGCATCCGAGGCGCTTCGCGAGCCGGAGAAGCGACCGAAGCGGGGCCACCCGTTCCTGAAGCTGATCGTGATCGCGTTCATCGGCGCGATCCTCGCGATCGCCCTCAGCGAGGACCTCCGCAAGGCCGTTCTCGACCAGCTCTTCGGCGCCGAGGAGGAGTTCGAGTACACCTCGACGACCGCGCCGCCCTCGCCCGCGCCGCCATCGCCCGCGGCCTGACCGCCGCGCGGCGGAGCCGGGCCGAGACAGCCGGCGCGACCCGGGAGCTGAGCGGCGACAGCGCCGGGCGGATCGTCGCTGCGATGCGCGCCTCGGTGGCCGAGCGCGGGATCGCCGGGGCCACCTTCGAGCGGGTCGCCGCCGAGGCCGGCGTCAGCCGTGGGCTGCTGCACTACTACTTCGGGACGAAGGAGCGGCTCCTCGTCGAGGTGGTCCGGCGCGACAGCGAGAACCGGATCCAGATGCTCGACGAGCCGCTGCGCGCCGCCGGCGACGTCGACGGGGTCCTCGACGTGCTCGTCTCGAGCCTGATGGACCTGATCGAGAACGACCCGGGCTTCTTCATCGTCCTCTTCGAGCTGTTCGCGGCCGGCCGTCGCAACGATGAGATCGGCCGTGAGGTCGCGGCGCTGTTTCGGAAGTCGCGCGACCACGTCGCCCGGGCGCTCGAGGAGAAGGAGTCCGACGGCGCGATCGAGCTCCGGTTCGGCGCCGAGGCCACCGTCTCGTACCTGTTCGCGATCGCCGACGGGCTCGCCGTCCAGGCGCTCTCCGATCCCGGCCGCGACCAGACCGAGGTGCTGAAGGCGGGGCGGGAGACCGCGCGCCGGCTCTTCGAGGCGGGTTGAGGCGATCGATCCCGAATCCGCGCCGGGCGGGGATCCGCCCGGCCGCGGCCGGGGCAGCTCCGCCCGCCGCGTTCCCGCGCGCCGGGGTCGATCGCGACCGGGATCTCGGCGCCATCCACCCCAGCGCTCCCGCGCGCCGGGGTCGATCGCGGCCGGGATCTCGGCGCCATCCACCCCAGCGCTGCTCGATCCGCTGTCCTCGCCGACCCGTCGACCTGCAAGGCCCGCCGACTGTGCGGCCGTGCCGGGCCTGCCAGGCGGTGGTTGCGGGTAGCTAGACGCCACGGCGCCCGATAGGCTGCCGGTTCCCCCCCGGGGGGTTGTCAGGAGAGCGAGTGAGGCCCAGGCGTTGAGCAGCAAACGTGGGGAGGACCGGCGCGCCGATCCGGCGCCGGAGGCCCCCTTCCCGGATCTGCGTGAGGAGCGTGGCGCCTCGACGCCGGCCCGCATCGCGGTCGTGGCGGCGCTCGTCGTCGCGATCGCCGTCGTCGCGATGCTGCTGCTCGGCGGCAACGGCGGCTACAAGTACCGACTGCTGTTCGAGACCGGCGGCCAGCTCGTGCCCGGAAACCAGGTCCTGACGGCGGGGCAGCCGGTCGGGACGATCGACTCGATCGACCTCACCGACGACTCCCAGGCGGCCGTCGAGGTGACGATGGACGAGCCGCTTCGCGAGGGGACGACCGCGGTGATCCGGATGACCTCGCTCTCGGGCGTCGCCAACCGCTACATCTCGCTCGCGCCCGGGCCCAACAACGAGGCCGAGATCGATCCCGGCTCGACGATCACAGGCGAGGACACGACCTCCCCGGTCGACGTCGACCAGCTCTTCGACATCTTCCGGCCGCGCGAGCGCCGGGCGCTGCAGAAGTTCATCCAGGGCAACGCGGCCGTCTATGCCGGCAAGGGCGAGCTCGCCAATCGCGCCTACAAGTTCCTGAACCCGTCGCTGAGCACCTCGACGAAGCTGTTCACCGAGCTCTCCAGCGACTCGGTCGCGCTCTCGCGGTTCCTCGTCGCGGGCTCGCAGACCTTCCGGGCCCTCGCCGACCGCCGCGACGACCTGACCTCGCTGATCACGACCGCGAACCAGACGATGGCAGCGATCGCGGCCCGCAACCGGGACCTCGACCGCTCGCTCGCGGCGCTGCCGGGAGCGCTGCGGGAGACGAACACCACGTTCGTCAACCTGCGGGCCGCCCTCGACGACCTTGACCCGCTCGTCCAGGCCTCCTACCCGGCGACCAGGCACGCCGCCCCGTTCCTGCGCCTGACCGCGAAGGTCGCCAACGACGGCACGCCGGTGTTCACGAAGCTCGCCGACATCGCCCGCCTGCCCGGTCCCGACAACGACCTCGCCGACACGCTCGGGAAGCTGCCGACGGTCAAGAAGCGCGCCGGCGGCGCGCTGCCGGCAGCGATCCACGCGATGAACGTCTCCCAGGACGACATCGCCTTCCTGCGGCCGTACACGCCCGACCTCCTCAGCTTCCTCTCGAAGTTCGGCGAGGTCACCGCCTACTACGACGGCAACGGACACTACGGCCGCGTCCAGCCGGCCGGCTCCAACACCTTCGATTACAACACCGGGACGAACACCCTGACCGGGAACTACCAGGCCGCCTATACCGGCCCGCCCGCCCAGTACCCGGCCGCCAACGCGCTCCCCTACGTCGTCGACCCGAGCAACAACGAGCGCTGCCCGGGCGGCGGCTCGGCGCCCGCCCCGGACAACTCGAACCCGTTCGTCGGCCCGGCCTGGCCGAACAGCGGACTGACCGCGGCCGACTGCAACCCGAGCTGGCTGCCGCCCGGACCATGAGGAGGATCATCGCCATAGTCGTCGGCCTGCTGGCGATCGCCGGCCTGATCGCCGCAACCGCCTCCGGCGACGGCGATGGCGGCGACGGCTACGAGGTCCGCGCCTACTTCGACAACGCCGGGTTCCTCGTCCACGGCGAGGACGTCCGGATCGCCGGGGCGACCGTCGGCAGCGTCAAGGAGGTCACGGTCTCGCTGCCCGGCGAGCCCGTCAAGCGCGACGGCGGCGACGAGCCCGGCAAGGCGGCCGTCGTGCTCGCGATCACCGATCCCGGCTTCGAGGACTTCCTCAGTGACGCCTCGTGCCTGATCCGACCGCAGTCGCTGCTCGGCGAGAAGTACGTCGAATGCCAGCCGACCCAGCCGCGCGCCTCCGGCAGCACGCCGCCGCCGCCGCTCGAGCAGATCCCCGACGGCGAGATCGGCGCCGGCCAGTACCGGCTGCCGATCGAGAACAACGGCAAGCAGATCGACCTCGACCTCGTCCAGAACATCACCCGCGAGCCCGAGGTCGATCGGTTCCGGCTGATCCTCAACGACCTCGGCGCCGGACTCGCCGCCCGCGGCCCCGACCTCGCCGCGGTGATCCGCCGCGCCAACCCGGCGCTGCAGGAGACCGACAAGGTGCTCGCGACCCTGGCCCGGCAGAACGAGCAGCTCGCCCAGCTCGCCGAGGACTCCGACACGATCCTGACCCCGCTGGCAGCCCAGCGCCAACACCTCGCCGGGTTCATCCGCAACGCCGCCACCACCGGCGCGGCCGCCGCCGAGCGCCGCGACGACATCGTCGCCGGCTTCGAGGAGTTCCCGAACGCGCTCCGGGAGCTGCGCAGCACGATGGTCGAGCTGCGCCGCTTCGCGGTACAGGCGACCCCGGTCGCCTCCGACCTGCGCCGGGCCGCCCCCGGCCTGACCGACGCGACCCGGGCCCTGCGCCCGTTCTCGCGGGCGGCGACGATCTCGCTGACGAGCCTCGGCGACGCCGCCGAGGCCAGCGGCGACGACCTCGCTGCCTCCGCGCCGGTGGTCCGCCAGCTCCGCAAGGCGGCGAAGAAGTCGATCCCCGGCGCCCGCAGCCTGAACCAGCTGTTGATGACGCTGCGCCGAACCGGCGGGATCGACTACCTGGCCAAGTTCGGGCTCAACCTGTCGAACTCGTTCAACGGCTTCGACGACCTCGGCCATTTCCTGCTCACCCAGGTCCAGATCACCAACTGCGTCGATTTCGTGACGAAGCCGGGGAGCGGCTGCGTCGCCAACTGGGCGCATGCCGGCGCGCAGTCGGCGGTGGACCTGAACGGGCTCGGCGCCAAGGACGTCTCGAAGGGCATCGACGCGCGGGCGCTCGAGCGCGCCGACGCGGCGGCCGCCGGCGACAAGGACCTGTTGAACTTCCTGATCGGGGACGGGCAATGAGGCACCGGTCGCCGCTCACCGCTGCGTTCGGCAACCCGACCGTGATCGGCGCGCTCGCCGTCCTGATCACCGTCCTCGCCGTCTTCCTCGCCTACAACGCCAACAACGGCCTGCCGTTCGTCCAGTCCTACCGGCTGACGGCCCAGGTCCCCGACGCGGCGGCGCTCGTGCCCGGCAACGAGGTCCGGATCGGCGGCGTCCGCGTCGGCATCGTCGAGACGATCGTGCCGGTCGCCCGCAAGGACGGCACCTACGCCGCCCAGCTCGACCTCAAGCTCGACAAGTCCGTCGAGCCGCTGCCGGTCGATTCGACCCTGATCATCCGCTCGCGCTCGGCGCTCGGCCTCAAGTACCTGCAGATCGTCCGCGGCACCTCCGACGCCGGCTACGAGCCCGGGTCGGTCATGCCGCTGTCGGCGGCCCGCCCGGAGCCGGTCGAGTACGACCAGGTCCTCTCGATGTTCGACAAGCCGACCCAGGAGAACATCCGCGCGAACCTGACCGGGTTCGGTGACGCGGTCGCCGGGCGCGGCCCCGACATCAACGCCGCGATCGGCGCGCTGAAGCCGCTGATGCCGCGGCTCGAGCGGGTGATGCGCGACATCTCCGACCCGAGGACCGGGATCGGACCGTTCTTCACCGCCCTCGAGCAGTCGGCGTCGGCGGTGGCGCCGGTCGCGCAGACGCAAGCCCAGATGTTCGTCGATCTCGACACGACCTTCGCCGCGTTCGCCGACATCGCCCGTCCTTATCTGCAGGAGACGATCTCGAAGGCCCCGGCGACGCTGCGGACCGCCAGCGACACGCTGCCGCGGATCCGGCCGTTCCTCGTCAACTCCCGCAAGCTCTTCGTCGACCTGCAGCCCGGCGCCGCCGCGGCGGCGACCTCGGCCGACACGATCGCCTCGGCGCTGCGTGCCGGGATCCCGGTGCTGCGCGCCTCGCCGACCCTCAACGACGAGCTGCCGCCGACGGCCGCGTCGCTGCTTCGCTTCAACGACAACGGCGACGTCCGCGAGGGCATCGGCCGGCTGATCGACCTCTCCGACGCGCTCGGTCCGCCGCTGCGGTTCATCGCGCCCGCGCAGACGGTCTGCAACTACGCGACGCTGCTGTTCCGCAACGGCGCCAGCGCGACGGCGCAGGGCAACCGGCACGGCAACTGGCAGCGCGGCGGCGCGGTCGACTCCCCGACCGGCCCCAACAACGAGGGCAGCCCCTCGACGGGGCCCGCGAACGGCGGTGGGTCCGACATCCGCAACTTCCTGCACGTCAACCCGTACCCGAACACCGCCTCACCCGGCCAGAGCCCGACCGAGTGCGAGGCCGGCAACGAGCCCTACCAGGCCGGCACGCAGGTGATCGGCAACCCCCCCGGCAACCAGGGGATCACGACCGAGGACCAGATCGGCTTCCAGATCCGCAAGGGGGGTGGCGGCTGATGGCCCGCTCGCGCCGCCCCAAGCCCGGGGCAGCCGACTTCAACGAGGGCATCTACCACCGCCCGCCGCTCGGCCTGAGCTTCTTCAAGACCGGGATCGTGGTGCTGATCTTCCTGCTCGTCGTCAGCTACTTCGCCTACACGAAGAAGCTGCCGTGGAGCAGCCCCGCCTACACGGCGACGGCGACGTTCCGCGACGCCACGACGCTGCGTCCGTCCTCGCCGGTGCGGATCGCCGGCGTCAACGTCGGCGAGGTCACCGACATCGAGGCCGACGGCGACGCCGCGAAGGTGACCTTCAGCGTCGATTCCGAGGGGCTGCCGCTGCATGAGGACGCCCGGGTCACGATCCGGCCGCGGCTGTTCCTCGAGGGCAACTACTTCCTCGACCTGCAGCCGGGCAGCCCGAGCGCCCCCGACCTCACCGATGGCGGATCGATCCCGGTCACGCAGACGGCGACGGCGGTCCAGCTCGACCAGGTGCTGACGGCGCTGCAGCGGCCCGATCGCCGGAACCTCGGCGACCTGCTCGAGGGCTTCGGCTCGGCGCTCGACGACCCGCCGACGGCGGCGATGGACGTCGGCATGGACCCCGAGGTCCAGGGCCTCTCCGGCGCCGAGGCGATCAACCAGAGCTTCGATTACGGCGCCGAGGCCGGGAGGAGCTCCTCGCAGGTCAGCCAGGCGCTGCTCGGCGAGCAGGCCGGCGACCTCCGCGGTCTGATCAGGGCGAGCGCCGACGTCTTCAAGCAGCTCGCCAGCGTCGACACCGAGCTCAGCGACCTGATCACGAACTTCTCGATCACGACCGGCGCGCTCGCGGCCGAGTCGCAGAGCCTCGAGGACACGCTCGCCGAGCTCGCACCGACCGTCGAGCAGGCCCAGCGCGACCTTCCGGTCGTCAACCGCGCGTTCCCGCCGCTGCGCGCGTTCGCCCGCGAGATGACCCCGAGCATCAAGGAGCTGCCGGGCACGATCCGCGTCGGCACCCCGTGGCTGCGGCAGGCCGACAAGCTCGTCCAGCCGAGCGAGCTCGGCGGGATCGTCGACGACCTCCACGTCGCGACGCCGCTGCTCTCGGCCGGGACCGCGAACCTCAGCAGCCTGATGCTCCAGCTCGGCCGCTTCAGCCGCTGCCAGTCCCAGGTCCTGATCCCGACCGGGGACACGGTCATCACCGACCAGTTCGCGACCGGCCAGCCGAACTTCCACGAGCTCCTCTACAACGTCGCCGCCCAGGCCGGCCAGGGGGCGACCTTCGACGGCAACGGCCAGTTCCTGCGGGTCCAGCCCGGCGGCGGCCCCTACGAGGTCGCCGCGGACATCCCCGACGGGCTGCCGCCGAACGACGACGTCAACTACGGCCGTGCGATCGCCGCCCCGATCGGCACGCAGCCGCCCAAGCCCGCGCAGGCGCCGCCGGTCCGCACCGACGTGGCCTGCTTCAAGAACGACCCGCCCAACCTGAACGGCCCGCAGGCCGCTCCCGGGCCGCCCGCCGTTCCCCTGACCCCGTTCCCCGGCCCGTGAAGAAGGCGCTGCGGACATACACGCGCGACTTCGTCGCCGTCCTCGTCCTCGCGGCGCTCGGGCTCGTGTCGCTGTTCGTGATCCTCTCCCAGCAGACCACCGCCCTGCCGTCGTGGTTCCCGTTCCTCGGCGAGCCCCGCTTCGAGCTCAAGACCGAGTTTCAGACCGCGCAGGCGGTCACGCCCGGCCAGGGCCAGACCGTGACCCTCTCGGGCGTCGAGATCGGCGACGTCACCGGCGTCGAGCTCGAGAACGGGGTCGCGGTCGTGACGATGCACATCGATCCCGAGTACGCGGCGCTGATCCACCCCGACGCCGCGGCGCTGCTGCGACCGCGGACCGGCCTGCAGGACATGACGATCGAGCTCGACACCGGCACCGAGCCGGGCGAGATCCCCGACGGCTTCACGATCCCGCTCGCCAACTCGGCGCCCAACGTCAACCCCGACCAGGTGCTCGCCTCGCTCGACGGCGACACCCGGGCGTACCTGCGACTGCTCCTCTCCGGCGGCGCCCAGGCGCTCGGCACCACCGAGAAGAGCCGGAACTTCGCCCAGGTCCTGCGCCGCATCGACCCGACCGTCCGTGACATCGCGAAGATCAACGGCGCGATCGCCGAGCGCCGCCACAACCTGCGCCGGGTCATCACCAACTTCAAGCTGATCGCCGAGGAGCTGGCGAAGTCGGACACGAACCTGACCGGCTTCGTCGAGTCCCAGAACCAGGTGTTCGGCGCCTTCGCCGAGTCGGAGGCGAAGCTGCGCGAGACGCTTCGCGAGCTGCCCTCGACGCTGCACGAGACCCGCGGCGCGCTGACCGCCGGCACGACCCTCTCGCGGCAGCTCGCCCCCGCCCTCGACGACCTCCTGCCGATGGCGCGGGCCCTGGGGCCGGCGCTGCGGGCGACGCGGCCGTTCTTCCGCAAGACCGAGCCCTCGATCCGGACCCAGATCCGCCCGTTCACGCAGACCGTCGACACGGTCGTCAGCGACCTCCGCCACGCTGCCAAGCCGCTGCGCGACTCCTCCGACCAGCTCTCGGGCGGCATCACCGAGCTCAACCAGGTCCTCAACGCGCTCGCCTACAACCCGCCCGGCGGCGCCGAGGGCTACCTCTTCTACATGAGCTGGCTGAACCACAACACGAACGCCGCCTTCCTGACCCAGGACGGCCTCGGCCCGAACCTGCGGACGCTGCTGACCTACACCTGCACGACCTCGTTCCTCGCCGACAGCGTCGGCGCCCGGCTGCCGGCGATCGGGACCGCCCGCGACCTCGTCCGGCTGCCGACGACCGACGAGATCTGCACGGCCCTGTTCAAGTCGGGCGGCGAGGGCACGGCGACGCCGAGCGCCGGCGCCGAGCAGTCGACCACGACGACGACCGACGAGACGACGACCGACGAGACGACCGCCACGACGACGACCGACGAGACGACCGCCGCGACGACGACGACCGACGAGATCCCGACGCCGGAGCCGGGGTCGGCGACCGACGCCACGACGACCGGGGCCAGCCCCTAGCCGGAGCCCATGGAGACACGTCCCCCGACAATCGGCCGGATCGCGATCGCAGCGGGCTTCGCGCTGTCGTGCTTCGGCCTGTTGCTGTTCCTCTGGCTCGCCTTCGGCGGGCCGGTGCCGCTGAAGCCGGAGAGCTACCGCATCGACATCCACTTCGACGAGGCGAGCCAGCTCGCGGTCGAGTCCGACGTCCGGATCTCCGGCGTCTCGGTCGGCAAGGTCAAGGCGATCGAGCTCGGCGATGACGGCCTCGCCGACGCGACGATCGAGATCGACCCCAAGTACGCGCCGATCCCGTCGAACACGAAGGCGATCCTGCGGCAGAAGACGCTGCTCGGCGAGACCTACGTCGAGCTGACGCCGGGCGACCGCGACGCCGCGCCGCTGCCCGAGGGCGGGACGCTGGCGACCGCGCAGGTCTCCGACGCGGTCCAGCTCGACGAGATCTTCCGGGCGTTCGACGAGCCGACGAGGGCGGCCTTTCAGACCTGGATGGCCGACGCGGCGGTCGCGTTCCACAACCGCGGCGCCGACCTGAACGCGGCGCTCGGCAACCTCGACCCGTTCGCCGAGAGCGCCGACGAGCTGCTGCAGATCCTCGACTCGCAGCGACTCGCGGTCAAGCGGCTGCTCGCCGACGGCGGCGCCACGTTCGATGCGATCAGCAAGCAGCCCGGCGAGCTGCGCTCGCTGATCGAGAACACGCAGTCGGTCTTCGCGACGACCGCCGCCCGCGACACCGAGATCCGCGAGATCTTCCAGGCGCTGCCGACGTTCGAGGACGAGGCGCGGCTGACGCTCGAGCGGCTCGACCGCTTCGCGGCCGACACGAACCCGCTGATCACCCAGCTCCGGCCGGTCGCGCGGCAGCTCAGCGGGACGCTGATCGCGCTGAAGCGGCTCGCGCCCGAGGCGGAGCGGTTCTTCCACGGGCTCCGTCCGGTTATCCGCCGGGCGCAGTCGGGCTTCGGCTCGCTGCGCGTGATCCTCGACGACGAGCTGCCGCCGTTCCTCGGCCGCCTCGATCCGTACTTCGACCAGCTCATCCCGATCCTCGACACCGTCGACCGCTACAAGCGCGAGGTGACCGCGTTCCTCGCCAACACCTCGACGGCCATCAACGCCGCCAGCGTCCCGGCCGGCTCGCAGACCTCGTTCAAGTACCTGCGGGCGACCGGGCCGCTCGGGCCGGCGGTGCTCGGCTCGCCGCCGAGCCCCTACAAGACGTCGCGGTTCAACGCCTACGTGAAGCCGGGCGGCTACACGAAGCTCTCGCAGGGGCTCGACAGCTTCTTCACCGCCCACTGCTCGAGCGGCCTGACGGCGACCGTCCAGCAGGGCGACTTCACCAACGACCTCTGGGAGCGGACGCAGTTCTACGCGCTCGGCGGCCTCGGGATCACGAACACCGACGACGTCGCGGCGCCGCCGTGCCGCCAGCAGGGCAAGGTCGGCTCGATCGGCGGCGCCCCGGCCGAGAGCACCCACTTCCCGCACGTCAACGCCGGTGGCTGACGCGGCCGGGCGACGCCGGTGAAACTTCTGGCGGTTAGGATTGTTGTAAGGAGAGCAAGCGGGCCGGAACCCCCCGACCCGCTCGATCAGGAAGGGCCTCCGCGCGAGGCCCGATCCCGCGGGCTATGGGCCCGTGCCTATAGCCCGACACAGGAGGAAGAATGCGCAAGTACGTAGCAGCAGCCCTGGCGGCCCTCGTGGCCCTGGCCTGCGTGAACGTCGCCACAGCGAGCGCCGGCATCCAGGCGATCGACGCGAAGCTGACGCCGACGAAGCTCTCGAAGAAGAAGTTCAAGCCGGCGAAGATCGCGATCACGATCGAGACCCAGAACAACGACCAGGCCGGCGACTCGGACCCGAAGTTCTCGAACCAGCCGCCGGCGGCGACGCGGACGATCGTCGACTTCCCGGCGAACATGAAGTTCGATCAGAGCGCGGCGCCGCGCTGCAAGGTCGACTCGGCGGCGCTCGCCGGGACGACGACCGAGCAGGCGATCGCGCTCTGCGGCAAGAAGTCGATCGTCAGCGTCGGCGAGAAGCCGCCGTCGGGCGCGACCTTCTGGCAGCCGAAGAAGACCGGCGCGGTGCAGCGGATCGGCTCCGATACCGGCTGGACCGACTACAGCTTCGTGGTCACGGCGTTCAACGGCAAGCAGAAGGACACGCTCTACCTGCACGCCCGCGGGACGCTGCTGCCGATCACGGCGGTGCTCGTCGGCAAGCTCAAGGAGAAGATGTCGGGACGGCTCAGCAACGGCCCGAGCCTCGACGTCACCGTGCCGGTGCTCGCTGCCGGCGGCATCAAGACGTTCAAGACGACCGTCAAGCACGGCAAGTACGTGCAGGCCCGCTGCAAGCAGAAGAGCATGACGTTCGGCGCCCGCTCGACGTTCAGCAGCGGCGCGGACACCGACCACACGCCGACGAAGGCGACGACCAAGCAGAAGTGCAAGCAGAAGAAGTAGCCGCGACCTGAACGGAATCAGGTACGCAAACGGGGCGGCCTTCGGGCCGCCCCGTTAGCTTTCCGGGGCTGCCGCGGCCCGATCTCCGTGCCCGGGGCAGCGCGGGCTCTTTGGGGGAAGTGACAATTGACAAGGAGGAGGACGAAGAATGCCCAGGTACCTGGCAGCAGCCCTGGCGGCCCTCGTGGCCCTGGCCTGCGTGAACGTCGCCACAGCCGGCGCCGGCATCCAGGCGATCGATGCGAAGCTGACGCCGACGAAGCTCTCGAAGAAGAAGTTCAAGCCGGCGAAGATCAAGATCACGATCGAGACCCAGAACAACGACCAGGCCGGCGACTCGGACCCGAAGTTCTCGAACCAGCCGCCGGCGGCGACGCGGACGATCGTCGACTTCCCGGCGAACATGAAGTTCGATCAGAGCGCGGCGCCGCGCTGCAAGGTCGACTCGGCGGCGCTCGCCGGGACGACGACCGAGCAGGCGATCGAAGCCTGCGGCAAGAAGTCGATCGTCAGCGTCGGCGAGAAGCCGCCGTCGGGCGCGACCTTCTGGCAGCCGAAGAAGACCGGCGCGGTGCAGCGGGTCGGCTCCGATACCGGCTGGACCGACTACAGCTTCGTGGTCACGGCGTTCAACGGCAAGCAGAAGAACACGATCTACCTGCACGCCCGCGGGACGCTGCTGCCGATCACGGCGGTGCTCGTCGGCAAGCTGACGAAGAACAAGAAGGCCAGCCTCAGCAACGGCCCGAGCCTCGACGTCACCGTGCCGGTGCTCGCCGCCGGCGGCATCAAGACGTTCAAGACGACCGTCAAGCACGGCAGCTACGTGCAGGCCCGCTGCAAGCAGAAGAACATGACGTACGGCGCCCGCTCGACGTTCGACAGCGGCGTGGACACCGACCACACGCCGACGAAGGCGACGACCAAGCAGAAGTGCAAGCAGAAGAAGTAGCCGCGACCTGAACGGGTGGGCGGCGCTTCGGGGGCGGCCTTCGGGCCGCCCCCTCCGCTGTCCGGGGCGAGCCGGTTTCGATCGTTGCGAACGGGTAGGGGAACCGTGTACCCGTTACCGACCGAGGAGGAGGCATGCGCAAGTACCTGGCCGTCACGCTCGCAGCGCTGGCGGCACTGGCACTCGCGGGCATTGCTACCGCAACGGCCCGTGCCGGCATCCAGTCGATCGACGCGAAGCTGACGCCGAGGAAGCTGCCGAAGCAGAAGTTCCGGCCGGCGAAGATCAGGATCGACATCGAGACGCAGAACAACGACCAGGGGAGCGGCTCGTTCGCGAACCAGCCGCCGGCGGCGACGCGGACGATCGTCGACTTCCCGGCGAACATGAGGTTCAACACGAGGGCGGCGCCCCGCTGCAAGGTCGGTTCGGCGGCGCTCGCGGGCACGACGACCAGGCAGGCGATCAGGCTCTGCGGCCGCAGGTCGATCGTCAGCGTCAACCCGTCGCGGGCGGTGCAGCGGGTCGGCTCGCTGAGCGGCTGGACCGACTACGACTTCGTGGTCACGGCGTTCAACGGCAAGCGCAGGAACACGCTCTTCCTGCATGCCCGCGGGCAGCTCCTGCCGATCACCGCGGTGCTGGTCGGCAGGCTCAAGCGGGGCCCGAAGGGCTACGGCAAGAGCCTCGACGTCAAGGTCCCGGTGCTCGCCGCCGGCGGGATCAGGACGTTCGAGACGACCGTCAAGCACGGCAAGTTCGTCCAGGCGCGCTGCAAGAGCAGGCGGATGAAGTTCCGGGCCCGGTCGACCTATGCGAGCGGCCCCGACACCGACCACACGCCGACCAGGGCGACCGACCGGTCGACGTGCAGGCGCAAGCGCGCCCACAAGCGCCGCCACGGACACCACCGCGGCCATCGCAGCGACCACCGGGGGCAGCGAAGCCACCGGTAGCTCCGCTGCGCAGCTACGGACCCGATGCCCGGGACGGGGCGGCCAGGCGGTCGCCTCGCCCCGCATCGGAGGGGCCTCGGGCCCTGCTCACGCCGGCCGCGCTGCTCGCCGCCGTCAGCCGTCCTGCTCGCCGAGCCAGGCGGCGATCCGCTCGCCGATCAGCGCCCCCCGGTCCTCCTGAAGGAAGTGGGAGGCGTCCGCGATCGTCTCCGGCGCCGTCAGGTTGAGGCGCTCGGCGACGGCGCGTCCGGTCTCGAGCGGGATGATCGGGTCGGAGTCGGCCCACAGGCAGAGCGAGGGAAGCTGCCGCGCCGCGATGCCGTCCGCCGCGGCCTGGCCGGCCGCCGCGCCGGGCTCTTCGGGGCTCATCGGCAGCATCAGCGGGAAGGCGCGGGCGCCGGCCTTCGATGCCGGATCGGGGAACGGCGCGTCGTAGGCGGCGAGCACCGTCGCATCGGGATCGCTCGCGCAGCCGCCTTTGATGAAGAAGGAGATCGGCAGGTCCTCGGTCCGGCGGACGAAATCGCGGAAGGCCGTCCAGGCATCGGCCATGCGCTGGCGGCCGTTGAAGATGCCGGTGTCCATGACGACGATCCGCGAGCACATCTCCGGCCGCTCGGCGGCGATCCGCATTCCGACCGGCCCGCCCCAGTCGTGGACGACGAAGGTCGCATCGCGGACGCCGGCCCGCTCGAGCAGTGAGGTCGCGGCTTCGAAGTGGCGGTCGTAGGAGTACCAGTCGAGGTCGGTCGGCTTGTCGGAGCGCCCGAAGCCGGGCAGGTCGGGGGCGACGCAGCGGTAGCCGGCCGCCAGCAGCGGCGGCATCACCTTGCGCCACAGAAACGACCAGGTCGGCTCGCCGTGGAAGAGGACGACGGCCGGCCCCTCGCCCTCGTCGATCCGGGCGAGGCGAAGCCCGTCCCAGTCGCTGTAGCGCGGCTCCCAGGGGAAGTCGGGCAGGTCCGCGAAGCGCTCGTCGGGGGCGCGGACCGCGGCGACGCTCATCGCCTGCGGCTCCCGCGCCGAGCGGCCGTGTCGGCGCTCACCTTCCCGCACCCCGCTGACCGGCACTCATCCGCCCATCCCGCCGGCCGGCGATTCCGCCCATCCCGCTGACCGGCGATCCTCCCGCCCCCGCTGACCGCCATGCCCACCGCATCCGGCTTCCCGCGCTCAGCCGAACATCCTTGCGAGGCGGAGCAGGTCGCGGGGACCGCCACGGAGCCGGAGCCGGCGCTGCAGGAGCGCGAGCGGCGCCGGGTAGGCGCCCTTGCTGATCTCGATGAAGTCGCGCCAGCTCGCCTCGACGGTCACGTCGGCGCCGGTCGCCTCGCCCGCCTCCGCGTGCGTGGAGTCGCCGGCGACGACGAGGTGCCAGGGCGCCGCGTCGGCGAAGCGCCACTGGACCGTGAACGGCCCGTGACCGTTGACGACGCCGGGATCGACGGCGCGGCTGACCGAGTCGAAGTAGAGGGCCTGGACCTCTGGCGAGGGGTCGGGATCCTGACCGGGCTCGCCGATCACGCCGGCCTGCGCCATCCTGATCACGTCGGCGGCGCGATCGAGCGGATCGGCGTCGAAGTCGATCGGGGCGACGCCGGGCGGCATCTCCTGCATCGGGTAGCCGATCGCCTTCCACTTCATCTCGACGGCCTTGAAGCCCCAGGCGGCGATCTCCTCGAGCTCGAACCCGTAGCAGCGCGTGTACTCGCGGTCCCAGTTCGGCGGGATGAAGACCGACGACAGCCACGGCAGCACCTCGGCGAGGAGCTCGTCGACGGCCGCCTTGCACTCGTCCGATTCGGCGAGCAGCTCGCTGAGCACCTTGACGCCGAAGCCGATGTGGCGCTGCTCGTCGCGGGAGACGTGCTCCATGCCGGCGCTGAAGCCCGGCATCGTCCCGGCGCGGACGAAGTAGTCCTCGATGAAATGCTGGCCGGGCTGGGCCATGCTCGCCTCGACGATCAGGTGGTAGAGCGTGATCGCCTGCGCGAACCTGGGCAGCGAGCGGTCGCGGCGCAGCTCGCCGGCCATCCTGTCGAGCCGGTCGAAGACCTTGCGGTAGCCCCAGCCGAGCTGCGGCTCGGTGAACGCGAGGGTGGTGGCGATGTCCTCGCCGGCGCCGATCACCTCGCTGAAGAAGCGGTGAAAGAAGACCGCGTGACGCGCCTCGTCGACCTGCTGGGTCGCCAGGAAGTACTTCTGCTCCTCCTTCGGCGCCGCGTCGATGTAGGGGGAGAGGTTGTCGGCAACCGAGTCCTCGCCGTAGAAGAACATCGAGTAGATCCAGAGCGCCGACTTGCGCTGGATCTCGGTCAGGTCCTCCCAGCCCTGCCGGTCGGCGCTGAAGTCGAGGTCCATCGCCGACCAGTTGCTCTGCTCCCAGCGCCGGTAGAGGTCGGTGTAGGTGATTCGGCTGGTCAGGTTCTGCTCGGCGACTGACATTGCTTCCCCTCCTGGTCGCGCATTCGACCCCGCTTCCCGCGGCCGCGATCGACGGTCGATCCAGCATAGCGCCGCGGCTGGCCGGCCAGCCAGGATTGCGTGGTCGAAGTCACGCAGTCATCCCCGCAAACGGCGACGGGCAGCCATCCGCGTGATCGACTAGGTTGGCGGCGATGGAGTCGTCCCAGACGCCGCCACCGGGAGGGTCTGCGACGCCGCCACCGGGTGGCGGGCTGCCGCCGCCCGCTCCGCAGCCTTCGGGCCCGCGCGACGGCGGCGGGGCGAACGCAGGTCTGCGGATCGGGGCGGTGGTCCTCGCGCTCGCCCTCGCGATCATCTGTGCCGTCGCGGTTGCGGTCATGGTCGACGTCAACGACACGCAGCTCTGCGAAGACGTCAACCGAGCCGAGGTGACCGGCGTCTACGAGTGCTACGACTTCTCCGGCTCGATCAAGCCGGTCGTCGTCGGCGCCGGCTGGATCGGCGCCGTCCTCACCGGAGTCGCTGCGTTCCTCGCCCTCGCGTTCACGATCCGCGGTCGCGGTGGGCGGACGCTGCTGCTCGTCACCGCCGCCGCGGTGGCCTTCCTCGCGATCAGTATCGTCGCGGCGCAGGTCTAGGCGCGGGCCGGGCTGAGCATCGTCCGCAGGTCGCGGGCGAGAGCGTCGCGCGCCCCGGCCGGCGAGCTGAGCCCAGGTGACGTAGGACGACGCGGTAGCCGGCGAGGGTGAGGCGGCGGGTGCGGTCGGCATCGGCGCCCCTCCTTTCGCCTCGACCGGGTGACTTCGCCTGTTCCCACGTATTGCGTGGGTTTCGTCGAGTTCACGGGGCATGGCCCCAGGGTTGCCGCTCGGACGTCACCCCTCAATGCACGGATGCGGAGGATCGCTACGGCTTCGTGGCGATAGCGGTACGTGGAAGGGTCGGGCGGCCCCGCGCGTCGAGCTCAGCCCAGCTTCGGGCTCCGCCACTCCTCGCCGAGCTTGGCGAGCAGCAGGTCGGCGAGGTCGGCGATCGGGACGCGCTCCTGGGCGAGCGAGTCGCGGTCGCGGAGCGTGACGGTGTCGTCGTCGGCGGTCTCGCCGTCGATCGTGATCCCCCAGGGCGTGCCGATCTCGTCCTGGCGGCGGTAGCGCTTGCCGATCGAGCCGCCCTGGTCGTACTCGGCGCCGATCCGGCGGCGCAGCGACTCGAAGACCTCGCGGGCGCGCTCGGGCATCCCGTCGCGGTTGACGAGCGGCATCACCGCGACCTTGACCGGCGCGAGCCGCGGGTGCAGGCGGAGGACGGTGCGGGAGCGACCCTCGACCTCCTCGACGCCGTAGGCGTCGACGATGAAGGCGAGCATCGCCCGGTCGACCCCCGCGGCCGGCTCGATCACGTGGGGGACGTAGCGCTCGCCGCTCTGCTGGTCGAAGTACTCGAGCTTCTCGCCGCTGAACCTGGCGTGCTGGGTGAGGTCGAAATCGCCGCGGTTGGCGATCCCCTCGAGCTCGAGTAGCCCATCGGGAAGCGGTACTCGATGTCGGAGGTGGCGCTCGAGTAGTGCGAGAGCTCGTCCGGACCGTGCTCGCGCAGGGTCAGGTTGGCGGGCCGGATTCCGAGCTCGGTGTACCAGCGCATCCGCTCCTTCATCCAGTGCTCGTGCCACCGCCCGGCCTCGCCCGGCGGGCAGAAGAACTCCATCTCCATCTGCTCGAACTCGCGCGTCCGGAAGATGAAGTTGCCGGGGGTGATCTCGTTCCGGAACGACTTGCCGATCTGGGCGATCCCGAACGGCGGCTTCACGCGCGCGAACTGGAGCACGTTCTTGAAGTTGATGAAGATCCCTGGGCGGTCTCGGGGCGCAGGTAGACCTCGGTGCCGGACTCGGCGACGGGGCCGACGTGGGTCTCGAACATCAGGTTGAACTGGCACGGCTCGCTGAGCTCGCCGCCGCACTGCGGGCAGTGGATCTCGCCTTCGGGGTCACCCCCCTCGGCCGCGATCGCCTCGCGGAGATGGTCCTCGCGCCAGCGCCGCTTGCACTTGCCGAGGCTCTGGACGAGCGGATCGCTGAAGCCGCTCAGGTGCCCGGACGCCTCCCAGACCCGCGGGTTCTGGATGATCGCCGAGTCGATCGCAACGACGTCGTCGCGATCGGTGAGCATCGCCCGCCACCACTCGTTCTTGACGTTGTTCTTGAGCAGGACGCCGTAGTGGCCGTAGTCGTAGGTCGAGCCGACGCCGCCGTAGATCTCCGACGACGGGAAGATGAAGCCGCGCCGCTTGCAGAGCGCGACGATCTCATCGAGGCTCGGCCCTTCCTGCTCGCCGGCGGTGCCACTCATCGGCAGGGAACCGTATCTGCTGCGCGCGTTGCCCCCGATCGGCATTCGGTCGTCCGGCCGCAGCCACCGGCCTCCCGGTCCCCGCGCCGCCACGCCCGCCGGCCTCCCGGTTCCCGTGTCCCCGCGCCCGCCGGCCTCCCGGCCCCCGCGCCGCCACGCCCGCCGCCCCCCGGCCCCCGGGCCGGCCGGATCCCCCACCCGGCCTATGATTGTGCCGCTGACGATGCCGATCTACGACTACAAGTGCGACAACGGGCACCGCTTCGAGGCGATGCAGTCGATGTCCGAGGACCCGATCACCGAGTGCGACGTCTGCGGCGCCCCGGCCCGGCGGGTCCTGCATGCGCCCGCGGTCCACTTCAAGGGGTCGGGCTTCTACACGACCGACTACGCGCGCAAGGGCGCGGCCAAGTCGAACGGCGCCGACGCGGCGAAGCCGGAGTCGAAGGAGGGGAAGGGCGCGAAGGAATCGGAATCGAAGCCGGAGTCGTCGTCCGGGTCCTCCTCCACCTCGGACAAGGGCGACAAGGCAGCCTCCAAGCAGGACTGAGCGCCGCCAGGGGCGGCCTGCCGCGCGCGGACGCCCTTCAGCCGGCGGGGGAGCACTGAGCGCCGCCGCCGGGGTCGGCCTGCCGCGCGGGGACGCCCTCAGCCGGCCGGGGAGCACTGCGGCGGCCGCGGTCCCGGCTCCCCGAGCAGCTTCTCGACCGCGACGCGGCACTGCTTCTTCGGGATGATCAGGTCGCCGCTCGAGGTCGAGCCGGACGGGATCAGGATCTTCGTCCCCGAGTCGCCGCCGATCGCCGCCGAGATCGCGACCTGGGGGAGGACGAAGCCGCCCATGTCGCTGACCATCGCCTTCGGCGCGTTCCAGCCGATCCACGGCCCCTTGAGGAAGTTGATCGGGATCCGCCACGGGCTCGTGAGCTGATGCTTGATGCCGGCGACGATCAGCTGTTGGGTGCGGGCGCGGTCGGTGTCGTCGTAGCCCTCGACCTGCTTGGACTGGTTCTCCCGCGTTCGCGCCAGCGCCAGCGCCTGATCGCCGTTCAGGTGGTTCTCGCCGCGCTTCAGCTTCAGCGTGATGCCGCCGTTGCTCGATCCGCCGCTGATCCGCGAGTGGACCGGCTGCGGCAGGCTCACGGTGACGCCGCCGATCGCGTCGATGAAGTCGGCGAAGCCCTGAAAGTCGAGGATCGCGACGTGGTCGATGTCGATCCCGAGGAAGTCCTCGACGGTCTTGATCTGTAGCGCCGCGCCGCCGAACGCGTAGGCGGAGTTGATCTTCCCGTTCCCCTCGCCGGGGATCGCCGCGAACGTGTCGCGCGGGATCGAGACCTTCCGGAACGATCCGCCGCCGGCGTGGACGACCATCAGCGTGTCGGCGCGCGCGGGCAGGCAGGAGTCGGGATGGACCGCGCCGGAGGAGGCGGCGTCGATGCACTTCTGCTTCGTCGGGTTGCCGTTCTCGTCGGGGACGCCCTCCTGGCGGATGTCGGTGCCGATCACGAGGATGTTCTGCCCGTCGACGAGCAGCAGCGGGAAGCCGCCGAGCTCGGCCGCCGCCTTGTCGTCGAGCTTCGACTTCTGGATCTGGGCCGAGACGACGAAGGCGAGGATGCTGATCAGGATCCAGACGCCGGCGGCGATCGCGACCCAGCGGAGCACCCGTCGCCAGGCCGGCGTCTCACCGGGCGCCCGCGGCGCCCCGCCGCCGCGACCGAGGCGTTCGCGCAGCGACGGGCCGTCGCCGGTGCGCTTGAAGCCGCGCCGCGCCTTGTAGACGGTGTAGCCCGGGCCCTCCGAGGGTGCGTCCTCGCGAGCGCCGCCGGACGGGCCGGCGGCTGCTTCGGGAGCCTTCGGCTCCGTGCGTCGCCCGCGTCGGGAGGCCTTCGATCCGGCCTTGTAGACGTTGTACTCGGGGCGATCCGGGCGTTCGGGGTCGCCGGGTGCCATTACCCGGTAATACTGCCGCATGCCCTCCCGGTTTCCTGCTTCGTGACCGAGTCCGGCCCCACGCCGGCCGTCCGCCGGGGCGGCGCGGAGACGATCGGCGTCGATCTCGGCGGGACGAAGATGCTCGTCGGCGTCGTCGACGCCGACGGCCGGATCGCCCACCGCCGCGTCGCCCGATCGGCCGGCCTCGGTGCCGGCGAGGTCCTCGACCTGCTCGACGGGGAGATCCGGGCCGCGATCGACGCCCGCCCCGGCGCCGCGGCGATCGGGCTCGGAGTCCCGTGCACGATCGATCGCGAGCGGGGGCTCTGCGTCAGTGCCGTCAACCTGCCGCTGGTCGACGTGCCGATCCGCGAGCGCGTCGCCGGGCGCTTCGGCCGGCCGGTCGCGATCGACAACGACGGCAACGCCGCCGCGATCGCCGAGAACCGGCTCGGGGCGGCCCGCGGGGCGCGCCACGTCGTCCTGCTGACGATCGGCACGGGGATCGGCGGCGGCCTGATCCTCGACGGCAATCCCTACCGGGGCTTCCACGGCGCCGGCGCCGAGCTCGGCCACGTCGTCGTCGACATCGACGGCCCACCCTGCCAGGGCAACTGCCCGAACCGCGGCTGCATCGAATCGATCGCCTCGGGGACGGCGCTCGAGGCCGAGGCCGCGCGCGCCGCTGCCGCCGAGCCCGACTCCGGCCTCGGCCGCGCCGCCGCCGCCGGCGAGCCGGTCGACGGCCGGCTCGTCACCGCTCTCGCCCGGTCGGGCGACCCGGTGGCGGTGGCGGTGCTGGAGACGATCGGGCGCCGGATCGGCGTCGCCCTCTCCGGCCTCGCGAACATCTTCGACCCGGAGGTGATCGTCGTCGGCGGCGGGGTGCTGGCGGCGGGCGACCTGCTGCTCGACCCGGCCCGCGAGGAGCTCCGCGAGCGGGCGTTGCCGCCCCAGAACGAGACACCGGTCCGCGCCGCCGCCCTCGGTGCCGACGCCGGCATGATCGGCGCCGCGCTCCTCGCCGCCGACACGCTCGCCGCGACCCGGACGCCGGCCTGATGGCGGGCCGGCTCATCGTCTGCCCGTCGCCGATCGGCAACATCGGCGACGTCTCGCCGCGCGTCCGCCAGGCGCTCGCCGACGCCGACCTCGTCGCCTGCGAGGACACGCGCCGCGCTGGGCGCCTCTACGAGCGCCTCGACCTCGATCCGCCGCAGTTCGTCTCCAACCACGAGGCCAACGAGGAGGCCAGGGCGCCGCAGCTCGCCAAGGCGATCGAGCGCGGGGCCCGCGTCGCCCTGCTCAGCGACGCCGGAACGCCGGTCCTCTCCGACCCCGGCTTCCGGCTGGTCCGGGCCTGCATCGAGCGCGGCATCGACGTCGAGGTCCTGCCCGGGCCGACGGCGATCACGACCGCGCTCGTCGCGTCCGGCCTGCCCGCCGACCGCTGGCGGTTCGAGGGGTTCCTGCCCCGCCGGGCCGGCGAGCTCGAGCGGGTCCTGCAGTCGACAGAGACCGTCGTCGCGTTCGAATCGCCGCGGCGGCTGCCGAGCTCGCTGCGGGCGCTCGCCGCGCTCGCCCCCGACCGCCCCGCCGCCGTCTGCCGCGAGCTCACCAAGCTCCACGAGGAGGTCGCCCGCGGCACCCTCGGCGAGCTCGCCCGCCGCTTCCGCGGCGAGGTCAAGGGGGAGATCGTCGTCGTCATCGCGGCGTCGAAGAAGCGCGCCGCCGCGCCCGACACCGCCTTCGCGGTCGATGCCCTCCGCCGCCTCGTCCAGTCGGGCGCGCGGCCGCGCGCCGCCGCCCAGGTCGTCGCGGCGCTGACCGGGACCCGGCCGAACGAGCTCTACCGCGAGCTGACCGGCCGCGAGCCGCGGCAGTGACCCACTTCCCGCAGGCGCCGGTCTCGCTCGGCCGCGGCGTGATCGTCGCGCCCGGGGCCGCGCCCCCCGACCGCTGGGCCGGCGCCGAGCGGATCGTGGTCGGGGAGGCGGAGCTGGCAGCGCCGGAGGCGGTGGTCGCGCGGCTCCACCCGAGCTGGGCCGCGCGCGAGCCGGTCGTCGTCGAGCTCGGCGTCGATCCGACCCGCTTCCGCGAGCCGCAGTCGGTCGCGGCGCCGCCCTACGAGCTGGCGGCCGACCTCGACCTGCCGCTCGACCGCCTTCACCACCTCGTCTGGGCGAACAACTACGACACCCGCGACGGGGCGCCGGTCTGGTGGTGGGGCGAGAAGGCGGCGCGGCTCGGCGCGGTCGTCGGCGGGTTCGCCGACGTCGCGTTGCACGACGGTCGCGACGCCTGGATCGACGGCGGCCCGCGCTGGAGCGCCCCCGAGACCGATGCGCTCGTGATCGAGGCCGGCGCGGTCGACGCCGGACTGCTCGAGCCGATCCCGACCGACCGGCCGCGCTCGCGGGCCGCGCTGGCGCCGGACCAGCTCGCCGCCGTCGAGCACGACGGCGGCCCGGTCCGCGTGATCGCCCCGGCCGGCTCGGGCAAGACGCGCGTCCTGACCGAGCGGATGCGGCACCTGCTCGCCGACCGCGGCTACCGGCGCGAGGCCGTGATCGCGGTCGCCTACAACGTTCTCGCCCGTTCCGAGCTCGAGACCCGGCTCGCGGCGCTCGCGCCGCGCACGCGGACGCTGAACTCGCTCGGCTACTCGCTGCTCAACCGCCACCGCGGCACCCGTGCACCGGTGCTCAGCGAGCCCGAGGCGCGGGACGCGATCGCCGCCGTCTTTCCGGTGCCGCGGCAGCGTCGCGCCAACACCGACCCCGTCGGTCCCTACCTCGACGCGCTCACCGTCTGCCGGCTCGGGCTCGTCCCGCCCGCCGACGTCGAGTCGATGCGCGACGACGTGCCCGGCTTCGCGGACGGGTTCGGCCCCTATCGCGAGCGGCTCGCGGCGGCGGGCGCGATCGACTTCGACGAGCAGGTCTACGGGGCGCTCGAGGCGCTGCTCCGCGACGGCGCCTTCCGCCGCCGGGTCCAACGCGAGCACCGGCACCTGCTCGTCGACGAGTTCCAGGACCTGACCCCGGCCCACGTGCTGATGATCCGGCTGTTGGCGATGCCCGGCTTCGACGTCTTCGGGGTCGGCGACGACGACCAGACGATCTACGACCACGCCGGCGCCGACCCCCGCTTCCTCGTCGACTACGCGGACTACTTCCCCGGCGCCGGCGGAGCGGCGCTCGAGGTCAACTACCGCTGCGCCGAGGCGATCGTCGCCGGGGCGGCGAACCTGCTCGGCTACAACCGCGTGCGCGTCGCGAAGGAGATCCACGCGGCGCCCGGCGCCGATCCCGACCCGGGCGCTCTCGAGATCAGGGTCCGGCCCGCCGCCGAGGCGGCAGCGACGCTGGTCGACCTCGTCCGCGGCTGGCTCGCCGAGCCCGACGTCGGCCCCGCCGACGTCGCCGTCCTCGCCCGCGTCAACTCGCTGCTGCTGGCCCCGCAGGTGGCGCTCTTCAGCGCCGGGGTCCCGGTCGCCTCGGCGGTTCGTGGCGAGATCCTCGAGCGGACGGGAACCGCCGCAGCCCTCGCCTGGCTGCGGGTCGCGGTCGATCCCGCCAACCTCGTCGGCGCCGACCTCGAGGCGATCCGGCGCCGGCCGAGCCGCGGCTTTCCGACCTGGATCAGCAAGTGGCTCGCCAACTGCCGCTCGCTCGACGACCTCCGCGCTGCCGGGCGTCGGATCGATGACGGGCGCGTCGCCGGGAAGATCGACGAGATGGCGGACGACATCGGGATGCTCGCCGGGATGGCGGCCTCCGGCGCCCGGACCCGCGAGCTGCTCGAAGCGGTCCGCGACCGGATCGGGCTCGGCGGCGCGATGGAGATGCTCGACGGCTCGAAGGGCAGCGAGTCGGCGGCGAGCCATCTCGATGACCTCGAGGGGCTGATCCAGGTCGCCGACCTCCACGACGAGCCGGGCGGCTTCGAGCCGTGGCTGCGGGCGGCGCTCGAGGCGTCGGCCGGAGGCGAGGGCGTCCGCCTCGCGACCGTCCACAAGGTCAAGGGGCGCGAGTGGGACCGGGTCGCGGTCTACGGCGCCGACGCCGGCCTGATCCCGCACCGGCTCAGCGAGAGCTGGGAGGCCGAACGACGCGTCCTCCACGTCGCGATCACCCGCGCACGGCATCGTTGCGTCGTCCTCGCCGACGCCGAGCGCCCCTCGCCGTTCCTCGCCGAGATCCGCGGCGAGGCGGCCGAGCCGGCGACGAAGCCGGCGGTCAGCGCCGACGCGCTCGGCGCCGCCACCGCGCGCTCGCGGCGCTCGATGGGCCAGGGCCCCGAGTCGCCGCTCGCCGAGGCCGGGCCGGTCGCCCAGGCTGCCGACCGGGCGCTCCGCGAGTGGCGCAAGGTCCGCTCCGACGCCGATGGCGTCCCTGCCTACGTCGTCCTCTCGAACCGCCAGCTCGAGGGGATCGCGGCGGCGATGCCCGCCGACGAGCGCGCGCTGCTCGCCTGCAACGGGATCGGCCCGGCGAAGCTCGAGCGCTACGGGGAGGAGATCCTCGGCGTGCTGGCGACGGTGCGCGAGTGAGAGGCGATGGAGTCATTGCGCTGGCCGGTGGTTGACATTCGGCGTCCATACGACCCCAAACCCCCCGCCGCTGACCGCGATGACGCCGGCGCCACTGACCGCGATCGCGCCGGCGCCACTGACCGCGATCATCGTGCCGCTGCCGGCGATCTCGGTCGTGCCGCAACCGGTGGCCGTGGCCGTGCCGGGAAGGTCGGTGCAATCCCGACCATCGATGCCCGCTGGTTTCGGTCGACGATGGAGGAGCGCGGCTAGGTGGAGCTCGCGGCGAGGCTGATCCTGGCTGCGGTCCTGGCCGCGTCGGCCCTCGCCAAGCTCGTCCGCCGGCGCGAGACCACCGCGGCGATGGCGACCTACGGCTTCTCGACCCCGGCGTCGCGCCGGCTCGCCTGGGCTGTCGCGGTCCTCGTCGAGGCGGCGCTCGCGGTGGGCGTCGCCGCCGGCAGCGACCGCGCCGCCTATCTCGCGGCGGCGCTGATGGCCCTGTTCGCGCTGACGCTCGTCTCGGCGCTGATGCGCGGGCGCGCCGGCGCCGCCTGCGCGTGCTTCGGCGGGGGTTCACGGGTCAGCGGCATGGCGGTCGCCCGCGACGTCGCGCTGGCCCTTGCGTTCGCGGCCCTCGCGGCCCTCCCCCAATAGCTCCCCCGGCGCTTGCCGGGACTCCCGCGCCCCGCCCAGGGTCTCCCCGATGCTTCCTGGGTGCCCCTTCACCCGCCCGGGCCCCGCCCCGGCCAGCCCCGGACGCTCCTCCGGGACTCCCGCGCCCCGCCCGGGGCTCCCCCGACGCTTCCCGGGCGAGCGCTGGGGTCCATCCGACCGCGATTCCGGCGCGATCCTCCCCAGCGTGGCGCGGGGGCGTCGCCGCGCCGGCCGTTGGCCGCTTCACCCCCCGAATAGTCTTGCCGCCGATGTCCTTCTACGTGACGACGCCGATCTACTACGTCAACGCCGAGCCCCACCTCGGCCACGCCTACACGACGATCGGCGCCGACGTCCTCGCCCGGCACATGCGCCAGCGCGGCGAGGACGTGTTCTTCCTCACCGGCACCGACGAGCACGGCGAGCCGGTCGCGCAGGCCGCGGAGCGCGAGGGGGTGACGCCGCGCGAGCTCGCCGACCGCAACGCGCAGCGGTTCCTCGACCTGATGCCGAAGATCGACGTCTCCAACGACTTCTTCATCCGCACCAGCGACGACCGCCACGTGGCGAAGGTCCAGGAGGTGATGCAGCGGGTCCACGACAACGGCCACGTCTACGAGGGCACCTACGAGGGCTACTACTGCCCGCGCTGCGCCGACTTCAAGACGCCGACCGAGCTCGCCCCCGGCAATCGCTGCCCGATCCACGAGATCGTCCTCGAGCTCGTCACCGAGGAGAACTGGTTCTTCCGGCTCTCGAGCTTCGAGGGCGAGCTGCTGCGCCTCTACGAGGAGCGCCCGGAGCTGGTCGCGCCCGACTTCCGCCGCAACGAGGCGGTCGCGTTCATCCGCGGCGGCCTCCAGGACGTCTCGCTGTCGCGGCCGAAGCTGAGCTGGGGGGTGCCGCTGCCCTGGGACCCCGACCAGGTCATGTACGTCTGGTTCGACGCGCTCCTCAATTACTACACGGCGCTCTCGTTCGCCCGCCCCGGCGAGGACCTGACCGCCCGGTTCTGGCCCGCCGACCTGCACGTGATGGCCAAGGACATCCTCAAGTTCCACGCCGTCTACTGGCCGGCGCTGCTGCTCGCCGCCGGGCTCGAGCTGCCGAAGCGGATGTACGTGCACGGCTTCCTGCTGATGGGCGAGAAGAAGATGTCGAAATCGCTCGGCAACGTGCTCGACCCCTTCGAGGTGATCGAGAAGTACGGATCGGATGCGCTCCGCTTCTACTGCTTCCGCGAGGTCAGCTTCGGCCAGGACGGCTCGATCTCGACGGCGGGGTTCGAGGCCCGCTACGAGACCGAGCTCGCCAACGACTTCGGCAACCTCGCGAGCCGGGTCCTGGCGATGATCGACCGCTATCGCGACGGCGTCGTGCCCGAGGCGGCGATCGATCCCGACCTCGCCGACGGCGAGGGCGGCCTCGGCGGCCTCGAGGTGCTCGTCGCCGGCCTCCTCGACCGGACCGAGGTCAGCCGCGCGCTCGAGGTCGCCTGGGGCGCCGTTCGCAGGCTCAACCGCTACGTCGAGGAGGGCCGGCCCTGGGAGCTCGCCAAGGACGAGGGCCGCGCCGGCGACCTCGACCGCGTCCTCTACAACCTCGCGGAGGGACTGCGGGTGGTGACGTTGCTCCTGTACGCCTACGTGCCGCAGTCGGCCGAGCGGCTGCTCGACGCGCTCGGTGAGGGCTCGCGCGAGATCGCCGCGTTCGGCTCGCGGGGCGGCGGCCAGCGGATCGAGCGGATCCCGCCGCTGTTCCCGAAGCTCGGTTGACCGCGCGACTCGCGGCCCCCGGGCCGCTCGATCGCGCATCGGCGGCTCATAGACTGCGCCCGTGATCGACTCCCACGCGCACCTGACCCTCGCGAAGGCGCCGGCGGCCGAGCAGGTCGCGGCGGCGCGGCGGGTCGGGGTCGAGCGGATCCTCACGGTCGGGATCGACGAGCGCTCGAACGGCGACGCGGTGCGGGCGGCGCACGAGCTCGATGGCGTCTACGCCTGCGTCGGCCGCCACCCGAACTCGGCCGAGGGCTATGACGAGGAGGCTGCCGCGGCGATCGAGCGGCTGGCCGCCGACGAGGCGGTCCGGGCGATCGGCGAAACCGGTCTCGACTACTACCGCGACTCCGCCTCCGAGGAGGCACAGGTGCGCGCGTTCGAGTCCCAGATCGGGATCGCGCGGCGGGTGCGGCTGCCGCTCGTCATCCACCTCCGCGACTCGAGCGGCCCCGGCTCCGGCCGCGCGGTCGCCGACTGCTTCGAGATGCTCGCCGCCGAGGCGGAGGGGATCGAGGTCGTCCTCCACTGCTTCTCGGCGACTCCGGAGCGGGCCGAGGAGGCCGCCGACCGCGGCTGGCACGTCTCGTTCGCCGGCAACGTCACATACCCGAAGTCGGAGGGGCTGCGGGCGGCGGCGGCGCTCGTCCCCGACCCGCTGCTGCTCGTCGAGACCGACAGCCCCTACCTGGCGCCACAACCCGTCCGCGGGCGCCCCAACAGCCCCGCCAACGTGACCTTCACCGCCGAGGCCGTCGCCGCAGCGCGCGGAATCGGCTACGAGCAGCTCGATGCGATCGTCTCCGGGAACGCGGCGAGGCTCTTCGGTTGGTCCGATTAGGCCAGAACTTCCTCGCCGACTCCAACCTGCTCGAGGCGATCGTGGCCGATGCCGCGCTCGACCCCGGCGAGGTCGTCCTCGAGGTCGGCGGCGGCGAGGGGGCCCTGACCGAGCGGCTCGCCGGGCGGGTCGCGAGGGTGCACGTCGTCGAGCTCGACGAGCGCCTCCGCGAGCAGCTCGGCCGCATCGAAGCCGAGCACGAGGGCGTCCGCGTCGTCTGGGGCGACGCGATGAGGATCGACCTCGGCGCGCTCGATCCGCCTCCGACCGCGATGGTCGCCAACCTTCCCTACTCGGTGGCCACGCCCCTGATCCTCCGCACGATCGCCGAGCTGCCGTCGCTCGAGCGCTGGACGGTGATGGTCCAGCGCGAGATCGCCGAGCGCCTGCGGGCGCGCCCGGGCTCGCGCGCTTACGGGTCGCCGAGCGTGATCGTCCAGCTCGCCTGCGAGGTACGGATGCTGCGGACGGTCGATCCCGCGGTGTTCACGCCGCGGCCGCGCGTCGAGTCGGCGGTGCTGTCGCTCGGGCGCCGCCGGCCGGCCGTCGCCCCGCGGGTCGCGGAGCTGATCCGCGACGCCTTCGCCCACCGCCGCAAGGCGCTGCCGCGCTCGCTCGAGCTGGCCGTGCGCCGCCGCGAGCAGGAGGCGGAGCGCCAGGGGCGAGCGGCGCCGCGTCCGCGTTCGCGCGAGATCCGCCAGCGCGGCCGCGAGGCGCTCGCGGCCCTCGGCCTGCCCGAGGGGATCAGGGCGGAGATGCTCACACCCGACCAGCACCTCGCGGTGGCGGAGCGGCTCACGTGAGGAGGTCGTTCGAGACGTTCGCCCCGGCGAAGCTGAACCTGTGCCTCTACGTCGGCCCGGTTCGCGGGGACGGGTTGCACGAGATCTGCTCGCTGTTCGCCCCGCTCTCGCTCGCCGACCGGCTCGTCGTCAGCCGCAACGAGCGGGATGAGGTGTTCGTCGCCGGGATCGAGGGCCCGGAGCTGGCAACGCGGGCGCTGGCGGCGCTCCGCGAGGCCGGCTGGGGACACGGCCCGGTCCGGATCGAGATCGAGAAGCTGATCCCGGTCGCGGCCGGACTCGGCGGCGGCAGCGCCGACGCGGCGGCCGTGCTCCGGCTCGCCCGCGGCCACATCCCCGACCAGCAGCTCGCCGAGATCGCGCGTGGCATCGGCGCCGACGTCCCCTCACAGCTCGAGCCGCGCTTCGCGCTCGTCGCTGGCGCCGGGGAGGAGATCGAGCCGCTGCCGGCGCCGCGTCCCTTCGCCGCGGTGCTGATCCCCGATCCCGACGGGCTCCCGACGGCCGCGGTCTACGCCGAGGCCGATCGGCTCGGGACGACGCGGAGCGCCGAGCGCCTCGCCGAGGCGCGGCGGCGGATCGCGGCGGCGGCCGGCAGGGGGGCGCACCCGCTCGAGTATCCGCCGCTGCTCGTCAACGACCTCGCGCCGGCGGCGCTGTCGCTGCGGCCGTCGATCGGTATCGCCCTCGAGCTGCTGGCGGAGGTCGGGGCGCCGATCGCGACGGTGACCGGGTCGGGGCCGACGGCGGTCGGGCTGTTCGACGGGCGCGACGAGGCGGTGACGGCGGCGACGGAGCTGCGGGCCGCCGGCCACGAGGCGATCGTCGCGAGCTCCGTCGAGGGCCTCTGATGGAGCTGCCGCGGGAGCGCAAGGACTGGCTCAAGGTCCTCGCGGTCGTCGTCGCGGTCGTGGTCCTCTATCAGGTCGTCAAGCGGGCGCTCCCCGACATCGACGCCCAGGAGCTGCTCGGCGACCTCTCCGGCTCGCTCGGGAGCTGGACGTACCTGATCGTCGGCGTGCTCGCGTTCCTCGAGACCGGGGCGTTCGTCGGGCTCGTCGCCCCGGGCGAGACGGTCGTCGTGCTCGCCGGCGCCATCGCCGGCCAGGGCGCCACCTCGGTCGTGCTGACGATCGGCATCGTCTGGCTGTGCGCGTTTCTCGGCGACACCTGCAGCTTCCTGCTCGGCGAGCGGCTCGGCCGCGACTGGGTGTTCCGCCACGGCCCGCGCCTGCGGATCACGCCGGAGCGGTTCCGGCAGGTCGAGGAGTACTTCGCCCGCCACGGCGGCAAGACGATCCTGATCGGCCGCTTCATCGGGCTGGTCCGGGCGCTGGCGCCGTTCGTCGCGGGGAGCTCGCGGATGCCCTACCGCCAGCTCGCTCCCTACAGCATCCTCGGCACGGGGATGTGGGCGACGCTGTTCACGCTGCTCGGCTACTTCGCCTCCAGGAACATCGACGCCGTCCTCAGCAACTCCGAGCACGCGCTGCTCGCGTTCGCGGTCATCGTCGCGCTGATCGTCGGCGGCATCGTCGGCTACCGCTGGCTGAAGGTCGCGGAGAACCGCGCCCGGCTGGCCGCGGCGATGGAGAAGCGGCCGGTGCTGCGGGGGCTGCTGGCGCTCGGGCGCAGGCTCAGCCCGCAGGCGCGCTTCGTCGTCAACCGGCTGACGCCGGGCGGGCTCGGCCTCGAGCTGACGACGGCGCTGGCGGCGCTGGCGGTCGGCAGCTACGTCCTCGTCGCCTACGCGCTCGTCGTCGGCGACTCGCCGGGGCCGACGACCGGCGACACGACGGCGATGGACGTTGCCGAGCGGATCCGGACCGGCTGGCTGACGTCGATCGCGGAGGTGGTGACGGCGCTCGGCTCGACCGTCGCGATCTCGCTCGTCGCGGTGCTGACCGCGGCCTGGCTCGCGGCCCGGCGGGCCTGGCCGGAGCTGGTCGTCCTGGCCGTCGGCACCGTCGGGATCCTGGTCGGCACCGACCTGATCAAGGACGCGGTCGCGCGCCCGCGCCCGGCCGGGGGGCTCGTCGACGCCGCCGGCTGGTCGTACCCGAGCGGGCACGCGTCGCATTCGGTCGTCTACGCCTGGATCGCGTTGACCGTCGTCATCCGGCTGCGGCCGGGGATGAGCCGGGGGACGGCGCTGATCGCCGCCGCGATCGGGCTCGCCGCGGCGATCGGCCTGAGCCGCGTCTATCTCGGCGTTCACTACATGAGCGACGTCTCGGGCGGCTGGGCGCTCGGGGTCGCGATCTACGCGCTGCTGTCGGCGATCGTGGTGGCCGTCGTGCACTTGCGGCAGAATGGAATCGATGTCTCCTGAGGTGCTGATCTTCGCGGGGGCCGGGTTGATCACGCTGATCGCGTTCGCGACCCTGATCCTGGTCCCGGCGATGGGCTCCTTCTCGCGCGGCTGGGAGAAGGCGACGGCCGCCGCGCTCTCGCTGATCGTCCTTATCGCGCTGGTCGGCCTCGGCCTCGCGCTCGGGGTCGCGATCGTCTACTACTGGGACGAGATCACGACGCTGTTCGGCTGATAGCCGGGGGCGGGCGCATCATCACGGCCGGGGCGCCGATCGCCGTCCGGCAGTTCGTCCGGGCGGCCCTACCATCTGAGCCTGCCCGTGGGATCGAAGCCGAAACGACCGGCGCCGGGAGCGGCCGGTGAGGCCGTGAGCGTCGCTGCGGGCGAGGCCGGCCCCGACCCGGGCGGCGAGGACGCCGGGCCGGGCGCCGCCCCGGGGTCGCTCGAGGCGCTCGCGGAGGCGATCGAGTCGGGTGCCGGGTTGCCTGCCGTCGCTCGCGCCGCGGCGGCCGCGCTCGGCTCGAGCCTGGCGCTGATCGATCGCTCCAGCGCCGTGCTCGCGGTCGCGGCCGCCTCCGGCGCCGAGGAGGAGAAGCTGCTCACGCTCGCTGCCGACGTCGGCACGACCGAGCTCCGCGTCGCCGACGTCGCCGTCGGCGAGCTGCGCTGGCGGCGCCGCGGCGCCGCCGCGGGCCCGCCGCCGGGCCTGCGGATGGCGGCGACGCTGCTCGGCCTCGAGGTGGAGCGGGCGCGCTCGCCCGAGTGGGCCAGCGACGAAGCGGCCGCGGACCTCGTCCGCGCCGTCCTCGAACGCCGCCTCGCCGATCCCGCCGAGATCCGCTCCCGAGCCGCCGAGCTCGGCAGCGACCTCGGCGCCGGCGGCGGCGTCGTCGTCGCGCGAGCGACCCCGCACTCGACCCAGACGGAGGACTGGCGGGCGCGGGTCCTGACGCTGACCCTGCGCGCCGTCCGCTCCGGCTCGAGCGGCGCGCTGGCGGCGCTGACCGGGGAGGAGGGGGGCGAGGTCGCGGCGCTGATGCCAGCTGCCGAGGAGGGGACGATCGAGCGGGCGGCCCGGGCGATCGAGGACGAGCTGCGTCGGGCGCTGCCCGGCTTCTCGCTGACGGTCGGCTACAGCCGTCACGCCGACGACGCCGGGCAGCTCTACCGGGCCGGCAAGGAGGCGCTGATGGCTGCGAACGTCGCCGAGTCGGAGGACCGCTCGCCGCTCGCCTTCGAGTCGACCGGCTCCTACCGACTCCTGCTCCCGGCGATGAGCGAGGACCCGGCCGAGCTCGAGCGCTTCTACGCCGAGACGGTTGCGCCGCTCGCCGCCTACGACGAGCAGTACGAGACCGAGCTCGTCGCCACCGTCGAGGCCTACCTCGACAACGACGGCAACGTCACCCCGACCGCCGAGACCCTGTTCACCCACCGCCACACGATCCGCTACCGGCTCGAGCGCGTCCGCGAGCTCTGCGGCCACGACCTCAGCTCGACAGCGGGCCGCGAGAAGATCGGCCTCGGCCTGAAGGCGATGCGCGTCCTCGGCATCCAGCCCTCCGGCGGCCCGGCGAGGGAGGCGCGCGCGAAGAGCGGCAAGCCCGGCCGCAAGGGCGGGTAGTTCCGGGGGGAGGATTTGAACCCACCGCTGCCGAGTCCAAAGCTCGGAGTGCTACCAGCTACACCACCCCGGAGCGGGCGGGAGCGAGTCTACGCGCGGTGGCCGGGGGCGGCTTGCGACCGCGCGCCGATGGCGCGGCGGGTGCCGGCGGGGCCGGCGGCCGAACGGATCGGGCCGGCAGCAATACGATGCGGGCGGTGAGCGCTGCAACCGTTCTGATCATGGCCGCGGGGCAGGGCACGCGGATGCGGTCCGCGGTGCCGAAGGTCCTGCATCCGGTCTGCGGGCGGGCGCTGGTCGCCTGGCCGATCGAGGCGGCGCGCGAAGCGGGGGCGGAGCGGATCGCGGTGATCGTCTCACCCGACCGCGACATCTCCGGGGCGCTGCCGGACGGGATCGAGGCGATCCCGCAGCCGGAGCCGGACGGGACCGGCGGAGCGCTCCGCGCCGCCGCCGCCGTCGTCGCCGGATCGGAGACCGTGGTCGTCCTCTCCGGCGACGTCCCGCTCGTCTCGGCGGGGCTGATCGCGGACCTGCTCGCGACCCACGCCGAGCAGGGCGCGGCGGCGACCGTCGTCACCGCCATCCTCGACGATCCCGGCGCCTACGGGCGCGTCGTCCGTACGGCCGACGGCGCCGAGGTCGAGCGGATCGTCGAGGCGAAGGCCGGGGCCGGCGACGCGAGCGACGCCGAGCTCGCGATCCGCGAGATCAACTCCGGCATCTACGCCTTCGACGGGGCGGCGCTCACGACGGCCCTGCGCGACCTCGGCAACGACAACGCCCAGGGCGAGTACTACCTGCCCGACGTCCTGCCGCTGCTGAAGGGCGTCGGAGGCCACGTCGCCGCCCACGTCTCCGCCGACCCGAACGTGATCCTCGGCGTCAACTCGCGAGCCGACCTCGCGCTCGTCGAGGCCGAGGCGCGTCGGCAGATCCTCGAGCGCCACATGCTCGCCGGGGTCACGATCGTCGATCCCGGCTCGACCTGGATCGAGGTTGACGTCGCGATCGAGCCCGACGTCCGGATCGAGCCCGGCACCTCGCTTGTCGGCGCGACGCGGATCGGCACCGGCACGGTCGTCGGCCCGCACTCCACCGTGATCGACTCGATCCTCGGCACCGACGTCAACGTCCCGCACTCCTACCTCGTCGAGTGCGCCGTCGGCGACGGCTGCAACGTCGGGCCGTTCGCCTACCTGCGACCGCGGGCCGAGCTGGCCGCGGGCGCCAAGGCCGGCACCTTCGTCGAGATCAAGAACTCGACGATCGGCGCCGGATCGAAGGTCCCGCACCTCTCCTACGTCGGCGACGCCGAGGTCGGCGCCGGCGCCAACCTCGGCGCCGCGACGATCACCGCGAACTACGACGGGTTCGTGAAGAGCAGGACGAAGATCGGAGACGGCGCGAGGACCGGCGTCGACACGACTCTGATCGCACCCGTCGAGCTCGGCGATTCCGCTTACACTGGCGCCGGATCGGTGATCAGCGACGACGTCCCCGACGGGGCGCTCGCGCTGACCCGGCCCGAGCAGGTCCAGATCGACGGCTACGCCGAGCGCAAGGCCAAGGAGCACGAGGCCCGGGAACACGAGAAGTGAGCGAGTCGACCAAGACGATGACGCTGGAACACCCGCCCTCGGAGACCGGCGAGCCCGCGCCCAGCCCGGTCAGCTCGATCGGCCAGGACTACCGCAAGCGGCTGATGGTGTTCGGCGGCCGCGCCTCCGGCACGCTCGCCGCGAAGATCGCCGGTCAGCTCGACGTCGACCTCGGCCAGGCCGACCTGCGGACCTTCTCCAACGGCGAGGTCTACTGCCGCTACCAGGAGTCGATCCGCGGCGCCGACGTCTTCATCGTCCAGTCGACCGCCGCCAACGAGGCCGCCGCGATGACGCCGAACGACGCGCTCATGGAGCTGCTCTGCATGATCGACGCGGCCCAGGGCGCCTCCGCCCACCGGATCATCGCCGTGATGCCCTGGTACGGCTATGCCCGCCAGGACAAGAAGTCGCTGCCCCGCGAGCCGATCTCGGCGCGGGTCGTCGCCAAGTCGCTCGAGGCGGTCGGCGTCGACCGCGTCCTGACGATGGACCTCCACGCCGGCCAGGTCCAGGGCTTCTTCGAGGTCCCCGTCGACCACATGACGGCGATGCCGATGCTCACGCAGTGGTTCCTCGACCAGCACTTCGACGAGGAGCTCGTGATCGTCAGCCCCGACGCCGGCCGCGTCAAGGTCGCGCGCAACTTCGCCCGCAAGGTCGGCACGCACTGGGCGGTGATGGAGAAGGAGCGGCCCGCCCAGCAGGTCGCCGAGATCGGCTACGTCGTCGGCGACGTCAAGGGAAAGACCGCGGTGCTCGTCGACGACATGATCGACACCGCCGGCACCCTCTGCGCCGCCGCGAAGACCGTCCTCGACGAGGGCGCCGCCCGCGTCATCGCCTGCGCCACCCACGGCGTCTTCAGCGGCCCCGCCTACGAGCGCCTCGCCTACGAGAGCTCGCGGATCGAGAAGATCATCGTCACCGACACGATCCCGCTCCGCGCCGGCCACCCCGACAACATCCTCGCGCTCTCGACCGCGCAGACCCTCGCCGACTCGATCCGGCGGATCTTCACCGACGACTCGGTCTCCGAGATCTTCGCCGGCGAGAACCAGCTCTTCTGAGCAGCGCCGCCGAGCCGTTCCTGCGGCGTGAGGCTCCGCGCCGGGCGCGGCGACGCCCGCGGCCCGGGGCGGAGGCCGGACCGCCGGGGTGGCCGGCGACGGAAATCCGTCGTGATCCACCCCGGCATGGCCCCCGGACCCCCGAAGCGGCCGGCTAAAGCCCCGGTCGATGCGCTCCGATGGAGGCACAGGGTCGATCGAGATGGCAGGGGCAGCGACGAGCGAGGGCGTGATCCGGCAGGAGCGGGACGACGCGATCGAGCCGGGGACGGTGATGGCGCTCGTGGCGATGGGGCTCGGCGTGTTCGTCATCGCCAACGACTTCACCGCGCTCAACGTCGCGCTGCCGGCGATCGAGGGGGGCCTGAATGCCGACGTCGGCAGCGTCCAGTGGGTGATCAACGCCTACGCGCTCGTGTTCGGGATGGCGATCGTCTCGGGTGGCCGGATCGCCGACATGTTCGGCCGTCGCCGGGTGTTCTTCATCGGCTCGATCCTGTTCGCCGGCTTCTCGGCGCTGGGCGCAATCGCGCCCGATCTCGGCTTCCTGATCGGGGCCCGGGTCGGGATGGGCGTCGGCGGCGCCCTGATGTGGCCCGCGATCCTCGGGATGACCTTCGCGGCCCTGCCCGAGTCGAAGGCCGGCCTCGCCGGCGGGATCATCCTCGGCGTCGCCGGGATCGGCAACGCGGTCGGTCCGCTGCTCGGCGGCGTCCTCACCGACGTGCTGAGCTGGCGCTGGATCTTCGTCCTCAACGTGCCGATCGCCGCCTTCGCGATGCTCGTCACCTGGAGCAAGGTCCACCAGCCGCAGGACCTCTCCCACGAGCGCCTCGACTACGCCGGGATGGCGACGCTCTCGGGCGGCCTGCTGCTGCTCCTGCTCGCGCTCGACCAGGCCGTCGACTGGGGCTGGGGCGACTGGCGGGTGGTGACGATGCTCGCCCTCGCGGTCGTCCTCGTCGTCGCGTTCGTCCTCATCGAGCGTCGCGCCGGTGACCGCGCCCTGGTCCCACCCGACGTGATCGCCACGAAGCGCTTCCGCGCCGCCTGCCTCGTCGTCCTGCTGCTCTCGGCGGTCTTCTTCTCGGCCGTCCTCTACGTGCCCCAGTTCTTCGAGAAGGTCCTCGGCTACTCGACCATCGAGGCCGGCCTCGGGATGCTGCCGCTGCTCGCCTCCTTCGCGGTCGTCTCGTTCGTCGCCGGCCCGCTCTACAACAAGGTCGGGATGCGGGTCGTGATCGGTGCCGGCAGCGGCTGCATCGCGCTCGGCACCGTCCTGCTCGCGCTCCTCGTCGGACCCGGCGCCGCCTACCTCGACGTCGCGGCCGGCCTGCTCGCGGTCGGGATCGGCTGCGGCCTGTTCTACCCGTCGGTGACGACCGCCGCCGTCACGGCGCTCGACGCGGCGCGCAGCAGCCTCGCCGGCGGCATCGTCTACATGTTCCAGATCGCCGGCGGCGCCGTCGGCCTCGGCGCGATCACCGCGATCTTCACGAGCGTCTCCGAGGACGAGCTCGGCGATCTCGTCGCCGAGCGGACGTCAGCGACGCTGACCGGACACGAGCAGGCGGTCCTGCACGGCGCCCTCGCCGGCACCGACGCCGCCGCCACCGCCCTCGCCGAGCTGCCCGGCCGTGCCGTCGCCGAGATCGAGCGGATCGTCCGCGTCTCGTTCGCCGACGGCGTCCAGGCGAGCTTTCGGGTGATCGCCGCGGTGGCGATCGTCGGCTTCCTCTACGCCGTCTTCGGCCTCGCCCGGACGCCGGGCCCCCCGACCGCCCCCGAGTAGTGTTCGCGCCATGAACCGGGCCACGCTGGAGTGGTACGAGCTGCTCGCGCGGAGCCTCGCCTGGCTGGCCGGGATCGTCCTCGTGCTCGCGGCGGTCGCGGCGATCGTCATCGCCGGCTCCGACAGCTCGGCGCCGATCTTCGGGGACATCGAGAAGCAGGGGCGGGGGGTCGCCGCCCTCGCCGCCCTCGCCGGCGGCATCACCGCCGCCGGCCTGCTCGCCGGGGCCGGGGCGATCCTCCGCGTCCTCGTCGCCGACCGGCTCGAGCGGCTCGGGCCGGCCGGCGAGCGCGGCGACGGATCGGCCCAGGAGCAGCTCCCGTTCGACGTCGAGGCCGGCGACGAGCGCCCGACGCGTCCGTCGCGGCCGCGCCGCCGCCCGTGAGCGCTCTCCCGGGCGCCGGCCCCGGGTTTCGCAGGGTCGGCCACAAGGGCGCGGCCGGCCTCGTCGAGGGGAACACGATCGCGAGCTTCCGGCGGGCCGTCGAGGTCGGCGTCGACATGATCGAGTTCGACGTGCTCCGGCTCGGCGACGGGCCTCCCGGGGCGCCGTCGGAGCGGCGCTCGCCGCTCGTCGTCGCCCACGATCCCGCCGACGCGGCCGCACGCCCGACGCTGACCCTGACCGACGCCCTCGACGCCTTCACGCGCCCGCCGCTCGACCGCGTCGAGATCGACTGCGACCTGAAGCTGCCCGGCCGCGAGCCCGAGCTCGTCGACGCGCTTCGCGAGCGCGGCCTGCTCGAGCGGGCGATGGTCTCGACCATGTACGTCGGGAGCCTCGCCCGCATCGCCGCGCTCGAGCCGCGGCTGCGGATCGGCTGGACCTACCCGCTCGTCACCCGGGCCTGGGATCGCAGCGCCGTCGCGCGGCCCGCGGTCGCCGCCGTGCTCGGGCTGATGCGGCGCCGCTTCCCGGCCGAAGCGCGGCGGCGCGCCCCCGAGATCGGCGCGCACGCGATCTGGGCCTTCCACCGGATCGCGACGCCACGGCTGGCCCGGGTCGCCGCCGACCTCGGGATCGAGCTGATCGCCTGGACGGTCGACGACGCCACCGCAGTCGCCCGCCTGCGCGAGATCGGCGTCACCGGGGTCTGCTCGAACGACCCGCGCCTGCTGCAGTAGCGCCGCTGCGGAGCGAGCGACGTCCGAGCCCGCCGAGCCTCTATCCTGCCCTGCCCGATGGCCACTACCCGTCCCAGCTTCAAGGTCGCCGAGCGGACCGAGTTCGGGTCGCGCACGTCGCGACGCCTGCGCCGCGACGGCTTCGTCCCCGGCGTCGTCTACACGGCCGGCGAGCCCGCCCGTGCCTTCCAGGCCGATGCCCACGACCTCGCGCTCTTCATCAACGAGGGCCATGCCCTCTTCGACCTCGAGATCGAGGGCGAGGCGAAGGTCCCGGTCGTCCTCAAGGAGGAGCAGCGCCACCCGGTCCGCGGCACCCTGATCCACATCGACTGCCAGCAGGTCGACCTCGAGCAGGAGATCCAGGCCGACGTCGCGATCGAGCTCGAAGGGGCCGAGGACGCGCCCGGGGCCAAGGAGGGCGGAATCCTCGAGCACGTGACCCGCGAGATCACGATCGAGGCGCTGCCGACCGACATCCCCGACGAGGGGCTCAGGGTCGACGTCTCCGCCATGGCCATCGGCGACACGATCCAGCTCGACTCGTTGACGCCGCCGGAGGGCGTGAGATTCGTCGCCGACGCTCCCGAGGAGATCACGATCGCGACCCTGAACCCGCCGCGGGTGGTCGAGGAGGAGGAGCCCGAGGTCGAGGAGGAGACCGAGGTCGTCGGCGAGGGCGAGGCCGAGGAGGCCGCGGCCGAGGAGGCCGGCGACGAGGGCGACTCGGGCTCCGAGGACTAGAGTCGCCGGTGCGCCGACTCGGCCGCCGTCGCGGTGGACGCGGTGCAGGCGGGTCCGAGACCCGGTCCGGCCCGGCCGACTTCCTGATCGTCGGGCTCGGCAACCCCGGCGCCCGGTACGCCGGGACCCGCCACAACGCCGGCTTCGAGGTCGCCGAGGCGCTCAGCTCCCGCTGGGAGCTGCCGAAGGCGAAGCGACGGTTCGGGGGCCTGATCACGAGCGGCCGGATCCGCCCCGGCGGCCCGCGCGTGGCGATCCTGACCCCGCAGACCTACATGAACGAGTCCGGCGGGGCGGCAGGCCCCGCCCGGGGGGCGTTCGGCGTGCCGCTCGAGCGGGTGATCGCGTTGCACGACGAGATCGACCTTCCCTTCGGGGAGGTCCGCACGAAGCTCGGCAACGGCGTCGCCGGCCACAACGGTCTGAAGAGCCTCGACCGCGGGCTCGGCGGCCGCGGCTTCCGGCGCGTGCGGATCGGCGTCGGCCGCCCCGCCTCGACCGATCCCGAGATCGTCTCCGGCTACGTGCTCGGACGCTTCGAGGAGGGCCGCGAGCGGGTCGCGGCGCTGATCGCCGACGCGGCCGACGCGACCGAGCGGCTGATCGACGAGATCTGCGACGAGGGGGAGGGCGGCTGAGGTGGACGCGCTGACGACCTATGAGACCGACGCGAACGGGGTCGGCCTGCTCCGCTTCGACCGCCCCGATGCCCGCAACGCGATCAACACCGCGATGCTCGAGGAGCTGCTCGCCCACGTCGCCGCGGCGCGGGACGACGACGACCTCCGCGTCCTCGTCCTCTCCTCGACCGACCACATGGGCTTCTCGGCCGGCGCCGACGTCCGCGAGGAGCTCGACCGCGAGGGCGCGATCCGGCGGATGCGGCTCTTCGCCGACCTCTACGACGAGCTGACCGGCTTCCCGAAGCCGACGATCGCGGCCTGCCACGGCGCCTGCGTCGGCGGCGGCGCCGAGATCGCGGTCGCCTGCGACCTCAGGGTCGGCGGCTCGAACATGCGCCTGCGCTTCCCGGGCGCCGGCCTCGGCGTCCCGGTCGGCCCGGCGCGGCTGGTCACCCTCTGCGGGCTCTCGGTCGCCAAGTACCTGCTGCTGACCTCGAAGGAGATCGGCGTCGACGAGGCGTTCCGCTGGGGGATCGTCCACAAGGTCGCGCCGGCGCCGCGGACCGAGGAGGTGGCCCTCCAGCTCGCCACCCAGATCGCCGACCACCCGCCCGAGTCGGTGGCCCGGATCAAGTCGATGCTGCACGCCTGGGACGGCGTCGAGGAGCGGTCGCGGGTCGAGGGCGAGGGCCAGGTCGCCTGGCAGTCCGAGGGCCCGGGGCTGGGCTACCGGGCCTGAGCGACGTGGCGCTTCGCTCCCTCCTCGAGATCGCCCACGCCGACCCCGCCTTCGCGGCGCTCGCCGCCGACGTCGCCGGCGCCGCCCCGGGGGACGAGCTGGCGGTGCCGGTCTCCGCCGGTCTGCGGCCCTACCTGCTCGCCGCCCTCGCCGAGGCCGAGCCCGGGCTCGGCGGGCGTCCCGTCCTCGTCGTCGCCGCCGACGATCGCGGCGCCCGCGATCTCGCCGACGAGCTCGGCGCCTACCTGGCGCCGCGTCGGGTCCGCTACTACCCCTCGCGCGGGACCGGCTACGAGTCGCACCTGGCGCCGCCGCCGCACCTCGTCGGGCTGCGGATCGCCGCGCTCGACGCCCTCGTCGCGGCGGCCGGGCAGGCGCCTCCGGTCGTCGTCGCGAGCGCCGTCGCGCTCGCCGAGGCGGTCCCGGACGCGTCGCTACGGCCCGCCGGCTTCGCGCTTGGCCGCGGCGAGGAGATCGACCTCACGGACGTCGCCGAGCTGCTCGCCGGCTGCGGCTACGAGCGCGTCGAGCAGGTCACCGACCGCGGCCAGTTCGCGGTCCGCGGCGGCATCCTCGACGTCTTCGGCTCGACCGGGGACCGGGCGGCGCGGATCGAGCTGTTCGGCGACGAGATCGAGTCGATCCGCTGGTTTTCGACGTTCACGCAGCGCTCGCTCGGCGAGGCGGAGCGGATCGAGCTCGACCCCGCGGCCGAGATCGATCCCGACCATCGCGTCCTCGCCGAGGCGGCGCTCGCCGACGCCGCCTCCGAGGACGGCGACCGGCCGCTCGCCGAGCTGCTGCCGACCGACCGCTTCGGCTCCTTCCTCGATCTGATCGGCGAGCGCACCGCGATCGTCATCGCCGCTCCCGACGAGCTCGATGCCGCCCTCGACGACCACCTCACCGACGTCCGCGCCGCGATCCACGACGAGGACGTCGCGAAGCTCTACGTGCGGGTGCGCGAGCGGCTCCGCTCCCGCGCCGTGCTCGCGACGAAGGGCGTCGGCGAGCCCGGTCCGGAGTCCGGCGAGGACGAGGGCGGGCCGGCGTTTCGCGCGTCGGTCCCGGTCTCGGCGGCGCGCAGCCTCGCCGAGGCGGAGCCGGAGCTCGAGCGGCAGACCCGGTCCGGCTACACGACCGTCGTCGCCTTCGAGCGGATCGGCGAGGCCGAGCGGGCCCGCTACGCGCTCGAGCGGCTGACGCCGAAGCTGCTCGGCGACGGCCCGCCGCCGACCGCGCCGCAGGTGCTCTTCGCGGAGGCCCACGTCGCCGACGGGTTCGTGGCGCCGGCGCTCGGGCTCGCGGTCGTTCCGTACCGTCGCCTCGTCCATCGCCGCCGGGCGGCGGCGCCGGCCCCGACCGGCGGCCGCCTCGCCTCGCTCGGCGACCTCACCGCCGGCGAGCACGTCGTCCACGAGGACCACGGCGTCGCCCGCTTCGCCGGCTTCGACACGCGGACGGTCGCCGCGGTCACCCGCGACTACCTCGAGCTCGAGTACCGCGACGGCGACAAGGTCCTCGTCCCGGCCGAGCAGCTCGCCAAGATCACCCGCTACGTCGGCGGCGAGCACCCCGAGCTCTCGAAGCTCGGCGGCAAGCGCTGGAGCCAGATGAAGGCGCGGGCGCGCCGCGCCGCCCGCGAGCTCGCCGGCGAGCTGATCAACCTCTACGCGGAGCGGCAGGCGCGCCGCGGCCACGCCTTCTCTCCCGACGGCGAGTGGCAGCTCCGGCTCGAGCGCTCCTTCCCGTTCCGGGAGACGGCCGACCAGATCGACGCGATCGAGGCGGTCAAGGCTGACATGGAGTCGGAGCGCCCGATGGACCGGCTGATCTGCGGCGACGTCGGCTACGGCAAGACCGAGGTTGCGATCCGGGCCGCCCAGAAGGCCCTCGCCGACAGCAAGCAGGTGATGGTGCTGGTCCCGACGACGATCCTCGCGACCCAGCACCTCGGCACGTTCACGGAGCGGCTCCGCGACTTCCCCTACGAGATCGAGATGGTCTCGCGGCTCCGCAAGCCGGCCGAGGTCAAGCGGGCGCTGATCGGCTTCTCCGACGGCTCGGTCGACATCCTGATCGGCACCCACCGGCTGCTGTCCCGCGACGTTCGCGCCCGCGACCTCGGCCTGCTCGTGATCGACGAGGAGCAGCGGTTCGGGGTCAAGCAGAAGGAGCTGCTTCGCCAGCTCAAGCTCAAGGTCGACGTGCTCGCGATGTCGGCGACGCCGATCCCGCGGACGATGCAGATGAGCCTCGCCGGCCTCCGCGACATCTCGGTCATCGAGACACCTCCCGAGGGCCGGCGACCGGTTCGCACCTACGTCGGCCCCTACGACGAGGAGCTCGTCGCCGAGGCGTTGCGCCGCGAGGTCCGCCGCGACGGGCAGGCGTTCTTCCTCCACAACCGGATCGAGACGCTGCACGACACCGCCGAGCGGCTCCGTGCGCTCGTCCCCGAGGCGCGCTTCACCGAGGCGCACGGGCAGCTCGACGAGGCCGAGCTCGAGGCGACCATGCTCGCGTTCCTGCGCGGCGAAGCCGACGTCCTCGTCGCGACGACGATCATCGAGTCCGGCCTCGACGTGCCGGCCGCGAACACCCTGATCGTCGAGCGCGCCGACAACCTCGGGCTTGCGCAGGCGTACCAGATCCGCGGCCGGGTCGGCCGCTCGCGCGAGCGCGCCTACGCCTACATGCTCTACCCCTCCGAGGAGGGGGTCACCCGCGAGGCGGCGGCCCGCATGGCGACGCTCGCCGATCACACCGAGCTCGGGTCCGGGTTCCGGATCGCGATGCGGGACCTCGAGCTGCGCGGGGCCGGCGACCTGCTCGGCGCCGAGCAGTCCGGGCACGTCGCCGCGGTCGGCTTCGAGCTCTACGTCGAGATGCTCGAGGCGGCCGTCGCCGAGCTGCGCGCTGCCGGAGCGGGCGAGCGGACCGAGGAGGAGGTCCGCGTCGACACCGACTTCTCGGCCTTCGTCCCCTCGGACTACGTCCCCTACGAGGCCGCGAAGATCGACATCCACCGGCGGATCGCCGCCGCCCGGCAGCCCGGTGAGTTGCGGGCGCTGCGGGACGAGCTGCGCGACCGGTTCGGGCCGCCGCCGGAGCCGATCGAGGCGCTCCTGGCGATCCAGCGGGCGCGGATCGAGCTCGCGCGCGACGGCGCCACGAGCCTGGTCCTCCGTGGCGTCCGGATCGTCGCCGAGCCGCTCGAGCTCGACTCCGAGCGCGTCGGCAGGCTGCGCGAGCGCGTCCCCGACGCGATCTACAGCCCGCGCGAGAGCACGCTGACCCTGCGCGCCCCCGACGCCGATGCGCCCGAGGCCGAGCGGGTCGAGCGGCTCGCCCAGCTCGTCGACGCGATCTCGGCGTCCCGCGAGCCCGCCGCCGAGGCCGCCTGACCCGGGCCGCCGATCAGGCCCGGGAGGCGGCGATCGCGGCCACCTCGGTCCCGGTCGATCGCCCTCCGACGTCCCGCGCGGCCCAGGTGGGGTGGACCGGCGGACCGCATCGGTATGTTTCCGACCCGTGAGTCGCCCCGCCAAGCGCAACATCGCGATCGTCCTCGCACTGATCCTGGTCGCGGCGGTCGTTCTCGTCGGCGCGACGAGCGGGCTCGGCGAGCCGGGGCTGCCGGAGGGCGACGCCGTCTACGTCGACGGCGTCGACGACGGCGGGATCAGCCAGGACGACCTCGACACGGCGCTCGAGCAGGCGGCGGCGCAGAGCGGCCTTCCGAAGGTGCCGGCGCCCGATGATCCCCAATACGAGCCGCTCGTCCAGCAGGCGATGCAGAGCCTGATCCTCGCCAAGTGGGTCAAGGGCGAAGCGGCCGACCGCGGGATCACGGTCACCGATGACGAGATTGACGCCGAGCTGAAGCGGATCAAGGAGCAGAGCTTCTCGAGCGAGAAGCAGTTCCAGCAGTTCGTCAAGCAGAACAACTTCAGCCCCGAGGACATCCAGGAGCAGGTCGAGCTGACGCTGCTCCGCGACCGGCTCGAGCAGCAGGTCATGGCCAAGCCGACGATCTCCGACGACGAGATCGAGAAGTTCTACGAGGTCAACATCGACAGCTTCAAGCAGCCCGCGAGCCGCGACGTCAGGGTGATCCTGAACTCCTCGAAGGCGAAGGCCGAGCAGGCCAAGCAGGCGCTCGAGCAGGACGACTCCGACGGGAGCTGGAATCAGGTCGCCAAGCAGTACTCGCAGGACCAGGCGTCGAAGGACCGCGGCGGCCTCCTCGAGGGGCTGACCGAGGGCCAGGGCGACCCGCAGCTCGAGCAGCAGGCCTTCTCCGCTGCCGAGGGCGAGATCGTCGGCCCGTTCAAGACCGACCGTGGCTGGTACGTGATCGAGGTGATGGCGATCAACCCGGAGACGACCCAGCCGCTCGCGGAGGCGAGCAAGGCGATCGAGCAGCAGCTCTTGTCGGCCAGGCAGCAGCAGATCGCTTCCGAGTTCCAGTCGGACTTCACCGACAAGTGGACGCCGCGGACCGTCTGCGCGCCGGCCGACACGATCGAGCTCTGCAGCAACTACGTCGCCCCGGAGCCGCAGCCCACCCCCGGCCAGCCGGCGCCGCCGCCGGTCGTCTCGACCAAGCCGATCGAGCCGGGCACCTCGACGATCACGATCGACGGCACCCCGCAGCAGGGCCTCCCCCAGGGGCCGCAGCCACCGCCGAGCAAGCAGGGGGCGGGCCAGCTTCCCCCCGGCGCCGTCCCGCTCGGGCCCAACGGCGCCCCGACGACGCCGCCGACCGGCGCCCCGCCGCCGACGCCCTGAGCCGGCCGTGAGCGGCGGCGCCGCCTCCGACGCCCTGAGCCGGCGGTGACGGGCGACCAGGCCCGCGCCGCGGCCGCTGCGGAAGCGATCGTCGAGCTCGACGCGATCACCCGCCGGTTGCGCCGCGAATGTCCCTGGGACCGGGCCCAGGACGATCGCTCGATCGTTCCCCACACGGTCGAGGAGGCATACGAGCTCGCCGACGCCGCCGCCTCCGGCGACGACGCCAAGCTCCTCGACGAGCTCGGAGACGTTCTCTTTCAGGTCCACTTCCTGGCCCTGCTGCTCGAGGAGCGCGGCAGCGGCGACCTCGGCGCCGTCGCCGCCAACACGGCCGCGAAGCTGATCCGCCGCCACCCGCACGTCTTCGGCGCGGTCGAGGTCGGCGGCAGCGATGACGTCCGCTCCAACTGGGAGCGGATCAAGCGCGACGAGGAGGGCCGGGGAGCCGGTGGGCCGTTCGCCGACGTGCCCGAGAACCTGCCGGGCCCCCTCTATGCCCGCAAGCTTCAGCGCCGCGCGGCGTCGGCAGGGATGCCCGGCCCGGCGGCGGACGGCGCCGAGGCGCTCGCACGGCTCGAGGCGGCTCTCGCCGCGTTGCGTGCCGCGCCGCCCTCGGCCGACCCCGAGCACGCGAGCGCCGGCGAGCGCGACGAGGCCGATGCGGCGGTCGGGCGCCTGCTCCTCGCCGCGGTCGACGTCGCCCGGATCGCCCGCGTCGACCCCGAGCTGGCGCTGCGCCGTGCGGCGGACCGGCTCCGGGGAGCGGAGCAGGGCGAGGCCTGAGGGCGCCGGCCGGCGGAGCCGTCCCCTCCCCGCCGAGCGACGAACAACTCACAATATGTGTGAGAGATTCGTCGTTGACGCGAAGTCAGCCGGCCGAGCCGACGCGAAGTCAGCCGGCCGCCCGCCAATAGACTGCCGCGACGATGGCAACGATCACCGACGTCCACGGCCGCCAGATCCTCGACTCGCGGGGCAACCCGACGGTCGAGGTGGAGATCACGCTCGCGGGAGGCGCGCGGGGGCGGGCCTCGGTCCCATCCGGGGCTTCGACCGGGGAGTTCGAGGCGACCGAGCTCCGCGACGGCGGGTCGGACTGGGGCGGCAAGGGGGTCGGCACGGCCGTCGCCAACGTCAACGGCGAGATCGCGGCGGCGTTGAGCGGCGCCGACGCGAGCGATCAGGCGGCGATCGACCGCGCCCTGATCGACCTCGACGGAACCGACAACAAGTCGCGGCTCGGCGCCAACGCGATCCTCGGGGCCTCGCTGGCGGCGGCGCGGGCGGCGGCCGCCGCCGCCGGGGAGCCGCTCTACCGCTACCTCGGCGGCGTCTACGGCGCCGGCGAGCCGACGGTCCTGCCGGTCCCGATGATGAACGTCGTCAACGGTGGCGCCCACGCCGACAACTCGGTCGACTTCCAGGAGTTCATGATCGTTCCGGCCGGCGCCGCGAGCTTCGGCGAGTGCCTGCGCTGGGGGACCGAGGTCTTCCACTCGCTGAAGGGATGGCTGCAGGACAACGGCCTCAACACCGCGGTCGGCGACGAGGGCGGCTTCGCTCCCGACCTGAGCTCGAACGAGGCGGCGCTCGAGGCGCTCGTTGCCGGGATCTCCGCGGCCGGCTACGAGCCCGGGCGCGACGTCCACATCGCCCTCGACCCGGCCACGAGCGAGATCTACGCGGACGGCAGCTACGAGCTCGCCCACGAGGGACGGTCGCTCGACGCCGCCGAGCTCGCCGACTACTGGGCCGACAAGGTCGACCGCTACCCGATCGTCTCGATCGAGGACGGGATGGACGAGGAGGACTGGGACGGCTGGAAGGCCCTGACCGGGGCGATCGGCGACCGCTGCCAGCTCGTCGGCGACGACCTGTTCGTCACCAACCCGGCGCGGCTGGCCCGCGGCATCGAGCTCGCGGTCGGCAACTCGATCCTCGTCAAGGTGAACCAGATCGGGACCCTGACCGAGACCTTCGACGCGGTCCGGATGGCCCGCGACGCCGGCTACTCGGCCGTGATGTCGCACCGCTCCGGCGAGACCGAGGACACGACGATCGCCGACCTCGCCGTCGCGACCGGCTGCGGGCAGATCAAGACCGGTGCCCCCTCGCGCTCCGATCGCGTCGCCAAGTACAACCAGCTGCTCCGGATCGAGGAGGAGCTCGGCGATGCCGCCCGGTTCCCGGGGCTCGGCGCCTTCAGCGGCCGCTGAGCGGCCTTCGCGAAGCGCCGCGATCGACTTGCAGGGGTTCGGCGCCAGGCGCCGAAACGCCCTGCAATGGCATCGGCCGCCCAGTCCCGCTACCGCGCCCGCCAGCCCCGCTACCGCGCCCGCGTCGCGCCGCGCCGCGCCGGCCAACGCGGTTCGCGGATCCGTTGGGACCGCTTCGGCCGCGTCGTCCTCGTCCTCGTCCTGTTCGTCGTCCTCGCCTCCTACGTCGCGCCGTCGCTGCACGTCTTCGAGAGCTGGCGGCAGTCGCAGGGCGCCGATGCCCGCCTCGCCGAGCTGAAGCGCGAGAACGAGGAGCTGACCCGCAAGGCGAAGGCGCTCGAGACCGACGCGGCGGTGATCGCGGAGGCCCGCAAGCTCGGCCTCGTCGGTGTCGGCGAGCAGGCCTACGTGGTCGACGGCGTCAGATAGCGTCGCAGGGTCGTCCACTAACCTTCCCGGCGGGCCCGTCGCTCGATCCCGGGCCTCTTCGGCGCCCCGGCGCCACACCTCCAAGCACCCATGCCGACCGGACTCGACACCGAGGCTGTGCCCGGCCGCACAGCCGTCACCGCCCTGCGGGACCCCGTGCCGCTGCTGTTCGTCGGCGGCACCGGCCGCTCCGGCACCCACGTGGTCGCGAAGATCCTCGGCTCGCACAGCCACTTCCGCAAGGTCCCCAACGAGGCCCGCTTCCACGTCGATCCCGGTGGGTTTCCCGACGTCCTCGCCGGCCGCACCGGCCCCGACCTGTTCACGTGGCGGCTGCGCCACCACTGGTGGCGCAACTTCGAGCCGGCACGGCTCAGCTTCCGGGGCCTGCACCGCTACGTGCCGAGACGGCGACTCGATGCGGCCGCGGACGCGTTCCTGCGCCGCTTCGGAGACGGCGAGCCCGAGGCCGCCTGCCGGCAGCTCTTCTTCGATCTGCTCTGGCCGCTCGCGACCGAGGCGGCGAAGGCCGGCCTGATCGAGCAGAGCTGCGACGTCGTCGCCGCGGCCGGCCCGCTCGGGACGCTGTTTCCCGAGGCTCGCTTCGTCCACGTCGTCCGCGACGGCCGCGATGTCGCCGCCTCGCGCGTCGGGCAGGCGCGCTGGCTCGCCTACCCGCGGACGATGCAGCAGGGACTCGAGTGGTGGGAGCTCCGGATCCGGCGGATCGAGGCCGGCATCCGCGCCGTCGGCCGCGATCGGGTCCACGAGGTGAGCCTCGACGACCTCGTCTCCGGCAACCGCCGCAGGCGGACCTATCGGAAGCTGCGCCAGTTCGCCGGGCTTCGCAACGAGGACGAGATGTTCGGCTACTTCACCCGCCGGGTCCGGGTTCGCAACGCCCACGCCGAGCGCTGGCGCGGCGATGTGCCGTCCCGCCGCCATGACGCCGTCGACGCACGCTACGAGGAGGTCCTCGCCCGGCTCGAGGCCGACGGGGTCGGCTGCGTCCCGCTGCTGCGCCGCGTCCAGGGGAGGCGCAGCGCGTGATCGACCTCGCCGCCGAGCGGCCCGAGAGCCCGGAGCTGCTGTTCGTCGGCGGCACCGGCCGCTCCGGCACCCACGTCGTCTCCCAGCTTCTCGCCAACCACTCGCGCTGGGCCCGCGTCCCGATCGAGGCCCGCTTCCACGTCAACCCGCAGGGCTTTCCCGACCTGCTCGCCGGACGGGTCTCGCCCGACGAGTTCCTGCGCAAGCTGAGGCGGTTCTGGTGGCGGCGGATCCGGGCCGGCGAGGTCGCGCCGGTGATCGCCCGGCGGCTCGCCTTCGGGCGCAAGGTCCGCGGCCTGCACAAGGTCGTCGAGCGCGACCGCTTCGACGCGGCGGTCGCGGAGTTCGAACGCGCCGCGGGCACGGACCTCGACCTCGCCTGCCGCAACCTCTACCTCGATCTGCTCTGGCCGATCGCCGCCGTCGCCGGCAAGCCGGGGCTGATCGAGATGAGCTGCTTCACGATCGCCGAGAGTCCGACGCTGGTCCGCCTGTTTCCGGACGCGAAGCTGATCCACACCGTCCGCGACGGCCGCGACGCGGGCTCCTCGAAGGTCTCGAAGCGCCAGAAGCGCGGCCACCCGCGCGACGGCTCGGAGGGGATCCGCTGGTGGGAGGGGCGCCTGCGCAAGATCGAGGCCGGGGTCCGCGAGCTGCCGTCGGGACGCCTCTTGACGATCAGCCTCGACGAGCTGGTCGAGGGCGATCGCGAAGCCATCTACGGCGAGATCCTCGACTACCTCGGCATCGATGACGAGCCGGCGATGCGGGCGTTCTTCGAGGGCGAGATGAGCGCCTCGGCCGCCCACCGCGAGCGCTGGCGGGAGGGCCTCGACGCCGAGCGTCAGGCGGCGCTGGTTCGCGAGTACGAGACGACGCTCGACCGCCTCGAGAGCGAGGGCTTCCACTGCGCCCCGCAGCTGCGGCGGGCATACGAGCACCAGCCCGCGTGAGCGCCGCCGCCGCAGGCGCCGACGTCCGCGATCGGCAGCGCGAGATCGTCTTCGTCGGCGGGACGGGCCGCTCCGGCACCCACGCGCTCGCGCAGCTTCTCGGTCGGCACAGCCGGCTCGCCGACGTCCCGATCGAGGCCCGCCTGCACTGCAACAAGCGGGGCATGCCGGACCTGCTCGAAGGCCGGATCACCGTGCAGGGCTACGTCGCGAAGCTGCGCGGCTTCTGGTGGCACCGGGTTCGCGTCGACGGGCAGCCGCGCGGCCTCTACAACCTGCTGCGGCAGTCGGAGTTCGACGCCGCGGTCGCGCGGTTCGAGACCGGCTTCGGAGCCGATCCGCTCGCCGCCTGCCGCGGGCTCTTCTGCGACCTGCTCTGGCCGGTCGCCGATCGCCGCGGCAAGCCCGGGCTCGTCGAGATGTCCTCGCACAACGTCCGCGCGGCGCAGACCCTGCTGCGGCTGTTCCCGGAAGCGCGCTTCATCCACGCCCTCCGCGACGGCCGCGACTCGGCGGCGTCGGTGGCCGGCAAGACCTGGGGCCCGCGGCGCGTCGGCGCAGCGATCGGTTGGTGGGCCGACCGGCTGCGGGCGATCGAGGAGGGATTCCGCGGCAGCGAGGACGGGGCCGAGTACTCGGTCCCGGCGGACCGCTTCCGCGTCGTCCTGCTCGAGGACCTCGTCGGCCACGAGCGCGAGCCGACCTACGCGGCCCTGCTCGGGTTCCTCGGCCTCGACGACGAGGCGGCGATGCGGGACTTCTTCGCCGCCGAGATGACCGCCGAGAAGGCCCACCTGGGGCGCTGGCGGCAGCAGCTGCGCGGCCCGAGCCGGGCCTGGGTCGAGCGCCGCTACGAGTGGACGGTCGCGGCGCTCGAGCGCGAGGGCAACCACGCGGCGCCGGTGCTGCGCGCGGCGCTCGAGCGCGAGAGCTCCGGGGCCCGGGCGTGATCGCCCGCCCCGGCCGCCGCCCCGGCGAGCCCCGGATCCTGTTCGCGACGAGCAACGGCACCGGGCTCGGCCATCTCAATCGCGCGATGGCGATGGCGCGGCGACTGCCGGCCGGCTGGCAGGCGACCTTCCTGACGCTCTCCGGCGCCGCTCCGGTCGTTGCCGCCGAGGGCTGGGAGGTCGATTACCTCGCCTCCTACCGGCGGCCGGCGTCGGGCACCGACCGGGCCTGGAACCTGCGCTTGCGGGCAATGCTCGAGGAGGTGGTCGCCGCCCGCGACCCCGACCTCGTCGTCTTCGACGGGGTCCACCCCTACCGGGCGCTGACCCACGTGCTCAGCGCCCGCGGCGCGCCGCCCTCGGTCTGGTGCCGGCGGTCGCTGTGGCGGGCCGGCAGCGGCCCGGCGCCGCTGCGTCGGGCCGGCGCCTTCGACGCGGTCCTCGAGCCGGGCGAGCTCGCCGAATCCGACGACTCCGGGCCGACGGTGGCCCGCCGGCGCGAGGCGCGGCGCACCCGCCCGATCGTCTTTCTCGACCGCGACGAGCTCCTGCCCCGCGAGCAGGCGGCGGCCGAGCTCGGCCTCGATCCCGGGCGGCGGACCGCGTTGGTCGCGCTCGGGCAGGGGGGAGAGGTGGATCTCGCGGTCGCCCGCTCGCTGCGGACGCTGACGGCCGTCCGCGGACTGCAGGTCGCGGCGCTGCGCTCGAGCCTCGCGCCCTCGCTGCGCCTCCCCGACGGCGTCGTCCGACTCGACGCGACCTTTCCGATGAGCCGCTACTTCGCCGCCTTCGACCTCGCCGTCGCCGCCGCCGGCTACAACGCCTTCCACGAGCTGATCGCCTTCGCCGTCCCGACCGTGTTCGTCCCGATGTCGCGGGACACCGACGATCAGGCGGCGCGGGCGCGCTGGGCGGCGGCGGCCGGCGCCGGCCTGGCGGTTGCCGACGCCGCCGACCCGGCGCTGGCGGCGCGCCTCGGCGAGCTCGCCGACCCCGACCGTGCGGCCGAGCTCGCCGCCGGCTGCGTGCGGGTCGATCCCGGCAACGGCGCCGGCGACGCGGCCGACCTGCTCGCCCGGATGGCCGCGGGCGAGCGACCGGCGCCGCCGGTCCGCGACCGCGGACGCCTGAACCGCTGGCTGCGCCTCTCGAGCCACCGCTATGGGCCGTCGCTGCCGCTCGTCCTCGCGCTCGGCGCCCGTGACCTGATCCGCTCGCCCGAGCGCCGTCGCCCCTACCTCGCGGTGCTCGCGCTCGGCGTCCCCGACGGGGAGCTTGTCGGGCGCCTCGAGGAGGCGATCGGGGAGCTGCCGCCGGAGCGGGTCCTCGTCCTGACCGACTCGCTGCGATTCGGCGAGCTGCGGCGGCTCGGCGTCGGGTTCGAGCTGCTGCCGTCGTGGTCGTCGTCGGTCACGGCACCGGTTGCGGCGGTCGCTGACCTGCGCGCCCGGATTCGGCTGCTGCTCGACGGCCGCAAGCCGCTCCGCGCCGTATCCGTCGGCGATCACGGCCACGATCTCCTCGATCCCGGCGACGCTGCCAGGACCGTTGCGGGGTCCGGCCGGTGACGGGGCCCCCGGTATCCTCGGAGGGACCCATGGAGGCTCCGGCCCCGACTGAAGCGGCTGCCGTCACCGGGGGAGACGGCGCCCGCGAGACGCTCCCGCGAGCGCGTCCCGGTCGCGGGACGCGCGATTTCACGCTGCCGAACCTGATCGTGATCGGCGCCCAGAAGTGCGGTACGAGCGGGCTGCACTACTACCTCAGCCTCCACCCCGAGGTCGCGATGTCGACCCCGAAGGAGCTCAACTTCTTCATCGCCGAGCGCAACTACCCGCGCGGGCTCGAGTGGTACTCGCGGCACTTCGATCCGTCCGCCCGCTGCCGCGGCGAGGCCTCCCCCAACTACACCGCCTATCCGCAGCACCTCGGCGTTCCCGAGCGGATCGCGGAGGTCGTCCCCGACGTCCGCCTCGTCTACATCGTCCGCGACCCGGTCGAGCGGATCACGGCGCACTTCGTCCACAACTACGCGAAGCGCCGCGAGAAGGGCGACCTGCGGGCGACGCTGCTGCACCCGAACACCTCCTACGTGACGCGAAGCAAGTACTTCATGCAGCTGCAGCGGTACCTCGCGCACTTCGACGAGGAGCAGATCCTCGTTCTCGATCAGCGTGACCTCCGCGACGACCGGATGGCGACGCTCGCCCGGCTGTTCGAGTTCGTCGGCGTCGATCCCGCCTTCCGGCACCCGAAGTTCGAGCAGGTCCGCCACTCGACGTCGCGGAAGAAGCGTGCGACCCGCCTCGGCATGCGCGTCCAGCGGATCAGCCGCACCCGGTTCGGCCGCCGGGTCCCCCGCCGCGCCTGGCTGGCGCTCGACGTCGCGCTGCCGCTCTCGAAGCCGATCGAGAAGCCGGGCGGCGTCGCCGAGGCGCTCGGGCCCGAGGTGCTCGAGGTCCTGCACGAGGACGCCGACCGGTTGCGGGCTCAGACTGGTCGCACGTTCGACCACTGGTCGGTTTGACGGACGGCGAAGGCAACAACCGCAAGGACCCCGAGCGACGCAAGGGCCGCCGAGGCGGCAGCGGGCCGGACCGCCCCGACCGCCCGAGCAAGCGACCCGACGGCGGCGGCCGCACCGGGGCGGCGCTCGGCACCCAGCTTCTCCGCTACTCGGGGATCCACGGGCTCGGGATGCTGCTCGGGAACGTCGTCACCTTCGTCTCAACGGTCGTCATCGCCAACTTCGCCGCGCCCGGCGAGTTCGGTCAGCTCGGCCTGTTGCTGTTCTACGCCGGGCTGCTGACCGTCGTCTTCACGCTGGCCAGCAAGCAGGGGACGTTGAAGCGGACGTTCGGCGGCGACGACGAGGACGACGACGAGGACGACGACGAGGACGACGACGAGCTCGCCGACTCGCCGAAGCGGAGCCTCGGCACCGGCCTGGTGACGATCACGATCGTCTCCGCGATCGGCACCGGCCTGTCGATCGCCTTCGCCGAGCCGATCTCCCACTACCTGCTCGGCGACGCCGACCCGAGCCTCGTCATGTACGCGGCGCTCGCCGGCGGCACCGCCGCCCTCTACCGCGTCTCGTCGATCGCGATCTGGATCGAGCGCCGCCCCTACTCCTACATCGCCGTCGAGGTCGCGAAGCCGATCTTCATCCTCGCGGCGGTCGTGCCGCTTCTCCTCGCCGGGCTGTCGATCAAGGGGCGATCGCAGGCCAGGCGATCGGCACCGGCCTGGCGATGCTGATGTCGCTCGTGATCCTGCGGGGGAGCTGGACGCCCTGCTGGGACTGGCGCGAGGCGGTGGCGATCTACCGCAAGGGCGCGATCCGGGTCCCGCTCGTGCTCTCGATGTGGGTCGTCGGCTACGCCGACATCTTCATCATCTCGCGCTTCGTCTCCCACGCCGACCTCGGCACCTACCACCTCGCCTCGCGGATGGCGTTCCTCGTCGCCGTCCTCCCCGGCGGTTACCGGAAGGCGCTGCGGCCGCTGCAGAAGACGCCGATGTTCCGGGCCGTCGAGGACGAGTACGGGGTCGGCAACGCCCGCGGCATCCAGTTCGGCTACTTCACCTTCGTCCTCGCCGGCACGATGCTGATGACGACGGTGATGGCGACCGTGATGGTCCGGGTCGCGCCGCCCACGTACGCGAGTGCGGCGCCGCTGATCCCGCGCGTCGCCGGCGGCCTCGTCGCTCCGACCGTCTACCGGATGATCAACAAGTCGGTCAAGTACGCCGACAAGCGGGTCCCGTTCATCATCGGCGCGGTGGTCGCGATGTTCGCGTTCATCGCGCTCTCGCTGCTGCTCGTCGGCTCGATCGGCGTCAAGGCCGCCCCGGTCGGGATGATGCTCGCCTTCGCGATCCCGACCGTTTACGTGTTCTTCCGCTCGCAGCGGGGCCGCAGCCCGATCGTCCTCCCCTGGCGGCAGATGTTCGTCTGCTGCGCGCTCGCGGTTGTGGTCGGCTTCGCCCACAGCATGATCGACCCCGGCGGGATCGTCCTCGATCTGATCGCGGGCACGCTGGCGGTCGTGCTCTGGGCGTTCCTCTGCCTCGTCCTCGGCGCCGTCCCGCAGGCGCATCGAGGCGCGCTCGTCGCGATGGTGAAGGGCCTGCGGCGACCGCACCACGGATTCGAAGCGGCGGCCGGCCTCGAGTCGCTGCGACCTCGCGAGCGCAAGTCGCTGCGGCGGGCGGTCCTCCGCGGGCTGCCGGCCCAGGAGGCGGCGAAGCCGGCCCTGTCGATGCGCGGAAACGGCGGCGCCGGCAACGGCAGCGACGGCGAGGCCGACGCCGATGCGGTGCTCGTCGAGATCCTCCGCCGCGTTGCCCAGGAGGGCGGCGCCCCCGGGGTGCCGGCCGACTACGCCCGCCGCGACAACCACGGCCGCGATGCCCAGATCGGCGCCTACCTGTTCGCCCGGGGGCCGATCGCCGCCCGCGACCAGCTCGGCAAGAAGCTGATCAACGACGGGGTCGCGGAGCCATTCGACCTGCACACGCTCGAGCACGTGCTGATGTCGCTGCGACGGGCCGGCGACGCGGCCTGGAGCGGCTCGAAGGGCGACTGAGGAGCGCCGTCAGCCGCTGCCGGGCCCGCAGGCGGTCAGCCGCGGCCAGCCGCTCGGCGACCGCGGGGCGGGTCAGTTGCGGGCGGGCTCGACGGCGGGCCAGCCGCTCGGCGACCGCGGGGCGGGTCAGCCGTTGCCGTCGACGCGGCGGATCGTGATCTGGTCCGCCTCGATGGTCACCCGGACGGCGCGGTGGCCGGCCCAGTTCTCCGCGTACACGGGGTTCTCCTTGACCGCCGGATCGAGCCAGAGCCCGTAGCCCTCCTCGCCGTGGTCGAAGGTCGCCTCGATCGCCGCCGCGCCGCGCCGGCGTCCGCGACCGCCGCGCCGACGACGCCGCCGACGCGGCCGCTCGCCGTCCTCGCGGTCGCGCTCCTCCTCCTGCTCCTCGGCCTCCTCCAGCTCCTCGGCTTCCTCCTCTTCCTCCTCGGCGGCCTCGGCGGCCGCCAGGGTCGCGGCCTCGACTTCGGCTTCGATCTCGTCGCGGAGATCGTCGCTGGTGTCGGGCTCGGCGTCGGGGGCGAGATCGTGGCGGCGGCGGAAATCACGCAGCTCGGAGGCGGAGATGTCGAGCTGGTGGGCGATCCAGGCGTCGGTCCGGCCCTCGCGCACCCAGGCGCGGATCTGGTTGAGCTGCGATCTCAGCGGCTTGCCTGCCATTGCGGCGCGGGAGTCTATCCGACGGCCTGCCGAAACCCCGTTCGACCGATTTCGGCGACCGCCTCCACCCCCGTTTGCGCGTTTCCCACGGCCGGCGCCGGCGACGGCGAAGCCGGGTGGGGTTGGACGCGTGAATCCCGGTTCGGTAAGGTCGGTCTCCCGCTGCGGCGCGGGGGCGTGCCATCCAGCCGCTTGAGCCCGGCCCGAGGTCCGGGCGCTCATGCTCGTACTCACCCGGAAGACGAATCAGAGCATCGTTATCGGAGGGAACGTCGAGATCACGGTCCTCTCTGTCTCCGGCGACAAGGTCAGGATCGGTATCGAGGCCCCGCGCGACATCGACGTGTTCCGCAGCGAGGTCCTCGAAGGCTCGAAGACCGAGCCGCCGCCCGACGGCGACGCGTCGGCCGGGTAGGCGACCGGCCCGCCGCGGGGAGGCCTCCGACGCCGTCCGCGTCCGGGTCGGCTGCGGTCAGCCGCCGACGAGCCAGGCGAGCGTCTCGAACATCACGATCGTCACCACCACGACCGTGGCGGTGAGGCAGATCGCGAGGACGCTGAAGCGGACGCGGCCGCGTTTCTCGGTCTTGACGATGTGGCGGGCCCGGGAGCGGTTCGCGGCGCGGCGGCGGAGCTCGACTCGGCGTTGCTCATCGGCCCGCTGGGCGCGCTCGAATGCCTCCTCGAACTGGTCGATGCTCCGCTCCATCCGCGGGGCCGTGGGGGTTGCAGTCGAGGGAATCGGATCCGCCGGTGCCGCCGAAGCGGCGATGGGGGTCTCGGTTGGCACGGACGGGAATATTAGCGGTTGCTAAGAAGGAATGCCAATCTGCTCACGGTCAACAGGCCGACCAGAGGCCGAGCCCGGCCCGGCCGGCGCGGCTCTCGAGCGTCGCGAGCCGGTCGGCCCGGGCGGTGTTCGGCGGGATCTCGAGCGTGCGTGCATAGCCCTCGCGAACGAGCTCGGCGTTGACGAAGGTCTCGCCGACGTGGACGTAGGCGAGCAGCCTTCCGTAGACGTCGCGCAGCTCGCGGTCGAAGACGAGACGGACCGTCTCGCCGTCGACGAGCTCGTGGTTGAGCTCCGAGGCCTGCGGCCCGAAGCACTGGACCGGCTCGCCGGGCTTGACCGTCTCGGGCGTGTCGACGCCGATGTAGCGGACGTCCTCGGTGCCGCCGTCGAGCGCGACCTCGATCGTGTCGCCGTCGACGACCCGGGTGACGCGGGCCCAGGCCGGCTCGCGGGCCGCCGCCGTGGCGGCGGCCGTCCCGCCGCCGGGTGCGCCGGAGCCGCCGTCGCCGGCGAGCAGCACGTAGACGAGCAGGCCGAGCAGCGCCAGGGTGCCCGCCGTACCGCCCCTGGCGCCCGGAGTCACCGCTCCGACCGTCCCCCGGAAGGTTCGCCGCTACGGGATCCGGTGGACGCTGGAGAGCATGATCTCCTTGATCTGGCCGATGATCTCGAGCGCCTCGTTCCAGTCGCGCTGCCAGACGTTGCGCCCGTAGATCACGCCGGAGCCGCCCGCCTGCATGATCCCCCGGGTCTGGGCGAGCAGCGCGTCGTCGTCGATCCTCGAGCCGCCCGAGAGGACGACGAGCGAGCGTCCGGCCGACTCGACGCAGTGGGCGATCGCGTCGTCCTGCGAGAAGCCGCCCTCGTTGTAGGGGGCGGGCGAGTCCTTGTCCTTGTCGGGATCGATCTTCGGCATGTTCAGCTTGACGACGTCGGCGCCCATCTCCATCGCCATCCGCGCCGCGTAGTCGATCGCGTAGAAGGAGCTCTGGCCGCCCTTGCCGGCGACGGCCTCGCCGCGCGGGTACGACCAGACGATCAGCGGCATCCCGAAGCGGTCGCAGTCCTGACGGACCCCGGCGAGCTGGGCGAGGTCCTCGTCCTGGCGCGGTGAGCCGACGTAGAGCGTGTAGCCGACCGCATCGGCCCCGAGCCGGACCGCGTCCTCGACCGAGGCGTTGCAGGTCGACAGCGCCCGGTCCGACGGCGGGATGTCGGTCTTGCCGTTCACCTTGAGGATCAGCGGCACGCTGCCCGCGTAGTCGGGGTAGTACTTCGTCGCCATCCCGATCTGGCAGGCGAGCGCCGAGTAGCCGCCCTCGGCCGCGAGCCGGAACTGGTAGTCGGGGTCCTTGGAGGCCGGGTTCGGGAAGAAGTCGCGCGGGCCGTGCTCGATGCCCTGGTCGATCGGCAGCAGCATCAGCGTTCCGTTGCCGGGCCCGAACTCGAACAGCAGCCGGTGCAGGCGGGCGCGCTTGCCGGCCGGCAGCGTCTCGAGAAGCGACTTCTGCTCGGTGATGCTCTTGACCTCCACTTTGGGTCCTCCTTGGGGTGGCGCCGCCTGCGGTCGAACGGGCCGGGCGGCAGGGGGTGGGATGCCCAGTATATGGCGGCGGCATGCCCGGATCGGCCCCGAACCGGGGTAGGATCGCCGCAACCAAGGTGCTCGAGCACAGCTTCAACGGGACGCCCTTCACCGTCGGGATCGAGGAGGAGCTGATGCTCTTGGACCCCGAGACCCTCGACCTCTCGCAGGGGATCGAAGCCGTGCTCGCCGACGTGCCCGACGAGCACGCCGGGCAGGTCAAGCCGGAGCTCTTCCAGTCGGTGCTCGAGGTCGCGACGACCCCGTGCCCGGATCTCGCCGCCGCGACCGAGCAACTCGCCGGCCTGCGCCGACTCGTCGGCGCGATCGCCGCGAAGAACGGCATGCTCGTCGGCGCCGCCGGCACCCATCCGTTCGGGCGCTGCGACGACCAGCTGATCGTCGAGCGGCCGCGCTACCGCGAGTTGCACGCCGACCTCGGCTTCATCGCCGAGCGCGAGTTGATCTTCGGCACCCACGTCCACGTCGGCATCGACTCGGCCGACAAGGCGATCTACGTCGCCGACGGGATCCGCCGCCACCTGCCGCTGCTGCTCGCGCTGTCGTCGAACTCACCGTTCTGGGAGGGTCGGAACACGGGAATGATGTCGGCACGCACCCCGGTCTTCCGGGCGTTCCCGCGCCAGGGCGTGCCGCCCCATTACGGAAGCTGGGAGATCTACTCACGGCGCGTCGGCCAGATGACCGGTTCGGGCGCGATCGACGACTACACGTACCTGTGGTGGGACGTCCGTCCGCACCCGAACCTGGGGACGGTCGAGACGCGGGTCTTCGACCAGGCGACGCGGATCGAGGACACGGCCGCGTTCGCGGCGCTGACGCTTTCGCTCTCGCATCGGTTCGCCGAGCTGTTCGACGAGGGCGAGCCGCTCGTCGAGGCGCCACACGAGCTGATCGACGACAACAAGGTCCGGGCGGCGGTCCGTGGCATGGAGGGCGACCTCGTCGACTTCACCCAGCGCCGCCCCGTCGCCGCGACCGCGATCGCGGAGGCGCTGATCGCCGAGGTCGAGCCGAGCGCGACGGCCCTCGGGTGCGGGGACGAGCTGCGCCGGGCCGGCGAGATCGCCGCCGCCGGCACCGGTGCCCGGCGGCAGCTCGATTTCGTGGCCGGTCACGGCGACGACCTCAAGGAGCTGGCCGCGGCCGTCGTCGCCCTCACCGCCCGCTGATCGGCGGTCCGCGCGGGGGTATCCTCGCTCTGTGGCACAGACACCGGAGCTGAGCGTCGTCTGCCGCAGTTGCGGCTCGGAGGTGAGCCCCTACGTGACCGAGTGCCCCTACTGCGGGCACCGGCTCCGCAAGCGCGCGCCCAAGCTCGAGCGCGAGGGCGACGAGATCCGCGTCCGCGAGAGCCGCCGCGAGCGCCGCCGGCGGCGGCGCCGCGAGCGCGCCGGGGCGCGGAGCCCCGCGCTCGCGCTCGGCGCGAGGCCGTACGCGACCGCGGCGACCCTGATCGCAGGCGGCATCCTGCTGATCCTCGGCCGCGCTGTGCCGCTGACCCTGAGCGAGCTCGGGGCGATCGTCGGTCCGGTCGGGTCGGAGCCATGGCGCTACGTCACAGCGCCGTTCGCCTACGACGATCTCGGGGCGCTGCTCGTGACCGGGCTGGCCATCTGGGTCTTCGGCAGCGCCGTCGAGCACCGGCTCGGCCCGCTTCCGGTCGCGATCCTCATCCTCGCGACCGGGACGCTCGGATCGCTCGCGGCCGGCGCGGTCTACGCGGCCGGCATCTCCGGCAGCCTCGTCGTCGCCGGCGGCAACGCCGTCGCCCTCGGTCTTCTCGGTGCCTGCCTGATGCTCTGGCGCGGCGAGTCGCGGCAGAGTTGGGGCGAGCCGGTCGAGACGATCGCGATCGCCGTCGCGGCCGTCGTCCTGCTGCTGTTGCCGCTCGTCGAGGTCGGCGCCGACCCGGTGGCGGGCGTCGTCGGTGGGCTGGTCGGCACCGCGATGGGCGCCGTCGCCGCCCGCCGCGCCGGTGGGGCATCGAGCTGACGTCCCCGCCGACCGGGCGAACGCGATCGCCCTGCCGTCGGCGCGGGTCCGCCGCGGCCGACCCGGTTCGCGTGCCCGGCTCCGGTCTGGGTATGTTCAGCCTGTGTCGGGCGCAGCATTCAGCGAGGCCGAGCTCGAGGCGGCCGTCGGCCGCCTCACCGACGGCTCGCGGCTGCGTGCGGCCGAGGCCCGGGTCGCGGCAGCGGCGCCGGCGCTGCAACGCGTCCTCGCCGAGGCGCTCGCGGCCGGCGGCTGGTTCGGCGAGTCGCACCGGGCCGAGCTCCGGCGCGTGAGCTCGATCGACGATCCCGCCGACCGCGCCAGCGCCGTCGATGTGCTCCTCGCCGAGGAGAGCAGGATCTCGATGATGGTCGGGGTCGCGGTGGGCTGGGCGCTTGCGGGCGAGCTCGGACCACCGACCCCGATCCCCGAACAGGAGAGATGACGATGGACATCAGATGGCTTGGACATAGCTGCTTCGAGCTCAGCGACGGCGAAGCGAGGGTGCTGATCGACCCGTTTCTGAAGCCGCACAGCCCGACCGCCCCCCTCACCGCCGGCGAGGTCGAGCCGACCCACATCCTGCTCAGCCACGGGCACGCCGACCATCTCGCCGACGCCGTGCCGGTGGCGACCCGGACCGGGGCGCCCTGCGTGGCGATCGTCGAGCTCGCGAAGTGGCTCGACGCCCGTGGCGTCGCCGAGACCTTCGACCCGAACCTCGGCGGCGTCGTCGAGTTCGACTGGGGTTGGGTGAAGCTCGTCCAGGCGTTCCACACGAACACGACCCCCGGCGAGGGGGACGAGCCGTTCAGCGCCGAGACCGGCACCTCGATCGGCGTCCCGGCGGGGCTGGTCGTCAACATCGGCGGCGCCACCATCTACCACGCCGGCGACACCTGCCTGTTCGGCGACATGAAGCTGATCGGGGAGCGGACGCCGCTCGACGTCGCGATCGTGCCGATCGGCGGCCACTACACGATGGGCGTCGACGACGCGGCGTACGCCTGCGGGCTGCTCGGCGCCGGCACGGTGCTGCCGATGCACTACAACACCTTCCCGGTGATCGAGGCCGACCCCATGGAGTTCAAGCGGAAGGTCGAGAGCGGCTGCGACGCGCGGGTCGTGGTCCTCGAGCCCGGGGACACGCACTCGATCTGAGCGCCGCTGACCCATCGCCGGCGCCGCCCCCTTGGGGGCGGCGCCGTGCAAGGGTCAGTCCCAGTCCACCGAGGCGCCTCGCCGAGTCCAGGGGCGAGCGATCGTGCCAATCGTGCGCCGGCAGAACCGATCCGGACGGTGATCGACCGAGATCGCCCCGGGCAGAGGGTCGCCTGCCCCATCGGGTCCCGAGGGGCCCGGGCGCAGGCGGGGATCCGGTCGGGCCGTCACGAGGCCCCCCATCGGCATCTGGGGGCTGGCCCTTAGTCCGGCCCTGGGAGCTGGACGGGCGTCCGGGTCAGGAACCGGCCGGGGCGGTTGGAGCCGGGGTGGCCGGAGCCGGGTCCGGGGCGGGGGCGACCGGCGGCGGGGTGGGCGCGACCGGGGGCGGGGGGGTCGGATCGGTCGTCGTCGGCACGGTCGGCGTCGTCGGCGCGGTGACGGGCGGCTCGGCGGGCGCGCTGCCCGTGTCCTGCCCGCCGCTGCCGGTCGTCGGCGGCGCGGTCGTGCCGACGGCAACGCCCGGGCCCTCGGGCCCGGTCGTGGCAACGGGGTCGGCCGCCTCGGGCTTCGGCGTGGTAGCCGGATCGGCGGCCGGCGGCGTCGGCGGCGTCGGCCTGGCAGCATCAGCCGCCTCGCGGGGTCGCTGGTCGTCAGCCGGCGCGGGGCGGGCCGGGACGGAGCGGGCCGGCGCCGGCGGGGACTCGACGCGCGCGGCGAACCGGGCCGGGGCGTCGATCGGCTTCGGCAGCTCCGGGGCCACCGCGGCCGGCGCGGCGGGAGCGGCCTTGGAGTCGGGGTTGCCGGCGCCGAGGTTTCGGACCTCGACCGCGCCGGCGGTGAGGATCGCAGCGGTCGCGAAGCCGGCCGCGGCCTTGGCGCCGATCGCGCCGCCGAGCAGGCCGATCCCGCCGGTGGCGGACGCGCCGCCGACCGCGCCGGCGCTCGCGGCGCCCGAGCCGGCGGCGCCGACCGAGCCGCCGCCGAAGAGCTTCGCGAGCGCGCCGTGCTTGAGGACCGCGAGGAGGCCGACTGGGAACGCCGCGGCCAGCGCCTTGCGGTCGGAGCGGAGCTGCCCGCGGAAGGCCTTGCAGCCCTCGCAGTCGCGGACGTGCTTACGGGCCGGGCCGCCGAGCTTGCCGATCCCCTCGGCGGCTTCGGCGAGGTCGATCTGGACCTCCTCGCAGGTGAGCAGGCGCGCCTGTCCGGACTCGGCGAGGCCGATCCGGGCGCGGACCAGGAGCGACTTGATCGAGGGGACGGTCGTCTGCATCGCCTGGGCAATCTCCTCGTAGGAGAGCTGCTCGACCTCGCGCAGGAGCAGGGCCGTGCGCTGCGTCTCCGGCAGCGTCCCGACGTCGGCCATGAGCTGGCGCAGGTCCTCGCGCATCTGCACGTGCTCGGCGGTGGTCGTGCCGTTGGCGTGGGGGAGCACGTCCATCGAGTCCTGGCCCTCGGGGACCGGCCGGCGGAGATGGTTCAGGCAGCGGTTTCGGGCGATCCGGTACAGCCACGGCCGCACGTTGATCGCGCGGTCGTCCTTGAGCATCGCCGAATGGGCGTTGGCGAACACCTCCTGGAGCACGTCCTCGGCGTCCTGGCGGCTCTTCAGCATCGACTGGCAGAAGCCGAGCAGCCGTCCGTTGTAGCGGTTGAAGAGGGCCTCGAAGGCGCCGTCGTGGCCGGCCCTGATCAACTCGACGAGCCGCTCGTCCGACTCGAGCCGCAGCAGCGGCGAGCGCCGGGCCAGAAACCCGCGCGCCGGTGCGCGTCTTGTCAGTGCGGAAGCTTCCAAGGCGAGACGTCCTCCTTGAACAACACCGTAGAGCGCGATAGTTGCGCAAACCTAAATGTTCCCCGATCGGGGTAACGAATCCCATCCCGCCCCGAACCCCAGCCCGACCTGGGTCATCTCACCCACGCATTGCGCGGGCAGGATCACCCAGGTGGGAGGGGAGGGGCTCGACTAGCCTTTGACGACGCCGCCGGGGTGGCGGAACCGGAATACGCGGCCGGCTTAAACCCGGCTGCCCGAGAGGGCTTGAGGGTTCGAATCCCTCCCCCGGCACTGGGCCGTTTGTCGAACCCCTTCGAGCACGCCGACTGCGCCCGATCGGCGAACGGCCCGCAGGGATCGGGAGCGGGTCGCCCGCGATGAGGCCGATGCCGTGCCAGCGGCGCGACGACCGCCGAGACCGTGACCGCGGCGTCTCCCGCCGCCACCGCGGCAGCGGCGCGACGACCGCCGAGACCGTGGTAGGGTCGCGCCGGTTCAGGCGTCGGGCGATCTTGCTCCCCGCTGATCGTGGAGGAGGCTCCAGTGTCGAAGTGGTCCGATGACGAGCTCGGAATGGGGCGGCCGATCAGCCGCCGCGACTTCCTCGACGGCGTCGCCGTCGGCGCCGGCGCGCTCGCGCTCGGCGCGGTCGGGACGGGCAGCGCGTCCGCCGGGACGGCCGGAGGAGCCGGCGCTCGGGGCAAGGGCAAGGCCGCCTACCCGCCGGCGCTGCAGGGGATGCGGGGCAACACGGACCGATCGAAGCTCGTGCCCCACAGCCTCCGCGACGGGACCTTCTGGAAGGGCGCCGGTCGTCCCGATGACACCGGCGAGCATTACGACCTGGTCGTCGTCGGCGGCGGGTTGAGCGGCCTGTCGGCGGCGCGCTTCTACCAGCGCGAGTTCGGCCGCAACGCGCGCATCCTGATCCTCGACGCCATGGACGACCTCGGCGGCCACGCCCGCCGCAACGAGTTCCGCTCCCACGGCCGCAAGCTGATCGGTTACGGCGGCTCGCAGTCGCTGGAGTCTCCGTCCACCTTCGCCCGGCCGGCGCGGCAGATGCTCGAGGACCTCGGCATCGAGGTCAAGCGCTTCAACCGCTTCTTCGACTCCGAGTTCAACGCCCGCCACGGGCTCGGCCGGGGGCTGTTCTTCGACGAGGAGACGTGGGGGCGCGACCACTTCGTCGCCTACCAGCCCGGCACCGGCTACGACGAGATCCTCGTCGATGCGCCGATGGCGGAGCAGGCGAAGATCGACCTCTACAAGATCATCAACGCGCCCGAGGACTGGATGCCGGGGATGACCGACAAGCAGATCAAGGACCGGCTCGCGGCGATCACCTACAAGCAGTACCTCGAGGAGGACGTCGGCGCCCATCCCGATGCGGTCAAGTTCCTGCAGACCAGCCCGAACGGGAACTGGGGCTACGGGGCCGACGCGGTCGGCGCCCTCGATGCGTCGATCGAGTTCGCCGGCTTCGACGGCCTCAACATCGACTGGGAGAAGCCGGACCGGCGGATCGCCCCGACCGGACACAAGCTCTACTACTCCGAGGACGACTACATCTACCACTTCCCCGAGGGAAACGCGGGGGTGGCCCGCTCGCTGGTTCGCAAGCTGATCCCCGAGGCGATGCCGGGCAGCGGGATGGCGACGATCCCGACGACCCGGCTTCGCTACGGCAAGCTCGACAGCAGCAGCAACCGGGTCCGGATCAGGCTCAGCGCCCCGGTGGTCCGGGTCCGCCACGATGGCGACCCGCGGAGCGCGAAGCGGGTCGAGGTCGACTACATGCGGCGCGGCAAGCTCCGCGCCGTGCATGCGAAGCACGTCGTGCTCGCCTGCAACAACCAGATGATCCCCTACCTGACCGACGAGATCTCGCGCAAGCAACGCGAGGCGCTGCAGTACGCCGGCAAGCTCGCGCTGATGTACACGAACGTGCAGGTCCGCAACTGGAAGGCGTTCGACAACCTGAAGATCTCCGGAGTGCGGTTCCCGTCGATGTACTGGGGCTCGGCGGGGCTCGACTTCCCGGTCAGCATGGGCTCGTACCAGTTCCCCGACGACCCCGCCGACCCGATGGTCCTGCACCTGAGCAAGGCTGTCTGCAAGCCCGGGCTGCCGCCCCGCGAACAGGGCAAGGCGGGGCGGGCGGAGCTCCTGCAGACGTCGTTCAAGGACATGGAGCGGGCGATCCGCGACCAGCTCGCCCGCGCGCTCGGCCCCGGTGGCTTCGACCCGGCCCGCGACATCGAGGGGATCACGGTCAACCGCTGGGCCCACGCCTACGCCTACGAGTACGGGTTGCCGTGGGACACGTTCTGGCCCGACGGCGAGCTGCCGAGCCACGTCGCCCGCCGGCGGTGGGGGAGGGTCGCGGTGGCGAACTCCGACTCGGCGCCCCGCGCCTACGTCGACTCGGCGATCGACATGGCGTATCGCGCGGTCCGCGACCTCGCCGGCAAGCGGAGCGACGTGGTCTCGCGCGGGGTCGACGGGATCGCTCCCTGACCCACGGAGCCGCCCGCGCCGGGGCGCGCACCGCCGGTATCCCGGCCTGAGACGCCCCAGCGCCGCCGGCAAGCGGCGGCGGTGCCCGCGCCGGGGCGCGCACCGCCGGTATCCCGGTCTGAGACGCCCCAGCGCCGCCGGCGGCAGGGGTGGGCGGCGCCCGCGGGCGCCCGCGGGCGATGCCGGCGAGAGGCTCCGCGGTCGTCGCCGGCGCTGACACGCAGATCGACCGGCTTCGCAGGAAGGCGGCCACCCGCGGTTGTGCGCACCGCCCCGTCGGCGCTTCGCGCTACCTTCGTCGCGATGGAGGCCTCTGATCCGACTCGTCGTCCGCGCGGCAGCATCGAGACCGCGCAGCGGCTGGAACCCCCGGTCGAGCCGGGCCCGCGTCGGGCCGGCGGCATGGACCCCGACAAGCTGCGCGAGCCGACGCCGTTTCTCGAGCGCCGGATGCCGTCCTCGCTGTTTCCGGCGATCGCCGACTACGCGTTCCTCTCCGACTGCCACACCGGCGCCCTGATCGCCCCCGACGGGACGATCGAGTGGCTCTGCCCGCCCCGCTTCGACTCGCCGAGCGTGTTCGCGGCCGTCCTCGACCGCGCCGCCGGCGGCTGGCGCTTCGGGCCCTCGAACACCGGCCGCCCGGTCGGCCGCCGCTACGAGCCCGGCACGAACATCGTCGAGACCACGTGGATGACGCCGACCGGCTGGATGATCGTCCGCGACGCCCTGATCGTCGGTCGCTGGCGCTCCCGCGAGTCCACGAAAGCGACGGCGCACACCCGGCCGCCCTCCGACTTCGACTCCCACCACGTCCTCGTCCGCACCGCCCGCTGCGTCCACGGGACGATCCACCTCGAGCAGATCTGTGAGCCGGTGTTCGGCTACGGCGAGCGGCCCGCGACCTGGAGCCGCCCCGGCCCCGAGCACGGGATCGCCGACGCCAGCGACGGCGAGGTCACGCTGCGGCTCCACTCCGACGTCAACATCGGCATCGAGGGCGGCAGCGCCCGTGCCCGGCGCCGCCTCGATGCCGGCGAGGGCTGCTTCTTCGCGCTCTCGTGGTCGTCGCGGCTCGACGGCCCCGACAGCTTCGAAGCCGCCGAGGCCGCGCTCGACACGACCTCGCGCTTCTGGAGGACGTGGCTTGCGTCCGGCGACTTCCCCGACCATCGCTGGAGCGAGCACCTGCAGCGGTCGGCGCTGGCGCTCAAGGGCCTCACCTACCTGCCGACCGGGGCGATGGTCGCGGCGCTGACCACCTCGCTGCCGGAGACCCCGGGCGGCGTCCGCAACTGGGACTACCGCTACACGTGGATGCGCGACGCGACCTTCACGCTGCAGGGCCTGCACGCGCTCGGCCTCAGCTGGGAGGCCGACGACTTCATCCAGTTCGTCGGCGACGTCGACCGCGACGACGGCGGGCTGCAGATCATGTACGGAATCGGTGGCGAGTCGGAGCTGCCCGAGCGTCGGCTCGACCACCTGAGCGGGTACGAGGGGGCGCGGCCGGTCCGGATCGGCAACGAGGCCTACGCGCAGCGCCAAAACGACGTCTACGGGGCCGTCCTCGACTCGATCTACCTGCATCAGAAGGAGTACGGGCACGTCTCGCCGCGGCTCTGGCCGGTGATCGAGGATCAGGCCCGCTGCGCCGCCGAGGTCTGGCGCCGGCCCGATCACGGGATCTGGGAATGCCGGGGCGAGCCGCGCCACTACGTCAGCAGCAAGGTGATGTGCTGGGTGGCGCTCGACCGCGCCGCCCGGATGGCGGCGCGGCGCGGCTACGAGGGCCTCGCCGACGAGTGGCGGCTGATCGCGAACGAGATCCACGCGGACGTGCTCGCCAACGGCGTCGATGAGCGTGGCGTCTTCATCCAGCACTACGGCAGCGAGACCCTCGACGCCTCCAACCTGCTCGTCCCGCTGGTCCGCTTCATGCCCCAGGGCGACGAGCGCGTCCACGCGACCGTGCTCGCGATCGCCGACGAGCTGACCGAGAACGGCCTCGTGCTCCGCTACCGGACCGACGAGACCGACGACGGGCTCGAGGGCGAGGAGGGCACCTTCCTGATCTGCTCGTTCTGGCTCGTCTCGGCGCTGCTCGAGATCGGCGAGCGCAAGCGCGGCCGCGAGCTCTGCGAGCGGCTTCTGAAGCTGTCGAGCCCGCTCGGCCTCTACGCCGAGGAGCTCGAGTCGGCCTCGGGCCGCCACCTCGGCAACTTCCCGCAGGCGTTCACGCACCTCGCCCTGATCAACGCCGTCACCCACGTGATCCGCGACGAGCGGGCGATGCCGAGCCTCTACGAGGACCTGCACCTGTAGACGGCTCCGGAGGGGCACGGACGGGGATGCCCGTCGCCGCGCCGGGCGCCGAGGCGGCGCCGTGCCACGCCGGCCCGCCCGCGCTGGGGCGGCTTTCGCCGGGATCCCGGCCCAGCGCACCCCAGCGCCGGGGCGAGGGACTGCCGCGGGTGGCCGCCGAGGCCGCCATCTTCGTCGCCATCCTCCGCGGCGGAGCCGCCGGCAGCGACTTACTTGTTCTCCTCGACCTGGGGGCGGAAGCTCGTGCTCAGCAGCTCGGCGTCGGCGACGAGGCGGGGCGGGGCGCCGGCGCCGATCGCCGTCGCCAGGTAGTAGCGATAGGGACCGGCGGCACGCAGGGTGACCCGGTAGGGGCCGGCGACGCCGCCGTCGACGGGGACGTCGGCCTCGAGCACGGCGATCGAGGTCTCCGGGCTCGGCCCATCGACGCGATCGGTCACCTCGGCGTTGTCGCCGAGTCCCTCGAGGCCGGCCAGGGACTGATCGACGAACTCGTCGAAGTCGAGCTTCGGGTCGCGATCGACCCAGAGGGTCGCCTTGCCGAGCCCGTCGTCGGAGGCGGCGGCGAAGCTGGCGCCCTCCGGCGGCTTGGTCCGGTGCCAGGCGTCGGGGACCGCGATCGAGAACCCCTTCTCCTCGACGAGCTGCGGGTCGCTGATCACCGAGGGGGGCTCGAGCTGCACCGGAGCGGCGGTGGTCGCCTCGGACCCGGACTCCCCGCCGCCGACCAGGACGACCGCGACGACGGCGACTGCAACCGCCACCGCGCCGGCGATCGCGAGGCCGAGGCGGCTGTGGCGGATCGCGTCGGCGGCGTCGGCGGTCCGCAGCCAGACGCCCTCGGCCGCGAAGCTGATCCGGTCCCAGAGATCGGAGATCACGGTTGTTGATTCGCGGCAACGCGCCCGGAGCCTGCGTCGGGTGGCGCTGGTCGCGGTGCCGCACCGCCGCCGACGGAGGGCCGCAAGCCGCCCCGGCCCCGGCTCAGGGACAATCGGACCGTGCTCCACGCGCCCTTCGAGTGGCTCTACGGGAAGCTCGGCTCGCGGTATCCGAGGGTGTTCGTCTCGCTCGAGCTGCAGGCCGGGTTCCTGGTGACGGCGGGGACGGTCGCTCTGCTCGCCGCCTACTACGAGGCCTCGCTGACCGACCTCCTGTACCTGCTCGCGGTGGCGCTCGGGCTGACCGCGGTGGCGCTCGCCTGGGGCCTGTTCCGGATCTGGCCACGGCTCGAGCCGATCGCCGAGTGGATCGGCGGCGTCCGCGACGAGGCCGGCACCGAGCGGGCCTGGTCGGCCGCCGTCGGCCTGCCGCTCAACCTCGTCAGGGAGGAGCTGCTCTACCCGGTCGTCGGCGTCGTCCTGCCGTCCTGCGTCGCGGCCGTTCTGATCCTCGACCTCTCCTGGCTCGACCTCTTCCCGCTCGCCATCGCCGGTGCGGTCGCGGTCGGCTACGGCGCGATCCTCCACCACCTGACGATCGAGGCCGGGATGCGGCCGGTGCTGATCGACATCAACCGCTCGGCGCCGCCACGGGTCAGGACCCGGGTCGAGGCGCTGTCGCTGCGCTGGCGGCTGCTCACGGCGCTGCCGATGATCAACGTGATCACCGGCGTCGTCGTCGCCGCGATCGCCGGCGCCGACAACCTCGGCGTCTCGGTCCTCGTCGCGATCGGCGTCGCGACGACGATCTCGCTCGAGCTGACGATCCTGCTCTCGCGGTCGGTGCTCGGACCGCTCGCCGATCTCCGGCGCGCGACCACGAAGGTCGGCGAGGGGAACTTCGACGTCGCGGTCCCGATCACGACCGCCGATGAGATCGGGGAGCTCGCCGCCTCGTTCAACGAGATGGTCGAGGGGCTCCGCGAGCGCGAGCGGATCCGCCGCGCGTTCGGAACCTACCTCGACCGCGACGTCGCCGAGCACATCCTCAGCGACGGATTCACCGAGGGGGGCGAGGTCGTCGAGGTCTCGGTCCTGTTCTGTGACGTCCGCGACTTCACCGCCTTCGCCGAGTCGGCGGAGGCCAAGGACGTCGTCGCCTGCCTGAACGCGCTGTTCGAGGTGGTCGTCCCCCAGATCTCGGCCCAGAGCGGCCACGTCGACAAGTTCGAGGGGGACGGCCTGATGGCGGTCTTCGGGGCTCCCGAGGCGGTGCCCGACCACGCCGACCGGGCGCTCCGCGCGGCGCTGGAGATCGACCGGCTCGTCAACGAGGAGGGGGAGGGCGGCGTCTTCCGGGTCGGTCTCGGCCTCAACACCGGCAAGGTCGTCGCCGGCTCGATCGGCGGTGGCGGCCGGCTCAACTTCAGCGTGATCGGCGACGCCGTCAACGTCGCCGCCCGGGTCGAGTCCGAGACCCGGCGGACCGGCGATGACCTGCTGCTCACCGAGGAGACGCGGGAGCGCCTCCACGGCGAGTACGACCTCGAACCGCGCGGCGAGCGCGAGTTGCGCGGCATCGAGCGGCCGGTTCGCCTGTACGCGCCGCGCTCGGAGGCCTCGAGCCTGCCCCGCGACGCCGTCGAGGCGGTCCGCTCCGTGTACGCTCGCGTCCGTGGCAGCCGGTCCGAAGACTGAGGCCAAAGGCGGGGTCGCCAACCCGGGCGCGCGCCACGGCGGCCGGCTCGCCGCCAAGGCGCTGCGCGAGCGCGGCGTCACCCACCTGTTCACGCTCTCCGGCGGCCACCTGTTCAGCCTCTACGACGGCTGTCGCGAGGAGGGGATCGAGGTGATCGACGTCCGCCACGAGCAGTCGGCGGCGTTCGCGGCCGAAGGCTGGGCGAAGGCGACCCGGACCCCCGGCGTCTGTGCGCTGACCGCGGGCCCGGGCGTCACCAACGGGGTCAGCGCGATGGCGAGCGCCGCCGCCAACGGGACCCCGATCGTCGTCCTCGGCGGCCGCGCCGCCGAGGGGCGGTGGGGGAGCGGCAGCCTCCAGGAGATCGACCACCTGCCGTTCGTCGCGCCGCTCGTCAAGTCGGCGGAGACCGTCAAGGACACGGCCGCGATCGGCGACGCGACCGCTCGCGCCTACGACATCGCCGCCGCCGCGCCGACCGGCCCGGCCTTCCTCGACTACCCGCTCGACGTCGTCTTCATGGAGGGCGACGCCGAGATCCCGCCGCCCCAGGCGGGCGCCGAGCCGGCGGCCGCGGTCGACGAGGCGGCGGCGCTGCTCGCCGGCGCCGAGCGGCCGGCGATCATGGCCGGCACCGGCCTCTACTGGGCCGGCGCCGAGGAGCAGCTCCGCGCGCTGGCCGAGCGCCACGGCATCCCCGTCTACCTGAACGGGATGGGACGGGGCTGCCTGCCGGCCGACCATCCGAACGCCTTCAGCCGCACCCGCGGCCTCGGGCTCGGCGAGGCGGACGTGGCGATCGTCGCCGGCGTCCCGCTCGACTTCCGGCTCGGCTTCGGGGCCGCCGTCGGCGCCGAGGCGAAGCTGATCCGCGTCGACGTCGAGCCGAACCGGCTCGAGCGCAACCGGGCCGTCGACGTCGACCTCGTCGGCGACGTCGGCGCGACGCTGGCGGCGCTCAGCGAGGAGGCGGCCCCCGCTGATCGCGGCGCCTGGCTCGGCCGGCTCCGCGAGCAGGAGCGGGCCAAGCGCGATGGCGAGGCCGAGGAGCGCTCCGACCCGCGGGCGCCGCTTCATCCGATGCGGCTCTACGCCGAGCTCGGCGAGGTCCTCGACCGCGACGCGATCGTGATCGGCGACGGCGGCGACTTCGTCTCCTACGCGGGGCGGGTGATCGACAGCTACGAGCCCGGCACCTGGATGGACCCGGGGCCGTTCGGCTGCCTCGGCGCCGGCCCCGGGCAGGCGATCGGCGCCGCCTGCGCGAAGCCCGGCCGGCAGGTCTGCCTGCTGCTCGGCGACGGTGCCTTCGGGTTCAGCGGCCTCGAGTTCGACACGATGGCCCGCCACGGGCTGCCGGTCGTCGGCGTGATCGGCAACAACGGGATCTGGGCGCTCGAGAAGCACCCGATGGAGTTCCTCTACGGCTACTCGATCGCGGCCGAGCTCCGGCCCGGGACGCCCTACGAGCAGATCATCGAGGCGCTCGGCGGCCACGGCGAGCTCGTCACCGAGCCGGCCGGGCTGCGGCCGGCGCTCGAGCGGGCCTTCGCCGCCGGCAAGCCGGCGCTCGTGAACGTCCTCACCGACCCCGAGGTGGTCTACCCGCGCAAGGCCGTGCTCGCCTGAGCGATCAGCGATGGGGCTGCGGGTCGGGCGCCACAACTTCGCCTACGTCACCTACGACGCGGCGAGCGACGTCATCTACGCCAAATACGACGACGCGCCCTCGGCGCGGCGCGAGGGCACGCCCGAGGAGCACGTCTGGCTATTCGACGCCGACGGTCGCTTCCACGGGATCGCGCTGATGGAGCCGCGCGAGCGCCTCGAGCGCGACGGTGCGGTCTACGTCTCGCTGCCGAGCGGCGAGCGCGAGCGCGTCGTCGGGGTCGAGGCGACGGTGCGGACCGGCTGAGCGCGGCCCGAGCCCGCCGCCACGCTCGCTGCCGCGATCCGGGGGGCCGGCGGTGTGCCCCGACCGGTCGGGGCGGGGGCGTCGCCCCGATCCCGCCGCGATCAGGCCGCCGTCACCGAGATCGTCCCGGCGACGGTCCCGTCGCAGTCGCTGATCCAGAGCATCCCGTCGGTGCGGTGGACGACGGCGGGCCCGTGGCCGATCCCGGAGCGGAACTCGGCCTCGAGGACGACCGGGTCGGGCCCGCTCGGCGCGGTCGCCAGGAACTCCTCGGCCGGCTGCCAGTACCAGAGGTTGCTGACGTGGCCGGCGAGGTCGATCTGCGAGCGCCCGAATCGCCACTCGAGCCGCTCGGCGCCCGCCGGCGGCTCCGCCGGGTGACGCAGCGAGTGGCGGGCCCTCCGACCCGCGGTGCTCGGGCCGTAGATGCGCTCGAACTCCGCCGGCAGCCGCGTCGGCAGCCGCGTCTCGGGATCGACGTGGACCCAGATCGCCTCGGCGGCGACGTCGGCGCCGCGGTCGCCCGAGATCGTCGTCGTCCGCTCGGCCGCGGCCTTCGCCTTGGCGCTGCACCAGGTCACCAGCTCGACCTCCTCGGGAAAGGTCGGCGGCTTGCGAATCTCCATCCGCAACCGGCGGATCACCCAGAACGCATCGGCCCCGAAGCCGGAGTCGAGCCCGTCGGCGAAGGCGACCTCCTGCAGCCAGCGGGCGATCGCGAACGGGTGCGCGGCGCCGGCGGCATCGACGTCGGCGGGGCCGATCTGGCGGCGGTCGCTGAAGGTCCGCCGGGGCAGGTCCGCGGTCAATCGCTCAACCGGAGCCGCCCGACTCCACGTGCTCTTTGAGGCCCTCGGCGGCGCCCTTGGTCAGAAACTCCTTGACCCGTCCCTCGACGGGGCCGCGGAGGAGCATCCCGAGGACGCGCCCGGGGTCGATGACGAGCGCGAACGTCGCCCGCGTCTGCTCGACCGCGAGCTCGACGAACTCCCACGAGCCCTCGAGCGACTTGACGTCGCCCTCGATCTGCACCCAGCTCATCCCGGTCGGCTCGTCGTAGGAGAAGCGGAGCTGCTGCCTGGTCGACTTGACGATCGCGTCGGAGGAGGTGTCGACGAGCACGGCTCGGCCCCGCTCGTCGGTCTCGATCGTCTCGACGGTCTGCAGGGCCGGCTGCCAGACCGGCGATGCGGGGACGTCGGCGGCGACCTCCCAGACCCGGCCGAGCGGCGCCGCGATCTCGACCGTCCAGCTTGCCTCGATGGTTCCCACGGGCGGTCAGCCTACCTGTGCGGGCCGTAGAGTCCCGACGGATGTCGAAGCCGCGACCCGACATGCCGCCTTTCGGGGAGGCGGATCTGACCGAGGATCCGATCGAGCTCTTCGCCGCCTGGTACGAGCGGGCCCTCGCCGAGGTCCCGCTCGCCGACTCGATGTGCCTGGCGACGGCCGGGGTCGACGGGGACCCGGACGCCCGCATGGTCCTGCTCAAGGGCTTCGACGGGCGCGGCTTCCGCTTCTTCACGAACGGGGAGTCGGCCAAGGGACGGCAGCTCGGCGAGCGTCCCGCCGCCGCGCTCGTCCTCTACTGGCGCGAGCTCGACCGCCAGGTCCGGATCAGGGGCACGGTCGAGCGCCTCGATCCGGCCGAGTCGGACGAGTACTTCGCAAGCCGCGAGCGCGACAGCCGGATCGGCGCCTGGGCCAGCCCGCAGAGCCGCCCGCTCGCCGACCGGGCCGAGCTCGACGCCCGGGTCGCCGAGGTCGAGGCGCGCTACCGCGACGCCACGGTGCCGCGGCCGCCGCACTGGGGCGGCTTCCGGGTCGTGCCGGACGCGATCGAGTTCTGGCAGGGGCAGGTCGGCCGCCTCCACGACCGCTTCCGCTACGAGCGCGAGCCCGGCGGCGGGTGGCGCTGGAGTCGCCTCGCGCCCTGAGCGTCCCGATGGGCCGGCGCCCGGCGCCGGCGCCGGTCCGGGCCTGGCGACGGTCAGCCGGCCGAGGCCGCGTGCAGCTCCGCTGCCCGGACCGCGGCCCCGTAAAGGATGTCGTGCTCGGAGACGGTGATCGTCTCGAGCGCGAACGCCCGCATGGCCTTGATCAGGATCACGACCCCGGCGACGATCGTCGGCGCCCGGTCGGGATCCATGCCGCGCAGCCCGCGGCGCTCGGCCAGCGGTAGCGAGGCGAGCCGCGAGCAGAGCCGCTGCACGGTGGCGAGCTCGAGCCGGTGGCCCTCGATGCGATCGTGGTCGATCCGGTCGAGCCCGAGGTCCATCGCGGCGAGGACCGCCGGCGTGCCGGCGACGGCGATGCCGCAGCCCGCCCGCAGGCCGGGGCTGGTCGCGAGCGCCGCCTCGATCGCGGTGCCGACGTCCTCCGACAGCGACTCGAGCTCGTTCGTCTGCGGCGGGTCGGTGTGTAGATGGCGCTCGGTGTGGCGGACGACCCCGAGCTGCAGCGATGCGTGAAACGCCGCCTCGGCTCCGGAGCCGACGACGATCTCGGTCGAGCCGCCGCCGATGTCGATGATCATCGTCGAGCCGTCGCCGCAGCCGCCGCGGGCGCCGAGGTACGTCAGCTCCGCCTCCTCGCCGCCATCGAGGATCCGGGCCTGCAGCCCGAACCGCTCCCGCAGCTCCGCGATGAAGGCGGCCGAGTTATCGGCGTCGCGGGCGGCGCTGGTGGCGAACGCGAACGGGTCGGCGACGCCGAGCTCGCCGATGATCGCCAGGTAGTCGCGGGTCGCCGCGAAGACGCTCTCCAGCGCCTCGGTCGAGAGCTGGCCGGAGATCTCGACGCCGCGCCCGAGCCCGGTCACCTGCGACTCCCGGCGGACCGGCTCGACCCGGCCGTCGACGACGTCGGCCACCAGCAGCCGGGTCGAGTTCGTGCCCATGTCGATGGCGGCGACGCGCAAGGCTCGCGATCGTAGTCCCTTCCGGGCCGCGGGCCTGCGACCGAGGTGTCCCTTTTCCGGCATCCGGCACCGCGCTACAGTCGGCGCGGGGAAGATGGAGGCCACGACCCGATACGCGCGCTCGCCCGACGGCACCAGCATCGCCTACCAGGTGCACGGCAAGGGCCCGCTCGACCTCGTCTTCGTCCCCGGCTTCGTCTCCCACGTCGAGCTGCTCTGGGAGGAGCCCGCCTTCGGCCGCTTCCTGCGCGGCTTCGCCTCCTTCGCGCGCATCGTCGTCTTCGACAAGCGCGGGCAGGGGCTCTCCGACCGTCCGGGCCGCCCGCCGACGCTCGAGGAGTCGATGGACGATCTCGGCGCCGTCATGGATGCGGTCGGGATCGAGCGGGCGGCGATCTTCGGCGTCTCCGAGGGCGGGCCGATGTCGCTGCTCTATGCCGCCAGCCACCCCGAGCGGGTCTCAGCCCTGATCCTCTACGGGACCTACGCGCGGATGCTGAAGGCGCCCGACTTTCCCGAGGGCATCGCCGAGACGCAGCTCGACCGCTGGGCCGAGGCGATGCGGGCGGAGTGGGGCGGGGCGGTCGGGGTCGAGCTGTGGGCGCCGAGCGAGCGCGACAACCCGGACTTCGCGCGCTGGTGGGCGCGGCTTCTGCGCCAGGGAACGAGCCCGGCCGGGGCGGTCGACCTGATCGACCTCTACCGCGAGATCGACGTCCGCCCGGCGCTGCCGGCGATCGGCGCGCCGACCCTGGTCCTCCACCGCCGCGGCGACCTCGTCGTGCCGACCCGGCAGGCCCGCTACATGGCCGACCACATCCGCGACGCCCGCTACGTCGAGCTCGAGGGGGCCGACCACCTGCCCGCGGTCGGCGGCGACGAGCTGGTCGACGAGGTCGAGGAGTTCCTCGTCGGCAGCCGCGGCGCCCATCAGGTCGAGCGCTCGCTGGCGACGGTGCTGTTCACCGACATCGTCGGCTCGACCGAGACGGCGGCCCGGCTCGGCGACCGCCGCTGGCGCGATCTGCTCGAGCGCCACGACGCGACCGTCCGCGGGGCGCTCGCCGTCCACCGCGGCCGCGAGGTGAAGACGACCGGCGACGGCTTTCTCGCCACCTTCGACGGGCCGGCCCGGGCGATTCGCTGCGCGATCGCGATCCGCGACGAGCTCGGCCACAGCGGCGTCGCGGTCCGCTCCGGCATCCACAGCGGCGAGGTCGAGATGATCGGCGCCGACGTCGGCGGCATGGCGGTCAACATCGGCGCCCGCGTCGGCGCCCGCGCCGACGCGGGCGAGGTCCTCGTCTCGAGCACCGTCCGCGAGCTCGTCGTCGGCTCCGGGATCGACTTCGAGCCCCGCGGCGCCCACGAGCTCAAGGGCGCGCCGGGCGAGTGGCGCCTGTTCGCGGTCGCCGGATAGGTTCCCGGCCGTGCCGACCCTCCACCTCCTCCGCCACGCCAAGTCGAGCTGGGAGACGCCGACCCTGCACGACCACGACCGCTCCCTCGCCCCCCGCGGGATCCGCGCCTGCGCCGTCATCGCCGCCCACCTCCGCGCGCAGCGCATCGCTCCCGACCTCGTCCTCTGCTCGACCGCCGTCCGTGCCCGCCGCACCCTCGACGGCGTCCGCGACGGCTTCGTCCTCCCACCCCCGGTCGAGTACGAGGCGGAGATCTACGACGCCACCGCCGCCGCCCTGCTCGACCTCCTCCGCCGGCTCCCCGCGCGAGAGCAGCGATCGCCGGACCCGACCGGCAACATCCACCTCGGCACCCCCGACTCCCTGATGCTCGTCGGCCACCAACCCGGCCTCGGCGACCTCGCCCTCGAGCTCGCCGCCTCCGGCCCCCGCCTCCCCGACCTCGCTGCCAAGTTCCCGACCGCCGCCCTCGCGACCCTCGAGCTCGACCGCCCCTGGCCCGACGTCGCCCCCGGCTGCGCGACCCTCACCGCCTTCGTCAAGCCGAAGGAGCTCGCCGGCAAGGCCACCACCTGACCCGGGCGCCCACCGGGGTGCCCACCGCCGGCATTCCGCCCGAATCCGCCCCAGCACACCCCCGTCCGACGCTCAGCACGCCCCCGCCCGACGCTTCCACGCTGCTATTCTCACGAACCCGCCGCGGGGTGGAGCAGTCAGGTAGCTCGCCGGGCTCATAACCCGGAGGTCGCGGGTTCAAATCCCGCCCCCGCTATACGAGAAGCCCGCTTGTAGAGCGGGCTTCTTGCTTTCGCGGGTTGTGCCCCGAGTGTGGGTGTCTACCAATCGGCTACCAATCCCCATCGCTGCGGGCCAGCGGGTCGTGGTGATCGGGCGCGGCACCCTGGGCCATCCGACTCGCCAACTACGCTCAACCGCGCATGGCGCGCGCTCGGCGAGAACTGACGGTGGGGGATTGCCTAGACGCCGTGAGCCGCATCGAAAGCGACTCTGTGGCGATGGTCTATCTAGACCCGCCGTTCAACTCGGGTCGCACCTACGACCTGGTTGACGCCGAACGAAATGGCGAGGCGTCCGACGGGCGGACAGAGGCGTTCGAGGATCAATGGCGTTGGACGACCGACACAGAGCGCGACCTCAGCGAGCTGCCGTCTCTCGTGCCGCGCTCGCTTGCGGACCTTGTTGAGTCGCTTGTTCGCGCCCTGGGCAGGCGCAACCTCGCGGCTTACCTGGTCGCGATGGCGCCGCGCCTCTTCCAGCTTCACCGGGTGCTCGACGAGCGCGGTTCCCTCTACCTCCACTGCGACACGACAGCGAGTCACTACCTGCGCGTGGTCCTCGACGAGATCTTTGGCCCCGGGCAGTTTCGAAACGAGATCGTTTGGCGTAGGACTCACGCCCACAGCAGCTCGCGTCGATATGGGCCAGTCCACGACGTCCTGCTGTTCTTTTCGAAATCCCAGCGCTATCGCTGGAACACGATCTACACCGCTTACCCGAGCCGCTACCTCGAGCAGTACTACACGCACGAGGACGAGCACGGTAGCTATCAGCTGATCACCTGCACTGCGCCAGGAGATCGAACGGGGACGAAGGCCCACTACGAATGGAGCGGGCGCTTGCCGCCGCCAGGACGGCACTGGGCCTGGAAGAAGGAGCAAATGGAGGCCTTCGAGCGGGAGGGGCGACTCTCGTATTCTGCGAACGGAACCCCGCGTCTCAAGCGGTATGCCGATGAAGCGCCGGGCGTTCAGATCCAGGACGTCTGGACCGATATTGGAAGGCCGCGCAGGAGCACGGCGACGAGTTCGTGCTGGCGGTCGCCGACTTCCTCGGAAGCCCGAAGCAGGCCATCTGGTACGTCCGGAATCCAGCAGCCACAGCGACTCCAGCCCAGCGGGAGACGACGATCTACCGGCTCCCGCGCGCAGACCTTCAGGACTTGCGCACCGACGCAGAATTCCTCTAGATCGGCGCCGCCTTCACCCGGCCGAGGGCGACCGCGAAGCGGTGCCCGCCGGCCCGGCGGCGAAGCCGCCCTTCGGCGCACGCGCCCGTCCCTACTCGATCTCGACTTCCGGAAGCGAGCTGCGGAGCCTTGCAGCGAGCACGCGCCGCCCGGCGTTACTGCTGAACGAGCCGGCAGCGCCTTCGACCCCAGACAGCCAGAAGTCGGCGCCGCGGGCAACGCCGCCCTTGCCCGTGTCGCCCTCCAGGTTCAGCAGCGGATCGCAGAGCGCCTCGGCGTAGTTCTCCGGCTCCACGACTGACTTGCCCTCGGACCGGAGTAGCTCCAGGGTCGGAATGAGGAGCTGGTGCATGATCATTACGCTCGTGGACTTCTGGATCCCGTACTCGACGGGATCGCCGGACACGGGAACGCCGGCGCCGCTCAGGCCGAAGGCCTCGGGGATCACGCTGGCGATGCCCTCCCAATAGGCCTCCAGGATCTTCACTCGGTTCTCCGTTGAGATCGCCCCGAAGAACGGCGTGTCGAGCACCTGCTTCAGAGACGCGACCATGCCGGCGGAGCCGATCGTCGTCTCGCGGCAAGCGGATCCGCCCCTTCCAGATTCGGGTCTTGTCCAGCGCGTCGGTGATCGTCTGCGCATCGACCTTCCAGTCCTCGCCTTTCTGGATGAGGGCGTCCATGAACAGCGGGTCGTTCTCCGCTTGCTGCTTGAGCAGGTCGAGCGCGAGGTCGGTTCGTACGCTCTTTGCCGTGCTGTTGACGACGTAAGACTGCTTCATCTCCTCGTGCTCATCCGCACCGAGCATGCAGACGAACGTCAACTCGTATGACCCCCACGATTCGGGGTTCTCCTCCACGAGCCGCGCCAGCGCCTCGATGCGGTGCTGCCCGTCTACGACGAACAGGTCGGACCCGTTCGGGGTCAGTACCGCGTCTCCCTCGTTGCCCTCGACCAGATGCGCAGGTCGATCGAAGTCCCGCTGGTTGAGCAGGACCGCCGTTGGGATATCGACCTGGCCGCGTCTCAGGTCGGCGATCAGCTTGTTCACCCGGGCCTTCGAGGTCGGCCTCTGGTAGCCCTGCTTCTTTCGCGAGTCGCGGTGCGGGATCACGTACCGCTCGACGAGCGCCGCTGCCTCGATAACGCCAACGGCCTGCGGCGAGTAACCCTTCGGATGCCGCATCCTGACTGGGGCTTCTCTCCGCGCCTTACCGCTCGCGAGATGTCAGGAAGCGGGGGAGATTGGAGTGGCGACATGGCCCCGCCGCTGCCGACCCCACTCCCACACCATGTGTGTGATCGGGGTCGGCAGCGGCGGGGAAGAGAAGTTGTTGCAGGGACGGAAGCAGGGCAAGGAGGAGGCGGAAGGCAGGGATCGGGGAACGAAGATCAGAGAAGAAATCGGGGTGGGGGAGACATACAAACTGGAGTGCCCCGACTTCCGTGGACACCTTGATCTGATCCCACTTCCGCAGAGTCGCGTTTGTAGAGACCTTCAGCAGAACGGAGGACCAGATACCCCGCCAAGCACCCGGCCAGACACGTCAGCAGGCGGTCTTAGCGATCCGCTCGGGGTTCGCTACAGGCAGGTGTGGACGATCATTCTTGTGTTGCGGGGCACGGAAGCTACTTTCACGCCACGATCGTGGCCGTCGAGGCGCCTGGCCTGGCGACCATGACACTGGGAATGCGGGGTGGCGGTCATCCGCGGCTCACTCGTGGAGGTCGACGACCTGCGGCATGTAGAAGACGCGCTCAGGCTCGAGCGTCGCTATGACGCCGACCCTTGGTACATCGCGATCTCCGCTGGAGCGTCGATGTCCGGCCGGTAGCGGGCCAGCATCGCCGTAAGCGAGCACCTTGCTGCTTCCTGTGAGTCGTCGACTGTGGCGCGACACTCGAGTACGACGAATCGGTAGGGCAACTCCTCATCGTCGACGCAAAGCGTCGCTCGGCCAGTCCGGCGAAGGCTCTTTGCGGTGATCGAACTGCTCGTGACCACAACCCGGATCTGGGCGCCGTCGAGGATGAACCACAGTGGCTGGATCCAGGGGTTGCCGTTCTTACGGGTCGTCGCCAGCTTGCCGATCCGCTGCCCCTCGGTGAGTAGTGCGCGGACTTCGGAATTCAGCTCGACAGGCGCCACGTCGGATCTAGCGCAGAGTGACCTCGCAGGCCTCCCGCCCCTGGAGGCGTTCGCCCGCGCAGATGCGTGATGCGACCTTGCTGTGGACGTCCGAGCGTGAGTGGTACTGCCAGAGTTGCCTCGATGGTCCACGAGGTTGCGGCACGGTCATGCTGGCGACGAGGATCTCGGGCCCGTACATCGAGCGCGACCCTACATGGAGTCCCGGAGCCGATCGGGCGGACGGCAAGATCGAACTGCGACCTCGATGCGGCCCGCCGCCACCTCCATGACCTCGTGCTCCCAAACCCGCTCCACGTGCCATCCGGCCCCTTCCAGTTGGCTATCGGTGTTCCGGTCGCGGCTCTTGTTGGCGATGATCTTCTCCCGCCAGAACTCCGCGTCGCTGGTCGGCCACGTTGCGTGTTCCGGGCAGCCGTGCCAGAAGCATCCGTCGACGAAGACCGCCACTCTCGCCGGCCCGAAGACGACGTCGGCTCGTCGGCGACGATCCAGCAGGATCGGTCGATCGACGCGGAATCGAAGCCCGCGAGCGTGAAGGATGCGACGGAGCTCCACTTCCGGCTTGGTGTCGCGCCGCTCCGTGTGTGCCATGCGCGAGCTGACCTCTCCGGACGACGGCTCGATGCCTCGTCCGGACGGACCCGGGAACGTCAGGCCAGGACGAGCTGCTCCCGCGGAGTCACGGCGTCGAGGTGCGCCCGTACGTCGCAGATCAGATCCTCCGGGATGCGCAGGCTGCCACGCGACGCTCGGTCGAGGAAGCCGGCCGTAGCACGTGCGGAGAGGAGGGCTGGCCCGTGCTCGAGGAACTCATGGAGGTGGGGTCGAGGATAGGCCACGGGCCACATCGAGACTCCGACTGCGTGACGCTCCCCAGCCCGGCCCAGGCCGCCCGCGGCCAGCACCCCTGTGCTGGGAGCGGGGTCTCGCTGGCACCTGAGTACGTATCGGAGTGAGGATGCGCTCCCCGATCCAGCGGGCGACTGGAACGCTTACGGCGTTGCCAACCAGCTTCCAGCGATTCGTCGGCCGACGGACAGGAGGTTCGTCTGCCGCAAGCGTCCAATCGGCGGGAAAGCCCTGGAGGCGCTCGGCGTCGAGTAGATCTGGAGTGACGATCCTCCCCGTTGCCGATTCCCAGATCGCAGGGGGCGAAGGTATGCCGATCGTGGAGCCACCCTTGAGAGTCGGGGCCGCATCGACCGCCCACCCGAGTCCGTGTAGCCCCTCGGTCGGGTGGTGTCACGTGTGCGGATGTGCATGCACAGCTGCACGGTCTCAGGTCGGGCTGAGGCGCTCGCTCACTTGACCGTTGCGCTCGACCCGTCCATGGTCACCTTCGACACTGACGGGCGACGGATCTGAGGCTGTGCCGTGTCCGAAAGCCGGTAGCGCCCAGTACGCCTGCCGACGTCCTCGACGACCTCCGAACGATTGATCCCGGCTCAGGAACGTGTTGAGGGGCTCCTTGCCGGAGACCACGTGCCCTTCGGCCTCCTCGTGGCGGACGCAGCGCTGGCAGGGCGCGCGCTCGCCGAACACCGCGCGGATCGCCCGGGCGGGAAGCCCGCATTCGGAAACAGCTGGGGGAGGCCGAGCCGAGCGTCATCGCGACTCGTTCCTTGCCGATCTACGTCTGTGTCGGGAATCCATTTCCGCGCACCTCAGCCCGACTTCGTCGCGAAGCTTGCCTGCGACCGGCTACCGTCGAGGCATGGCGGAGGGGCAGCAAGGACGGAACCGAGGTCTGATCCTCCAGAACGAGGCCAATGCGCCGGCCGGATACTTCGCCGATTGGCTGGAGGCACGCGGTATCGAGCACGAGATTGTCAGGCCGTTTCAAGACTTCGTGCCAGTCGAGCCGCAAAGCTACGGGTGGATCTGCTCGTTGGGATCTGATTCCTCGACGAACCAGGACGAGCCGGAGTGGATTCCAGCTGAGATCGAATTCCTGCGCCGCGCGGTGAGCGCGGATGTGCCGGTACTCGGCATCTGCTTCGGCGGCCAGGCACTCGCCCGCGCGATGGGTGCGCCGGTGGTCCGCGCTGAGCCACCACTGGCCGGGTGGTACGAGATAGAGCCGGCCGGTGAATGGCTGTCGCCTGGCCCCTGGGTCCACTTCAACAGCGAGCAGCTCTCGATCCCGGACAGCGCCCGGCTCATCGCGCATGGACCCGCGGGAGCGGCGGGATTCGTCCGTGGGCCGCACCTCGGCCTCCAGTTCCACCCGGAGGCGTCGCCTGCCATCGTCACCCACTGGATCGAGCTCGAGCACGACAAGCTGGTCGAGCGTGGGGTCGAGCCGGACGCTATCCGCGCTCAGGGCGAGCGCTTCGGCGCCGGCTCCAGCGAGCGCGCGTTCGCGCTGTTCGACGGCTGGTGGACGCGGGCTCGGCCGTGATCGCAACCCAGCTTGACATCCATCCTTGATTATCGATAATGTATTCGACGACGAATGTCCGATGGAGGAGAGATCGGTGCCGGCCGGGCCGTTGGTGTCGCGGACTGGGTCTATTCGCAGCTGCGAGAGGGAATTCTGCTCGGCGAATTCAAGCCGGGCGAGCGAGTCCGCCAGTCTGTGGTCGCGGAGCGCTACAACGTGAGCCAGACTCCGGTTCGCGAGGCGCTTGCCCGTCTTGCCAGTGACGGTCTCGTGCAGCTCCAGCCGCGGCGCGGAGCGGTGGTCAACAGCCTCTCGCCGAAGGAGATCGACGAGATCTACGAGCTGCGCGAGCTGCTCGACCCGTACGTCGCCCGAAGGCGGCGATCGCGGCGTCGAACAAGGAGCTCGAGGAGATCGTGGCGGCGGCCGATGCCAGCGGCGGTCCGGACCTGACGCCGCTCGAGCTCTTCGAGCGCAACCGGGCCTTTCACCGGGCGATCTACGAATGCTCCGGAAATCGCCGGATGGTCTCGCTCTTCGAGTCGCTTTGGGAGTCGGTCACCGCCGTGCGGATGTTCGAGATATACGTCTCCGACCCCGCCGAGCTCGAGCAGATGGCCGACGAACACGCGGCGATCGCTCAAGCACTCGTCGATCGTGACGTCGACGAGGCCGAGCGGCTCGTCCGCGAGCACATCGGTACCGCTCGCCGTGACCTGCTCGCACTGCTCGACGAGCAATCGGATGCAAAGCAATCGCATGCGGAGGAGAACTAGCCCTTGCTGTCAACGACCGAAACCCCGTACGAGTTCCGCAGCAACTACAAGGAGCTCACCGCGTCGACCGAGTTCCGCGAGGCCCTGGACGCCGCCATCGCGCGGCTGCACGATGCGGGCGTCAAAGGCGTCTACTTCCAGATCCCGTCCGTCGACGGGCGTGCGCTCGGCAAGCTCGTCACCCTCGACCACCTCGCCGCCACCGCGACGAAGGGGATTCGCCTCCACTACGGCGCGATCACCGACGCGCGCGAGAACCTGTTCGGCGAGCTGATCGGGTTCGGTGAGGAGGAGCGCGAGGGCATGGGGATCCCCGATCTCGCCACGCTGCGAATTCATCCCTGGGAGCCGAAGCTCGCATCCGTCATGTGCTTCTTCCACGACGAGGAGAGCGGCGAGCTGCTCGACCACTGCGTGCGCGGCAACCTGCTGCGCCTCGAGCACGAGCTTCGCTCGAAGCACGACCTACGGATGCTCTGCGGGATCGAGCCGGAGATGATGTGGCTGCGCAAGGGCGAGGACGGCGCCCTCGAGCACACCACCTCGGCGTTCTCCTTCTACGAGATCACGAACTTCCACGAGCTTCAGCCGGTGCTGCTCGACCTGCTCGAATACGGCGCCGCCATGGGCCTCGACATCTCCCACGGGGATTCCGAGGACTCCTCGCAGCTCGAGATCAACCTCGCGCCGAAGACCGCGCTCCGGTATGCGGACGACTTCTTCCGCTACCGGCAGATGTGTCGGGTCGTCGCGCGTAAGCACGGGATGATCTGCACGTTCATGCCGAAGCCCTTCATGGGCGTCTCCGGCAACGGGCACCATCACCATCTCTCGCTCGTCGACTCGGATGACGAGAACGTGATCCTCGGCGATCAGAAGGGGGACTGCCGCCTTTCCAAGATCGGCGTCGGTTTTCTCGGCGGTCTCCTCGAGCACGCCGATGCGCTGACGATGCTGGGGTCACCGAGCGTCAACTCCTACAAGCGGTTCTGGGACATCGGCTACTGGGCTCCGTTCCACAAGTCCTTCGACTACAACAACCGCACGAGCCTGATCCGCATCCCGGCGCCGGGACGGTTCGAGATCCGCCAGTTCGACGGATCATGCAATGCCTACCTGACGCTCGCGGGATGCGCGACTGCGGGCATGGACGGCATCGATCGCGGCCTCGACCCCGGCGAGCCGACGCATGCCAACGTCGCAGCCGACATCCGCGTCGCCCGCGAGGAACGAATCCCGATCACGTATGACGAGGCGCTCGCAGCCTTCGAAGCGGACGCACTGATGCAGGAGGCGTTCAGGCCGGGGCTCTACCGCTCGTTCGTCGAGCTGCGCCGCGACGACTGGCAGCGCTACTGGGCGCACGTATCGCAATGGGAAACGGACTTCTATCTGGAGCGCTGGCCGTAACGGTCGTCGCCGTCACCAGAGTGAGACACGAACAAGGAGAGGTGAGTCTATGAGGTATGCAAGGAGCCTGTTGGCCCTGGCAATGGTCGCGCTCCTCGCGCTGGTGGTTGCCGCGTGCGGGAGCAGCGATAACGAAGGTGACGCGGGCGATTCGGCGGCCGCGCTGGCATCCGGTGAGTCGTGCGAGCCGGAGGGCGAGCTGAACGCGATCCTCTGGGAGGGCTACGCAACGCCCAAGTCCATCAAGGGCTTCGAGGACAAGTACGGCGTGGACGTGAACGTCACGTCGATCGCGTCGAACGACGAGGTCTTCGCAAAGATCCGTAGCAAGAACGGTCAATACGACTTGATCCCCGCGACGACCGACGTCTCGTCGCAATACATCGAATCGGGCCTCGTGCAGCCGATCGACCTCGGCCAGGTACCGGAGTCCGAGCAGCTCTTCAACGCGTTCAAGGACCTGCCGCAGGCGGAGCAGGACGGCCAGACCTATGGGGTCGCCCATACCTGGAGCGCCGATCCGATCATCTACAACGCCGACGCGATCTCTGATCCCGAAGCGAGCTATGAGTCGCTCTTCAACGAGGACTACGCCGGCTCGGTCGCCCTCTACGACGACCTCGGTTCGCTGTGGGTCGGCGCCCTGACGCTGGGCTACGACCCGTTCAACCTCAGCGAGGACGAGATGAACGAGGTCGTGGAGAAGATGAGCGCGCAGAAGGACCTCGTCCGCAAGTACTGGACGAGCGGCGACGACCTCATCAAGTTGATGGCCTCCGGTGAGGTGGACATCGCCACCGGCTGGAACTACATGTACACGGAGCTCAAGGACCAGGGCGTGAACGTCAAGCGGCTCACCCCCGAAGAGGGCAACCTCGGCTGGGTCGACCTGCTGATGATCCCCGTCGGGGCCAAGAACCCGTGCGCAGCGTACAAGTGGATGGACTGGGCGCTCTCGCCGGATGGCGGCACCGAGACCGCGAAGTCCGGCTGGTCGGTCGCCACGCAGTCGGTAGCCGACGCGCTCAGCCCAGCGCTGGCAGAGGACCTCCACATGGACGATCCCAGCTTCGTTGACGAGATCGTCCTGTGGGAGGCAGTCGACCGCCAGATGTACCAGGATGCCTGGAACCGCGTCAAGAACAGCTGACGAAGGCCGGGGCGCCTCTCCCCTCCCCACGGAGAGCAGCGTGCAAGGGCGCACGCTGCTCTCCCTCCGGGGGATCACGAAGCGCTACGACGAGATCGTCGCGACTGACGGCGTCGACCTCGAGGTGCGTCGCGGTGAGTTCATCACGCTCCTCGGACCGTCGGGTAGCGGTAAGACCACCCTGCTCAACACGATCGCCGGCTTCGTCAAGCCGGACGAGGGTCGGGTGCTCCTGGCGGGCACGGACATCACCGATGTGCCGCCGCACAAGCGGGATCTCAATACCGTCTTTCAGGGCTACGCGCTCTTCCCGCACCTGAACGTCGCCAAGAACGTCGCGTTCGGGCTGCGGATGAAGGGCGTGCCGAAGGGCGAGATCGGGCCGCGCGTCTCCGAGGCGTTGCGAATGGTCGAGATGTCGGCGATGGCGGACCGCGGGATCGAGAAGCTCTCCGGGGGCCAGCAACAGCGGGTTGCGCTCGCGCGCGCCCTCGTGAACCGGCCGCAGCTCGTCCTCCTCGACGAGCCGCTCTCGGCGCTCGACGCGAAGCTCCGCAAGAGCATGCAGGTCGAGCTCAAGCGGATCCAGGAGGAATCCGGTGCGACCTTCGTCTATGTGACGCACGACCAGGAGGAGGCGCTCGTCATGTCCGACCGCGTCTGCGTCCTCAACGACGGGCACATCGAGCAGCTGGGCCAGCCCGACGAGCTCTACCACCGGCCGCGTACGCGGTTCGTCGCGGGGTTCATCGGTCGTAACAACTTCATCCCCGGCACGGTCGATTCGAACGGCCGCCGCTTCGTGTTCGAAAGCGGCCGCTCGATCCCGGTCGATCCAGGCGATTCCGACGGTGCCGCCGTGCTCGCGGTCCGACCGGAGCGGCTGAAGGTCACGATGGGCGCCAGCGAGGATGCCGTGCCCGCGCGCGTCATCCGCAACCGCTTCCTGGGCGATCGGATCGAGATGGATCTGCAGATCGAGGATGGTCCGGTCGTCTCGTTGTACGAGAACGGGACAGCGGTCGGCTCGAGCGATGAGGTCTACGTGCTCTTCCCGCAGGAGCACTGCCACGTCCTACCGCCCGAATGACGGCGACGCTCGAGCCGAGCGCGGACGCCCCGCAGGCGGATCCGGAGACTCCGGTGGTGGGCCGTCGACCGGATTGGGTGCGACGGCTGGGACCGCTTTCGATCTTCGCCGGGCCCGGGATCGGCTGGCTGGTCCTCTTCATCCTGATCCCTTACGGCGGGATCCTCGTCTACAGCTTCTATACGACCGACATGGTCGAGCTGATCCCGGCGTTCGACTTGTCGAGCCTCGAGCGGGTGTTCACCGACGATGTGGTGCGCACCGTGTTCCTGCGCACGCTTGGGATCGCGCTCGCGGTCACCACTCTCACCTTCCTGATTGCTCTGCCACTCGCCTACTACGCCGCCTTCTACGTGAAGCGGAAGTACATCTTCGTCTTTCTGATCGTCGTTCCGATGTGGGTCTCCTACATCGTCCGCCTCTACTCCTGGCGGCTGATGCTGGGCGAGGACGGTCTGGTGAACAGCGGCCTGACCGGCATCGGGCTGATCGACGAGCCGCTCTCGTTCCTCCTGTTCTCCCCGACGGCACTGGTCCTGACGATGACCTACGTCTACCTACCCTTCATGTTCGTGTCGCTGTTCGCGGCGCTGGAGGGCATCGACCGTTCCCATCTACGCGCGGCCTCCGACCTCTACGCCACGCCGTGGCGGCGCTTCTCGCGGGTCACCCTGCCGCTCACGAAGCCCGGTATCGCGGCCGGGGTCATGCTCGTCTTCCCGCTCGCATTCGGCGACTACATCGCGCCCGGGTTGGTCGGCGGGCCCGACGGACAGCTCTTCGGGAACCTGATCCAGAACCAGTTCGGGACCACCTTCAACTATCCGTTCGGCGCCGCGCTCGCACTCGTGCTGCTGGTCGTCGTGCTGGCGGCGGTCGGATTCCTCGAGCGCTGGCGTCGAGTGGAAGACGTGAGGATCTACTGATGAGCTCAGCGGCGCCCCGGATATTCGCCCTGCGCGCGTTCTCGGTACTCGCGTTCGTGTTCATCTATGCGCCAATCGTGCTGGTCGTGCTGTTCTCGTTCAACACCTCCGAGATCAGCGTGTGGCCGCTCCAGGGCGTCACCCTCGACTGGTACGGCGAGCTCGCCAACAGCGAGCGAATCCGTGAGGCGTTCCTCCTCTCGCTGCGTGTCGCGCTGATCTCGACCCTGGTGGCGGGCGTGATCGGCACGCTCCTCGCTTACGCGGCGCACCGCTTCACGTTCCCGGGCAAGCGGATGCTGCAGCGCGTGATCCTGATGCCACTCGTCGTGCCCGGGATCGTTACCGGCATCGCGCTGGCGACGATGTTCGATCAGGCGAATACCCCACTCTCAGCGATGACGATCATCCTCGGCCACATCACGTTCCTGATCGCGGTGTTCTTCACCACCGTCTTCGCACGACTGCAGGGGCTCGGTATCAACATCGAACGATCGGCGATGGACCTGGGAGCGTCCGAGTTGCGGGCGTTCGTCTCAGCGGTGCTGCCGAACCTGAAGTTGACGCTGCTGGGCGCCGCTGTGATCGCGTTCACCTTGTCTTTCGACGAGATCCCGATCACCTTCTTCCTGACCGGGACCGAGAACACCGTCCCCGTCCTCATCTACTCGATGCTTCGCACCGGCCTGACGCCGACGGTGAACGCGCTGGCGACGGTCTCGCTCGTGATCTCGCTGACGCCGATCATCATCGCCGGCCTCATCGGCCTGCACATCCAGCGCACGCGGAGGCCCTCATGAGGGCGGATGAGACGTTGTCGCCGCTTGCGCGCTCGCCGAGCGAAGTCGGATGGGAATCGCTGGGGCTCGAAGGCGAGGCGGCCACCCGCACCTTGATCGGCGCCGATCACTCGCGCACGCTCGGCGCCGGGTTGGCGCGCTTCGAAGACATCACGTTCGAATGGGAGATGGACTACGACGAGGTGCTCTACGTGATCGACGGCGACGTCGCCGTCGACTACGACGGTGGCAGCGCCCGCGGGCGGACCGGCGACGTCATCTACCTACCTCGCGGCAATGCGGTGACCTACCGCTTCGTCGGTCGCTGCCAGGTCTTTTTCGCGACCTATCCGGTCGACTGGGAGCACGCCGATGGCTGACCGTCCGCTCATCGGTGTCAGTACGGGTTCGACCGCCGTCCCGATCCCCGAGGGTCACCTCGATGCTTACTACGTCGGGCGCGCCTACGTGCGGATGCTCGAACGGGTCGGCGCGGACGCGGTGCTCCTGCCCGCCGTCGAGGGCGTCGAGGAGGAGGCCGCCGAGCGCTACCTCGACCGTGTCAGCGGCATCATGCTGCCCGGTGGGATCGACGTCGCACCCGGCTTCTACGGTGGTGACTGGGGCCCGATCCAAGCTCCCGATCATCCCCGCGACACGTTCGAGGCCGCCCTGGTGCGCGGCGCGATCGATCGCGGGCTGCCGCTCCTCGGCGTCTGCCGCGGGATGCAGATGCTGAACGTCGCGCTCGGCGGGACGCTCGAGCGGGAGGCCGAACACACCGGGGTGCCCGCGAAGGACGAGGGAACCTTCAAGGGCGTCCGCCGCCACGAGCTGGCGCTCGCCGAGGGCTCGCGGGTGTGCGATGCGCTCGAAACCGATCGCCTCGAGGTGCTGTGCCTGCACCATCAGGCGCCAGACCGGATCGCCGCCGGCCTGCGGGTCACTGCGCGAGCGGACGACGGCATCGTCGAGGCGCTCGAGCCTGAGGATGGTGGCGGCTTCTGCCTCGGCGTCTTATGGCATCCCGAGCACATGATCGGCGATGAGGCGCTGCAGGCCCGGCTGTACGCCGCGCTGGTGGGGGCCGCTCGCGCCTACGAGACCGAGAGGGTCGCGTCATGAGGCCCATGCCACCACGGCGCGATCCGGGGGCGGAGCCCGCGCCGCTGCGCGGGATGCGGGTCGTCGACTTCTCCCGCGTATTTGCGGGCCCGCTCTGCACGATGACGCTCGCCGACATGGGTGCCGATGTCGTCAAGGTCGAATCGCCCGCGGGTGACGAAGCGCGTCACTTCGGGCCGCCGTGGCTTGGCGGCGAGGCCATGAACTTCATGGCCATCAACCGGGGCAAGCGCTCGATCGTGCTCGACCTGAAGGAAGACGCGGGCCGGGCCGCGGCGCTGCGGTTGTGTGAGGACGCCGATGTGGTCGTCGAGAACTTCCGCCCCGGCGTCGCGGAGCGGCTCGGGATCGACTCCGTGAGCCTCGAGGAGCTGAACTCGAAGCTGGTGTACTGCTCGATCGCCGGGTTCGGCCGGCGCGGCCCGCACAAAGATCGCCCGGCGCTCGATCTGATCCTTCAGGCCGCCTCCGGCGTCATGTTCCGGCAGGGACGCGGCGGTCCGCCGACCGGGATCGTCCTGACGATCGCCGACTGCTTCGCGGCACAGCTGGCGGTGCAGGCGATCCTCGGCGCGCTCATCGCCCGCGGGCGGGACGGGCGAGGCCAGCGTGTCGAGGTGAGCCTCTTCGAGGCGATGCTCGCCGCGCAGAGCTATCGCATGATCTCCGCTGCCGGCGACGAGGTCGAGCTGCCGGCCTCGGTGGATGTCGCCCCGTACGGTGCGTTCGAGGTCGCCGACGGCTGGGTGATCATCGCGGTCGTCACCGACCGTTCCTGGCACGGCCTCTGCAAGGCGCTCGACCTGGCCGATCTGGGCGCCGACGAGCGTTTCGCGACCAACTCGGGCCGGGCTGAACACCAGGTCGAGCTGATGGAGGAAGTCGCGGCTGCGGTGGCCGGCATTCCGTCGGCTGATCTGGCCGCGCGGTTGGAGGCCGCCGGCGTTCCCTGCGGGCCGATCAACCGTGAGGAGGACCTCTTCTTCGATGAGGACACGCTCGCGAACGAGACGCTCGTGGAGCTCGAGCACCCGGCCGCCGGAACGGTCTGGCAGTTCGGGCTGCCATTCGCGCTCATCCGCACGCCGCTCGAGATCCGCGGCGCAGCGCCGCTTCTCGGCGAGCACACGGCCGAGGTACTCGGCGAGCTCGGGTACGGGGAGGACGACATCGACGCACTGGTGAAGTCGGGCGCGGCGGGCGAGCCAACACGGGTCATGGCGGGCTGAGGAACGGCGCTCGAGGCGGTAGGGGAGCATCCGACAGCGGTTTATCGATTATATATAATGCATCCAGACGATTGAGCGAGACACGAGAACACCAAGCGCGAGTACTGGCGATCGACGCCGGCGGAACGATGACCGACACGTTCATCGTCGACCGCATGGGTGAGTTCGTGGTCGGCAAGGCGCAGACGACGCCACACGAGGAGGCTCAGGGCTTCATGGCGAGCTCGCGGGACGCGCTCGAGTACTGGAACACGACGCCCGAGGAGGCGTTTCCGGGCATCGTTTCAGGCGTCTACTCCGGCACGGCGATGCTCAATCGCCTGCTCGAGCGCAAGGGCAAGCGCGTCGGCTGCATCGTCTCCGGCGGGCTCGAGGACTACTTCCGCTTCGAGCGCGGGGTTCAGACCTGGCTCGGCATGTCCTATTCGGACCAGCTGCACGTCATCACCCACCACCACAACGAGCCGCTCGTCCCGCTCGAGCGGATGCGGGGCGTGCGCGGGCGGATCGACATCTTCGGCGACGAGGCCATCCCGCTCTACGAGCACGAAGTCGAGAAGGCGGCCGCCGAGCTGCTCAACCAGGAGGTCGAGGCCATCGTCGTCTGCTTGCTGCACAGCTACCGCAACCCTGCCCACGAGCAGCGAGTCGGCGAGATCGTCGCCCGAATCAAGGATGAGCGCGGCCTCAACGGCGAGGTACCGGTCTTCCTGTCGACAGAGCTTTACCTGACCCGCCGTGACTTCCCGCGGCTCAACTCGACCCTGATCGAGGCTATGCTGCTGACCCTCGCGCGGTCAGCTCGCCCAGGTCCGCGACGCGACGGTCACAGCGGGCGCGCCGTTCGAGCTGCGCGTCATGGCCTCGCACGGCGGCACGATCTCGACCGAGGCCAGGGAGCTCGCACGTACTCTCGTCTCCGGCCCGATCGGCGGTGTCGTCGGCGCCCGCTACCTCGCCCGCGAGCTCGGCATCGAGAACGTCGTCTGCTCGGATATCGGCGGCACGAGCTTCGATCTGGCGCTGATGACCGACGGCACGGTCAACATCGACCAGACGCCGGAGATCGGCCGTTTCCTCCTGAACCTGCCGATGGTCGAGATCGAGTCGATCGGCGCCGGCACCGGCTCCTTCGTAAGAATCGACCCGAACTCGAACCGGCCGGCGATCGGCCCCGACTCGGCAGGCGCGCGGATCGGTGTCAGCTGGCCCGAGGGTGGTGTCGAGACGGTGTCCGTGACCGACCTGAACCTCGTCCTCGGTCGACTCAACCCCGACTACTTCCTGGGTGGGCAGGTGGAGCTCGACATCGATCGGGCCGAGGTCGAGGTGCGCCGGCAGGTCGCTGACCCGCTGGGGCTCGGCGTCGAGGAGGCCGCGGCCGGCATCGTCGAGCTCTTCGAGGAGAACCTGCGCTTCGCCGCTCTCGCGAAGGTGCTCGGAAAGGGATATGCACCCGTCGACTACACGCTCTTCTGCTATGGCGGCGGCGGGCCGCTCCACGTCGCGGGCTATACCGACGGCGTTCCCTACGCGGACATCCTCGTTCCAACCTGGGCGGCGGGCTTTTCGGCCTACGGCTGCGCCTGCGCCGATTACGAGTACCGCTACGACATGACGACCGACATCAACCTGCAGGCCGGTGCGTCGCGTCGTGAGTGCGCGCGTGTCGCCGCCGAGCTCGATGAGGCCTGGGGGGAGCTGCGGTGTCGGGTCGATGATGAGTTCGCGAAGGCAGGCGTCGGGCCCGATCAGATCGACCGCAAGCTCCTCGTGCGCATGCAGTACGCCGGGCAGCTGAACGACATCGAGGTCGCGGCCGGCGGGGAGGGACCGGACGGCGTCGCCGCCACCATCGAGGCCTTCGAGACAGCGTACGGGAAGATCTACGCGAAGTCCGCTCGCTCGCCTGAGCTCGGCTACACGATCACCTCCGCGATCGTCACCGGATCGACCCCCGTCGAGAAGCCGACCCTGCCGGTCGAAGACGAGGGACCGAAGCAGGCCGAGCCCAAGGAGACGCGGCGCGTGTGGTGGACCGACGGGTTCGTCGAGACGCCGGTCTACGACCAGGAGACGCTGCGTGCCGGAGTCGAGATCGAAGGGCCCGGGATCGTCGAGGCTTCGTCCAGCACGTTCGTGATCCCGCCGAACCGCTCGGCGCGGCTCGACCCCAACCGGATCTTCCACCTGCGTTGACCGAGGAGAAGCGATGCCCGACGCGATGACAGCACCTGTGGTAACGGCCTCGCTGCACGAGCGCCTGCTCGACTCCGAGGAGCTCTTCCTACGAACCGGCGCCTATGGCGGACTCACCGGTTCGCTCGAGATGAAGGACTCGGATCCGATCCTCTACGAGAAGATCTTCTCGCGGCTGCGCGGCGGCCTCGTGACCGCCCGAGAGACCGCGGTGAACATATCGGCGAGCCCGATCGTCAAGGAGCTGGGTGAGCTCTGTTTCGCGTTCTATACGCCGGAGGGCGACTCGGTCGCGCTCTCGACCGGCATCATCGTCCACGTCCACACGATGTCCGATGCGATCAAGTACATGATCCGCCAGGGCTACGAGGAGAACCCGGGAATTCGCCCCGGCGACATCTTCTGCAACAACGACGCGATGGTCGGTGACGTCCACAACGCCGACGTCCAGACGATCGTGCCGATCTTCCACGAAGGCGAGCTGATCGGCTGGGCCGGAGGGGTCACTCACGAGATCGAGATCGGCGCCCGCACGCCGGGAAGTGTCCCGCTCGGTCCGATCTCGCGCTTCGAGGACGGGATCGACATCCCGGCGCGGAAGGTCGGTGCCAACGACGAGCTCTTCCGCGATCACGTGCTCGCCGCAGCCAAGGGAACCCGTACGCCCCGCTACTGGATGCTCGACGAGCGCACCCGTGTCGCGGGTTGTCACATGGTGCGATCGACGGTCGAGCGGATCGTCGCCGACATCGGGGCCGGGGAGTTCCGGCGTTTCTGCTGCGAGGTGATCGAGGACGGCCGGCGGTCGTTCAAGTCGCGGGTGCGCGAGATGCTGATCCCGGGCACGTACCGTGCGCCGTCGTTCTCCGAGTTCACCCTCGCCGAGGAGGAGATGTTGCCGGCCCATGCGCGCAAGGACACGATGATGCACGCGCCGGTCGAGTTGCGAGTTGCCGCGGACGCGACGCTCGAGCTCGACTACGAGGGTGCCTCCAGCTGGGGCTATCACTCCGCCAACTGCACACCTTCGGCGATGCAGGGCGCGCTCTGGGTGCTCCTCACGCAGACGCTGATCTGCAACGACAAGATCAACGACGGGGCCTACTTCGGTCTGCGAACGAACTTCCCGCCGGGATCGTGGGCGAATCACCAGAATCCGCAGGCGTCGACCGGCCTCGCCTGGCATTACCTGATCCCGAGCTACACGGGCGTCTTGAAGTCGATCTCGCGCGGTCTGCAGGCACGCGGGTTCATCGAGGAGGTGCTGTCGCCCTATGCGCTCTCGGCGAACACCTTCCAGGGCGGCGGCATCGACCACTACGGCCAGCAGGCCTCGGCGACGAACTTCGCGGTGTCCTGCGTCGGCGGCGGTGGACGGATCTTCTCCGATGGCCTCGATCACGCCGCGGCGGTCTGGAATCCGCAGGGCGACATGGGCGACTACGAGATGTGGGAGATCGTCGAGCCGTTCCTGTTCCTCGGCGCCAAGGTGAAGCCGAACACGGCTGGCCCGGGACGCCGCCGCGGCGGCTCGGGGTGGGAGGCGGTCCGTTATGCCTGGAAGACGCCGTTCTTCGAGACCCAGAACCTCGGCAACGGTCCGGTCTTCATCCAGGCGGGGCTATGGGGTGGTTATCCGGGCGCAACCGGCTACCGACACAACGTCCGCGAGACGAACATGAGCGAGATCGTCGCCGAGACCGGGCCCTATCCCACCTTCGACGGCGACCCTGAGAACTCCGAGATGGAACGGCTCGTCGACGGGCGTCGCGACTTCGACCAGCGTACTCTCACGCTGCCCGAGAAGATGGAGGAGGGCGATCTCTACCTATCCGTCTACCGCGGCGGTGCTGGGCTTGGCGATCCGCTCGAGCGCGAGCTCGAGGATGTGCAGGCCGACCTCGACGGCGGTTACGTGCTGCCGCGCCTCGCCCACACGATCTACGGCGCTGTCACCAGGGATGGGAACGTCGACGTCGTGGCGAGCGCCGGCCAGCGCGAGAAGCTACGCGCGCAGCGCTCGCGCGGCTCGCAGCCGGTCTCGGAGTGGATGCGCTCCGAGCGCGAGCGGATTCTGGCGCACGCGGACGGGTGCGGCGAGTTCATCGAGCCGGTGCAACGTATGTATGCGGAGTCGCTGAGGCTGTCGTCGAAGTGGGCCCGTAGCTTCCGCAGCTTCTGGGGGCTGCCGGAGGACTTCGATTTTCCGGTCGAGACGCCGACGGTGGACATCTCGCGCCAGCTCCTGGGGGATCGCCTCGGGCTGGCCGAGGAGGTCGTGCGGGCGAAGGAGCCGATCTCGCCCGAGCCGGCGACACGTACCGGTTCGACTCAGGTGACCGAGGAGACACTCGGGGAGATCGCCGACGGCACGATCTCGGGCAAGGAACTCCGTGCGATCCAATCCGGCTTCAAGGACGCTGAGCGCTTCCACACCTATTTGCGACTCCTCCAGCGGCGCGTGCCATGGAAGGATCGAATCCTCCTGCCGTTCGGCGAGCATCTCTTCATCGTCCAGAAGCTCGATGGCAGCCGGATCGTCAAATGCGATTGCGGCCACGAGTTCTGCGACTTCCGCGAGAACTGGAAGCTCCACGCCCACATTCGGGTGCGCAACACGGTCGAGGAGTTCCGCGAGATCTACCCGGCCAAGCTCCATGGCGATCCGCGCTGGAACGAGTTGCGCGAGTACTACTGCCCCAATACCTGGACGCTGCTGGAGGTCGAGGCGGTGCCACCCGGGTACCCGATCGTTCACGACTTCGTCCCGGACCTCGAAGCGTTCTACTCCGACTGGCTCGGCTCGGAGATCCCCGAGCCGCGACCATGATCTCCCTCCCGCAACCGCCGTCGGGCGGGCGCGGCGGACGCAACTACGGGTGGTGGCTGGACCAGGCGCTCGCCGATGAGGGTGACGTCGGCGCCAGGCGTCTGACCGGCGAGGTCGGGGCGGACATTGCGATCGTCGGCGGCGGCTACGTCGGCCTGTGGGCGGCGATCCGGATCGCGGAGGCGGAACCGGGGGCCAGCGTGGCCGTCCTCGAGGCCGATCTGTGCGGCTCCGGTGCGTCGGGGCGCAACGGCGGCTTCGCATTCGGCTGGTGGCCGAAGATCGAGACGCTCGTCGAGCGCGCGGGGGACGTCGAAGCGCTCAGGCTCGGGCGTGCCGCCGAAACCGCCGTCGGCGACCTGGGGGAGTTCTGTGAGGCCGAGGGGATCGATGCCGCGTATCGAAGGGGCGGCTGGCTCTGGACGGCCACCTCAGCCGCACAGGCCGGAGCCTGGCGAGGGGCGATCCACGAATGCGCTCGGTTGGGCGTGGCCCCATTCGAGGAGCTCGATCCGGACGACGTGGCCCGCCGCACCGGCTCGCCGATCCACGTCGGCGGCGCCTATGAGCGTGAGGCCGCGACCGTGAACCCGGCGAGGCTTGCGCGCGGGCTGCTTCAGGTGGCGCGGCGTCGCGGGGTCGAGGTGTTCGAACGCTCGCCCGTAAGACGCCTTGACGCGGATGCGGGCTTGCTGCTAGCGGAAGCCGGACGCCTGCGAGCGGAGCAGATCGTGCTCGCGACCAACGCCTGGATCGCCGGGCTGCCGGAGCTTCGGCGAGCGGTGCTGCCGCTCTCGAGTGATGTCGTTGCGACGAAGCCGATGCCGGCGCAGCTCACAACCAGCGGCTGGACCGGCGGCGAGTCGATCTCCGACTCACGGCTGATGGTCAACTACTACCGCACCACCGACGACGGCCGGATCGTCTTCGGCAAGGGCGGCGGGGGCCTCGGGTGCCATGGACGCTTCCCCGGGGGCTTCGACCGCCACGAGCGGCGCGCAGCGCGGGTGGCGGCCGAGTTGCACCGCCTCTGTCCGGCGTCGCGCGGCGTGCCAATCGCGGCCGCGTGGGGCGGTGCGGTGGACCGCAGCTCCGATGGCCTGCCGTTCTTCGGCCGTCTGCGCGGTAGCGGCGTCGTCTACGGCGTGGGCTTCTCCGGCAATGGCGTGGTCCCGAGCCTGCTCGCCGGCCACATCCTTTGCTCGCTTGCACTCGGTCGCGATGACGACTGGGCTCGCAGCGCGCTCGCCCAGGGAATTCCGGGGAAGTTCCCGCCTGAACCCGTGCGCACGCCCGGCGGTGTATTGGTGCGCGAAGCGGTGCGCCGCAAGGAATCGCTCGAGGACTCAGGACGACGTCCGAGCCAGGTCGTCCAGCGCCTGGCCGGGCTCGCCCCCTCGGGCTTCTTCAAGGTGAACTCGGGCGGGTAATCGCAACGATCCGACGCGGGCGTACCTGGAAGGTCTGCCTCGCTTGGGCAGTCCATCCACAATTCACCTTGTTGGTGATGTCGGCATCGACCGCACCCGGCGTCCACGATCGTGGATCCATCGTGGGTCCGACTCGCGACTGCCGGGGCGCGTCGCGCACTGCTCGCGTGAGCTGGACGACGAGGTCGCTACCGTGCAGGCCATGACAGGTGGCTCGCCACAGTTCGGCATCTTCCTCGTACCCGATGCGGACGATGCCGAGGGCGTCCTGCAGGCGGCGACGCTCGCCGAGGAGGTGGGCTTGGACGTGATCGGGATCCAGGACCACCCCTACCAGCCCCGCTACCTCGATACCTGGACCCTGCTCTCCTACCTCGCCGCCCGCACGGAGCGGGTCACGCTCTTGCCCGACGTCATCAACCTGCCGTTGCGCCAGCCGGCGGTGCTGGCCAAGGCCGCCGCCTCGCTCGACCGGCTGAGCGGCGGCCGGGTCGAGCTCGGGGTCGGAGCGGGCGCCTTCTGGGACGCCGTCGAGGCGATGGGGGCCCGCGGCGCTCGCCGGGGGAGTCGGTCGAGGCGCTCGAGGAGGCGATGCAGATCATGAAGGCGTTCCTGGGCGGCGAGCGCTCGGTGCGTCTCGAGGGCAAGCACTACACAGCGAAGGGCGCCAGGCCGGGGCCCGAGCCGGCGCATCCGCTGGGGCTGTGGGTGGGCGCCGTCGGGCCCCGCATGTTGCGCCTCACGGGCAGGCTGGGAGACGGCTGGCTTCCGAGCGTCGGTGGCTCCTACATGGCGCCCGAGGATGTCCCCGCGAATCAGCGCCGGATCGATGAGGCGGCCCGCAAGGCGGGTCGCGACCCCGCCGAGATCGTGCGCGCTGCGAACTTCGGCCTCGGCGAGCCGGACGCCTGGCTCGACGCGGGGCGACTGGCGCGCGCCGTCGACGATCTCGGCTTCGAGGTCCTGCTGCTGGCGCTGCCCGACGAGGAGCCGCTGGAGTTCATCCGGCGCCTGGGCGATGTGGCGCAGACGGTGCGCGAGCTGGTGGGTTGAGCCGTTATCTAGGCTGCGATCTGCTCGACGATTCGAGGGTGGTAGCGACGAACGAATCGGGCCCCCGCTATTCGAGAAGCCCGCCTATCAAGCGGGCTTCTGGCGTTCTGCGGTCCGAGCGCCCGCGACCTCGCCGACGCCTGGCTGGTCGAGGAGATCCGCAAGGTCTGGAGAGCCTCTAAGAAGACCTACGTCAAGGCGGGTCCACGCCGAGCTCACCCACCGCGGCATTGACGTCGGCCGCGGCCGGATCGAGCGGCTGATGCGGATCAACGGGCTCTCGGGCTCGGTGCCGCGAAGGCGCGGCCGGACGACGATCCGGGTGAAGGGCGTTCGCCCGGCGCCGGACCTCGTCGAGCGCGACTTCGATCCCCCAGAGCCGAACCTGCTCTGGTCGGCCGACATCACCTACCTCCAGACCCGGGAGGGCTGGCTCTACCTCGCCGCGGTCATGGACTGCTTCAGCCGCCGGATCGTCGGCTGGTCGATGGCCGAACACATGCGGGCGGAGCTCGTCGTCGCTGCCCTCGAGATGGCGGTAGCTCGCCGCAGACCCGCACCAGGCCTCATCCATCACTCCGACCAAGGCTCGCAATACGTCGCTCTGACCTTCGGCCACGCCGCCGCTGACGCCGGCGTCGCGGTCTCGATGGGCTCGGTCGGCGACTGCTACGACAACGCCGTCAGCGAGTCGTTCTTCGCGACGCATAAGAAGGATCTCGTCAACCGTCGCAGCCGGCCGACCAAGGCCGAGCTCCGGGGCGAGGTCTTCAGCTACGTCGAGGAGTTCTGCAACCCGATCCGCCTGCACTCGCGGCTCGGCTACCTCTCGCCGGTCGTCTTCGAGGAGCGGGCGCTCGAGGCTGGCGAAGGAGAGGATGAGCGGCTGCGCCGCCCACCGGCCATGGCCGGTGGGCGATGCGTGGGATACGCTCGCGGCTCAAAGGTCAACCGTGTCCACGAGACCCGGGGCACTCCATGCGAGGTTGTCCCGACTCAACACGGCTCCGCGGGCGGGATGTGGTGGTTGCCCTCGAACATGTCGTCCGGGTCGTAGGTCGCCTTCGCCTGGCGCAGGCGCGCCCAGGTCTCCGCGTCGAAGAACCGGCTCGCGTCGGTCGGCTCCATGACGAAGTTCGGGTAGTCGCCGACCCGGTAGGGGAGGACGGCCCGGTCGACCGCCTCGAGGTAGGCCCGCGCCGTCGCCGCCGCGGCCTCGTCCTCGACCACGCCGAGCGACAGCATCGCCAGCGAGCCCGGTAGGGTCGCCCGCGCCCCGGCGTCCGCCGGCGGACGCGCGAGGGCGCCGCCCATCTGCCGCAGCTCGACCATCGCCAGCGGCGATCCCGAGCCCGGGCCGGCGGCGGCGACGAGCTCGTCGACGCCGCCGCCCGGCAGCTCGTCGAGCAGCGCCGTCGTGCTCACCAGCGGCAGCGGGTCGGGCGGGTCCATCGCCATCTCGCCGAGCGCCGCCGGCGGCACGGTCGCGAAGCTGTCCATCGCCGGGCCCAGGCTCCGCACCGGCCGCAGCAGGGCGCGGCCCTCCTCCTCGCTGCCGAGATGCGCGGCGAAGACGACCGTGAACGAGCCGCCGCGGACCGGCTCGGGTACGTCCGGCTGGTCGGGGAACCGCAGGAGCTTCGCCCAGCTCATCAGCTCGTCGGGCAGCGCCGGCAGGAGCTCGGTCCAGGCGTGCAGGACCTCACCGGCGCGCTCGAACGGGAAGAACATCGCGCCGGCGTAGAGGTCCTCGACCGGGTAGACGGCGAACTCGATCGCGGTGACGAGGCCGAAGTTCCCGTTGCCGCCGCGCAGCGCCCAGAAGAGCTCCGGCTCGTTCTCGGCGTCGACCCGCAGCGGACGCCCGTCCGCCGCGACGAGCTCGAGCGCGGTGACGCTGTTCGCCTGCAGGCCGTACTTGCGGGCGAGCCAGCCCATGCCGCCGCCGAGCGAGTAGCCGGCGATGCCGACGTCGGGGGAGGAGCCGTGCAGCGCCGCCAGCCCGAGATCGGAGAGCTCCGGCACGACCCGCTCCCACTTGACGCCGGCACCGACCCGCACGCGCCTGGCGCCGGCGTCGATCGAGACCTCCTGGAGCTCGCGGACGTCGACCAACAGGACATCCTCGAGCGACCCGAGCGCGTCGGCGTTGTGGCCGGTCGCCTGAGGGGCGATTCGCAGCCCGTTGGCGGCGGCGTACTCGACCGCAGCGATCGCGTCGTCGACGCCGCGGGGGAGCACGACCGCGGCGGGCCGCAGGTCCATCGCCAGGTTGAAGACCCGGCGCGCGGCGTCCCAGTCGGGATCGGCGGGGGCGACGACGCGCCCGGTCATCCGGGCGGACAGGTCGGCGAATGTGGTGGTGGTGGCGAGCATGTTCTCGGGGCCTTTCGCTAAACAGGGCGTTTACTGAACTTGGGCCATGCTAACATGGGTGAACGCCATGTCAACCCAAATTCGGAAATACGAGCTGAAGGCCCGAGCGGAGAGCCAGCGCGAGACGCGCGAGCGGATCGCGCGGGTGACCGCCGAGCTGCACGAGGAGAAGGGCGTCGCGAAGACGACCGTGGCCGAGATCGCCCGGCGCGCGGGGGTGACGCGCCTGACCGTCTACAACCACTTCGCCGGCCTGAGCGAGCTGCTGCCCGCCTGCGCCGCCCATTACGAGCGGCTGCATCCGGCGCCCGACCTCGGCGCCGTCCTCGCCCGGGCGGAGCCGGGCGAGCGCGTCCGCGGCGCCCTCGCCCTCCTCTACGCCTGGTACCGCGAGACCGAGCCGATGTACGGCAAGCTCTTCAGCGACCGCGCCACCGTCCCGGAGCTCGATCGGTTCATGGCGGAGAACGTCGACCGCATGCAGGCCGAGCTCGCCGCCGAGCTGGCCGCCGGGTTCGGCGGCCGCGGTCGGCGCGCGCAGCGGACCGGTGCGCTGATCCGGCTCGCGCTCGACTTCTGGACCTGGCGCCGCCTGTCCGGCGAGGGCCTCGATGACGAGAGCGCCGCCGAGCTGATGGCGGCCGCCGTCGCGGCCGGCGCCGGGTAGCGGGGCGCGTGCGGGACCGGTTGGACCGGCATCGCCGCGCCGCCGCCGCCGGCCCGTGGTCGACGCCCGCGGTGGGCGGGACGGCAGGGCTTCGGCGGACGGATCGACAGCTCCGGCCGCCGATCGCCCGATACCGTGGGCCGGGATGGCGATCGACGTCTGGATGCAGCATCCGACTTTGCGGCACGCGTCGCACGAGATGTTCGCCTCCCTGTGGCGTTGGACCGGGGCGGAGCCGCCGCGCGAGGAGGTCCCGATCGCGGCCACGATCGATGCGATGGATCGGGCCGGGATCGATCGCGGGATCGTCTGCGCCTGGTATGGGCCCGACGGGGATCTGATCTCGAACGACGAGGTGGCGGGCTGGGTCGAGCAGCACCCGTCTCGTCTCTGCGGTCTCGCCTCCGTCGACGTCCGGGACCCGGTCGCAGCCGTCGCCGAGCTCCGTCGTCGCGTCGCTGCGGGGTTCGTCGGGCTGCGGCTGTTGCCGTGGCTGTGGGAGCGCCCGCCCGATCACCGCCTCTTCTACCCGCTCTACGCGACCTGTGTCGAGCTCGGCGTCCCTTTCTGCCTGCAGGTCGGCCATACGGGGCCCCTGCGACCCTCCGAGTACGGGCGCCCGATCCCCTACCTCGACCGCGTCGCGCTCGATTTCCCCGACCTCGTGATCGTCGGCGGCCACATCGGCTATCCGTGGACCGACGAGATGATCGCTCTCGCCCGCAAGTACCCGAACGTCTTCATCGACACCTCCGCCTACACGGCGCGGCGCTATCCGCCGCAGCTCGTCGACTACCTGCGCTCGGATGGCCGCCACAAGGTGATGTTCGGATCGAACTTCCCGATGATCGACCCCGAGCACGCGCTCGCCGACCTCGATTCGCTCGGCCTCGACGAAGAGGCGCGGGAGCTGTTCCTCGAGGGGAATGCCCGGCGGGTGTTCGCGCTCGACCGCTGACCTGTCGCGCGCTCCGGCAGGCCGTAGAGTGGCGGCTGTGTCCGATGGGATCGAGGTCAGCGTCGAGGGCAGGAGGGGGGCGCTGATCCTCGATCGGCCCGAGAAGCTGAACCCGCTCAGCCCGGCCATGCTGCGCGAGATCGCCGCCGCGGCGCGCCGCTTCGATGCCGACCATCCGGAGGTCCGCGTCGTCGTCGTCTCCGGCCGCGGCGCCGCCTTCAGCGCCGGCGCCGACCTGACGGCGTTCAGCGCCACCGAGGGCGTCTCGCGCGAGGACGCCGACGCGGGACGGCTGATGGCGGAGGCGCTCGAGGAGATGGCGGCGATCACGATCGCCAAGGTTCACGGCTGGTGCGTGGGCGGCGGCCTCGTGCTCGCGGCTGCCTGCGACCTGCGCATCGCCGCGGCGGATGCGCGCTTCTCGATCCCCGAGGTCGACCTCGGGATCCCGCTCGCGTGGGGCGGCATCCCCCGGCTGGTCCAACAGATCGGCCCCGCCGCGACCAAGGACCTGGTCATCACCTGCCGGCCGCTCGGGGCGGACGAGGCCCTGCGACTCGGCCTGCTCAACCGCGTCGTCGCGACCGCCGACCTCGACGAGGCCGTCGAGGCGCTCGCGGCCGCGGTCGCGGCCAAGCCCCGGGTCGCGGTCCGCGCCACCAAGCGGCACGTCAACGCGGTCGCCGCCGGGATCAGCCGGCCGGAGCGATCGTGGTCGGACGCCGACGGGCTGCTCGCGGCCCTCGCCGACCCCGAGGCGCGGGCGGCGGCGGCCGCCTACCTGGAGCGGATGGGCGGCGCCGGCTCGGGCGACGCGGCAGCCCGATAGCCCCGAGTCCCTCGCGGATCTCAGGGGCGCCGGGTGTGTGTCGCGCTCCCGATCAGCCGACCTCGACGACCATCAGCGAGTTGCCCTCGGGGTCGCGGAGCCAGAAGAGCGGCGGCACCGGGTCGCCCATGTGGCTGACCTCGGCATCGACGTCGGCGCCGCGGTCCTCGAGACTCCTGCGGCACACCTCGATATCGGTCGTCTGCAGGGTGATTCCCGTGTCCTTGCCGCCGGCCTCGCCGCCGGGGCCCGGGGGGCAGAGCGCGATCGGGGTCTCGGCGCCGGTAGGCGCGACCTCGATCCAGCGCTCGCCGTTGCCGAACGGGACGTCGGCGCGCACCTCGAGCCCGAGCGTCTCGGTGTAGAACCGAAGCTGGCGGTCCTGGTCGGATACGGGCACGATCACGTTGGCGATCCGGGACACGGCCCGGGTGGTCTCGGTACTGCTCATCGTTCGCTCCTTGGTCGGGGATTGATCTCTCGTTGATGAGACCCGCTCCGGTCGCCAAACTCATCGCGATGCAGACAAGACGGCATCACCCGTGAGGGTCGAGCTCATCTACTTCGAAGGCTGCCCGAGCTACGAGCAGCTGCTTCCGCGACTCCGCGGGCTCGTCGCCGCGGCGGACCCGGGCGCCGAGGTCGAGCTGCGCCGGGTGGAGACGAACGCTGAAGCCGAGGCGGAGCGGTTCCTGGGTTCGCCGACGGTGAGAGTCGATGGCCGCGACATCGATCCCGAAGCGGATCGGCGCCGCGACTTCGGCATCAAGTGCCGACTGTATGAGACCGACGACGGACTGGCCCCGCAGCCGCCGGACTTGCTGATCGTCGCGGCGCTGAGAGCGGCGGACGGCTGAGCAGGACGGGCCGGCCGGGGCCGGTGCCGGCTAACGTGCGCCGAGCCGGTCCTGGCCGAGGGGGGGTCGAGCTCGATCGCCTCGACCGTACGCGCCGAGTAGAAGTGGACCTTCGCAAGGTGCGCCGCGACGTCGCGCCTCTCGACCGGGAGGCGGCGGCGATCATGGACTTGAGCGAGGCCGCCTTCAAGGGCCGCCTGCATCGCGCGCGGCCGGCGGTGCGCCGTTCCCTCGACGAGTACCTTCAGGAGGAGGGACGATGACTCCGATCGCCAGCATCCGGTTCATGCGCGAGCCCCGTTGGGCTGCGGGGCACCTGTCCCCCCCACATCGATCGGGAGCTCAGCGGGGCCGAGCGTCGCCGGGTCGAGCAGCACACCCACCTGTGCCCGGCCTGCCATCGGCTCCTTCACTCGCTTCGCCGCACGATCGCCGGCCTCGGCGCCCTTCGCGACCGCCCGGCCGACGGGCCCGACGTGACCGCGGGCGTCCTTGGCCGCTTCCGGGCCGAGGGGTGAGCGGTCGATGACCGCGATCAACCACGTCCTCGTCGTGTTCGAGCGCTCGCGGGCCGGGCGGCGAGCCGTCGAGCTGGCCGCCGCGCATGCCGATGAGCACGGCGCGCGGATCACGGTCGCGATCGTCATCCCCTACGAACGCCGCACCTACGGCTGCTGCATCCGATCGGCGCACTGGAACCTGCTCCTCGACGAGGTTGCGCTCGAAGAGATCGCCATCGCCAGGGACATGCTCGACGGCCGCGAGCCTTCTCCCGGCTTCGAGATCGTTCCAGCCGAGGGAGACGAGGCGCTCGCCGCGGTCGTCGAGAGGCTCGGATGTGACCTCGTGCTGATGCCGAAGCGGCGATGGGGAGGGGGCCGGATCATTCGGCGCTTGCGCGACTCGACGCGGGCCGAGGTACAGGCGGTCGCAGCCGCATGGTCGAGGTCGGTCCACACGTCTGATTGACTACAAGGTCAGTGGGAGCGAGGGCCGAGCTTGGGAGGGCTGCGGGCCGCCTGCGGGCGCCGGCCATGCTCACGGCGATCGCGGCGATCGTCCTCGCTGCCCTGCTCCTCGGCGGCTGCAGCCTCGCCGGCGACGGCGAGCCGATCATCGTGCCGAAGGCGCAGCGGGGCGAGCCGGTCGACCTCGACGTGCTCGTCTACAACGTCGAGTACGGCGGCGGTCCCGCGACCGATCGGGTGATCCGCGAGCTCGACGCCGACGTCGTCGGCGTGCTCGAGTCCTACGAGCGGCTGCCGGAGATCGCCCGGCGGACCGGCTACCCCTACTACAACACCTCGCTGCAGCTCCTCTCGAAGTACCCGATCCATGAGCCGTCGGGCGGCGACGGGCTCTACGCGCTGCTCGAGGTCGAGCCCGGCTACGTGGTCCCGTTCTTCAACGATCACCTCGACTACGTCGACTGGGGCCCGCGCGCGCTCGCCGGCGGCGATTCGGTCGAGTCGGTGATCGCGACCGAGAACGAGGTGCGGACCGCGGCGCTCGAGCGACCGCTGGCGGCGATCGGGCGGCTCGTCGACGCGGGCTACCCGGTCTTTCTCACCGGCGACTTCAACGAGCCCTCGAGCCTCGACTACGGAGCCGACACCATCGGCACCCGCGAGGGGATCGACGAGCCGGTGCCGTGGCCGGTGAGCGAGAAGCTGCTCGATCTCGGGTTCCGCGACAGCTACCGAGAGGTCCATCCCGACCCGGTCGCGGTGCCCGGCGAGACCCACGAGAGCGGCGAGCGGATCGACTACGTCTACGCGGCCGGTCCATCGACGACGCTCGACAGCAGGCTCGTCGGCGAGCCGGGTGGCGAGGACGTCGACATCGGGTTCGCGCCGTGGACATCCGATCACCGCGCCGTCCTGTCGAGCTTCGTGGTCGCGCCCGTGCGGATGCCGACCCTGGTCGCCGTCGACGCGCGTCTCGCCGACGTCGGCGATCCGATCACCATCCGCTGGAACAACCCGGAGCAGGGCGGCAACGAGATCGCGATCGTCCCTGCGGGCGGCGATCCCGGCCAGCCGCTGAAGACGATCGAGGCACCGGATCCGAGCGGGACCGCGCAGCTCGACACGGCCGGCTGGGACCCGGGCCCCTATGAGGCGGTCCTCGTCGCCGGCGGCAGCGGCGCCGAGCTCGCCCGCGTCGCGATCGACCTCCGCGACCCCGACGCCGAGCTCGAGCTGACGACCGACAGGCGCATCTACGGACGCGGCGAGCCGATCGAGGTCGCCTGGACCGGCGCCCCCGCCAACCGCTGGGACTGGCTCGGCGTCTTCCGGGCCGCGGCGGCCGATCCCGCTGCCGACGACTACCTGATCTGGGGCTACACCGGCGGCCACGCGGCCGGCACCGTCCCGCCGTCGACCACGGGCGCCGCCACGCTCGGGCCCGAAAGCCAGGGCGCCCCGTGGCCGCTGCCGGCGGGCCGCTACATCGTCCACTACCTGCTCGCCGACCAGTACGAGTCGGCCGGCTCGGCCGCGTTCAGCGTGCGCGGCGGCGGGTAGCTCGCCGCGGCCCCGGCACATCTGCGATCGTTCGCGCGACGGAAGGCAGGAGCGAGCAGGTGGCCGACTCAGACCGCGATCACGACGTCGTCCTCTACGGGGCAACGGGCTTCGTCGGCGTCCTGACGGCCCGCTACCTCGCCGGGCACGCCCCGCCCGGCGTTCGGATCGCCCTCGGCGGCCGCTCGCGGGCCAAGCTCGAGCGAACGCGGGCAGAGCTCGGCGTCGACTGGCCGCTCGTGATCGCCGACAGCCAGGACCGCAGCGCCGTCGCGGCGCTGGCGGAATCGACCCGCGTCGTCGCGACCACGGTCGGTCCCTACTTCAAGTACGGCAAGCCGCTCGTCGAGGCGTGCGCGAGCGCCGGGACCCACTACGCAGACCTCACCGGCGAGGTGTTGTTCATGCGCTGGTCGATCGACGCCGCCGACGCCGAGGCGCGGGCATCCGGCGCCCGGATCGTTCACACCTGCGGCTTCGACTCGATCCCGTCCGACATCGGCACGCTGCTCCTGCACGAGGCCGCGCAGGCCGGTGGCCACGGGGAGCTCGGGGAGACGACGCTGGTCGTGAAGGCGATGCGCGGCGGCGCCAGCGGCGGCACGATCGATTCGGCGCGCACCGCCGTCGACGCCGTCAAGAAGGACCCGCCGAGCCGCCGGGTGCTGGCCGACCCATACGCGCTCAGCCCGGACCGCGACGCGGAGCCCGACCTCGGCCCCGAGCGGGACCCCATCAAGCCGATCGAGGACGATCGTCTCGGTGGCTGGCTGGCCCCGTTCGTGATGGGCAGCGTCAACACGCGGGTCGTGCGGCGCAGCAACGCCCTGCGGGGCCACGCCTACGGACGCCGGTTTCGCTACCGGGAGCTGATGCTCACCGGCCGCGGACCGCTCGGCCTCGCCAAGGCCGCGGCCGTCGCCGGGGGCATCGCCGGCCTGCTCGCGGGCCTCGCGACGCCCGGGTTCCGCCAACTGCTCGACCACGTCCTTCCCGATCCCGGCGAGGGGCCCGACGAGAGCGCCCGCGAGCGCGGCTTCTTCGCGATCGACATCGACACGACGACGAGCGGCGGCGAGCGGCTGCGGTGCGAGATCCGCGCCCAGGGTGACCCCGGCTACAAGGCGACCGCGGTGATGCTCGGCGAGAGCGCGCTCTGCCTGGCGCTGGACGAGCTGCCCGACGCGGCGGGGGTGCTGACGCCGGCGTCGGCGATGGGTCGCGCGCTGGCCGACCGCCTGATCGCGGCCGGGCACAGCTACCGCGTCGTCTCCGACTGAGGGCCCCCGGGCCCTCGCCGGCCCGGCCGGTGGGCGTTCGACGCCTGCCCGGCGCGGGGTGTTGCGCGGCCGGCAGGTCGGAGGTGGCCGCTTCAGGTCACAATGACGGCGACCTTGCGATCGTCGGCCGCCCATCAAGCGCAACCCGGCCGGCAGGTGCGCGTGTCCCCGTTCCCCGACGGGCGGCTGCTTCGGCGCGAGCCGCTCGGGACGCGGCTCGATCCGTGGGCGGCCGCGACGCTCGTTCGCGACGATCAGCGACCGTTCGCCCTGATCGGAAGCTGGTGCTCGGCTGGCGCCGTGATCGGGTCGGAGCCCATCGAGGTGCTCGACGGGCGCGATCCGTTCGCGGCGCTGGACGAGGACGTGCTCGAGCCGAGCCCCGGGATCGTCGGCGAGGCGATCGTCGGCTACCTCGGCTTCCAGCTCGGCCGCCGGATCGAGTCCGTCGGCCCGGCGCCCGCAGCCGGCGCGGCCCTGCCTGCGTTCTCCCTGGCCCGCTACGACCACGTCCTGGTCTGCGATCGCCGCGGCGATTGGTGGCTGGAGGCGCTGTACGCCCCCGACGCGAGCGAGCGAATCGAGGACTGGTTCGGCCGGCTGCGCGCGGCCGCTCGCCGGCCCGCGCATCACGAGCCGGTGCGCAGCGACGGCTGGCGGTGGACGCCGAGCGCCGCCGGGCACGCCCGGGCGGTCGACGCCCTGGTCGAGCGAATCCGCTTCGGCGACCTCTTCCAGGCGAACCTCTGCGTGCGCAGCGAGGGGCGCGTGGAGGGCGCGAGCGTGGACCTGTGGGCGACGGCCGGGCGGACGCTGCGGCCGCCCAAGGCCGCCTGGATCGAGGGCCCTTGGGGGTCGCTGGCCAGCCTCTCGCCGGAGACCTTCCTGCGCCGCGAGGGCAGGAGCGTCGTCTCGGCCCCGATCAAGGGCACCCGTCCCCGCACCGGGGAGGACGCCGCCGACGCCGCCGCCCGCGACGCCCTGCTTCGCTCCGACAAGGACCGGGCCGAGCACGTGATGATCGTCGATCTGGTGCGAAACGACCTCGGCCGGGTCTGCGTCCCGGGAACGATCGGCGTGCCGGAGATGGCGGCGCTCACCGCCGGCCCAGGCGTCTGGCACCTGAGCTCGCAGGTGAAGGGCACGCTGCGGGAGGACGTGCGGGACGGGGCGCTCTTGCGGGCGACGTTCCCGCCCGGCTCGGTGACCGGCGCGCCCAAGGTCGCGGCGCTGGAGGCGATCAACGAGCTCGAGAGCACCCCGCGCAGCGCCTACACGGGCGCGATCGGCCTGCGATCGCCGCTCGCGGGGCTCGACCTCAGCGTCGCGATCCGGACGTTCGAGCGAAGCGGCTCGCGGATCTGGCTCGGCCTCGGGGGCGCCGTCGTCGCCGACTCCTCGGGGGCGGCCGAGGCGGCTGAGGCCGAGGTGAAGGAGCGGGCGCTGATGGCCGCGATCGACGCCGACGTCGCGCATGAGGCGGCCGCGTCCGGGGCCCTGCCCGGGCCGCGGCGAACCGGTCCGCGCGCGCTGCGTCGCCCCGAGCCGTCCCGCGGCCTGTTCGAGACGATCCGGGTCGATGAGGCGGGCGCCGTTCCCGCCTTGGACCTGCACCTGCGGCGGATCCGCGCCAGCGCCCGCGCACTCTACGGGCGCGATCTCCCAGCCGACGCCGCCGAGCTGATCGGCGCGGCGGCTCTCGCCGGCCCGCGGCCGGGCCGGCTCCGGGCCGAGCTCGAGCCGAATGGCTGGACGATCGGGATCGCCCGGTCCCGGCTTCCGCCCCCCTCGCCGGTGCGCCTGCGCAGCGTCGTCGTCCCCGGAGGGCTCGGGGAGCACAAGCTCGCCGACCGCTCCTGGTGGGAGGCGATCGCCGCCGACCTCGACGAGGAGCTGCCGCTCGCCGTCGATCTCGACGGCCTCGTGCTGGAAGCGGCCCGGGCGAACGTCTTCGCCCGGATCGGCGACCGCTGGGTCACCCCGCCCCTCGACGGGCGGATCCTGCCCGGGACCACGCGCGCGACCTTCATCGCCGAGCGGGCCGGGCGCGAGCCGGTCGTCGAGCGGCCGCTCGCGCTCGCGGAGCTCCACTCAGCCTCCACGCTCGTGATCACCGGCGCCCTCCGCGGGGTCGAGCGCGTCGCGATGCTGGACGGCCGCCCGCTCGGCGACGACGGCTCGGCGGCAGCGAAGCCGCGCCGAGCCGCTGCCGGGGGCCGCGCGGTCCGGCTGCCCTGACCGGGGTCGATTCGACCGGCTCGAGCCCGCCGGGAAGGGCGTGAGGCGGCGGCCCCCGGGTCCGCCCTGCGGCTCGACGGCGACGGCCACCGCCGCGGCCGCCGCCCACAAGCGCCGGTTGTGGCAGCTACAGCCACTCTCCGTTTCCCTTTTCGGCCGCGGCGACCGATCATCGGAGCCGGTCCTTCATCGATATCGCGCGCTGCATCCCGAGCGCGGAAAGGTGGTCTCATCATGACCTATGCGGCCTTCTACATGACCCCGTTGGCCCCGATCGCCGTCGTCTTCGGCGCGGTGGTTCTCTGCCTGGTTGCTCCGGTCTTCGCGATGGCGGCGCTCGGCGTGCTGGTGCTGGTCGGGGCGGTTCTGCTGCTGGCGCTGGCCGCGGCGGTCGTCTCGGCGCCGTTCCTGCTCGCGCGCTCCGTGCGTCGGCGCCTGCGATCGCGTCGCCGGTCGGCGGCGGCCGGCGATCGCCTCGGGCACCGATCGATCCGTGGCGGCGGCCGAGCGGTCCTGCGCGAGGCGAGGTAGCGGCGATCGGCACGCCGGTCGCTCGCCGTGTCAATCGGGACCGTGGACGACCCCGGACGTGACGCGATCAGCCCGGGGGGGCGGGGGAGGCCCGGTCGCGTCCGGCGTCGACCGCGGCGTCGATGAAGTCGAGCACCGGCCGGCGGTCGTCGCCGGCTCGCCGGGCGATCCAGAACTCGATCGGCTCGAGGTCGACGACGGGACGGTAGACGACGCCGGCGGGGCCGCCCATGGCCTCGACGACGACGGGGGCGGCCGTCGCCACGCCGAGCCCGGCCCCGATCGCCTCGATGATGCCGTCGATCGTCTGCACGGTGGCGCCGATGCGCGGCGGCCTGCCGGCGCGGTGCTTGGCGGCGATCCAGAAGTCCCGCGAGATCGCATCCGTCGTCGGCACGTCGATGATCGGCTCCTCGATCAGCTCGGCGATCGTGACGGACTCCTGGCGCGCGAGCGGGTGGCCGGCTGCCAACGCGACGCCGCGCGGCTCGCTGAACAGGTGATGCAGCTCGAGGCCCTCGTGCTCGAGGGCGCCGTAGACGATCGCCACGTCGGCGGCACCGCTGCGCAGCCCGCCCTTGGGGTCGTGCAGCTCGCCGAAATGGATCGCGATCTCGACCTCGGGATGGCGCGTCGCGAACAGCTCGATCGCCGGCACGAAGATCCGGTGGGTCAGCGGCGCCGGGTAGCCGATCGTCAGGCGCGGGGCATCCTCGCCGCTGGCGCGGGCCGCGGCGAGCGCCTGCTCGGCGCCGGAGAGCAGCGTCCGGCAGCGCTCGTAGAGGACGGCGCCGCTCGGCGTCAGCGCGACGTGATGGGTGTCGCGCTCGACAAGCTGGGTGCCGACGCGCTCCTCGAGCTGGCGGATCTGTCCGCTCAGCGCCTGCTGGGTCAGGTGCAGCCGCTCGGCCGCGCGCGTGAAGTTGAGCTCCTCTGCGACCGCGATCAGCGCGCGCATGTGGCGCAGCTCGATGTCCACGCTCAGAGCCTATCTCCGCCCACAAGCGCCGGTTGTGGCAGCTACAGCCACTCTCCGTTTCCCTTTCCGGC
>JAWKKA010000005.1:0-166716 GCA_041393495.1 Solirubrobacterales bacterium | reverse complement strand
CCCTTTCCGGCCGCGGCGACCGATGATCGGCACAGAGTCCACACCGACCCGAAGGAGCTCACGATGACCGCAGATGACGACACCACCCGCAAGGCCTTCGCCGCGCGCCAGCAGGAGCTGCTGCGCTTCTACGACGTGCCGGCGCGATCCCGCTACATCGCCATCGAGCGACCGCGGATGCGGGTCCACCTGCTCGAGGCCGGCGCCGGCGAGCCGCTGGTCCTGATCCACGGCGGCGACGGCGAAGGGGCGCTCTGGGCGCCGCTGATGGCCGAGCTCGCGGACGGCTTCCACCTCTACGCGCTCGACCGGCCGGGCTGCGGGCTCAGCGATCCGTTCGACTACCGGGACGTCGACATCCGCGCCCACGCCGGTGACTTCGTCACCTCGGTGCTCGATGCGCTCGGGCTCGAATCGGCGACCATCGTCGCCTGCTCGATGGGCGGCTTCTTCGCGCTGACGACCGCGCTCGATCACCCGCGGCGGGTCAGGCGGCTGGCCCTCGTCGGGATGCCCGTCGGCATGTCGAACAGCGCGCCGCTGCCGCTGCGGATCATCGCCGGGGTGCCGGGCCTCTCGCGGCGGTTCATGCGGACGCGGGGAACCGTGAAGGCGCAGCGGGCGCAGTACCGGCAGATGTTCGGCACCGACCCCGACCAGATCCCCGCGCCGTACCTCGCCTCCCGGATCGCCGGCGTCTCGATCCCCGCCACCCAGGAGACCTGGGCGGTGCTGCTGCGGCGGATCGCCGGGCTGCGCGGCATCAAGCCGGAGATGTACCTGGGCGAGGAGCTGGGTGGGATCGAGGTCCCGACGCTGGTCATCTGGGGCGAGCACGACATGGCGCCGATCGACGAGGGGCGCCGCGAGAGCGCGCGCATCGCCGGGGCGCGGTTCGTCGCGATGATGGGCCGCGGCCATCACCCCTTCCTCGAGGCGCCCGCGGAAACGGCGGAGCTGATCCGCGGGCTCGTCGCGTCCGATCCGCGGGACGGGCGCGCGAACGGCACCCGCCCCGTGCTCGCGGCAGCCGTCTGAGGCACCCGATGGGCGCCGGGTCCCGGTGGCGGGCCGGGCCCGGCGCTCAGATCGTCCCGGTGGCGGCCCTCACCCGGCGGCAGGCGAGCTCGAGCCGCCCTGCTCGAACAGCCTGCCGGCCGTGATCGTCGCCGCCATCTCGGCGGACTCGGCTCGGTAGGCGGAGCCGTCCTCGAACTCGATCACCGGCAGCATGTGCTGGCCGCTGAGGCGGATCACCTCCTTACGGCGACCGCGCGGGTAGATCGGCTCTGTGACGACCTCGTACTCGATGCCCTGCTCGTCCAGCGCCTTCTGGACCTTCCAGCAGTGGTCGAGGTTGTTGTGCACGAACGTGAACGGGCAGCGGTGCAGCTTGACCTTCGCCACGGTACCTCCTCGTTGCGGTTGGAGGAGCCGATGTTCGTGCATCGGCGCCGGTTTCGTCCCGCGGTCGGACGCGCGGCGTTCGCCGGTCACCGGGAACGGGAGGCGGGGTCCCTGCCGGCCGTTGCGCCGGATGGTCGGGCGGGCGCGTCGGGGACTCGTCACGACGCGCCCAGCGACCCGAGCAGCGTCGCGACCCGCGATCGGATCTCGTCACGAATCGACCTGACCTCATCGAGGTCCTTGCCGGCGGGGTCCGCGAGCTCCCAGTCCTCGTAGCGCTTGCCGGGGAAGACCGGGCAGGCGTCGCCGCAGCCCATCGTCACGATCACGTCGGCCTCGCGGACGGCGTCGGTCTCGAGCAGCTGCGGCGCCGCGTCGTCGAGGTCGATCCCGACCTCGGCCATCGCCGCGATCGCGGCCGGATTGACCGCCGCGGCCGGCTCGGAGCCGGCTGAGCGGACCGCGACCCGATCGCCACCGAGCTGCCGCGCCAGGCCGGCCGCCATCTGGCTGCGGCCGGCGTTGTGGACGCAGACGAAGAGGACCGTCGGGCGTTCGTCGCTCACGGCGACGAGGATATTCGATTGACAGATGTCGGTTCAATCGATATATATGAATGGATGGCTGTCGATCTCGAGCTCGCCCCGAAGAGCAAGCGACCCGCCGGCGAGCCCTGCTGCGAGCCGGTCGCCTATCCCGACATCGGTCGCGCGCAGGCCGAGCGCTTGGCCGAGGTCGCCAAGGCACTCGGCGACCCGGTCCGCATGCAGCTCGTCGACGTGCTGCGCAGGCACGCGGGCAAGGTCTGCGTCTGCGAGCTGGTGCCGCTGTTCGAGCTCTCGCAGCCGACCGTCTCCCACCACCTGAGGAAGCTGCGCGACGCCGGCATCGTCGGCTCCGAGCGCCGCGGACTGTGGGCCTACTACTACGTCGAGCCGGATGCCCTGAAGGAGTTGAGCGCATGGCTGAGCTAGAGACCACCCCCGATCGATCCGAGGGCTGCTGTTCGACCGAGATCCGGGAGAGCTGCTGTGCGCCCGAGGACAAGAGCGAGTGCTGCGGGCCCGATCACGAGGTCGGCGCCTGTGGCTGCGGCGCCGGGATCGAGCCGGCAGGCGAGCCGGCCGCGGTCCGCGAGCGGGTCCGCGAGCGCTACGCGGAAGCGGCGACGAACGTCGCCAGCAGGGACGCTTCCTGCTGCTCGGGGGCCGGCGTGATCACCGCCGGGCAGCGGGACGCGTTCGGCGCCGGGCTCTACGAGGCCGGCGACCGGGAAGCGATCCCCGACGCCGCGAGCCTCGCTTCGCTGGGCTGCGGGAACCCGACCGCGGTGGCCGAGCTCCGGGCGGGCGAGACCGTCCTCGACCTCGGCTCCGGGGGCGGCATCGACGTGCTGCTCTCGGCCCGCCGCGTCGGGCCGACCGGCAAGGCATACGGCCTCGACATGACCGAGGAGATGCTCGAGCTCGCCCGCTCCAACCAGCGTCAGGCCGGCGTCGAGAACGTCGAGTTCCTCAAGGGCGAGATCGAGGCCGTGCCGCTCGCCGATGACTCGGTCGACGTGATCATCAGCAACTGCGTCATCAACCTCTCCGGCGACAAGCGCAGGGTCTTCCGCGAGGCCGCCCGCGTGCTTCGCCCCGGCGGTCGCCTCGCGATCAGCGACGTCGTCGCCGACGAGGGCATGGACGAGGAGACGCGGCGCGACATGGAGCAGTGGACGGGCTGCATCGCCGGGGCGCTGACCCGGGAGGCGTTCGCCGCAGGCCTCGAGGAAGCCGGCTTCGAGGACGTCGAGATCGTCGAGACCCATCGCGTCCACGAGCAGGCGGGCTCGGCGATCATCCGCGCGCGGCTCTCTGGCACCATGAAGATGTGAGCGAACTGGTCGCTCGTCCCGGGCTCGCCGGCCATGAGCCGCCGGCGGCCGACTGGCTGCAGGCCGCGCGACGCGCCAAGGCGCTGTCCTGGCTCAGCCTGATCTGGATGGGCCTCGAGGGCGGGATCGCCATCGTCGCCGGGATCGCGGCGGGCTCGATCGCGCTGATCGGCTTCGGCCTCGACTCGGGGATCGAGGGCGCGGCCAGCGTCGTGATCATCTGGCGCTTCACCGGGGCGCGTATCCACTCGCACGCGGCCGAGCGCCGCGCCCAGAAGCTGGTGGCGATCCAGTTCTTCATCCTCGCCCCCTATGTCGCCTACGAGGCGATCGCGCATCTCGCCGCCGGCGAGCATCCCGAGGTCAGCCCGCTCGGCATGGCGCTGACCGCCTCGAGCGTGATCGGCATGCCGTTGCTGGGGATCGCCAAGCAGCGGGTCGCGCGCCGGCTCGGGTCGCAGGCGACCCACGGCGAGGGGACCCAGAACCTGCTCTGCGCCTACCTGGCCGCCGCCGTCTTCCTCGGCCTCGCCGCCAACGCGCTCGTCGGCGCCTGGTGGCTCGACCCGTTCGCCGCCCTGCTGGTCGCGGCCGTGGCCGTTCGCGAGGGCGTGCAGACGTGGCGCGGCGAAGGCTGCTGCGCTGCCACTGCCCTCGATTCCGCCGGGCGCCCCGCCGCCGACGACTGCTGCTGAGCGGCCAGGGTCCTAGACTGGGCCACGGCCGATCGAGCGCCGGCGGGTGCGCCCGCTCGCGGCCCGGCAGGTGCCGTCGGTGGGAACGCGAAGACGCCGGAAGGTGGTGAGCATGAAGACCGAAAGCGTGGGGGCGGCGCTCGAGCGCGAGCACCGCGAGATCGACGCCGGGATCGAGGGCTACGGTGCGGAGGGGCTCAGCGATCAGCAGCGCGTCGAGTCGCTGCAGCGGGCGATCGATGCGCTGCGCCGCCACATCTACCTCGAGGAGGAGTTCCTGTTCCCGCCGATGGAGCCGGACCTGGCGATCCCGACGATGGTGATGCTGCGCGAGCACGGGGAGATCTGGAGGCGTCTCGACGCGATCGAGGCGCAGCTCGGACGGGACGGCCCCGATGACTCGCTCGCGCAGGCCTGCCGCGAGCTGCTCGTCCAGCTTGCGAGCCACAACGCCAAGGAGGAGCCGATCTTCTACGGCACGGCCGACGAGGCGCTGAGCGCCGCCGAGAGCACCGAGCTGGGAGGCCTGATCGATTCGGGACGGATGCCCGACGGCTGGGTCTGTCGGCAGGCGAACCTGGTCTAGACGGAGCGCCGACCCCCGGCTGGACCACTACGAGATCGACGTGCTCTGGTGAGCGAACGCGCCCCGGTCCGCGCCGATGCGGTCCCGAGGGACCGGTCGGGGCTCGATCACCGGCGGCGCAGGCTTGGAGGCGCCGCGCAGCAGCGGCGGCCCTCAGAGCGTGAAGGAGCGAAGCTGCTTCCGCGGCGTCCGGCCGAGCCGGAGGATCATCTCCGTGAAGGCGATCGCCTCGGCGCGGACCTTGCGGTGATCGCATCTCGAGACGGTCTCGATGCCCCAGTTGAGCAGGTACGTGGGCCCGGTGATGTAGTTGGCATCGGCGATGCCGCCGATCGTGTAGAGGTACTGCCCCTCGCCGGGCCAGGAGTCCTCGTCCGGGTGGCCGACCGCGTTCGGGTCGAGCGGCCTCAGCACCCCGGCGGGCTTCGCCCGGCCGCGGACGAGCGCCTCGTAGGAGGCCTCGACGAGCGCCTTCGAGCCGGGCGCGAAGACCGCGCCGGGCTCGCGGTTGCCGGTCGGCCCCATGCGGCCGCTTGGCCGCTCGTCCCATTCCTCGAGGCCGAGGTGCTCGATCGTCAGCGCCGCGTTCGTGCGCCTGACCAGGTCGTTCTCGTGGCGCCTGAGGAACGCGCGCGAGCCGGCGCCACCGGCGAAGTGGCCGGTCGTGAGCAGGATCATGATCGTCCGCGGCAGCGCCTTCCTGGGAAGCCGGGCCAGGTACTGGGCCATCGCGACGATCGCTCCGGGGCCGTTGTCCTCGACCGCGTTCGTGCCGTCGGTGTGGCAGTGGAGGGTGACGATCTCGCGTGACTGTCCCGGGATGAAGCCGATCAGGTTGCGGCTTCTGACCCGCTTGACCCGGGCCGGCAGCCGCAGCCGCGCCCGCCTCCCCGCCGCGGCCTGTGCCTTGAGACCGGCGCCGACCTCGCGGTCGACGTAGACGCCGGGGACGTCGCGGATCACCCCGTCGTAGGGGAAGTAGGAGCCGTCGGCCCCGGCGCGCGGGTAGTCGATGATCCCGACCGCGCCGACCGCTCCGGCGCGCTCGAGCGCCTCGAGCATCTCGATCACCTTCTCGCTCGACAGGTAGGGGCGGCGGTAGGTCCTCGTCGGCGCCAGCTCGCCCTGCGGGTCGTAGATGGAGTCGGGGTAGGCGACGGCGGTGAAGAAGCTCAAGGGCACCGCCGTGACCGGGACGTCGAAGACGGCGATCTTGCCGGCCAGCGAGCCGGGCGTGAGCGAGCCGGCGTCGGCGACGAACGCGAGCTCGCCGCTGACCCCGGCCGCCGTCGTCCGGCCCGAGTAGGGGATGTAGGAGGCGGTTCGCACCGGTCCTGCCCCGGCCCCGGCGAGCAGGTCGAGCGACCAGCGCCGGGTCGTCCACCGCTTCATCGGCACCCGCTCGAAGCGGAGGTCCTCGACACCGGTGCGGTCGAGCAGCTCGTGGAGCTCGTCGAGATAGTCCTGCTCGGCACGGCTGCCGGCCGCCCGCAGTCCCTTCTGGTTGGCGGGACCGACCCGGTCGAGCTGTCGGTTCCAGCGCTGGAACTGCTTGACCGGCATGAACTCGCGCTCGTTGACGCGGACGGCGTCGCGCGCTCCGAGGCGGCCGTCGGGCCAGCGTCCCGAGCGCCGCCCGGCGACGGCCGGGAGCGGCCCGGTCAGCGAGCCGAGCGTCCCGGCGGCGGCGATCGTGCCGCCCATCGCGAGAAACCTCCGGCGCGAGAGCTCATGGCGGTCGGGTGGCGTGGCCAATTCGTCCTCCTCGGGGCCGGGCAGTGAGACCGGTGGAGGATACCCTCGGCGCGCCATCCGGCGACCGGACGGTCGACGGGGATGCCGGCCGGGGAGATGAGCGCCGATCCGAGCGGATCCGCAGCCGCTCTCCGGGACCGATCCCGGCCGGGGACCGGACGCCGACGGCGGGCCCGAACCGGCCGGCCGGGCGTTAACGTCCCGGCGACGGCGCCGCGACCGTGGCCGGCGCCAGGCACGAGGGAGGAGGACGGCTTGATCGGATCTCGGGGCCGGCGGCGGCGGCCGGCGAGCGAGCGTCCGGTCGTCCTCGTCACCGGCGCCTCGTCGGGGATCGGCGCGGCGGCGGCCCGACTGCTGGCCGGGCGCGGTCACACCGTCGTCGGCGTCAGCCGCCGCGGCGAGGCGCCGGCCGGGGTCCGGGCCGCCGGGATGGACGTCGACGACGACTCCTCGGTGCGCGCGGGGATCGCGGACCTGCTGGCCGAGCACGGTCGCCTCGACGTGGTCGTCAACGCGGCCGGCTTCGGGCTGGGCGGGCCGGTCGAGACGACGCCGTTGGCCGATGCCCGCGATCAGCTCGAGACGAACTTCTGGGGGACGGTGCGGGTCACCCGCGAGGCGCTGCCGGCGCTGCGGGCCGCCGGCAGCGGGTTGATCGTCAACGTCAGCTCGCTCGCCGGCGTCTTCGCGATCCCCTTCCAGGCCTATTACACGGCCAGCAAGTTCGCGCTCGAGGGCTGGAGCGAGGCGCTCGCCTACGAGGTCGCTCCCTTCAGCATCGATGTGACGCTGGTCGAGCCCGGCAACATCAGCAGCGGCTTCACCGACGGGCGGCGCGAGCCCGACGGAGTCGATCACGGGCCCTACGGCGACGCTTACGGCCGGGCGATCGCGATCATGGTCCGCGACGAGCGCGACGCGGTCGGCCCCGGGGTCGTGGCCGCGACGATCGCCGCGGTCGTCGCCGCGAGGCGGCCGCCGCGGAGGGTCACCTCGGGCAGCACCGGCGAGCGCTCGACGGTGCTGCTGCGCCGGTTTCTGCCGCCGCGCCTGTTCGAGTGGATCGGCAGGAAGGTGATGCTGGGAGATTGACCGCCGGGTCGGCCGGGCATCTGCGAAGGTGCAGCGACAAACCCGATCGGAGGAGGTTCAGATGTCAGAGAGCGTCTATCGCGTCACCGAGGTCGTCGGCGTCAGCTCGGATTCGTGGGAGCAGGCAGCGACGAACGCCGTCGAGACGGTCGGCGGGTCGGTGCGTGACCTGAGGATCGCCGAGGTCGTCCGCCAGGACGTGACGATCGAGGACGGCAAGGTCTCGGGATTCCGGGTCCGCCTCGGGGTCTCGTTCAAGTACGAGAAGGAGTAGGGGCCGGGGGCCGCTGCCCGCACCGGCGGCGCGGCCATTCGTCCACCGTCCGGCAGCGGTCGGCGCGGCAGGCGGCGCCGACCGGTTCCGGGCCCCCGCGCGGCACGGCGCCGGCGGGCGGCGCGACCGGATTCGGGCGACCGGGTCCGCGCGCACGGCGCCGGCGGGCGGTCCGGGCGGATCGGTCGGCCGGCCCTCAGCCGCCGGCCGAGGAAGCGACGTAGGCGGAGACCTCCTGCTCCTCCTTGCCGGTGACCAGGTTCGGGGGCATGACTCCCGAACCGGCACCGCCGTTCTCGATCGCCGTCTTGACCAGGGCCTCGTCGGGGGCGAGGCTGTCGAGGTCGGGGCCGGTCGTGCCGGTGGTGCCGGCGGCGCTGAGCGTGTGGCAGCTTCCGCAGTTGGCGACGAACAGCTCCTGGCCGGGATCGCTGCCGCCGGTCTTCTCGGTCGTCGTCTTCTCGGTCGTCGTCGGCTTGGCGGCCTCCGTCGTCGTCGTCTCGTCGCCGCCGCTGTTGGAGCCGATCGTGTAGGCGATGCCCATCAGCGCCAGGACCACGATCCCGGCGAGGATCCCGTAGATCCAGGCCTGCACCGTGCGCCGTCCCTCGTTCGATCGTCCTCCGCTCACCTTCTAGCCTCCTGTCACGCCGGCTGCGTACATCAGCCCCATTCCGACCGAGAGCACGACGAGCAGCCTGCCGGTGGTCGGTCCCAGCAGCGCCGCTCCGAATCCGGTGATCACGCCGAGGGCGACGATCCCGATGTGGTAGGTGCCGTGCAGGAAGCTGTCGTCCTGAAGCGGCTCGTAGATGGCGGGAACCATCGCCAGCAGCATCGCTGCCGATCCGGCGATGACCGCAGCGATCCCGACCCCGGTCCAGCGCGGGGCGAGGCGTCGGAAGATCGATGGCGTCGAGCCGAGCGCGACCCCGAGCGCGGCCCCGTAGAGGTACTGCGTCGCGTGCGCGAGGTGGTGCATCTGCACGCTGCCCTCGGTCGAGGCCGAGATCCCGGGCAGCAGCGCGAAGCTGGCGGCGACCGCGATCGCCACGACGGTCCCGATCTGCAACGGCGTGGTCAGGGCCGGCTGCGGCTCAGCCGCCGGCTCGCCGCCGGCGATCGGAGGCGGCGAGGCGGCCGCGAGCGGCCCGCCGCCGCCCCGCGCGGCAAGGGCAAGCCGGACGACCTCGAACAGGAGCAGCAGGAACCCGATCGCGAACACGATCACGAACGCGCTCGCGACCGCGCTGTAGGTCTCCGTGCCCACGGGCTGAACGGAATAGCGGCGGGGCACGCCGAGCGCGCCCGATAGGTACCAGGCGCCGACGAGTCCGTAGCCGCCGAGCACCATCGCGCCGACCGAGAGCCGCGCGATCTGCTTCGACGCCGGACGTCCCGCCGCCCGCTCGAGCATGTGGACGATGAAGGCCATCACCCAGAAGATCGCGCCGAGCATCAGGTAGGTGTGGAAGTGGCCGGGCACCCAGAGGGTGTTGTGGAACCGGAAGTTGATCGGGATCAGCGAGTCGATCACGGCACCGACGCCGCCGATCGTCCAGCCCGCGAAGCCGAGGTAGATCAGCGTGCTCGCGAGCGTCCAGCGGTAGCGGGAGCCCCAGACGAGCATGACCCCGGTGTAGATGGTCACCACGGCGACCGGCAGCGCTGCCGCCGAGGAGGAGATGGTCGCGATCACCTGCGCCGACCCGGGCTGGACGAAGTCCATGTAGAGGTGATGGCCGTACGCGGTCGTCACCAACAGCAGCGTCGCCAGCCAGCCGTACGCCAGCGGCCTCGTCGTCTTCCAGGGGCGGCCCGCGTACCGTGGCAGCAGCACGTAGATCATCCCCGCTCCGAGGTAGATGATCAGGTTCGCGTAAGAGTGGCCGAAGAAGTAGGTCAGGTTCTTCGCCCAGAGCGCGTCGAGCTCCACGCCGGAGTCGATCGACTTGCCGATCAGCGCGATCAGGATCGTCGTGCCGACGGCGCTCGCCAGCATCCCCTGGGTGGTGATCGCGGTCGCGGCGAGGACCTGTGGCGGCGGCGGATCGTCGTCGTGGCCGCGCAGGAAGCGCACGCCCAGGGCTCCCAGGAACCCGCCGTAAGCCCTGGTCACGCTGGCGAGGACGTCGATGCAGAAGACGAAGAAGCCGACGCCGACCAGGACCAGCCCGACGAAGTACCCGGCCGCCGCCCAGGTGCCCCATGCCGATGCCGCGAGGAACGGCAGCGGCGAGAGGAAGGTCCAGCCCGCCCCGAAGCCGCCGAAGACGACCGAGACGAGGACCACGACCGCGCCGAGGACCATCGCCGCATAGCTGACCAGCATCCGGCTGAAGTTGAGCGGCGCGACGGACTTGAGCACGAACCAGATCCCGCCCATCAGCGCCAGCAGCGTCCCGGCGAGCATCCCCGACCCGTGCAGGGTCATGATCCGGTAGAACCACTCGTCGGAGACGCCGATCGCCTCGGCCTGGGTGAGCCGCATCGTCAGGCCGAGCAGGCCCATCACCGCGAACAGCGCCAGGCCGGTGCCGGCGCAGAGCCAGCCGACCAGCTTCGCCTCGCGGTCGGGGGGCGGCGTCAGCCGCTCGCCGTCGGGGTGGGCGATGCTGCCGGGCGGGGTGGCTGCGTGCGCTTCCATCTACTCCGCCGTCACCTCGAACTCGCGCGCCATGTCGTGGTGCTTGAGGCCGCAGAACTCGAGGCAGGAGACCAGGTAGGTCCCGGGCTCGTCGAGGTTGAGCTCGAGATCGTTGGTGTAGCCGGGCATCGCCTGCACGTTGCCGATCAGCCGCCCCATCGGGTCGTAGACGCCGAAGCCGTGGTTGACGTCGGCCGAGGTGACCTCGAAGACGACGTCCGATCCGGCCGGGACGGTCTTCGGCGTCAGCGACCAGTAGAACTGGCCGCCGATCACCTTCACCGTCGCGCTCGCCTTGGCCGTGTCCGCGTCGTAGGGGCGGAAGAACAGGGTGATGACCACGACCCCGCCGAGCAGCACGATCAGGAACGTGAACCACAGCGGCCGCGCCCGGTAGGCGGCGTCACGGACCTGCTCGAGCGGCATGTCGCGTCCCGCCTGCCGGGCCGCGTAGGCGAAGAACAGCGCCAGGGACAGCGCGATCACCGCGAAGACGATCGCGACGACGATCTGGAAGGTGTCGAAGCTCGGGTCGATCAACTGCCTGTCTCCCTGGGCCTGTCGGAGGGACCGGTGCCGGCAACATATTGAAGCCGGCCCGCTCGCGCAGGCACGTCCGATCGGTCGGGCTGACAACTCACCGCGGCTCGTCCCTCCTCCTGCAGATGGCCGTGGCGGGCAGTCTCCTCGCCCGACCGCTCCCGGGCGTCCGGACTGACTACGGAGCCGGTCAGTAGCCCGTGCTGATGCCGACGCCACCGCCGGGCCGCTATCAAGGACGGCCGTGAGGTCGCAAGCCGGGGTTCCGGCCGATATCGCGCGCATGTTCGGTGCCGGGAACGGCGGCAGCGATCCTGCGCGACACCGCTTCGGTCGTGGCGTGCGCGAGATCGCCGCCCCGGCTGCGGCCTCCGGAGCCCGGGCGTGCTGAGCGTCACCCGTCTGCTCGCGGGCACCGTCGGGCCCGCGGACGCGATCCGCTACGGCCGCTCGAGCGCTCGCAGCCCGGCCCACCTGCTCCACTTCAGCGCCGACAAGAAGCCGGTCGTTGTCTGGAACGCGACCCAGCGCTGCAACCTGCACTGCGCGCACTGCTACTCCGACTCCAAGGACCGGGAGTACCCCGGCGAGCTGACCACCGCCGAGGGCCTGCACCTGATCGACGAGCTGTCGGACTTCGGCGTTCCGACCGTCCTCTTCTCGGGGGGCGAGCCGCTGATGCGCCCCGACCTGCTCGAGCTCGCCCGGGCGACGCGGGAGGCCGGCATGCGGACCGTGCTGTCGACGAACGGCACGCTGCTCGACGAGGCCGCCGCGCGCGAGGTCGCCGCCGCCGGCTTCTCCTACGTGGGAATCAGCATCGACGGGATCGGCGCCCGCCACGACAAGCTGCGCGGCAAGAAGGGCGCCTTCGAGGCGTCGCTGGGCGGGATCCGAGCGGCCCGGGCGGCGGGGCTGAGGACGGGGGTGCGGTACACGATCCACGGCCTCAACCGATCCGAGCTCGGCTCGATCTTCGATCTCGCCGAGCGCGAGGGCGTCAACCGCCTCTGCGTCTATCACCTCGCCTACGCCGGGCGCGGCGAGAAGATCAGCAAGTACGACCTCCAACCCGCTGAGACGCGCGAGGTCGTCGAGGAGATCTTCGACCGTGCCGAGGACCTGGCACGCCGCGACGTCGACATCGAGGTGCTGACGGTCGACAACCCGACCGACAACGTGCTCCTGCTGAAGCGGATCCAGCGGACCCAGCCCGAGCGCGCCGCCGAGGTCGAGCGGCTGCTGCGCTGGAACGGTGGCAACCAGTCCGGGATCGCCGTCGCATCGATCGACCCGCGGGGACGTGTCCACCCCGACCAGTTCTCCTGGGACGTGACCGTCGGCAACGTCCGCGAGCGGCCGTTCGGCGAGATCTGGACGGACGCGAACCCGCTGCTCGAGCCCTACCGGCGGCGGCCGCGGGAGCTGCACGGGCGCTGCGGCAGCTGCCGGTTTCAGGAGCTCTGCAACGGCGGGCTCCGGGTCCGCGCGGTCAGCGCGACCGGCGATTTCACCGCGTCCGACCCGGCCTGCTACCTCAGCGATGACGAGGTGCTCGAGGGGGTTGCCGTCTGATGGCGACGGCTGTCGCGCAGGCCGCCGCGGCGCGCGCCGCCCGGGCCGAGCGCGACGCCGCCGTCAAGCGGCTCGACTTCGACCGGGCGCCGTTCACGATCGCCTGGGAGCTGACCCGCGCCTGCGCCTACGCCTGCCTGCACTGCCGCGCCGACGCGCAGCCGCGCCGCGACCCGCTCGAGCTGACCACCCGCGAGGGCGAGGCGCTGATCGACGACGTCGCCGGCTTCGGCAACCGGCCGATCCTCGTCCTGACCGGCGGCGATCCGCTGATGCGCCGCGACATCTTCGAGCTCGCCGCCTACGCCGACCGGCGGGGGCTGCGCGTCTCGCTGACGCCGACGGCGACGGCGCTGTCCACCCGCAAGCGGATGCGGCAGGCGCGCGAGGCCGGGATCCGGCGGGTCGCGTTCAGCGTCGATGCCGCCGAACCGCGCGTCCACGACCGCTTCCGCGGCTTCGAGGGGTCGTTCGCGCGAACTCTGCGGGGGATCGAGAACGCGGCCGCCGAGGGCCTGCCGCTGCAGGTCAACACGACCGTCTGCCGCCTCAACGTCGATGAGCTCGAGCGGATGGTGCCGCTGCTCGAGGAGTGGGGTGTGGTCCAGTGGTCGGTCTTCTTCCTCGTCCCGGTCGGGCGCGGGGCGACGCTGCCGATGCTCGATGCCGCCGGGCACGAGCGGGTGCTCGGCTGGTTGCACGAGGTCTCGTCGCGGGCGCCGTTCGACATCAAGGCGACCGCGGCGCCGCAGTACCGGCGGATCGTCGCCGAGCGCGCCCGCCGCGACGCGGCCGTCGACGGCGAGGGCGATCGGCCGCCGGTCGTCGCCGGTGCCGGCTACCGCTTCGCCGACGGCCTCAACCGGCCCGGGAAGGGCGTCAACGACGGGCGCGGCTTCATGTTCATCTCGCACCGCGGCGACGTCATGCCCTCCGGCTTCCTGCCGATCGCCGCCGGCAACGTCCGCCGCCAGAGCGCGGTCGAGATCTACCGCGACTCGCCGCTGTTCCGGCGCCTGCGCGATCCCGGCCAACTCGAGGGCAAGTGCGGTCGCTGCGAGTTCCGCGCGGTCTGCGGAGGCAGTCGCGCCCGCGCCTACGCGGTCACCGGCGACGTGATGGCCGCCGACCCGAGCTGCCCCTACGAGCCCGCCTAGCTAGGCCGGGTCGTTCGCGGGTCCGCGCGGGGGCCGGAGCGCTCCGGCGCCGGCGGAGCCGCGACCGCGGTTCCGCAGCGGCTCTACCTTCTCCGCCATGGGTATCCGGGCGCCGAGTCCCCGCTGCCGCGTCGCCGCGGCGCTCTGCCTGCTGACCGCGGTCGGGGCGCTCGTCGTCGCGGCGGCACTGCCGAGCGGGTCCGATGGCGCCGATCGTGACTGCTCGGACTTCACCAGCCAGGCCCAGGCGCAACGCTTCTTTGCCAGCCACCACCCCGGCCGCGACCCTCACGGCCTCGACGGCGACGGCGACGGCAGGGCCTGCGAGGAGCTCCCGTGCCCGTGCGCGGGACCGGGCGGCGGCGGTCACGGCGGCGGGGGCGGGCATCACGGCGGCGGACCGTCAGGCAGGGCGCGGGTCGTCTCGGTCGCCGACGGCGACACGATCGACGTCCGCATCCGCCACCGGTCGCGGTCGGTGCGGCTGATCGGGATCGACACGCCCGAGGTCTACGGACACGTCGAGTGCGGCGGACCGCAGGCGAGCCGCTCGATGAAGCGCATGCTCGATCGCGGCGACCGGGTCCGGCTCGTTCGCGACCGCAGCCAGTCAGGGCGCGACCGCTACGGCCGCCTGCTCCGCTACGTCGAGCGCAGGGGCCGCGATGTCGGCAGGCGTCAGGTCCGCAGGGGATGGGCGCGCGTCTACGTCTACGACCATCCGTTCAGACGGGTCCGCTCCTACCGGAGGGTGAAGCGACAGGCGAAGCGCGCCCACCGCGGCGCCTGGGGGAGGTGTGGTGGCCGCTTCCGCCCGATCCGGCCACCGCGGGCGGGCCGCCCCGGGCGCCCGTAGCCGCGGTTCGCTGCGGGCGTCCTACGGCGACGATCGTCCGCAGCGCCGAGCCCGCGCCGCGAGGCCGTCGAGGAGCAGGTCGAGGCCGAACTCGAAGCTGCCCGGGCCGCTTCCGTGCAGATGCCCGGACACCGCCGCGAGATGCGGGTATCGCTCCGCAGGCAGGGCCGCGAGCTCGCGCCGCCAGGCGGCAACCGCGGATTCGTCGATCTCCGCGTCGAGGCTGGAGACGCCCGCGACGTAGTCCTCCATCAGCTCGACGGCCCGGGCCGCGTCGGAGTCGGAGAGGCCGCTCGAGCGCAGCGCCGACAGGCAGGCCTCGATCAGGCGGGCGTTGCCCGGATGCGACGACGGCGATTGCGCGAGGACGCGGGCCAGATGCGGGTGCGAGAGGTAGACGGTCCGCGTCCTCATGCCCAGCGCTCGCAGGTCCTCGCGCCAGTCCCCGGTCGGCTCGAACCCGTCGACGGCCGCGGTGAGAAGCCGATCGGTCACGGCGGCCAGCAGATCGTCCTTGGCGCGGAAGTGGCGATAGACGGCGGTCGGATCGACCCCTAGCGCCTCGCCGAGCTGCCGGAGCGGGATCTCGGCCCCCGCGGCGCGATCTGCGAGCTCGATGTAGCGATCGACGATCGTCTCGCGCGTCAGCCGGGCCCTGCCGGCCGGCCTTCGCGCGCTCGTCGGAGCGGTCACGGTCGAATCCTACGTCGGGCCGGGCCCGCGCCCGCGCCGTCGGCGCGGGCGCGGCGGCTCAGCACGCGGCCGTCGCGTCGAGCTCGTCGGCCACCGCGTCCATCACCGTCGCCAGCTCGTCGATCCGATTGCGGTAGACCCGTGACTGCGCACGGAGCTGCTTGCGCAGATCGGCGATCTGCGGCTTGAACCTCCGTGCCCCGGCGCGACCGCGAGCGCGGATCTCGTGCGTGACGTCGTAGAGGTCGAGCAGCAGCGGGTACTGCCCCTCGGCCGCCCAGGACAGCTTCGGGTAGCCGGGCGAGCGGACCTTGAGCTGGCGCCGGTACGCCGGCCGGCTCGAATCGAACGCCTGGCTGTTGAGGCTGACGCCGGAGAGCCGCCGCAGCGCCTTGCGCCAACGGCCGCGCTCGAGCGCGTCGATGGTGGCGGAGAGCCCGACGATGTCGACCTCGGCTTGCTGGTGGGGGTAGCTGGTGCCCTCGCCGAGGTACAGCGCCGTCATGCGATTCTCGCCGGTACCGACGGCGGAGCGCAGCGCTCGCATCGAGCAGGTCGAGTATGGGACCGACTTCGCCTGATCCCAGGCCGAGGTCAGCCGGCCGAAGGCGGCCTCGACGGCATCGGCGTCGCCGCCGAACCGCTCGATCGTCTCCGGATCGAGGCTGCGCGCAATGCTTTGCAGGCGCCCGTCGAAGGCGTAGGGGACCTGCGGTCGGTCGAGGTCGAGCGCCACGCCGGCCTCGGCGGCGAGGACCGGCTCGAGGGACGGGAAGTCGAGCGAGTCGAGCGAGTCGTAGTCGGTGTGGTAGCGGGTCCAGTAGTCGGCCCCGGTGGCCGCGAAGGTCACGCTCGGGATCCCCGCCGCCTGGTAGACGAATCCGTCGTTCCACGAGTAGACGTCGTCGGCGCCGTATCCCTTGATCAGGCCCGATCCCTTCGCCTCGTCGAGGGCGCCGGTGACGGCGTCGCGGATCTCGTAGCTGACCGCGGCGCTGATCCGGTACGGAGGCGAATGGACCTCCCAGTTGACGGCGGCGACCGCCTTCCTTCTCCACTCGCGGTGCGACTCCGTCACCCGGTGGTAGGCCCCCTGCAGCCAGTCCGCGTAGGCGTTGGCGAGGCCGTACTCCTCGCCGGTCACGGGCGCGAACACCCAGGTGTAGTAGGGCGAGTAGCCGGCGTCGGCGGCGGCCTTCGCCATCGCGAGCATCATCGCGACGCCGACCGAGTCGTCGCCCGCCGACTCGAACCAGGCGTCGTGGTGGGCGGTGAAGATGATCGCGTGATCGGGATCGCCCGAGCCCGGGATCGCGCCGATCGCCTGATAGCCGGTCGCATCGAGGCGGTTTCTGGCGTTCAGCTCGACCTTCGCCCGGACCGGACCGCGACCGAGGGCGGCGTCGAGCTTGTCGGCATCGCGCTTGCTGATCGTCACCATCGGCGCGCACGCCTCGAGGCCGCACTCGCCGTCGTTGGAGCCCAGCGCCCTTCCGCCTCCGGCGGAGTACCAGGCCTGATCCGGCCCGGAGGCGATGATCGCGGCCCGGGCGCCGTGGAGCTTCGCCTCTTCCGCGATCAGGTTCGGCCAGATTCCGCGGTTGTCGAAGTCCCAGCGGGCATAGACGATCTTGCCGGCGACGTCCCTGCCCCGGTACTCGGGGGCGGTGCCGTAGCCGACGTCGACGACCCTGCCGCGAACGCCGCCCTTCGGGGTCCCGGGGACGCCCCCCAACGACGCCGCATCGAACGTCGCCTTCCTCGCGCCGCCACGGATGCCGACCGATGCGCCCTTGAACAGCCAGCCGTCGCCGGTCATCTTCTCGACGTCGACCTGCTCGAGCCCGAGCGCGTCCATCTCGTCGGCGATGTAGTCGGCGGTCTCCCGGTCCTGGGGAGTCCCGAAGACCCGGAACCCGTCCGACGTCGACCCGATCCTCGTCAGGTCGGTCGTCACCTTCCTCACGTAGTCCATGTCGAGGGAATCGATCGGGCTGATCGGCTCGGCCTTGGACTCGGCGGCCGGCCGCAGCGCCATCGCGCCGGCCAGCGCCACGAGCAGGACGGCAACGTACGCAAGCTTGCTCATCGGGTTCCTCTCCTGGGGACGGACGCTCCGGGCGGAGCACGGACGGTCGCGCGGCAACCTACAACGGTCGCGGCGCGATGTCAACAGCGATGACAACAGCGATGACTAACAGCTACGGCGCGATGCCGTCCGAGTGCCGGGCCGGACTCGCCGCCGATCCCCGTGCGGTCGCCCGGATCGGCGTCCGGCCGGCGGTGGCATACTTGCCCGCCGGGAGCGGATCGGCGCGGGCAGCGCGCTGAAGGGAGTGATGTGGAATGGGTCGGTTCAGGTCGGCGGCGGTGGCCGTCGTGGCGGTCGCCGCGTTGGCGTTCACCCCGGCCGCGTTCGCGAACGGCTCCGGCAAGGGCGACGTCAGCCGCTACATCCTCCCGCCCGGCAACTACGGCGGGATCCCGTTCACCGACAACTCGACCGACCAGCTTCCCCTCTACAACGGCCTGACGCCGCTCCGCGACGACGTCACCCGCTCGGACATCGGCGACCTCTTCCTGCCGATGGACTTCGCGCCGATCGGCGACGCCCATGCCGAGGACACCGGCGAGCCCGGCCTGAAGCTGATCTACGACGACTGGGGGATCCCCCACGTCTACGGCAAGAGCCGCTACGACGTCGCCTTCGGCGCCGGTTGGTCGACGGCGCGCGACCGCCAGCTCCTGCTCCAGCTCGGCCGCGGCCCGGCCCGGGCGGCGGTCGCCGACGTCCCCAACCTCGATGCCTTCTCGCTGGTGACGAGCGGGCAGTCGTTCGTGCCGAGCGCCGCGACCGAGGCGCTCGTCACCGAGCAGCGTCACCTGCTCGTCCGCAAGTACGGGAGGAAGGGCAGGCAGATCATCCGCGACGCGCGGGCCTACGCCGACGGCATCAACGCCTACATGGAGGCGAACGGGATCGACCAGCCGCCGGCCACGGTCAACGACGTGATCGCGGTGACCGCGTTCATCGGCTCGATCTTCGGCGCCGGCGGCGGCGCCGAGGCGGCCAACGCCGACCTGCTCGCGAAGCTCCAGGGCTCGCTCGGCGCCTCCGCGGGCCACGACGCCTGGGACGACGTGATGCTCCTCGACGACCCGGAGGCGCCGACGACCCTGAAGCGCCGCTTCGACTACCCACCGCTGACCGGCGGCAAGGTCAGGGGCTCGGTCGTCATCGACGCCGGCTCGATCGAGAGCATCGATCCGCGGGTCTCGAGCAGCGCCGCGGCGGCCGCGCCGGCCCGCCGGCGGGCGTCGAACTGGCTGCTCGCATCGCGGCGGCGGTCGGCGACCGACAACGCGCTCGCGGTGATGGGCCCGCAGCTCGGCTACTACTACCCGGAGATCGTCCAGCAGATCGACCTGCACGGTCCCGGCATCAACGCGCAGGGCGCCGCGGTCCCGGGCCTTGCCATGTACATCCTGATCGGCCGCACGAAGGACTACGCGTGGAGCCTGACCTCGGCCGGCCACGATGTCCGTGACGTCTTCGCCGAGAAGCTCTGCGAGCCCGACGGCTCGGCGCCGACGCGCGCTTCCGACCACTACGTCTTCAACGGCAGGTGCCGCGCGCTCGAGCCGTTCACCGCGGGCGAGCTGAACGGCGACCCGCTGACCTACGACGTCAGCGTCCACGGCCCGGTGTTCGCGACGGCGACCGTCGACGGCAAGCCGTACGCGCTGTCGCGGCAGCGCTCGACGTTCGGCCGCGACGGGCTCAACCTGGCGGCGCTGCACGACATGACGATGGGCAAGGCGAGCACGCCGAATCGCTTCTACAAGACCGCGAACGAGTTCGGCTTCACGTTCAACTGGGCCTACACGTCGCGGAACAAGACCGCCTACTTCTCGTCGGCCCGGCTGCCCGTGCGGGCCCGTGGCCTCGACCGGCGGCTGCCGACGCTCGGCACCGGCGCCTACGAGTGGCGCGGCTACCTGAGCCGCAACCGGCACCCGCACGGGGTCGGCGGCCCGAACGGCCTGTTGCTGAACTGGAACAACCGCTCGGCGCCGGGCTTCATGCACGGCGACGACGAGCCCTACGGGTCCGTGCAGCGCGTCGAGATGTTCGACCGGTGGCCGAAGCGGGCCCGGATCACCGACAACGTCGGGATCATGAACCGGGCCGCGACCGAGGACGTGCGCTCGCCGGTCTGGCCGGTCGTCAGCCGCGTCCTCGCCGGCGGGCCGGCGCCGAACGCCCGCGCCCGGCAGGTCGTCGACCTCCTCGACGACTGGGTGAGCCGGGACGCGCCGCGGCTCGACGCCGACGAGGACGGCACCTACGACGAGGCCGGCCCGACGATCATGGACAACGCCTGGCGGCCGATCGCCGAGGCGGTCATGGAGCCGCGGTTCGGAGCGCTGCTCGACGACCTCGACGACGTCCGCAACCTCGGCGGCCTGGCGGGCGAGTCCTACGTCGACAAGGACCTGCGGACGCTGCTCGGCGACCCGGTGCGCGGCCGCTTCAACCTCCGCTACTGCGGCGCGGGCGACCTCGACGCCTGCCGCGCCTCGCTCTGGGACGCGATCGACGCGAGCGCCGCCGGGCTCGCCGCCGACTTCGGCAGCGACGATCCGGCGACGTGGCGCGGTCCGGCGAGCACGACCGGCTTCGTGCCGGGCCTGCTGCCGATCCACTTCCCGACGACGAACCGGCCGACCTACCAGCAGGTCCTCGAGCTCCGGCGCCGGCGTTGAGCGGGCGGTCGCGCGGTCGCCCGGCTCCGCCTTCGCGACGCGGCCGGGAACCGGTTGGTGATCGAAAAGCGGCTGACGATCCCCGGTCGATGAAGGTCGGCCCCGGCGTCGGCAGTAACCGCAGGCGGCGACGGGTGCTGACTACGGATGGAGGACCGGCTCCGGGCGACTAGCTTGCCCGGTCATGGAGAGCTCGCAGACGATTCAGGCCGGAAGCAAGGCAGGCGATGGGGACGGGGGGGCGGCTTTCGAGCCGATCCGGAGGTTCGAGGACCTCTCCCGCGCCGACGTCCCCTACGCGGGCGGCAAGGGCGCCAACCTCGGCGAGCTGACCGCGGCGGGCCTGCCGGTGCCCGGCGGCTTCGTCGTCGGCGCGCCCTCCTACGCGGCCTTCTGCGACACCGGCGGGCTTCGCGAGCGGATCGCCGAGCGGCTCGGCACGGTCGACGTCGACGACACCGAGGAGCTCGCCGCCGCGACGGCCGAGGTCCGCGAGATGATCGAGGCGGAGCCGATCCCCGCGGCGGTCGAGGCCGCGATCCGCACCGGCTACGAGGCCGTCGCGGCCGAAGCCGGCGACGCCGGGGCCCCGGTCGCGGTGCGCTCGTCGGCGACGGCCGAGGACACCGAGGCGGCGTCGTTCGCGGGCATGAACGAGACCTTCCTGAACGTCCGCGGCGCCGACGCCGCCGTCGAGGCGGTCCGCCGCTGCTGGTCGTCGCTGTTCGGCGCCCGCACCGTCTTCTACCGCGCCAAGCGCGGCTTCGGCCAGGCCGACATGGACATCGCCGTCGTCGTCCAGCGCCAGGTGCTCTCGACCCGGGCCGGCGTGATGTTCACGATCGACCCGGCCTCCGGCGCCACCGACCGGCTCGTGATCGAGGGCTCGTTCGGGCTCGGCGAGGCGGTGGTCTCGGGCTCGGTCTCGCCCGACCGCTACATCGTCGGCAAGGAGGACCTGGCGATCCTCGCGCGCGAGGTGCGGCGCAAGGAGCTCGTGATCGAGCCGCAGGCCGACGGCGGCACCAAGGTCCGCGAGCTGGAGAAGGACGAGGCCAAGATGCCGGTCCTCTCCGACGACGAGGTGCGCGAGATCGCGACGCTCGGCAACCGCATCGAGGAGCACTACGGAGCCCCCCAGGACACCGAGTGGTGCTACGACCCCGACGGCAAGGCCTGGATGCTGCAGTCGCGGCCGGTGACCTCGGCCGGCGGCGAGCAGCTCGGCCCCGGCGGCGCGGGCGACGGCAAGGTGCTGCTGCGCGGGCTCGGGGCGGCGCCGGGGACGGGCGTCGGACGGGTTCGCGTCGTCACCGACCTCGCCGATGCGGACGGGCTCGGCGAGGGCGACGTCCTCGTCACCCACATGACCGCGCCCGACTGGGTGCCGCTGATGCGCCGCTCGGCCGCGATCGTCACCGACTCCGGCGGGATGACCTGTCACGCAGCGATCGTCTCCCGCGAGCTCGGGATCCCCTGCGTCGTCGGCACCGCCGATGCCACCGAGAAGCTCCGCGACGGCGAGATGGTCACGGTCGATGCGAAGGAGGGCGTCGTCCGCGCCGGCGCGGCCGCGCCGCAGCCGGCCGCGGCGGCAGCGGCGCCGGTCGCCGTCTCCGCGGCGCCGGTGACCGGCACGAAGCTCCTCGTGAACCTCTCCGAGCCGTCGCAGGTCGATCGCGCGGCGGCGCTCGAGGTCGAGGGCGTCGGCCTGCTCCGCGCCGAGCTGATGGTGATCGAGGCGCTCGCGGGCAAGCACCCGCACGCGCTGCTCGAGGAGGGCGGCGGCGCCGAGTTCGTCGAGCGGATGGGCGCGGCCCTGAGCCGGTTCGCGGCCGCCTTCGCGCCGCGGCCGATCACCTATCGGACGATCGACTTCCGCAGCAACGAGTTCCGCGGCCTCGAGGGTGGCGACCGCTTCGAGCCCGAGGAGGCGAACCCGATGATCGGCTACCGGGGGGCGCTCCGCTACATGCGCGAGCCGGACCTGTTCCGGCTCGAGCTCGACGCGATCGGGCGGGTCTGGGACGAGGGGCACACGAACTTCCACGTGATGATCCCGTTCGTGCGGACGCCCCGCGAGCTCGTCGCCGCCCGCGGAGCGATCGCCGCAGCCGGGCTGCTCGAGCGGCCCGGCTTCGAGCTCTGGGTGATGGCCGAGGTGCCGTCGGTGCTGTTCCACCTGCCCCGCTACGCGGAGCTCGGCATCGCCGGGATCTCGATCGGCTCCAACGACCTGACCCAGCTCATGCTCGGCGCCGACCGCGACTCCGAGTTCGTCGCGGAGGTCTTCGACGAGCGCGACGAGGCGGTCGCCGAGTACCTGCGGCTGCTGATCCCGCGTGCGCACGAGCTCGGCCTGCAGACCTCGATCTGCGGCCAGGCCCCGTCGGTCCATCCCTCCTACGCGGAGCTGCTGGTCCGGGCCGGGATCGACGCGATCTCCGTGAACATCGACGCGGTCGACCGCGCCCGCCGGCTGGTCGGCGCCGCTGAACGGCGGGTCCTGCTCGAAGCTGCCCGCGCCGGCTCCTAGCCGTGTTCGCCGTCCGGATCCACGGGCGCGGGGGGCAGGGGGTCGTCACCGCCGCCGAGTTGCTCTCGGTCGCCGCGTTCGACGAGGGCCGCCACGCCCAGGCCTTCCCGACGTTCGGCTCGGAGCGGACCGGGGCGCCGGTCGTCTCCTTCTGCCGGATCGACGACGAGCCGATCCGGGCCCGCGAGCCGATCGCCGAGCCGGACGCGCTGATCGTCCAGGACCCGACCCTGCTGCATCAGGTCGATCTGTTCTCCGGGCTCGGGCCCGACGCGTACGTCCTCATCAACAGCAGCCATGACATCGGCGAGCTTGGGCTCGGCGACCTCCGCGGACGGTTCCGCCCCGAGCGGCTGCTCGCGGTGCCGGCCACCGCGCTGGCCCGCGAACACGTCGGGCGGCCGCTGCCGAACGCGGTGCTGCTCGGCGCCTTCGCCGCGCTCGTGGGCATCGTCTCGATCGGGTCGGTGGCGAAGGCGATCCGCGAGCGCTTCCCGGGGCCGGTCGGCGAGGCCAACGTCGCCGGCGCCGAGGCGGCATCCGGGTACGTGAGCGACCGGATCGGGGGGCTGATCGGTGCTTGAGCAGATCGAGGGATCGCAGGCGATCGCCCGGACCGTGGCCGCGTGCCGGCCCGAGGTGATCTCCGCCTACCCGATCTCGCCGCAGACGCACATCGTCGAGGGGCTCTCCGACCTCGTCCGGACCGGCGAGCTGGCCCGGTGCGAGTACCTGATGGTGGAGTCCGAGTTCGGTGCGATGTCGGCTTGCATCGGCGCCTCCGCCGCGGGCGCGAGGACCTACACGGCGACCGCGAGCCAGGGCCTGCTGTTCATGGCCGAGGCCCTCTACAACGCCTCCGGGCTCGGGCTGCCGATCGTGATGACGCTCGCCAACCGCGCGATCGGGGCGCCGATCAACATCTGGAACGACCACTCGGACTCGATGTCGCAGCGCGACTCCGGCTGGATCCAGCTCTTCGCCGAGACCAATCAGGAGGCCGCCGACCTGCACGTCCAGGCGTTCCGCCTCGCCGAGCAGATCTCGCTGCCGGTGATGGTCTGCATGGACGGCTTCATCCTCACCCACGCCTACGAGCAGGTCGACCTGCCCTCCCAGGAGCAGGTCGATGCCTTCCTGCCGCCATTCGAGCCCCGTCAGGTGCTCGACCCGGCCGAGCCGGTCACGATCGGGGCGATGGTCGGGCCCGAGGCGTTCACCGAGGTCCGCTACCTGATGCATGCCAAGCAGCTCGAGGCGCTCGACCTGATCCCGCCGATCGCGAGCGAGTTCGAGTCCAGCTTCGGCCGTCCCTCCGGCGGGCTCGTGCGCGGCTACCGGACCGACGACGCGGAGACGGTCGTCGTCGCGCTCGGCTCGGTCCTCGGCACGATCGAGGAGGTCGTCGACGAGCTCCGCGACCGGGGCGTCAAGATCGGCGCGCTCGCGATCAAGTGCTTCCGGCCCTGGCCGAGCCAGGAGATCCGCGCCGCGCTCTCGAACGTCGAGCGGGTGATCGTGCTCGAGAAGGCGTTCGCGGTCGGCGCCGGCGGGATCGTCGGCCAGAACACCCGGCTCGCCCTCTACGGCAGCGGCGTCAAGATCCACGTCGTGATCGCCGGGCTCGGCGGCCGACCGATCACCAGGCGGTCGTTGCGGACCCTGTTCGACGACGTCCTCGCCGATCGGCTCGATCCCCACCTGCTGCACTTCCTCGACCTGAAGAGCGACGTCGTCGAGCGCGAGCTCGAGCGGACGCGCGGCGGCGGGCGCGTCGGCCCGCACGCCGAGAACATCGTCCGCGAGCTCGGCATCGTCGCCGCGAGGCCGTACTGAGGAGGCGGTGATGGCGGAGCAGCAGGTCAAGCACTACCAGGTCGGCACCTTCGTCGTCGGAAATCGCCTGCTCGACCCCGAGCAGCGGTCGGTGCAGGCACGGATGGAGCGCTCGAACACGCTGACCTCGGGCCATCGCGCCTGCCGCGGCTGCGGCGAGGCGCTCGGCGCCCGCTACGCGCTCGACGCGGCGATGCGGGCATCCGGGGGGAGCATGATCGCCGCGAACGCGACCGGCTGCCTCGAGGTCTTCTCGACCCCGTTTCCGGAGTCGTCCTGGCAGCTCCCCTGGATCCACTCGCTGTTCGGCAACGCCCCCGCGGTCGCGGCCGGGATGGCGGCGGCGATGAAGGCGAAGGGACGCGAGGACGTCCGCGTCGTCGGGCAGGCCGGCGACGGCGGCACCGTCGATATCGGGTTCGGCTGCCTGTCGGGGATGTTCGAGCGCAACGATGACGTGCTGTTCATCTGCTACGACAACCAGGGCTACATGAACACCGGCGTGCAGCGCTCCGGCGCCACCCCGCCGGCGGCCCGGACCGCGAACACGAAGCCGGTCGGCGCCGAGCCCGGCAACGTCTTCGGCCAGGGCAAGAGCGTGCCGCTGATCGCGATGGCCCACGAGATCCCCTATGTGGCCACCGCGACCGTGTCCGAGCTCCGCGACCTCGAAGCGAAGGTCGAGCGGGCGATGGAGATGCGCGGCGCCCGCTACATCCACGCGTTCGTCCCCTGCCCGCTCGGCTGGGGGTCGGCTTCGGAGGACACGATCAAGCTCGCCCGGCTCGCCAAGGAGACCGGCCTGTTTCCGGTCTTCGAGGCCGAGGGCGGCGAGGTCACGTCGGTCGCGAAGATCCGTCGGCGGACGCCGGTCATCGAGTACCTGAAGCTGCAGAAGCGCTTCGCCCACCTGTTCAAGCCGGAGCGCAACCGCGAGGTCCTCGACCGGATCCAGGCCGGGGCCGATCGCAACATCGCCCGGTTCGGGTTGATCGACGGCGAGGAGAAGGACTGATGGACAAGCCGTACGCGATCACGCTCGATGTCGGCTCCAGCCTCGCCAACAAGACCGGGACCTGGCGGACCGAGCGCGCCGTCTACATCGATCGGCTGCCGCCCTGCAACAACGCCTGTCCCGCCCATGAGGATGTCCAGGAGTGGCTGTACGAGGCCGAGGAGGGTGGCGCCGGCTACGAGCGCGCCTGGCGGCGGATCGTCGCCGACAACCCGTTCCCGGCGGTGATGGGGAGGGTCTGCTACCACCCCTGCGAGACCGCCTGCAACCGCGGTCAGCTCGACGAGGCGGTCGGGATCAACTCGGTCGAGCGGTTTCTCGGCGACGCCGCGATCGAGCACGGATGGGAGCTGCCGGCCGCGGCCGCGGACACGGGCAAGCGGGTGCTCGTCGTCGGCGCCGGGCCATCGGGGCTCGCCGCCGCCTACTTCCTGCGCCGCCACGGCCATGCCGTGACGATCCGCGAGGCCGGGCCGATGAGCGGCGGGATGATGCGGTTCGGGATCCCCCGCTACCGGCTGCCGCGCGATGTCCTCGAGGCCGAGGTCGAGCGGATCCTCGAGCTCGGAGTCGAGCTCGAGCTGAACCACAAGGTCAGCGACATCGAGGCGGCGATGGCCGAGGGCTTCGACGCCGCCTTCCTCGCCGTCGGCGCCCAGATCGGCAAGCGCGCCTACGTCCCCGCCGGCACCGCCGCCCACGTGATCGACGCGGTCTCGATGCTGCACGACCTCGAGGCCGGGGAGAAGCCGCTGCTCGGGCGCCGCGTCGCCGTCTACGGCGGCGGCGACACGGCGATGGACGCGGCCCGGACGGCGAAGCGGCTCGGCGCCGCCGACGCGGTCGTCGTCTATCGGCGGACCCGCGAGCAGATGCCCGCTCACGACGTCGAGTTCACCGAGGCCGCCGAGGAGGGCGTGATGATGCGCTGGCTGGCGACGATCAAGCGGGCCGACGAGGGCAAGCTCGTGCTCGAGCGCATGGAGCTCGACGAGACCGGCTTCCCGCAGCCGACCGGCGAGCTCGACGAGCTCGAGGCCGACTCACTGGTGCTCGCGCTCGGTCAGGAGTGCGACCTCTCGCTCGTCGAGGGGGTCCCCGGAATCGAGGTGGAGGACGGGGTGGTGAGCGTGGGGCCGAACATGATGACCGGACGCGCCGGCGTCTTCGCCGGCGGCGACATGGTCCCGGCCGAGCGCTCGGTCACGGTCGCGATCGGCCACGGCCGCCGCGCCGCCGACAACGTCGACGCCTGGCTGCGCAACTCCGAGCCGGCCGCTGCTTCGGAGCTCGAGCTGGCCGGGTTCGAGACCCTCAACACCTGGTACTACGCCGACGCGCCGCGCACGCGCCGGCCCCGTCTCGACGCGGTCCGCAGGCAGAGCAACTTCGCGGAGGTCGTGCAGGGCCACGATGCCTCGACGGCCCTGTTCGAGGCGCGCCGCTGCCTGTCGTGCGGCAACTGCTTCTCCTGCGACAACTGCTACGGCGTCTGCCCCGACAACGCCGTGATCAAGCTCGGCCGCCCCGGCGAGCGCTACGAGATCGACTACGACTACTGCAAGGGCTGCGGGATCTGCGTCGCCGAGTGCCCGAGCGGGGCGATCCAGATGGTCCCCGAGGAGATCTGAGGGGCGGGTCGCCAGCCGGTAGGTTCGGGTGGTGGCCGACCGTCGCGACCTCGACTTCACCTACTCGCTGATCGATCGGCTCTTTCGGCTCAGCCTCGGCGAGCAGGCTGACTTCAGCGGCGCCAAGTTCGACGGCGACTTCTCGTTGACGCTCGAGCAGGCGCAGCGGCGCAAGCACGAGTACGTCGCCGCGCAGATCGGGATCGGGCCGGAGCGGCGGCTGCTCGACCTCGGCTGCGGCTGGGGGCCGCTGCTCGCCTACAACCGCGATCGCGGTGGCGCCGGAGTCGGCGTGACGCTGTCGGCGGCGCAGCTGCGAGCCTGTCGTCGGCACGGGCATGACGTCCACCTGCGTGACGCGCGGCGGGTCGATCGCGACACGTTCGGCCCGTTCGACGCGGTGGCGAGCCTGGGTGCCTTCGAGCACTTCTGCTCTCCCGCCGATCACGCGGCCGGCCGCCAGGAGGAGATCTACGCGGGCCTGTTCGCCAACGTCGCCGGGATCCTGCCGGCGGGCGGGCGCCTCTACCTGCAGACGATGACGTTCGGCCCGAACGCGGGCGACCCCGTCCACGGCGACGTCGAGGCCCCGTCCGATTCCGACGCCCATTACCTGGGCCTGATGGCGCATCAGTTCCCGGGCTCGTTCCTGCCCTCCGGCCGCGAGCAGATCGTCCGCACCGCCGCGCCGCACCTGCAGCTCGTCGAGAGCTCGAGCGGCAGGCTCGACTACATCGAGACGATCGCCCGCTGGCGCCGCCGCTTCGCCGAGCCGGGGCTGCGCAAGACGCTCGTGAAGGCGCGGCTCGTTCCCCGCTGGCTCACCAGTCGCGAGTTTCGACTCGCCTTCACCTCGGGGGTGAGCGCCAACACCGTCTGCTTCGAGCGCGAGCTGCTCGAGCACTACCGGCTGGTGTTCGAGCGTTCGTAGGCGGCTGTCGCCGGCTTTGCACATCGCCGATGCGAAATATCATCGGTGTCGAGATGGATGGTGACGGCATCGAGACAGCGGTCCTCGGGTTTCCCCGGATCGGCCCCGACCGCGAGCTGAAGACGGCCCTGGAGTCGTTCTGGCGCGGCGACGCGACCGCCGCGGAGCTCGAAGGGGTCGCGACGGCGTTGCGCCGCGATCAGCGCGATGCCGCCGTCGCGGCGGGGGTGGACGTCCTGCCCTCGAACGACTTCTCGCTCTACGACCACGTCCTTGACGCGGCGCTGCTGGTCGATGCCGTTCCGGAGCGCTTCGCGGAGGACTTCGAGCCGGGCTCGCTCGAGCTGATGTTCGCGATGGCGAGGGGCGGTGGCGAGGTCGCGCCGCTGGAGATGACCAAGTGGTTCGACACCAACTACCACTACCTCGTACCCGAGATCGGACCGCGCACCGGCTTCGCTCCCCGTCTGGCCAAGCCACTCGCGGAGCTCGCGGACGCGCCCGGCAGCCGGCCGGTGCTGCTCGGCCCGGTCTCGTTCCTGTCGCTGGCGAAGGGCGCGGCGCCGGGGGTGCGACCGCTCGAGCGGCTGGAGCCGCTGCTCGATGCCTACCAGGGGGTGTTGGAGGGTCTCGCTCGCGCCGGTGCGACGGAGGTGCAGATCGACGAGCCCTGCCTGGCCGGCGACGTCGACGTGGACCTGCTGGCGCTGATCGAGCGGAGCTGGGACCGCCTGGCAGGGGCGAGATCGGACCTCGAGCTGGCCCTCGTCACCTACTTCGGCGGGCTCGGCGATGCGCTCGAGCGGGTCCTGCGGCTTCCCGCCGCCGAGTTCCACCTCGATCTGGTCCGGGCGCCCGAGCAGCTCGGTCCGGCGCTGGCGGCGGTCGGCGACGAGGCGCGGCTCTCGCTCGGGGTGATCGACGGCCGCAACGTCTGGCGAAGCGATCTCGACGCGATCGTGCGGCAGGTCGAGCCGGCGCTTGCCCGACTCGGCGCCGGGCGGGTGCGCCTCGCTCCCTCCTGCTCGCTGCTCCACGTCCCCTACAGCCTCGAGCGCGAGTCCCGGCTCGACCCCGAGCTCCGCTCCTGGCTCGCCTTTGCCACCGAGAAGCTCGACGAGCTGGCGCGGCTCAGGGCTGCGCTGGCGGCCGATGGCTCCGAACGCGAGGCGCTGCTCGCGCCGAGCCGAAGGGCGCTCGAGGGCCGGCGCCGCTCGGCCCGGGTGACCGACCCGCAGACCGCGGCTCGCCTCGCCGAGCTGCCGGCCCCGGACCGATGCGACCGCGCACCGGCGTCCGAGCGGGCCCGCATCCAGGCGAGCCGGTGCGAGCTGCCGGCGCTGCCGACGACGACGATCGGATCGCTGCCGCAGACGGCGGCGATCCGGGACGCGCGCCGGCGGCTGCTCACCGGTGAGCTGGACCGCGCCGGCTACGAGCGCTTCCTCGAGGCCGAGATCGATGCCGCCATCCTCCGTCAGGAGCAGCTCGGCCTCGACGTGCTCGTGCACGGAGAGCCCGAGCGCAACGACATGGTCCAGTACTTCGCCGAGCGCCTGCGCGGCTTCGCGGCGACCGAGGCGGGCTGGGTCCAGTCCTACGGGTCGCGCTGCGTGCGGCCGCCGATCCTGTTCGGCGACGTCTCCCGTCCGGAGCCGATCAGCGTGCGCTGGTGGCGCTATGCCCAGGGGCTGACCGAGCGGCCCGTGAAGGCGATCCTGACCGGCCCGACGACGATGATGCAGTGGTCGTTTCTGCGCGACGACCTCCCCGCCGAGGCGATCGGCGCGCAGCTCGCGCTGGCGATCGGCGACGAAGCGCTCGACCTCGAGCGGATCGGCGCCGCGATGATCCAGATCGACGAGGCGGCGTTCCGCGAGGGCCTGCCGTTGCGACGCAGCGAGCGAGCCGGCTACCTGCGCCGGGCGGTCGACAACTTCCGGCAGACGACCGCGAGGCTCGGCCCCGCGACCCAGGTTCACCTGCACATGTGCTACTCGGAGTTCGGGGAGCTCGCCGAGGAGATCGCACGGATGGATGCCGACGTGCTCTCGATCGAGGCGTCGCGATCGGGCATGGACCTGCTCGAGCCGTTCGCCGGATACCCGAACCGGATCGGCCCCGGCGTCTACGACATCCACTCGCCGCGGATTCCCTCCGTCCGCGAGATCGAGGAGCTGCTGGAGCGGGCCGAGGGCACGATCCCGCGCGAGCGGCTCTGGGTCAATCCCGACTGCGGCCTCAAGACCCGTCGCTGGGAGGAGGTCCTGCCGGCGCTCGAGAACCTCGTCGTCGCCGCCCACCGGCGCCGGGAGGCCGAGCCCGGCGGCCCGGCGGCGACCCGGGGACGGACGTCGGCAGGCTGAGCGTCTCAGGCCTTCGCGGCGTCCCGCTCCATCACATCGAGGGCCAGGGCCGAGTGCGCGTAGGCGCCGCCGGCGCGCATCTCCGCGGCGACCCAGATCGCCTCCATGATCTGCTCGTTGCTGGCTCCGGCCCGTAACGCGGCCCGGGTATGGCCGCGGATGCAGTACGGGCACTGGGTCGTGTGCGCGACCGCCACGGCGATCAGCTGCTTGGCCTGCGCGGACAGCGCGCCGTCGGCGAACACCTGCCGGCTGAATGCCTGGAAGGCATCATCGGTGGCCGGCGCCAGCTCGTGACGGTGGGCGCGAACCTCGGTGGTCGGCCGCGGATAGAGCGGGTCCGTCATCGCGATCGCCCCCCGGTCGGTGCGGCCGGGCCGGGCCGGTCCGACCGGTGCCCGCCCCGGCGCTGCTTTCGTCGCGGCGCCCCGAGCCGCCGTGCCGCGACCATCGCCGCGGACACCGCCGCCGTGGGTCGCCTCGTTCTCGTCCCCGCCGGTCCCGCCGCTCGCGCAGCCATCGCCCACCTCCACTGCTTCCTCATTTTATACATCATATGTGTGTAAAGTATAGCGGTTTGCGCCGGGCCGATTCGGGGGACATGCGTGGACGACGGTGTCGATGGGTCCCGCCGATGCGGGCGGGCCGGCGCCGGTCCACCGGTCAGGACCGTGACGAGATCGCAGGGAACGCAACGAGATGGCTGAGCGGCCGAACCCGCTGCTCGAGGCGCACCGATTCCTGCGCCGCGGGCCGACCAACGCCGAGAACTGGAGCCAGCTCGTCGCCAAGGACCGCGACTGGGAGCGCTCCTACCGCGGCCGCTGGGCGCACTCCAAGGTCGTCCGCTCCACCCACGGGGTCAACTGCACCGGCTCCTGCTCGTGGAACGTCTACGTCAAGGACGGCCTGATCACCTGGGAGGCGCAGGCGACCGACTACCCCTCGACCGGGCCCGAGATGCCCGAGTACGAGCCCCGCGGCTGCCCGCGCGGCGCGTCGTTCTCGTGGTACACGTACTCGCCGCTGCGGCTCAAGTACCCGTATGTGCGCGGCAGCCTGCTGGCGATGTTCCGCGAGGCCCGGGCGCGGCTCGGCGACCCGGTCGATGCCTGGGCGGAGATCGTCGGCGATCCCGAGAAGTCGCGCCTCTACAAGTCCCAGCGGGGCAAGGGCGGCTTCGTCCGGGCGAGCTGGGAGGAGGTCACCGAGATCGTCGCCGCGGCTCACGTCCACACGATCAAGCGATACGGCCCCGACCGCTGCGTCGGCTTCACGCCGATCCCGGCGATGTCGATGGCCTCCTACGGCGCCGGCTCGCGCTTTCTGGCGCTGATCGGCGGGGTGATCCTGTCGTTCTACGACTGGTACGCCGACCTGCCGCCGTCCTCGCCACAGGTGTTCGGCGATCAGACCGACGTCCCCGAGTCGGGCGACTGGTTCAACGCCGGCTACCTGATCATCTGGGGCACGAACCTGCCGACGACGCGGACCCCGGACGCCCACTTCATGGTCGAGGCCCGCTACCGGGGCCAGAAGGTCGTCGTCGTCTCGCCCGACTACGCCGAGCACACGAAGTTCGCCGACCACTGGCTGGCCGCGCAACCGGGCAGCGACGGGGCGCTGGCGATGGCGATGGGCCACGTGATCCTGAAGGAGTTCTACGCCGACCGGCAGGCGCCCTACTTCCAGCGCTACGCACGGCGCTACACGGACCTGCCGCTGCTCGTCACCCTGCGCGAGCGCGACGGCGCCTACGTGCCCGACCGACTGCTGCGGGCCTCCGACCTGGAGGGGGCCGGGGGCGAGCCTGAGAACTGCGAGTGGAAGCCGGTCGTGCTCGACGAGCGGACCGGCAGGCCGGCGGTGCCGAACGGGTCGGTCGGACACCGCTACGGCGAGCCCGGGCGCTGGAACCTGAAGCCGGCCGGGATCGAGCCGGCGCTGAGCCTGCTCGGCCGCGCCGAGGAGGCGGTCGAGGTCGACCTGCCACGCTTCGACATCGGCGCGACCGAGGGCGGCGCCTCGATCCGCCGCGGCGTGCCGGCGCTTCGGCTCGGCGACCAGCTCGTCACGACCGTGCTCGACCTGAGCTTCGCCCACTACGGCGTCCGCCGCGAGGGCCTGCCCGGCGAGTGGCCGTCCGGCTACGACGACCCGGCCCCCTGCACCCCCGCCTGGCAGGAGCCGATCACCGGCGTCGATGCCGGCGCGGCGGCCCGGATCGCCCGCGAGTTCGCCCGCAACGCCGAGCAGACCCGCGGCCGGTCGATGATCGCGATGGGGGCCGGCACGAACCACTGGTTCCACTCCGACCAGACCTACCGCACCTTCCTGGCGCTGGTGATGATGTGCGGCTGCGAGGGCGTCAACGGCGGCGGCTGGGCCCACTACGTGGGCCAGGAGAAGGTTCGCCCGCTGGCCGGCTGGCAGACGGTCGCCTTCGCCCTCGACTGGGTGCGCCCGCCGCGGCATCAGTCCGGCACCCCGTTCTTCTACCTCGCGACCGACCAGTGGCGCTACGAGGGCTACCGCCCCGAGGACCACGCCTCGCCGCTCGGCCGCGGCCTGTTCGCGGGGATGCACGTCGCCGACGTCAACGCGCTCGGGGCGCGGCTCGGCTGGCTGCCGTCCTTCCCGAGCTTCGATCGCAGCTCGCTGGACCTCGTCGACGAGGCCGAGGCGAAGGGGGTCGACCCGGCCACGCACGTGATCGAGGAGCTGCGCGCGGGAAGGCTCCGCTTCGCCTGCGAGGACCCCGACGATCCGGAGAACGAGCCGAAGGTGATGACGGTCTGGCGCGCGAACGTCCTCGGCTCCTCCGGCAAGGGCCACGAGTACTTCCTCAAGCACCTGCTCGGGACGACCGAGAACGCGGTCCGCGCCGAGGAGACGCCCCCGGAGCTGCGCCCGCGCGACGTCACCTGGCGCGATCGGACCTCCGAGGGGAAGCTCGACCTGCTGACCACGATCGACTTCCGGATGACCTCGAACGCGCTCTTCTCCGACGTCGTCCTGCCGGCCGCCACCTGGTACGAGAAGCACGACCTCTCCTCGACCGACCTGCATCCCTTCGTCCACACCTTCAACCCGGCGGTGCCGCCGCCGTGGGAGAACAAGACCGACTGGGACACGTTCAGGCGGATCGCCGAGCGGTTCTCGGAGCTCGCCGTCGAGCACCTCGGCACGCGCCGGGACCTGATGGCGGCGCCGCTTCTGCACGACACGGCCGACGAGATCGCCCAGCCGCTCGGCGAGGTGCGGGACTGGCGGGCCGGCGAGTGCGAGCCGGTGCCGGGCAAGACGATGCCGAAGCTGCTCGTGATCGAGCGCGACTACCCGAACGTGGCGGAGAGGTGGAAGGCGCTCGGCCCCCTCGTCGAGGAGCTCGGCACCCAGGTCAAGGGCGCGAGCTGGACCGCCGACGAGGAGGTCCGCGAGCTCGGCGCCAAGAACGGGACGGTGCGGGGCGGGGTCGCCGACGGGCGCCCCTCCCTGGAGCGGGTCGAGCATGCCTGCGAGGCGATCCTGGCGCTCTCGGGAACGACGAACGGGCGGCTCGCGGTCGCCGGGTTCGAGGCGATGGAGGAGACGGCCGGCGTCGCGTTGGCCGACCTCGCCGCGGCCCGGGGCGGCGACCGGATCACCTTCCACGATGCCCAGGTGCAGCCCCGCACCGTGATCACCTCGCCGGAGTGGTCCGGGATCGAGGCGCACGGCCGTCGCTACGCCCCGTTCACCCAGAACGTCGAGCGCGACAAGCCCTGGCACACGCTCTCGGGGCGGATGCACTTCTACCTCGACCACGCCTGGATGCTCGAGATCGGCGAGGGCCTGCCGGTGTTCCGGCCGCCGCTGCGGCACCGGGCGGTCTTCGGCGATCAGGGGGCGCGGGACGGCTCCGGACGGCGCGAGCTGACCCTGAAGTACCTGACCCCGCACTCGAAGTGGTCGATCCACTCCGAATACCAGGACAACATCCACATGCTGACCCTGTTCCGGGGCGGCGGGATGCTCTGGGTCAGCCGCGAGGACGCCGAGGCGCTGGAGATCCGCGACAACGACTGGGTCGAGGCCTTCAACCGCAACGGCGTGATCGCCTGCCGCGCCGCGGTCAGCCACCGGATCCCGGCGGGCACCTGCATGATTTACCACGCCAAGGACCGGCACCTGAACGTGCCGCTGACCGAGCTGCAGGGCAAGCGCGGCGGCACCGACAACTCGGCCACCAGGATCGTGATGAAGCCGACCCACTTCGTCGGCGGCTACGCGCAACTCAGCTTCGGGTTCAACTACTACGGGCCGACCGGATCGCAGCGCGACGAGGTGACGGTGCTCAGAAAGCGCGAGGCGGAGGTGACGTTCGAGTGAGGATCCGCGCCCAGGTCGGGATGGTCATGAACCTCGACAAGTGCATCGGCTGTCACACCTGCTCGGTGACCTGCAAGCAGGTCTGGACGAACCGGCCCGGCGCCGAGTACATGTGGTTCAACGACGTCGAGACCAAGCCCGGGGTCGGCTACCCGAAGCGCTGGGAGGACCAGGAGCGCTGGCGGGGCGGTTGGGAGCTCGACCGCAAGGGCCGGCTGAAGCTCCGGGCCGGGGGCCGGATCAAGAAGCTGCTCAGCATCTTCGCCAACCCCGACCTGCCGCAGATCGACGACTACTACGAGCCCTGGACCTACGACTACGAGAAGCTGATCACGGCGCCGCTGTCGGAGCACGATCCGGTCGCCCGGGCCCGCTCGCAGATCACCGGCAAGCCGCTCGATCAGGTCAGGTGGGGGCCGAACTGGGACGACAACCTCGCCGGCGCGCCGGAGCGCATCCACGAGGACCCGCTGACCAGGGAGATCGAGGAGCAGGTCAAGGCCTCCTACGAGGAGGCGTTCATGTTCTACCTGCCGCGGATCTGCGAGCACTGCCTGAACCCCTCCTGCGTCGCCTCCTGCCCCTCCGGCGCGATGTACAAGCGCGAGGAGGACGGGATCGTCCTCGTCGATCAGGCGAAGTGCCGGGGTTGGCGGTTCTGCGTCTCCGGCTGTCCGTACAAGAAGGTCTACTTCAACCACCGGACCGGGAAGGCCGAGAAGTGCACCCTCTGTTACCCGCGGATCGAGTCCGGCCAGCCGACGATCTGCTCGGAGACCTGCGTCGGCCGGATCCGCTACATCGGCCTCGTCCTCTACGACGCCGACCGGGTCGAGGAGGCGGCCTCGGTGCCCGACGAGCACGAGCTGCTCGCCGCCCAGCGAGACGTGTTCTGCGACCCCGAGGACCCGGCCGTCCGCGAGCAGGCCGCCCGCGACGGGATTCCCGACGACTGGATCGAGGCCGCCCGGCGCTCCCCGGTCTACGCGCTCGCGCACCGCTACGGGGTGGCGCTGCCGCTCCATCCCGAGTACCGGACGCTGCCGATGGTCTGGTACGTGCCGCCGCTCTCGCCGATCACGAACACCCTCGAGGACGACGGCTACGAGGCCGACCCCGATCGGATCCTGCCGACGATCGAGCAGATGCGGATCCCGGTCGACTACCTCGCCAACCTGCTCGCCGCCGGCGACTCGGAGGTGATCCGGGGGGTGCTGAGGCGACTGGCGGCGATGCGCGGCCACATGCGCAAGCGCGAGGTCCTCGACGTGCACGATGCGTCGCTGCCGGAGTCGGCCGGGATCAGCGCCGCGGACGCCGAGGACATGTACCGGTTGCTCGCGATCGCCAAGTACGAGGACCGCTACGTGATCCCGAAGGCGCACGCCGAGCTCGCCGGGCGGCTGATGGAGCAGCAGGGGGCCTGCGGGCTCGACTTCGAGGGCGGACCGGGCAACTGCGGCGCGGTCGCCCACAGCTCGACGGCCGAGGAGGAGTCGTTCATGCTCAGCGCCGATCGGACCGGGATCGACGTGCTCGAGATGGTCGGGGAGGGCCGCGATCCCGACGCAGCCGCGGGGGCGATCGCCGCCGAGCGGCCGGCGAAGCTCGACATCGTCGAGATGCTCGGGGACCGGCGGGCGCAGGCGGACGGCTGATGGCACTGGGACGCCGCAAGCCGCCCGAGGCCGCGACGATCTACAAGCTCTGCTCGCTGTTGCTGCGCTATCCGGACGCCGAGCTGCGGGCGCTCCGTCCCGCCATCGGGGCCGCGGTCGCCGGGCTGCCGCCCTCCGAGCCGCGGCAGGCGCTCGAGCGCTTCTGCGCCTGGTGGGGGGCGAGCGAGCCGCTGGCCGCCGAGCAGCACTACGTGGAGACGATCGACCTCCACAAGCGCTCCGGCCTCTACCTGACCTTCTACGGCGAGGGGGATAGGCGCGAGCGCGGCAGCGCCCTGCTGCGGCTCAAGCAGCTCTACCGCTCCGCCGGGCTGCCGCTCGAGGGAACCGAGCTGCCCGACTACCTGCCGGTGATGCTCGAGTTCGCCGCCGACGCGCCCGACGGTCGCGGCGAGATCGTCCTGCGCGAGCATCGGGCGGCGCTCGAGCTGGTCCGGCTCAGCCTCGCCGACCTCGGGAGCCCCTACGCGAACCTCGTCGAGGCGGTCTGCGTGACGCTCGGCGAGCCGCGCGCCATCGATCGCGCGCTCGCCGGCAGGCTCGCGGCGGACGGCCCCCCGCAGGAGCTCGTCGGGCTCGAGCCCTTCGCTCCCCCCGAGGTGATGCCGGCGGCGGAGACGCGCCGATGAGCGCCGGCGACGTCCTCCTCTGGATCATCCTGCCCTACGCGGCGATCGCGGTCTTCGTCGTCGGGCACGTCTGGCGCTACCGGACCGGGCAGTTCCGGTGGACGAGCCGCTCCACGCAGCTGCTCGACCGTAACGTGCTCGGCTGGGCCAGCCCGATGTTCCACTACGGCGCCCTGGCCGCGATCGGCGGTCACGTGATCGGCCTCTGCATCCCCGAATCGCTGACCGAATCGGTCGGCATCTCCGAGGGCTTCTACCGCTGGTTCGCCGGGGTTGCGGGCGGCATCGCCGGCGCGGTGACCGTGATCGGCCTCGCCGGGCTGCTCTACCGGCGGGCGACCAGCGAACGCGTCCGGCGGACGACCACGCGGATGGACATGCTCACCTACTCGCTGCTCACGGCGCTGATCGTGATCGGGTGCTGGATGACCTTCGGCTACACGCTGTTCACCAGCGATCCGCACAACTACCGGGACACGATCAGCCCCTGGTGGCAGTCGCTGTTCTACCTCGACCCCGACGTCGGCGCGGCGACCGGGGCGCCGACGATCTACCAGGTGCACGCGATCCTCGCCTGGGCCTTCTGGGGCAGCTTCGCGTTCAGCCGCCTCGTCCATGCCTGGAGCATCCCGCTGCAGTACGTCGGCCGCCCCTACATCCTCTACCGGCGCCGGTTCTCGACCGGGCGGATCACCGGCTGAACGAGGCGGCGAAGGAATCGAACCTTCCAAGCGATGGGCTGCACCGCCCTGCCGGCTTTGAAGGCCGGATGGGCCACCAGACCCCTGCCGCCCCACGCGGCTCCGCGGCAGGCTAGTCGAGCGCTGCCTTCCGACCTGCGAGACCGCTCCCGCTCCCGCCGAGCGAAACCGCCCTCGCTCCCGCCGAGCGACGGATTTCTCACAGTATTCGTGAGTTATTCGTCGCTCGCGATCGAGGCGCCGGTCGGGTCGGCGGACGGGCGGGGGGATCGGCGGACGGGCGGGAGGGATCAGCGGACGGGGGGGGATCAGCGGACGGGCGGGGGGGATCAGCGGACGGGCGGGGGAGGTGCTCGTTGCCGTGACGCACGGTGCGGCCGCTGCGGTCGAGGTGCTCGAGGATCGCCTGCGAGTACTTGCGGCTCGTCCGCAACGCGTCGCGCAGGCCGGCGAGGCTGACCGACCCGTCGCGGGCGGCGAGCGCGAGGGCGAACCGCTCGAGCCGATCGAGCCGCTCCGGCGGGTACCAGACCTCGGTCGAGACGTGGCGGAGGCGGCCGGCACCGGTCAACTTCGCGAGCCGTTCGACGACGTCGGCGCGCGGGAGGTCGAGCGCGTCGGCGAGCGTCTGCGGGGGGCGTGGCTCGATGCCGCCGGACTCGATCATCGCGAGCAGCCGCTCGTCGGTCGCGTCGAGCGCGACCGGGGCGGACACCTCCCGTCCCGACGCCGCGGCGGCCGCGGGCCGGAGCATCCCGCGATCGTCGCGAAGCCGGCCGGCCTCGAGCAGCTCCGCGATTCCGCGCTGCCAGTCGGCGAGCGGAAAGCGCGCGAGCGCCCAGGCGATCGGCGAGTCGGCATCCCATCCTCCGGCGTCGACCGTGAGCTCGCGGCCGTCGCGAACCGCGGCGGCGACGATCGCGGCCGGCTCGCCCTCGGTGAGGAGGCGGAGCAGGTCGGGGTCGGGGTCGGGGCCGTGCCGACGCGGACCGGGGTCGACCACCTCGGCGCCGCCGATCGTCGCCGGCGGGGAGATGGAGCGGAGCACGGCACGGTCGCGGGCGCGGGCGACGAGCGGGGACTCGAGGCGAAGCTGCGCGAACCCGCCGCCGAGCGGGACGACCCGCGCCGGCACGTCCCGCGTCCCGTGGTGGACCTGGACCCTCCCGAGCCGCCCCGTCGCCGCGGCGACGCCGCCGAGCAGGCGGACGTCGAGTCGATAGCTCGGCCGCGGTCCGGGATCGGCGGCGCTGACGACCGCCCCGCGCGGGACCTCGCCGCGGCCGAGCCCGGCGAGATTGAGCGCGACCCGCCGGCCGCCGCCGGCGGCGGCGACGCCGCGACCGTGGACCTGGATCGAGCGGACCCGCGCCCGGCGCCCCTCGGGGAGGACGGTGACCGGGGCCCCGGCGACGAAGCCCGAGCCCGCCGCCGTCCCGGTCGCGACGGTCCCGGCGCCGGCGATCGTGAACGATCGATCGACGTGGAGGAGGCCCGCGACCCGCGGCCACGCGGCGTCGCGATCGCGCCCGGCCGCGACGCGCCCGGCCGCGGCCGCGATCGCCGCCCGGAGCCGCTCGATTCCGTCGCCGCGCGCGGCGCTCACCTCGATGACCGTCGCTTCGGGCACCAGTGCGGCGATCTCGTCGCGGGCGAGCTCCCGGGTCGCGGCATCCGCGACGTCGATCTTGTTGAGTGCGACGACGCCGACCTCGACGCCGAGCGCGCGCAGCGCTTCGAGGTGCTCGACGGTCTGCGGCATCACGCCGTCGTCGGCGGCGACGACGAGCAGGAACATGGCGATGCCGCCGGCGCCGGCGACCATCGTCCGGACGAGGCGCTCGTGGCCGGGGACGTCGACCACGCCGAGCGTGCGGCCGTCCGGCAGCTCGAGCTCGGCGAATCCGAGCTCGATCGAGATCCCGCGACGCCGCTCCTCGGCGAGCCGGTCGGTATCGGTGCCGGTCAGCGCGGTCACGAGGCGGGTCTTGCCGTGGTCGATGTGGCCGGCGGTCCCGAGCGTGATCCCGGGATCGGCGACCCCCGGACCGCTGCCGGGCCCGACCGGGTCGGTCGCGTCCCGCCGGTCAGGCAAGGGCTCGTCTGACCGCCTCGGCGGCGAGCTCGGCTTCGTCGTCGGTGAGGGTTCGCGGGTCGAGCACGACCCGGCCGTCGGCGATCCTGGCGATGACCGGCGGGTCGCCGAGTCGGAGCCGCTCGCTGAGCCCGATCGCCCCGATCGCCCCGGGCTCGACCGAGCAGACCGGGCCGGGGAGCTCGAGCGTGGGCAGGGTGCCGCCGCCGGCGCGAGCGACTGCGGCCGACACCGTCGCCGCGGGTCCGGCCAGCCCGGCGATTCGCTCGGCCCGCGCGCGCAGCCGGGTCGGGTCGGCCTCGAGCATCGCGAGGGCGGGCGCCGCCGTGGCGCCGCGGTCGCGACGCAGCCGCAGCGTCGTCTCGAGGGCCGCGACCTGCATCTTGTCGAGCCGCAGCGCCCGTGCGAGCGGGTGGGCGGCGCAGCGCTCGACGGCGTCGGCGGGGCCGGCGATGACTCCCGCCTGCGGCCCGCCGAGGAGCTTGTCGGCGGAGAAGCAGGTGACCGCGCCCGCCGCCGCCGAAGCGCCGACCAGCGGCTCGTCGCCGATCGGGTCGAGCGCGCCCGAGCCGAGGTCGTCGATCAGCACCAGACCGCGGGATCGCGCGAGCCCGGCGAGCGCGGCGAGGTCGGGGCCCTCGGTGAAGCCGACGGTCCGGAAGTTCGACTGGTGGACCCGCATCAGCGCCGCGGTGCGCTCGCCGATCGCGGCCTCGTAGTCGCCGACCCGGGTCCGGTTCGTCGTGCCGACCTCAACGAGGGTGACGCCGACGGCGGCGACGATCTCGGGGATCCGGAACGAGCCGCCGATCTCGACCAGCTGGTCGCGGCCGACGACGACCTCGCCGTCGCCCGCCAGGGCCGCCAGCGCCAGCATCACCGCGGCGGCGTTGTTGTTGACTGCGATCGCCGCCTCGGCGCCGGTCAGGCCGACGAGCAGGTCGTGGAGGTGGTCGATCCTGCTGCCGCGCTCGCCGCGTGCGGCGTCGTACTCGAGGTTCGAGTAGGAGGCCCCGATCGCCGCCGCCGCCGCGGCGGCCTCGGGAGCCAGCGGGGCTCGCCCGAGGTTCGTGTGGAGGATCACGCCGGTTGCGTTCAGGACCGGCCGCAGCGACCCGGCGGCGAGCGCCGCGGTGCGGGCCGCGACCGTCGCCCGCAGGGCCTCCTCGTCGATCGTGGCGGCGGTGCCGGCGGCGATCCGGAGCCGCAGCGAATCGATCTCGACCCGGGCGGCCGCGATAGCGAGGTGGCGCGGCCCGGGGACGCTCGCCGCGAGCCGCTCGACGGCGGGCAGGTCGCGGAGGGTCGCGCGCCCGCCGTCGGCCCCGTCCGGCTCGGCACCGGTCTTCGCCTGCATGCGCTCAGGGTATCGTCGGCCCATGGGCCCGACCGGGGCGATCCCACGCCTGACCTCGCTCTCGCACGGGGCGGGCTGCGCCTGCAAGATCCCCCGCGACCGCCTCACCGCGATCCTCGCCTCGCTGCCCGGCAACGGGCACCCCGACCTGCTCGTTGGCTCGCAGACCGCCGACGACGCCGCCGTGTTCAGGATCGGCCCGCGCCAGGCACTCGTCCACACCGCCGACTTCTTCACCCCGATCGTCGACGATCCCCGCGACTTCGGGCGGATCGCGGCCACGAACGCGATGTCCGACATCTACGCGATGGGGGGGACGCCGCTGGTCGCTCTGAATCTCGTCGCGTTTCCGCTCGACGACCTCGACGCTGCGGTCCTCGCCGAGATCCTCGCCGGCGGCGCCGCGGCGGTTGCGGCAGCCGGCGCGGTGATCGGCGGCGGCCACTCGATCGACGACCCGGAGCCGAAGTACGGCCTCGCCGTCACCGGCCTGGTCGACCCGGAGACGATGATGACCAACGCCGGCGCGGTCGCGGGCGATGTCCTCGTCCTGACCAAGCCGCTCGGCTCCGGCTTGGCGACCACGGCCGCCAAGCGCGATCTCGCCGGCCCGGAGCTGGTCGCGCGGGCGGTGGCGGTGATGTGCGCATCGAATGCCCGCGCCGCGGAGGAGGCGAAGGCGGCCGGCGCGACCGCGGTCACCGACGTGACCGGCTTCGGGCTGCTCGGCCACCTGCACGAGGTCTGCAGCGCCAGCGGGGTGGGCGCGACGGTTGACGCTGCCGCCGTGCCGGCGATCGACGGCGTCCTCGAGCTCGCCGACGACGACGGCGCGCACGCCGGCGGCAGCCGCCGAAACCGCGAGCAGGCGGCCGCCTTCGTGAGCTGGGCCGACTCGGTGCCGGAGGCGCGCCGGGTCCTCCTCACCGATGCGATGACCTCGGGGGGCCTGCTGGTCAGCGTCGCGGAGGAGGCTGCCGCGGGCGTCGGCGGCGCAATCATCGGCAGGGTCACCGACGCTCCCGCGGGGCGGATCGAGGTCGCCTGAGCGTCCGATTCCCGATCCCTCGCCGGTGTTCCGCGGGACACCCGCGGCTGAGCCGGCCGGGAGCAGGTCAACGGAGGAGAACGGAGCGCCCACTTGGGCGGGCAACGGTCCGGCGCGGGCCGGAGCGAGGCGAGCCCGCTGGGGTGGATGGCGCCGGGATGCCGCCCGCGACCGCCCCAGCGCGCCATCCCCGGCGTGTGCCGGAGCGAAACCGAGCCCGCTGGGGTGGATGGCGCCGGGATGCCGCCCGCGACCGCCCCAGCGCGCCCGGGCGCGAACCGAGCGCGCCCGAACCCCGCATGGCCGATCCCGGTTCGCCCGGCACCCTGGCCACACGGCGGTCGGATCCCCGGGGGTTCCGCCCGGCCACCCAGGGCCCCGGCCGAGCGCCTGCGGCTTCAGCCGCCGCGGCGCTCGCGCTGCGGGCCGACCGTGTAGGCGGGATCGGCGGCGGAGGCGAAGCCGGCCTCGTAGACGGCCCAGCGCTCGCAGGCGGCGCCGGCGAGCAACAGGCCGGCGCCGAGGCGGACGAGGCCGCGACGGCGGCCACCGAGCGCCATCAACCCGGCTCCCGCGACGCTCGCCGCCCTCGCGGCCTTGGCGAGCCTGCCCGCGGCTCCCTGTCGATACGGCTGGCCGAGGCCACCGAGGCGAGCCTCCATCCGCCGCCCGACGGCCAGCTCCATGGCGCCGCCGGCGACCGCGAGACGCCGCGCCGGGCCGGCATGCGAGGCCGGCGTCAGCAGCGTCGCGGCGGCGCCGGCGCTGGCCGCCGAGCCGGCCGCGAACAGGAACGGCAGCTCGCGCCGCGCCTCGCTCCAGACCGGGATCGCGCTGTTGGCGACCAGCACCCCCGTGTAGGTCGACAGCCCCGGCCCCGCCAGCGCGGCGAGCGGGCCCGCCAGCCGTCCGGCCAGCCGGAGCGGCCGCGGGCCGCGGCGTCCGCTCAGCGCGGCCAGCGTCGCCGGTGCGATCAGGACGCCGTTGGTGGCGAGGATCCACGAGCCGACGCTCATCGGCGAGGTGACCTTGAAGACGCGGAGCATGTTGAGAAACCGCTCCGGCCGGCCGAGGTCGGAGATGAGCAGCGCCGGGCTCGCGGTCACGCCGAGCAGCGCCACCGACCAGGCGCGCCTCGCGAGAAGCTCGTTGCCGGTCGCGCCCGCCGCCCAGGCGAGCGGTGCGGCGGCCCCGGCCATCCCGCCGGCGAAGAAGTACCAGGGAATCTCCCAGGTCCACACGGGTCGCTTGACGATCGGCTGCCCGTAGTAGCTGCGCGGGCGTTCCGCGGGAACCATCCGTCGCTCACCACGGCCGCTCCTGCCGCCACCATTGCGCCCGCGCCCGCGCCCGCGGCCGCCACCTCCGCCGCCGCCATCGCGCCCACGTTCACCACCGCCGCTCCTGCCGCCACCATTGCGCCCGCGCCCGCGCTCACCGCCGCTGCCGCCGCGGAGATCGCCGGAGACGTCGCGGTCCCCGGGTCGCCCGCTCACCGGCCACGCCTTCCGATGAACGCGGCGGTGACGCCGGCGAGCAGTGCCGCCGACGCGGCCGCGGCCGCAGCGAACGCATCCGGCAGGTGGCGGGTCGGGACGACCGGGTCGGGCGGCAGCCCGTAGGTCTCGGGGTCATCGAGCAGCAGGAAGAAGGCCCCGAACCCGCCGACGCCGTCCTCGTCGTCGGCGCCGTAGAGCTGCGCGCCACCGACCCCGCGCTCGCGCAGCCGCTCGACCCGCTCGGCGGCCCGGCTGCGGAGCGCGTCGAGATCGCCGAACTGGATCGAGTCGGTCGGGCAGGCCTGCGCGCAGGCCGGCTCCATCCCGCCGCGGAGCCGGTCGTAGCAGAGGGTGCACTTCCAGACGCGCCCGTCCTCGCGACGCCGGTCGAGGACCCCGAAAGGGCAGGCGACCACGCAGTAGCCGCAGCCGTTGCAGACGTCCTCCTGAACGACGACGGTCCCGTGCTCGGTCCGGAAGATCGCTCCGGTCGGGCAGCCGTCGAGGCAGCCCGCCTCGGTGCAGTGCTTGCAGACGTCGGAGCTCATCAGCCAGCGCAGGCCGTCGCCGGCGTCGTGGACCGGCAGGCCCCCCTCGACGAGCTGCTGCCGCGAGGCCTCCGCCGCCAGCGAGTCCGGCGCCGCTCCGCCGACGCCGACCTCGATCCGCTGCTCGACGAAGGCGACGTGGCGCCAGCGGTTCGCGCCGAGCTCGCGGCCGTTGTCGTAGGAGCGGCCGCTGAGCCCGCCGCTCTCCTCGGGCACCCCGTTCCACTCCTTGCAGGCCACCTCGCAGGCCTTGCAACCGATGCAGACGCTCGTGTCGGTGAAGAAGCCGACCCGGGGCTCGGCCTCCGCGCCCAGGGTCTCCAGCCAGGCCGGGTCCGGATGGGACGCGGTGGCGCTCATGGCGACTCCCGCGAGCCGGCGCGGCGCCGGTAGGAGGCGACGAGCTCGAGCAGGTCGGGGCCGCGCGGGCGGCGCCCCGCGACGACGTCGCAGCTCGCCGCCTTGACCTCCTGGATATGGACGTTCGGATCGAGGGCGATGCTGAACAGGTCGTTGGCGGCGTCGCCCTTCGAGCGCCCGCGGAACCCCCAATGGAACGGGAGGCCGACCTGGTGAACGGTTCGGCCTCCGACCGCGAGCGGCCTGATCCGCTCGGTGACGAGGACGCGCGCCTCGATCGCGGTCCGCGAGGTGACGATCGTCGCCCAGCCGCCGTTGGCGAGGCCGCGCTCGGCGGCGAGCTCGGGGCTGACCTCGCAGAACATCTCCGGCTGCAGCTCGGCGAGATGAGGGACCGTGCGCGTCATTGCTCCGGCGGTGTGGTGCTCGGTCAGCCGATAGCTGGTGACGACGTAGGGGAAGACCGCGGCCCCCTCGTCCGGGGCTGTCGGGTTGTAGGCGTTGTCGGCGCGCGGGTACTGCTCGCGCGCGGGATTCGACTGCTGCCCGTAGAGCCCGTTGACGAACGGTGACTCGTGCGGCTCGTAGTGGGCCGGCAACGGCCCGTCGGCCAGCCCCGAAGGGGCGAACAGCCAGGCGCGGCCGTCGGGCTGCATCACGAAGGGCCCGTCGCCCCGCAGCGCCATCTCCGCTGTCGCGTCCCGGTCGGGGACGTGATCGGGCGGCATGTCGGCCTTGAAGTCGGGCACGTCCTCGCCGGTCCACCGCCGTTCCTCGGCGTCCCACCAGACGTAGCGCTTGCGCTCCGACCAGGGCTCGCCGCCGGGATCGGCGGAGGCCCGGTTGTAGATCAGCCGCCGGTTCATCGGCCACGCCCAGCCCCACTCCGGGGCGACCCACGACTGCTCGGAACCGGGCCTGCGGCCGGCCGTCCGGTTGACCCCGCCCGCGTAGCAGCCGCTGTAGATCCAGCAGCCGCACGCCGTCGATCCGTCGGCCTTCAGCGCCGCGAAGCCGTCGAGGGGCTCGCCGCCGTCGAGGTCGACCCCGTTGATCTCGCGCAGCACCGCCGCGGCGCTCGGATCCTCGTGCGGTCCCCCGGTCGGGTAGTCCCAGGTGAGGTCGAGGACCGGCCGATCGCGCGGGTCGGTCGAGCCGGCGAGCTTCGCGCGGATCAGGCGACCGAGGTGGTAGATGAACCAGAGCTCGGAGCGGCAATCCCCCCCGGGCTCGACCGCCTTGTTGTGCCACTGCAGGAGCCGCTGCGTGTTGGTGAAGCTGCCGTCCTTCTCGACGTGCGAGGCGGCCGGCATCAGGAACACCTCGGTGCCGATCTCCTCGGTGACCAGCTCGCCCGACTCGATCTCGGGGCCGTCGTACCAGAAGGCGGCGCTCTCGATCTCCTGCAGGTCGCGGACGACGAGCCAGTCGAGCTCGGCGAGGGCGAGCCGGTGCAGGCGCGAGTTCGATGACCCGACCGCCGGGTTCTCGCCGAGCAGGAAGTAGCCGCCGAGCTTGCCGTCGAGCATGTCGAGCGCCGACTGGTAGGCGGAGTGGTTGCCGTCGATCCGCGGCAGGTAGTCGAAGCACCAGTCGTTCTCCGCGGTCGCGGCATCGCCCCACCAGGCCTTCAGCAGGCTGATCGTGTAGGCGTCCATGTGGCCCCAGTATCCGGTCGCCGCCGAGCTCGTCTCGAGGTAGTCGGCGAGCGACCGGTGCGCACGGGCATGCGGCATCGGGAGGTAGCCGGGAAGGAGGTTGTAGAGCGTCGGGATGTCGGTCGAACCCTGGATCGAGGCGTGGCCGCGCAGCGCCAGGATCCCGCCGCCGGGCCGACCGATGTTGCCGAGCAGGAGCTGGATGATCGCCGCGGTGCGGATGTACTGGACGCCGACCGTGTGCTGGGTCCAGCCGACCGCGTAGCAGAACGCCGAGGTCCGCTCGCGGCCCGAGCTCGAGCAGAGCGCCTCGGCGACCTCGATGAACGTCTCCTCGGGGACGCCGCAGACCTCGGCCACCTTCGCCGGCGTGTAGCGGCTGAAGTGGCGCTTGAGGATCTGGAACACGCAGCGCGGGTGCTCGAGGTCCATGTCCGTCTCCGGCGGGTTGCCGTGCTCGAGCCTGCCGCCCTGGGCGTCGCGGGCGCCGGTGGCGGGGTTCGCCCCCTCCTCGCGCTTGCCGCCGGCGGCGACGTCCATCCCCGCGTACTGCCAGGTCGCGATGTCGTAGCTGCGCGACTCCGGGTCCCAGCCGCTGAACAGCCCGTCGAGGTCCTCGGTGTCGGCGAAGTCCCCGGTCACGATCGTCGCCGCGTTCGTGTAGTGCTTGACGTACTCGCGAAACTCGCGGCCGCCCTCGAGGATGTAGTTGACGATGCCGCCGAGGAAGGCGATGTCGGTGCCGGCGCGCAGCGGCACGTGCAGGTCGGCGACGGCGCTCGTCCGCGTGAACCGCGGATCGACGTGGATGATCTTCGCGCCGCGCTCCTTCGCCTCCATCACCCACTGAAAGCCGACCGGATGGCACTCGGCCATGTTCGACCCCTGGATGACGATGCAGTCGGAGTTCTGCAGGTCCTGCTGGAAGGTGGTGGCGCCACCCCTACCGAACGACGTCCCCAGACCGGGGACGGTCGAGGAGTGTCATATTCGCGCCTGGTTCTCGATCTGGACGATCCCGAGCGAGCTGAACAGCTTCTTGATCAGGTAGTTCTCCTCGTTGTCCAGCGTCGCCCCGCCGAGGCTGCCGATTCCCATCGTCCGGTTCAGCCCGGTGCCGTCGGAGTCCTCGTCCTGCCACCCGGAAGCGCGGCTCGCGATCACGCGGTCGGCGATCATCTCCATCGCCTCGTCGAGGTCGAGCTCCTCCCAGTCGCGGCCGTGGGGCGGGCGGTACTTGACGCGGTACTCGCGCGAGGGGCTCTCGATCAGCGCCCGCGTCGCCGCCCCCTTCGGGCAGAGCCGGCCGCGCGAGATCGGGCTGTCGGGGTCGCCCTCGATCTGGCTGACCCGGCCGTCCTCGACGTAGACGCGCTGCCCGCAGCCGACCGCGCAGAACGGACAGACCGACTGCACCGGCTCGATGCCCGCGGTTCGGGGGCGGAGCTCGCTCGAGCGCCGCGACTGCGCGGCGCGCCCGCGGCCGGTCGGGTCGTCGCGGAGCTGACGGAGGAGGGGGAGGTTGAGCGGTCCGCTGGCCATCGGGTCCTGCCCGGCGCCGGTCGACCGGGCTGGGAGGGAATCTATCCGCCGGCCCGCCGCGCTGGCAACCCTGCCCGGCGCTCGGCGCCCGGGCGCGAGCGCCGCGGTCGCGGCGGGGGTTCGCGCCGGCGCGACGGCTCGCCGCTGTTGATCGGCAGGCAACCGACTTTCCGGGGCTCGCGATGCGCAACAATGCCGCGACAGTGAGTGGGGAGAGTCTCGTCAAGCGCGCGTCCGCGGCCGCCTGCGCGATCGTCATCGGCGCGCTCGCCGCCGCGGCGCCGGCGAGCGCCGGCGAGCCCGTGATCAAGCCCGCGAGCTACCCGGACATGACCACCTACTCGTGCCGGACCGACGCGATCGACATCCACCCGGGCCAGAACATCAACGACTACGCGGTCACGAAGACCTGCCCGCACGCCGAGGTCGTCAGCGGCCCCGGCAACGCCTCGATCTTCGACGCCGGCTCCAGCGCCGAGGGCTTCATCACCCGCTTCAAGCCGAGCATGCTCGAGGTCAAGCCGGGCGGCAGGACCGTGACGCCGTCGGTCTGGGACCTGCACCTGCACCACGTCGTCTGGCTGGCGCCGGGCGGCGGGCCGACCTTCGCCTCGGGCGAGGAGAAGACGATCGCGAGCATGCCGAAGGGCTACGGCTTCCCGGTCGAGGCGACCGCCAACTGGGGCGTCAACCAGATGCTCCACAACCTCGGCCAGTCCGACAACCGGCAGGTCTACCTGACCTGGGAGATCGACTGGGTCCCGCAGACGACCCCGGCCCGGACCGACATCATCCCGACCCGGGTGCGCTGGATGGACGTCGCCGGCACGCCGCAGATCTACCCGGTCTTCGACGCCGAGAAGGGCTTCGACCGCAACGGCGACGGCAGGTTCGTGTTCCCCGACGAGGTTCCCGACGACCCCTCGCTGCCGGGCTATGAGGAGCGCAGGAAGATCAGCAGCGCCCGGATGTGGACGGTCCCGGCGTCGGGCGCGACGCTGCTGTTCACGGCCGGCCACCTGCACCCGGGCGGCAAGAACGTGAAGATGATGGTCGCCCGCGACGGCCCCGATCCCGGCACGGTCGACGGCGACGACCCGTCCGAGGTCAAGAACCTCTTCAAGTCGACCGCCAAGTACTACGAGCCGGCCGGCGCGGTGAGCTGGGATGTCGCGATGCGCGCGACCCCGCGCGACTGGCGGATCAGCCTGAAGCCGGGCGACACGGTGTTCATCAACGTCACCTACGACGTCCACAAGGCGTCCTGGTACGAGTCGATGGGGATCATGCCGGTCTCCTGGGTGCCCGGTCGCCCCGACCCGGCCGCCCGCGACCCCTTCGACGACGCGGCCGCGGTCGCGGCGATGTACGGCGAGGGCGGCGAGCTCACCCACCGCCGCCTGCCCGAGAACATCGACACGAAGGCGCGCAAGGACCTCGGGCTGCCGAACCCGCGCAAGCTCAAGTCGAAGGGCAGGGTGCCGGCGTCGGGCATCGACATCCGCGGCTTCTACTACCAGCGGGGCGGCTTCACCGCCGTTCGCGGCTTCCCGGCCCGCCTGATGCGGCCGCCGGTGATCAAGTCGGGGCAGTCGGTGACGTTCACGAACCTCGACGCGCTGCCCGACCAGACCAACGAGGAGCAGGCCTGGCACTCGATCACCTCCTGCCGGCTCCCCTGCAACCAGGGGTCGGGGATCGGCTATCCGCTCGCCAACGGCCCGATCAAGTTCGACTCCGGCCAGCTCGGCTACGGGAAGGGCATCTGGAGCTCCGGCGTGACCACCGGCTCGAACACGTGGACGACGCCGCCGCTCACCTACCGCCCCGGCAAGAGCAGGAAGAAGACCACGACCTACACGTACTTCTGCCGGATCCACCCGCTGATGCGCGGCTCGATCCGGGTCCGCAAGTAGCGGTCTCCGGCCAGGGCGTCCGCGGCGATGTGACAACCGTTACCCGTCGCCAGATGATGTGACATAGTGCGGCGCGATGGGCAGGTCGGCGCAGGGCAGGGTCGGTTCGTTCGCGGTCGCCGTGCTGGCCGGGCTGGGAACGCTCGCCGCCGCTCCGAGCGCCCAGGCCGGCGTCGCGGCGCTCGACGCCCGCGGCAGCGCCGAGCAGGTCCAGGTGACCGGCGCGACGCCGGGCGCTACGGTGAAGCTGCTCCGCGACGGCGCCGCGGTTGCGAGCAGGCCGGGCGGCGAGCTCGGCGGCGTCGTCTTCCGGCACGTCGCGCCGGGCCGCCGCTACACGGTCCGCTCGCAGGGGACGGTGACGGCCCCAGTCCGCGTCTTCAGCAACCGCGGCAAGCCCCTGAGCACCGCCGTCTACGACCAGTCGATCGGCGACGGCTACGGCTACCTGACGACCCGCGACGGGACGAAGCTCGCGATCAACGTCCACCTTCCCGGGCCGGTCGGGGACGGCCCCTACCCGACGCTGATCGAGTACTCCGGCTACGCCTATGCCCAGCCGGGCAGCCCGCAGAGCGGGATCCAGCCGGTCGCGCAGGCGCTCGGCTACGCGGTCGTCGACGTCAACATGCGCGGCACCGGCTGTTCGGGGGGCGCCTTCGACTTCTTCGAGCCGCTGCAGTCGCTGGACGGCTATGACGTGATCGAGACGATCGCCCGCCAGCCGTGGGTCGCCCACGGCAAGGTCGGGATGCTCGGCATCTCCTACGGCGGGATCAGCCAGCTCTTCGTGGCCGCGAAGCGGCCGCCGCACCTCGCCGCGATCACGCCGCTGTCGGTGATCGACTCGACGATGACGACGCTCTACCCGGGCGGGATCCTCAACACCGGGTTCGCGCTCGAATGGGGCCAGGACCGGGTCGATGACGCGGAGCCCGCCGGGCCCGACTCGGGCCAGCCCTGGGCCTGGGAGCGGATCGAGGACGGCGACGCGACCTGCGCCGCCAACCAGGACCTCCACCCCGAGGCGACCAACCTGATCAAGAAGATCCGCCGCAACCGCTACTACCGGCCGAAGGTCGCCGACCCGCTTTCGCCGGTCACCTTCGTCGACAGGATCGACGTTCCCGTGTTCGCGGCCTGCCAGTGGACCGACGAGCAGACAGGCGGCCACTGCCCGACCCTCGCCGGCGCGATGACCGGGACGAAGAAGAAGTGGTTCACGTTCACCAACGGCGTCCACGTCGACGCACTCGATCCGGAGACGTTCAACCGCTGGTACGACTTCCTGCAGATCTACGTCGCCCGCGAGAAGCCGGAGCTGAGCCCGACCGTCAAGGCGCTGGCGCCGGTCCTGTTCAAGGCGTTCACCGGCGTGCCCGGCGTGACCCTGCCCGACGACCCGATCCAGGACGAGCCCGACCTGGCGTCCGCGAGGGCCGCCTTCGAGGCGCAACCGCCGATCCGCGTCCTCTTCGACAACGGCGCGGGCGGGGCGCCGGTCAAGCCGATCCCCGGCTTCGAGCGCTCCTTCGACCGGTTCCCGCCGCGGGGGACGAAGCCGCGGTCCTGGTACATGGCGGGTCGCGGCAGGCTCGTCGATGCGCCGGGAGGCGGCGCCGACCGGTTCGAGTGGAACCCGGCCGCCCGGCCGCCGACCGACTTCAGCGGCGACACCGGCAGCGGCGATCTCTGGACCGACCACCCCACCTACGAGTGGACCCCGAACCCGGAAGGGACCGCGCTCGCCTATGTGAGCGCGCCGCTGAAGCGGGACACGACCGTCCTCGGCTCCGGCGAGGTCCAGGTCTGGGTCCGCTCGAAGGCGAGGAACGTCGACCTGCAGGCGACCGTCACGGAGGTCCGCCCGGACGGCAAGGAGACGTTCGTCCAGGGCGGCTGGCTGCGCACCGAGGCGCGCAAGGTCGATCGCCGGGCGAGCACGCTCGGCGACCCCCGTCCGACGTTCCGCAGGCGTGACGCCGAGACGCTGCCGAGGGGCCGCTGGGTCAAGGTCCGGATCCCCCTCTACTACGAGGGGCACGTCTACCGCGAGGGCTCGCGGCTGCGGGTGATCGTCTCGGCGCCCGGTGGCGACCAGCCGACCTGGGCGTTCGCCGAGACGGCCGCCGACCCCCCCGGCACCCCCTGGGTCGCGGTCGCGCACTCGCGCAAGCATCCGTCGCGGCTCGTGCTCCCGGTGACGCCGAAGCTCGGCGCGCCGACCCCGCTGCCCGCCTGCCCGGCGCTGCGCGGCCAGCCCTGCCGCGACTACGAGCGGCTCGCCAACGAGCGATTCGACGGCGGCTGAGCCCGAAGCCGACGCGAGGCGGCAGCAGCAGCGTCCCCGGGGAGGACGCGATCGCCAACGCGCGATCCGGATTGCGGGCAGTCCCCGTTTCGGGCAAGATGGCCGCTGCGGGGAAACGCCAATCGAAGGGCAGCGAAGGGGCCATGAACCGGGAGCGGGTGCGGTGAGCTTGGCGCTGTACAGGCTGAGCCACCTCTGCATGCGCCACCGGCGGATCGTCGTGGCGGCGTGGGTCGTGGCCCTGGCGGCGCTGATCGCAGCGGTCGCCTCGGTCGGCGCCCAGACCTCCGACGACCTGACCCTGCCCGGCACCGGCTCGACCGACGCGACCGACCTCCTCGATCGCTACCTGCCCGAGCAGGCGAACGGGACCAACCCGATCGTCCTCGAGGTGACCAACGGCAAGCTGACCGACGCCGGCAACGAGAAGGTGATCGACCGCGTCGTCGACGACTACAAGAGCGAGCCCGGCGTCGAGGCGGCGGTCAGCCCGCTCTCGAGCCGCGGCAAGGACGCGCTCTCCAAGGACGGGCGGATCGGCTACATCTCGCTGACCCTCCGCGACGGGCCCGACACGCTGACCACCGATCGCGCCTGGCGGATCATCGACGTCGCCGACCCGGCCGAGCGGGCCGGCATCGAAGTCGCCGCCGGCGGCTACCTCGGCCAGCAGGTCTCGAAGCCCGAGACCCATTCCAGCGAGGTGGTCGGGATCGCGGCGGCGATAGTGATCCTCCTGTTCACGTTCGGGACCGCGGTCGCGATGGCGATGCCGATCACGACAGCGATCTTCGGCCTGATCATCGGGCTCTGCGCGATCGCGCTGTTCGGGCACGCCGTCGAGATCCCGACCGTCGCGCCGACGCTCGGGATGATGATCGGCCTCGGCGTCGGCATCGACTACGCGCTGTTCATCGTCACCCGGCACCGGCGCGGCCTCCACGACGGCCTCGACCCGGACGAGTCGGTGGCGCGCGCCTGCGCGACCTCCGGCAGCGCCGTCGCCTTCGCCGGCGGGACGGTGGTGATCGCGCTGCTGTCGCTGACCCTGGCCGGCATCCCGATCGTCAGCGCGCTCGGCTACAGCGCCGCGCTCGTCGTCGTAGTCGCCGTGCTCTGCGCGCTGACGCTGCTGCCGACGCTGCTGTCGCTGCTCGGCCACCGGATCGAGTCGCTGGCGATCCCGGCGCTCCACAAGCCCGAGCAGCGCGATCACAAGTCGGAGTTCTTCGAGCGGATGGCCCGCTTCGTCGGCCGCCACCCGTGGTCGTCGGGAATCGTCGCGATCGTCTTGCTGCTCGCGATCGCCCTGCCGGCGCTCGACATGCGCCTCGGCCAGCAGGACTACGGCCAGTTCCCGGAATCGACCGAGGCGCGGCAGGCCTACGACGCGCTGTCGCGGGGCTTCGGACCGGGCGTCAACGGGCCGTTTCTGATCGCCGTCCGCTTCGTCCCGCCCGCGCACAACGACCAGCAGCAGCTGAACCAGCTCGAGCAGCAGCAGAAGCAGCAGCAACAGCAGGCGGAGGCGGAGGCGAACGCCACCGCGCAGGAGCTCGTCGCCGAGGGCGTCCCGCCCGATCAGGCGCAGCAACAGGCGGAGGCGGAGGCGCAGCCGTCACAGAAGCAACAGCAGCAATACGACCAGCAGAAGCAGTACCTGCAGTCGGACGCGAGCGACCCCGACCTCGTCCACCTCCAGAACCGGATCGGCAAGGCGAAGGGCGTCAAGTCGGTATCGCCGGCGAAGGTCGACAAGTCGGGCAAGGCCGCGGTCTTCAACGCGATCCCGACGACCGGGCCGTCGGCGGAGGCGACCTCCGACCTCGTCCACCGGCTCCGCGACCAGGTGATCCCGCCGGCGACCAAGGGCACCGGCCTGACCGCCTACGTCGGCGGCAGCACCGCCGCCTACGACGACCTCGCCGACGTGATCAGCGACCGGCTCCTGCAGGTGATCGCCACCGTCGTCGCGCTCAGCTTCGTGCTGCTTCTGATCGCGTTCCGGTCGTTGCTGGTGCCGCTGACATCGGCGGCGATGAACCTGCTCTCGGTCGCCGCCGCCTACGGGGTGCTGACGGCGGTCTTCGAGAAGGGGTGGGGGGTCGAGCTGATCGGGCTCGACCACCCGGTCCCGATCGTCAGCTTCGTGCCGCTGTTGATGTTCGCGATCCTCTTCGGCCTCTCGATGGACTACCAGGTGTTCCTGGTCTCGCGGATCGGCGAGCGCTACCAGGAGCTCGGCAAGGACAACCACGAGGCGGTCGTCGAGGGCCTTGCGACCAGCGCCCGGGTGATCACCTCGGCGGCGCTGATCATGGTCTTCGTCTTCTCCAGCTTCATCCTCAACGGCAACCCGACCGTCAAGCAGTTCGGCGTCGGCATGGCCGCCGCGATCGCGATCGACGCGACGATCGTCCGCTGCCTGCTCGTCCCCTCGGTGATGATGCTGCTCGGCCGCGCGAACTGGTGGCTGCCGGGCTGGATGGAGCGGGTCCTGCCCCGCGTCGGCCTCGAGACCGAGGAGGCGTTGCCGCCGCTGCCGGACGCCGAGGTCGAGCCGGCGCAGCCGGCCGCGCGGGTTTGAGCGGAGCGGGCTCGCCCGCCACCCGAGCGGCGAACCGGGTCCCTCCCGGGGAGCGGGGGCGTCCCACCCCCTGCCGGGATCGTGTCCCACCCTCAGGTCCGGGTCGGGCCGCCCGCGCGCGTGGTCCGGGTCGGGCCGCCCGCGGCGTGGTCCGGGTCGGGCCGCCCGCGGCGTGGTCTCGCGGCTCAGGCGCCGTCGTCGGCCGGGCGCAGGCCGATCCCGCCGAGCAGCAGGCCGGAGCCGAGGTGGGCGCCGAGGACCGGCCCGACCTCGGTGCAGAACAGCGGCGGCCGGCCGAGGATCGCCTCGCCGCGCTCGACGAGCCAGGCGGCGTCGACGGGCGACTGGGCGTGCTGGACGATCCAGTCGGTTGCCTCGCGGTCGCGCAGCACCTCGAGGTAGGACAGCATCCGCCGCAGGGCGCGGGCCTTGGTCCGAACCTTGTCGACCGGGGTGATCTCGGTCCCGAAGGTGAGGATCGGCTTGACCTTCAGCGCCGAGCCGACCAGCGCCTGCGCGGCACCGATCCGGCCGCCGCGTCGCAGGTACTCGAGCGTGTCGAGGCAGAACCACATCGCCAGCGACTCCCGCGCCCGCCGGGCCTCGGCGACGACCGCCGTGGCATCCGCTCCGAGGCCGGCGCTGCTCGCGGCGGCGAGGACGATGCAGCCGAGGGCGCCGGCGCCGGTCTGCGCGTCGACGACCTCGACCCGTCCCTCGACCCCCTGGGCGGCGAGCGAGCGCGCCGCCTCGCGGGCGCTCTCGCAGGTGCCCGAGATCCCGGCGGCGATGTGGACCGAGACGATGTCGCAGCCGGACTCGAGGACCGGCCGGTAGGCGGCCTCGAAGTCGCCGACCGAGGGCTGCGAGGTCGTCGGCAGGCTCGACGAGTCCGCCAGCCGCCGGTAGAAGGCGCCGAGGTCGGTCCAGTCCTTCTCGGGCTCGAGCTGCCCGTCCCAGCCGACGTAGAGGCCGACCTGGTGGACGCCGAGCCGCTCGTAGGTCTCGTCGGGCACGTAGGTGGTGCTGTCGGTGAAGACGACGACCTGGCGCGTCGCGGTCGCGGCTGCGGCGGGGACGGAAGGCGTCGATGCAGGGTCGATGGCGGTCACGGAGAATGAAGGGTCGTCGAATCGGGAGAGTGGCCGCCGGTTCGACGGATCGCCGAAGTCTATTTCACCGGAGAGCGATGCGCCAGCGATGAGCAAGTGGTCGGCCCTTATCGTCCTCGCTGCGGCCCAATTTCTGATGGTCCTCGATCAGGCTGTCATGAACGTGGCGATCTCGCAGCTCGTCGACGACTTCGACACGACGGTCACGACGATCCAGATCGTCATCGCGCTCTACGCGCTGGTGATGGCGGCGCTGATGATGACCGGCGGCAAGATCGGCGATCTGATCGGACGCCGGCGCGCGTTCACGATCGGGATGGTGATCTACGGCTGCGGGTCGGCGCTCACGGCGGCATCGTGGAGCGTGCCGACGCTGATGCTCGGCTGGTCGATCCTCGAGGGCATCGGCGCGGCGCTGGTCCTGCCGGCGCTCGTCGCCCTCACCGCCGTCACCTACAGGGGCGAGAGCCGGGCGGTCGCCTACGGCGTGCTCGGTGGCGTCGCCGGCGCCGGGATCGCGGTGGGCCCGATCCTCGGCGGCTGGGCGACGACCGAGCTGAGCTGGCGGATCGTCTTCGCCGGCGAGGTCGCGATCGCGATCGCGATCCTGTTGACGGCGCGCCTGATCGCCGAACCGGAACGGGAGGCCGGCAGGCCCCGCCTCGACTGGGTCGGCTCGACCCTCTCGGCCGCCGGGCTCGCGCTCATGGTGCTCGGCGTCCTGCAGGCCAGCAACTGGGGCTGGCTGCGGCCGCTGGACTCGCCCGTCGAGCCGTTCGGCTTCTCGCTGACGCCCTTCGTCGTCGCCGCCGGGGCGCTCGTGCTCGGCTGCTTTCGGGCTTGGGAGCGCCGGCGCGAGCGCCGCCACGAGGAGCCGCTGGTCCACTTCGCGCTGCTCGGGAAGCGGACCCTGCGCGGCGGCCTGGCGATGCTGCTGGCGCAGAACCTGATCCTGATGGGGATCTTCTTCACGGTGCCGCTGTTCCTGCAGGTCGTCCAGGGCCTCGACGCGCTCGAGACCGGCGTCCGGATGCTCCCCGCCTCGGTCGGCCTCTTCGTCAGCGCCCTCGCCGGCTCGGCGCTGGCGAAGCGCTACTCCGCGAAGACGCTCGTCCGCGTCGGGCTCGGTGTCGTCTTCGTCGCGACGCTGCTCCTGCTCGACACGGTCGACCCGACGCTCGACTCGGGCGCGTTCCTGACGGCGATGGGCGTCCTCGGCGCCGGCATGGGGCTGATCGTCTCCCAGCTCGGCAACGTCGTCCAGTCGGCGGTCGGCGACGCCGACCGCAGTGAGGCCGGCGGCCTGCAGAACACCGCGACCCAGCTCGGCTCCTCGCTCGGCACCGCGCTGCTCGGGGCGGTGGTCATCACGGGGCTGATCGCGGCGTTCTCCACGAACGTCTCCTCCGACCCGCGGATCGCCGCCGACGTCAAGGAGCAGGTCGAGGTCAGCCTCTCGTCGGGCGGCACGTTCGTCGCCTCCGACCAGGTCCGAGTCGGCGCCGAGCAGGCGGGCCTAGACGACGCGACCGCCGATTCCCTCGTCCAGCACTACGAGGACGCCCAGATCAACGCCCTGAAGACCGCGTTCCTGTTCGCCGCGCTGCTGGTGCTTGCGTCGCTCTTCGCGACCCGGAACCTGCCGAGCGAGCGGTTCGGGGAGATCGAGTCGGCGCGGGCGCCGCCCGCCGCGATCGCCGATGCCTGAGGCGGTCGTCTTCGACCTCGACGGCGTCCTGCTCGACTCCGAACGGCGCTGGAACGAAGCCAAGGAGGCGGTCACGCGCGAGGCCGGTGGCCGCTGGCGCGGCGAGGCCGCCCGGGCGATGATGGGAATGAGCTCGCCCGAGTGGTCGGCCTACATGCGCGATGAGCTCGGTGTGCCGTTGGGGGCGGAGCGGATCGACGCCCTCGTCGTCGCGCGGATGCGCGCCGGCTACGCCGCCGGCCTGCCGCTTCTGCCCGGCGCCGTCGCGGCCGTCCGCGGCCTCGCCGACCGTTGGCCGCTGGGGCTCGCCTCGTCGTCGAACCGCGAGCTGATCGAGGCGTTCCTCGACCTCGCGGGGCTGCGCCGGGAGTTCCGGGCGGTGGTCTCGTCGGAGGAGGTCGGGCGCGGCAAGCCCTCGCCCGACGTCTACCTCGAGGCCTGCTCGCTTCTCGGGGTCGCCCCGGCCCGCTCGGTCGCGATCGAGGACTCCGCCAACGGCATCCGCGCCGCCGCGACCGCCGGGATGGTCGTAGTCGCCGTCCCGAACCCGCACTACCCGCCCGGCGCCGAGGCGCTCGCGCTCACCGCGGCGACGGTGGCGACGCCGGGCGAGCTGACCGCTGATCTCGTCGAGCGCGTCGCCGGCCCCCGTCCCTAGACTCGCGCACCCGTGGCCGCCACGCCGACAACCGAGGGGGACCGGCTTCGCCACGAGGTCGGCGAGCTGACCCGGGAGCTGATCCGGATCGACACCTCCAACCCGCCCGGCGGCGAGTCGATCGCCGCCGAGTTCCTCGCCGGCTGGCTGTCGCAGGCCGGGGTCGAGGCCGAGCTGATCGGCCCCGACCCCGAGCGGCTCAACCTCGTCGCCCGGGTTCCCGGGGCGGGGGAGGGGCCCTCGCTGATGCTGATGGGGCATACCGACGTGGTTCCCGCTCCCGACGCCAACTGGTCCGTGTCGCCGTTCGCCGGGGAGCTGCGCGACGGCCGCGTCTACGGCCGCGGCGCGGCCGACATGAAGGGCGAGCTCGCGGCCCGGGTCGTCGCATTCGCCGAGATCGCCCGCAGCGGTGAGACGCCCGCCGGCGACCTCGTCCTCGTCGCCGAGGCCGACGAGGAGCGCAACACCTACGACGTCGGAATGTCCTGGCTCGCCCGCGAGCGTGGCGACCTGCGCTGCGACTACGCGATCAACGAGGGCGGCGGGATGCTGCTCGAGCTCGCCGACGGCCGGCGCTTGGTGACGATCTCGATCGGCGAGAAGCAGGTCGCCTCTTTGCGCCTCCGATTTCACGGCCGGGCCGGCCATGCCTCGGTCCCGGCCGGGGCCGACAACGTGCTGCGCCGTGCCGCCGAGGCCGTCCAGCGCCTCCTCGACCATCGGCCGCCGGCACGGCTGACCCCGGCGGCAGCGGCCGCGCTCGACGGGCTCGGGGCGCCCGCCGACGATCCCGACGCAGCCGTCGCCTGGGCTGCCGCCCAGCATCCGGTCCTCGCCGGGATGGTGCCGGCGATGACGCGGATGACCGTGACCCCGACAGGCCTGCAAACCAACGAGCCGGCGAACGTGATCCCGCCGCTCGCCGACGTGATCTGCGATTGCCGGGCGCTGCCCGGCCAGTCCCTCGACGACGTTCGCGCGCACATCGACGACGCGCTGACCGGGATCGATCACGAGCTCGAGCTGCTCGAGCCGCTCGCGGGCGGCACCTCCTCGCCGATCGACACGCCGCTGTACCGGGCCTGCGAGGAGCACGTCCGCGAGCGGCTTCCCGGAGCCGAGCTGCTGCCGATCGTCACGCCCGGCTTCACCGACTCCCATTACGTGCGCTCGGCCTGGGACACGGTCGCCTACGGCTTCGCCCCGGTCTTCTCGACTCCGCTCGACGTCTACCTCGACGGCATGCACGGCGCCGACGAGGCGATCGACGTCGCCGACCTCGCCGAGATGACCGCCTTCAACCTGCGCGCGATCCGCTCGCTCGGCACGTGACGGGTCGCGTTCGCCCGCCCGGCGCCTGACCGGCCGCGCGCACCCGCCGGCTCCGCACCCGATCGGCGGCGCGATCCCGCTGGCCCCGCACCCGACCGTCAGCTCCGCGAGATCCCGCTCCCCTCCCGGGGAGGACGTTCGCGTCATCTCGCGGTCAGGCTTCGAAGCCCTCGAGCGTCGCGACCACGAGCTCGCCGATCCGCCCGAGGTCGTAGCCGCCCTCCTGGACGACGACGGTCGGCAGGGCGAGGCCGCCGAGCAGCTCGCCGGCGGCGCGATAGCCCTCGGCGCTGACCTCGAGCGGGCTCTCGGGGTCGCCGCCGGCCGCGTCGACGCCGAGCGCGACGACGAGACCGCGGGCGCCGGCCGTGGCCGCGAACTCGCAGAGCGCCGCGACCGCGTCGAGCCACGGGCCGTCGCCGCTGCCCGGCGCGAGCGGCAGGTTCAGGTTCGCGCCCGTGCCGGCGCCGGCGCCGCGCTCGGTCGCGAAGCCGAGGAAGTGGGGGAACCAGCCGGCGCCCGGGTCGACGTGGACCGAGCCGGTGGCGACCCCCGGGTCCGACCAGAAGATCGACTGCGCGCCGTTGCCGTGATGCGCGTCGATGTCGAGGATCGCCACCGGAGCGCCGATCGCCGCGCGGAGGGAGGCAGCGGCCGCGGCGGCGTTGTTCAGATAGCAGGAGCCGCCGTAGACATCACGGGTCGCGTGGTGGCCGGGGGGACGGCAGAGGGCGTAGGCCACCGGCGCCCCGGCGGCGACGCGGTCGGCGGCGGTCAGCGCCGCGTCGAGGGCGCCGCGCGCGGCCTCCCAGGTGCCGGGGCCGACCAGGGTCATCGTGTCGAAGCACCAGCGACCGGCACGGGCGGCGGCCGCGGCGGGGTCGATGAGCGGCAGCTCGCCGACGAGGCCGGGGTGGGGGAACAGGTAGGGAACGACGCGGTCCTGGCCCGGCTCGTCGGTCAGTCCCGCCTCCTCCCAGCGCGCCGCGGCCCGGCGAAGCCACGCGACCATGTCCGGGTCGTGGAGGCGCAGCGCGACCTCGTCGGAGTGCTCGGCGGCTTCGAGACGCGGGGCGCCGGCCGCGTCGACGGCGGCCCGGATTCGCTCCGCCCGCTCCGCCACCTCGGTGCCCGGCGTCCGCACGCCGACCCAGACCTCGCCGCCGGGCTCATGGAGGCGGTTGGCATCGCTCCAGACGATCGGGATCGAAAGCGGCATCGAAGCGGTCCTATCATGCCCGCGGGCGGTGGCGTCATCGCGGCCTCGCCCACCTCGCCGGGGTGCGTGACGCCGAGATCCCGGCGCCGGGCGCCCCAGCGGAGCGTGGCCGCAGGTTCGACCGGCGCCGCGGACCGGATCGGGGCGGCCGGGGCAGGCGGACAGGGGTTGACAGGGCTCCAGGCGCCGGGATAGGTTCCCTAACGATCGTTCATTTGAGTACGGGCATGAGGGTGGACATCAGGGAGGAGCTCGGCGCCGCGAGGGTGGTCGCGCCGCCGTACGCGCTGCCGCAGCCGGCGGAGCGGCTCGACCCGAGCCCGCCCGTCGGCGAGCGCGAGTTCGAGCTGGCGGTCGAGCGGCTCTGCCTCGACTCGACCTCGTTCCGCAACATCCGCGAGCGGGCCGGGGCGGACCCGGTGGCGATGGGTGAGCGGATCGCTGCGATCGTCGCCGAGCGCGGCAAGATGCACAATCCCGAGACCGACTCCGGCGGCGTCCTGCTCGGCACCGTCACCGCGGTCGGCGACCGCTTCGCCGACCCGCCCGCGGTCGGCGATCGCGTCGTCAACCTCGCCTCGCTGACGCTGACGCCGCTGCGCCTCGGCGCTGTCACGGCGGTCGATCCCCACAACGCCCACGTGCTCGTCGAGGGCACCGCCTACGTACCGCAGCGGGCGCCGTGGGGGATCCTGCCCGACGACATCCCGACGACGACGGCGATCGAGCTCTACGACGTCTACGGCGCCGGCTCGCACACCCGCGAGCTCGCCCCCGAGCGGGGGACGGTCGTCGTCCTCGGCGCCGGCCACGGCGGCAAGCTCGCCCTCGCCGCAGCCCGCGACGCGATGGCGGACGGCACGGTCGTCGCGGTCGACGTCGACCGCGAGGCGATCGACCGGGTCGCCTCGCTCGGCCTCTGCGACGTCGGCATCGTCGCCGACCTCCGCGACCCGCTCGGCGCCCTCGACGCGGTCGCCGCCGCCGGCGTCGGCCCCGCCGACCTGACCGTGGTCGTCGTCAGCGCGACCGGCTGCGAGGCGACCGCGATCCTGCTCACCGCCACGGGCGGGACGATCCTCTTCTACTCGATGGCGACGAGCTTTCAGACGGCGGCGCTGACCGCCGACGGGCAGAGCTCGGACGTGACGATGATCGTCGGCAACGGCTACGCGCCCGACGCCGGCAGCTACGCGCTCGACCTCTACCGGCGGACACCGGCGCTGCGCGAGGCCTACGCCGGCGGGGTCGTGGGAGCCTGATGGCGGCCGGCAGCTACAGCGTCGCTACCCGCTGGCAGGACCTCGACGGGATCGGCCACGTCAACCATGCCGTCGTCTTCACCTACCTGGAGGAGGGACGCGACGCGTTCCTGCGCGAGCACGGGATCGGCCGCGAGGAGTACGTCGTCGGTCGCTGCTCGGTCGAGTTCCGTGGCGAGATCGCCCCCGGCCACCGCGCGGTCACCGTCGAGTGCGGCGTCCACGAGCTCGGCACGAAGAGCCTGCGGACCGCCGAGCGGATCCTCGACCCCGACGGCGAGGCGGTCGTCGAGGCCGAGTTCGGGCTCGTGCTCTGGGACCCGGCCGCGCGGAGCACCCGCGAGATCACCGACGCCGAGCGGGCGTCACTGAGCGAATCGGAGGAGGTTCCCCTATGAGCGCATGGAACGAGAACCCCGTCGTCCTCACCTGCGCGATCACCGGCGCCGACGTCTTCCGCGAGAACAACCCGAACATCCCCTACACGACCGTTGAAGTCGCCGACTCCGCGATCGGCGCGGCGCGGGCCGGCGCGACGATCGTCCACCTCCACGTTCGCGAGGACGACGGCACGCCGAGTGGCCGGCCGGAGCTGTTCGTGGACGTGATCGACAGGATCCGCGCCGCCAGCGACGTCCTGACGATGGTCTCGACGGGCGGCTCGAACGAGATGACGATCGCGGAGCGGACGACCGGGCTCGAGGCGAATCCCGACATCTCCGGCGTCGAGTCCGGTTCGATGAACTTCGGCGACGAGACCTTCATCACCCCGCCGCCGGCCGGCCGCGGCATCGTCGAGCGGGCCCGCAACGCCGGGATCGCCCTCGAGGTCGAGGTCTTCGACGTCGGCCACGTCGTCAGCGCCGTTCGCTGGCTCGAGCAGGGCATCATCGAGGCGCCGATGACGATCAACCTCGTCTTCGGCGTCCCCGGCGGGATCGACGCCTCGCCGGAGGCGCTCGACGCGATGCTCCGGCCGCTGCCGCCGGAGACCTTCTGGACCGTCACCTGCATCGGTCGCCACCACCAGCGGATGCTCGCGCTCGCCCTGCTCAAGGGCGCGCCCGGGATCCGGACCGGCCTCGAGGACGTCGCCTACATCAGCCGCGGCGTCCACGCCCCCTCGAACGCGGCCCTGGTCGAGATGGCGGTCGGCCTGGCGGGGACGCTCGGCCGCGAGGTCGCCGACCAGGCGCAGACGCGGGAGTTGCTCGGGCTTGGTTGAGGCGCCGGAACGGAGGCGTCCGGCGGCGCTGCGGCGTGGCCCCGAAACGCGGGCCGCGATCGACGCCGCCGCGGTCGAGCTGTTCGCCCGGCGCGGCTACCACGCGACCTCGATGCGGGCGCTGGCGGCCGCCGCGAAGGTCCAGCCGGCAGCGATCTACCACTGGTACCCGGGCAAGGAGGCGATCCTGATCCGGCTCCAGGACGACTTCATGGCCGAGCTCACCGAGCGCGTCGTCGCGGCGATGGACGAGCAGGACCGCCCGGCGTTGAAGCTCGCCGCCGCGGTCCGTGAGCACGTCTTCTACCACGGTGAGCACACCAGCGAGGCGTTCGTCACCGACAGCGAGATCCGTGCCCTCGGCGAGGGCCCGCGGCGGGCGCTGATCGCCAAGCGCGACGACTACCAGGCGATGTTCGGCGGCATGATCAGGGAGGGGATCGCGGACGGCTCGCTGCGGGCCAGCGACGTCGACGTCGCCACCTACGCGATCCTCCTGCAGTGCACCGGCGTGGCGCTGTGGTTCGATCCGGCCGGCCCGCTCAGCCTCGACGAGGTGGCGGCGTTGCACGTCGAGCTCGTGCTCGGCTCGCTCGCCGCCGCGCCGGGGCTGATCGCGACGGCGGCGGGGAGAGGCTGAGATGGCGATCAAGCCGCCGGCGCTGCCCGCGAACGCCACGATCGCCGTCGTCGCCCCGGCGAGCCCGCCGCAGGCCCGCTCCGGGATCGAGCAGGCGACCCGCTACTTCGAGTCGCGCGGTCACGAGGTCGTCTTCGGCCCCAACCACCGCAAGGTCCACGGCTACCTCGCCGGCAGCGACGCCGAGCGCGCCGCCGATCTGCAGTGGGCGCTGAGCGAGCCCGGCATCGACATGGTCCACGCGCTCGAGGGCGGCTACGGGACAGCTCGCCTCTACCCGCTGATCGACTGGGACGCGCTCGGCGAGCCGCGGATCGTCTGCGGGTTCAGCGACCTCACCGCGCTGCACCTGTTCGTCCAACGGCACGGCGACTGGGTCAGCTTCTACGGGCCGAGCTTTCTCCGCTTCACCCGCGCCAAGGGCGACTACGAGCTGACCGCCGAGACCGAGGACTGGTTTCACCGGGCGCTGCGGCCGGAGCCGCTCGGCAAGGTATTCGAGGACCCCGAGGACCCCTACGTGCTGACGGTCGGCGAGGGCGTCGCCGAGGCGCCGCTGGCCGGTGGCTGTCTGACGCTGCTCTGCTCGAGCCTCGGCACCCCCTACGAGGTCGAGACCGAGGGGCGCATCCTGATCGTCGAGGACCTCAACACCGAGGCGTACCTGATCGATACGGCGCTGAACCACCTGCGGCTCGCCGGCAAGCTCGACGGGATCGCCGGCTTCGCCTTCGGGACCAACGTCAACCTCGGCTACCAGACCGTGCCGGACAGCCCCGAGTCGATGCTCTCGATCGAGGAGATCCTCGACGAGCTGATCGCCCCGCTCGGAGTCCCGGCCATAGCTAACGTCCCGTTCGGTCACGGCAAGCACCTGGCGACGATGCCGCTCGGCATCACGGCTAGGATCGACGGCGCCGCGAAGAGCCTCGAGATAATCGAAGCGGCTGTGGAGGAGGAGAATTGATCAAGGGAGCAGTGACGGTCGTCATGGCGCTGGTCGCGTTCGCGGTGGCGCTCCTCGCGACGGGGGCGGCGGCGCAGGACGGGACCACGGCCGCGCCGGACGCGACGACGGCGGCGCCCAGCGGCGACGGGAACGTCCTGCGGATCGGCTGGGCGCAGGATCCCGACACCCTGAACCCGTTCACCGGCCAGAACGAGGAGGACTACACGGTCTGGGCGCTGAACTGGGACCTGCCGATCAACTTCAGCCCGAAGACGCTCGGGCCCGCCCCGGGCATCGCCGAGAGCTGGGAGATCTCTGACGACCGCAAGACGGTGACGCTGAAGCTGGCGCCCGGGATGAAGTGGTCGGACGGCAAGCCGATCACCTCCAAGGACGTGAAGTGGTCGCTCGACGAGCTCGGCGGCCACGGCGTGCTGTTCGCCGGCTACACATCGAACATCACCCGGATCGAGACCCCCGACCCGGAGACGGTCGTGATCCACACCAAGCGCCCGGACGCGCGGATCATCGGCGGCCTGTTCGTCTACGTGCTGCCCGAGCACGTCTGGGGCAAGGTGCCGCTGAAGGAGCTGAAGGGCCAGTATCAGCCGAAGCTGCCGATGGTCGGCAGCGGCCCGTACATGGTCACCCAGTACGAGCGTCGCAAGATCATCACGTTGGAGCGCAACCCGAACTGGCGCGGCGAGCCCGGCGACTATGACGAGGTCCAGCTCATCCGCTACGGAAGCCAGGACGCGGTCGAGCGCGCCCTCGACCTCGGCGAGATCGACCTCGTCCGCGAGGTCGAAGCGTCGAGCTTCGCCCGACTCGGCGAGCAGGAGAACGTCTCGACGCGACGCAGCGCCACCCCGGCATACACCCAGCTCGCCTTCAACCTCTGCCCGGAGCGGCTCTGCCCCGACGCCGAGTTCAACCCGGCCGTCCAGGACCGGACCGTGCGGCAGGCGATCGCCTACTCCGTCGATCGCGAGAAGCTGAACGAAATCGCGACCCGCGGCACCTCGTTCGTCGCGAACGGGATCCTGCCCTCCTACTACAAGGCGTTCTACGAGACGCCCGAGCAGACCTATCCGTACGACCCCGACCTCGCCAACCAGATGCTCGACGACGCCGGCTGGGAGCTGAACGACGACGGCGTCCGCGAGCGGGACGGCGAGACGCTCTCGTTCGACCTCTACGTGCGCTCCGAGTCGCCGGCCACGGTCCAGATGGCGAAGCTGATCGCCGAGATGACGCGTGAGATCGGCGTCGAGTTCAACGTCCAGGTGGTCAGCACCGACAAGCTCTACGACCTCACCGTCCGGACCGAGAACGGCAAGCCGGCGCCGGCCTTCGACACGTTCATCTGGGGCTGGGGCGGCGATCCCTACGACCCGAGCTTCCTGCTCAGCATCCTCACGACCGGCGAGATCGGCGGCTCCTCTGACTCGTTCTACGCGAATGCCGCCTACGACCGGCTCTACCGCGAGCAGACCGGGATCTTCGACACCGAGGAGCGCAAGGCGGTGATCGCGAAGATGGTCGCGCTCACGCAGCGCGACCTGCCCTACCTGGTCCTGACCGAGGACCCGCAGCTGCAGGCCTACCGGACCGACAAGATCGACACGATCGCGCCGATCTGCCCGGAGGAGACCGGCGACCTGTTCTGCGACCAGGTCTCCTATGAAGGCGTCCTGGCCCTGAATCCGGTCGCCGGCAGCTCGTCGTCGTCGACGGGCTCCGGCAACGCCGGACTCGCCGGCCTGATCGGCCTCATCGTCGGCTTCATCGGCGGCGTCATCGTCACGCGGATGCGGCATCGCGGCCGCGCCGAGCCGCTGGAGCTGCCGGAATGAGCCCGCGGGAATGCACCGCTGCGCGTCCGCTTCCCGCGGCTCGCTGGGCGCTGCCGGACGGGCGGTCATGAGCCGGGGTTCGCTGCGATGAGCGGACGCTGGCTGGCGGGCAAGGTCGGCGCTGCGGTTCTGACCCTGGTCTTCGTGCTGATCTTCAACTTCTTCCTGTTCCGGGCGATCGGCGACCCGACCTCGCAGCTCGCCCGCCTGCCGGGCGCGACCGACCAGGAGATCGAGAAGCTGCGCTCCGACTACGGCCTCGACAAGCCGCTGCTCGGTCAGTTCGTCGACTACGTCGGCGACACCGCCACGCTCGACCTCGGGATCAGCCAGAACACGCGCGAGCCGGTCTGGGACGAGATCGTCGCCGCCCTGCCGTGGACGCTGCTGCTGGTCGGGACCGGGACGCTGCTCGCGACGCTGATCGGGGCGTGGATGGGGGTGAAAGCCGCGACGAAGCGGGGCACGAAGACCGACGACGGCCTGCTCGGCTTCAGCCTCTTCACCTACGCCGCACCCGAGTACTGGATCGGGATCATCCTGATCCTCCTGTTCGCCGTGGCCTGGCCGATCTTCCCGGCCGGCCAGCAGATGACGCCCGGCGTCGAGTTCGCGAGCTGGTTCGACGAGGCGCTCGACGTCGTCGATCATCTGATCCTGCCGGCGACCGCGATGACGTTGATGCTGCTCGGTCAGTACTTCCTGATCATGCGCTCGTCGATGGTCGACGTCCTCACCGAGGACTTCATCACCGTCAAGCGCGCCACCGGGCTGTCGCGCGAGCGCGTGATCAACCGCCACGCGGTCCCGAACGCGTTGCTGCCGCTCGTCACGCTCTCGGCGATCCAGTTCGGGGCCGTCGCCGGCGGCGCGATCACGATCGAGACCGTCTTCTCGTGGCCCGGGCTCGGCGAGCTCAGCTTCAACGCGATCAACGACAAGGACTTCCCGATGCTGCAGGGCACGTTCCTCGTCTTCAGCTTCGGCGTGATCTTCGCCAACCTGCTCGCCGACGTCCTCTACTTCTACCTCGACCCGCGGGTGCAGTCACGATGAGCGCCGGCACGGTCGCGATCGGCAGCAGCGGCAGCAGCGGCGTCAAGCGGCTGCTGCTCGGCACCTGGCGGGGCCGCTTCGGGATCGGCGTGCTGGCGCTGACGATCTTCGTCGCGATCTTCGGCGGGCTGCTCGCGCCCTACGACCCGAACGCCTCCAGCACCGACGTGCTCGCGTCGCCGAGCTGGAGCCACATCCTCGGCACGACCGAGAACGGCTCCGACGTCTTCTCCCAGCTCCTCGTCGGCACCCGCGTGTCGGTCGTCGTCGGCTTCGCGGCGGCGCTGATCTCGGCCGTCCTCGGCTCGGTCGTCGGCCTCACCGGCGGCTACTTCGGCGGCTGGACCGATCGCATCCTCGATGCCCTCGAGAACTGGTTCCTGGTGATCCCGACGCTGCCGTTGATGATCGTCCTCGCCCGCGTCCTCAGCCCCTCGCTGACGGTCCTGATCGCGGTGATCGGGCTGACCTCGTGGGCGGGCACGGGGCGGATCGTCCGCGCCCAGGTCCTGACGCTGCGCGAGCGCGCCTTCGTCGAGCGCGCCCGCGCGCTCGGGGCCGGCGACACCTACATCATCCGCACCCACATCCTCCCCAACACGCTGCCGCTGATCTTCGCCAACACGGTGCTGATCGTCGCCGTCGCGATCCTCTCGGAGGCGGCGCTGGCGTTCCTCGGCCTCGGCGATCCGACGCAGATCTCGTGGGGGACGATGCTCGAGAACGCATTCAGCTCCGGGGCCCCGAGCGCCGGCGCCTGGTGGTACGTGGTGCCTCCCGGCCTCTGCATCACGGTCCTCGTCCTCGCGGTCTCGCTGCTCGGCTTCCTGTTCGAGGAGTACATCAACCCGCGCCTGCGGGAGGCCGAATGAGCCCGTTGCTCGAGGTCGAGGGCCTGCGCGTCACCCACGACGGCAAGCCGATCGTCGACGGCGTCGACCTGACGCTGGCGCCGGGCGAGGCGCTGGCGCTCGCCGGCGAGTCCGGCTGCGGCAAGACGACGAGCGCGCTGGCGCTGATGCGGCTGCTGCCGCCGTCGCTCGAGCAGAGCGGCGTGATCACGCTGTACCCGCCCGGCGTCAGCAAGCCGGTCAACATCGGCCGCCGGACCGAGACCGGAATGCGGCTCGTGCGCTGGCGCCACATCTCACTCGTCTTCCAGGGGGCGATGAACTCGCTCGATCCGGTCCAGAAGATCGGCAAGCAGATCGACGAGGCGATCCGCCTGCACGAGCGCTCGCCCGTCACGGCCGAGGTCAAGGCGCGGATCACCGAGCTGCTCGAGACGGTCGGGCTTACCGCCGGGGTCGCGGGTCGCTACCCGCATGAGCTCTCCGGCGGGCAGCGCCAGCGCGTGATGATCGCCCTCGCCCTCGCCTGCCGGCCGTCGCTGGTGATCGCCGACGAGCCGACGACGGCCCTCGACGTCGTCATTCAAGCGCAGGTCCTGCAACTGCTCGAGCGGCTCCGCGAGGAGCTCGGGCTCGCCCTGATCCTGATCTCGCACGACATGGGCGTCCTCGCCGAGACCTGCGACCGGATCGCGGTCATGTACGCGGGGCGGATCGTCGAGATCGGCACCGTCGACGCCGTCTTCACCGACCCCCAGCACCCGTACACCAAGCGCCTGCTCGACTCGCTGCCGGTGATCGGCGGGCGGCGCGGGATCGCGACGCCGATCCCCGGTGCGCCGCCCGACCCGGGCGAGCCGCCGCCCGGCTGCCGCTTCCACCCGCGCTGCCCCTACCGCCGCGAGCGCTGCGACGTCGAGGACCCGGCGCTGCGCGAGGTGCGGCCGGCGCACCGGTCGGCCTGCCACTACGCGCCGTGGGAGAGATGGCCCGAGGTCGAGCCGGTGGTAGCCACAGAGGAGGCGACGAAATGAGCGAGATCCAGGCCGGCGAGGTCGGCATGGGGGAGACGCTGATGAGCGTCAGCGAGGTCGAGGTCCACTTCGCGGCGCGCCGGAAGACGGCCCGTGCGCTCGACGGGGTCTCCCTCGACTGGCGGCCCGGGGAGATCCTCGGGGTCGTCGGCGAGTCGGGCTGCGGGAAGTCGACGCTGGCCCGGGCGATGCTCGGGCTGCAGCCGACCGCGGAAGGCCAGCTCAGCCTCAGCGGTGGCCTCGTTTCGAGCAAGGACGAGCAGCAGAAGCTACGCAAGCGCGTTCAGATGATCTTCCAGGACCCCTACCAGAGCCTCAACCCGCGCCAGCGCGTCGCGACGATCGTCACCGAGCCGCTGCGGGTCCAGGGCGTCGCGAAGGAGAAGCACGACGAGCGCGTGCGCCGGGCCATGAACGACGTCGGCCTCGACCCGGACCGCTACCTCGACCGCTACCCGCACCAGCTCTCCGGTGGCCAGCGCCAGCGGGTCGCGATCGCGGCGGCGCTCGTGCTCGAGCCCGAGGGGCTGATCTGCGACGAGCCGGTCTCGATGCTCGACGCGTCGGTCCAGGCGCAGATCCTCAACGTGCTCGTCGGCCTGCAGAAGCAGCGCGGCCTCGCGCTCATCTTCATCACCCACGACCTCAGCCTCGCCTGGTCGCTCTGCGACCGGATCGTCGTCATGTATCTCGGGCGGATCGTCGAGGAGGGCCGCGCGGAGGACGTGATCGAGCGGCCCCAGCACCCGTATACGCAGGCGCTGGTGACCGCGATCCCGGTCGCGGTGCCGGGCGGCGGCGGCCGCCGCGAGCTGCTTGCCGGCGAGTTGCCCGACCCGACCGCGGTACCGCCGGGCTGCCGCTTTCATCCCCGCTGCCCGCGGCGCTTCGAGCCCTGCGACCGGATCGACCCGGAGCTGCTCGACGCGGGCGCTCCCGGCCAACGGGCCGCGTGCCTGCTCCACGACCCCGCCGCGGTCGCCGCCGCCGGCGCGGAGACGGCCGCTTGAGCGACGGCCGTTGGCGCGATCTCGCCGGCCCGGTCGGCCCGCTTCCCACCGGCGCGCGCAACGCGATCACCGACGTCCCCGGGGTCCGGGTCGGCCACGCCCGGGCGGCGAGCGGCGAGCGCACCGGCGTCACCGTCGTCGCGCCGCCGGAGCTGCCGACCGCGGCCGCCACCGCGACGGTCAACGGCGTCGGCGAGCTCACCGCGAAGCTCGAGATCGACGAGCGCGGGCGGATCGAGACGCCCGTCTACCTGTGTGGCTCGCACGCGATCGGCACCGTCCTGCAGGCGGCGATCCTCGCGTCCGGGCGCGGTCCGGACAACATCGTGCTGCCCGTCGTCGGCGAGTGCGACGACGGCGACCTCGCCGACTCGCGCACCGTCGTCGCCGCCGACGTCGAGGCCGCGCTCGACGCGCTCGGCGCCGACGTTGCCGAGGGGTCGGTCGGCGCCGGCACCGGGATGCAGTGCTACGAGTTCCCGGGCGGGATCGGCACCGCATCGCGGCGCGTCGGCGCCGGCACGGTCGGTGTCCTGCTGCTCTGCAACTTCGGACGGCGCTCCTATCTCGACCTGCTCGAGGGGACGGCCGCCGCCGGCGACGAGCCGGAGCGGCCGACGCCGCACGGATCCTGCATCGCCGTCTGCGCGACCGATCTGCCGCTCTCGACGGCCGAGCTTCAGCGGCTGGCGCTGCGGCCGCTCCTCGGCCTCGTCCGGACCGGCTCCTACGGCTCCGAGGGCTCGGGCGAGATCGGCATCGCGTTCACGACCGGTGGCGGCATCGCCGGCGGCCCGGGCGTCGGCGACGAGACGATCAACGATTGCTTCGCGGCCGCCTACGACGCCGCTCGCGAGGCCGTCTACAACTGCCTCGTCACCGCCCGCCCGGCGCGGCGGCTCGACGGGACGATGCAGCCGGCGTTCCCGGTCGACGCCGCGGTCGCCGCATCGGGGTGACCGGTCCCGAGCCCCCGCGCCCGCGCGGGCTGGCAGCCGATCATCCGGCCGGCGCCGCCGCCTGAGCCGACGGCCGAGCGGTCGATCATCCGACCGGCGCCGGCTCCACCGCGCCGGCGGCCGGCTCCTCCTGCTGGGCGGACGCGGCGACCATGTCGCTGGAGCGGACCAGCAGCCAGCCGAGGATGCCACCGAGCAGACAGATCGCGGCGCCGATCAGGATGATCTCGTTGAGGCCGGCGATGAACGCCTGGTTCGCCGCGGCGGTCGCATGCTCGCGGAGGTCCGGTGGCAACGACGCGACCGCCGCCGGCGTCGCGCCCGAGGCAACCGCGTCGGAGAAGCCGGCCGGGGCGTTGGGAAGCAGCGATGCCAGCTCGGAGTCGATGCGACCCTGAAAGACGGCGCCGAGCGCCGCCGTCCCGGTCGCGATGCCGACCTGGCGGAAGGTGCTGTTGATCCCCGACGCCATGCCGGCCCGGGCGGAGGCGACAACGCCGATCGCCACCGAGGCGATCCCCGGATTCGCCAGGCCGACTCCCGTGCCGGCCAACAGGAAGCCGGCGAGCAGCCCGGTCCAGGAGTCGCCGGGGGCGATCCCGTGCATCAACAGCAACCCGGCGCCGGAGAGCAGCAGGCCGACGCCCATCAACGCCCGGAACGGGACCCTGCTCGAGAGCCGGGCCGCGATCGGGGCGGCGATGAACGAGAGCAGCGACATCGGCAGGAAGCGGAGGCCGGCTTCGAGCGGCGAGTAGGCGAGCACGTCCTGCATGTACAGCGTCAGGTAGAGGAACATCGCGAACAGCCCCGCCGAGATCGCGAAGGCGACGATCGAGACGCCGGTGAACGAAGCCGTCCGGAACAACGCCAGGTCGAGCATCGCGTTCGGGTGGCGCCGCTCGATCGCGACGAACGCGGTGAGCAGGATCGCGGCGCCGGCGAGGCAGGCGACGATCACCGTGCTCGACCACCCCTCGGCGTTGCTGCGGATCAGGGCGAAGATCAGCAGGAACAGCGCCGCCGAGAACGTCACCAGGCCCCAGCGGTCGATCGGCTGCGGGTCGGTCGCCTTGAGGTTGACGAGCCTGGTCTCCGTGATCGCGATCGCGGCGAAGCCGATCGGCACGTTGACGAAGAAGATCCACTCCCAGCCGAGGCCTTCGGTGAGCAGCCCGCCGATCAGCGGGCCGATCGCGACGGCGCCGCCGATCGTCGCCCCCCAGATGCCGACGGCGGCCGCGCGCTCGCGCCCCTCGAACTCCTGCGCGATCAGCGCCAGCGCGGTCGCGAACATCGCCGCCCCGCCCGCGCCCTGCAGGCCGCGGGCGAGGTCCAGGAGGGTCGGGTCGCCGGCGAGGCCGCAGAGGAAGGAGGAGGTCGTGAACAGGCCGAGCCCGATCGTGAAGACGCGGCGGCGGCCGAGGCGATCGCCGAGCGAGCCGGAGACGAGCAGGAACGAGGCCAGCGTCAGCGCGTAGGCGTCGATCACCCACTGCAGGCTCGACAGGCTCGCGTCGAGGTCGCGCTGGATCTCCGGCAGGGCGACGTTGACGATCGTGACGTCGATCAACAGCATGAACGTCGCCACGCAGACTGCGAGCAGCGTCCACCGCTTTCGGCTCATCTGTCCGGCACCCCTTCCGAAGCCAGATCAATCGGACTTGCTGACGCCCACGGTAGCGGGCCGCCGGCGCGGCCCGCCGCCGGCCTCCTATCATCCCTCTCGAGCGATGGAGCCCGCTCGCGCTGCCCCGGCGGCGCGAACCGCGAAGAGAACGCTGATGGCCCCTGCGAGACCTTCCCTACTCGTAGGAGCGATCTGACTTGGACCTGGACCGGCGTGAGCTTGCAGCGGTGTTCGCCGGCGGGTTCATCGGGGCGATCGCCCGACTCGCCCTCGTCGAGTCGCTGCCGCACGGCCCGCTCGAGTGGCCTTGGCCGACCTTCATCGCCAACCTCCTCGGCGCCTTCGCGCTCGGCTACTTCACGACCCGCCTGCAGGAGCGGCTGCCGCTCTCGGCCTACCGGCGGCCGCTGCTCGGCACCGGCTTCTGCGGGGCCCTGACGACGTTCTCGACGCTGGAGCTCGAGCTCTTCGCGATGCTCGACCGCGGCGCCGTCGGCCTCGCGCTCGGCTACGCCGCGGCGAGCATCGCCGCCGGCTTCGCGCTCGTCGCGCTCGCGACCGGGCTCGTGCGAAGGGCGCGGCTCCGCGGATGAGCGCGGTGCTGGTCATCGCGGTCGGGGCGATCGGAGGGGCCGGCGCCGTCGCCCGCCTGCTGCTCGACGGCGCGATCTCCGAGCGGGTCGCAACGCCGCTGCCGGTCGGGACGCTGGCCGTGAACCTACTCGGCAGCCTCATCCTCGGGATCGTCGTCGGCGCGGGGATCGGCGGCGACGGCGCCCGCCTCGTCGCGGCCGGGTTGCTCGGGTCGTTCACGACGTTCAGCACCTGGATGCTCGAGAGCCATCGCCTCGCCGAAGACGGCGAGGACGGCGTCGTCGCCGCCAACCTCGCCGTCAGCCTGCTCGCCGGCCTCGTCCTCGCCTGGGTCGGAACCAAGCTCGGGGGCGGGCTGTGATCGGCGCGGCCGGACTCAAGCTCTCGGTCTGCTTCGGCGAGCGCGACGCCGTCGACGGCCGCTTCCTCGCCGAGCGGATCGTCACCGAGCTCGAGCGATCCGGGGTCGCCGCGGCGATCCTGATGCGGGGCGTCGAGGGCTTCGGGATCAAGCACCGACGCCGCACCGATCGGCTCCTGACCCTGTCCGAGGACCTGCCCGTCATCGCGATCGGCGTCGGCGCCCCCGGGCCGGTCGAGGAGGCGGCAACGCGGATCGGCGCGATCGACTTCGACGGCCTCGTGACGATCGAGCGGTTGCGCCTGCTCGATCCGCCCGTGGGTGCCGCGACCGCCGGGGTCACGGGCGCCGCCAGGCTCTCGGTCCATCTCGGGCGCGGACGGCGCCTCGCGGGCGAGCCCGCCCATCGCCGGCTGTTGTCGCTGCTGCGCGAGGCCGGCGCCGAGGGCGGCTCGGCGCTGCTCGGCGTCGACGGGATCCTCGGCGGCGCCCGGCGCCGAGCCGGGTTCTTCTCGCGCAACGTCGACGTCCCCGCGCTCGTCGTCTCGGTCGGCCACGCCGAGCGGCTCGCGGCCGCGGCGGCGGCAGTAACCGAGCTGCCGGGGGCGACGCTGGCGACGCTCGAGCGGGTCCACGTCTGCAAGCGCGACGGCGGCCCGCTCGTGCCGCCGCCGCCGGTTCCCGGGCGCGATCCCGACGGGCTCAGGATCTGGCAGAAGCTGACGCTGCACTCGAACGAGCAGGCTCACGTCGGCGGCCGCCCGGTCCACGTCGAGGCAGTTCGCCGGCTGCGGGCCGCCGGGGCCGACGGGGCGACGGCGCTGCGCGGGGTCTGGGGCTTCGACGGCGACCGCGGGCCCTACGGCGACAGCTTCCGCTCGCTGCGGCGCTGGGCGCCGACCATGACGATCGTAGTCGACGGGCCGGCGCGCGCCCGCGAGTGGCTCGACATCCTCGACGAGCTCACCCCCGATCGGGGCCTGCTCACGAGCGAGGTCGTGCCGGCCCGCCATGCCCGCGGGCCGGGCGGCGACGAGGGCCCGATCGCCCTCGCCGGCCCACCCTGAGCGACGGAAGTCGGATCGGGGCGGACGTCCCGCCTAATCGATGACCGGCCCGATCGCCCTCGCCGGCCCACCCTGAGCGGCAGGTTCGGATCCCTGTTGACATCGCATCAATAACGTCGCTAGGTTTCAATGCGCGTGATCGCAGCAGGCAAGACACCCGGTACCGCGGGCGCGTGGATCGCGATCGCCGCCCTGCTCGGAGCCGCGGCGCTGCTGCTCTGCCTCGCGAGCGACGCCGAGGCCGCCGGCTGCCGGCAGCCGAAGGGCAAGCTCGAGCCGCCCTGCAACCCGGCGCTCGCGCAGTCGCCGTGGAGCGGCTCGCATCGCTCGAGCTACGCGCAGGCGTCCTCGCCGTACCGCGGGATCGAGAGCAGCGACGTCCGCGCCGAGCACATCGACCTGCCCGGGATCCCGATCTCGATCCAGTTCAGCAGCAAGTACGGGGACGGCGGCCGGGTCGCCTGGGGCTCGCTGATCGACGGCGCCGACCGCAAGGCCCTGTTCAAGGTCGACGCCGAGAGCGGCAGGGTGATCGACGTCTACGTGCCGGCCGAGCGCGAGAGCGAGCCGCCGCCCGCCTCCGGCGCCGCCGGGATCACCGGCGCCTACAACATGCTCGACCGCTCCAACCACTTCATCGTCCCGCGGCTGACCTGGTTCGACGTCTACGCGGACGCCCGCCGCGGCCGCGCCCACTCGCCGATCGAGCTCCGCAAGCGCTTCGTGCTCCCCGATTCGATCCTCTGCGGCGCCGACGACAAGCTCGTCGGCGCGGTGATGACCTACGACGGCTACATCGCCTTCGCGACCGAGAACGGCGTCGTCGGCACGATCCCGCGCCAGCCGGCGCGGATGAAGCGCGCGAACCTGCGCACGATCAGCCTCAACGATGCCGCCGCCTGCGCCAACGCCGACGATCCCGAAGCCGACCTGCAGACGGTCTCGAACAACATCGCCGCCGACGAGAACGGCGGCATCTACATCGTCACCTCGAAGCGGATGGTCCGCGTCAACCACGATCCCGCCAGCGGCGATCTCCGGCTCGCGTGGTCGGCCCCCTACAACGCCGGCTCGGAGGTCTCGGAGATCCGCCTCGGGCAGGGCTCGGGCTCGACGCCGACGCTGATGGGCACCGGCCGCCATCAGGACAAGTTCGTGGTCATCACCGACGGCCAGGACCTGATGCACCAGGACCTGTTCTGGCGCAACCGGGTGCCGAGGGACTGGCAGGGCCTCGGCGGCGACCACCCGCGGCGGATGGCCTGCGAGACCCCGGTCCGATTCGGCGACCCCGATGCGACGGTCTCGCTCTCGGAGCAGTCGGTCGCGGTCCGCGGATACGCGACCTTCAACGTCAACAACCTGCTCGACTACGACTTCCCCGACGGCCTGCCGGCGGTGCTGCTGAACGCGCTCGCGGCACTCCGTGGCGGCGACCCGGCGGCGGCGCCGCACGGGGCCGAGCGGATCGACTGGAACCCGCGCACGAGGCGCTGTCACTCGGTCTGGGCGAACCCGCGGGTGTCGATCCCGAACGGGATCCCCTCGATCAGCCAGCGCAGCGGGCTCGCCTACGGGATCCGGCTCCGCCACGGCGAGTGGGGGGTCGGCGGGCTCGACTGGCGGACCGGCAAGTCGAGGTTCTTCGCGCCCTCGCCCGGCGGGCCCTGCTCGGACACCGCGATCGGCTACCTCGAGCAGTCGGGGACCCTGCCGATCCTCGGCCCGATCATCGAGGAGCTGCCGAACAGCTGCGAGAACTCGTTCTATGCGGCGACCGAGATCGGGCCGAAGCGCTCGATCTGGACCGGCACGTTCCTCGGCCTGACCCGCTACGTGCAGCGACGCTGATCGCCGCTCGGGCCTGCCGCCCCGATCGGCGCTTGCCTGCCGCGCTGGCCTGCCGCGCCGGGCTGCCGCCGCCGGCGCCGGCCTGACGGGCCGGGTTGGCGCCGGCGCCGCTGCACGATCGCTGCCGGATCGATCTGGCGGTCCCGGGGGGTCGTTACCCTTTCAGGTCCTCCGCGATGTCGATGCGCTCCAGACAACGGCGGCAGGCCCGCTCGCGCGGGTCGGTCGGCCACAAGATCATCGCCGTGCTCGTCGGCGTGGTCGCGATCGTCGCCGCCGGGGTCGGCGGCCTCGCGATCTGGGTCCTCAACGTCGCCGCCGACGCTCCCGACATCGACACGCTGCGACCCGCCAACGATGGCGCCAACTCGCAGATCTTCGATGCCGCCGGCAACAGCCTCGGCTACGTCCAGTCCGACATCCTCCGCGAGCCGGTCAAGCTCAAGAAGATCCCGGCCGCGCTGCAGGAGGCGACGATCGCGATCGAGGACTCGAACTTCTACGAGCACGGCGGCGTCGACTACAGCGCGATCGTCCGCGCCGGCGTCGCCAACGCCGAGGCCGGCGAGGTCAAGCAGGGCGCCTCGACGATCACCCAGCAGCTCGTCCGCAACCTCTACATCGACAATCCCCAGGACACGCTGACGCGGAAGATCCAGGAGGCCGCGATGGCGCAGCAGTACGAGGACGAGCACTCGAAGGACCAGATCCTCGACCAGTACCTGAACACGGCCACCTACGGGACCACCGCCGGCCGCTCCGCGGTCGGCGTCCAGGCTGCCGCCGAGGTCTTCTTCGACAAGGACGTCCACGACCTCGGCCTGCGCGAGGCGGCGCTGCTCGCCGGGCTGCCGCAGGCGCCCTCGGAGTACAACCCGTTCACGAACCCGAACGCCGCGATCAAGCGCCGCAACGAGGTGCTCGACGCGATGGCCGACCAGGGCTACATCACGCCCGCCAAGGCCGAGCGGGTCAAGGACGTCGGCCTCGGCCTGCAGCGCGGGACCAAGTACGAGACCCGTTCGCAGCAGTTCTTCTTCGACTTCGTCCAGAACGAGCTGATCGACAAGTACGGGCTGAAGACGGTCCGCCAGGGCGGCCTCGAGGTCTATACGACGTTGAACCCGACCGACCAGGCGGCGGCCGAGCAGGCGATCGCGAACGCGACGCCGATCTACGGGGCGGCGCGGGCGCTCGTCTCGACCGACACGCACACCGGCGCGATCCTGGCGATGGCCTCGTCGCAGTCCTACGACACGAGCCAGTTCAACCTCGCCGCCGACGGCGAGCGCCAGCCGGGGTCGTCGTTCAAGCCGTTCGTCTTGACGACTGCGGTCGAGCAGGGCATGGACCCGGACACGACGACCTATCCGGCGCCGTCGACGATCACGCTGACCCCGCCCGACGGCGTGCCCTGGACCGTCTCCGGCGGCGGCAGCGGCACGATGACGCTGCGGGCGGCAACAGCGAACTCCGTCAACACCGTCTTCGCGCAGCTCGGCCTCGATGTCGGCCCGGAGAACTTCGACGAGATGGCCCACAAGATGGGGATCACCTCGGAGCTGCAGGGGGTGCCGGCCGAGGCGCTCGGCGGCACCAGCACCTGCTGCACGGTCCTCGAGATGTCGAACGCCTACGCGACGCTCGCCGACGGCGGCGTCCATCACGATCCGACCGCGATCACCAAGGTCGTCTTCCCGAGTGGCAAGGTCGACAAGCCCGAGAACAGCGACGGCACCAGGGTGATCTCCGACGGCGTCGCCTACACGGTCGCCGACGTGATGGAGGGGACGCTCGACTACGGCACGGCGGCCGGCTACGACCTGCCCGGATGCACCGCCGCCGGCAAGACCGGCACGACCGAGGAGCAGTCCGACGCCTGGTTCGTCGGCTACACCCCCGACGTCTCGACCGCGGTCTGGACCGGCAACCCCGACGCGCGAACGCCGTTGCCCGGGTACGGCGCCGATCTCTCGGCCCCGGTCTGGCACGACTACATGATGGTAGCCGCCACCAAGGGCTGCCGCGACTTCCCGGCGCCGGAGGACCCCGCCGACCTCTCCGGCTACTCGAACGGCTCGTCGTCGACCTCGACCTACGAGACGACCACGACGACCCCGACCACGACTACGCCGACGACTCCGCCTGCGGGCGGGACCGACGCCAACGGCGACGGCTATCCCGACAACGCCTACGCGCCGGGGATCCAGGACGGCAACTAGACGGTGTCGGCCCGAGCGACCGCCGGCGCGGTCGCGTCGCTGCCGGGGCCGGGCTCGGCGTAGGCGTCGCGGGCCTCGAGCCGCGCCCCGCAGCGCTCGCAGCAGCCGCGCTCGTCGACGGTGCCGCCGCATTCCTTGTGGTGGATCACGAGCGGCGCGCCGGCATCGGCGAGGTAGCGGTCGCCCCAGTGCATCATCGCGACCATCACCGGCCAGAGGTCGAGGCCCTTCCCGGTCAGGAAGTACTCGTAGCGGGTCGGGCGCTCGCTGTAGCGGCGCTTCTCGAGGATGCCCTCGGCAACGAGCCGGGAGAGTCGCGCCGCCAGCACGTTGCGGGCGACGCCGAGGTCCCGCTGGATGGCGTCGAAGCGGCGCTTGCCGTTGAAGACGTCGCGGATCACGAGCAGCGTCCAGCGCTCGCCGAGCACCTCCAGGGAGCGCGCCACCGAGCAGACCTGGTCGTATTCGCGGTTCAGCATCCTTACGTGATCTTGGCACACTCCGTTGCATCACGCAACTTTCGGGGTCGAATTCGGCTACGCTCGGTTTCGCCAAGCAACTCACATCCGCGGGAAGCCGCGGAGAGGAGGCCACGATGAGGCTCAACGAGATCGACAGGGCGGCGAAGGCGGCCCGGGCGAAGCAGCCGTTCACCCTGACCAGCGAGGAGATCATGGCCGACCTGCTCTATCCGGCCACGGTCCGGGTGCCGAAGCGTCGCCGGGCGCGCCGCTGACGACCGTCCCCCGGGGGCGCCGGCCGGCCGCGCGGGCGGAGCGTCTGCGCGACCCGGTGACCCCCCGGGGGGGCGCACCGATCCCGCAGCGCGGGCCGCGCGTCTGCGCGGGCGGCCGGTTCGTGCTCGGCCCGGAGGCCCGCCACCGGCGCCTCGGCCCGACGGGCGCGGTAGTGTCCCGCGCCGGCACCCGGAGGCTTTACGAGGAGGAGAGATGCCGATCAACCCGAGGCTCGTCCAAACCGCGATCTTCACCGTCGCGGCCGCGCTCGCGGCGCTCCTGCTCGCAGCGCCGGCGCCCGCCTACAAGGCGAAGATCCGCACGACGAGCTATGGGATCCCCCACATCAAGGCCGACAACTTCGGCTCGGCCGGCTACGGGGTCGGCTTCGCGTTCGCGAAGCAGAACATCTGCACGTTCGCGAACAACAACGTCACGACCTCGGCTCGCCGGTCGAAGTACTTCGGCCCGGACGGCTCGACGCCGGCGAGCGCCGCCGGGCCCGTCAACAACCTCGATTCCGACCTGTTCTGGCAGTCGGTGATCGACTCCGGCCGAGTCGAGGACCTCCTCAACGCCAAGGGCATCCAGAGCCCCTCGAAGGACGCCAAGGCCGCGGTCCGCGGCTACGCCGCCGGCTACAACGCCTTCCTGAAGAAGGTCGGCGTCGACGGGATCAGCGACCCGCGCTGCCGCGGCGAGAAGTGGGTGAAGCCGATCAAGCCGATCGACGTCTGGCGGCGGATCTATCAGGCGGACCTGCTCGCGAGCGGCCAGAACTTCATCTCCGACTTCGTCGCGGCCACGCCGCCGACGGCCACGACCGCGGCGCCCGACCTCGCGCCAGGCGAGATCCGGAAGGCGCTGAAGGGCTCCGACCTCGACGTCGATGCCGACCGCGACGCCGCCCGGATGGGGTCGAACGCGCTCGGGGTCGGCAGCGAGGACTCCCGCAACGGCAACGGGCTCGTCCTCGGCAACCCGCACTTCCCGTGGCGCGGGATCGACCGCTTCTGGGAGTTCCAGGTCCAGGTCCCCGGGGAGATCAACGCGATCGGGGCGAGCCTGATGGGCTTCCCGGTGATCAACATCGGCCACAACCGCCACGTCGCCTGGAGCCACACGGTTTCGACCGCGCAGCGGTTCACGCTGTTCGAGCTCGAGCTCGACCCCGCCGATCCGACCCGCTACATCTACGACGGCCAGTCGGTCGCGATGACGAAGCGGACGGTCAGCGTCCCGGTCAAGGGCGGCGGCACCGAGTCGCACACGTTCTGGTACTCGCGGTTCGGGCCGATCCTCGCCCGGCCGAGCGTCGGCCTGAGCTGGTCGGACACCACCGTGTTCGCGCTCGGTGACGCCAACGATCAGATCCGCTCCGCCGACACCTGGCTGGGGATGAACACGGCGAAGAGCGCCCGCGACCTGATCGACGCCCAGTCGAAGTACCAGGGCGACCCGTGGGTGAACACGATCGGGGCCGACGACACCGGCCGCGCGTTCTATGCCGACAACTCGGTCGTCCCGAACGTCACCCAGGAGAAGATCGACGACTGCATCAAGCCCGGCTTGGCGTCGCTGATCTACCAGGTGACCGGGATCATCCCGCTCGACGGCTCGACTTCGGCCTGCGACTGGGGCGACGACTCCGACGCCGCGGTCAAGGGGATCTTCGGGCCCTCGAACCTGCCGATCACGTTCCGTCACGACTACGTCCTCAACGCCAACGACTCGTACTGGCAGACGAACGCCGAGCACCCGCTGACCGGCTACAGCCCGATCATCGGCTGCATCGACTGCGAGCAGGGCCTGCGGACGCGGCTCGGCCACGAGATGGTCGCCCAGCGGATGGCGGGGAGCGACGGCCTCGGCGCCAAGCCCGGCTTCACGCTCGCGAACCTGCAGAAGATGTGGCTCGGCGACCGCAGCCTCGGCGCCGAGCTGACCAGCGACGCGCTCGCTCAGATCTGCACGGACAACCCGACGATCGACGGCGTCGACGTCACCGAGGCGTGCCCGATCATCGCCGCCTACGACGACACCGGCAAGCGCGACTCGTCGGGCGGCTGGCTGTTCAACATCTGGTGGCTGAAGGCGGGTGGAGCCGGGTTCTGGAGCAATCCGTTCGACGTCAACCAGCCGCTGACGACGCCGAACACCCTCAACCAGAGCAACCCGTCCTCGATCGCTGCCCTCGGCGCGGCGGTCAAGGAGCTCCGCGACCTCGGGATCCCGCTCGATGCGAGCTACGGCGACGTCCAGTTCACCCCCGACAACAAGGGCAATCGGATTCCGATCCACGGCTGTAACACCGGCTGCTGGCAGGCGATCGCCTCCAACGCCGACCCCGACTCGGACAGCTACGAGTACGGGCAGGTCGGCGCCGGCTCGAGCACGGTCCAGTTCACCCAGCTGCGACCCGAGAAGGCGCCGAAGGCGTACTGGATTCTCACCTACTCGCAGTCGGAGAATCCGAAGAGCAAGCACTACAGCGACCAGACGAAGCTGTTCTCGCGGAGCGAGTTCATCCCGATGCTCTTCACGAGCAAGGAGATCCACGGCGACCCGAACCTGAAGGTCAAGAAGCTCTCGGAGAAGACGAAGAAGAAGTAGGCCCGCGATCGCGAGACGGCGGCGACGTCCTCCCGGGGGACGGGAGCGCCACCTCGCGGTTCGGGTGCCGATCGGGGCGCTTGTCGCCGGACTCGAACCGGCACAGCGCTGTACCGGCGGTGGTAGGGTCCGGCGCAGGCGGGGAGCCGTCCCGGCCCACACGACCAAGAGGAGGAGGGACCGTCTTGACCAGGGTGTTCCGGCTGATCGCAGCACTGCTTGCCCTCGCGCTCTGCGCGACCCTCGCCGCGTCGGCGTCGGCGCTGACGCCGACCGCGGCGAAGGCGAAGAAGAAGGTCTCGCTGAAGATCAAGACCGATGGCCAGAAGCAGATCCTCGAGGGCCGCGTCAAGGTCCGGGTCAAGGCGAAGGGCAAGCTCGCCAAGAAGGCGCGGAAGGGCAAGAAGGTCAAGGTCAAGGTCAAGCTCGCCTCGAGCACCTTCGACGATCGCGACGCCGGCAAGCTGGCGAAGTCGAAGCGGGTGAAGCTGTCCAAGCACGGCAAGGCGGTCGCGAAGCTGAAGCTGACCAAGGACGGCCGCTCGCAGGTCGAAAGCTGCGAGGCACGGACCCTGAAGGCCACCGCGAAGGGCTCGTCGGCGAAGGCCGACCTCGTCCGCGACACCGCCGACTGCAAGCCGAGGTCGATCGACCTGAGCCGGGCCGACGAGTGCGACTTCATCGGCGATCAGGACAGCTCCCTCTGCATGCTGCCGTTCCCGGATGACTTCTACACCGCCAAGGACCCGGACACGGCGACCGGCAAGCGCATCGCCTTCAAGGCCGACGCGGCGCCGGCGAACACCGGCGGCGTCCACCTCGATCCCGCCTCCTACGCGGCCAACGACGGCTTCAGCCCCGGCCAGACGATCGTCGTCCGCGTGCCCGGGCTCGACAACCCCGAGGCGCTCGCGGCGACGAACCCGGTCGGGCTCCCCGAGCTCGGCAGGTACTCGAAGAAGGGCGCGCCGGTCGTCGTCATCGACGCGAAGTCCGGCAAGCGCCGGCCGATCTGGGTCGAGATCGACTCGAACGCGAGCACGCCCGATGACACGGCGCTGTTGATCCACCCGGCGAAGAACTTCGCCGGCGGCCATCGCTACATCGTCGCGATGCGCGACCTCGAGGACGCCGATGGCAAGACGCTCTCCGCGCCCGAGGGCTTCCGCTACTACCGCGACGAGCTGCCCTCGAAGAAGAAGGCGATCAACGAGCAGCGGGACCGCTTCGAGAACGTCTTCAAGAAGCTCCGCAAGGCCGACATCGAGCGCTCCAACCTCTACCTGGCCTGGGACTTCACCGTCGCCAGCAACGAGAACATCGCCAAGAACATCCTCGCGATGCGCAACGACGCGTTCGCCCAGCTCGGCGACACCGACCTCGCCGACGGCGTCGTTGCCGGCGACGCGCCGCAGTTCACGGTCACCAGCGTCGAGAACTTCCAGCCGACTTCAGGTGGCCCGCTGTCAGAGGACGCCGACATGGCGCGGCGGGTGCAGGGAACGTTCACGGTCCCCTGCTACATGACCGACCCCGACGGCGCCGGCCCGAAGGTCCCCTGCGACCCGGGATCGACGCTCAACCTCAACCCGGATGGCGTCCCCGAGCAGAACGGCACCTGGACGGCGAACTTCAACTGCATGATCCCCTACGCGGCGCTGTCGTCCCCGGCGCGGCCGTCGATCTACGGCCACGGCCTGCTCGGCAGCGCCAACGAGGGCACCTCCTCGCCGCAGAAGACGCTCGGCAACACGCACGGGATCATGGATTGCGCGACCGACGAGATCGGCATGTCGAACGGCGACGTCGCGAACACGATCGGGATCCTCCAGAACATGAGCAAGTTCCCGCAGCTCGCCGATCGGCTTCAGCAGGGGATGCTCAACGGCCTCTACCTCGGTCGCCTGCTGCTCAGCCCCGACGGCTTCATCAGCGACCCCGCGTTCCGGGTCGATGACACCGGTCCGGTCGACGGGTCCAACCCGCCGGTGATCGACACCGCCAACCTCTACTACAACGGCAACAGCCAGGGCGCGATCTTCGGCGGGGCGCTGACCGCGGTCGCCCCGGACTTCACCCGGGCCTCGCTCGGGGTCGGTGGCATGAACTACTCGGTGCTGCTGAACCGCTCGGTCGACTTCGACACCTACGCGGCCTTCCTCGACCCCGCCTATCCGGACGAGATGGAGCAGCAGCTGCTGCTCTCGATGGTCCAGATGCTCTGGGACCGCGGTGAGTCGAACGGCTATGCGAACGTCGTCACCGACCACCCGCTACCGGATACCCCGGCGCACGAGCTGTTGATGAACATCGCCGTCGGCGACCATCAGGTCACCAACTACTCGGCCGAGACGATGGCGCGTACGGTCGGCGCCGGCATCCACGAGCCGATCGTCTACGACGGGCGCTGGCCCGGCTTCGACGTCGGCTGGGACCTGCCGGCACTGACCTACCCGTGGACCGATTCGGCTCTGGTCTACTGGGACAGCGGCCCGATCCGTGACGATCCGGGCTCCTCGGACCCCGAGGACGTGCTCGGCACGAACGTGCCGCCGGTCACCAACACCCCGAACCGCGACGGCGAGGACCCGCACGAGAACCCGCGGCGGACGCCGGCCGAGCAGCAGATGGTCTCCGACTTCCTGCAGCCGAACGCGGCCAGCCACATCACCGACACCTGCAGCGGCGACCCCTGCTACGACTACACGTTCAGCGGCCCGTAGCCGTCGCTAGCGGCGAGGACGGCGGCGCGCGGAGCGGGTGCTGCTAACGTTCGCTCCGTCGGGTTGCCCAGACGGCGCCCGAGAGGTTCACGTTTCTCGCTGCCTTCGGTGCTGACCGAGCGTTTTCGGGGCCAACGAATCTCCGAATCCACGACGCTCGCAAGGAGCAGCAACAGAATGAGCAAGACCTTCGCCGATCTCGGCGTGTCCAAGGCCGTAGCCGGCGCGCTCGCCGGGCGCGGCATCGAATCCCCGTTCCCCGTCCAGGAGCTCGTCATCGAGGACGTCCTCGCCGGCCGCGATGTCCTCGTCCAGTCCCCGACCGGGTCGGGCAAGACCCTCGCCTTCGGCGTCCCGCTCGCCGATCGCGTCGCCGCCGACTCGCGCCGCCCCGCGGCGCTGGTCCTGGCGCCGACCCGCGAGCTCGCCCGCCAGATCGTCGGCGAGCTCGAGGCGATCGCCCGGGCCCGGGCGCTCAAGGTCGAGGTCGTCTACGGCGGCGTCGGCATAGAACCGCAGATCCGCAAGGCCCAGAAGGCCCACATCCTCGTCGCCACGCCGGGCCGGCTCGAGGACCTGATCCAGCGGCGCGCGCTGACGCTCACCCACGTTCGCACCCTGGTCCTCGACGAGGCCGACAGGATGCTCGACATGGGCTTCAAGCCGGCCGTCGACCGGATCGTCGCCCAGGTCCCCGCCGAGCGGCAGACGCTCTTCTTCTCGGCGACCCTCGACGGTGCCGCCGGCGCGCTCGCCGCGGCCTACACCCGCAAGCCACGCCGTCACGTCCACGCGCCGAAGCCGGAGGGTGGACGTGCGGCGATCAGCCACCGCTTCGTCGAGGCCGGGTCCCAGGCCGGGAAGGTCGATCTGCTCGTCGCCGAGCTCGGCGCTCGTGACCGCGGCCGCACGCTCGTCTTCGTCCGGACCAGGCGCGGCGCCGACCGGCTCGCCAAGAAGCTGCGCGCCCGCGACGTCGAGAGCGTCGCGATGCACGGCGACAAGTCCCAGTCGCAGCGCCAGAAGGCCCTCGCCCGCTTCGAGCGCGGCGACGTGACCGTGCTGATCGCCACCGACGTCGCCGCCCGTGGCATCGACGTGCCCGAGGTCACCCACGTGGTCAACTTCGACGCGCCCGCGGACGGCGACGCCTACACCCACCGCGTCGGCCGCACCGGCCGGGCCGGAGCGACCGGGTCGGGGGTCAGCTTCGTCCTCACCGACCAGGTCCACGAGATGCGGCAGATGACCCGCGGGCTCGGCCTCGCCGCCGAGTTCGACCGCCGCGATGGTCGGGGCACCGCGACCGGGCCGGCTCCGGATCACAACGGTCGCAAGGCGGGTCCCCACCGGGCAGCCCGCAACCACGAGCAGGGCGGCGGCGGACCGATCGGCCCGAAGCGCCGCCGGCGCCACCGGCAACGGAAGCCTGCTCGCGGTTAGCCGGGTCCCGATCGCCGGCGGGTGTCCCGCGGAGCACTGCGGCCCGCCTTGTCGCAGCGTCGACGGGCGCCGCTCCGACTGGGGCGGGTCCCTGGACACGCTGCGGGCGCCAACCGCTGGCGAGTCCGTTCGCGTGACTGCGGCGTGGTTGGCCGCCGCCCCGCCGCTCACCGGCGGCGCAGCGTGCGGCTAGGCGCCGAGGGCGCTGAAGCCGCCGTCGACGCGGAGGACCTGGCCGGAGATGCCGCGGGCGGCGTCGGAGAGCAGGAAGCAGATGGCGTCGGCGACCGGCCCCGGGTCGGTCGGCTCCCAGCCGAGCGGCGCCCGCCGCCGCCACCCGGCCGCGAGCTCGTCGAAGCCGGGGATTCCGCCGGCGGCCGCGGTCGCGATCGGCCCGGCGGAGACGAGGTTCGCGCGGACCCCGAGCGGGCCGAGGTCGCGGCAGAGGTAGCGATTGACGGCTTCCAGGGCCGCTTTCGACACCCCCATCCAGTCGTAGGCTGGCCAGGCCACGGAGGCGTCGAAGTCGAGGCCGACGATGGCGCCGCCGCCGCTCATCAGTGGCGCCAGCGCGGCTGCGAGCTCCTTCAATGAGAAGGCGCTGACCCGGAACGCCTGCTCGGCGCTGGCGGCGGGCGCGTTCAGAAACCCGCCGCCGAGCGCGTCCGGTGGCGCGAAGGCGATCGCGTGGAGGACGCCATCGACGGTGCCCCAGCGGCGTTCGAGCTCGGCGGAGAGATGCTCGAAGTCGGCAGGCTTGCCGGCGTCGAGCTCGAGCACGTCCGGAGCCGGGCCGAGGCGGCCGGCGGCGCGCTCGGTCAGGCGGCGGCCGCGGCCGAAGCCGGTGAGGACGATCTCGGCGCCGAGCCGCTGGGCACGTTCGGCAGCGGCGAACGCGATCGATCTCCGGGTGATGACGCCGGTGATCAGGAGTCGCTTGCCCGCGAGCGGCAGCGCCAGGCTCGTCGCCGGCTCTGTGTCGGGGGTCGCTTCGAGCATCAGAGCAGGACCTTGATCCCGTCCTCGCCGGCCTCGACGCAGGCGAGCTCGTCGCCTTCGCCGCCGCGCCGCCAGAGGATCTCGAGGATCGCGCGGGCGATCAGCCGGTCCTCGGCATCGACGATCCGGCAGGTGCAGCCGACGAGCCCGGTCGCGGCGTCGACCGCCGTGAGCTCGACCACCTTGCACTCGACGGCGACCGCCCCCTCGACCGGCAGCGGCCGCTTGAAGACGACGTCGCGGATCCGGCGCATTGCGATCACCCGTTCCGGGTCGAGCGGCAGGCTGCCGACCGCGCAGGAGACGATCAACAGGCCGTGCACGATCAGCTTCCCGAACGGCCCCGCCTCAGCCCACTCACGATCGGTGTGGAGTGGGTGATGATCGCCGGTGAGGCCGGCGAAGACGTCGACGTCGCGGCGCGTGATCGCCCGCGCCGGACTGCTGAAGGCGTCGCCGACCGCAAGCTCGTCGAAGGCGGCGGCGAACATGCCGGCTTCGCTGTCGGCCGCGCTCATCTCGCAACTCCATCGCCGGCGCCCACCCGCCCCATCAGCTCCACGATCGCCGCCCCGAGCACGGCCGCCGCGGCGCGCAGGCCCGCCCGGGAGGGATGGATGCCGTCGGCGGCGTAGTTGCCGCGATCGGCTCGTCCGGGATGGTCGTGAAGCTCGACGCAGGCGAATCGGTGCCGTCGCGCCGCGCCCCGGATCAGCTCGTTCAATGCTGCCATCCCGGCGCCGATCCGCCGCCGCGTTCGCGGCCGCAGCGCATCGGTCGCGATCGGCGGGTAGGTCGCGGTCAGGCGCGCCGCGGAGGGAAGCCCGGACGCGAGCGTCCCGAAGCAGCGGTCGATGTCCTCTGCCAGCCTCGGGATCGGCGGGCGAATCGAGTCGATCACGTCGTTGCCGCCGCAGATCATGGTCACCAGGTGCGGCTCGGCTGCGATCGCGACAGGGAGCTGTTGGCGCTCGACCTCCGCCGCCGTCGCGCCGATCACGGCGAGGTTGGTGAGCCCGATCGGCTGTTCACCCCCGGGGGCGGCGACGAGGTCGGCCCAGCTGCCACCGGGCTCGAGCCCGGCGGTGAAGCTGTCGCCGCAGGCGACCCAGCGCAGGCCCGTGGCGGCGCCGCCGCGTCGCGGCTCGATCGCGGGCGGGCTCATCGCTGGCGCCTCCGCGTCCCAAGCGCCTCGAGCGCCGCGATCAGGCGGCCCCGGGTGGCCGCCGGCTCGATCACCTCATCGACGACGCCGGCCGCAGCTGCCATCGCGGCGCTCGTGTGCTCCTCGGCGTAGTCGGCGGCGAGCTCGGCCCGCAGGGCCTCGGGGTCGACCGCCGTCTCGAGCTCGCGCCGGTTCTGGATGCCAACCGCCTGAGCGGCAGCCATGATCCCGATCTCGGCCCCCGGCCAGGCGAGGACGAGGTCGGCGCCGAGGGCCCGCGAGTTCATCGTGATGAAAGCGCCGCCGAAGCCCTTGCGCAGGACGACCGTGATCCGGGGCACCCTCGCCCCGGCGAAAGCGCGGACCAGGGTGGCGCCGTGCCTGATCACTCCGCGTCCCTCCTCGGCGCTGCCGGGCATGAAGCCGGGCGTGTCCTCGAGGACGACGAGCGGCAGCCCGAAGGCGTCGCAGAGGTCGATGAACCAGGCGCCCTTCTCGGCGCCGGCGCTGTCGAGGACCCCGGCCCGGTAGCGCGGCTGATTGGCGACGACCCCGACCGGCCGCCCGCCGAGCCGCGCCAGAGCGACGAACAGGTTGCGGGCCCAGCGCGGCGCGAGCTCGGCGACTGAGCCGTGGTCGGCGATCGCCGCGGCGAGGCAGCCGACGTCGTAGACGCGTCGCGGCGAGTCGGGGACGATCGCGCCGGGATCGCCGAGCTCCGGCTCGTGGATCACCTCCGACCGCGGCGGCGGCTCCTCGCTGTTCGACGGCAGGTAGCCGAGCAGGGCGCGAACACGACGCGCGGCGTCGGCTTCGTCGCTGGCGACGAGCTGGGCGACGCCGTTGCGGGAGTGGACCTCGGGACCGCCGAGCGTGGCCTTGTCGGTGCGTTCTCCGAGCACTTCCTCGACCACCTTCGGGCCGGTCAGGAACATGCTCGACTCGCGGCACATCAGCACGAGGTCGGTCAACGCCGGCGAGTAGCAGCCGCCGCCGGCCGAGGTCCCGTAGATGACCGAGACCTGCGGGATCCAGCCGGCGGAGCGAACGTGCTCGGTGAAGATCCGGCCGTAGCCCTCGAGCGCCGCCGCGCCCTCGTCCATCCGGGCGCCGCCGGAGTGGATCAGGCCGATCGAGGGAACGCCGGACTGCCGCGCGGCGGCGAGCACCCGGACGATCGAGTCGGCGTGGGCTGCTCCGAGCGAGCCGCCGAGAAAGGACGGGTCCTGGGCATAGAGGTACACGGGGCGGCCGCCGATTCGGGCGCTGCCCGCGAGCAGCCCGTCCCCGGGTCGCGAGCGGCGTGAGGCCCGCGACGCGACCGCCGTGCGAAGCGGATGGAAGCTGCCCGGGTCGGCGAGCGAGCCGATCCGCCTCCCGGCGATTCCCGGGGCAACGGTCGCCGGACGTGGTCGGGTCGCGAGCACGGCCTCCATCACGACGCACCCGAGATGCAGAGCACGGCGTTGTGGCCGCCGAACCCGAACGAGTTCGAGATCGCCCGCGGCGACCCGTCGCGGCGGACGATCTCGCGCGGGCCGCCGGCGACGTAGTCGAGGTCGAGCTCGGGGTCGGGCTCGCCGTAGGAGAGGGTCGGCGGCGCCAGGCGCCGCTGAAGCGCGGCGACGGTCGCCACCGCCTCGACCGCGCCGGCGGCGCCGAGCAGGTGCCCGATCGCGGACTTCGTGGACGAGACCGGGACCTCATGCGCGACCGGGCCGAGCGCGCGCTTGAGCGCCAGCGTCTCGGAGCGGTCGTTGAGCGGGGTCGAGGTGCCGTGGGCGTTGACGTAGTCGATGTCGGAGGCCCGCCAGCCGGCGTCGGCGATCGCCGCCGCGATCGCCCGTGCCGAGCCGTCGCCCTCGGGGTCGGGCGCGGTCAGATGATGGGCGTCGGCGGTCGCCGCGTAGCCGTCGATCCAGCCGAGGACGGACGCGTCGCGCGCGCGTGCCGTCGACTCGCCCTCGAGGACGAGCATCCCGGCGCCCTCGCCGAGCACGAAGCCGTCGCGGCGGGCGTCGAAGGGGCGGCTGATCCCGGTCTTCGACGTAGCCCCCATGCCGACGAAGCAGTTGCTCGCAAGCGGCGTGATCCCGGCCTCCGATCCGCCGACCACGCAGGCATCGACGACGCCCTGACGGACGAGCCGCATGCCGGCGCCGACCGCGTGGGCGCCAGCCGCGCAGGCGGAGACGGTCCCGTAGCACTCGCCCTTGAGGCCGTGCTCGATCGCGACGACGCCGCTCGCGGCGTTGGCCATCATCAGCGGCACCGCGAGCGGAGAGAGGGCGCCGGCGCCGCGGTCGCGGAGGATGTCGTGCTGGTCCTCGATCGTGCCGATGCCGCCGACGCCGGTGCCGACGATGCAGCCGATCCGCTCCGCCTCGACCGGCAGGCCCGAGCTCCAGCCGGCCTGCTCGAGCGCCTCGACGGCAGCGACCAGCGCCAACTGGGTGAAACGGTCGGCGCGGCGGCGCTGCTTGACCGTCAGCCACTCGCCGGGCTCGAAGTCCGAGCAGGCCGCGACCCCGTCCGCGATCGCGACCTCGCCGGCGCACCAGCGGTCGATCAGCGCGTCGGCTCCGACCCCGAGGGGGCTGACGGCGCCGAGCCCGGTTATCGCGACGCGGTCGCTCACGCGATCCTGGCGGTGACCATCGTGACGGCGTCGTCGACCGTCGTCATCTGCTCGATGTCGGCCTCGCGCAGCTCGACGCCGTACTCGTCCTCGATGATCTGGGCGAACTCGACGAGGTCGAGCGAATCGACGTCGAGCTCCTCCCAGGTCGCTCGGGGGCCGATCGCATCCTCGTCGGCGCCGAACTCGACGAGCGCTGCGAAGACGCGCTCCTGGATGGCCTCGCGGGTGATCGTGGTGTCAGTCATCTGTCTCCTTTCCTCAGGCGGTCAGCCCGCCGTCGACCGTGATCGTCGAACCGTTGACGTAACCGGCCTCCGCGGAGGCCAGGAAGCTGATGCAGGCGGCGACCTCCTCGGGGGTGCCGGCGCGGCGGGCGGGGATCGCAGCGGCGAGCGCGGGGGCGACGCCACCGGCGGTCAGGTCGGTCTCGATCAGCCCGGGCGCCACCGTGTTGACGGTGATCCCGCGCCGTCCGACCTCGGTCGCGACCGTGCGGGCCATCGCCTCGAGGCCGGCCTTGGCCGCGGCGTAGTTGGCCTGGCCCGCGTTGGCCCGGCGACCGACGATCGAGCCGACCGAGACGACTCGGCCCCAGCGCGCCCGCATCATCGGCCCGAGCGCGCGGCGGGTCATCCGGAACGCGCCGGACAGGTTCGTCTCGATCACGGTCGCCCAGCGCTCATCGGTCATTCGCGGCGCCAGCCCGTCGATCGTGATTCCGGCGTTGTTGACGAGGACCGCGACCGGTCCGAGCTCCGACTCGACGGCGGCGAACGCCGCATCCGGGGTGCCCGGATCAGCGATGTCGGCGGCCAGGACGGTCGCTCGCCCGCCGGCGGCGACGATCGACTCCGCGACCGCCTCCGCCGCTGACCGCGAGGAGCGGCAGAGCAGCGCCACCGGCCAGCCGTCGCCGGCGAGTGCCCGCGCCGTGGCGGCGCCGATCCCGCGCGAGGCGCCGGTGACCAGCGCGCAGCCGCCGTTCGCCGCGGCGGTCACGACGCGACCTCCGCATCCCAGCGCAGCATCCCCGCCCCCCAGACGAAGCCGGCCCCGAAGGCGGCGATCAGGACCCGGTCACCGGGGGCCAGCCTGCCGTCACGGGCGGCGTGGGCGAGCGCCAACGGCAGGGTCGCCGCCGAGGTGTTCCCGAGCTGCTCGATGCAGTCGACCACCCGCCCGCCGGGGAGCGCCAGGCGGTCGCCGACAGCGTGGATGATCCGCGCGTTCGCTTGGTGGTAGACGAAGAGGTCGACGTCGTCGACGTCGAGGCCCTCGGCCGCGAGCAGCTCCTCGGTGATGTCGCCGAGGCCGTCGACGGCGGCCCGGAACGTGTCCTGGCCGCGCATCCTGATCAACCGCTCCTCGTTGTCGGCGACGATGCAGTCCGCTTCGCGGGCATCGGAGCGCAGCAGGATCCGCCCGATCGATCCGGCGCCGCCTGCGCCGGGGGCGATGACGACGGCGCCGGCGCCGTCGCCGAACAGGCCCGCGGTCTTGCGGTCGTCGCGATCGGTGACGCGCGACATCAGGTCGGCGCCGATCACGAGCGTAGTCCGGGCGCGGCCGCTCTCGACCTGGGCGGCTGCCAGCGCCAGGCCGCTGAGAAACCCGGTGCAGGCGGCGCCGAGGTCGCAGGCGAAGGCGCCGCGGGCGCCGATCGCGTCGGCGACCAGCGGCGCCGCGTTCGGCAGCAGCCGGTCGGCGGTGAACGTCGCGACGAGGACGAGGTCGACGGCTGCCGCATCGACGTCGGCCGCCGCCAGCGCCCGGCGAGCGGCGAGCGTCGCGAGGCCGGTCAGGGTCTCGTCGGCGCCGGCGATCCGGCGCTCGCGGATCCCGGTCCGCTGGACGATCCAGCTCGCGTCGATCCCGAGCCGGGCAGCGATCTCGGAGCTCGGGACGGCGACCGCCGGCAGTGCGGTCCCGACCCCGCTCAGCGCGGCGGTCGTCACCGCGCCTGGTTCGCGGTCGGGGGCGATCACGGCCGGCTCAGGCACCGAGCGCCTCCGGCAGCGGGGTCGTGGCGGTCGTCACCGGCTCCGTGCAGCATCTCCGGACGAGGCCGGACAGCGCCTTGCCCGGTCCGACCTCATGGAAGCGGTCGACCCCCGCCGCCCGCAACGCGGCGACGACGTCGATCCAGCGGACCGGCTCGACCAGCGACGCCGGCAGCTCGGCGCCGATGTCGGCGAACGGCCTCGCGGTGCGGGCGCTGATCACCGGCACCGCCGGCTCGGTGATCGCGAGCTCGGCGATGAAGCTCGCGAGCTCGGCTGCCGCTGCCGTCATCGCCGGCGTGTGGAAGGCGCCGGCAACCGCGAGGCGCTTCGACTGGACCCCGGCCGCAGCGAGCTCGTCGCCGATCCGCTCGATCGTTCCGGCCGGTCCGGAGAGGACCGTCTGCGAAGGAGAGTTCAGGTTGGCGACCCGGGCCTCGCCGAGATCGAGGTCGGCCTCGACGGCGGCCGCCGGGGCCCGGATCGCGAGCATCGCACCCGGCCCGGAGCGGGCCGCGGCGTCGGCCATCGCCCGGCCGCGGCGGGCGACGAGGCGCAGGCCGTCGTGCTCGCCAATCGCTCCGGCGCAGACAAGCGCCGGGACCTCGCCGAGCGAGTGGCCGGCGTGAAGGTCGGCTGGCGGCCGACCCGCGATCTCGTAGGCGGCGATCGTCGCGCAGTAGATCGCCGGCTGGTCGAACTCGGTCCCGGCCCCGAAGCGGTCGAACGGGTCCTCGCCGTCGAGCAGGTCGCGTGCGAGGGCGAGCAGATCGGGGGCCCGTTCGGCGACGGCATCACGCCAGCCGGCGGCGGGGGCTCCCTGACCGGGGAACAGCAGTGCCGAGGTCATGCTCGCTTCCTACACGGGCGCGACCCGGATCCGGCGCCGATCGGAGCCTCAACCCCCGGATCGGGGGGATCGACAGGGAAATTCGGGGGTACCGGGGCGAGCTCGGAGGCGATCGGGGGATCAGACGATCTGACCGCCGAGGCCGAGCTCGGCGGCGCGCTTGGCGGCCTCGGTTCGGTTGCGGACCCCGAGCTTGCGATAGAGCGTGCTCGTGTACTCCTTGACGGTGTGAGGCGAGAGGTGGAGCCGGGCCGCGATCTCGCGGTTGGTCGAGCCGGCGGAGATCAACCGCAGGACCTGGCGCTCGCGGTCGGAGAGTCCGGCCGCCGGTGCCTCCGCTCCGGGCCCGAACACGGTCATCCCCTGAGCTACCATCCGCATCGCCGCCGTGATGTCGGCGGCGGACCAGTCCTTCGAGACGAAGCCGGCCGCTCCCGCGGCACGCGCCGCGCTCGGTGAGATCTGGCCGGCGCCGGAGATGAGCAGCACCCGCGTGTCGGGCGCGATCCGCCGGATCTCCTCGCAGAGATCGGCGCCGGACTCGGAGCCGAGAAAAAGGTCGATCAGGGCGACATCGACCGGACGCTCGCGCAGCGCCTGCACCGCCGCCGCGGTCGAGGTGGCGCTCGTGCACGATCCGACCCAGTCCTGCTTCGCGAGCAGCAGCTTGAAGCCCCAGTGGACGACGTCGTGGTCGTCGACGACGAGGACGTGGACGGGCGCTCCCGGAGCGGCGCTCACCGTGCGCCCCCGGCCGGCAGGACGAGGCGAACGCGCCAGCAGGACTCCTCGTCGGGCCCGAACTCGAGCACGCCGCCGCTCTGGATCGCGTCGAGCGCGGCGAGTCGCAGGCCCATCCCGACGCCGTCGCCGGCGCGCCCTTCAGCGACGCCGTCGTTGCGGACCTCGAGCGCCCAGACGTCGTCGGCGAGCGAGGTTGCGAGCACGACCCGACGCGGGTCGGCGTGCTTGCCGGCGTTGTGGAGCGCCTCTGCCAGGACCGACTGGGCGAGCGGCTCGTGGCGCGCGGGCGGGTCCTCGTCAACCCCTCCGAGGTCGATGTCGAACTGCGGGTAGTGGGCGGCGAGGCGGCGCGCCTCGACCGTCAGGGTAGCGCTCGCCGCGGGCCGCGCCGGCTCACCGGTCCGCTGCACCACCTCGCGCAGCTCCTCGAGCGCCGAGCGCAGCTCCCCGGAGGCGCGGAGCTGCTCATCGCCGCCGAGCCGTTCGCCCGAGCCGAGCACGAGCGAGAGCGCGAAGAGGCGCTGGATGACCCGGTCGTGGACGTCACGGGCGAGCGCGACCCGCTCGGCGAGCAGCTTCGCGCGCTCGCGCTGATCGGCGGCGAGCCGGGTGCTCGCTGCCAGCGCCGCCGTCTTGCCGAGCCCCCAGATCAGATCGCGCTCCGCCGCGTCGATCGCGATCGGTTTGCCGCCGCGGTCACAGAGCATCACCCCGAGGAGGCGGTCCCCCGCCGCCACGGGGACGCAGCCGAGGCTGCCGACTCCGGGGAGGCGCCGGTGTCGGCGTGGGATCGCGTTCTCGAGGTCGGAGCTGACGACGACGCGATCCTCGGCCAGGGCCCGGGCCGCGATCGGCGTCTCCTCGAGGGTCCCGTGGAGCTGGGCGAGCATCTCGTCGTCGATCCCGTGGCTGCCGGCCGGCAGCACCCGCTTCTCGCGCTCGTCGTAGAGCAGCAGCGCGCAGCGGGTCATCGCCGTCAGCTCGCAGACCCCACGGCAGATCCGGTCGTAGAACTCGCGCGGCGAGCCTGCCGCCGCGTCGCCGATCGCGCCGAGCAGCTCGAGCAGGACGCCGCGAACCGGGCCGTAGGAGTCGCCGTCGCCGCCGAGCGCCGCCTCGGGTCCCCGCGCGATCTCGTCCCGCCTGCTCAAGTGCAGGTTGAGGACACCCGAAGGCGGCGCGGGTTACGGCAGTCGCGGCAGATCGCCGGCGCCGTTGGCAGAATCGCCGGCGATGGAGGACCGCTACCGCACCCACCTGCAGGCGGTGGTCGCGACGAGCGCCGCTCCCTACGGCTACACGCTGACGGTGTGGACGTCGGGCGCGGTCACGATCCACTCGCACGGGATCCCCTCGGCGCTCGAGGCGTTGATGTTCCTCGCCGGCGCGGTCGCCGGATTCGCCGCGGTCGGCGCGCTCGCCCACGGCAGCCCGACCGAGGTGCTGAACGCCTCGTCGGAGTCCCGGGTCCGGCTCTGGGGCGGGTTCCACCTGCCATCGGTCGGCGCCGCGATCGGCGGCGCCGCGCTGGTCGCCGCCCTCGTCGACGGCACCTTCGCCTGGCCGCTGGTCGGGTTCGTCTCGACCGGCGTCTATCTGCTGGTGATCGCGGCCCAGTTCATGATCGCCGACGAATCCGCCGCCTGACCAACGCGAGGGGCGCTCGCGAGGGCCCTACGACGACGGCGCAGGCCCGCCTAACGGCGCCTCGCCAGCCTGACCGTGACCTTCTCGGTCGCGGCCCTGCCCCCGGTCGGGGTGAAGGTCACGGCGACCTTGGTGCGAGCACGACCGCGGCGCCGCAGCTTCCGCTTCAGCTTCCGGTTCGGCCGGACCTTCAGGCGCTTCGTCGCCGCCTTACGGACGCGCGCGTCGACGGTCCGCACCGACGGTCCCCCGAGGACGAGCGAGCCGGGTCCGGAGACCCGGACGGGAACGATCGCGGTGCCGTTGCGCCGGTTCGGCTTCGGCTTGCCGAGCTTGAACTTCGTGAGCCAGATCGGGCTCGAGTAGGCCTCGATGAAGTCGGTGCCGGCGCTCGAGCGGATCACCTTCAGCGAGTAGCGAGCCGAGTCACGCACCCTGAGCTGCTCGGTGACGCTGTCGCCACTGAACGGCACGGTGTCGACTGCAACCCCGTCCCGCATGACCGCGAGGCTCCAAGCGCCGGGCCGGCCGGTCGCGGCCACGTCGCGCACCGATGCCGTCAGGCTCGCCGACCGCCCGGCCACCGTGTCGCCGATGATCCCCCTGCTGCCGGCGTCGGACTTCGCCTTCAGCGTGACGTCGGGGCCGGAGGTACCGAACGGCTTCACATAGGTGTGGTCGGCCTTGACGGCTTCGATGATCGCCTCCCTGCCGAGCCCCTCCGCGTGCACGACTGTGGCGCCCTGGCCGACCGGCGAGATCGGGTCGGCGGCGGCCCTGTGGGCGTCGCTGGAGCCGACGGCGGCGATGTGGGCGCCGCTGTCGAGGGCGTGCTCGTAGTAGTCGATCGCGTCGGTCGTGAACGGCAGGCTCGCCTGCAGGGCGCCGATCGAGTTCGAGATCTCGATCGCGTCGACCCTGCTGAAGTCGGTCTCGGCGTCCGAGTAGGTCCAGGCGCACCCGCGGCAGACGGCCGGGTTGTCGCGGAAGTAAGCGGGATGGTTGATCTGCGTCCACGCGCCCGCCGCCTGCGCCGTCGCGAAGCCCCGCTTCGGCGGCTTCGGGCCGCGCGCCTCGATGAGGTCGGAGTCCTCGTAGGGCGGCGTCGCGGCGGCCGCGTAGCCGTAGATCGGGCCGGTCCGGAAGTCGGCGAAGCCGCCCGGCCCGAAGCCCTGGTCGTTCCAATGGCCGCGGTAGGTCGTCACCTCGGTTCCCGGGATCACGAGGTCGTCCGGATAGAGGTCGGCCTGAGCCCCCATGTCGTCGTGGGCGACGTCGTTGTTGTGATCGACGAGGGTGATGAAGTCGAGGCCGGCGCCGCCGGGGCCGAACGCGGCGGCGAACGTCTGGCTCATCGTCGCGTTGCCGGGCTCCATCTCACCGTGGACGTGGAGGTCGCCGGTGTACCAGCCGGGCGTCGAGCCGGCCGCCGCAGCCGGTGGGCCCGAGGGCACGTAGGGGTCGTCGCTCCAGGCCGGATCGGTGCTCGTCAGCACCTCCAGGCGGTAGTGGATGCCGTCGCTGTCGGCGGGATCGATGTAGGCGATCCCGAGCTCGACCGCCCAGGTGCCGGCGTCGATCGGACCGGGCTCGTAGGCGCGGGTCGTGTACCCGTTGACGAACGCCTTGCGGTCGGCGAGGTAGGTCGGCTCCGGGCTGAAGCCGTTCTCGGCGATCGCCATGTTCTTGACGGCGCTGCCGCTCCAGCCGCGCCGGTCGGACTGCTCGAAGACCGGCGAGGCCGGGTCCGCCTTCGGTCCGTAGACGCCCATGTCGAGGGTGTTGGGGCCGCTGCAGCTGCCGTCGGCCTGGTCGTAGGAGTAACGGACCTGGATTCCGGTCGTGCCGGAGGGGACCGCGAACGGGATCTGCAGATAGCCGCCGGTGCGCGATGCCGCGATGTCGCCCTCGACCTCGAGGACCGGGCTCATCGCGGCGCCGGGGCTGCCGGGCAGCCCGCAGTCGGTCGCGGTGGCCGCCGCCGGCGCCGCCAAGCAGGCGGCGATGCCCGCCAGCAGCGCACACCCGATCCTCGTTCGTCGCATCCGTGTCTCCATCCGGCGCCGGGGTCGGTGCCAACCTAGCAGCGGGACCCGGGCCGGCCGCCGGTCGGCGGATCGCCCGATCAGCGTGGCTGATCGGACCGGCAACGGATCGGAATGCGAGCACCGACCCGATCGTGCATCATGCGGGCCGCCCTTCTCCGCATCCGCGACCGAACGATGTTGAACCTTCAGGGGGGTTCACGCCCTTGCGCAAGCTCGCAGCCTTCTGTATCCGCCACCGCCGGCTGACCGTCCTCGGCTGGGTCGTCGCGCTCGTGCTCGTCGGCGCCGCCGCGGGCTCGGCCGGGGAGAAGTTCGCGACCAACTTCCAGCTCCCCGACTCGGACTCGACGAAGGCGCTGAACCTGCTCGAGGATCGCTTCCCGAAGCAGTCGGGCGACCAGATCCAGGTCGTCTTCGCCGACGACGCCGGGCTCGAGCAGGCGGTAGCGAAGTCGCGGATCGCGGATCTCGTCGACCAGCTCCGCGGTCTCGACCACGTCGTCTCGGTCGCGCCGCCGTCCGCGCAGCACGGCTCGATCTCCGCAAGCGGGACGATCGGCTTCGCGACGGTGACGCTCGACGACGCCGGCTTCGAGCTGCCGGTCTCGTCGTTGAAGAAGATCGCCGACACGGCCAACGAGGCGGGCGGCGACGGCCTGCAGGTAGAGGCGGGGGGCGAGCCGGTCCGCATCGTCGAGCAGCAGGAGGAGGGCGGCAGCGAGATGATCGGCCTGCTCGCGGCGATCGTCGTCCTGTTGATCACGTTCGGCTCGGTCGTCGCCATGGCGATGCCGATCGTCACCGCGATCGTCGCGCTCGGCACCGCGCTCAGCCTGATCACGCTCGGCACCCACATCATCGACACCGCCGACTTCGCGCCGGCGCTCGCGAGCATGATCGGCCTCGGCGTCGGGATCGATTACGCCCTCTTCGTCGTCACCCGCTTCCGTCAGGGGCTCGCCGATGGGCTCGAGGTCCGCGCGGCGGTGATCGAGGCGATGGACACCGCCGGCCGCGCGGTCCTGTTCGCCGGCGTCACCGTCGTGATCGCGATGCTCGGCCTGTTCGCGATCGGCGTCGGCTTCCTGCACGCGCCGGCATTGGCGGCATCGCTCGCCGTGCTGTTGACGATGCTGGCGGCGTTGACCCTGCTGCCGGCGATCCTCAGCAAGGTCGGCACCCGGATCGACCGTCTGCGGATCCGCAAGCCGCAGCCGTCCCGGGCGGAGAGCTCGCGCTGGAGTCGCTGGAGCCGGCTGGTCCAGCGCCGCCCGTGGACCGCCGCGATCGCTTCCGCGGGGCTCTTGCTGGTGCTCGCGATCCCGGTCCTCTCGATCGACCTCGGCTCGGCCGACGCCGGCACCGACCCGGCTGACTCGAGCACCCGCAAGGCCTACGATCTGCTCGCCGAGGGCTTCGGGCCCGGCTTCAACGGCCCGCTGCAGGTCGTCGTCGATGCCCCGAACGGAACCTCGCCGGCGGCGACGATGCGGGAGCTGGGGCCGCTCGGCAACGCGTTGGCGGCGACGCCCGGGGTCGCCGGCGTCGCCCCTGCGGTCGTCAACGAGGCCGGCGACACCGCGATCCTGCAGGTCTTCCCGGCTACCTCGCCGCAGGAGAACGCGACCAGCGACCTCGTCAAGCAGCTCCGCGGCGACGTCCTGCCGCCGTTCGAGCAGCAGCTCGGGATCGTCGCCCACGTCGGCGGCACGACCGCGATCTACGACGACTTCGCCACCTACATCTCCGGCAAGCTGCCCCTCTTCTTCGGGATCGTGATCCTGCTCTCGGCGCTGCTGCTGATGGTCGCGTTCCGCTCGCTGCTGGTGCCGTTGAAGGCCGTGCTGATGAACGTGCTCACGATCGGCGCCTCGTTCGGCGTCGTCGTCGCGATCTTCCAGTGGGGCTGGCTGGGGGGCCTGATCGGACTCGACGCGACCGCCCCGATCGAGTCGTTTCTGCCGGTGATGGTGTTCGCGATCATCTTCGGCCTCTCGATGGACTACGAGGTGTTCCTGATGTCGCGCGTCCACGAGGAATGGGAGCGACGCCGGGATGCCTCCGAGGCAGTCGTGCACGGCCTCGCCTCGACCGGCCGGGTGATCACGGCGGCGGCGACGATCATGATCTGCGTCTTCGCCTCGTTCGCGCTCGGCGGCAACATGACGATCAAGCTGTTCGGGGTCGCCCTCGCCGCGGCGATCGCGATCGACGCGTTCCTGATCCGCAGCGTCCTCGTCCCGGCGATCATGGCGTTGCTCGGTCGCCGCGCCTGGTGGCTGCCGGGCTGGCTCGACCGGATCCTGCCGCGGCTCCACGTCGACGCGGCGCCGGACAGGCGCCCGGCGGCGACCGCCGAGCCCGCGGCCGCCACCGCCGAGGACTGAGATGACCGGCCGGGCCGATTACGAGGCGCGCCGCTGGAAGGCCCTGGCCTTGCTCTGCATCGCCCAGTTCATGGTCGTCCTCGACGCCTCGATCGTCAACATCGCGCTGCCGTCGATCGGCAGCGCCCTCGATTTCTCCCAGGACGACCTCTCCTGGGTCGTCAACGCCTATGTGCTCACGTTCGGCGGCTTCCTGCTGCTCGGCGGCCGCCTCGCCGACCTCCTCGGCCGCCGCCGGGTGTTCATGGCCGGCCTCGTCCTGTTCGCGCTCGCGTCGCTCGCCGGCGGCTTTGCGCAGAGCGACGTCCAGCTCGTGATCGCGCGGGCCGTCCAGGGCCTCGGCGCCGCGATCGTCTCGCCGGCGGCGCTCTCGATCATCACCGTCACCTTCCGGGAGGGCGCCGAGCGCAACAAGGCCCTCGGCGCCTGGGGCGCGGTCGCGGGATCGGGCGGCGCGGTCGGCGTCCTGCTCGGCGGCGTCCTCACCGAGGGGCTGGGCTGGGAGTGGGTGCTCTGGGTGAACGTCCCGATCGGAATCGTCGCCGCGCTGCTCGCGCCGCGGCTCATCGCCGAGAGCCGCTCCGAGCCCGAGAGCCGCTCGTTCGACATCCCCGGCGCGGTGACGATCACCGCGGGGCTGTCGCTGCTCGTCTACGCGATCGTCAACACCGAGAAGGCGGGCTGGGGGTCGACGGAGACGATCGTCCTCGCCGCGATCGCGCTGGCCCTGATCGCCGCGTTCGTCGCCATCGAGCAACGCTCGTCCGCGCCGCTCGTCCCGTTCCGGATCTTCCGGCTGCCGACCCTGACCGGGGCGAACGTCGTCGGGCTGCTCGTCGGCGCCGGCCTGTTCTCGATGTTCTTCTTCGCCTCGCTCTACATGCAGCAGGTCCTCGGCTACGGCGCGATCAAGGCCGGGCTCTCGTACCTGCCGCTCTCGGCCGGGATCATCATCTCGGCCGCCGTCAGCTCGCAGCTCGCGACGCGGTTCGGGTTCAAGCCGGTCCTCGTGACCGGCCTCGTCCTGATCGCGGCGGCGCTGCTGTGGTGGTCACGGGTCTCGGCCGACGGCGGCTATGTTGCCGACATCCTCGGGCCGTCGGTGGTCGCCGCGATCGGCCTCGGCCTCGCCTTCGTCCCGATCACGATCGCCGCGGTCGCCGGGGTCGGCGAGCACGAGTCGGGCCTCGCAAGCGGCCTGATCAACACCTCCCAGCAGGTCGGCGGCGCGCTCGGCCTCGCAATCCTCGCGACGATCGCCAACTCGGCCACCGACGACAGGCTCGCGACTGCGACCTCGCCGGCCGAGCAGGGGGCGGCCCTGACCGCCGGCTTCCAGCAGGCGTTCCTGGTCGGCGCCGGCTTCGCCGTGCTCGGGCTCGTCTTCTGCCTGCTGCTGATCAGGACCAGCGACAGCAAGGCGATGATCGACCGCGAGGTGACGGTGACAGGCGGCTGAGCCGCGAGCCGGGCCCGCCGGCCGGTCGCGCGGGGTTGCCGGCTCGCCGGGTCACCACGCGAGCGCCGCGCCTTGCGTCCGCAGCGGCCACGACCGGGCAGCGAGCGCCGCCGGCCCGCATCGTCCGTCCGCAGCGAATACGGATCTGCGACCCGGCGCCATCCCGTAGTGTCGGGCCGCCGTGATCGACTACTCCGACAAGGGACTCTGGCACGCCACCTACGGAGCCTATGAGCCGAGCCCGCCGCTGACCGGGCCGGCGACCGCGGACGTCGCGATCGTCGGCGGCGGCTTCACCGCGATGGCGACCGCCTACTACCTGCTCGGGGCCGATCCATCGCTGAAGGTGGTCGTGCTCGAGAGCGAGGTCGTCGGCTACGGCGCCAGCGGCCGCAACGGCTCGTTCGCGATGACCGTCGTCGGCCTCGGCCTCGACGTGCTCGTCAAGCTGAAGGGGCGAGAGCGGGCGCTCGCCGCGCACCGCTACATGGAGCGGGCCGTCGACACGGTCGGCGAGCTCGTCGCCACGGAGGGGCTCGACTGCGACTACGTCCTGCCCGGCTTTCTACGGATGGCGACGACGCCGGCCTACGAGCGGCGGATCCGCCGCGAGGTCGAGCTCGCCCACTCGCTCGGCATCGACGGGATCGAGTGGCTGGACCGCGACGCCGCCCGCGAGCGGGTTCGCTCCGACAGCTACATCGGCGCCTGGTGGGAGCCGCGGACGGCACTCGTCAACCCGCTGAAGCTGGTCCGCGAGATGAAGCGCGTCGCGATCGGGCGCGGCGCGATCGTCCACGAGCAGACCCCGGTGGAGTCGATCGAGCGCGGCGCCCGCTTCCGGCTGGGAACCCCGAACGGGTCGGTCGATGCCGAGCGGCTCGTCCTCGCCACGAACGCCTACTCGCACCTGCTCGCGCCGGTGCGGCGCAGGCAGATTCCCGCCTGGACCTACGTGATCGCCACCGAGCCGCTCACCGAGGCGCAGCTCGAGCCGATCGGCTGGCGCGGCCGCGAGGGCGTCGAGGACGCCCGCAACCTGATCCACTACTACCGGCTCACCCCCGACGATCGCCTGCTGATGGGGGGCGGGCCGGTCGGCCTCGGCTTCGGGCGGAGCATGGACCGCGACTCGAGCCCGGCTGCCTGGGCGCATCTGGAGGCGCACGTTCGCGAGCTCTTCCCGTCGCTGGCCGGCGTCCGCGCCACCCACCGCTGGGGCGGCCCGTTCTCGGTGACGACCGACCTGACCCCGGCGATCGGCCACATCGGCGACGAGCGCGCCGTCTATTCGGTCGGCTGCATCGGCCACGGCGTCTCGATGACCCACCTGAACGGCCAGACGATCCGCGATCTCGTCCTCGGGCGCGAGACGGAGCTGACCGACCACTTCTTCGTCAACCGGCGGGTCGTCCCGTGGCCGCCGGAGCCGGTCCGGTTCGGGGTCTCGGTTGCGCTGCGCGGCTACCTCGGCCTCGAGGACCGCTTCCACGAGCGCTGAGCCGGCACCAATCGCGTGGCCACGCAGGACGCGATGGCCTCGTTCTCGGCCGGGATCGAGCGTGCTGGGGTGACTCGCGCCGAGATGCCGGCGCAGCCGACCCCGGCGCGAAGCAGCCGCCGGGCCCGGTGAGCGGCCTCGCGTCAGCCGCGCCAGCGGCGGGCGAACGGCAGCCGCCAGGCGTCCGGCGCGATCAGGTCGTTCAGCGAGCGCGGGCCCCAGGAGTGCGAGAAGTAGGGCTCGACCGGCGGCGGGTCGGCGAGCAGCGGCGCCGAGATCTCCCAGAGCCGCTCGATGCCGTCGGCGGTCGTGAACAGCGTGTGATCGCCGGCCATCGCGTCACGGATCAGCCGCTCGTAGGCCTCGAGCGAGCCGCCGCCGCCGTCCGCCTCGGTCCGCGAGTACTGCATCGAGGTCTTCTCGAGGGTCATCGTCGGCCCCGGCCGCTTGCCGTAGAACGAGAGCGAGAGCCGCGCGTAGTCGTCGAGGTCGAACGTGAGGTGGTCGGGGCCGTACTCGCCGACGCCGGAGCCGGCCGGGAACATGCTCTGCGGCGGCTCCCGAAAGGCGATCGAGATGATCCGCGCCCCTTCGGCCATGCGCTTGCCGGTCCGCAGGTAGAAGGGGACGTCGGACCAGCGCCAGTTGTCGACCTCGCAGCGGAGGCCGATCAGCGTCTCGACCTCGGACTCGGGGTCGACGCCGGGCTCGGTGCGGTACTCCTCGTACTGGCCGCGGACGACGCTGGCGGGAGCGATCGGGCGGATCGAGCGGAAGACCTTGGTCTTCTCCTCGGTGATCGCCAGCGGGTCGAGGTGGGTCGGGGGCTCCATGGCGAGGAACGCGAGGATCTGCATCAGGTGGGTGACGACCATGTCCCGGTAGGCGCCGGTCTCCTCGTAGTAGGCACCGCGCGAGCCGACCGACAGGGTCTCGGGGACGTCGATCTGGATGTGGGCGATGTGGGAGCGGTTCCAGATCGGCTCGAACAGCCCGTTGGCGAAGCGCAGCGCGAGGATGTTCTGGGCCGCCTCCTTGCCCAGGAAGTGGTCGATCCGGAAGATCTGCTGCTCGGGGAAGACCTTGTGGATCTCGTCGTTGAGGACGCGGGCGCTGGCGAGGTCGGTGCCGAACGGCTTCTCCATGATGATCCGTGACCCGGGGGCGATCCCGGCCTGCTCGACGAGCTCGATCAGCTTCAGCGCCGCCGTCGGCGGCACGCTCATGTAGAGCAGGCGCTGGGCGTCCGGACCGAGCTCTCCCTCCGCCTTGGCGACCGCGGCGGTGAGCGGGACCGGGCCATCCTTGACGTTGACGTAGCTGAGCCGCTGGGCGAACCCGCGTCGCTCCTCGTCGCTGAAGTCGCGGCGACCGAACTCGTTGCAGGCCTCGAGCGCGTAGGCGCGGAACTCGTCGTCGCTCATCTCCCTGCGGGCGGCGCCGACGACCCGGAAGTCGGGCAGCAGCCGTGCCCGCGAGAGGCTCAGGAGTCCGGGCAGGAGCTTGCGGCGCGAGAGGTCGCCGGTCGCCCCGAAGAGGACGACGACGTTCGGGCGGATCGCGGCCGTCCGCGCCTCGGCGCGATGCGTCTCCGAGAAGACAACGGCCGGATCCCCGTGCCCGGCCTCGTCGAGCGTCAGATCGTCCAAGGCCTGCGACCCTAGACCATCGGTCGTGGGGGGCGTCCCGCCCCGCCTGCCCGCGCCCGGTCGTCCCGCGGCGCCGGGCCGGCGGGGAGCCGACCCGGGAAGCTGCGCGCGCAGTAGGGTGCCGGGCGAAGGGTGTGAGAGCGGGTCGCCGCAGCCGACCCGCCGGTCCCTCTCCTGGTCTGATCGTGGTGTTCGCCCCGCAGTGCGGGACCGCCCGGGCTGGCGGCGCCGGACGAAGCCCGCCGGGAACGGCGGCGGGCTCCGTCCGGGGAGCGGTCAGACCTGGCGGCCGGCCTTCTCGTCCTCGCCGAACTCGACGATCCCGGCGAGCACGTAGATGCAGAGCGCGAAGATCGCCAGCGACCAGAACCAGTGGCCGCTGCCGATCGACAGCAGCGCCCAGAAGGCGCCGACTCCGGCGCCGATCACCCCGATCACCCGCCCGTAGGCGTTGCCGGCCATCAGCGAGAACCCGCCGGTGACCTGGACGATGCCGAGGATGATCAGGATCCAGCCGACGGCGTTGAGGTCGCTGAAGACGAGCCTCGTGTCGCCGACCCACCAGCTGGCGTTGTCGAGCGCGCCGATGCCGTAGATCACGTTCAGCGCACCGACGATCAGCAGGCAGATCGCGGCGAAGATGACCCGACCGGTGCCTCTCATGGGGACTCCTTTCGTAGGGTGATTGCCGAAGTATGTGATCTGCTTCGGTCGGACCTCTCACCCGGTTGGGGTGAACGCCCCGGTTGGGGGCGAACGCCCGGTCGGGTGGACGCCCCGGACGCCCGATCACGTCGATCGGGTGATGCCGGCGGGCGGGCGCCGGATAGGCTGAGGCCGGATAGCAGTAGGCCAGCCGGCCCGCGTGAGAGGAGAGCCTGTGGAAGCCGCCGACATCGACGAGATGGGCCCGATCGACTACGTCCTGATCGAGTGGCCCGCCGACCCGCCGCAGGGTGAGGTCGCTCCGATCGTCCTCGACCTCGTCGACCGCGGGATCATCCACGTCCTCGACTTCGCGGTCTTCGCCAAGGACGCGGGCGGCGATGTCGCCGCGATCGACTTCGGCGAGCTGCCCGATAGCGCCCGGGGCCTCGCGGAGTTCCGCGGCGCGTCCTCCGGCGTCCTCGGCGAGGACGACATCGCCGAGGCCGCCGCGGCGATCACCCCCGGCGCGCTCGCCGCGCTGATCGTCTACGAGAACACGTGGGCGGCCCCGTTCGCGACCGCCGTCCGCCGCTCGGGCGGGCAGCTCGTCGCCTCCGAGCGGATTCACACCCAGGCCTTCCTCGCGGCGCTCGACGCCGTCGAGGCCGCCGACGCCGCCTGAGCGGCGACCATCTCGACCAGAAGGGAACGAACCGATGCCAGGACTGATCAGGGGAGTCGCCCGCACGGCGGTCGTCGCCGGCACCGCGACCGCGGTCAGCAACCGCGTCTCGCGCCGCCAGGCCGAGCGTTGGGCCCAGCAGGCGCCGCCACAGCAGTACGAGGAGGCCCCGCCCCAGGCGGCGCCGGCCGCCGCGGCCGTCGATCCGATCGCCCAGCTCAAGGAGCTCGGTGAGCTGCGCGACAGCGGCGTCCTCACCGACGAGGAGTTCGCGGCCCAGAAGGCGAAGATCCTCGGGAGCTGAGCAACGAACGACCGGCGCGCTTCCGTCCCCCGAGGGCGGATCCGTGCATCGCGGCCGCGGCCCTCGCGGGGGTCGCCGGGCGCCTGCTCAGCCGGCCGGCTGAAACGAGGCCGTGGCGCCCCACGGGTCGCTGACCCGGATGCCGTCGCCGTCGTCTGCGACGGTGACGCCCGCCGCTCCGAGCCGTGCCCGCAGCGCCGCGATCGCGTCCCTGTCGATCAGGATCGTCCAGCGCTCGAGGCCGACGGCGTCGTCGGGCGCCGGCGGCACGCCGGTCCCCTTCCAGGTGTTGAGCCCGAGGTGGTGGTGGTAGCCGCCGGCGGCGACGAACGCGGCGCTGCCGAAGCGGGTCATCACCTCGAAGCCGACCAGGTCGCGGTAGAAGCCGAGCGCCTCGTCGATGTCGCCGACGTGAAGGTGAACGTGGCCGACGCGGAGGTCGCGGTCGGCGTGCTCGGGCGGCTCCTCGGCGGCGAGGGGCGCGACGAGCCCCTGCAGGTCGAGCGGCCGCGGCCCGATCGTCGTCGGGTCGCGGAGGTCGCCCCACCTCTCGCGGCCGCGGTCGGCGGCGAGCTCGATGCCGTTGCCGTCGGGGTCGGGCAGGTAGATCGCCTCGGAGATGCCGTGGTCGGAGGCGCCGTCGATCGGCGTCTTCGCCTCGGCGAGCCGACGCATCGCCCGGCCGAGCTCCTGGCGGGTGGGGTGGAGGAGCGCGAAGTGATAGAGCCCGGCGTGGCGACCGGCAGGCCGGGCGCCGGGGCGCTCGTGGAGCACGAGCAGGTCATCGCCGCCGGCGCCGAGCCGGGCGCCGCCGCCGTCGCGCCCATGCAGGCGCAGGCCGATCGCGCGCTCGTAGAAGTCGATCGAGCGGTCGAGGTCGGTGACGACGATCTGAACCGCGCCGAGCGCGAGGTCGGCGGGCAGGACCGGCTGCCCGACGGCCGCCGCGGCCTGTGTCGCCTGGACCGGATCGTTGACCATGCAACTATCTTCCCAGGATCGCGCTCCGCAGTCAAGGCGCCTTCGCTTCCGACCCCTCGGCGCGTGGGGTGAAGCTCCCCTGCTGGGGTGCCCTACTGCGAACATCCGGCGCCGGGCGCCCCAGCGACCCAGGCTCCGCGGCGCAAGCCGGGGGGGGGCCGGCAGGAGCCAACGCGTGGCCGGGGGCCGACGGGGGGCAGGGGGGCCGGGGGCCGACTCGGGCGACCGGCCGCCCGGTCGCGCCGGGATGGTTCCGGCGGCGGCGCGCGGGCCGGGGCCCGCGGCTCGGACAGGAGACGTTCAGCCGAAGACGACGGCCTGCCGCACCGCCGCGCCGCTCGCGAGCCGGTCGAAGCCGGCATTGACGTCGTCGAGCGCGAGCCGGTGGGTGAGCAGCCGATCGACGTCGAGGCGGCCCTGCCGGTAGAGGTCGATGAACCGCGGCAGGTCGCGCTCGGGCACGCTCGAGCCGAGGTAGGAGCCACGCAGCGTTCGCTCCTCGGCGGCGAGCGAGACGGCGGCGATGGCGAGCGTCTCGCCAGGGTCGGGGAGGCCGACGGTCGTCGTCGCGCCGCCGCGCCTCGTCGCCGCGTAGGCGTCGGCCAGCACGGCGGCGCTGCCGACCGTCTCGATCGCGTGGTCGGCGCCGCCGCCCGTGATCTCGCGGATCGCCGCGACCGCCCCCGGCCCGGCCGCGACGGTGTCGGTCGCCCCGAGCTCGCGGGCGAGCTCGAGCTTCGCCGCGACGACGTCGACGGCGACGATCGTTCCCGCCTCGCTGAGCACGGCCCCGAGCAGCGCCGAGAGGCCGACGCCGCCGAGCCCGAAGACCGCGACGCGCTGCCCGGGCTCGATCCGGGCGGCGTTGACCGCGGCGCCGACGCCCGTCAGCACCGCGCACCCGAACAGCGCCGCGATCTCGTACGGCAGCTCCGGGTCGACCTTCACCGCCGAGCGCTCGGAGACGACGATGTGGTCGGAGAGCGCCGAGACGCCGAGGTGGTGGTTGATCGGGCTGCCGGCCGCGTCGCGGAGCCGCCGCCCGCCGCCGAGGAGCGTCCCGGCCGCGTTCGCGGCGGCGCCCGGCTCGCAGAGCGCGGGCCGGCCCATACGGCACGGCTCGCACTCGCCGCAGGCGGGGACGAAGGCGAGGACGACGTGGTCTTCGGGCGCGAACCCGCTGACTCCGGCGCCGGTCTCGATGACCTCGCCGGCGGCCTCATGGCCGAGCGCCATCGGCAGCGGCCGCGGCCGCGAGCCGTCGATCACGGAGAGGTCGGAGTGGCAGAGGCCCGCCGCGCCGACCCGGACGAGCAGCTCGCCCGGCCCGGGCGGGTCGAGCTCGAGCTCGGCGATCTCGAGGGGCTGCGTCTCCGCGTAGGGGCGGTCGGCGCCGGTCCGGCGGAGGACCGCGCTCGTGACCTTCACGAGCGACCGCCACGGTCGACGCGGAGCCGCTCGAGGCTGGCGCGCAGCTGCGCCGGCATCGCCGCCGGGCGCCGCGTCGCCGCATCGACGAACACGTGGACGAACCAGCCGGTCGCCGACGGCTCGGCGGCGCCGACCCTGAACAGCCCGATCTCGTAGGTGACGCTCGAGCTGCCGAGCTTGCCGACCCGCAGGCCGGCCTCGATGTCCTCGGGGAACGCGAAGCCGTCGCTGTAGCTGCAATGCGACTCCGCGCAGACCCCGATCACGCCGCCCGCATGGATGTCGAGGCCACCCTCGCGAATCAGCCAGCGGTTGATGACCGTGTCGAAGAACGCGTAGTACTCGACGTTGTTGACGTGGCCGTAGACATCGTTGTCGGCCCAGCGCGTCTGCAGGGTCTCGACGTGCGGGTACGCGTCGCGCGTCTCGGCGGCCTCGCCCATCCGCGGGTCCGGCTTCGCGTCAGCCCGCCAGCCGCGCCGTCAGGGTCACCTCGGGGACGCCCGCCAGCGCCTTCGAGACCGGGCAGCCGCCCTTGGCGGCCTCGGCGTAGCCCTGGAACTCCTCGGCGTCGATCCCCGGCACGTCGCCGACGGTCTCGAGCTCGATCTTGTGGATCTCGAAGCCGTCGCCGGCGCGACGGATGTAGGCCCTGGCATCGGTCTCGATGCTCTCCGGCACGTGCCCGGCGCCGCCGAGGACCAGCGACAGCGCCATCGAGAAGCAGGCCGCGTGGGCGGTGGCGATCAGCTCCTCGGGGTTCGTCCCTTCGCCGTCCGCGAACCGCGAGGCCGCCGAGTATTCGCCCTGCACCGCCCCGGTGCCGCTGTCGAGCGTGCCCGATCCGCTGTCGAGGTCCCCGGTCCACTTCGCGTGCCCTGTCGCTGCCATTCGTCCCTCCTTGTCGTTTGCGTTCCCCGCCAAGCATCGCAAGTCGGCGGGTCGGGCGGTCAGGCGGCGGCGTGCCGCTTGCCGGCGGCCGCGCCTGCCATGCTCGTCGGGATGACGGAAAGCGATCAGCAGATGACCGCCGCCGCGGGTGGCGTCGGCGCCGGGCCGTACCCCGTCGGCCGCTACGCGGCGGCGCTCCGCACCTACCTGCGCGAGCGGGCGCGCGTGCAGGTGATCGGGGAGGTAACGAATCTGCGGCTGACCGCGAAGTCCGCCTACTTCGAGCTCCGCGACGCCGACGGGGCGATCCCGTGTGCGATGTGGCGCAGCGACTGGGACCGGATCAAGGCCCCCGACGGCGCGATCCGCGACGGCGCCGAAGTCGTCGTCTTCGGCGGGCCCGACTACTACCCGGGCAGCGCCACCGCCTCGCCCGCGTTCAGCTTCCGGGTCACGCGGATGCGGCTCGCCGGCGAGGGCGACCTGCTCGCCCGGCTCGCCGAGCTCCGCCGCAAGCTCGCCGGCGAGGGCCTGTTCGAGCCACAGAAGCGGCTGCCGCGGCCGACCCTGCCGCGGACGCTCGGGGTCGTCACCGGGCGCGGCTCCGCCGCCGAGGCCGATCTCGTCGCCGCCCTCGCGCGCCGCTCCTGGGGCGGCCGCGCCGTCTTCGCCCACCCGCCGGTCCAGGACCGCCACGCGGCGCCGCAGATCGCGCGGGCGCTGAGCGACCTCGCCGCCATTCCCGAGGTCGAGGTCATCGTCGTCGCCCGCGGCGGCGGCAGCCTCGCCGACCTCTGGGCGTTCTGCGACGAGACGCTCTGCCGCACGGTCGCGTTGCTCCGTGTCCCGGTCGTCTCCGCCGTCGGTCACGAGTCCGACCGGACCCTGCTCGACGACGTCGCCGCCGTCTCCTGCTCGACGCCCACCCACGCGATCGAGGAGGCGGTTCGCGTCGATGTCGCCGAGCAGCGCCGCCGGCTCGCCGAGCGGACGGCGCGGCTCGCCGGGCGCGGTCGCGAGGCCGCCCGCGGCAGGGTCGGCCGGCTCGCCGCCGTCGCCCGCGCTCTCGGCCACCACGCCGACGGCCAGCGCCGATTCCTGCATCAGCGGATCCGCGAGATCCGCGCCTCGGCGACCCGCGCGATCGCCGGCGGTCGCCACAACGGCGCCCGCCGCGCGCTCGTCCTCGACCGCAAGCGCCACGCCGCCCTGATCGCCGCCGGGGCGGCGGGCGCGCGGACCAGCGGGCACGCGGCCGCACTCGAGCGGCGCTCGCGCGCCGCCGCCGCGAGCCGGGCAGCGGAGGTGCGGCGGATCGCCCAGACGCTCGCCGCGCACGAGCCGGAGCGGGTGCTCGAGCGGGGCTATGCGATCGTCAGCGGCACCGACGGCGAGGTCGTCACCAGCGCCGCGGCCGCGCGCCGTCGCGAGCAGCTGCGGGTCCGCTTCAGCGACGATGATGTCCTCACGGAGGTGATCGACGATGACTGAGACAGGCGGGGCCGGCGCCGCAGCCGGCCCGGACAGCTACGAGGCGGCGGTCGAGCGGCTCGAGGAGATCATCCTCCGGCTCGATTCCGGCAAGGCGGAGCTGCGCGAGACCCTCGACCTCTGCCGCGAGGGCAAGACCCTCGTCGAGTACTGCAAGGGCGAGCTCGACGCGGTCTCCGGCGAGCTTCAGCGCCTCGACCTCGACGATCTCGTCCGCAAGCTCGAGGCCGGCGAGGGCGCCGCCGACTCCGACGCCGGCGCCGACTCCGACGGGGGCGAGGGCGCCGCCGACTCCGACGCCGTTCCCTCCTGAGCCGATCCGTCACGATTTCGGCGACCGTGTCGATTCGGGTCCCGTTCGTTCGACGCGTTGGTGAAGGGCCGCATGGGAGCGGCCCCCGAGCGAAGGAGATGAGATGCGAGTGATGGTCCTCGTCAAGGCAAGCGAGGAGAGCGAAGCGGGTCAGATGCCCTCCAAGGAGCTGCTCACCGCGATGGGCAAGTTCAACGAGGAGCTCGTCAAGGCCGGCGTGATGCTCGACGGCGAGGGGCTGCACCCGTCCGCCCGCGGCGTCCGGGTCAGCCTCTCGGCCGACGGGCCGCCGACGGTTACCGACGGCCCGTTCGCCGAGACCAAGGAGCTGGTCGCCGGCTACTGGATCTGGCAGGTCAGGGACATGGACGAGGCGCTGGAGTGGGCGAAGCGGATCCCGCCCCCCGGGCCGGGGCCGGCGGGAACCGTCGAGCTGCGGCCGGTCTTCGAGGCCGAGGACTTCGGCGACGAGCTCACGCCGGAGCTGCGCGAGCAGGAGCAGCGGCTGCGCGAGCAGCTGCACGGCTGAGGGGAGGCCGGGGGCGGGGAGGATGGCCGAGCGCGACGCCCACCGCGCGGTCGAGGCGGTCTGGCGGATCGAGTCGGCCCGGCTGATCGCCGGCCTGGTGCGGATGGTGCGCGACGTCGGCCTCGCCGAGGACCTCGCCCAGGAGGCCCTGCTGGCGGCGCTGGAGCAGTGGCCGCAGTCGGGCGTGCCGGACAACCCGGGCGCCTGGCTGATGGCCACCGCCCGGCACCGCGGAATCGACCGGCTGCGGCGCGCCCGCGTGGCGGAACGCAAGAGCGCCGAGCTCGGCCGCGACCTCGAGCTCCGCGCCGCCGACCTCGAGCGCGACCTCGCCGCCGACCTCGACGACCCGTTCGACGACGACCTGCTCCGGCTGATCTTCACGACCTGCCACCCGGTGCTCTCCGCCGACGCCAGGGTGGCGTTGACCCTGCGCCTGCTCGGCGGGCTGACGACGCCGGAGATCGCCCGTGCCTACCTCGTGTCCGAGTCGACCGTGGCCCAGCGGATCGCCCGGGCGAAGCGGACCCTGCGCGCCGCTTGCGTCCCGATCGAGGCGCCGGGGCGCCCGGAGCTTGCCGAGCGGCTCGCCTCGGCCCTGGAGGTGATCTACCTGATCTTCAACGAGGGGTACGCGCCCGGCGCCGGGGCGGCGGTCGTTCGCACCGAGCTGCTCGAGGAGGCGCTGCGGCTCGGGCGGATCCTCGCCGAGCTGCTGCCGGACGAGCCCGAGGTCCGTTTCTTCCCAAATAGCGAGGTTGCACTCCCGCACCCCCTTGCGCTCCGCAGCGGTTCGGCGTAGGGTGATCACAACGGTCCGGGAGAGAGAAGGAACTTCACGAAAGCCAAGTGGAGGGGAGCTCTCAAAGCCCGACTCGAGAGGCTTTGAACGCGCGCAGGCTACGCGCGAGGCAGGCCACCGAGTCGCCCCGGGCCGTTACTTCGTTCCCCGGGGTGAGTGCGATCCCGGCGCCCGCCCGGCCGGGGCCGGCCCGGCTCGTTCGCGCCTTCGACCCGCGCCCGCCCCGATAGCGTCTGCGCCGATGCGCTACCGCCGCCGGACCGCGATCGAGATCGATGCTCCCGGCTCGGCTACGGCTGGCCGTGGGCCGACGAGCTGCGCCGGGGCCTCGAGGGCCTCCTCACCTCGGCCCGGGGCGCGGCCCGCTAGCGGCGGGCGTGCTCGCGTCGGTCCCGGGATCGCCCGTCGCCGCGGATCCGCTGCCGGGCCGTCCGGATCGGATGGGCATGGCGGACGCGGGCGACGGCACGAACCGGCGCCGACTGCGCGGCGGCGAGGGACAGCTCCCCGGTGCCGGGCTCGAGCATGAGCTCGCCGGTGACCGGCGCGGTCCCCGAACGCGCGCTCCAGGCGACGTAGGCGCCGGCGGCGACCGCCAGCCCGGCGAGCCCGGCGGCGACGAGTGGCGCCCGCGGCCCCACGGCCTCGCCGAGCCAGCCGGTGATCGGGCCGCCGACGACGGTCGAACCGAGGAAGACGATCGAGTAGACGGCCATCACCCGCCCGCGCATCTCCGGCGCGGCGGCGAGCTGCAGCCCCGAGTTGATTCCGGCTGCAAAGGTCACCGAGCAGATCCCGAGCAGGCCGAGCGCGAGCATCGCGAGGGCCAGGGTCGGGGCGGCGGCGGCGAGCAGCGCGGTGACGCCGAAGCCGGCGGCGGCGAGCGTGATCAGCTCGCGACTCACCCGCGAGCGGGTCCCGACGGTCAGCGCGCCGGTGATCGAGCCGACCCCCATCGCGACCATCAGCATCGAGTAGGCGGAGACCTGGCCGGAGAAGGCGCGGTCGGCGAGCAGCGGCAGGACGACCTGGAAGTTGAAGCCGATCGTGCTCAGCACGAGCATCAGAAGCAACGGGATGCGCAGCTCGCGGTGACCGGCGATGTGGCCGAGCGCGTCGCGGATGCTCCCCCGCGGCTCATCCGGGTTCGGCCGTTGCAGCCGCGTCGGGTCCATCCGCGTGAGCGCGACCAGCATCGCCGCGAAGCTGAGCGCGTTCAGCCCGAAGCACGGCGCGACGCCCGACAGCGCGATGATCACGCCGGCGATCGCGGGTCCGACGATCCGCGCCGAGTGGACGAGCACGGAGTTGAGGCTGACCGCGTTGACGACCCGGTCGGGCCCGACGATCTCGATCACGAACGCCTGCCGGGCCGGGTTGTCGATCGCGAGGACGAGGCCGCGGAGCGCGATCACGACGAACAGCATCCATGCCTCGACGACGCCGAGCGCGGTGACGGCGAACAGCAGCGTCGCCGGCACCGCCATGCCGGTCTGCGAGACCATCAGCAGGCGCCGCTTGTCGAAGCGGTCGGCGAGGGCGCCGCCGAGCGCGCCGAACAGCAGGATCCCGGCGAACTGCAGGGCGGTGGCGAGGCCGACCGCGAGGCCGGAGCCGGTCAGCGTCAGCACGAGCCAGAGCTCGGCGACGATCTGCATCCAGTTGCCGGCCAGCGAGACGGCCTGGCCGCCGAAGTAGAGGCGGTAGTTGCGGACCTCGAGCGATGCGAACGAACGACGGACGGCGGCGCTCAACTGCGGTCCTCCTCGAGCACCTGCTCGAGGATCTCCGCGGCTCGCGCCAGCGTGGCGACGTCGTCGTCGGGGAGCGCCCGCATCTTCCGGGCGAGATACGCCGTCTTGCGCTTGCGCAGACGGTGCAGGGCCTTCCTTCCTTCCCCTGTGAGCTGGACGATCGAGCAGCGTCCGTCGGTCGGATCGGCCGTCCGCGAGACGAGCCCGGCCTCGGTGAGGCGGGCGAGCACGCGGGTCGCGGTCGGGCGCTGGATCCCCTCGATCCGCGCCAGCTCGCTCGGCGTCAGCGGCCCGGAGCGCTCGATCGTCGCCAGCGCCGCGATCGACGCCGGCCCGAGATCGGTCGACGCCTCCTGCCGCAGCCGACGCGCCATCCGGTTCACCGCCAGCCGCAGCCGCGCGGCCTGCTCGCTGAGCTCCTGCGTTGATGTCGTTTCGGTGCCAGTCATCTTGTGATGATTAGTAGTGCTAATTATCTTAGCTAATCATGGCCGATGCATCAAGGGGGATCGCGTCGCCGCCCCGGGAACACGCTTCGCGGGAGCCTCGTATCCGGAAAACCGCCACCACGTGGTCACAGGTTGGATCGGGCCGCGCAAGCGAGGCAGCAGCCGCCCACGACGGGGGAGCGAGGCGGGCTAGCCGCTGGCGGAGGTTCCGGGGAACGCCGCGGCGCCTGCTCCCGAGACAGCGCCCGGTCGCCCGGCCGGAGAAGCGGCAGGCAGCCTCCGGCCGGCGGCCGAATGGTCGGTGGCCGCAGGCCCGAAGCTAGGGAAGGCGGCGGACGTCACGACCGGGCGGCACGCCCCGGAGCAGGCGGCATCCGTGCGAATGCGCAGCGGGCCGGCTTCGCCCGGACGGCGCCGGGTCCTGGCCCGGACGGCTCAGCGCTCGCCGAGGGTCCGCGCCAGCGCGGCGCGCTCGAGGCCGCTTCCGTAGTTGGGCCACATCCGCTCGCCGCCGAGCTCGACCGAACCGCCCGTGTAGGCGGGCACGTCGGCGATGGGCACGCTGACGCGCGGGGGATCGAGCTCCGCCTTCGGCGAGCGCGGTAGCGCGAAGATGTGGAGGCTGCGATCCGTTCGCGCGAGCAGGCGGCGCGGGACCCGCGAGAGGGCGACGATGCCGGCGAGAACGATCAGGGCGCCGATCGCACCGACCCAGGTCGGCAGCGACGCCGCCAGGACGCTGACCAGCAGGACGACCACGCCGACCGCGATCGGCGCGACCTGCAGCGACGGCGCCGGGCCGAGCTGGCAGACGGCGATCGCCTCGATCCGCTCGCCGGCCGGGATCCGTGGGGCGAGCCGCTCGGCGAGGCCCCGCTTGTACGCCCGTTCGCGCTCTTCCAGCATTCGTCGAGCCTATTGCGTGGACGAACGTCGCAATCTGAACAAGGATCTGCGCAAATTGCGACATTTCAGCGGCGGGGCCGGATCGGTATGTGCCATGACTGCCGCCGTCTTGTGACTTGGGACTCATAAGAGGGGGCTACGTGCACATGGATGTGCCGTGCAATGGATCGAGGCGGCTGACGACCTGCGGGGGCGCTCCGTCGACGCCCGGGCTTAGGGAGATCGAGGGACTCGCTGCTCGATGACGCATCCCAGCCAACACGACGGTCCGACGCGATCCAGGCTGCCCGGGTCCGGCGGCGCAGCGGGGGGCGAGGCCTGGTCCGACCGCTGCGGGCGCCTCTTCGAGGATCTGCGCAGACCGGCCCGGGCGATGGTGGCGAAAGCCTACGGACGGGCGCTCAGCGACGACGAGATCGAGGATGTCTACGCAGCGGCCTGGGCAGCCACCCTCGCCGCGCTTCGCGATCGCGGCCCGAAGATGGACGACGGCGAGCTCCGCGCCTACGTCCTCACCGCGGTGGCGAGCCACGCGAGCAAGGAGATGCGCCGGCGTTCGCGCAAGCCGTCGCAGCCGCTCGAGGCGGAGCGCGAGCAGAGCAGCGCCGATGACCACGCCGCCCTGCCCGACGAGCTCGTGATCGGCGCCGAAGCGCGCGGAGTGGCGCGCGACCTCCTCACCAGCCTGCCGGAACGCCGACGCGCCGTGATGCTGCTCCGGTACGGCTGGGGCTTGAGTCCGAAGGAGATCTGCGCCCTGGTGCCGGGCCTCTCCCCTCGTGCCTACCGCAAGGAGATCACCCGTGGCGTCGAGGAGCTGATCGCGGGCCTGCGGCGGGTCGAGAGCGGCGAATGGTGCCGCGATCGCGAGCGGCTGGTGCGTGATCTCGTCGCCGGCACGGCCAACGAATCGGAGCGTCGGCAGGCGCTCGAGCATCTCCGGCACTGTGGCGCGTGCGCGCGCCTTGCGGCCGAGCTTCGGCACGAGCTGCACGCGATCGGCGGCTTGATCGCCCTCTCGTCGGTGGCGGGGAGCATCGGCGGGGCCGGGCTCGGCCTCCTGCAGCGGGTCGGAGAAGCGATCGGCGTGATTCGCTCGGCCGCGTCGACCGCCGGCGAGCGGATCGAGTCGACGTTCGGAACGATGGCCGCCACCGGTGGCGCGAAGGGCTCCGGCACGGTCGGTGCGGGAGCCGTCGCGAAGCTGGCCGGCGCGGGAGCAGCGGCCAAGGTCGCCGTCGCCTGCGCCGGCGCGGGCGCGGCGGCGACCGCCTGCGTGGCGGTCGGGGTCGTACCCGGCCTCGGGCTGCCGGGCCTCGACCCCGAGCAGGAGCGGCGGCCCGTGGCCACCCGGCCGGACGAGCGGATCGCCCGCGCGCCCAAGCCCCGGGTCGCGATCGCGAGCGTGCTGGACGTGAGCCACGCCGTGAAGGGCGATGTCGCAAGCATCCCGCCCCAGTCGGACCCGCCGCCTCCGCCGGCCCCGCCTCCGGCTCCCGCGAGCGCGCCGCCGCCGGTCGAGGAGCCGGTGGCGCCGCCGCCGGTCGAGGAGTTCGACCCGGTCGCCCCGGCGCCGGCCGCTGCGAGCACGAGCGCGCCGAGCCCTTCATCCGCCGGCAGCGCGCCGGCAACCGCGGCCGCCGAGGACGAGTTCGGACCATGAGCGAGACCGGGCCCCCGGGTCCAGGAGGAGAGGTACCGAGATGACGAGAACGATGCTGCTGCATCTCCCCGGCCTGCTGCGGGCGGTGGCGCCATGCGCCGCGCTGCTGCTGCTCAGCCTGGGCGCCTTCGCCGGGAGCGCCAGGGCGGGCGGCTTCTATCGCGTCTCCGAGTGCTCGCCCGGGCATCCCGGTACACCCGACGCGATGGTCGAAGGAACGAGCCCCGGCTACTCGGCGAGCACGAGTTGCGCCGCGGGGAACTGGTTGCAGGTCCAGTCCTCGGGGGAGGCGTCCGCCGGGGCCGCGAAGCACTGGACCTACAGGGCGGCGCCGGGCACGCGGATCGCCGATTTCGGGGTCGACTTCAACCTCTCCGGTGATGCCAACCCGGACGGCAACCGGTCCATCATGTTCGTCCGACGGTCCGGACAGCCACAGCGGGAGAACCTGTCGGTCGTCGCCTCCGGCTCGACCGCCGGCCATTACGACTCGACCATCCAGGGGTTGGGCCCGTTCGACCTCGTCGGCGTCGGGATGTTCTGCAGCAAGGACGCCGGTCGTTGCGGATACGCGCCCGCCCAGTTCGCGCGGATGGCGAAGATCTCGTTCCTGATGGAGGACGTCTCACCGCCGGACGCGCCGATCCTCGGCGGCGACGCGGTCGACGGTAGATGGGTTGGCGGGACGACCCCGGTTGCGGTCGCCGAGGCCGACACCGGCAGCGGGGTCTGGCGGACCACGGTCACTGCGAACGGGCAGGCGGTGCTCAGCGACACGGTCTGCGAGCCGGGCCAGGATCCCGCCGGGTACGTGAGCTCGATGCGCCCTTGCGATCAGGCCGAGCTCCGCCAGCTGGGCATCGACACGACCGCTGCCGGCTTCGCGGAGGGCGCCGGCAACGACGTCCGCGTCTGCACCTACGAGTACGGGTTCGCGGCGGCCAGCACCTGCACCAACGCAGCGTTCCGGGTCGACAACGAGGCGCCGGCGGCGCCCCTCGCCCTCGAGGTCGCCGGCGGACAGGACTGGCACCGCGACAACGACTTCGACATCAGCTGGACCAACCCGGCCGGACAGCGTGCACCGATCACGGCCGCGAGCGTGAGGGTCACCGGCCCGGGCGGCTTCGAGCAGACGACGACGGCGACCGGCCCCGACATCACGGCGATCGATGACGTGACCGTGCCCGCCGTCGGAACCTACCGGGCCGCGGTCCACCTTCGCGACGCGGCGGGCAACGAGTCGGGGCTGAATGCGGCAGCCGTCGACCTCAAGTTCGACGACACGGTGCCCAACGGATCACGGCCTGAGAAGGCGAATGGCTGGATCTCTCGCAAGAGCCTCTCTCGCGGCTACCTTCAGACTTGGCGCAAGCCAAGCGTGACCGAGATCCCGCCTTCCGGCATCGCCGGCTACCGGGCGGTCGTCAACACGAGCGGCGAGCACGATCCCTGCGCCGGCGCCGCCGATCCGCGCGCCTGCTCGGCCCCGCTCACCGAGGTCGGGATCGACAGCAACAGCAGGGTCCTCGACGGAGACGACCTCGTCGAGGGCGCGAACTGGGTGCACGTCGTGCCCGTCACCGGCTCGGGGATGCGCGCGACCGAGGTCGGCAGGGTGCCGTTGAAGGTCGACGTGACCGACCCGGTCACGCGCCTGTCCGGGGTCCCGGCCGGGTGGGTGAACCACCCCGTCGACCTCGAGGTCCGGGCCGAGGACACGCTCAGCGGCATGGCCGACACGGACGAGTACCCCGATGATGCCCCGCCCCGGACCGTCATCGCGATCGACGGCGCGATCGTCGAGGCCGCGGGGGCGAACGTCAGCGCCCGGATCGGCGACGAAGGACGCCATGAGGTCGGCTACTGGGCACGGGACCTGGCGGGCAACGAGAACGACGGGAGCGGGGGGAACCGACCGCCGGGCACGGCGTCGGTGAGCATCGACACCACGGCGCCGTCGGTCTCGTTCAGCGCCCACCAGGATCCGGCCGACCCCGACCGGCTCGAGGCGCCCGTCGCCGACGCGCTCAGTGGAATCGCCGACGGCGGGATCAGCTATCGGCGCAAGGGCGATCCCGCATGGATCGAGCTGCCGACGCGCGTGCAACGCGACCGGCTCGTCGCGCGGGTCGACTCCGAGGCCCTCGCCCGGGGCGTCACCTACGAGTTCCGGGCGGAGGCGAGCGACCGGGCCGGCAACGTCGCGATGTCGAGCCGGCGGTCGGACGGCTCCGAGATGGCCACGACCGGCCCCTTCCGGGCGGTGGCCGAGCTTCGGGGGCTGCGGGTCAATGGCCAGCGGCGGGTCCGGATCGGCTACGGCAGGCCGGCCAGGGTAAGTGGCAGGCTCGTCGCCGCCGATGGAGATGCAGCCGGCGCCACCGTGACGCTCGAGGAGTCGTTCGCGCCGGGGTCGAAGCGACCGACGCGATCCATCCGGGTGCCCACGGACTCCGCCGGGCGGTTCTCGGCGACGCTCGCGGGTGGGCCGTCGCGGACGATCGTCGCGCGGTTCGCGGGCGATGCCCGGCGTCTGAGCGCGAGCTCGGCGTCGGTTGCGGTCAGGGTTCGCGGCCGGGTCTCGCTCAGGGCCCCGAAGCGGGTCGAGGCCGGACGGCGCGCGAGCTTCCGCGGCAGGGTCAGCGCCAAGGGCGCCGACTTCGGCTCCGGGAAATCGGTCGAGGTCCAGGTCCGGATCGGCCGCCGGTGGAAGACCGTGGGGCGGTCGCTTCGCACCGATGCGAGGGGGCGCTTCACCCTCCGCTACAGGTTCGTCGCCAGCTACACGCGGCCCGTCCGGTACCGGTTCCGGGCGGTCGTGCTGCGGGAGCGGGGCTGGCCGTACCTGCCGGCGGCTTCGCGGATCCGGTCGCTCGTGGTCGTTCCCTGAGGGCTGCGGCGGCCGTCGAAGCGATCCGGGCCATTAGTCTCGCGCCGGAAGGAGGCCGATAGAGGATCCGGATGAGTTTCGGAGAGGAATCCAGCAGATGGGCGCCGCACCGCGCGGTCCAGCGGGCGGGCCTTCTCTGTACGTTGGCCGCCACGGCCGGATTGCTGGCGCCGACAGCCGCCACGGCGGGGCTCGCGGACGCCGATCGCACAGCGATCACAAGTTCCGGCGACGACTTCGAGCCGTCACGGCTGAGGAACGGCATCCGCGTCCGACTTGTCCTGCGGGCCCAGCCGATCATCCGTGCCGCCCTGGACGGGCCGCTGCGATCGATGTTCCGGCCGCGCGCGTCGGGCGGGGCCGGGATCGAGGATGCGCGACGCGCTGAACGACTCTACGAAACGGGAATCGGCCAACTCGACACGGCCGTCGTCCGGACCCGGAGGAAGCTGGAGCACGTGCAGGCGGCCGTCTCGGATACGGGCGGGGATGTCCTCGGTTTGAGTTACGCCCCTGGGGTCGTCGAGGCCCGAATCGAGCGAAGCGAGCTCGACGGGCTGTCGAGGGCGCCGGCCATCGGCGCCATTGAGCGAGCGGCCTCGAAACCGCCGCTGTCGGGGATCGGTACGGTGGCCGTAGGTGCGCCCAGTTGGTGGTCGGCGGGATTGACCGGTGGCACCGGCTCGGCGGATTCGGCTCCTGCTGACGCCGCGATCATCAGCGAAGCCGTCGATCCGACCCATCCGGCCTTCGACGACATCGCTGTCGACAACGATCCGACCCAGGCGGTCACCGATCACGGCACCCACACGGGCGGCATCATCGCGTCAGGGGACCCGGTCTATCCCGGCGTTGCACCCGGCGTGGACACGCTGATCGGGTCGAGCAACGAGCTCTATGCGCTGGGATTGCCGCGAGGCACGGGCGCCGAGGATCCGGCGGAGGTCATCAACGTCAGCTTCGGTGCGCCGGCGCAGAGTGACAACGAGGCCAACTCCGATGACGTTCTGACGAGCGTGTTCGGGGTTGGTCAGGTGTTTGCGGCCGGGAACGAGAACACCGACGGGAGTCCGACGGTCGGGAACATCGGGCGGAACGTGCTCACGGTCGGCGGGTTCAACGACGTGGGAACGGTCAGCTCGGACGATGACGTGGTGCTCGGCGTCAGCTCGCGGGGGCCGACGCCGGGCGGCAGGAAGAAGCCGGACCTGACGGCGCCGGCGGGCGCGGTGATCGCGCCGTCGGCCGCCTGGAACTCGCCGCCGTCGAACCCCGACTTCACGGCGATGTCTGGTACCTCGTTCGCCGCTCCCCACGTCGCCGGTGCGATGACGCTCCTGGAGGGCGCCGGCATACCCGATCCGATGGCGCAGCGGGCGATCCTGATCAACAGCGCCCGTGACTGGAACGGCGCGAGCACGGGCTTGGCTGGCTGGACGCCCCCGCAGGTCGGCTGGCGCCCCGAGGTCGGCTGGGGGGAGCTCGATCTGACGACGGCGCTGGCGGAGCGCGGCAACTACCGGCTCGGGGCGGTCAAGGCGGGCGAAGCCGCCTACTTCGCGGCCGCCGACGTCACGGCGGGGAGCAAGGCCACGCTCGCGTACGAGCTGCGCGGCTACTTCGTCGGGTTTCCGGACCCGGGCACGCAGACCCTCACCTACACGCAGTCGAATCTCGACCTGCGCCAGTACCTGGCCGACGGCAGCGAGGTGCTGCCTCCGCCGGCGCCGCCCCACGGCGGCGGTCCGGATGCGATCGACCCCAACGACACGGTCGAGCAGGTGCGTGCACCCGGGGGCGGCCCGCGTGACGTCATCTACAAGGTGGCGGCCGCTTCGACCGTCGAAGGCGCGGCGACGGAGCCCTTCGCTGTCACCGCGGCCGTGCCGCTGACGACGCTGGAGCCGGCCGTGGTCCAGCCGACGGGGGTCAGCGCGCAACCGAGTGGACCGGTGCGCTGCGGTCAACCGGTGGCGATCGCCACCGCCCTCGCCAACGGGTCGGATGACCTCGAGGCGGCGAGCGCGCGAGTGCGCCTCGATGTGCCGGCGGGCGTCGAGATCGTCGCCGGCGATCCCGAGCAGCAGGTCTCCGACGGCGCCCTCGCGCCGAACGCGACCTCGGAGACACACGCCTGGACCGTGCGGGCGAGCCTCGACGGACGGAGGGAGATGACCTTGACAGGGATCGGCGGCGCCCTCGGCACCGACTTCCGGCGATCGACGTCGGTTACGGTCGACGCGGACTGCGTGGCCCCCGCGACGGCGATCGACCGGGGGCCGAGCGGGACCGTGAACGATGTCGCTCCCCGCTTCGCGTTCTCCTCCACCGGCGGGGACGCGTTTCAGTGCTCGCTCGACGACGGGCCGTTTCAGCCCTGCGCGACCCCGCTCACCCTGAACGGCCTCTCCGACGGAGATCACGTCTTCGCGGTCCGTGCCGTCGACGCGGCCGGCAACCTCGATCCGACGCCGGCGGTGCGGCGCTTCCGGCTCGACCGCCGCGTCGCCGGGATCGGCCTGCGCGTCCAGTCGGCTCGCGTCGGCCCCGACGCCCGGTTCCTCGGATCGGTTCGCGTGCGGATCGCCGAGCCGGGATCGGTCGAGGTGCGATCGTCGGCGCTGGTCGGCCGCACGCGGCTGCGGCTGCGCGATCGACAGGTGGCGCTCGACCCGGCGGGGCGGCGGAAGCTGCGGCTTGCGGTGCCCCGCCCTGCGCGGAACCAAATCATCCGGGCGCTCGCGGGCGATCGCCCGGTCGCCGTCGCGGTCGTCGCATCGTTCGAGGATGCGGCCGCCAACAGCGCCAGCCGCCGTGTCGGGTTCGCGGCCGGCGGGTAGCGGCGGCCGGACGAACGTCGGAGGCGCCGCCGAGCCCTCCGCCGGCGCTGCGATGATCGGGGCGTGCGCGGAGGCTTTCGGGAGCGGATCGAGGGCGAGCGGGGGGCGATCAGCGCGGGCGCGGTGATCGTGGTCGGCCTGCTCGGGCTGCTCGCCTATCTGCTGCTGGCGGCATTCGAGGGGGACACCGCGCAGTTCGGGGCGGTGGCGGTGCCGGGCAAGCAGGAGGTCGAGCTGCCGAAGGGCGACATCGACATCTACTACGCCGAGCGGGTCGATCCCGATGCGGGGGTTGCGCTGGTCGTCCCCGACGATCTCCAGTACTCGGTGACGGCGCCGGACGGCGCGAACGTGACGGTCCAATCGCGCGGGGAGGAGGCGAAATCGACCGGGGACGGGATGACGCAGCTCGTCGGCTCGCTGCGGGCGCCGGTCGACGGCCTCTACACGGTGACGAGCGAGAGCAGCCAGGTGGGCCAGCGGATCGCGCCCGAGCTGACGTTCGGGCAGGGGCCGTTCGCGGCGATCGGGCAGCGGTTCGGCGACGTCGTCGACGCGCTCCGCGGGCCGCTCGGGATCGCCGTTCTCGCCGTGCTCGTCGTCCTCTTCCTGCTGCCGCGCTGGCGCCTCGCCCGGCGCCGGCAGGACTACAGGGACAGGGAGTAGCCGCCGCGGTTCCGCGGAACCGCGACATGAAGTTCCGGTGTCCGGGTGTTCCGCGGAGCAGTCCGGGGCCGCGATGCCGCCGCTATCGTGGGCCGGAATGGATCTACGGGAGAGGGTCGTCTTCATCACCGGCGGAGCGCGCGGGATCGGCGCTGCGGTCGGGATCGAGGCCGGGCGGCGGGGCGCGAAGGTCGCGCTCGCGGGGCTCGAGCCCGAGCTGCTCGCCGCGGCCGCGGCGCGGATCGGCCCCGAGGCGCTGCACGTTCGCTGCGACGTCACCGACATGGCCTCGGTCGAGGCGGCGGTGGCGAGCGCGGTCGAGCGATTCGGTGGGATCGACGTGGTCCTCGCCAACGCCGGGATCGGCACGTACGGAACGGTCGAGGCCGGCGACGCCGACGCCTGGCTGCGGACGATCGACGTCAACCTGAACGGCGCCTATCGGACGGTCAAGGCGACGCTGCCGCATGTCGCCGAACGCCGCGGCTACATCGGCATCGTCTGCTCGATCGCCTCGTTCGCCCCGCTCGCCGCGATGTCGTCCTATTCGGCGTCGAAGGCCGGCACGGAGTCGCTGGTCCGGGCGGTCCGCCAGGAGGTCGGCTTCCGCGGCGTCGACGTCGGCGCGATCCACCCCTCCTGGATCGACACCGACCTCGTCCGCGAGAGCGACCTCGACCTGCCGAGCTTCCGCGTGAGCCGGGCGCGGCTGCCGTGGCCGCTGCGGGCGACGACGTCGGTCAGCGATTGCGCGGTCGCGATCGTCGATGGCTTCGAGCGGCGTCGGGCCCGGGTCTTCGTGCCCCGGGCGGCGGCGCTGACCTACTGGCTGCGGACGCTGATCACCAGCGGCCTCGCAGAGCGGGTCCTCCTGGCCGGGTCGGCCGAGCGGATCCCGCAGATCGAGCACGAGATCGCTGCCCTCGGGCGCTCGGCGAGCGTGCGGACGGCGACGATCAACGACCTCGGCGGCGACGTCGATGCGGCTGCGGCCGCGTCGGAGGGGCGGGCGAGCCGATGAGATGGCAGACGACGGGTGTGGTAGCGCTGGCGCTCGCAGCGGGCGTGCTCGGCGCGGATGCGGCGGCGGCCGACGATCACGTCCCCGCCGACGCGAAGATCTGCCGCAAGCACGACGAGAAGGGCAAGAAGAAGGGGGAGACCGTCCACCTCGGCGGCGGCCGCCACCACTACAACGGCGGCGACGGCAACGACCGGATCTACGGCGGCCCCAAGGACGACATCATCAACGGTGGCCGCGGCAACGACGTCGTCCACGGGGGCGGCGGCAACGACGTCGTCTGCGGTGGCCTCGGCGACGATCGGGTCGACGGCGACGAGGGCCGCGACAGGGTCTACGGCGAGGAGCAGAACGACTACGTCACGGGCGGCGCCGGCAACGACTACATCAACGGCCAGGCGGGCCGCGACCGGGTGATCGGCTACGGCAGGCGCCGCGGCGTGGTCGTCGCCGACGGCAGGGACTTCCTCGACGGCAGCTTCGATCGCGACGTCCTCGTCGCGGGCGGCTTCGACTCGCTGCTCGGCGGCGCCGACGACGACCGGCTCTCGACCCGAACCAGGGACGAGCCGGTCAAGAAGATGGACGGCTACATCGGCGACGACCGGATCAGCGGCTCGGCGGCCGGCGACCGGCGGCTCCTCGGCGACATCGGCGCCGACGTCATCCGCGGCGGCGGCGGCGACGACCGGATCGACGGCGGCAAGAGCGATGACGACCTCTTCGGCGGCGGTGGCGACGACCTGCTGCAGGGCGGCGACAACGTCGACGCGCTGTCCGGTGGTGACGGCGAGGACGTCTGCGACGGCGGTGGCAGCAACCGTGACACCGCCGACGGCACCTGCGTGCGGGTCCGCGACGTTCCCTGATCAGCCGTCGCCGAGGCCGGCGCGCAGGGCGAGGACGCGGGCGACCGACCGCCGGAAGGCCGGCCGCTCGAGATCGCCGGCACGGAGCCCGGCGGCGAGGTCGTCGAGGCTGTCGCCGGCGACCCGCGCGTCGCCGTAGAGGAGCAGGTCGGAGCCCGCGTCCGCCGCGGCGAGCGCGACCTCGCGGCGATCTCCCCAGGCACGCGCCGCCTCGGCGTCGAGCGAGTCGGTGATGCTCACGCCGTCGTAGCCGAGCCGGCCGCGCAGCTCCCCGGCGGCGATCTCGGGATCGAGCGCCGCCGGCACGTTCCCGAACGCGGAATAGGAGGCGAGGCCGAGCATGATCAGCTCGCCGCCGGAGTCCGCGAAGGCGGCGAAGGGCTCCTCGTCGGCCCGCAGCATCCCGCGCGACAGGCGGATGCTCTGCGCGTCGAAGTCGGTGTTGACCGCGGCCGCCCCGAGGCCGGGGAAGTGCTTCGCGGTCGGGGCGACGCCGCCGTCGCGGAGGCCGGCTGCGAAGCCGTCGACGCCGATCGCGACCACGTCACCGGGCTCGCTGCCGAAGCTCCGGCGCTCGGCGGCGATCGCCGAGCCGGGCCGGGCGAGGTCGAGGACCGGCGCGAGGTCGACGTTGATGCCGTAGCGACGGAGCAGGGCGGCGGTCGCGCGCCCCTGCGCGGCCGCGAAATCGGCGCCGCGCCGCGCCATCTCCGCAGCGGAGGCGACCGGCGGTCCGGCGATCCGGCTCACCGCGCCGCCCTCCTGGTCGACCATGACGAGCAGCGGGTCGTCGATCGGACCCCTCGCCGCCGCCTCCTGCAGCGCCGCCGCCATCCGCCGCGTCGGTCGCTCGCCGGCGATGTTGTCCGCGAACAGGATCACCCCGGCGAGCTCGCCCGCGGCCAGCATCCGCAGCAGCGTCGGCGGCGGCTCGGGGCCGTCGAAGCCGGCGATCAGGCGCTGTCCGGCGATCTGCCTGATCGAGAGCGAGGCGAGCGGGCCGGGCTTGGCGGCGGGGCCGTCGTCGTCGCCGTGGCCGCCGGCGATCAGGCCGAGCAGGGCCGCTGCCGCTGCCACCGTGACCGCGACGGCAGCGAAGGTGGTCCTGCTGCTCCGAGCCATCGCTGCGAGGCTAGCCGTCGGGCACGCGGGCTGAGGACGCAGGATCAGGGGGTGGAGGCCCGCGGTCGTGCGGTCCACGAGCCGACCGGCAGGGGGGTCCTGGCCGGGGGACGGTCAGGGGCCCGTCGCGACCTCGGCGTCGCGAACGGCCGCGAGGTCGGTGGCGAGCCGTGGCCGGCCGCTCCAGCGCGGCTTCGCGAACAGCATCTGGACGTCGCGGATCCGGGTCTCCGCGAAGCCGGCTTCGCTGATCGCCAGGTAGAACCGCCAGACACGCCGGAAGCGCTCGTCATAGCCGAGCTCCTCGAGCCGCTCGGCGGCGGCCTCGAAGCGCTCGCGCCAGGCGCGCAGCGTGAGCACGTAGCTCGGGGAGATGTCCTCGAGGTAGACGGTGCGGAGGTCGGTCTGTGCGGCGATCGAGCGCTGGATCGACTCGACCGAGGGCAGACAGCCGCCGGGGAAGACGAGCTGGTTGGCGAAGCTCCGGGTCCGCTTCTCGAGCTCGTAGGCGCCGTCGGCGATCACGATCGCCTGCAGGAAGAAGAGCCCGGCCGGGCCGAGCAGGCGCCCGCAGTCGCGGAAGTAGGCGTCGAACCACTCCCAGCCGACCGCCTCGATCATCTCCAGCGAGACGAGCTTGTCGTAGGTGCCGCGCAGGTCACGGTAGTCGGCGCCGAGGACCGTGACCCGGTCCTCGAGCCCCGCCGCGATCACCCGCGCCTCGGCGTACTCGCGCTGCTCGCGCGAGATCGTCGTCGTCGTCACCCGGCAGCCGCGCGTCGACGCGGCGTGGACGGCCATCCCGCCCCAGCCGGTGCCGATCTCGAGCAGGTGGTCGTCGGGGCGCAGCTCGAGGGCGTCGCAGATCCGCTCGAGCCGGACGTGCTGGGCGCGCTCGAGGGTCTCCTCGCCGCTCTCGAAGTAGGCGCACGAGTACATCATCGCCTCGCGATCGAGGAACAGCTCGAACATCTCGTTGCCGAGGTCGTAGTGGGCGGCGATGTTCGAGCGGGCGCCGCGCCGCGTGTTCAGCATCCCGAGGGTCGCGAGGCGCTGGAAGGGGAGCAGCAACGGCGCGACCCGCCGCCGCAGCCGATCGCCGCGGCCGACGTCGCGGGCCGCGATCCGGAGCAGCTCCGGGAGATCGTCGGTGTCCCAGCGGCGCTCCGCATAGCCGAGCCCGAGGCCGATGCTCTTCGACTGGACGAGGCGCCGGTAGACGGCCGGATCGTGGACCTCGACCCGGGCCCGAAGCGGCGCCGAGGGCGGGCCGAAGCGGTGCATCCCGCCGCCCGCGAACAGCTCGTCGACCTCGACCGAGCCGGCCTCGATCCGGCGCAGCACCGCGTGGACGATGCGCCGGAACGGGTCGAGCCCGGCCCTCATCGCTCGCGGCCGCCCGGGCGGCCGGGACGGGGGGCGCCCCTGAGCTTCAGCCGGGCTGCGTTCGGGTGGATCGGAGCGAGGGTCGAAGCCGTCATGGGCGGATGGCACCAGCGTATCCGCCGGATATCCTCGGCCGCGTGGCGAGCGCCCCCGACTTCATCGCCGGCCGCGAGCTGGTCGTGCGGGCGTGGGAGTACGCCGAGCGGGCCTACGCGGGTCCGGAGGTCGAGGAGGGCGCCGCGATCGGGCACCCGACCGCCGTCGCGGCGCTCGTCGCCGGGGCCGGGTTCGCAGACGACGCCGTCGCCGCTGCCGTCCTTCACGATGTCGTTGAGGACGGCGCCGCGACGATCGACGAGGTCGCTGCCGGCTTCGGCCCGCAGGTGGCCGGCTGGGTCGCGACCCTCACCGAGGACATCGCGATCGCCGACTACCGGGAGCGCAAGGAGGAGCACCGCAACCGGGTCCTCGCCGGCGGCTCGGTGCCCGCTTCGATCTACCTCGCCGACAAGCTGGCGCGGACGCGGGCCTTGCTGGCGGGCGCTGGTCGTGCGGCGCCCGACCGGCTCGAGCATTACTGGGACACGCTCGAGCTATTCGCCGGCCGTCGTCCCGAGCTGCCGTTCCTAGCCGAGCTGGCGGACGAGCTGCCCCGGCTCGAGCCGGCCGACCGGCCCGGCTAACCGAGCTCCCGCTCGATCTGACGCTCGACGGCCCGGGTCATCACGACCCCGAAGCTCGCCATCACGGCCTGCGAGGCGAGCGGGCGGAGCCGCTCGACCGCCTCGCCGGCGGCGCCGAGGTCCTCGGCGCCGCCGCTCTTGCGGATCGGCGTCAGGACGTCCTTGACGAACAGCCGCACGAACTCGGTGGCGATCGCCGTCGTGTGCTTGTTGATCGAGTCGCCGACGGCGAGCGCGTGCTCGAGCGGGATGCCGAGCTCGATCAGGTCGCGGCCCGCACGCAGCAGCGTCGGCGAGGGAACCTCCCACGTCTGATCGCCGATCGGGGTCAGCAGTCCGATCTTCTCGGCCTTGGCGATGAGCTTGCGGTCGGGCGGGTCGCCGAAGACCTGCTCGAGCCCGTCCGCGTCGACGACCTCCGGCTCCTCGCTGCCGAACGGCTCGAGCAGCGCCCGCTGGAACTCGAGCGCCTCGCGGCCGCCGCCGGCGCCCATGTCGAGGAGCCGCTCGATCGACTTCAGGTTGAAGCCCTCGGCCTGCATGTCCTGAATCAGGCGGATCCGGGCCAGGTGCTCGGGGCCGTAGTAGCCGGTCCGGGCGCGGACGGTGGGGGCCGGGAGCAGCCCGCGGGACTGGTGGGCGCGGATGTTGCGGGCCGTCATCCCGCTCGCGCGGGCGAGCTCGTCGATCGTCATCTCGGCGGCGGCGTCTGCCATTCGACAACCCTAGCGGCGCTGGAACATGGGACGGTGTTACATGCCGGGCTGCCGGCTGCGTGCCGCCGGGCCGCGGGCCGCCGGGCTGCGTGCCGCCGGGCCGCGGGCCGCGGGCTGCCGCCGTCCTGACTGCCGGCGCGGCGGTGCCGCTACGGTCGGCGCATGGAGCGCCTGATCGTCGATGGGATGAACGTGCTCGGCTCGCGTCCCGACGGGTGGTGGCGGGACCGGCCGGCCGCGATGGCGGGGCTGACGCGACGGCTCGACGCGCTCGCCGCCGCGGAGGGGATCGAGGTCTGCGTCGTCTTCGACGGCCGTCCGCACCGGCGGGTCGCCGCCGCCGCGGAGGCGATCGAGGTCGGCTTCGCTCCGGGCGGGCCGGACGCCGCCGACCGTGAGATCGTCGCCCGGCTGCGCGCCGACGACGACCCGGGCTCGATCGTCGTCGTCACCGGCGATCGTCGGCTTCGCAACTCCGTCAAGGCCGCCGGAGCGACGAGCGTCGGCGCCGGTGAGCTGCTGCGGAGGCTCGAGGCGCTCGAGCGCCAATAGGATCAGCGCCGATGGGAAGGCTGGCGCTGATCGGCGGGCACTCGATCCTCGGCAGCGAGCCTGCTTCCGGATTCGAGCCACGCGACGTCGCGACCGACCGCGGCACCGTCCGCGTCCACGAGCGCGACGGGCAGGTGCTGCTGCAGCGCCACGGCTTCGACCGCTACACGACCGCGGCGCGGATCGACCATCCGCGGAACCTCGCAGCGCTCGCCGAGCTCGGCTGCGACAGGGCGCTGGCGATCGGATCGGTCGGCGGCCTCCGCGCCGACCTCGGCGTCGGGAGCTTCGTCTGCCCGGACGACTTCATCGCCCTCCACCTCGGCCTGTCGATCCACGATGGCCACGGCGGCGAGCAGGTCCCGGGCTTCGACGCCGACTGGCGCGGCCGGGTGCTCGAGGCCTGGCGGCGGCTCATCGAGCCGGAGCTCGTCGACGGCGGCGTCTACTGGCAGGCGATCGGCCCGCGCTTCGAGACGCCGGCCGAGATCGGGCTGATCGCCGCCCATGCGGACGTGATCGGGATGACGATCGCGTCCGAGTGCATCGTCGCCCGCGAGGTCGGGCTCCGCTACGCGGCGATCTGCGTGGTCGACAACCTCGCCAACGGCATCGCCTCCGCGCCGCTCTCGGTCGCCGAGTTCGAGGCCGGCAAGGAGGAGAACCGCTCGCGGATCACCGCCGCGCTCGGGGTCCTCGGCCCCGCGCTGGAGGAGGGCTGATGGCGCTCGTGATCGAGGGCGCGACGCTGGCGGACGAGCCGGCCGGGGTGCGGATCGAGGACGGGTTGATCGCGGCGCTCGGGGCCGACGTCGCCGCCGCCCGCGACGACGAGCGGATCGACGGCGCCGGCACGGCGATCGTCGCCGGCCTCGTCAACGGCCACACCCACGCGGCGATGACCCTGTTCCGCGGCGCCGCCGACGACCTGCCGCTGATGGAGTGGCTCGAGCGGCACATCTGGCCGGTCGAGGCGAAGCTCGACGACGAGGACGTCTACTGGGGGACCCGCCTCGCCTGCGTCGAGATGATCCGGACGGGCACGGTGCGCTTCTGGGACATGTACTGGCGCCCGGGCGCTGTCGCGCGGGCGGTCTCCGACGCCGGGGTCAGGGCGACGATCGGTCCGCCGCTGCTCGACGGGGGCGATCCGGCCCGGGTCGACGAGCTGCGCCGGGCCGCCGCCGACGGACTCGCCGAGATCGCCGCGAACGCGAGCGCGCTGACGGCGCCCTCGCTCGCTCCGCACGCCGTCTACACGGTCTCGCCCGAGTCGCTGGCCTGGATCGCCACGGAGGCGGAGCGGCTCGCCTTGCCGGTTCAGATCCATGCCTCCGAGACCGAACGGGAGGTCGCCGACTGCCTCGCGGCGCACGGCGTCAGGCCGGTCGAGCTCCTCGATCGCGTCGGCTTGCTCGGCCCGCGGACGCTGCTCGCCCACGCGGTCTGGATCGACGATCACGAGCGTGAGCTGATCGCCGTCTCCGGCGCGACCGTCGTCACCAACCCGGTCGCGAACATGAAGCTCGCGGTCGGGGGGATCTTCGACCTGACGGCCGCCCGGCGTCGCGGCCTGCCGGTCGGGCTCGGGACCGACGGCGCCGGCTCGAACAACTCCCTCGACCTCCTCGCCGACGCCAAGCATCTCGCGCTCGCCCAGAAGCATCGGGCCCGCGATCCCGCCGCGGCGCCGGCCGCGGAGGCGCTCGCGATCGCGAGCGGGATGCAGGCGCCGCTGCTCGGAGCGACGCCGATCGCGCCGGGCGAGCCGGCCGATCTGCTGCTCGTCCGCACCGACGGCCACGAGCTCGGGATCGGCAGCCTCGAAGCGGGGCTCGTCTACGCGGCCTCGGGGTCGGTGGTCGACACGACGATCGTCGCCGGCCGGATCCTGATGCGCGACGGCGTCGTCGCGGACGAGGCGGAGATCCTCGCACGCGCGCGCGAGCGCGCCCGCCGGCTCGGGCTGAGGGGCTAGCGATGGCGGCGGGCGGGCGAGTCGAGGTGCGGGCCGGCGGCGGGGTCGTCTTGCGCGACGGCCCCGGCGGGATCGAGGTCGCGGTCATCCACCGCCCCCGCTACGACGATTGGTCGCTTCCGAAGGGCAAGCTCGAGCCGGATGAGAGCTTCGAGGACGGGGCGATCCGCGAGGTCGAGGAGGAGACCGGCCTGCGCTGCGAGCTCGGCGCCGAGCTCTCGCCGGTCAGCTACCGCGACCGCAGGGGCCGGCTGAAGCTGGTCCGGTACTGGTTGATGCGATCGCGCGGCGGCGAGTTCACCGCGAACGAGGAGGTCGATCGCCTCGAGTGGCTGCCGCCCGCCGAGGCGATCCGGCGGCTCCAGTACGAGCACGACCGCAAGCTGGTGGCCGAGCTGCCTCGCGCCGCCCGGGAGTGAGGGCGCGCGATCAGTCGATCGGGATGTGCTCGACGCGGCCGGCCGGCCCGGGTCGCTGGTCGAGTCGTTCGAGGTAGTGGTCGATCAGCGAGCGCAGCGTCAGGAGCATCTCGCGGCCGACGTCGTCGAGCTGGCCGCGGAGCTCGGTGCCACCGGCGGCGCGGAGGATCTCGGCGCCGCGGCAGATCGGGCAGAGCTCGAGGCAGCGGGAGTCGGCCTCGTGGGTCGCAGCCCAGTCCGACAGAGAGGACCAGTCAGGCTCGCTGGCGGGCCCGGTCGGGCCGGGCTGCGGCCCCTCCCGGAACGGGATCCCCGTCCCGCCGCTCGTCGGCGGGGGGCGGTTGCTCTGCTCGTCGGGGGCGGTCATCTTCGAAGCTCACCTCGAGCGTCCCGGCGTCGAGCCGGGCGCCGGCCGGGCGGAGCCTGGCGAGCGCGGTCGGGAGGATGATAGTCCGCTTCTCGCGCCCCGCGCGGACGATCAGCTCCTGCCCGACCTTGCTCAGGTCGAGCTCGGAGCGGTCGGCGAACGGAACCGGGATCGCCAGGACGGTGCGGTCGCCGTCGCTCGTGATCCGCTGGGCGAGCTCGGTGTGCATGACCCGCTCGGGGCGATCGTCCGCGAACAGCTCGGCGCCGAGCCGGTCGAGCATCTCCGCGCCGACGACCTCCTCGGGGAAGTAGCGGGCGAGCAGGACCGGCACCGGCGCGAAGCCCGCCCGCACCGCTTCGAGCTGCTCGCCCTGGCGCTCGCGCCAGGCATCGAAGTAGGAGCCGGACAGCTCCTCCGGGAAGACCCGGTTGACGACCACCGCGTCGGTCAGGTAGCCGTAGAGATTGAGGTAGGTGAAGGTCCGCTGCGCCTCGCGGACGACCATCCGGTCGGGGTTCATGACGAGCCGGATCGAGGTCCGCTCGCGGTCGCGGAGGATCGCGTTCATCGCGATCAGGTTCCCGACCAGCGACTGGACGTCGGCGAAGACGTCGTCGCCGGGCAGCGGGACGTCGAGGAACGTCCTGGCGAACGGACGCGCAGCGCTGACGAGGCGCCGCTCCCAGGGCAGGACCTTGTCCAGCCACCAGCGGGCGACGTCGGGAAACGAGAGCAGCCGCAGCGTCTCGCCGGTCGGAGCGCAGTCGACGACGATCACGTCGTAGGCGCCGCCGACGTGGTGGGCGCGGATCTCGAGGAGGCTGAAGAGCTCATCCATCCCGGGCGGGACGGTCAGCTCCTCGGCGGCGACGCCGAGCACCCCGCGGTCGGCGAGGATCCGGCCGAGCCAGTCGCGGACGGCCGCCCAGTTCGCCTCCATCTCCGCCTGGGCTTCGATCTGCTGGGCCCAGAGCAGTGGCGAGACCTCGCGCGGGTCGGGCCCGAGGTCGGCCTCGAGCGAGTCGCCGAGGCTGTGCGCGGGGTCGGTCGAGAGGACGATCGTGCGCAGCCCCGAGGCCGCGCAGCGCCGCGCCGTCGCCGCGGCGACGCTCGTCTTGCCGACGCCCCCCTTGCCCGTGTAGAGAATCGTCCTCGGGGGTCTCGGCGCGCTCTCGTCGGCGACCGGCACCGATCCAGGGTACCCTGACCGCGCCCGGCGAAGCGGGACGGGCACCTGACCCGATGCATGCGAGATCGACAACGATGCTGCTGCTGGCGGCGGCCGTGGCGGCGCTGGCGCTGCTCGGCGGGTGTGGCGGCAGCGATGCCGCGAACGAGGACCCGCAGGCCGTCCTCGACAAGGCGCTCGGCGGCGAGGGCGGCGTCGACAGCGGCGTCCTCGACGTGACGCTCGACGTCGCGTCGACCGGCGAGCAGGCGGGCGAGATGACCGCCGAGGTCGAGGGGCCGTTTCAGTCCAACGGCGCAGGCGAGCTCCCCTCGGTCGACCTCGACGTGACCGCGTCGGTTGACTCCGGGGGGTCGAGCTTCGACTTCGACGGCGGCCTGACGACGACCGGGGACGGGGCCTGGGTCGGCTTTCAGGGCGGCGAGTACCAGCTCGACGACGCGACCTTCCAGGCCGTCAAGGCCTCCTACGAGCAGTCGGCCGCCCAGCAGGCCGGACAGGAGCAGCAGCCCTCGCTCGAGCAGTTCGGCATCGACCCACGCAGCTGGGTCACCGACCTGACCAACGAGGGGACCGAGGACCTCGACGGCACCGAGGTCGTCCACGTCTCCGGCTCGGCCGACGTGCCGAAGCTCGTCGCCGACCTCAACGACGTCGCCCAGCAGACCGGGCAGGCGCAGCAGCTCGACCCGGCGACGCTGAAGCAGCTCGAGGACACGGTCACCGATGCGACGATCGACGTCTATGCGGCGACCGACGACGACTCGCTGCGCAGGCTCGACGTCGGGCTGACGCTCGCCGACCCGAGCGGCGGCCCGGGGCAGGTGACGGTCGAGCTCTCGATCGGGATCGCCGAACCCGGCTCCGAGCAGTCGATCAGCCCGCCGTCGGGCGCGAAGCCGCTCAGCGACCTGCTCAGCCAGATCCCCGGCGGGGCGGCCGCGCTCGGCGGGCTCGGCGCGGCGTCGGGCGGCACGGCCGCGCCGGTCCCGCCGGCATCGAGCAGCGCCGAGAAGTACTACGACTGCGTCGCCAGGGCGAAGGACGCGCAGGCGGTCGAGGACTGCGCGAGCCTGCTCGGCGGATGAGCGGTCCCGGTCCGGCGCTGGACCGGAGCTTCCTGCTCGGCCCCGACGGGTGGCCCTACCTGCTCGTCCCGTTCATCCCGGCTGCGATCGCGCTCGACCTGCTCGGCGCCTCGGCGGGGCTGATCTTCTTCACGGCGGCGATCGGGATCATCCCGACCGCGGCGCTGATGGGCCGGGCCACCGAGGAGCTGGCCGAGCGGTCGGGCCCGGGGATCGGCGGCCTGCTCAACGTCACGTTCGGCAACGCCCCGGAGCTGATCATCGCTCTGTTCGCGCTCGCCGAGGGGCTGCAGGAGGTCGTCAAGGCGTCGATCATCGGCTCGATCATCGGCAACGTCCTGCTCGTGCTCGGCGCGGCGATGGTGGCGGGCGGGTTCGGGCGTCCCGGCGAGGTCCAGAAGTTCGACCGGACCGCCGCTTCGACGCAGTCGACGATGCTGTTCCTGGCGGCGGCGGCGCTGTTGATGCCGGCGATCTTCGAGCTCGTCGAGGGACGCGGGCTGCCCTCGATCGGCCCCGAGCTCGTCGGCTACGGCTCGACGGTCGAGCACCTGTCGCTCGCGGTCAGCGCGGTGCTGATCCTCTGCTACGTCGCCGGGCTGTTCTTCTCGCTGAAGACCCACAGCGACGTCTTCAACCCCCGCGCCGAAGGCTCCGCCGCAGCGGACAGCGACACCTGGGGCTGGTCGATCCGGACGTCGGTGATCGCCTTGGCGATCGCCGGCGTCGCCGTCGGGGTGATGTCGGAGGTGCTGGTTGGCTCGATCACCGAGGCGTCGGAGTCGATCGGCCTCAGCGAGTTCTTCATCGGCGCGATCGTCGTCGCGATCGTCGGCAACGCCGCCGAGCACTGGGTCGCCGTGCTGGTCGCCTTCAAGGGAAAGATGGACCTGGCCGTCAACATCGCGATCGGCTCGAGCGCCCAGGTCGCGCTCTTCGTCGCGCCGGTCCTCGTCTTCGCGTCGTTTCTGATCGGCCCCGGGCCGATGCCGCTGGTGTTCAACGGCTTCGAGCTCGGCGCGATCCTGCTCGCGGCGCTGATCGCCAACGCGGTGTCCTCCGAGGGCGAGTCGACCTGGTTCGAGGGTGTCCAGCTGCTCGCGGTCTACGCGGTCCTCGCGATCGCGTTCTTCGCGGCGTAGGGGGCGGGATGGGCGCCGCGCTCCTGCTGCTGATCAGCTTCGCCGTGATCCTCGCGGGGGCGCTGGTGTTCACGAATGCCGTCGAGTGGCTCGGCCACCGGCTCGACATCGGCGAGGGCGCGACCGGCAGCATCCTCGCGGCGGTCGGCACCGCGATGCCCGAGACGCTGATCCCGGTCGTCGCGATCATCGGCGGCGGCGAGGGCGCCGAGGATGTCGCGATCGGGGCGATCATCGGCGCGCCGTTCCTGCTCGCGACGCTGGCGATGGCCCTCGTCGGCACCTCGGCGTTCATCTTTCAGCGGCGCCGCTCGCAGGGGCTGGCGCTGAAGGCTCACATCCCGACCCTCGACCGCGACCTGCTCTTCTTCATCGCCTTCTTCGGCATCGGGCTGATCGCCGGGGCGCTGCTGCCGACCGGCCTGCACTACCCGCTGGCGGCGGTCTTCGTGGCCGCCTACCTGATCTACGTGCGGATGACGCTGCGGGAGGGCGGCGAGGTCCAGCAGGTCGAGCACATCGGCCGCCTCTACATGGACCGTGGCGACGGTGGCGGGCCGCCGACGCGGCTGATCCTCCTGCAGCTCGCGGTCGGGCTGGCGGCGATCGTCGGCGGCGCCCATCTGTTCGTCGAGGAGATGATCCACGTCGCTGAGTCGATCGGCGTCGAGCCGCTCGTGCTCTCGCTGATCCTCGCCCCGCTCGCAACCGAGCTGCCGGAGAAGATCAACAGCTTCTTCTGGGTCCGCGAGGGCAAGGACAGCCTCGCGCTCGGCAACATCACCGGGGCGATGGTCTTCCAGTCGACGATCCCGGTCGCTTTCGGCCTCGCCCTGACCAACTGGGACCTCGACCGCTTCGCGATCGTCTCGGCGCTGCTCGGCCTCGCCGGCGGCGCCCTCGCCTACGTCACGCTGCGCAATCGCGGCCGCTTCGACCTGATCCCGGTGATCGGTTGGGCGACGCTGTTCGGCGCCTTTCTCGCCTACGTGCTGGCGACGAGCTAGGCGTGACCCCGAAGCGAGCGGGCGATTGTGGCGCCCGGGCGCCGAGCTCGTCGAGGGCGCCGAGGACGAGGTCGTCGTGCTGGTTCGGCGGCACCTTCGGGAAGGCCCGGGCCCGCTTGTCAGGCCATGACGCCGGTGCTAGTGTCGAACCGCACGAACGAGGCGGGGCACCTGTGACCAACCGACGGGGAGGAGCACCATGGGACCGAGCACCAACCGCATTCGTCGTCATTTCAGCTACTCGAATGTGATGTCCTCACTCGCTGTATTCCTTGTCCTTGCGGGTGGGACGGCCCTCGCGGCGGCGTTGCCCAAGAACAGCGTCAAGTCGAAGACCGTCAAGGACAATGCGCTGAGGAGCGTCGACCTCAAGGACGGCAAGGCCGTGACCGGCGACGACGTCGCCGACGACTCGCTGACCGGCGCGAGCATCGCCGAGTCCACGCTGGGCCAGGTTCCCGACGCGGCGCAGCTGGAGGGCAGGGGCGCGACGTCCTTCGTCGCGAGCGCCGTCTACAAGAAGGAATCGGCGGTCATCGCCGGGACCACGCTCGGGGACGGTACCCAGTACATCGACGAAGCCTGCAATTCCGGCGACGTGCTCCTGACGGGCGGGCCCGCGAACGTCAACGCGACCACCGACCTGCTCGAGAGCTTCCCGAGTCCGGGGCTTACGAACAGCTGGAGGGCGCGGGTCAACAAGAACGGGGTAGCGGACAACTTCAGCGTGGTCATCCTCTGCGCTGACCAGTAGGCGAGGCGGATCGAGCGGCGTGCCGGGCGCCAACGCCCTGCACGCCGCCGACTCGTCGGCGGCTGTCGTGCTGTGCTCAGCTCGCGAGGTCTGCGGTCGCCTCCCGGAACTGACCCATCTGGCGGGCCAGCGACTCGCCGGTCGCCGCCTGGATGACCCCGGAGCCGTCGACGATCATCGTCACCCGGGCCTGCAACCGCTCGAACTCGGGGCTGCGAACGACCGCGTCGAGCTTCTCGCGTTCGCCGCGGACGAGGATGAAGCCGCCGAGATCGCCGCCGTGGGTCGCCAGGAACCACGGCTCGAAGCTCTCGATCCGTCCGTCCCGTTGCAGTCCGGACCAGTACTCGACCGCCTCGTTGAAGACCTCGACGGCCTTCGTCTCGCGGCCGCGCACGACCTCTCCCCATCCAATGAACAGGCCATCGTCAGCCATCTGGTTCTCCCTTCCTCTTGCCCGAGTCCAACGTACTCCGCGACGGTGCCGATGTCCACACCGATTTGCTGGTCGGACGCGGGCGGCGTCCGCGACGGCGTGCGGGCCGGATCAGTCCTCGTCGAGCTCGGGATCGGGCTCGAGCTCGGGATCCTCGTCGTCCTCGAACGCATCGTCGAGGGCGATGCTCGCCGCCTGCGAGGCACCACCCGGGTGGCGGCGGCTCTGGAACTCCTCGAGCGCCTCCTCGAGCAGCGTCTCGTCGACCGGGACCTCGTCGGACACGCGGACCCACTCGGTTCCCTCGGTCCCCTCCTCCTCGAAGACCTCCTGGTCGACGGCGGCCGAGTCCTCGACGATGATCACGACCTCGGTCTGCGGGTTCACGTAGGTGCCGGGCTGGACGGCGAGCTGCTCGAGCTCGTAGATGTCGCCGATGTCGGCCATCGCGCGCTTTATACCCGAGCGGCTGGCCGGGATCGAGCCTGCCGCGGCACCGGCGCCGTGGCTTCGAGGTCGATCGCGGACCCTGCGTCCAACCTAGTGCCCCAGCGGCTCGAGGTCGGCGAGCTGGCGGGCGACCTCGGCCTCGACATCGAGCGGCTCCTCGCCCCGCCGGGCGCGGCGTTGGTTGCGGGCGACGACGAGCTGGCGCACCTCGGCGAGAAGCACCGGGTCAGCCCCCGGGGCCGCGGGCGCCGGGCCCGTGACCCGGGCGAGCTCGGCGTCGACGTCGATCGGCGTCTCGCCGCGCGCGCGTTGGCGGAACGCCTTCGCCTCGAGCAACTGCCTGACCTCGACCTCGCGCGCTGCCCTGCTCATCGCCGGGCCGAGATCGGAGCCGGACGCGGAGCGGTCGTGGTCCATCGCGAACGCGCCCTTGCCGATCTCGCGGTAGACGGCACCGGAGCCGGCGAACGCGATCGCGGCGATCGGCGCCACGAGCAGCACGACCCCGATGATGACCTCGCCGTTGCTGATGGCAAGCGGCAGCACCCGTTCAGGGTAGCGCCGCCCCCGCCCGGCGCCGACCGCGGCCAGGACACCGCCCGGCGCCGACGGCTCAGGCCGTGGCGCGGCGCCGACCGAGGCGGCCGCGCAGGCCGGCCCGGCGCCGGCGGTCCTTGAGGATCCGCTGGGCGGCGTTGTGGCCGGAGGCGGCCATCACGCCGCCGCCGGGGTGGGTCCCGGCCCCGCACAGGTAGAGGCCCTCGAGCGGGGTCGCGTACTTGGCGAGCCCCGGGGACGGGCGCATGAACGCCATCTGCGCGATGTCCTGCTCGCCCTGGAAGATCGAGCCGTCGACGAGGCCGAAGATGTCCTCGAGATCGGGCGGCGCCAGCACCTCGCGCTCGACGATCGCGCCGGGCAGGTTCGGCGCGTACTCGGCGATGCTGGCGACGCAGGCGTCGGCGTAGCGCTCGCGCGATCCGTCCGGCCACTGCTCATGCTCGGTCGGGCCGTACTGGGTGAACATCGTCGCGATCCAGCGGTCGTCGTCGGTCAGCGACGGATCGACCGACGAAGGCACCTCCATCTCGACGTAGGGATGCTCGGAGGGGACGCCGCGGACCGCGTCCTGCCAGGCGCGCTCGAGGTAGTCGAGCGACGGGCACCAGTTGACGCCGGCGGTCAGCAGGTGGCGCGAGTCCTCCTCGCTGAGCCCCTCGTAGACCGGTGGCTCCGAGAGCACCATGTTGACCTTCACCGAGGCACCCCGGGTCCGGTAGGCGGCCATGTCCTCGCGGACCTCGTCGGGGAAGTTGTCGGCGCCGGCGAGATCGAGGATCGTCGTCTTCGGGTGAGCGCCGGAGGCGACGATCGGTGCCCGGTGGACGGTGCCGTCGGCGAGCGTGACGCCGGTGACGCGGCCGCCCGCCGAGTCGATGCTGACGACCTCGGCGCCGGTCCGGATCTCCGCCCCGGCGGCGCGGGCGCTGGCGGCGATCGCCTCGCTGATCGCGCCCATCCCGCCGATCACCTGGCCCCAGGAGCCGACCTGGCCGTCGAGCTCGCCGAGCGCGTGATGGAGGAGGTTGTAGGCGGTGCCGGGCGAGTAGGGGCCGGCCCAGACGCCGACGACGCCGGTCGAGGCGAGCGAGCCCTTCAGGTAGTCGTTGTCGAACATCGAGTCGAGCCAATCGCCGACCGACATCGTGAAGATCCGGATGAGCTGCTGGACGTTGCGCTGCGACATCCCCGCGATCCGGCCCGCCTCCTTGAGGATCCCGGCGATGTCGACCGGCGCCTTCGATCCCGGGGCCGGGGGCTGGCGGATCATCATCGGCCGGACGAAGTCGGCAGCCATGAACAGCAGCTCCTCGAACCTCCCGTAGGCCTCGGCATCCTTCTTGTTGAACCTCGCGATCGACTCCTGCGTCTTGGCGAGGTCGTCGTGGAAGATGATCGGCCCGTCCGGGGTCATCGCCGCATAGGCGGGGTCGAGCGGGTAGGCCTTGTAGCCGAAGCGCTTCAGCTCGAGGTCGGCGACGACCTTCGGCTGCAGCATCGAGACGACGTAGGAGCAGCGTGAGACGCGGGCGCCGGGCCAGACCTCCTCGGTCACGCAGGCGCCGCCGAGGATCGGTCGCCGCTCGAGGATCAGCGTCCGCAGCCCGGCCCGGGCGAGGTAGGCGCCGGTCGTCAACCCGTTGTGGCCGCCGCCGACGACGATCGCGTCCCAGGACGCGCCGCCGGTCCCGGCGGCGGGCCCGCTTCCGTTGCTCGAGGTGGACGCGGACCCGGTGGTGCTCCCTGTGATCTCCATCGCCGCAAGCTAACACGTCGTACGATTGACTACAAGGTCAACAGCGCCCACGCCCCACCGCTGACTAGACTCGCGGCTGATGACGGATCTACAGACACGCGCCAAGCAGCACCTGATGCTGCATTTCTCCGACATGACCCTGCCCGCCGAGGACATCCCCGTCCTCGTCCGTGGCGACGGTTGTCACATCTACGACGACCTCGGCAACCGCTACATCGACGGCCTCGCCGGCCTCTACTGCACCAACCTCGGCCACTCTCACGGCGAGGAGATCGGTGCCGCGGCCGCGGCGCAGATGGCGACGCTCCCGTTCACGACGAACTGGACCACCGCCCACCCGCCCTCGATCGACCTGGCGACGAAGCTCGCCGAGCTCGCGCCGCCCGGCTTCGAGCGCACGTTCTTCACCTCGGGTGGCTCCGAGTCGGTCGAGTCCGCCTACAAGCTCGCCCGCCAGTGGCACGAGGCGAACGGCGAGCCCGAGCGCAAGAAGGTGATCGCCCGCCGCGACGCCTACCACGGCACCTCGCTCGGCGCGCTCTCGTTCACCGGCATCCCGGTCTGCCGGACCGCCTTCGAGCCGCCGGCGATCCCGACCCGGCACGTGTCCTCGACGAACGCCTACCGGCATCCCGCCGGCGCCGATGAGGCCGGTTTCGCCCGCGCCCTGCTCGACGAGATCGAGGACGTGATCGAGTTCGAGCGGCCGGAGACGATCGCGATGATGATCGCCGAGCCGGTCCAGAACGCGGGCGGATCGCTGGTCCCGCCGGCCGGCTACTGGGAGGGCCTGCGCGAGATCTGCGACCGCCACGGGATCCTGCTCGTCTCCGACGAGGTGATCTGCGCCTTCGGCCGGATCGGCGAGTGGTTCGGCGCCCAGCGGCTCGGCTCCGAGCCGGACATGATCACCTGCGCCAAGGGCCTCACCGGCGCCCACTTCTCGATGGGCGCGCTGCTCATGCACGAGCGGGTCGCCGAGCCGTTTCTGACCGGCAAGGCCGACTACCTGCACGGGATCACGTTCGGCGGCCATCCGGTCGGCTCGGCGATCGCGCTGAAGGCGATCGAGATCATGGAGCGCGAGGAGGTGATCGCCAACGTGCGGGCCAACGAGCCGCGCGCGCTCGAGATGCTCGAGGGGCTCAAGGACATCCCGATCGTCGGCGACGTTCGCGGCCTCGGCCACTTCTTCGCGATCGAGTGCGTCAAGGACCAGGCGACGCGCGAGGAGCTGACGGAGGCGGAGGCGGGCTGGTTGCTCAAGGACGTCCTCTCCGACAAGCTGTTCGAGAACGGCATGATCTGCCGCCTCGACGACCGGGCCGAGCCGTTCGTGCAGATCGCGCCTCCGCTCGTCGCCGACATCGGCCTGTTCGAGGAGATCACCGAGATCCTCCGCGTCGGGTTGACCCACGCGGCCGAGCAACTCGAGGCCGGCGTCCCGGCCTGAGCCCGGGGGCCTTCCCCCCCGAGCGGGCGCCGGCTCAGCGGCGACGGGCGACCGCGTCGACGGCGACGCAGCCGTCCGGGCCGGCGATCAGCGGGTTGAGCTCGAGCAGCTCGAGTCGCTCGTCGAGGAGCAACTCGCCGGCTCGTGAGGCAGCTCTCGCGACGGCGGTGAGATCGACCGGCGTCGATCCGCGGCCGCCGGTCAGAAGCGCCGCGCCGCGGAGGCCGCGCAACGCTGCCTCGACGCGCTCCGGCGATGCGGGGAGCGGCACGATCGCGACGTCGGCGAACGCCTCGGTCCAGATCCCGCCGAGGCCGACGACGAGCGCCGGGACGACCGCATCGCTCGTCGCCGCGATCAGGAGCTCGGGGCCCGGCTCCGCCATCGCCTCGACGAGCAGCTCGGCGCCCTCCGCCTCGGGCAGCGTCAGCAGGCGCTCCGCGGCAACGCTGACCGCTTCGACATCACCGAGCCGGAGCGCGATCGCGCCGGCCTCGCTCTTGTGGTGCAGGCCGGCGGCCGAGAGCTTCAGCGCCACCGGGAACCCGATCGCTGCCGCAGCCGCGGCAGCCCCATCGGGGTCGGCGGCCGTGCGCAGCTCCCCGACGGGGATCCCCGCGTCCGCGAGCATTTCCTTCGCCCCGGCCTCGGAGAGCCAGGCGCCGTCGCCGACGCGACCCGCCGCGCGGGCGGCGGCCGCGGCCACGGCCCGCAGCCGCTCCGGGTCGGCGGGCGGCCGCCGCAGCTCGGCGGCGACGTGAATCGCGGTCAGGAGCCCGCCGACGGCGGCGACCCCGCGGCCGGCGAGCTCGCTGATGATCTCCTCGCCGATCAGGTCCGGCAGCGTCGAGGCGAACAGCGGCGCCGCCGGGGACCGCTCGGCGCCGTCGGCGAGCCCGCTTCGAGTGGCGCGCCAGCCAGGCTCGGCCTCGGCGCCGAGGTCGGCCGGGGTGTCATGGAAGACCACCATCTGGTCGATTGCCGGGTCGTCCCCGACCGCGGCGACGATCGCCGCGAGCCGCTCCCGCTCGGCCCAGATCTGCGAGGTGTAGTCGAGCGGATTGCCGATCGTCGCCGCCTCCGGCAGCAGGTCGGCGAGGCGCTCGCGGGTCGCGGGCGCGAGCGCGGGCAGCTCGAGCCCGATCCGGTCGGCCTCGTCGGCGGCGATCCCCGAGTCGCCACCGGAGCAGGTCAGAAACGCGAGGCCGCCACTGCGGTCGGGCCGTGCCCGGGGCTCGGCGAGGACCCGGGCGAGCTCGAGCAGCTCGTGCGGGTCGCGCGCCCAGTGGGCACCGGCATCGGTGGCCAGCGCCCGGAAGATGCGCTGGTCTCCGGCGAGCGAGCCGGTGTGGGCGGCGGCCGCCCCCGCGCCGGCCTCGGAGGAGCCGACCTTGAGGATCGCGACGCCGATGCCGCGCTCGGCGCAGCGGGCGAGCGCCTCGGCGAACCGCTCGCCGTCGCCGTCGGACTCGAGGAACATCGCGATCGAGCGGACGCCGTCGCTCGCGCTCAACGCCCCGAGCCAGTCGCTCGCGTCGCAGACCGACTGGTTGCCGGTCGAGATCACGGTGTGAAAGCCGATCCCGCGCCGTGAGCCGAGCGCGTTGACGGCGACGTTGCCGCTCTGCGAGATCATCGCCACGCCGCCGACCGGCAACGACTGGACCGAGTCGCCCCAGAGGCCGGCGCGGGCCGGGAAGTTGACGATGCCGTTGCCGTTCGGTCCACAGACCGGGAACGAGGCCGAGCGGGCGGTGGCCACCAGCCGTTGCTCGAGCTCGCGGCCGCTCTCGACCTCGCCGAAGCCGGCCGAGACGACGACGGCGCCGCCGCAGCCGGTCGCGACTGCGTCCTCGATCGCGTCGGGCACGGCCCGCGCCGGGACCGCGACGGCGACGGCATCGACCGGCCGGGGGAGGTCGCGGAGCGTCGGCACGCAGGGCACCTCGCGGATCCGCTCGCGGCCGGGATTGACGCCCCAGACCTCGCCGTCGTATCCGAGCCGCTCGAGGTTGCGAAGCAGCGTGTCGCCGTAGGCGCCCTCCCGCTCGGTCGCGCCGACGACGGCGATCGAGCGGGGCGCCAGCAGCCGGGCCAGACCGTCGGCCGTCATCGGGGGCCCCTCCTTACGCGATCGATCCCGCCGTGGCCGTCATCTAGTGCAGCATCCGCTCGACGCCGCGGCGCTCGAGGCCGCGCACGGTCACGAGGCGCTGGATCTCGCTCGTCCCCTCCCAGATCCGGTCGACGCGGAGCTCGCGGAGGAAGCGCTCGGCGACGTTCGAGCGCAGGTAGCCGCGCCCGCCGAAGGCCTGCACGCAGCGGTCGGCACAGCGCCACGCCGCCTCGCTCGTGAACAGCTTCGCCATCGAGGCCTTGCCGTGGACGACCTTGAGGTCGGTGCCGCGGTCGGCGAGCTCGGCGACGGTGAGCGTCAGCAGGCGGCCGGCGGCGGCATCGGCCGCCGAGTCGGCGAGCGGGAAGGAGACGCCCTGGTAATCGAGGATCCGGCTGCCGCCCTGCTCGCGGGTCGCCGCCCAGGCGACCGTCTCGTCGAGGAGCCGCCACATCGCACCGATGCAGCGTGCGGCGATCCCGAGCCGCTCCTCCATGAACCAGGCCCGCTGCAGGTCGTCGCCGCCACCGATGCCGCCGATCGCGTCGTCGGCTGTGACCTCGACGTCGCGGAAGACGATCGTCGGATGGCCGTCGGGGTAGTTGTGCGTGAAGGGGGGATCGTCGATGATCTCGACCCCGGGGGCGTCGCGGTCGACGACGAACAGGGTCGGAAGCTTCGCGCCATCCTCGACGACGTTGGCCATCACGACGTAGACGGCGGCGACGTCGCCGGTCGTCACGAACCACTTCTCGCCGTTGATCCGGTAGCCGCCGCCGCTCGGCTCGGCGACGGTCGCGATCCGGCTCGGGTCCGATCCCGCGTCGCGCTCGGTGACCGCGTAGGCGTCGCGGACCTCGCCGCGCAGCGCCGGGACCAGCCAGCGTTGGACCTGCTCCGCGGATGCGTGCTGCCAGACGTTGTAGGCGTTCGGGACGTGCCAATGGATCGCGTTCGTGCTCCGCCCCCACTGCTCCTCGACGAGTGCCCACTCGAGCCGGCTCCAGCCCTGGCCGCCGTGCTCGGGGTGGTGGAGGCCGCCGACGAGGCCGGCGTCGACCGCCGCTCGCTTGACGTCCTCGATCACGTCGTCGGGGAGGCGGCCGTGGCGGCGCTCGGCCTCCTCCTCGAGCGGGATCAGCACGTCCTCGGTGAACGCGCGGGCGCGGGCCTGGATGTCCCGGGCGCGGTCATCGAGCTCGAACGCGGTCTGGTCCATGCCCGGAGCCTTCCTCTGATCGATGGTGGCGCTCTCCAACTTGACCCGCACTCTAACATAGATTGATCGATTGACTACAAGGTCAATGATCTCCCGGGGAACGGCCCGAGCGAACGAGAGGAGAGGCCGGATGACGACCGTCGCGACCAACGGCAAGCTGCACCTCGATCCTGCCGCGATCGCGGCGACGCTGCAACCGGTCGAGCGCGCGACGATGCTGCCGCCGGTCGCCTTCACCGACCCGGCGATCCTCGACTGGGAGATCGAGAACGTCTTCGGCGGCTGGGTCTGTCTCGGCCACGCCTCGGTGGTCGCCGAGTCGGGAAGCTGGTTGATGCGCGAGATCGGGCCGACGAGCGTCTTCGCGCTCGGCGGCGCCGACGGGACGCCGCGGGTCTTCCTCAACGCCTGCCGCCACCGTGGCTCGGTACTCGTCACCGAGACCGAAGGCAAGGTCCGGCGCCGGGTCCAGTGCCCCTATCACGCCTGGTCCTACGATCTCGACGGCAGCCTCGTCGCCGCCCCCCACATGGACGGCGTCGAGGACTTCGATCGCGCCTGCAACGGGTTGATCGAAGTCCGCTCGGCGGTGGCCGGCGGGCTCCTGCTGGCCGACTTGAGCGGCGCAGCGCCCGATCCCCTCGAGCACGTCGGCGAGCTGGCCTCCCGCCTCGAGCACTGGCGCGTCGCCGGGCTCGAGCGTGCCCGCGGCACGTCCTACGACGTCGCCGCGAACTGGAAGGCGGTCGCCGAGAACTACAACGAGTGCCTGCACTGCCCGGGCGTCCACCCGGAGCTGAACGCGCTCAGCGACTACCGCAGCGGCGAGTCCCAGCACGGGGCCGGAACCTGGTGCGGCGGCTCGATGACGCTCAACGAGGGCGCCGAGACGATGGGAACCGGCGACGGCCATGCCGGGCACCGGCCGGCGATCGCGGGGCTCGACGCCAAGGAGATCAACTCCGTCTACTACTTCTCGCTGTTCCCGAACGCGCTCGTCTCGCTCCATCCCGACTACGTGATGCTGCACACCCTCTGGCCGCGGGCGGTCGATCGCACCGAGGTCACCTGCGAGTGGTTCTTCGAGCCCGAGACGATCGCCCGGCCGGACTTCGATCCCAGCGACGCCGCCGACTTCTGGGACATGGTCAACCGCCAGGACTGGCGCGTCTGCGAGCTCACCCAGAAGGGGGTGCGGGCGAAGGGCTACGTCGCAGGGCGCTACTCGGCCGACGAGGGCGACGTCCACCGGTTCGACTCGCTGGTGGCGGAGCGCTATCTCGAGGCGCTGAGCTGAGTCCGCACGGCCCGCCGGCGCGAGAGGGCGCACGGCCCGCCGGCGCGGGTGCGAGGACGGCCCGCCGGCGCGGGTGCAGCATTTCGGAACCTGTGGCTCCGCTTCGTGACGCTCACCGCCGCTGTGAGAAGGTGACGTGGTGAACGAGATCGCGGCGCAACTCGGCGAGGTCGGGCTGCCGATGCCCGTCGCCGAGCTGGCCTCACGCGACTGGGACGCGGTCGTCGTCGGCGGCGGCCACAACGGGCTGACCGCGGCGGCGTACCTGGCCCGGGCCGGGCGGTCGGTGCTGGTGCTCGAACGACGCGAGCGGCTCGGCGGCGCCTGCACGCTCGAGCGGCCGTTCGCCGACGAGCGATTCGTGGTCAGCCCCTGTGCATACGTGCTCGGCCTGCTCGACCAGCGGGTCATCGACGAGCTCGGGCTCCGTCGCCGCGGCCTGCGCTGGTGGATCGCCGACCCGAACCTCTGGATCCCGTTCGCCGACGGCAGCTCGCTCGGCCAGTTCGTCGACGACGCTCGAACGCAGGCCGACCTCGAGCGGCTCGGGGTCTCCAAGCGCGACATCGACGGCTATCGGCGCCACCAGAAGCTCTACGAAGACGTGCGCAGGCGGCTCCGCAAGGGGGCCCGCGACGCCTGGGAGGGCGAGAGCCCGACGCGGGCCGAGATCGAGGCGATGCTTGGCGGCAGTCGGGAGATGATCGACCTCGTCTTCGAGGCGTCGATCGCCGAGGTGATGGAGGACCACTTCGCGGATCGGCGCCTTCACGACGCGTTCTTCGGCGGCGGCGTGATCGGCACCTGGGCCGGCCCGCGCGATCCCGGCACCGCGTCGGTGAAGCTGATGCACCACCAGGGCGACCTCGACGGGACAGGCTCGAACTGGGCCTACGTCGAGGGCGGGATGGGGATGGTCAGCTTCGCGATCGCCGACGCCGCCCGCGAGGCCGGGGCGGTGCTCGCATGCGGGACGCCGGTCGGGCGGATCGTCCCCGGCTCGGGCGTCGAGCTCGAGGACGGGACGCGGATCCGTGCCGCGGCCGTCGTCTGCAACGCCGACCCGAAGCTGGCGCTGGGGCTGATCGGCGCCGACGAGGTGGACTTGCACGACCGCGCCTATCGCGAGCGGCTCGAGGCCTGGGACGTGCGCAGCCCGGTCGTCAAGCTCAACGCCGCGCTCGAGGAGCTGCCGAACTGGTCCGCTGCCGAGGGCGAGATCTGGCCGGCCAAGGCGATGATCGAGCTGACCGACGGGATCGACTCCGCGCAGGCCGCGTTCGAGCGCTGCGCGGCCGGCGAGCCCGCGATCGGGTTCGCCGAGATCTACACCCAGACCGGGTTCGACCCGAGCCCGGCTCCGGAGGGCAAGCATTCGATGACGGTGTTCGCCCAGTACGCGCCGTACGAGCTGTCACACGGCGACTGGGGGTCCCGCCGCGGGGAGGTCGCCCGCCAGATCATCGACCTGATCGATCGCTTCGCGCCGGGCATCGAAGGCCGGCTGATCGACTACGAGGTGCTCGGACCGCCCGACATCGAGTCACGGGTCGGCCTGACCGGCGGTCAGATCTTCCAGGGCCAGGTCCTGCCGGGGCAGATGTGGGAGAGCCGGCTCAGCGCCCGCACGCCGATTCCCGGCTTCTACCTCTGCGGCGCCGCCACTCATCCCGGCGGCAGCGTGATCGCGACGAACGGCCGCAACGCGGCGGCGGCCGTCCTCGCCGGCTCGATCATCTAGCTCAGCTCCGGCGGCAGCGCCTGCGGGCCGTCGGGGTAGATCGTCGCCATCGTGGCGGCGTCCATCTCGAGCGTGTTCGCCGCCTCCGGCGGGGCGCCGACGACGAGCCAGAGCTGGTCGGCCGCGGTGTCGTTGAAGGGCTGGCGGACGGTGTCGGGCTCGACGTAGACGGCATCGAGGGGCTCGACGGTGAGCAGCTCGTCGCCGACCCGGATCCGGCCGGTGCCCTCGAGGAGAACGTAGATCTCGTGTGTGCGGATGTGGCGGTGCCGCGTCGATGCCTGGCCCGGCTCGAGCAGCCAGAGCCTCGCCCCGAGTGCCTCGGCGCCGAGCTGGCGGGCCAGATCGGTGTTGGCGACGCCCATCTGGTTCGAGGGCCGCCAGTGCGCGTCGGCGGCGTTCAGCACCCGATATCCCATCTGACCTCCTTCGCGACGGTTAGGCTCGCGTCCGTGAGCTCCGACACGGCCGATCGTATCCTCGAGGCCGCTTGCGAGCTGATCGCCGAGGACGGGATCGACGAGGTCAGGATCGCGCGGGTGGCGCAGCGCGCCGGAGCATCGACCTCGCTCGTCCACCATTACTTCTCGACCCGCGAGGAGCTGCTCGAGCAGGCGCTGATCCACTCCTTCGAGCAGGCGGGCGTCGAGCGCTTCGACGAGGAGAGCGACGCGGCGAGCGCCACGGCCGCAATCGCCGCGGCGATCCGCGAGAGCCTGCCCTACCCGGGCCGACAGGAGCGCGAGTGGGTGCTCTGGGTCGAGCTCTGGCTGCGCGCCGTCCGCGAGCCGGGCCTGCAGCCGGTGGCCACCCGGCTCTACGACCGCTACCGGCGCTGGATGTCCGGCCTGATCGTCGCCGGGGTTGAAAGCGGCGAGTTCGATGCCGGCGTCGACGTCGAGCGAACCGCCAGCCTCGCCGTTGCGGTGCTCGACGGCGCCGGGGTCCGGGCGCTGCTCGGCGACCCCGCGATGGATGTCGATGCTGCCCGAGCGCTCGTCGCCGGCGTCCTCGCCGCGCCGCTCGGGGTCGAAGCGGCGGCGCTGCTCGCCTGAGCGCAACATTCCGGAACCACAGGGTTCCGCTTCGTTGCGCTCGCGAGCAGCGGCAGCTCGCGAGCAGCGCTGCGGCGGGGGCCGTTGCCACTTGCACGCCAGCGCGGCCGCGGGTAAGTTGAACGGCGGTTCAGCTTTGTCAGGAGAGGTGGGGACCGATGGACCTAGCGAGGAGCGCGCGAGGCCGGTGAGCCCGAGGCCGGCGATCGACCACGTGCGCAAGCCGCAGATCCTCGAGGCGGCGGCGGCAGTGATCACCGAGCGCGGGCTCGCGAACACGCGGATCGCCGACGTCGCCGAGCGCGCTGCAACGAGCCCGTCGGCGGTCGTCTACTGGTTCGAAACGCGCGAGCAGCTCCTGACCGCCGCGCTGATCGCCGACGAGGAGGACTTCGCCGAGCGCCTCGGCGAGCGGCTCGATGCGGCGCCGACCGCCACCGAGCGGCTCCGGATGCTGATCGAAGCGACCGCCGCCGAGAGCCGGCTCGACCTCTGGATCGAGCTCTGGGCGCGCTCGCTGCACGATCCGGAGGCGGCTCGTGAGCGGCAGCGCCGCGACGAGCACTGGCGGGCGCTGCTCGCCGAGGTGATCTGCGTCGGCCGCGCCGCCGGCGAGTTCGACCCCGACGTCGACCCGGGCCGCGCGGCGCTGTCGTTGGCGGCGCTGATGGACGGGCTCAGCGTCCAGGCGACGCTCGAGGACCCGAGCCTCACCGAGGCGGCGATGGCGTCGATCCTCCTCGACCATGCCGAGGCGCTCCTCGACGCGAGCCTGCGCGAGCCGGGAGCGGTCACCGCATGACCGGCCCCGGTGAGCGGTTGACCCGGCGACGGCTCCTGCAGGCCGGCGCCGGCGGCGCGCTCGGCCTCTACGGGCTCGGCGCGCTCGGCGGCTGCACGGTCGAGCGACCGATCGACAAGCCCCAGAGCACTGCCGCGGTCAAGCCCGAGATCGACGGCGACATCCTCCTCTACAACTGGGCCCAGTACATGGATCCCGCGATCAAGCAGGGGTTCAGCGACAAGTACGGCGTGGCCGTCAACGAGGTCAACTTCGACAACCTCGAAGCGATGGTCACCAAGCTCCGAGCGGGCGGACGCTACGACGTGATCTGGCCCTCGACCGAGTACGCCTACCGCCTCCAGCAGGAGGGGTTGTTGCACCGCTTCCACCGCGACAGCCTCAAGAACGCGAAGGGGATCTCCTCCTTCTACGACGGCGGTTGGTGGGATCCCAACAACGAGTACACGATTCCCTACGCCTACTACACGACGGGGATCGCCTGGCGCAACGACATCGTCAGCGGCATGACCGGCTCCTGGAACGACCTCGTCAACCCCGACGGCGCCGGCCGGATGTTCATCCTCGACGACTTCCAGGAAGCGATCGGGGAGGCGAACCTGCTGAACGGCTGGGACCTCAACACCGCCGACCCGAACGAGCTCGAGGTCTCGAAGCAGACGCTGCTCGATCAGAAGCAGTTCGCGCGCGGGATCTCGACGAACTCGACCCAGAACCTCGTCAACGGGACCGCCGTCATCCATCAGGCCTGGAACGGCGACATCGTCAACGTCAGAAACCAGGTCGACAACCCCGAGGACTTCAGCTACGAGACCTGCAAGGAGGGCGTGCCGGTCGGCTCCGACCTGATGTGCATCCCGATCACGGCGCGGGCGCCGGGGACGGCGCTGATGTTCCTCGACTGGATCATCCAGCCCGACAACGCCGCCCGAAACGTGCTCTGGAACGGCTACCCGCAGCCGGTCGAGGGCGGCAAGGAGGCGTTCGCGAGCCTCGTCAAGGACGAGCCCTCGATCGACGTCGATCTCGAGGCGCTCGGCGACGGCGGCATGGAGTACCGGCTCGACGACCCCGACGATCGAGCGCTCTGGAACCAGGTATGGACCGAGGTCAAGGCATCGTGAGCGCCGGCGCCCCGGGCGCACCGATACCGGCGTCCTCGTCGGCTCACGACCTGCGGTCGCATCGCCTCCTGCGTCCTTGGCCTCGGCGCGCCCGGTCGCGCCGGGAGGGGGTTCGGCGACCGTGAGCGATCGCGGGTTCTGGTCACGGTTCCTGCTGCCGGGCGGAGTCTGGCTGTTCCTCCTCTTCCTGGTGCCGATCTGCCTCGTGCTGGCGCTCTCGTTCGGCTATACCGACGACCTCGGCCGGGCCGTCTACTCGACCCGGCTCGACAACTACGCCGACGCCTTCGACGCGATCTACATCCCGGTCCTGCTGCGCTCGATCGGCTACGCGGTCGCGACCGCCGCGATCTGCCTGCTGCTCGGCTACCCGATCGCCTACTTCATCGCCCGCTACGGAGGCCGCCGCAAGCACCTCTTGATCGCGATGCTGGTGATCCCGTTCTTCGTCAACTACCTGGTTCGCACCTATGCCTGGGTGGCGCTGCTCGCCGACGATGGGCTGCTCAACAGCCTCTTCAAGGACATCGGCCTGACCGAGAACGGGATCCAGTTCGTCAACACGCCCTACGCGGTGATCGGCGGCCTCGTCTACGGCTATCTGGTCTTCATGATCCTGCCGATCTACGCCTCGCTCGAGCGCATGGACGGCTCGCTCGTCGAGGCCGGCAAGGACCTGTTCGGGACCCCGGCGCGGGTCTTCCTGCACGTGACCCTGCCGCAGACCAAGCAGGGGATCCTCGCCGGGTGCGTGCTCGTCTTCCTGCCCGCGGTCGGCGACTTCGTCTCCGCGCAGCTCCTCGGCGGTCCCGACACCTACATGGTCGGCAACCTGATCCAGGACCAGTTCTTCGCTGCCAGCAACTGGCCGTTCGGCTCGGCGCTGACCGTGGTGATGATGCTGTTCCTGTCGATCTGGATGCTCGGCTATCTGCGCTCGGCGGCGCGCGAGGCCCGCGAACCGGTGGCGATGTGAGCGGGACGACCGCCACCGTCGGGACGCGCGTACGCCGGCGCCGCAGCCGGCGCCGCGAGGAGGGCTTCGACCGGCCCCGCTTCCTGAAGCTCTACAGCACCCTGGTTTACCTCTACCTGTTCATCCCGATCGCGGTCGTCGTCCTCTTCTCGTTCAACTCGGTCAAGTCGCTGCAGTCGTTTCAGGGCTTCTCGCTGCAGTGGTACGACGACTTCCTCAGCGATCCGACCCTGCGCGAGTCGCTGTTCGTCTCGCTGCGCGTCGCGCTGATCACGATGATCGTCGCGACCGTGGTCGGCACGGCGCTGGCGATCGGGCTGGTCCGGGCGCGGACCCGCTGGAGTCCGGCGGCGAACATCCTGATGCTGATCCCGCTCGTCACCCCCGAGATCGTCGCCGGCATCTCGGCGCTCCTGATCTTCTCGCAGCTCGGGATCCACCTCTCGTTCTGGACGATCGTGATCGCCCACATCACCTTCTCGATCTCCTACGTGACCGTCGTCGTCCGTGGCCGGCTGGCGTCGATGGGCGACGAGGTCGAGCAGGCGGCGATGGACCTCGGCGCGACCCGCTTTCAGGCGGTCCGCCTCGTCCTCGTGCCCGAGCTGTGGCCGGCGATCGTCGCGGCCGGGCTGCTCGTCTTCGCGCTCTCCTTCGACGACTTCGTCCTCTCCTTCTTCACGACCGGGGAGGACTCGCAGCCATTGCCGGTGCGGATCTGGTCGGCGATCCGGTTCGGCGTCTCGCCGACGATCAACGCGATCGGGACGCTGATGATGGTCGTGTCGCTGACGGCGATCGTGGCGGCGGTGCTCGTGCCGCGGTTCTTCGGACGGAAGGAGAGCGGAATCAAGGTCCTGACCGGACAGGAGGGTGGTTGAGGTGGAGCAGGCAACCGTGACCGGGACCGGTTCGGGCCCCGGCGGCGACGGCAACGGCGAGGCGATCCGGCTCGAGGAGGTCACGAAGCGCTTCGGCGACTTCACGGCCGTCGATGCGATCGACCTCGCGATCCACCGGGGGGAGTTCTTCTCGCTGCTCGGCCCGTCCGGATGCGGGAAGACGACGACGCTGCGGATGCTGGCCGGCTTCGAGGTGCCGAGCGAGGGCCGGATCCTGCTCGAGGGGGAGCCGGTCGAGGACGTGCCGCCCTACGAGCGCAACGTCAACATGGTCTTCCAGAGCTACGCGCTGTTCGGCCACCTCGATGTCGCCGGCAACGTCGCCTTCGGGCTGAAGCGCCGCAAGGTGCCGAAGGACGAGATCGAGCAGCGGGTGGCCGAGGCGCTCGAGCTGGTCAGCCTCGGCAGCCGCGCGAAGTCGCGGCCGGCGGAGCTCTCGGGTGGGCAGCGCCAGCGGGTGGCGCTGGCGCGAGCGCTCGTCAACCGGCCGGCGGTGCTGCTGCTCGACGAGCCGCTCGGGGCCCTCGACCTGAAGCTGCGCCGGCAGATGCAGGTCGAGCTCAAGCAGATCCAGCGCGAGGTCGGGATCACCTTCGTCTACGTCACCCACGATCAGGAGGAGGCGCTCTCGATGTCGGACCGGATCGCGGTGATGAGCGACGGCCGGGTCGTCCAGTGCGGGCCGCCCGAGGACGTCTACGAGCATCCGACCGAGGAGTTCGTCGCCGGTTTCATCGGCATCTCGAACATGCTCGAGGGGATCGTCGAGGGGCCCGGGACCGTCAGGGTCGGCAACGGCATGAAGGTCGCCGCGCCGCTCCCCGCTGACTGCGATCGCGGCGACACCGTTCAGATCTCGGTCCGGCCCGAGAAGATCGCCGTCGACGAGGACATCGAGTCCGGCATGGTCGCGATGCGCGGCCGGGTCATCTCGAGGATCTATCACGGCGTCAACACCCAGATCACGGTCGACCTCGGCGACGGCGCCCACCTCGTCGCGCTCGAGCAGCAGACCTACACGGCGAGCGCTGATGATCGCTGGGAGGAGGGGATGGAGATCAGCCTCGGCTGGCACCCCGAGAACTGCCTGGTCTTGAGGTAACGTGTCAGCGATCGTGGTTCGACCCGCCACCGGCCACGGCCGGGCGCCGTCGGGGCTCAGGGGAGTGGCGAGTTGCCGCCCGAGGCCCGCCCGGCGGCCTCGACGAGGCCGTCGCGGAAGTCGGGATGGGCGATCCGCGCGAGCTCGAGGCCGCGCTGGTGGACGGTCTTGCCCTCGAGCTCGGCGGCCCCGAACTCGGTGACGATCACGTCGACCTGGTGGCGCGGCGTGGTGATGACTGCGCCGGGCCCGAACCAGGGCACGATCCGCGAGTGGATCTCGCCATCGATCTCGACGGTGGCCGGCAGGCACTGCAGCGAGCGGTCTTCGACCTCGAAGCCGGACCCCGCCGCGAAGTCCTCGGCGCCGCCGATCCCCGAGTACTGGCGGCCGCCGATCGTGTCGGCGACGACCTGGCCGTGGATGTCGACCGCCAGGGCGGCGTTGATCGAGACCATCTTCCGGTTGCGGCTGATCACCTCCGGCGAGTTGACTACGTCGACCGGCAGGAAAGCCACCTCCTCGTTGCCGTCGAGCCACTCGTAGAGCCGCTTCGATCCGAACGCGAAGGTCGCGACCGAGATGCCGTCGAAGACGCCCTTGCGGTTGGCGACGGCGCCGGCGAGGTGCAGCTCCATGAGGCCGTCGGTGAGCATCTCCGAGTGGATCCCGAGGTCGGAATAGCCGCCCTCGGCGAGGATCGTCGCGATCGTCGACGGCACGGCGCCAATCCCGGTCTGCACGGTCGAGCCCGATTCGATGAACGTGGCTGCGTTGGCCGCGATCGCGCGATCGACCTCGGTCGGCGTTGCGGCGGGCAGCTCGAGCGGCGCCGCATCGCTTTCGATCAGGACGTCGGCCTCATCGACGTGGATCCGGTGCGGGTGCTCGGGCGGCAGCCCGGACGTTCGCGGGTATCGGGGCGAGGCCTCGACCACGAGCAGCCGCCCGGGATCGGCACCGGCGCGGTGCAGCTCGGCGATCGAGCCGCCGGCGTGCAGCGACAGCGAGCACCAGCCGTCGGCGTCGGGAGCCGCGGTGACCGTGCACATCACCCGTGGCTGCTGGCGCTCGTACAGGGGCGCGAAGCGGCGGAAGTCGGCCGGCGCGAAGCTGATCGCGGCGCCGGCATCGCGCAGCGCCCGCTCGAACGGTCCGAAGAACCCCGAGAGCAGGTGGACTCCGGAGCGCGTGAACAGCTCGGTGCCGACGCCGAGCAGGCCGCTGTAGACGCGCAGGTTCTCCCAGTCGTCGCGCTCGCCGAGCGCGTGCAGGAACCCGGGCGGCTGGCCGGGACCGAGCGGCAGCCCGAGCGTGTCGTCGGCGCGGACCAGGTCGGCGGCTTCGGCTGCTGAGGCCATCGCCGCCATCCTCGCACCGCGGGGCGGGCCCCGCGATCCCGTCGTTGCGCCGACCGGGCCCTCGCGTCGTCCCGTCGTTGCGCCGACCGGGCCCAGGGGCTATCCTTGGGCGAGGATTGACTGATTAGTCAATCGGTTTTTCGACTACGGGCTGCGAAAGCGCGTCAGACGCCGCCGGCGAGGCGCCCAGCACCGTAGCCGATGAGCCAGAAACACGACTTACAAGGAGCGATCCACGGTGGTTGACTTCACCTTGACCGACGAGCAGAAGGACCTGCGGGAGATGGCGCACAGCTTCGCCGAGAAGGAGATGCGCAAGGTCGCCTGGGAATACGACAAGGACGGCACCTGGCCGCAGGAGATCATCGAGAAGGCCTGGGAGGTCGGCTTGATGAACACCCACACGCCCGAGAAGTACGGCGGGCCCGGCCTCGACTACCTGTCGGGCGCGCTGATCGAGGAAGAGCTCGGCTGGGGCTGCTCCGGCATCGGCACCTCGCTCGCCGCCAACGGCCTCGCCTCGGCGCCGGTTGCGCTCGGCGGCAGCGAGGAGATCAAGAAGGAGTTCCTCGGGATGCTGACCGAGGAGCCGAAGCTCGCGAGCTTCTGCCTGACCGAGCCCGACGCCGGCTCCGACGTCTCGGGGATGAAGACGACCGCCACCAGGAAGGGCGACAAGTGGGTCATCAACGGCTCCAAGTGCTTCATCACCAACGGCCAGTACGCCGACTGGTACACGGTCTACGCGAAGACCGACAAGGAGGCCGGCCACCGCGGGATCTCCGCCTTCGTCGTGCCGCGTGACGACACCGTCGTCATCGACAAGAAGGAGGACAAGCTCGGCCAGCGCGCCTCGAACACCGCCACGGTCACGTTCAACGAGACCGAGGTTCCCGCGGCGAACCTGCTCGGCGAGGAGAACCACGGGTTCAAGCTGGCGATGATGACGCTCGACCGGACCCGTCCCGGCGTCGCCGCGATGGCGGTCGGGATCGCCCGCTCGGCGTTCGAGTTCGCCTGCGAGTACTCGAAGGAGCGCCAGCAGTTCGGCGTCCCGATCGCCATGCACCAGGCGGTCGCATTCATGATCGCCGACATGGCGACCAAGGTCGAGGCCGGGCGGCTGCTCACCTGGCAGTCGGCCTCGCGGCTCGACAACGGCCTGCGCAACACGCTCGAGGCCTCGCACGCGAAGCGCTTCGCCGCCGACTCGGCGATGGAGGTCGCGACCGACGCCGTTCAGGTCTACGGCGGCTACGGGTTCATCAAGGAGTACCCGGTCGAGAAGATCATGCGCGACGCGAAGATCATGCAGCTCTACGAGGGCACCTCGCAGATCCAGCGCCTCGTCATCGCCAAGGAGGTCCTGATGGGCCGCCACGTCGACGAGAAGATCCCCGAGGCGATGGAGACCGACGACGACAAGGCCGTCGAGGAGGTCGTCGCGGCGTAGCGAGCCTGCCGCGAGCGGGCCGGGAGATCGGGTCCGGCCCGCTCGGTCAACGATCCGGCGCGCGGCGCGCGGCGAGCCCCTCGAGCAGCGTCGAAGCGACCTGCTCGGCGGCCTGATCCCGGGTCAGCCGTTCCGCCTCCATCTCGCGAAGCGCGACGACGAGAAGGGCGGCGAGGACGGAGACGATCCACGGGACCGGCAGGTCGTCGCGCAGATCACCCTCCCGTTGACCGCGCTCGATCAGCGCGATCAGCCGGCTGGCGACCGCGGGCTCACGCTCGAGTCGGGTCGGGTCGAGCGCCGGCTCCTGGGCAAGCAGGCGGTAGCGGCTGCCGACCCCGACCAGCGCCCGGATCGCGCGGCGCAGCGCGCTGGCCGCGTCGCCGGCGCCGATATCGGCGGCCGCCAGAGCAGCGGCCCCGGCCTCGGTGGCCTGGCCCTGGATGGCCCGGACGAGGTCCTCGCGGCTGTCGAAGTGGCGGTAGAGGGTCGCCCGGACCAGCCCCGAGGCCTTGGCGATCTCGGCCATGCTGGCTCCGGGGTGCTCGGCGAGCACCCGCATCGCCGCCTCAGCGATCGCTTTCTCGTTGCGGAGGGCGTCCGCGCGCCGCGGCCGCGGCGATCCCGATCCGGAGCTGCTCGGCGAGCTGGCGGGCACTGCGGTTAGCTCCGCCCGCAGCCGGTGGCCCCGTCCGCGGTCGCGCTGATCGTGGACATCACGGTCCAGCATAGGGGCTCGACCGCGGCGAGGAGCCCCGATCGCGCCCGCCCGCGCGCCTTCTCCCCGGGACGGTCGACGCCCACGCGGGCTGGATCTGATAGTGCAGTCGATCGCCTTGCGGATCGACGGCTACGCACCAATCCGGGACTACGCGGCGATCGGCGACGGGCGCACGGTCGCGCTCGTCTCCCGCGACGGCGCGGTCGATTGGCTCTGCCTGCCGGATCTCGATTCCCCGAGCGTCTTCGGGGCGCTGCTCGACAGCCGTCGCGGCGGGTCCTTCGAGCTGGCGCCCGAGGGGCCGTTCGAGGCCGACCGGTGCTATGCGGGTGAGAGCAACGTCCTGGTGACGACGTTCCGGACGGCCGCGGGCAGCGTCCGGGTCACCGATGCGATGACCGTCTCGAGCACCGGCCTGACTCCCGGACGCGAGCTGGTCCGGCGGGTCGAGGGCCTTTCCGGGCGGGTGCCGATGCGGTGGCGCCTCGAGCCGCGCTTCGGCTACGGGGCCTGGACGACGAGGATCGAGTGCCGCGGCGAGCTCGCGGTGGTGAGCTCGCGTGCCGACGCGCTCGCCGTCTGCGCCTGGACGGGGGAGCGGCTGGAAGTCGACAGCGAGTCGGTGGGAGGCCGGCTGGTTGCCGAGCCGGGGCGCTCGCAGCTGGTCGCGCTCGCCGCTGCCCACCAGGAGCCCTTGGTGCTGCCGGGGCGCGCCGACGTCGAACGACGCCTCGATGAGACGATCGCCTTCTGGCAGGGCTGGGCGCGGGGTCGCCGCTATGAGGGCCCCTGGCGGCAGGCGGTCGTGCGCAGCGCCCTTGCGCTGAAGCTGCTGATCCACGCGCCCTCCGGCGCGATCGCGGCCGCCGCGACGACCTCGTTGCCGGAGACGCTCGGCGGCGTCCGCAACTGGGACTACCGCTACTCCTGGGTTCGCGACGCCTTCTTCACGCTCGAGGCGCTGCAACGGCTCGGCTGTCTGCCCGAGTCGGAAGCGTTCCTGTGGTGGCTTCTGCAGGCATCGCAGCTCACCCATCCGGAGCTGCTCGTCCTCTACCGGCTCGACGGCGGCGCCAAGGCACGGGAGCGAACGCTGCCGTTCGCCGGCTATCGCGGCTCGGCGCCGGCGCGGGTCGGCAACGAAGCGGTGCACCAACTCCAGCTCGATCTCTACGGGGACCTGTTCCAGGCGCTCGCCCTGTACGCGGGGTCCGGCCGCAGATTCGACCGCGAGACCGCGCGACGGCTGGCTCGCACCGCCGACCTCGTCGCCGACTCCTGGCAGCAGCCCGACTCCGGGATCTGGGAGGTGCGCAGCGCGCCGCAGCACTTCACCCACTCGAAGGTCATGTGCTGGGCGGCGCTCACGACCGCCCGCCGGCTCGCGGACGACGGCCGGCTCCCCGACCGCGCGGCAACGCGATGGCAGGACCAGGCCGGCGCGATCCGGCGCTTCGTCGACGGGCGCTGCTGGTCGGAGGGCAAGCGGAGCTACGTGCGCTCCGCCGGCTCCGAGGAGCTCGATGCGAGCCTGCTCTTCACGGCGCTGGTCGGCTTCGCCGGTGCCGGCGACGCGCGCGTGAGCGGGACCGTCGATGCGGTGCGACGCGAGCTCGGCAGCGGGCCGCTGCTCCACCGCTACCACGGCGAGGACGGGCTGCCGGGGCAGGAGGGCGCGTTTGTGGCCTGCTCGTTCTGGCTCGTCGAGGCGCTTGCCCGGACGGCCCGCCTCGAGCAGGCGGCGACGCTGCTCGACGAGCTCGTCGCCCTCGCCAACGACGTCGGCCTCTACGCCGAGGAGATCGACCCCTCCAGCGGTGAGTTCCTCGGCAACTTCCCGCAGGCGCTCGTTCACCTCGCACTGATCAATGCCGCGGTGGCGATCGCGGATCTCAGCCGATGACGTTCTGGGGTGCGATCACCGGCGGACTGCTCGGCACCGCGATGCTCAGCACGACGCTCCGCGCCGCCAGCGAGCTGCAGCTGACGAGGATCGACCTCCCGTTCCTGCTCGGCTCGGCGTTCACGGCCCGGCGGACGGCCGCGAAGGCACTCGGGTGGGCGCTGCATCTCGTCGCCGGGCTGCTGTTCGCGTTGATCTACTTCATGGTCTTCAGCGTCGTCGGTTCCAGCGGCTGGCTGCTCGGGGCGCTGCTCGGCCTGACGCACGGGCTGTTCATCGCCGTCGTGCTGGTCAGCGTCGTGCTTCCCTTCGTCCATCCGCGGATGGGCAAGCCATGGACCGCGGCGGACTCGACGCCACTTCTGGAGCCGCCCGGCTTTCTGATGCTCAACTACGGTCGTTCGACGCCGCTCGTCACGCTCGCGGCGCATGGGCTCTACGGAGCGATCGTCGGCGGGGTCATCGCGCTGAGCTGAGGGCTCAGCCCGGCCACCACCGGCCGCCCGGCGGTCCGCGGCGCGCTGCCGTCCAGCCCTCCGCGCGCGGCCGTCCACCTTGACAACTGCGACAGGAGTGTCTAGGTTATTCGCCACCACGCAATTCCCGAGGTTCGCGCCACTGGAGGCCACCGATGTTCGACCGACTCGCCGAAGCTGTTGTCCGCCACCGCCGTCTCGTGATCGTCGCCTGGCTGCTCGCGGCGCTGGCGATCGTGCCGTTCTCGCCGAAGCTCGGCGACGTCACCAACTCCGACGAGGCGAGCTTCCTGCCCGACTCCTACGAATCCGTCCAGGCCGACGCGCTCGCCCGTGAGGCGTTCCCCGACCAGTCCGGCGCCACCGCGCTGCTCGTCTTCAAGCGCGCTGACGGCGCCCCGCTCAGTCCCGCCGATCAGCGTCAGGCGGCGCGGGTCGCGGCCGGGATCGACGCTGCCGGCATCGACCGCGTCGAGGGCGTCGAGACCGGCGCCCCCGAGCAGCGCTCGCCCGATGGCAAGCTGCAGCTCGGCCAGGTCAGCTTCGAGGGGACCTCGGGCGAAGAGCCGGTGATGAACGCGGCGGAGGCGGTGCGCGAGCAGGCGTCCGCGCAACTCAGGGGCACCGACCTCGAGGTCGGGCTGACCGGCGACGCGGCAATCAAGCTCGACGACCGCGATGCCCACGACACCGCCGAGAAGACCGTCGGGGTGGCGACGATCGGCCTCATCCTCGTCCTCCTCCTGGCGCTGTTCCGAAGCCCCGTCGCCGCGATCCTCCCGATCGCATCGATCGCCCTCGTGTTCCTGATCGCGAGCTCGCTGATCGCGCTCGTGGCCGAGGGCTTCGGGTTCGACGTCAGCCTCGACCTACCGCCGTTGCTGACCGTGGTCCTGTTCGGGATCGGCACCGATTACATCCTCTTCACCCTGTTCCGCTATCGCGAGCGTCTGCGCGGCGGTGCCCGCGGGCGCGAGGCGCTCATCCACGCGGCCGGCCGCGTCGGCGAGGTGATCACCTTCGCCGCATTCGTGGTCATCGTCGCGTTCTCGGCGCTCGGGCTCTCCCAGCTCGGCTCCCTGCAGACGATGGCCCCGGGCCTGGTGATCGGCGTCGCGCTGATGTGGCTGGCGGGCGTGACCCTGATCCCGGCCTTGCTCTCGCTGCTCGGCCCGCGCGTGTTCTGGCCCTCGCGAAGCTGGCAGGCGCAGCCTTCGAATCCGATTTACCGGCGGCTCGGCGGCTTGATCTCGCGCCGGCCGGGGCGTGTCGGTCTCGCTTCGGGCGGCGCGCTCGTCGCCCTCGCCGCCGGCGCGCTTTTCTACAGCGCCGACTACGACAGCATCGACCAGCTGCCATCCGACGCCGAGTCCCGCCTGGCCTACGAGGACATGCGAGCGTCCTTCCCGGCCGGGTCGATCACTCCCACGCACGTCTACGTGACCGGCGAGCAGCCGCTCGACCGCAGCAGGCTCGCGGCGCTCGCGACCGAGGCCGAGCGCCCGGCGGGCGTCGCCTCGGTCAAGCCACCCGTCTACAGTCCCGACGGGCGCTCGGCGCGGATCGACGTCGTCCTCGCCGACAACCCGTACTCCAACGCGGCGCTGGACGCGGTCGATGGCCCGATTCGCGACGCCGCCCACGCTTCCGGCGCCGGCGAGCGCGTCCTCGTCGGCGGGCAGACGGCGGCGAGCGCGGACATCCGCGCCGCCACCAACAGCGACCTGACCGTCGTCTTCCCCGCAGCGGCGCTCGCGATCGGGCTGCTGCTCGCCTGGCTGCTGCGCAGCCTGATCGCCCCCCTCTACCTGCTCAGCGCCGTGATGCTCGGATTCGCGGCCACGCTCGGGCTCACGGTCGGCGCCTTCCAGGGCCTGTTCGGCGAGGCCGGGTTGAAGTCGACGCTGCCGATCATCCTCTACCTGTTCGTCGTCGCCGTCGGCACGGACTACAGCATCCTGATGGCCACGCGCCTGCGCGAGGAGATGCTCGGGGGGCGGCCGCCGCGGGCGGCGACCGCGCTCGGGGTCGAGCACGGGGGCCCGGCGGTGGCAGCGGCAGGGATCATCCTCGCCGGCACGTTCACCTCGCTGCTGTTGACCGGGATCGCTTCGCTCATGCAGATCGGCTTCGCGGTCTCGAGCGGCATCGCGATCGCGGCGCTGGTGATGGCGACGCTGCTGGTCCCGAGCGTCACGGCGCTGCTCGGACGCCGGGCCTGGTGGCCCGGCCACCGGGGCCCGGCCGGGCCACGGCCGGGCGAGAGGCCGGCGGCAGCCGCGGTCGCGGCTGCGGATCGGGCGACGGTGCGCGACGGTGGCTGAGCCCGGGGCCAGCCCGCTCGCGGAGCCTGAGGCCGCGGAGGCGACGCGTCTCGGCCGCGAGCTCGCCCGCCTCCTCGACGACGTGATCGAGCAGGCCCTTGGAGCGTTGTTCGCCGCCGTGGGCGAGCGCGGGCTCGGCTTCGCCGAGCTGCGGGTGATCCGAGCGTTGGCTGCGAGCTCGTTCCCTCCCGGCCGCCGCGATCGACCGACCGCGCATGGCTCGCTGGCCCGAGCGACCGGTCTCTCCGTCGGCGCGGTGCGAGAAGCCCTGACAGCCCTCGAGAGCCGCGGCATGGTCACCTCGCCGATCGAGGGCGCGGCGACGCTGACCGCCGGTGGCCGGGCGCTTCTCGATGAGCTGTGGAGGACGCGCGAGGAGGCGCTGACGGCCTTCGCGCGCAACCGGGACCCCGGCGAGCGCCTGCGCCTGGCCGGGGCGCTGCAGCTCCTCGACGTCAGGTTCGAGGCTCGTCTTCGATCCGGGGGGTAGCCGCGGGCGCACCGCATCGGGGCGCCCGCGGCTCGCCGGCGGGCCGGGCGCCGGGTGGATGCGGCGGTCGCGCTACTGCGTGATGAACCGGAGTGGCTCCGACGGCTCGAACTGCTTGGCGACGTTGCCGGCGAGACCACCCTCGAGCGCCTTGTCGCCGACGAGGTCGAGGCGCCCCGGGCTGGCGCCCTCGGAGAGGTCGAGGTCATCGAGGTCGACCCAGACGATGTTCGGGCGGGTGGTCGACTCGAACACGTAACGGCGGTTGGTCAGGTCGGTGACCGTCTGCCAGATCGTCTGCGACGCGAAGGGCTTGTCGGGATCCGGCACCCGGAATGGCTGGGCGGCGTTGCGGATCACGCTGAACATGCCGGCGATCGCCTCGACCTGCGACTTCGGCTCGGGTAGCCGGCTCGAGTAGTAGGAAGCCCGAGCGAAGCGATCGGCGGCGTCGGTCGTGCCGGGCAGCGGAAGATCGCCGCCGAATCCCTCGATCCGCTCGAGTTGCTCGAGCTGCTTGTCGAAGGTCGGCGAGTTGGTCATCACCCGGTAGTCGCGGTCGTGCCAGACCCTCGCGTTGCCGCCCTCGTATTCGACGATCGCCGAGTCGCCGCCGGCGTCGTCGAGCGCCAGGTGCAGCGTGGGCGCCTCGCCGGTGGTTGGATCGGCGACGGGGAGCAGCTGCACTCTCGACTCCTCGATCCACGCCACCGCCTCGGCGACCGTCGCGAAGTTGTCGAGGAAGTACTGCAGCCAGAGCGACAGGGGGAGCGCCGGCCTCGCCTCGTCGCGGGGCCCGTACTCGGCTTCGGCCAGCCAGAGGATGTGCCCCGCGAGCCCGGCCTCGTTCAGGCCGTCGACCGACATGATGTCGAAGCTCGCCGCGACGACGCTGCCGTGCTTGGCTCGCCAGCTCGGTGAGCCGGCAACGCCTGCGCTTCGCTCGATCCCACGCGGCAGCGCCCACAGGGTGGTCTGCAGGTCCTGGTGGAAGTCCATGTTCCGCCCGACCAGTACAGAACCGGAGGCCTCGGAGCGCATCACTCGTGTGCACATTGTGTTACGCCTTTCCACCTTTCCGAGAAGGACCGGCCACCGGATCGAGAAGCCCACCCGGCCGCCACGGCCCGTGAGGTTAGCTGCCGCTGGTCGTGGCCAAGGTCGACCGCGCAGAGGGCTTCACCGGCACCGATCTCGTCGGCGATCTCGGCCGGCGCAACGGCTGGCTGATCCCTGCCTACCAGCTACCTCCGAAGAACGACGACCAGCAGATCATCCGGATGCTCGTCAAGGTCAACCAGACCCGCGAGCTGGTCGACGCGCTCGGTGACGACTTCGAGGCGGCGGTCGATTTCCTGCGCGCCAAGGCTGCGGCGGGCGGAATCAGCGGCCCGCCGCCGAAGGTGCATACCGGGCACGGCTACTGAGCGCAAGCGGATGAGAAGCGTAGAGGCCGGCAGTTCGACTGGTGGGCCGGTTTGACGTCCCTGTCTGGCCGCTCACCCGAGGCCATCTTTGGCCCTGGTCACGAACCGTCCCTGGTCCGCGCCGTCAGGCGATCCACCGACCTCTACGGGTGACCTATCGGGCTGCTGCGGATGAACTTGAGCCCGCGCCGGCCGGCTGGACGTCGTTGCAAGCTGGCCTGCCGCCTATAGTCGCAGCGATGGCCGAGCGTCCTTCGAAGCCGATGGCCGAGGCGGTCGCCGAAG
>JAWKKA010000004.1:0-172607 GCA_041393495.1 Solirubrobacterales bacterium | reverse complement strand
CCGCGAGTCGGAGCTCGCCCGCGAGGAGCTGTTCGGGCCGCTGCTGGCGCTGCTCGAGGTCGCCGACCTCGGCGAGGCGCTCGAGTTCGTCAACTCGTCGCGCTACGGCAACGCGTCGGTGATCTTCACGCAGTCCGGCGCCGCGATGCGGCGCTACCGCAACGAGGTCGAGGCCGGCATGGTCGGCGTCAACGTCGGCGTCCCGGCCCCGGTCGCATGGTTCCCGTTCGCGGGCTGGAAGGACTCGATGGTCGGCGACCTGCACGCCAACGGCCACGACGCGATCGAGTTCTACACGCGCAAGAAGGTGCTGACGACGCGCTGGTAGGGCCGCTGGTGGGCGCGCTGGCGACGCGCCGGTAAGGGGCCTGCCGGTGGGCGTGCTGGCGACGCGCCGGTGAGGCCGCCGGTGGGTGTGCTGGGCGGCGGGGACGGGCGGCGGGCCCGCCCGGTTTCGCCCGCAGACAGGCGGCGCAGGACCTTCGGCGCCCCGGAGGGGCGCCGTGATCTGGGCGCCGCCGCGCTTCCGCCAGCGAACCGGCGGAAGCGGACGCGCAGCGGAGCATTCCGGCGGCGGTCGTCAGACGTCCTTCAGCTTGCGGACCTGGAAGGCGCGGACGATGTCGGTGACGCCCGACATCAGCGCCCAGATGCCGGCGAAGACGAGCAGCGTGTACTGCTTTTCGATGAAGAACTGCCCGCCGGTCCAGAAGGCGAGGACGACCATCAGGATCCCGGCGATCAGGCCGAGCCACCAGACGTCGTTCTCGGCCCGCTCCATGAACGCCTGGATGATCCAGAAGATGCCGACGATCAGGAACAGGAAGCCGAGGATGTCGGCGATCGCCGCGAAGGTGTTCTCGGGCGAGATCAGGGCGATCACGCCGGCGATCACGAAGAGGATCCCGAACAGGGTGAAGATCCAGCCGCCGCTGTCGACCATGGCGGCGATCGCGAACTGCTGAAGGCCGCTGAAGAAGAACATCAGCCCGATCAGGACGCCCACGGTCGTGATCGAAGCCTGGTCGAACTGAAGGATCACCAGCGCGATCACCACCCAGCCGATCCCGAACACGAGCCAGAGCCACCAGAATCGCGAGAGGCCGCGCAGGACCTCGCGGCCCTCGGGCGTCGTCATCGGCGATCCTTCCATCGTCCTCTCCTCCTGCGTCGCTGGTCCCGGGTCGGCCCGATGTTCGACGCCGATGCCCGGTTCCCTTCGCCGGTGGGATCGGAGCGATCGAGGACGGGCGAGCCCCGCAGGAGTGGACTCGGGATCGGTCGCTCGGCGGCCGGGCCGGCGCTCAGCGGCCGGGACCGGGGCGCTGGCAGTCGGGCCGGGCGGCCGGCGGGGGCGGCGCGCTCAGCGGCCGATGTGGATGCCGATCAGCTCCGGAATCCGGCTGACGAGGCGGGATATCGCCCCGGGACGGCGATTCTGCTCCTCGGCCCGCTCCTTGCGGATGATCGCCTCACGGACGATCGTGCCGCCCGCGAACCGCAGCGGCTCCGGGGGGACGTGGACTTCGCGGGGATCGACGATCGGCAGGTCCGTGAACTCGTCGCGGCGGTCCAGCGCCAGCGAGGCGAGCGCGTGCCCGACCATCTGCGACGGCCCGACGCCGTGGCCGGTATAGCCGTAGCCGGCGAAGATCCGGGCGCCAACCGACCGGACGACCGGGAGGTGGGTCGGCGAGACGTCGATCGGCCCGCCCCACGCGTGGACGATCTCCCGCCCCTCGAGCTGCGGGAAGAAGCGCAGCAGATGGGCGCGCACGGCGGCGGTCATCTCGGGGTCGATCTCGGCCCGGCCATGGACGTTGGCGCCGCGGACGATCCTGCCGCCGCCCCAACCGAACGCGATCCGGCCGTCGCGGGTCGTCCGGAAGTAGTGGACCATGTGGCGGGAGTCGGTGATGCACTCGCCGCCGGTCCAGCCGATCTCCTCGAGCAGGTCGGGCACCGGCTCGGTGATGACCATGTGGCTCGAGGTCACCGTCAGCGAGCGACGCAGCGGCCGAAACCGCAGCAGCGACCCGCCGGCGGCGAGGATCGCGGCGCCGGCGCGGACGGTCCCGCCCGGGGTCTCGGCGACGACGGTGCCGCCGCGCTCGGTGATCGAGTCGACCGGGGTGTGCTCGTGAACCTCGACGCCGGACTCGAGCACGCGGGCCCGCAGGCCGGCGGCGAGTCGCGCCGGCTGCACCGTCGCCCCCATCGGGTAGAAGGCGGACTCGCGGAACAGGGGCGAGTTGCAGCGGCGGCGGGTCTCGGCGCCGTCGAGAACCTCGATCCGACCTTCCTCGCCGAGCTCGGCGCACGCCTCGACGACCGGCTCCCAGGCGTCATCGAAATGCGGCGCCGTCGATGCCTGCAGGTAGCCACCGTGCGTGAACCAGGCATCGACCTCCTGCTCCTCGCACCAGCGGCCGATCGCGAGCACCGACGCATCCCCGGCACGGGCCATCTCGATCGCCGCCTCGTCGCCGAAGTTCCGGCGCAGCGTCGGCAGGCTGAACGACATCGAGTTGACGAACCCGCCGTTGCGGCCGCTCGGCCCGAAGCCGCAATGCTCGACGTCGAGCAGGACGATCCGGGCCTCGGGCGCATGTTGTCTGACCCACCACGCCGACCACAGGCCCGTGTACCCGCCCCCGACGATCAGCACGTCAGCTTCGGCGCTCCCGGTAAGCGCCGGCAGCGACGCCGTTCCCTCGAGCCCCGCCTCCTCGATCCACCAGCCATGAGCGTCGTGTCGAACCACTCCCGGACCTGCCGCTCTCAGAGGGTCTGCGGCGCCTCGGCGGCGCGGGCGATGCTGCGCTCGATCATCGCCGCCTGGACGTCGTGCATCGGATCGCCGGGGCCACGGGTCCGTCGCACCCACTCGCCCTCGGCGTCGAGCGTCCACGCGCCGACGTTGTCGGAGAGGCTGAGGTGGAGGATGTCGAGCATCTCCTGGCGAACGGCCTCGTCCTCGACGGGGATGACGAGCTCGACGCGGTTGTAGAGGTTGCGCGGCATCAGGTCGGCGGAGCCGGTGTAGACGCGGGTCTCGCCGGGTCGCTCGAAGCAGTAGATCCGCGAGTGCTCGAGGAAGCGACCGAGCACCGAGACCACGGTGATGTTGTCGGAGACGCCCTCGACGCCGGGACGCAGCGCGCAGATCCCGCGCACGTTGAGCAGCACCTCGACGCCGGCCTGCGATGCCCGGTAGAGCGCCTGGATCATCCGCGGATCGAGCAGCGAGTTCATCTTCATCCTGATCCGCGCCGGCTGTCCCGGCGTGTGCGCCGCGATCGTCCGGTCGACCTCGGCGAGCAGCCCCTCGGAGAGGTTGAACGGCGCGATCAGCGCCTTCCGGTAGTTCTGGGGCCGGGCGTAGCCGGTCAGGTAGTTGAACATCTCGGCGATGTCCGAGCAGATCGCGGGGTCGATGGTGAACAGGCCGAGGTCGGTGTACAGCCGCGCCGTCTTCGGGTTGTAGTTGCCGGTCCCGACGTGGGCGTAGTTGCGGACGCCGTCGCCCTCGCGGCGAGCGACGAGCACGCACTTCGCGTGCGTCTTCAGGGCCGGGATGCCGTAGACGACGTGGACGCCGGCCTGCTCGAGCTTCTTCGCCCAGCGGATGTTCGCCTGCTCGTCGAAGCGCGCCTTCAGCTCGACCATGCAGACCGCCTGCTTGCCCTGCTCCGAGGCGGTGATCAGCGCCGGGACGAGCGGCGAGTCGTCGCTGGTCCGGTACACGGTCTGCTTGATCGCGAGGACGTCGGGGTCGTTGACGGCCTGGTGGACGAACGCCTCGACCGAGGTCTGAAACGAGTCATAGGGATGGTGGACGAGGATGTCCCCCTCGCGGATCGCAGCGAACAGGTCGGTCGTCTGCCCGTCGGTCGTCTGCCCCTCCGGCGACTGCAGCCGCGTCTGGGTGGCGGGCGAGAACGGCGGGTAGCGGAGGTCGTCGAAGCCGGTCACGCCGGCGAGATCGAAGAGATCGTCCATCCCCACCCAGCCGACGTCGTAGACCTGATCGTCGCCGATCCCGAGCAGCGATACGAGCCGGTCGCGCAGGCGCGGCTCGAGGTCGCCCTGGAGCTCGAGCCGGATCACCTCGCCGAAGCGGCGCCGGCGGATCTCCTCCTCGACGGCACGACGCAGATCGTCGGTCTCGTCGGCGACGTCGTAGTCGGTGTCGCGCGTGACCCGGAAGAGGGTGTGGCCGAGGACCTCCATGCCCGGGAACAGGGCCTCGAGGTTGTGCGAGATCACGTCCTCGAGGGCGACGAACGTGTTGCCGTCGCCGATCGGCAGGTAGCGGCGGAGCAGCTCCTTCGGGACCTTGACCCGGGCCATCACCTCGGTCTCCTGAACCGGGTCGCGGAGGACGACGAGCAGGCTCAGCGACAGGTTCGAGATGTAGGGGAAGGGGCGGCCGACGCCGAACACGAGCGGCGTCAGCGCCGGGAAGACGCGGCTGTCGAACAGCTCGCCGATCTCGCGGAGCTCCTCCCCGGTCGCCTCGCGATAGTTGAGGATCCGGATCCCGTGCCCGGCGAGGGCCGGCAACAGCTCATCGACGAGGCAGCGCTCGAGCCGCGCCCGCTGGGCAATCGCACGCTCGCGGACGGCGGCGAGGACGTCGACGGGCGGGATCCCGTCGGCGGTCCCGGCGCTGAGCGAGGCGACGATCTTGTCGTGCACGCCGGCGACGCGCACCATGTAGAACTCGTCGAGGTTGCTCTCGTAGATCGCGCAGAACTTGAGGCGCTCGAGCAACGGCAGGCCGGCGTCCTCGGCGAGCTGCAGGACGCGATCGTTGAAGTCCATCCAGGACAGCTCGCGGTTGAAGTACAGCCACGAATCGCCGAGATCGACGGCCTCGGCGGCCGCCGATCGGGCCCCGGCGACCGCGCCGGCCGCGGCGGCATCGCCGTTGACGGCGACGTCCGGGTCGATCTCGAGCTCGCTCACCGCATCCACTGTAGTGCGCCGGTTGCCTTGGCGGCGCGGCCGGCCACGATCCTGAAAGCGGCCGCTCGCCCTCCGGCGCCGGCGGCGGGCGTGGGGCTCTCGAGGCGGGCTCTCAGGGCGCCTCCGCCTCGGCCTCGGCCAACTCGGCCGCCGCCCGCTCGGCCCGCTCGGCCGCCTCGCGGCGGAGCCGTTCGGCCTCGGCCAGCGCATCGCGGGCCCGCTCGGCCCGCTCGGCGGCGCGGCGCATCTCGTCGGCCCGGGCGATCTCGCGGTCGGCCGCGCGGACGAGGCCGCTCCAGACCCCGCGCTGCTCCGATTCGGCCCAGATCCCGGTGAAGCGGTCGAACAGCAGCGCGCGGCGCGCCCGCAGGTAGACCTCGAGGACATCGAGGCCGCGATAGGAGGTCCGGTGCGGCGCCCGCGCGGCGAGCTTCGGGTCGAGGTCGGGATCGCAACCGGCTTGCGCCCGAACGGCCTCGGCGTCGACGAGTCGGAGCGCCCGGCGATGGCCGGCGACGCGCGGCAGCATCACGTCGCAGTCGTGGATCTCGCCGAGCAGGTCCTGAAGGTCCTTGGCGCGCCGGCGAGCGGTGGCGGCCGGCCGGCCGAAGCAGAAGCCGGTCGCCTCGAGCACGTATCGCAGGCGCTTGGCCGCGATCCGCATGTCGTGCTGGGTCTGCGCGGACCCGGGATGCAATGCCTCGGCGGCGAGCGAGCGAAGCTCATCGACGCGGACGAGGACGATCCGGGCTGCGTTCTCGGCGAGGCTGCCGGCCGGGTCGAGCTTCTTGACCTTGCGCGGCTTCACGGCTCCGCCGCCTCGCCGCCGGCGGGCCCCGCGGCGGCCCTGGCAGCCGCGGCGAGCTCACCGATCGCCGCCTCGAGCCGCTCGAGCCGCGCCCGGTCGACCGGCGCGGCGAGACCCTCGTTGGCCGCGAGCTGCTCGTCGCGGAACTCGTCCGTCAGCGACCTGATGCCGCGCCGGTCCGGATGCGGCATCGCGGCGGCGAACGACGTCAGCGACGCGATGGCGACGTCGGCGTCGCGACGCTCGCCGAGCGCATCGGCCAGCCCCTTGACCTCCTTGAGGACCGCCTTCGCCTGCCGGCGCGGAAAGCACGGCATGAACACCTCGAGCGCCGCCCGCAGCCGTCGCGATCCGACGCGCATGTCGTGGACCCGCTCGATGTCGTCGACGTCGAGGACCCCGGCGGAGTGATCGATCATCTCGCGGCAGCGCACCTCGAGGACTCGCGCCGCGACCTCGCCGTAGGCGAGGTCGGCGCTCAAGCCCGGTATCTCCCGCGCCTTCGCCATGACGTCACCCTATTCGCCCTATCGCAGGCCGGCGCCGGGCCCGCCTCAGGCGGCCGCAGAGGCGCCCTCCCCGGCCAGGATCTCGAGGATCACGCCCTCGCGGAGCCCGCCCTTGCCGATCTGCAGCGGCTGGCCGAGCAGCTGCGAGAACTGCTCGAGCAGCAGGACGCCGGCGGCGAGGACCTCGACGCGGCGAGGATCGAGCTCGAACCTCCTGGCGACCTCGGCGGCGGGGTCGCCGGTGAGAATCCGGACGCCGCGCTCGAGCGTCTCGTACTCGAGGACGGCGCCGACGAGGCGGCGCAGCGAGGTCGCGCTGCCTCCGACCGCGACGGCCTGGTCGGGGCGTTCGAAGTCGACGTCCGCGAAGAACTCCTCGATCCGCTCGCGGAGCTTGCGGATCTCGCCCGGACCCGGTGGATCGCCGCCGACCAGGTCCTCCGAGAGCAGGCCCGAGCCGATCGCGAACGAACGGACCTCGCGGACGCCGTCGGCGATGGTGCCGACGCTGACCTCGGATGAGCCGCCGCCGACGTCGACGACGGCGATCTCGCCGTCGACCGGGTGGCCGAGCGCCTTGGTGGCGCCGATGAACGCGAGCCGTCCCTCGTCGTAGTCGCTGAGCACCTCGACCCCGATCCCGGCGGCGCGTTCGATCCCCGCCGCCACCGCATCGCCGTTCGCGGCCCTGCGGATCGCGGCCGTGGCGACAATCCGGATCGCCTCGGCGCCCAGCTCCTGCGCGAGCCGGACCTGGGTGCCGACGACATCGGCGACCTCGTGCAGCTTCTCCGCCGAGATCTCACCGCCGCCGCGGGTCACGTCCCTGCCGATCCGCGTGTAGGCGCGCTGCTCCATCACCTTGCGAAGCTGACCCTCCCCGGGCTCGGCGACCAACACCCTCGTCGTGTTCGAACCGATGTCGATCGCCGCGCAGAGCATCCGCTTGCGGCTGATCTTGCCAAAGCGGGGCGGGCGCAACCGCTCGGCCGTGGTCGCCGGCGCTGCGCCCCGACGAGCGATCATCGGCCGGCGAGCTGCCCCGGATGCGAGGCATCCTCGAACTCCCGGAACCGTCCCGTGACGACGAACGCCGCCTGCTCGCCGATGTCGACGGCGTTGTCGCCGATCCGCTCGAGCGCCCGGGCGACGAGCAGCATCGTGATCCCCCACTCGCGATCGTCGACGTCGTCGCCGATCTCGACCGCCCTCGCGAAGCAACGGCGGTTGAGGTTGTCGATGACATCGTCATGGCGGACGAGATCGCGGGAGAGCTCGACGTCCCGCTCCGCGAACCCCCGCTTCGCCTGGCTGACCAACGACCTGGCCTGCCGGCCCATCGTGACGACATCGCGAACCATCTCCTCGTCGCTTGGCGGCTCGTGGCCGCTCAGCGGGATCACCTTGGCGATGTTCACGCACTGATCGCCCATCCGCTCGATCGACTTCATGACGTGGAGGAGCGCAGCGATCAGCCGCAGGTCGGTCGCGACCGGCTGTTGGGTGGCGAGCAGCGTCAGGATCGACTCGTGGACCTCGAGATAGCGACCGTCGATCCGATCGTCATCAGCGATCACCATCTCGGCGAGCTCGATGTCGGAGCGCTCGATCGCCTCGAGCGTCCGGGTCAGTGTCTCGGTGACGAGGTCGAGACCGCCGAGCGCCCGCACCTCGAGCTCGGCGAGCTCGCCCTGGTAGTGGGCACGTACGTGCGAAGTCACTTCAGCCGACCTTTCCGCTCACGTAGTCCTCGGTCCGCGGGTCGGACGGATTCGTGAAGATCCTCTCGGTCGCGTCGTACTCGACGATCCGTCCCCAGCGGTTCTGCTCGGTCGCCTCCAGCTCGACCATCAGGAAGGCGGTGCGATCCGAGACGCGCGCGGCCTGCTGCATGTTGTGGGTAACGATGACGATCGAGAACTCGCGCTTCAGCCCCATCATCAAATCCTCGATCTTGCCGGTCGATATCGGGTCGAGGGCCGAGCAGGGCTCGTCCATCAGGATCACGTCGGGCTCGACAGCGATGCAGCGCGCGATGCAGAGGCGCTGTTGCTGGCCCCCCGACATGCCGAAAGCGTTGCTGTCGAGGCGGTCCTTGGCCTCATCCCAGAGCGCGGCACCTCGCAGCGCCTTCTCGACGATCTCGTCCATGTCACCCTTCATGCCGAGGATGCGCGGACCGAAGGCGACGTTGTCGTAGATCGACTTCGGGAACGGGTTCGGCTTCTGGAAGACCATCCCGATCAGCTTCCTGACCTGGACCGGATCGACCTTCGGTCCGTAGAGGTCCTCGCCGTGGTAGAGCAGCCTCCCGGTGACCTCGGCGATCGGCACGAGGTCGTTCATCCGGTTCAGGCAGCGGATCAGCGTGCTCTTGCCGCAACCCGAAGGACCGATCAGAGCGGTCACCTCGTTCTTGTAGATGTCCATCGAGACCTCCTTGACTGCCGGCACGCCGGCGTAGGCGACGGAGATGTCCTGCAGCTCGAAGACCTTCTCGAGGCGCGTGATGTCGCCGGCCTCGGGGGGGCGCGTGGGTTGCACGGCAATGCCAGTCCCCGGTTTCTCGGCGAAGCCGCCCTTGCCACTCACGACTTCCTCTGTGAATCGGTACTCGGTCAGCTCACTCACTCCCTTCCCCTACCAACGTTGCTCATATCGGTTTCGCAGCCAGATGGCGAAGGAGTTCATCGCGATCAGGACGACCAGCAGGACGACGATGCCCGCCGCAGCCAAGACCTGGAACTCGGCCTGCGGTTGCTTGACCCAGTTGAAGATGACCAGCGGCATGGCCGTGAACCCACTCATCGGCCCGCTCGGGTCGTAGGTCACGAACGTCGCCGCGCCGAGCGGGATCAACGGCGCGGTCTCGCCGATCGCCCGGGAAATCGCGAGGATCACGCCGGTCGCGATCCCCGGGATCGCCGCCGGAAGCACTTGCCTTCGTGTCGTCTGCCAGCGCGTCGCTCCGAGCGCCAGCGAGCCCTCCCGGATCGAAGGCGGGACCGCTCGAATCGCCTCGCGGGCGACGAGGATCACGATCGGGAGCACGAGCAGGGCAAGGGTGATCGAAGCCGTCAGCACGGTGAACCCGAGGCTGAGCGGGCCCCTGGCGACGAACGCAAGCCCCAGCAGTCCGTAGATGATCGACGGTACGGCGGCGAGGTTCTGGACATTGACCTCGACGGCGCGGGCGAGCCGGCTCTCGGTGCTCGCGTACTCCTCGAGGAAGACGGCCGACCCGACGCCGATCGGGATGATGAAGAGGATCACGAAGGCCATGATCCAAAGCGTCCCGATGATCGCCGAATGGAGCCCGGCGTCGTCGGGCAGCGAAGACGTTCCATTGCTGAGCAGGTCCGAGTTCAGCCGCGGCCAGCCCTTGACGAGGTTGTCACCGATGAGTAGCGCCAAACCGGCGAGCGCGACGATCACCGCCAGGAACAGGAGCGCGGCGAAGATCGAGTTGCGGGCGACGTCCCGGCGCGGCTGGTCGCTGAGAACGCCGGCAGTGACGCCGCGGGCGCCCGCGAGAGCAACCTGAGCCCGGGCGGTGCGAGGATCGAAGTCGCTCATTCGTAAACCTCGCGGTACTTGCGCACGATCTTGATCGAGAGGACGTTCATCAACAGCGTCAAGACGAAGAGCAGAAGCGCCACTGCGAAGACCGTCTTGTAGGTGATCGTGCCGGTCGCGATGTCCCCGGTCGCCGTCGTCGCGATGAACGCGGTCATCGCCTGGATCGGTTCGACTGGATTGAAGGTCAGGTTCGGGGTGTTGCCCGCGGCCAAGAGCACCACCATCGTCTCGCCGATCGCCCTGGAGGTGGCAAGGATGATCGCCGCGACGACGCCTGAGAGCGCAGCGGGGAGGACGACCCTGGCGGCGACCTTCGCCTTCGTCGCTCCGAGCGCATACGCCCCCTCACGGAGTCCGTGTGGAACCGCGGCCATCGCGTCCTCGGACACGGAGGCGACGATCGGGACGATCAGCAGTCCGATTGCCAGGCCGCCTGCGAGCGCACTGAAGATGCCCGGCTCCTCCCCGAGGAACCCCGGCCAGATCTTCTCGATCTGGGGAGTGATGAATACGAGGGCGAAGAAGCCGAATGCCACCGTCGGCACCCCGGCGAGGATCTCGAGGATCGGCTTGACGATCTTGCGCGTTCGCCGGCCCGCGTACTCGGACAGATACAGGGCCGAGCCGATTCCGATCGGGATCGCAAAGACCAGCGACCACAGCGTGATGCTGAGCGTGCCGACGACGATGGGGAGGACGCCGAAGCTCGGGGGGATGAAGGTCGGCCCCCAGTCGGTGCCAAGCAGGAAGTCCGTGATTGACACCTCGCCGAAGAACTCGATCGACGGGGCGAGCAGCGAGACGACGATCGCCGTCGTGGTGATCACCGAGATCGCGGCGCAGGTCGCGAGCAACCCGATGATCACCTTCTCCCCGTAGCGGGGACTCGCGGCCTCCAGCCGCGGCTTCGTGAGAGCCGCTGGGCCGGAGGCCGCGGTGTCGCTCGCTTCCATTCGGCTTCCAGCCTGCCTAGCTGCCCGCGACAGCCGACTTCGCCTTTGACTGCTGCTCCTCCGTCATGGGGATGAACCCGACCTGCGGGGAGATGTCATTGGCGTTGTCGACGTAGTACTGGACGAACGGATCCAGCGCATCGTCGCTGCCGAGCTTGTCCATGTTCACGTAGATGAACAATGGGCGCCCGAGCGGCGCATACGTCCCGTCCTGGACGGTCGCTTCGGACGGGGCGACGCAGCCGTCCCCACCGTCGATCTCGGCAGCCTTCAGGTTGCCTTCGTTCTCCTTGTAGTAGGAGTAGCCGAAGTAGCCGATGCCGCCTTCGGAACCTTCAACGCCGGTGACGGTCTGGTTGTCGTCCTCGCCGACGTTGTTGTAGTCCTTCGTCTGGACCCCCTCCTCACCGTTGATCTCTCCGGTGAAGTAGTCGAACGTGCCGGAGTCGGTGCCGGGACCGAACCGCTCGATCTCCGCATCGAACGGCGGGTTCAGGCCCTCGACGTCGGACCAGCTGTTCGCCGGGTTGTCGGGGTCCCAGATCTGGGCGAGTTGGTCGACCGTCAGGCAACTGACCGGGTTCTCGTTGTTGAGGACCACGGTCAGCGCGTCGTTGGCGACCTGGGCTTCCTCGTAGTTGACGCCGCCCTTCTCGCAGAGAGCCTCTTCCTCGGGCTCGACCGGACGCGACGCGTCGTTGATCACGGTCTCGCCGGCGCAGAACTTCTCGAAGCCGCCGCCGGTGCCGGACTCGCCGACGGAGACCTCGACGTCGGGGTTGTCGGCGTTGAACTGCTCGGCGACCGCCTGGGTGAGAGGGCCGACGGTACTCGAGCCGTCGATCCGGAGCGACCCTGACAGCCCGCTCGGCGTTGCGCCGGCGCCGTCGCTGCTGGTGCTGTCGTCGCTGCCGCATGCAGCAACTCCCAGGGTGAGCAGCGCCGTCGCGACGAGCGTTGCGAAGGGCTTGCTTGAGCTCACTGAATGTGACTCCTCGTGTCGATGGTCGGGATGCGTCCGGAGGGGGCGGGCCTGGACGCGCCCCGGACATGTCTCCGGGCGACAGCAGCGTCGCAGCGGCGGGTCGGCCTGTTGTTACGCGGCTGTGCCCCTGCTGTGAAAATGGTGTGAACGGGGAAGGGCGCGATGGGCGGGTACGCGCACGTTTCGGCGGACTGCGGGACGGGCGGTCCGATTCGACGCACTTTCGGCACGAGTGTTCCGCGGGACACTCGATCCCCGATGCGCCGATCAACCAACCCGCCGTCAGAGGTTCGACGGCCGTTCCGATCGGGATCGGCCACCGGCGCAGATTCTGGGGCCCTGCGTCCCCCGGACGCCGGTGCTCTCCCCCATCCCACCGGGCCCACAGGGTCGGCTCGACCACTGCCACGGCCGACCCGGCGAGACCTACCGGGCCGGCTCCACCGCTGCCACCGCCGACCCGGCGAGACCTACCGGGCCGGCTCCACCGCTGCCACGGCCGACCCCTGCCCGGCGGCAGCCGGTGGGCCGGCCGGCGGCTCGGCGGCGCTGCCGTCGACCGGCTCGGGGTCGAAGCGGTAGCCGATGCCAAAGTGGGTGTGGATGTATGTCCAGCCCGGCGAGAGCCTCTCGAGCTTGATCCGGAGCTTGCGGATGAAGACGTCGACGGAGCGATCGCCGTGCGCCATCTCGTAGCCCCAGACCCGACGGTAGATCTCGCCGCGCTCGATGACGCTTCCCTGCGCGTCGGCGAGCGCCTGCAGGAGCTCGAACTCGCGGCGGGTCAGATCGGCGCTGCGGCCGGCGACGAACGCCTGATACTGATCACCGCGAACCTCGAGCTCGCCGACGACGAGCGGCCCCCGCTCGGGCTCGGCCGTGCTGCGCCGCCGGCGCCGGACCACCGCCTCGATCCGCGCCATCACCTCTTCCGGGTGCGACGGCTTGGTGATCCAGTCGTCGGCGCCGAGGCGGAGGCCACGGACCCGCTGGGCGACGGTCGACTCGTTCGTGCAGACGACCACCCCGAGGCCGGGCAGCATCCCGCAGACACGCTCGAGATAGGGCCAGGCCTCCTCGGGCGGCAGTACCGACATGTCGAGGACGAGCGCGTTGAGCTTCATCGCGACGAGCTCGTCGAGCGGGACGATCCCGCCGAGGAGGCGATGCTGCCAGCCGGCCGCGTCGAGGCGGTTGGCGAGCGTCTTGACGAAGGCGCCGTCGCGGTCGATCAGCGCAACTCGGAGTGTTCCAGCGGTCAAACCCATCGGTGGCCGATCGGGCGAAGGGATCGGCTCCCGGCCGATGGTAGCGACACCGATCCCCGATCCGGGCGGTTTTCGGCTCCGGTAACCGGATTTTCACAGGTCACTCCGGAGGCGTGCCTCGGCTTCGCGTCCACTTCCTCCGGTGCCCTGTCGAAACCGCGGCGGCGGCGGGATCACGGCATTCTGTCGGGTCGCCGGAAACGGTGCGCCGCCCCGTCGACGGCGGAGCGTCCACTGCGTTCAGCTGATCGCGCCGCTTGCGGCCAGCGCGATCACGAGGATCCCGAGCGGGATTCGGTAGGCGACGAAGACCGCCAGCGAGTGGTGGGCGAGGTAGCGGAGCAGCCAGGCGATCGCCGCGTAGCCGGAGAGGAAGGCGACGACCGTCGCGACCGCGGTCGGCACGAAGCCGACGCTGCCCTCGCCGCCGATGTTGCGGAGCTCGAAGAGCCCGCTGAGCACGATCGCGGGCACCGAGAGCAGGAACGAGTAGCGCGCGGCCGCGGTCCGGTCGAAGTTGCGGAACAGCCCGGCCGAGATCGTCGCCCCCGATCGCGAGACGCCCGGTATCAGCGCGAATGCCTGCCAGACGCCGATGAAGGCGCCATCGCGGCCGTTGATCGCGTTGAGCGGGCGCTCGCGGCGACCGAAGCGCTCGGCGGCGAGCATCACGAACGAGAAGGCGATCAGCATCGTCCCGACCAGGTAGAGGCTGCGGGCGCCGGACTCGATCTGGTTGCGGAACAGGAACCCGAAGATCGAGATCGGGATCGTGCCGAGGATGATGAACCAGCCGAGGTTCGCCTCGACGCTGCGCTGTGCGAACGGGACGCGGATCTCGGCCAGCCACGCCCGGGTGATCCGGAGCAGGTCGACCCGGAAGAACGAGAGCACGGCCGCCATCGTCCCGAGCTGGATCACGGCGGTGAACGCGGCGCCGGGATCCTCCCACCCCGCGAACGCCGGAACGATCAGCAGATGTCCGCTGGAGGAGATCGGCAGGAACTCGGTCAGGCCCTGGACGAGCCCGAGCACGATCGCTTGGAGGACCGACATGGGCGCGCCATGCTATGGGGCCGCCCTCCGGTAGAGTCAGCCGCCGTGCAACGCCCCGATCGCAAGCGGGTCCTCCTGGCGACGGCCCTCGCCGCCGTCGCGGTAGCCGCGCTCGCGCTCGCCCCGGCAGCGCTGGCCGCCGACGGGGTCGGCACCGGTGGCCGCACGACCGACAAGAGCGTCACCTTCTTCTGCTTCGGCGTGATCGCGCTGTTCATGATCCTGCCGGTCGTCCTCTCGCTGATCCAGGCGAAGCTCGACGGCCGCAAGGAGCGGATGCGCGAGCAGATCGAGCGCGTCCGCCGCTCGTAGCCGGGGGGCCCCGCCGCCCATAGCCGGGGCCCCGCCCGTCCGTAGCCGGGTGGCCCGCCGCCCGTTGCCGGGCAGCCCGCCGCTCGTAGCCGGGGGGCCCCGCCGCCCGTAGCCGGGGCCCCGCCCGTCCGTAGCCGGGTGGCCCGCCGCTGGCGCCGGCACGGACTCGTTGCGGAGCGCGGCGTATCTCGTGTGACTTTGCTCACGTTTCCTTAATGATTTGCAGGTATCGGGGTTGACGCCGCGAACCACGGCAGAATCCCGCCTTCGCGGGCCCGGGCAAACGCCATGCCGGCCACTCCATCCGACACCTCCGTAACGAGGCGTGCCGTCGCACGCTGCGTCGCCGTGCTCGCGCTGCTCGCGCCCGCGAGCGCCGTTGCGGCGACGCCGACCGGCGAGGCCACCGGCGCCCCACCCCGCTCCGGGCCGACCGGATCGCCCGCGGACGTTGCAGCGCTGATCATCGGGATGCGGCTCGGCGACGAGGCCGGGGCGGCACAGCCGGTCAGCCCGGTCGCGGCCCCGGCCGACCACGGGACGGCGATCAACGGCTTCGGCGACGAGCGCGGCCGCCTCCACGAGGGCCAGGACATGTTCGCTCCCGCGGGGACGCCGGTCGTCTCCCCGACCGCTACCGAGGTCCTCGAGACCGGCAGCGACGGCGGCCGCGGCAACTGGGCTGCGCTCTGGGACCCGGCCGCCCGGCACACCTACGTCTACATGCACATGGAGCGGCCGGCCGGCGTCGCCCCGGGCGAGCAGCTCGCGCCGGGTGAGCGCGTCGGCCTGCTCGGCTGCACAGGCTCCTGCGACGGGCCGCACCTTCACTTCGAGATCCGCGCCGGCAGGGGCCCCTACGCCCCGCCGATCGACCCGTTGCCGACGTTGCGGCGCTGGCAGCCCGCCGGGTAGCGGCCGGAGGCCGCCGCGAATACGATCGGGTCGTGGCCCTCGTCGCCTACGAGACCCGCGACACGACCGCCGTCCTGACGATCGACCGGCCCGAGCGCCGCAACGCGGTCGACACCGCGACCGCCGCCGAGCTGCTCGCCGGTCTGCGCCGGTTCGAGGCCGACGACGAAGCCCGCGTGATGGTCCTGACCGGCGCCGGCGATCAGGCCTTCTGCGCCGGCGCCGACCTGAAGGCGCTGGCGGCGGCCGGGCCCGACGTTCCCGCCGACGTCATCGCTCGGGTCGCCGGCCGCCCCGAGGGTCCGATGGGCTTCACGCGGCTGACCGCCGCCAAGCCGGTGATCGCCGCGATCGGCGGCTGGTGCCTTGCCGGGGGCCTCGAGCTGGCGCTCTGGTGCGACCTGCGGGTCGCGGGACGGAGCGCGAGGCTCGGCTACCCCGAGCGCCGCTGGGGTGTGCCGTTGATCGACGGCGGGACGTTGCGGCTGCCACGGATCGTCGGGCTCGGCCGCGCCCTCGACCTGATCCTGACCGGGCGCATCATCGACACCGCCGAGGCGCTCGAGTGGGGGCTGCTCACCGAGGTCGTCGAGGACGGCCGCCACCTCGACCGCGCGCTCGAGATCGCCGCCGGCCTGGCCCGGTTCCCGCAGCGGACGATGCTCTCGGATCGCCGCTCGGCGATCGAGGGCTCGACGCTGCCGCTCGCCGAGAGCCTCGAGCTCGAGGCCCGACTCGGCCTCGAGTCGGTCGAGGCGGGCCTCCGCGGCGCCGCCCGCTTCGCCGCCGGTGAGGGTCGCGGCGGCGAGGGAGCCGGCGTCTGACGCCCGGCCTCAGCACGCCGCTGCGGGAGTCGTCATCGGGCGGGCGGGGTGAGGGTCCCGCGGCCAGTCAGCGCGAGCGCAGCGAGTCGCGGCCGCGTTCCTTTCCCTCCTTCAGCACGCCGCTGCGGGCGTCGTCATCGGGCGGGCGGGGTGAGGGTCCCGCGGCCAGTCAGCGCGAGCGCAGCGAGTCGCGGCCGCGGGGCCCTTGCCCCGCCCGCCCCCACTGGTTCGTCAGATCCGGAACTCACGCATCAGGCGCTTCTCGGTCTCGCCCTCGACCGAGGCGATCACCTCGATGTGGTCCTCGAGCGGGGTGCTGCGGATCTTCGTCGCGAGCAGGTCGTCGACCTGGAAGATGCCGGCTGAGTTGTTCATCTTGATCTCGACGCGGATCGGGCGGTCGGTGCCGCGCTCGATCGTGACCTCGTCGATCGCGGCGGCCGAGATCGAGTGGATGCCGATGTCGCCGCGCTCGACCGGAAGCCGCGAGCGTCCCTGCGCCATGTCGAGCGCATCGGCGACGCGGACGACGCCCGCCTCGAGCGTGTAGGGACGGCCGCGGCGGCGATGGCCGATGATGCAGTGCAGGGCCTCGGAGACGACGATGGTCAGCTCCGGCTCGACGTAGACGCCGTCGAGGAGCTCGCGCAGCTTCGGCTCGGCGAGAAACAACGAGTAGGCCTCGTGATCGGTGCGGTGGATCGACATGCCGGCGTCGTGCAGCATCGCGCCGGCGATGACGACGACCTCCGAGTCGCGGTCGCTCATGCCGTGGTCGGCAACCATCGCGGTCGCGATCCCGGCGCGGCAGGCGAGCCGGAGCATCCGCAGGGCGATGTTGGCGACGATCTGGATGTGGACCCAGGAGTGGTCGGACATGCCGAGCCGCTCCGAGCCGACCTGCTGGAGATACCACCAGGCGCGGACCTGCGGATCCGCGGCGGCGCGCTCGACGAAGCGCTCGAGACGACGGTTGCCGCGGGTCGGGACGCCGAAGCGGACCGACTCGATGCGATCGCCGGGCGGCTTCGACCCCGCTTCGTTCGTTCGGTCCTCGCTCATCCGCTTTCAGTCTCGCATCCGCGGCCCGAGGCGGCGTGCGGACCCGGTGGCGATGGCGCCGCCCGCAGCCCGCCCGACGTGGGTCCTCCGATCCGCACATGGCGGGGTTCGGATGGCCCGGGTGGTGGCGGACGGCGGGCTCAGCCGCAGACCGGCCAGGGACTCGATCCGGAGCGCGACATCAACAGCGCCGCGCGGTAGTCCTGTTCGGCCTCGGGTGCGGCAGCGGGGTCGCCGCTGCCGCCCACCGACGCCCAGGTCTGCATGTCGAACTGGTACTTGCCGCGATAGGTGCCGGACGGATCGACCGCGGTCGGATCGCCACCGGACTCGCAGGCCGCGATCGCGTCGAGGGTCGACTGGTCGACCCCGACCGATTCGGGCGTCCCGTAGGAGGATGCCTCCTTGCGCCGCTTCTTCTCGGCCTCGATCCGCTTCCGGAGAGCGTCGGCTCCGTCCGCGAGGGCGGCCCTGCCGGCCCCGGTAGCGGCGAGGTCCCGCTTCGGCTCGACGCCGAGGCGATCCGCCTCGTCGTAGAGCTTCGCGTAGCGGGCCCGGGCGATGCCGACGCCGAGCGAGCGCTCGAGCTGGCTGGCGTGGTCGAGGACCGCAACGGCGGCCGCGGGCTCGGCGGGGCCGGTGGCAGCGTCGGGGGCGGCCGCGGCCAGCGCGACGCCGGCGCCGCCGAGGGCGAGGGAGGCGCCTACGGCGAGCACCACGAGCCCGTCACGGCGGGAGCGGCCGCGGGCTCGGCGGGCAGGTTCAATCGGTTGTCTTGGCAGCATCGATCCAATCCATCTGCTTGATCCGAACCGGCGAGGTAGGTTGCGGGCGTCGGGCCGCAACGACCGGATTCGGCTGACCCAGCGAACGATCCCGGTATCCGCGCGATCCATGTGTGAGGCCCGTCACAAAGGCAATGGTTCATTCACATCCCGCGCAACCCGCTTGACCGCTGCGCAGCGCCCGACCGTCGACGTCATCACGACCTCGTTCGCGGACGACGCCTGCCTGGAGACGGCGGTCTCGGCCGCGCTGCTGCGCCAGGTCGCGCACGCCGAGCTGCCGCCGGCGATCCGGATCAACCGGACCGGACCGATCCTCGCCTTCGGCAAGCTCGACCGGCTCCGCCCCGGCTATCGGCGGGCGGTCGCGATCGCCCGCGAGGCCGGGTACACGCCGATCGAGCGGATCGCCGGCGGCCGCGCCGCCGTCTTCCACGAGGGCACGGTCTCGTTGTCGCACGCGGTCCGGGCGGCGGGCGGCTCCGGCTCCTACGCCGGGACGCGGGAGCGGTTCGCGGCCATGGCGGCGACGATCGCCACCGCCGGATCGGCGCTCGGCGCCGACGCCGCGGTAGGCGAGGTCGAGGGCGAGTACTGCCCCGGCGAGTTCAGCGTCAACGCCCGCGGGGCGGTCAAGCTCGCCGGCATCGGCCAGCGGGTGATCGTCGCCGGCGCCCACGTCGGCGCCGTCGTCGTCGTCCGCGGCGCCGCCCGGATCAACGAGGTCCTGCTCCCGGTCTACGAGGCACTCGACCTCGCTTACGACCCGGCGACGACCGGCAGCCTCGCGCACGAGCTGGGCGAGGACGATGCGCCGCGCCCGCTCGGCGGGCCCGACCCGCTGATCGCGGCGACGATCGCAGCCCTGCTGGCGGAGCTGGCCCGGGCGTACGACCTCCGCGACACGCCGATCGCCGCCTCGACCCTGGCGCTGGCCGAGCGCACGAAGGACGACTACCGCCCCCGCGCCTGACCTCATCCCGCCCACGCCTGGGCTCGCGGCCGCCCTGCCCACGCATGGCTCGCGGCCGCCCCGCCCGCAGCTCCGCTCACCGTCGAAGAACGCAATCGAAGGGTCGTAGAGCGACCCGAACCTTGCGTTTTTCACGCGGAGATCCGGTAGAACCCGACCATGCCCGGCATCGGGACCTTCATCTCGGCCGGCCGCTCGCTCGATCGGGCGATCGAGCGGGTCCGGCTCGCCGAGTCGCACGGCTACGACTCGACCTACGTGACCCACATCGCCGGTCGGGACTCGCTGACGGTGCTGGCCGCCTACGCGGCAGCGACGGAGCGGATCCGGCTCGGGACGGGGGTGCTGCCGATCTACTCGCGGACGCCGGTCGCGACAGCGCAGGCGGCCGCGACGATCGACGAGATCTCGGGCGGACGGATGATCCTCGGCCTCGGGGTCTCCCACCGGGTCACGGTCGAGGGCTGGTACGGACAGTCGATCGACCGGCCGGTCGCCGAGATGCGGGAGTACGTCGGCGCGATCCGGGCGATGCTGCGTGGCGAGGAGCCGCCGGCGGGCGAGAAGTGGCCAACGCAGTTCCGGTTCCTGGGCTACGAGGTCCGTCCCGATCTGCCGATCTACGTTGCGGCGCTGTCGCCGAACATGCTCCGGCTTGCCGGCGAGATCGCCGACGGCGTCCTGCTCTGGCTCTGCGATCCGGCCTACGTTCGCGACGTGGTCCTCCCCGAGGTGCGGAAGGGTCGCGAGAAGGCCGGGCGGGGGCTCGAGGGATTCGACGTCGTCCCGGCGGTCCCCGTCGCCGTGACCGGCGACCGGGCAGCGACGCTGGAGCGGATGCGCGGCGACCTGGTCGCCTACCTGTCGCTGCCGTTCTATCGCTCGATGCTCGAGCGCTCCGGCTTCGCCGCCGAGATCGCCGGCTTCGACGAGGGCATCGCCGCCGGCGACGTCGAGCGTGCCAAGGCGGCGATGAGCGAGCCGATGCTGGACTCGCTCGGCGGGTTCGGGACCGACGAGGACGTCCGCGACGCCGTTCGCCGCTACCGCGACGCCGGCGCGACCTCACCGGGGGTGAGCCCGGTCCCGTCCGCCGACTTCGCCGCCACGCTTGCAGCCGCGGCCGAGCTGATCTGAGCGGCCACCGGCCGCGTGCCCACGGGGACGCCGCGCCGGCGCGGCTGCGCAGCGCCGCGGTCGGGAGGAGTCGGATCAGGGACGCAGGAGGCGGAGCGGCCGCCGGCCGCGTGCCGACGGAGGACGCCGAGCCGGCGACGGCCAGCGACGGCTACTCGTACTGGAGGGCCTCCATGACCTCGATCTTCGCCGCGCGGCGGGCCGGCCACGCCCCGGCGATCACGCCGGCGATGGCGGCGGCGATCAGGACGACGATGATCCCGAGGATCGGGACGCCGAGGACGAGCCCCTCGTCCTCGAGCGCCTCGACGGCGGCGATCGCTATCGCGAGCCCGACGACGGCGCCGATCAGCGCCCCGATCATCGCCGTGATCAACGACTCGTAGCGGATCATCCTGCGGATCTGCGACTTCGAGGCGCCGATCGCACGCAGCATCCCGATCTCACGGGTCCGCTCGTAGATCGAGAGCACGAGCGTGTTCACGACGCCGAACAGGCTGACGAGCACCGACAACGCCAGGAGCACGTAGATCAACGCCAGGAGCTGATTGATCAGGTCCTCCTGCTGCTGCTCGAACTGCTGCTGGTCGCGTGCCTCCACCTGCGGGAAGCGGCGCGCGAGCAGCCGGTCGACGCGGCCCCTGACCGCGGCCGGATCGGCTCCGGGGGCGAAACCGACGAGGGCGGCGAAGTCCTGGCGGGCATCGAACCGCTGCCGGACCGTCTCGATCGGCAACGCCAGCGACGAAACGAGGAGCTGGACGCGATCACGGATGCTCCCCTCGACCGTCACCGGGACCTCCTCCCCGGTCACCGTCTTCAGGGTGATCCTGTCACCGACCGCGACGTCATTGTCGTCCGCCCACTGCGACTCGACGATCGCCTGGTCGCTGCCGAGGCCCGTCAACGTCGCGTCATCGCCCTCCACCCAGTCGATCTTGGCAACCTTCGTCAGCGTCGCGGTATCGAGGCCGTCGACCAGCTCCAGCTTCGTCGTCGCCAGCTCGACCTCGGCCGGCGCCCCGGTGAGCGGCGAGACCGCCCCGATCCCGTCCACCCCGGCCACCTGCCGGGCCACGTCGGGGGAGATCGGCGAGCTCCCGTCGGTGCTGGCGATGATCAGGTCGCCGGCGAACGTCTCGTCGAGCGCGTCGCCGACCGACTTCGTCGCCGATGCCGCGAAGACCGCGGCGAAGACCACCAGCGCAACGCCGATCATCAGCGCTGCCGAGGTGGTCGCGGTCCGGCTCGCGTTGCGAAGCGTGTTCTCGCGGGCGAGCCTGCCCGTGACCCCGCGGACCCGCTCGATCGGCCGGCCGACCAGCGAGGCGAGCGGCCTCACCAACGTCCCGGCGAGCATCGCGATGCCGATGAAGAGGAAGATCAGGCCGAGTCCGAGCAGCGGCAGCGCCGAGCCGAACGACGCGGTGGCGAACAGCCCGGCCGCGAGCGCCGCGATGCCGGCGGCGATCAGCACCCGCGCCGTCCAGACCCGGCGTCGCGTCGGCGCCTCGGCCGTGCGGCCCTCGTCGCGCAGCGCCTCGAGCGGGGTCACGCGCGTCGCCCGGATCGCCGGCACGACGGCCGAGCCGAGCGTCGCGACGACCCCGACGATGAGCGGCACGACGATCGCGCCGCCGTCGATGACGATCCCGCTCTGGGGCAGCTCGAAGCCCATCGCCTTGAACGCCCCGGTGACGAGCTCGACGAAGCCGAGCCCGGCGACGATCCCGAGCAGGGACGCGATGATGCCGAGGATCAGCGCCTCGACGATCACGGTCGCGAGCACCTGACGGGAGGAGACGCCGAGCGTCCGCAGCATCCCGAACTCGCGGGTCCGCTGGGCGACGGTGATCGAGAACGTGTTGAAGATCAGAAACGCCCCGACGAACACCGAGATGCCGGCGAAGACGAGCAGGAAAGTCGTCAGAAAGCCGAACCCCTCCTTGATGTCGACCGATTGCTGGGCCGCGTCCTCGGCTCCGGTCTTGGCCTCGGCGTCCTTCGGCAGGACCCGGTTGAGACGCGCCGCGAGCTCGTCCGGCGTCACGCCGTCGGCCGCCTCGACGTCGATGTTGTCGAGCTCGCCGACCTTGCCGGTGATCGCCTGGGCCTCGGGCAGCGTGAACAGCGCGAAGCTGGCGCCGCCGAGGGGAACGCCGCTGCCGAACCGGCCGATCCCCGAGAGCGTGTAGTGCTTGACGCCGCGGACGCCGCTGATCGTGACCTCCTGGCCGACGTGCCAGCCCTCCTCGCCGGCGGTGATCGAGTCGATCCCGACCTCGCTCGGCGAGCTCGGCGCCGATCCCTCGACCCAGGTGAACGGACTGAACGGCTCCGGCTCGACGCTGGCCGCGATCTGCGGCGAGCCACCCCCGGGGGGCCCGATCCGATCGCCGTTGGAGTCGAGGATCGCGATCGAGGTCGAGTCGCCGATGGCACCGGCCGCCTTGGCGACGCCGTCGACGCCCGCGATCTTCCCGACCAGCGACTGCGGCAACGTGGCGCCCGACTCGGGCAGGTCGATGCCGGCGTCGAACGCGCTGGCCGGCTTGACGGTGACGTCGATCCCGGCGCTGGCCTCGGCGAAGATGTCGTCGAACGCCTTGTCGACCGACGCCTTCAGCATGAAGGTGCCGGCGACCATCGCGACCCCGAGCATGATCGCCAGCGCGGTCAGCGCCGCACGCAACTTCCGCGACGCCAGCTCGCGGAGTGCGAGCGCGGCCACCTAGAGGTCCCGCATCAGGGCGATGACGTCGTCCTCGCCGCTGACCCTGCGGTCGGCCGCGACCCGGCCGTCGGCGAGGACGATGACCCGGTCGGCGACCGCGGCGACCTTCGGGTCGTGGGTGACGATCACGACGGTCTGCCCGAACTCGTCGACCGAGGTGCGGAGCAGCTCGAGGATGCCGGTTCCCGACTTCGAATCGAGGTTGCCGGTCGGCTCGTCTGCGAAGACGACGGCGGGACGCGTGATCAGCGCCCGGGCGACCGAGACGCGCTGCTGCTCGCCGCCGGAGAGCTCGGCGGGGCGGTGGGTGGTCCGGTTGGTGAGCCCGACCGTGGCGAGGAGCCGGTCGCGCCAGGCCGGGTCGACGTCGCGCCCGGCGATCTTCAGCGGCAGCTCGACGTTCTCGGCGGCGTCGAGGACGGGGACGAGGTTGAAGAACTGGAAGATGAAGCCGAGCTTCTCGCGGCGCAGCGCGGTCAGGCCCTTGTCGTCGAGCGCGGTTACTTCGACGCCGTCGATCCACGCCTGCCCGCCGGTCGGCCGGTCGAGCCCGGCGAGGAGATGCATGAGCGTCGACTTGCCCGATCCCGAGGGCCCGACGATCGCGGTCAGCTGGCCCTTCGGGAAGGCGAGCGTGACGCCGCGCAGCGCGTCGACCGCAGCATCCCCCTCGCCGAACCGCCGGCTCAGCTCGCGGCAGGAGACGATCCCCGCCGCCGCTCCTGCCTCGACTGCGGTCGCTGCCCCGTCGTCCGTCATCGGCGCGAGGTTATTGGCTTCGACGTGAGAGGATCAGCCCGACGCCGAAAGGAGTTGCAGCGATGGTCGGAGCAGAGATGGCGGAGCGCGTCCGCGAACGCCTCCCCGGGGTGCGATGGGAGGGATTCGAGGTCCGGGCCGGGACCGTCCGCGGTCCCGCCGCCCTGGGACCGACCGCCGCGGCGCCGGTCGCGGTCGGCGCGCTCGCCGTCGCCGCGGTCGCGATCGGCGCGCTCGCGGTCGGGCGGCTCGCGGTCGGGCGGCTCGCGGTCGGGCGCGCATCGGTGCGGCGGCTCGCGATCGAGGACCTCGACGTCGGCCGGCTCCGCGTCCGCGAGCTCGAGGTCGTCTCGCCCAGCGGGGAGGGCGGCCGATGAAGCTGCTCGCGTTCAGCGACCTGCACCGCGACCTCGACGCCGCTGCCGACCTGGTCGCATCGAGCGGCGCGGCCGACGTCGTGATCGGCGCCGGTGACTTCGGCTCCGTCCACGAGGGCGTCACGGAGACGATCGCCGCGCTCGCGACGATCACTGCGCCGACGCTGCTCGTCCCCGGCAACAACGAGACCGAGGAGGAGCTGCGCGCGGCGGTCGCGGAGTCGGGATGGGACGCGGCGACGGTGCTGCACGGCGGCGGCGCGAGCATCGGCGGCGTCGAGTTCTACGGCCTCGGGGCCGGCGTCCCGACGACCCCGTGGGACTGGAGCTTCGACCTCACCGAGGACGAGGCGGCCGCGCGGCTGGCGGATTGCCCGCAAGGCGCCGTGCTGATCGTCCACTCGCCGCCCCGTGGCCACTGCGACCGCTCGGCGGCCGGCGAGCACCTCGGCAGCGTCGCGATCCTGGCGACGATCGAGATGAAGCGACCGCCGCTGGTCGTCTGCGGGCACATCCACGAGGCGTGGGGGGAGCGTTCCGAGATCGACGGCTCGGCGATCGCGAACCTCGGCCCGCACGGGGCCGAGCTCGAGGTCTGAGGGCGTCGTGGCACGCGAGAAGACGGCGAAGCTGCCCGCGAGGACCTACGAGAGGAAGCTCTACGAGCTGCAGGTCGAGCTTGTCCAGATGGCCGAGTGGGTCCGTCGCGAGGGCGCCCGCATCGCGGTCGTCTTCGAGGGCCGCGACGCCGCCGGCAAGGGCGGCGCGATCAAGCGGATCACCGAGTTCCCCTCGCCCCGCGTCGTCCGCACGGTGGCGCTGCCGGCGCCGTCGGACCGCGAGCAGACCGAGTGGTACTTCCAGCGCTACATCGCCCACCTGCCGGCGGCCGGCGAGGTCGTCCTGTTCGACCGCTCCTGGTACAACCGCGCCGGGGTCGAGCGGGTGCTCGGCTTCTGCACGCCGGACGAGCATCAGCGTTTTCTGCGCCAGTGCCCGACCTTCGAGCGGATGCTCGTCGACGACGGGATCATCCTCGTCAAGTACTGGTTCTCGGTCTCCGAGGAGGAGCAGGCGAAGCGGTTCGAAGCACGGATCGACGACCCGCTCAAGCAGTGGAAGCTCTCGACCACCGACCTCTTCTCGCGCAGCCACTGGGTCGACTACTCGCGCGCCAAGGACGAGATGTTCATCCACACCGACATCCCCGAGGCGCGCTGGCACGTCGTCGAGTCCGACCACAAGCGCAACGCGCGGATCAACTGCATCGCGCACCTGCTCTCCTCGATCCCCTACGAGCCGGTCGAGCAGCAGCCCGTGAAGCTGCCGAAGGTCCAGAAGGACGCGGGCTACCGGCGCCCCCCCGAGGACCTCTACGCCTACGTCCCCGACGTCGCCGCGGAGCTGATCGACGAGAAGGACGCGGACTGAGGCTCAACCCGACCGCTCGTTCCGCGGAACCTCTCCCTGAAGGCCTCTCGCCGGGCCTCCTCGCATCGCCATGCTCGTCGAGCGTCGAGCTGTGGACCGATCGTTTCGCCCGGTTAGGCTGCAACCCATGTCGACCACCGAGAGCGCCCCGACCGGTCCCGCCACCGCCGCAGGCGATCAGGCCCCGGGCGACGGGCTGATCCTCGACCCCAACTCCCCCGGGTTCGAGCATCTCGAGCCGCGCGACCGTCAGGCGATCGAGGCGACGATCGCCTGGTTCGAGCATCGCGGCAAGGTGGCGCTCAAGGACGCCGACCGGGAGCACCGTTGGTACGCCGACTATCTCGCATTCCAGGCCGAGGAGGGGATCTTCGCGCGCTTTCTGACCCCGGCGCGCGACGGCGGCCGCGACCCCGAGCGGCGCTGGGACACGCAGCGGATCTGCGCGTTCAACGAGGTGTCGGCCTTCTACGGGCTCGCCTACTGGTACACGTGGCAGGTGACGATCCTCGGGCTCGGCCCGATCTTCATGTCCGACAACGAGGCGGCACGGGCGCGGGCAGCGCGCCTCCTCGAGGGCGGGGAGATCTTCGCGTTCGGCCTCTCCGAGCGCGCCCACGGCGCCGACATCTACTCGACCGACATGGTCCTGACGCCGGACGCGTCGGGCGAGGGCTGGCGCGCCAACGGCGGCAAGTACTACATCGGCAACGGCAACGAGGCGGCGATGGTCTCGGTGTTCGGTCGCATCGACGGGGTCGAGGGCGCAGACGGCTACGCGTTCTTCGCCGCCGACTCCCGGAACCCGAGCTACGAGCTGATCCGCAACGTCGTCAATTCGCAGAACTACGTCAGCCAGTTCGAGCTGCGCGACTACCCGGTCGCCCCCGCCGATGTCCTCCACACCGGGTCCGGCGCCTTCGACGCGGCGCTGAACACGGTCAACATCGGCAAGTTCAACCTCGGCTTCGCCTCGATCGGGATCTGCGAGCACGCGCTGCACGAGGCGATCACCCATGCGGACTCGCGAATCCTCTACGGCATCCGGGTCACCGACTTCCCCCACGTCCGCCAGGCGTTCGCCGACAGCTACGCCCGGCTCGTCGCCATGAAGCTGTTCGCGAACCGCGCGATCGACTACGTGCGCAGCGCCTCGCCGGAGGACCGCCGCTACCTGCTCTTCAACCCGCTCACGAAGATGAAGGTCACGACCGAGGGCGAGCGCGTGATCGACGAGCTATGGGACGTGATGGCCGCCAAGGGATTCGAGCGCGACATGTTCTTCGAGATGGCGGCCAAGGACATCCGCAGCCTGCCGAAGCTCGAGGGCACCGTCCACGTGAACATGGCGCTGGTCCTCAAGTTCATGCCCGCCTACCTGTTCGATCCCGATCCCGGCCTCGCTCCCCCCGAACGCACGCTCGCCGCCGGCGACGACGAGCACCTGTTCCGCCAGGGGCCAGCGCGCGGGCTCTCGAGGATCCGCTTCAGCGACTGGCGCGCAGCGTTCGAGCCGTTCGCCGCCGTCCCGAACGTCGCCCGCTTCGCCGAGCTCGCGGAGTCGTTCAAGCAGCTTCTCGTCGATGCCGCCCCCGACGCCGAGCAGCAGAAGGACCTCGACTACCTGCTGACCCTCGGTGAGCTGTTCACCCTGATCCCCTACGCGCAGCTGATCCTCGAGCAGGCGCGGTTCGTCAGCCTGCCGGCCGACACCCTCGATCAGCTCTTCGACGTCCTCGTCCGCGACTTCTCCGCCTACGCCGTCGAGCTCCACGGCAAGGCTTCCGCGACCCCGGCGCAGGCCGACTGGGCGAGGGCGGCGATTGCCCGGCCGGTGGTCGACGGCGAGCGGTTCGACTCGGTGTTCGCGAAGGTCCGCGGGCTCGCGGGGCAGTACGAGATGCGGCCTTAGGCGACCGATCGCCGAGCCTCGGGGGCCTGCTCCGCGAGAACCCCGCCTGTCCGAGCAGGGAGCCGACGCCATCGGCATCCGAAAAGACGTGATGCAGGTCGGCGACGGCCGCGGAGCCGTCCGACTCGGGCCGGCCCTAGATGACGCGCTCGGAGGCGTCGACCTTCGGCATCTCGCCGGTGATCCGCTGCATCGTCGCGAGGAAGCGGTGAATCCCGGGGTAGAGGATCGGCTTGCCGCTGTTGAGGATCGCGACCGAGGTCCCCCGCTCGGGGTCGGCCCAGGCGAGCATGTTGGTGAAGCCGAGGTGGCCGAAGGCGTGCTGGGTGTCGAGCCCGTAGAGGCTGAGGAAGCGGGCCCCGAGCATCAGCCCGTAGGAGAACCGGGTCGGAAAGCCGAGCGAGAGGTCGATCTCGTGGTGCGCGCGCTCGACGAGGGCGCGGCGGATCGTCGCGGCCTCGATGACGCGAACACCGTCGAGCTCGCCGCCGCAGCGCATGATCTCGAAGAACCGGGACAGCTCGTTGGCGGTCGTGATCGTGTTCGCGGCGGGGACGATGCCGGTCAGAAAGCGGGGATCGTTGGTGAGCTCGACGAGGTCGTCGACGTCCCGGCCGAGGGCGCGGCCGAGCAGCGTCGACAGCGGCGGCGGCGTCGGCGGACCGGCGATGTAGTTGACCGCCACCTCGTCCACATCGGCGGGGTCGACCCCGTAGTTGGTCCAACGGAAGCCGAGCGGGTCGAGGAGCTCCTCGGCGAGGACGGCGCGGATGTCGCGGCCGGTGACGCGATGAACGACCTCGCCGAGGATGAAGCCGCCGGAGACGGCGTGATAGGCGAGCTGGGTGCCGGGCAGCATCACCGGCTCGGCGTCGCAGAGGACCTCGCAGAGGTACTCGCGGTCGTTGACGTGCTCGAGGTCGAGCGCCTCGCGGGGCAGGTTCGGGACGCCGGCCTTGTGGGCGAGGACGTGGCCGATCGTGATCCCGCGCTTGCCGTGGCGGTCGTAGCCGGGGATGTGCTCGGCGACCGGGTCCTCGAGGTGGAGCAGTCCGCGCTCGCAGAGCTTGTGGACGACGAAGGCGGTGATCGCCTTCGAGGTCGAGTAGACGCAGAACGGCGTCGCGGTCGTCGCCGGGACCCGCTCGGCGTCGCCGGCGTCGCCGGGGCCGTTGCCGCGCGCATGTCCGATCGCGCGGTCGAGGATCACGGCGCCGTTGCGGCGGACGCAGACCTGCAGCGCCGGGTGGACGCCGGTCCGGTACCAGTCGAGCGCCGCCTTCCAGATCGCCTCGACGTTGCGGCGCTCGACCCCGCCGGCGGACGGGTCGGCCTCGGCGCCGACGCTCGTGATCGACTCGAGGTCCTTGGGGATTCGGACCCGGCGCAGCGGGTCGGGCAGGACCGGCAGCCGCGGGATCGCCGGCAGCCTGGCGAGCCCCGCGACCCCGGGCGGCAGCGTCGGCATCAAGGTCGGCGCCCGGCCCGGTGGCCAGGCTCAGCCCTTGGCGGCGGTCTTCTCGTCGGCGCTGGCCTCCGACGTGCTCTTCGCCGCCCGATCCTCGTAGGCGGCGCGCTCCTGCGCGTCGGCCTCGGCGAGCACCTTGTCGGCCTTCAGGAAGCGGGCGATCGCCTCGCGACCGCTGCGCGGGACGAGGCTGAGGATCGCCGAGACGCCCGCCGTCGAGCGCGGCACCCAGACGTCGAAGCGGTTCGTCTCGATCGCCTCGACGATCGCCTCGGCGACCTCCTCGGGCTCGACCTTGCGGACGCCGCGCGTCTCCTGCAGGCCGCCGCCGAGCTCGGTGTTGACCACCGCGGGCATCACGCAGGAGACCTCGACCCCCTTGTCGATGTTCTCGAGCCGGACCGCCTCGCTGAGCCCGACGACGGCGTGCTTGGTCGCGCAGTAGGTCGCGCCGCCCGGGAGCCCGGCCTTGCCGGCCTGGCTGGCGATGTTGACGATGTGGCCGCTGCCGCGGGGGAGCATCCGCTCGAGCGCGAGCTTGGTGCCGAAGATGACGCCGTGGAGGTTGATGTCGATCATCGTCTTCGCGGTCTCGTCCGTCTCCTCGACGAACGGGCCGATCGGCATGATTCCGGCGTTGTTGATCACGACATCGACCGGGCCGAGCTCCTGCTCGGTCTGATCGAGGAAGCGGCTGAACGACTCGCGATCGGTGACGTCGAGCTCGAAGGCGACGCAGTTGCCGCCGAGCTCCGCCGCGGTCTTCTCGGCGAGATCGGCGTGGAGGTCTCCGATCGAAACGCGCGCACCGCGCCGGATCAGCGCCTGCGCGGTGCATCTGCCGATGCCGCGGGCGCCGCCCGTGATCGCCACGACCATCCCCGCCACCGACTTGACCTGCTTACGAGCCATTTCCTGTTCCTTTCAAGTTGACGGCTGCATTCATCATCGCGCAACCGGGGCCGCGGCGCGGTCAGGCCCCGAGCAGCGCGGCCGTCAGCGCCAGCGCGACCGCGGCCCGGTCCCCGAGCGAGTCGACGAGGAGGTGCTCGGCGGGCGAGTGCGCGCCGCCGCCGAGCGGTCCGAGGCCGTCGATCGCCAGCGGTAGGTGCGGCGCCAGGTTGCTGGCGTCGCTGGCGCCGCCCCGGGAGACACCGACGATCGGCCGGCCGAGCAGCGTCGCGGCCCGCTCGAGCGGCCCCGCCGCCGGTCCGGTCATGTCCATCCCCGGCCAGAGCCGCAGCCGCTCGACCGTCAGCGCCACCCCGTCGGCCTCCGCGGGAATCGAGTCGATGAGGGGATCGAAGCTGGCCTCGTCATCGGCGCGCATGTCGATCGAGAGCTCACCGCTGCCGGGGACGACGTTGATCCCCTCGCCGGCGCTGATCATCGTCGGGACGACGCTCAGCGCTTCGGAGCCGGCCGGATCGTGGCGGCCGGCGAGCGCAGTGGCGACGCCGGCGAGCGCGACGAGCGCGTTGCGGCCGGCGTCGGGGTCGGCGCCGGCGTGGGCGGCGACCCCGGTCGCCTCGACGCGCAGCGCCGCAGCCGCCTTACGGCGGACGACGACCGCTTCCTCGCCGGCGGCGGTCCGCTCGCCACCCTCGAAGCAGAGGCAGGCGTCGAAGGCCGCGAACCGCGGGCCGTGGGCGAACGGCTCGGTCCGGAACTCCTCGTCGTTGACGAGCAGCAGCGCGACCTCGGCGTAGCGCTCCGGCACCTCGACGAGCGCCCGCAGCAGCCCGAGCGCAAGCGCCACGCCGCCCTTCATGTCGATCGCCCCCGATCCGATCAGGCTGTCGCCGGCGCGCACGGTCGGGTGGTGGCCGTCGTGGGCGACGACCGTGTCGAGGTGGCCGACGAGCAGCAGGCGGCGCTCGCCGTCGCCCCCGATCCGCGCCACCAGGTCGGGCGCGTGGGCGGGGGAGGAGCAGGGGATCCGCTCGATCGCGGCGCTCGCCGGCAGCATCGTCGTCACCAGGCCGACGATCTCCTCGGCGGCACGGGCGTCGCCGGAGGGCGTCGAGACTGCGACGAGCTGCTCGACCTCGGGCAGCGCCCGCGCCGCGATCGCCTTCGCCCAGCGGGCCCGCCACTCCGTCTCGACCACTGCCGCCATGCCGTCCGCTGAACCTACAGGCGCTGATAGCTTGACTGCCGTCCGCCACGACATGGGGGCTTCGATGGGCACCAGGACCGGAGAGAGGACGCCGCTCGGCGATGTCGCCGGCTTCGCCGGCGGGCTGACCGAGCTCGCCGACCGGACCTGGGCGTGGCTGCAGCCGAACGGCGGCCTCGGCGAGTCGAACTCGGGCCTCGTCGTCGGCGACGGGGCGTCGCTGATCGTCGACACGCTCTGGGACGAGGAGCTGACGGCGGCGATGCTGGCCGCGTTCGTGCCCGTCTGCGAGCGGTCGGGGGCCCCGATCGAGCACCTCTTCAACACCCACGGCGACGGCGACCACTGGTACGGCAACGGCCTGCTCGGCGCCGGCGTCGAGATCATCGCCACCGCGCCGGCGATCGAGCAGATGCGGGCGGAGCCGCCGTCGATGCTGACCCGGCTGGCCCCGGTCGGGACCCTCGCCGGCCTCGCCGGCCGCGTGCCGCTGCTGCCCGGCGCCGGCCGGCTTCGCGGCCTCGCCGGCTTCGGCTCGATGCTCTCCTCCTACGAGTTCGGGGGGCTCGACCCGCGCGTGCCCGAGCACGCCTTCGACGAGGAGGCGACGCTCGACGTCGGCGGCCGCCGGGTCGAGCTCAGCTTCGTCGGCCCGGCGCACACCCGTGGCGACGCGATCGCCTGGGTCCCCGACACACGGACGGTGTTCGCCGGCGACATCCTCTTCAACGGCGTTGTCCCGATCATCTGGGCGGGCCCGGTCGGCAACTGGATCGTCGCGCTCGAGCGGATCGAGTCGCTCGATCCCGCGGCCGTCGTCGGCGGCCACGGGCCCGTCGGCGATCTCGCCGCGGTTCGCGCCCTCCGCGACTACTGGGTGTGGCTGCGCGACCGCGTCCGCGCGGCCGGGCCCGACGTCGACGCCGCGAAGCTGGCCGCGGAGCTGATCGGCTCCCCCGACTACGCGCCGTGGCGCGACTGGCGGAATCCGGAGCGGACGCTGGTCAACGTCGCCCGGATCGCCGCCACCGAGCGGGGTGGGTCGAGCGAGATAGGGACCGTCGAACGCCTCAAGCTGATCGCCGCGATGGGCGAGCTGGCGGAGCGGCTGCGCTGAGCCGCTGACACGCCCCGACCGGTCGGACGTCGCCGCGCCTCGCCTCAGCTCTGGGCCGGCCGGCGGCCGGGCGAGCCGCCGCCTCCGCAACTCGCTGCGCTCGTGCTGAGTGTCGGCTGCGGCTCGCCCGACCCCCGGCCTCCGAGATGAGTCAGCCTCAGCGTCGGCGGCGCCGTCCCGCCGGCCGGACTCAGACGCCCGCGGTCAGCTTCGCTGGGGGTGGGGAGGGCGAGGGGTGTCGGGGCGTGAGGATCGCCTCGGCGCCTCGGCCGGGGACGACGGTGATCATCCGCCGCCGGTGGCCCTCGAGGGCTCCCCGGTTGGCGGGGCGGACCTCGAGCCTCGCGAGGACGGCGCGGAGGACGATGTCCATCTCGAGCATCGCGAAGCTCGCCCCGAGGCAGCGACGGCGGCCGCCGCCGAACGGGATCCAGGTGTAGGTGCCGGGATCGGCGTCGAGGAAGCGCTCGGGCCGGAACGCATAGGGATCGGGGTAGATCTCGGCGTCGTGGTGGACGAGGTAGACGGCGGGAACGAGATGGCAGCCGGGGCCGTAGGTGCGGCCGCCGACCTCGATCTCGCGCCTGACGCGACGCGGCCCGGCGATCGTCAGGACCGGTCGGCGACGCAGCGTCTCGCGGATCGTTGCGGTCAGGTACTCGTCGTGGTCGGAGTCGACGGCCGCGACGAGTCGCGCGAGCGAGCCGGGGTGGCGAACGAGGCGCTCGAACGCCCAGGCGAGCTCGGTCGCGGTGGTCTCGTGGCCGGCGACGAGCAGCGTCATCAACTCGTCGCGGAGCTCGGCGTCAGTCATCGGCGTGCCGTCATCGTGGCGTGCCAGGAGCATCAGCGAGAGAACGTCGTCGCGGTCCTCGCCCCCGGCCCGACGCTCGTCGACGAGGGTCTGGATCTCCGCGTCGGCCTGCTCGCGGACGGCGATGAACTCGGCCAACGTCGGGTGCAGCCGGCCGAGCCGGTGGGCCTGCGGGATCAGGCTGATCGGGCTCGTTCCGAACCTGAGCATCTCGCCGAGCAGGACACGCAGGCGCTCGAGCCGCTCGCCCCGGTCGAGCCCGAAGACCGCGCGGAGGATCACCTCCATCGTCAGCTCCCGCATGTAGGGATGCAGCGGGACCGGCCCGCCGGTCGTCCATGACTCGACCTCCGCCTCGGCAACCTCGGTCACCACTCCGCGGAGCGCCTCCATCTTCTCGCCGTGGAAGGCCGGCAGCAGCAGCTTGCGCTGCGTCATGTGCCGGTCCTCGTCGAGGAGCAGGATCGAGTTCGGCCCGACCACCGGCAGCAGGATCGCGCTGCCCTCGCCGGGATGAAGGACGTCGGGTGGCGCCGTGAAGATCGCCTTGAGGTCCTCGGGGCGGGACATCATCACGAACGGGTCGATGCCGACGAAGGCGAGCGTGAACGTCTTGCCGAACCGGGCCCGGCAACGCTCGATGTAGGGGATCGGCCGGGTCTGCCAGGCGAACGACTGCCAGGTCCGCGGCGCCCGCGGGCCCTGCGGCAACCCGTTTCGCCCGGACGGCTCGCTCACCGCTGCCATGCGACCAACCTAGCGTCCCCCAGGTCAGCCGGCCAGGGCAACCCCGGCGGCTCGAACGCAACGGATCGGAGCCCCGGGTTCCGCGATGCTGCATTCACCGCCTGGGACCGCTGCATCGCTCGCGGCGCCCCGAGCAGCCGGCCCTTTGAGTGCGGGCACTCGATCGAGACCACGAACCGCTCGGCGCTCATCCCCCAGAAGTAGCGGGAATGGCTCTAGTCGTCGCCCGGGTTCGACTCGATCAGCTCGATCCGGTAGCCGTCGGGGTCGCGGACGAAGCAGAGGCGGGAGCCGCCGGCGCGGACCGTGTAGGGCGGGCGCTCGGGCTCGATGCCGAGCCCGGCGAGGCGCTCGAGGGTACCGTCGAGGTCGTCGGCGGTGATCGCGATGTGGCCGTAGCCGGTGCCGATCTCGTAGGGCTCGCTGACGTCGTGGTTGTGGGTCAGCTCGAGGCGGGCGCCGTCGCCGGGCAGGCCCATGAAGATGTTCGTCGCCTCGTCGCGGATCGGCATTCGCCACAGCACCTCGAAGCCGAGCTTCTCGTAGAAGGCGACCGACGCCTCCGGGTCGAGGACGCGGTAGCAGGTGTGGATCAGCTCCCCCACGGTCACGAGCCTAGCGCTCCGCGCGCATCGCGGCGGGCGAACGATCGCGGCCGACCCGATCGTCGGCCGGACCTCAGGCGGAACCCGCCGGGCTCTCCCGTGCCCGGGCGACGATCCGCGTCGAGCCGGTGATCGTCCCGCCGTCGTCGGTGGCCAGGACAGACACCACGCGCTGGCCGGTGAGCACCTCGACCTTCACCCGACCCGGCGTCCTGTCCCGCAGCGGGACGTCGAGTCCGTGCACCGCCTCGACGTCGGGCGCGTTGCCGCCTCCTCGAGCGCGCCGAACGCAGTGCCGCGGGGATGGCCGCCCGGCCCGGCCGATCGTCCGCACCCTCGAGGCGGTCGTCGCAGACGCAGAGGTCCACGGTGGGTCCAGCCTCCACAGCATCTGACACCCCAGCGAAGCGACGAGGGGCGCGCGGGCGGTTGCCGCCGCGGTCGCTGCTGCGAAGACCGCGCTGGGGCGCCCTGCACCGAGTATCCGTCGTCAGACACCCCAGCGCGAGCGGCGGTCGCCGCGAAGCGTCCGCTGGGGTGTCCTGCACCGGTTATCCGTCGTCAGACACCCCAGCGCGGGGTGTGGTTCCAAACCCGGACTTGCCCGGATCGGGGCGGCTCGTCCGCGAAGCGGAGTGTTCCGCGGGACACTCCCGGCCCGGGATCTCCCGAGCCCGACCGGCTCAGCGGAACAGCCTGCCGTTGAGGTCGCGACGCAGGGCGACCAGCGAGCGCGGGTAGTCCTCGAGCTCGTAGGGGTTGTCCCGGCCCTCGCCGAAGCCCTGGTAGAAGAGCGCCATCTTGGCGTGCTTTCGCACCCAGCCCGTCACCGCGTGGACGAACCGCGGATCGTCGGAGGCGGTCCCGTAGCTCCACTCGCCGAGCGCCATCGGGGTCTTCCTCGCGTAGCGCCTGCTGAACCTCGTCAGGTTGCCGATCCGGTCGAAGTCGTTGTTGTAGAAGTCGGCGCCGACCCAGTCGACGTAGCGCCGGCCCGGGTAGTAGGCGGCGGGCCGGTTGCCCTTGATGTCGGGGGCGGAGACGAGCTGCGGGCACCAGATCAGCCCGACCCGTGGACTGGGGAGACGCCGCTTCCGCACCCGCACCCCGAGCGGTCGCAACCTCGCCGCCCGCAGCCGCTTGGCGACGTGCCGCTTCGGGCCGCCGTGGATGAGGATGTGGAAGCGCTTGAAGGCGGCACGGAACCAGGCGGTCGAGTGGCTCTTCGTCCGCTTGCCGCCCGCGCCGCCGTAGGCCGAGTACGGGTTGAAGCCGTTCATCTCCGGAAGCAGGCGCACGTAGCTTCGCTTCTTCAGGTGCGCCAGCTTCCCGGCGAGCGCCAGGATCCAGCCGTCATCCTTGCCCTTGGCGATCGCCGCCGGGGTGATCACCTCCTCGCAACCGAAGCAGGGCGCGGTCGATATCGACAGGACGCCACCGACACGAAGCTCGCGCCAGCGCTCCAACTGCTCCCGGCCGTTCGTGCCCCAGGCGACGAAGCTCTGGATCAGGTCCGGGCGCGAGGCGGTCTTCCGCGCGTAGCGGCGGAAGTCCTTCGTCTGGCCGGTGTCGTTGACGCCGGTCAGGATGTGCCGCTGCTGGCGGTCCCCGTGGTGGCCGGGGCGCGGCTTGCCCGCGCTTGCCACTCCGGCGCCGACGGGGGCGGCGAGGAGGCAGGCCAGGATCAGCGGGAGGAGGGCGACGCGAAGCATCTGGTGCGCCCTACATCGGCCGCGGACGCGGACGACGTGAGTCCGCTCAGCCCGATCGCGCGCGGGCGGCCTGGCGGATCAGGTGGTCGCGCTCGGCCACGTTCGTGGCGCGGCGGGCGGCCTCCGCGTAAGCCGCGGCGGCGGCGTTGAGGTCGCCGTCGAGCTCGTGCAGGTGGGCGCGCACGGCGTGCCACCGGTGCCGCGTGCCGATCACCTCGCGCAGCCGGTCCGTCTCGCCCAGCCCGGCGGCGCCGCCATGGACGTGCCGACCGCGACCGCGCGGCCGAGCACCGCGGCGGGATCCTCCCGCACCGGGTCGGTGGACAGGGCGACGAGGTCGTCATACCAGGCGAGGATCTGGGGCCAGTCGGTCTCCGCGGCGCTCGCCGCGTCGTCGTGGAGGGCGGCGATGGCGGCCTCGATCTGGTAGCGGCCCGGCGGTCGCGCCTCGGTCTGCGCCGCGAGCGCCGACCGCAGGACTCGCACGCCCGCGGCGATCTCGCGTCGGTCCCAGAGCCTGCGGTCCTGCCGGTCCAACGGGACGATGCGGCCCTCGGCATCGATCCGGGCCGGCAGCCGGGCATGGTTGAGGAGCATCAGCGCGAGCAGCCCGCGCGCCTCGGGCTCCTGGACCGCGAGGGTGAGCTGGCGGGTGAGGCGGATCGCCTCCCCGGCGAGGTCGACCCGGCCGGTGTGGCCGGTCGTGTAGATGAGGTAGAGCACGCGCAAGACGACGGCGAGATCGCCGGGGCGGCTCAGCCGGCGCCCGCGCACGGTGCGCTTGGCGCGACTGATCCGCTGCGCCATCGTCGCCTCGGGAACGTAGAAGGCGTCGGCGATCTCGCGCGTGGTGAGCCCGCCGACGGCGCGGAGGGTGAGCGCCACCTGAGAGGCCGGTGTGAGGTCGGGGTGGCAGCAGCAGAAGAGCAGGAACAGGGTGTCGTCACCCGGTTCGACAGCAGCGGGCTGCGGCTCCGCGTCGGCGGCCTGCTCGCGGCGCCGACGGGCGTCCTCGCTGCGGCGGGCGTCGATCAGCCGCCGGGTGGCGACCGTGGCCAGCCACCCGCGCGGGTCGCGCGGCGGCTGCTCGGGCCATGCTCGCAGTGCCTCGAGCAGGGCCTCCTGGAGCGCGTCCTCGGCGGCGTCGAAGTCCTCGCCCCGCCGGACGAGGTCGGCGAGCACCCTTGGGACGAGGGCGCGCAGGGCGCCCTCGTCCAGTCGCGTCGCGGGCGCTTCGATCACGTCGCTTCAGTCCGCCGACGGCACGTCGGTCATGACCTCGCGGACGTCGATCCACTCGTACAGCGGCTCGCCGCCGGGACCGGGCTCGGATGACACGAACGCAGCGACCTCGACCGCGCGCTCGTACGAGTCGACGTCGATCATGTACCAGCCGGCCACGAGGTCGCTGGTCTCCGGGTGTGGGCCCTCCGTGGTGACGGGCGCCGCATCCGGACCGCCCCAGCGCACCCATGTGCGCTCCGGCGTCAGCGCCTGCCCGTCGACGTACTCACCGCCCTCCTGGAGGACGTCGCGGACGTTCCTGAGGAAGGCCATGTGCGCCTCCACGTCCTCGGGCGCCCACTCGTCCATCGGCGGGACGGGCCGGTACGGCTCGGGGCCGCCGCGGTAGTGCTTGAGCAGCAGGTACTTCGGCATCGTTTGCCTCCTGGGGTCGCGGGCCGCGCCTGTCGCGGCGCCTCTACCTGATGAGCGGAGCCGGTCGGAGGTTCTCGACATCGAGGTTCGCGGGCGCCGAGGGTCGGATGGTGCCCTCTCGGGATCGGATTCTCAAGGTCGCGGCCGCACCGCCCCGGGAGACGCCGGGCCGGGCGCTCAGAACCCGGCCGGGTGGGTGGCCGTGAAGCCCTGCGACTGCTCCCAGGAGCTCGGGTAGTCGGCCCAGCTCGGGCCGTCGCCGCCGGAGTCGGAGGTGTCCCAGCGGAGGCCGGCGATCATCGCGTAGGCGTGGCCGGAGTTGGCGTACACGGTGATCCAGTTGCCGACGCCGGGCTCGCCCCAGCTCATGAACCCGGTCGAGTCGAGCGGGCTCGAGAGGAAGCCGCCACCGTGGAGGGCGTAGGAAACGGCGCCCGAGCAGTCGTAGCCGGAGGCCTCGAAGGAGCCGTGGCCGCCGCCCCAGGCGTAGGGCATGTCGCGGATCGCGTTCGCGGCGGCGATCACGTCCTTGACCTGCTGGGGCGCGTCGGCGGGCGCGGTGGCGCTGCCGTCGGGGTTCAGGGTCGCGGTGTCGCCGCTCGGAGCCGGCACCGATGGGGCCGGGGCGGCGACGGTCGGAGCGGGCTCCGCCGCGGCCGCGGCCGCGGCTTGGCGCTGTTGGGCGGCGGCGATGCCGCTCTCGAGCTCGCCCTCGCGCGCGGTGAGCCGCTGGAGGGTCTCGCGCCGGGCAGCCTTGGCGGCGTAGAGCTGCTGCTCCTGGGCCTCGAGCGCTGCCCGCTGGTCGGCGAGCTCCTGGTGGCGGACGGCGAGGTCGTCGCGGGCGGCGGCGATCCGGTCCTTGGTGTCGGCGAGGCGCGCGACCGTGGCCTCGACCTCGTCGCGGAGGTCCTTGACGCGGTTGATGACATCGACCTGGTACTGGTGGACGCGATCGAGGTAGGTAGCGTCGACCGAGGCGTCCTCCCAGCTCGAGGACTCGATCAGCAGCTTGACCATGTCGGGGTCGTCCGACTTGTAGACCCCGACGAGGATCCTCCCGAGCTCCTTGACGGCGGCGCGGAGATGCTCGCGGACCCGGGCCAGGTGGGCGCGACCGGCGGCGAGCTCGTCCTTGGCCGCGGCCAGCTCCCGCTGCTTGGCCTCGAGCGCGGCCGCGGCGGCGGCCTCGGCCTGGCGGGCCTCGGAGACCTGGCCGATCAGCGCGTTGATCTCGCGGTTGCTCTCGTCGAGCTTCGCGGCGACCGCGCCCTGCTGGTCGCGGACCGTCGCGAGGGCGGCCTGCCGCTCGGCGATCGTGGCGTCGGCGGGGGCCGGCCGCAGCGCCGCGGCGAACGCGCAAACGGCAGCGAGCATGAGCATCGCCACGGCGATCAGGCGCGCCGGAGGAGTCCCGGCCCGGTTGTCGAAGAGGTTCGGTCGCATCGGTGTCGGCGGAGGGGGTCGAAACCCCACTCGGAGCGCGGCAGGCTAGATGGCGGCCCTCCGTTTGCAAGCGCCCGCTAACAGACCTGCAAGAGATCTTGCGTCCAGCCCGGCGCCTGCGGGCGCCATCAGCTCCACCCGTCCCAGCACCGTGGCGCCTGCTTCGGCGGCCTCGCGTGGCGGCGCCACCGCGACCCCGGCAGAGACGGGGACGGCGACGAGGATCTCGGCGAGCGGGAGCTTCCGCCGGGCGCCTGCGGCGCTGTGGTCGGGCGTTCTCGATGGTCCCATCGCGGCTGCGTCTGCCGGCTCGGCCGGGCCGGGAGCCGGTGTTAACGGTCTATGAAGACGTTAACGAAATGCTGATGGACGAGTCGGCAGGCGGCCGGACTCGCGGCTCGGGTGGACCGTCGCGTCAGCCGGGCGGGCTGAGCTCGCCCACCAGGTGGACCGGTGGATCGACCGGAGCGGCGCCGCGCAGCGCGAACAGCGTCGCGCCGTCGGCGCCCGGCCCGGCGGCGAAGCGGACCCGACCGGGGAGCAGCACCGGCTTGCGGAAGGCAGCCGTGAGCGTGAACGAGTCGGGGGCCCGACTTCCGAGCTGGGCGAGGCAGCGGGCCAGGCTCCACATCCCGTGCGCGATCGGGCGCGAGAAGCCGAACGCCCGGGCCGTGAGCGCGTGCAGGTGAATCGGGTTGCGGTCGCCGGAGACGGCCGCGTAACGGCGGCCGAGGTCGCCGCCGAGCCGCCACTCGGCGCTCGCCGGCACCGCGGCGTCGAGCGGCGCCGGGCCCGGCTCCTCCCCTGCGGCCCCGTCCCCGGCGCCGCGCTGGAGGATCGTCCCCCGCTCCGACCAGACGAGCTCACCACCCGCACGCGCCTCGACGAGAAGCGAGAACGCGGTGCCCTTCCGGTGCGGCCGCAGGTCGGTCGCCCAGACCTCGAGGTCGAGCGGCGCACCGGCCTCGACGGGCCGGCGGACGGTGATCTCGTCGTCGAGGTGGACGAGGCCGAGCAGCGGGAACGGGAACGCCGACGACGTCATCAGCTCCATCTGCAGCGGGAACGACAGCACGTGCGGGTAGGTCGCGGGCAGCGCGTCGCGGACCGCGAAGCCGCAGACGCGGCTGTAGCGGGCGACGGCATCCCGATCGGGGACGACCCCGTCGATGGCGAGCCGCTCGACCGGAAGCGCGTCAGCACGCGGGCCGCCGGGCACGAGCGGTAACCGCCCGAGCAGGCCGCTGCCCGGCACCGCGCCGAGCCCGGCCCGCCCGTAGAGGGGCAGAAGCGACGGCATCGCCTCGAGCGTCCGGACCGGCTGCGTCGCCTCGGCCGCCTCCACCTCAGGCTCCGATCAGGCTCTGGCCGCAGACCCGGATCACGTTGCCGTTCAGGCCCGTCGAGTCGGGGGCCGCGAGCCAGGCGATCGTCTCGGCGACGTCGATCGGCAGGCCGCCCTGCGCGAGCGAGTTCATCCGCCGTCCGGCCTCGCGCGGGCCGATCGGCATCGCCGCCGTCATCTGCGTCTCGATGAACCCCGGTGCGACCGCGTTGATCGTCGCGTCGCGGTCGGCGAGGACCGGCGCCAGCGCCTCGACCATCCCGATCACCCCCGCCTTCGAGGTCGCGTAGTTGGTCTGCCCGGCGTTGCCGGCGATCCCGCTCATCGACGACACGCAGACGATCCGGCCGTCGGCTCGCAACAGACCTTCGCGCGCGAGCAGCTCGGCGTTGATCCGCTCCTCGGCGGTCAGGTTGACCCCGATCACGAAGTCCCAGCGGTCGGCGTCCATGCCGGCGAGCGTCTTGTCGCGGGTGACGCCGGCGTTGTGGACGACGACGTCGACGCCGTCGTGGCCGCGCTCGAGCTCGTCGCAGATCTTCTCCGGGGCATCCGCAGCGGTGATGTCGGCGGCGATCGCCGAGCCGCCGATCGAACGGACGATGCGCTCGAGGTCGGCGCGGAGGGCCGGCACGTCGAGGCCGACGACGTGGGCGCCGTCGCGGGCGAGGACGTTCGCGATCGCCGCGCCGATGCCGCGCGAGGCGCCGGTGACGAGCGCGACCTTGCCGTGCAGGGGCAGCTCGCGGTCCAGATCGGGAACCGGGCGGCCGGGCCCGACCCGCACGACCTGGCCGGAGACGTAGGCCGAGCGGGGCGAGAGGAAGAAGCGCAGGCTCGATCCGACCCGGCCCTCGGAGCCGGCGGCGACGCGGACGAGCTGGGCGGTGGCGCCGTCGCGGACCTCCTTGCCGGCTGAGCGCACGAAGCCCTCGAGGGCGCGCTGGGCGGTGGCCGCGGCGGGGTCGGCGCAGTCGCCCGGCTCGGCGCCGACCACGATCAGTCGGCCGCTCGGCTCGAGCCGGCGGATCGTCGGGTGCAGGAACGACCAGAGCTCGCGAAGCTCGCCGGCGGCGGCGATCCCTGATGCGTCGAAGACGATGCCCTTCCAGCGCTGCGCTCCCGGCGCCTCGTCGTTCCAGACGCCGGCGTCGATCGACGCCGCGCCGAGCGCTGCCCGGACCTCGTCGGCGAGCCGGCTGTCGACAGCGCTCCCGGCCTCGGCGAGGACGGCGGCGACGGCCGCTCCGCAGCGGCCGCCGGGCGCCGACCCGACGAGGACGCGGCCGTCGATCAGCGGCGCGCCGGGCTCGTAGCGGTCGAGCTCGACCGGCCGCGGCAGCCCGAGGCCCCTGGCGACGAAGCCGCCGAGCGGGTTGTTGACGACTCGCGAGTAGGTGTCGGTCATCGCCGCAGCCCCCGCGGCTGCCCGCTGCCCGCTGCCCGCTGCCCGCTCACGCCTCGAGGATCGCGACGACGCCCTGGCCGCCGGCCGCGCAGATCGAGATCAGGCCGCGGCCGCCGCCGCGCTCGGCGAGCAGCTTCGCGAGGTTGCCGACGATCCGCCCGCCGGTGGCCGCGAACGGGTGGCCGGCGGCGAGCGAGCCGCCGCGAACGTTGAGCTTGTCGCGGTCGATCGCGCCGAGCGGACCGTCGCGGCCGAGCCGCTCGCTGCAGAAGACCGGGTCCTCCCAGGCGGCGAGCGTGCAGAGGACCTGCGCCGCGAACGCCTCGTGGACCTCGTAGAGGTCGAAGTCGCCGAGCTCGAGGCCGTTGCGGTCGAGCAGGCGCGGGACGGCGTAGGCGGGCGCCATCAGGAGCCCTTCGCGGGCGCCGACGTGATCGACGGCGGCGGTCTCGGCGTCGACGAAGCGGGCAAGCGGCTCGAGCCCGCGCGCCTTGCCCCACTCCTCGGTCCCGAGCAGGACGGCGGCGGCGCCGTCGCTGAGCGGCGTCGAGTTGCCGGCGGTCATCGTCCCGTCGGCGCCGCCGAAGACCGGCTTCAGCTTCGCGAGCCGCTCGACGGTCGAGTCGGGGCGGAGGTTCTGATCGCGCTCGAGCCCGAGGTAGGGCGTCACCAGGTCGGCCTCGAAGCCGGCCTCGTAGGCGGCTGCGAGGTGCCGGTGGCTGGCCGCGGCGAGCTCGTCCTGGGCATCGCGGGTGATCCCCCACTCGCGGGCCATGATCGCGGTGTGCTCGCCCATCGAAAGGCCCGTCCGCGGCTCCTCGTTGCGGGGGACCTCGGGGACGAGCTGGCCGGGGCGCAGCTTCGCGAGCGCCCGCAGCCGGTCGACGTTCGAGCGCGCCGCGTTGGCCTCCAGCAGGACAGCTCGCAGGTCCTCGTTGATGGCGACCGGCGCATCGGAGGTCGTGTCGACGCCGCAGGCGATGCCGCTGTCGATCTGTCCGAGCGCGATCTTGTTGGCGACCAGGATCGTCGTCTCGAGGCCGGTCCCGCAGGCTTGGCCGACGTCGTAGGCCGGGGTCTCGGGCGCGATCCGCGAGCCGAGCGCCGATTCGCGCGTGAGGTTGAAGTCGCGACTGTGCTTGAGGACGGCGCCGCCGGCGACCTCGCCGAGCCGCTCGCCGGCGATCGCGGTCCGCTCGATCAGGCCGTCGAGCGCGACGGTGAGCATGTCCTGGTTGGAGGCCTTGGCGTAGGGCCCGTTCTGGCGCGCGAACGGGATCCGGTTCGACGCGAGGATCATGGCCTGACGCGGACCTGCGCTCATCCGTGCCTGACCGTGGCGAGCGCAGCGAGCCGCTGCCTGCTGCTCGCCGCTTGCTGCGCGCTCACTTCAGCTCCGCCGAGCTCAGCCCGAGGAGCTGGCGGGCGATGACGAGCAGCTGGATCTGCTGGGTGCCCTCGAATATGTCGAGGATCTTGGCGTCGCGGGCCCACTTCTCGAGCAGCTCGTCCTCACCCAGTCCGGCAGCGCCGGCGAGGGCGACGCAGCGGAGAGCGACATCGACCGCGGTGCGACCCGCCTTTGCCTTCGCGTAGGAGGCGTGCAGCGAGTTCGGCTTGCCGTTGTCGGCCATCCACGCCGCCTCCAGGGTCAACAGCCGCGCCGCCTCGTAGTCGGCCTCCATCGCGAGCAGCTCCGCCGCCGCGGCGCTCTGGCGGGCCGGCGGGCGGTCCGGATCGACCGCGACGCCGGCCTCGTCGAACAGCTCGGTCGTGCGCTCGATGCAGGCCCGGGTCAGCCCGACCGCCATCGCGGCGACGAGCGGACGGGTGTTGTCGAAGGTCCGCATCGCGCCCGCGAAGCTCTTCTCCGTGTCGATCTCGGCGCTGCCGAGCAGGTCCTCCTTCGGGACCCGGCAGTCATCGAGGATGAAGGCGGCGGTGTCGGAGGCGCGGATGCCGAGCTTGTGCTCGAGGCGGTCGAGCTTCATGCCCGGGTTCGAGCGCTCGACGACGAACGACTTGATCGCGGCGCGGCCCTGCTCGGGGTCGAGGCTCGCCCAGACGACGACGAGATCGGCGCGCTCGCCGGAGGTGACGAAGATCTTCTCGCCGTTGAGGACGTACTCGTCGCCGTCACGGACGGCCGTCGTCCGGATCGCGGCGGAGTCGGAGCCGGCCTCGGGCTCGGTGATCGCCATCGCCGCCCACTTGCCCTTGAACCGCTCCCGCTGCTCGTCGTTGGCAACCGCCGCGATCGCCGAGTTGCCGAGCCCCTGGCGCGGCATCGTCAACAGCAGGCCGACGTCGCCCCAGCACATCTCGATGATCGACAGCACCGAAGCCAGGTTCGAGCCGTTGCGGTTGTCGGCCTCGCCGTCCCCGCTCGCCCGGCTGACGCCGGCGGCGCCGGCGCCGCTCGACGCGCCGCCCTCGTCGAGCCCGTCGATCATCGCCGCGAGCATGTCGAGCTCCTTCGGGTACTCGTGCTCGGCGAGGTCGTACTTGCGCGAGATCGGGCGCAGGACCTCGGCAGCGACCATGTGCGCCTGCTGGACGAGCTGCTCGAACTTCTTCGGGACCTCGAGGTTGATCGTCATACCAGCAGGCCCCCCTCGATCACGCCGGCGGCGCGGAGGTCGCGATACCAGCGCTCGACCGGGTACTCCTTGACGTAGCCGTGGCCGCCGAGCAGGCCGACGGCGTCGGAGCCGACCTTCATGCCCTTCGTGGCGGTGAGCTGCCTCGCGACCGCTGCCGGTCGGGCGAAATCGCGGCCCTGGTCGGCGAGCGCGGCGGCGCGGTACGTCGCGAGCCGAAGTCCCTCGATCTCGATCGCGAGGTCGGACATGTCGAAGGCGACCGCCTGGCGGTGGCTGATCGGCTCGCCGAACGCCCGGCGCTCGTTGACGTAGGGGATCAGGAAGTCGAGGGCGGCATGGGCGCTGCCGACCGCCATCGCCGCCCAGGCGATGCGGCCGAGCCGCACGCATTCCGCGAAGGCGTCCGGGGTACCGAGCCGGGCAGAGCCGGGTACCGCGACGCCCTCGAGCCGGAGCCGGGCGGTGGCGGCGGCCCGCAGCCCGATCGCCGGCTCGGGCTGGACGGCGAGCCCACTCGCCCGGGGCTCGACGATGAACAGCGCCGGTCCCTCGCCCTCGATCGCAGCGGCGACCACGAACAGCTCCGCCGCCTCGGCCCGCGGCACCAGCGACTTGAGGCCGTCGAGGACGAAGCCGTCGTCGGAGCGGCGTGCCGTCGTGTCGAGGTCGAAGGGATCGAAGAGGACGCCGGGCTCATGGACTGCGAGCGCCGCGGCGGGGACGTCATCGCCGGTGAAGGCGGGCAGGTAGGTCGCCTGCTGGTCGGCGTCCCCCCAGAGCCCGAGGGCGGTGCTGACCGCGGCTGGGGCGAGGGCGGCGAACGCGAGCCCCATGTCGCCGCCGGCGAGCGCCTCGGTGATCAGCGCCGAGGTGACCGCGGAGCGCTCCTCGACGGCGCCGCCGAGCTCCTCGGGGACGCCGAGGACCGCGATCCCGAGCTCGGCGCTCTGGGCGAGGATCTCGTCGGGGGCCGCGCAATCGGCGTCGGCTTGCCGGGCCGCGGGGCGCAGCTTCGTGGCCGCGAAGTCCCCGAACGCCTCCTGCATCATCTTCTGCTCCTCGTCGGGCTCGACGTCGAACAGCGCCGGCCGCCTGCCGCGCTTCTGCCGCGCCGGCGCCGTCAGCTTCCGGGCGGCGGCGAAGCGCCGGCCGGCGGCGTTGGCGGCGCGGAAGCCGTCGCGGGTGCCGCGCTGGACGAGCCGCTCGGTCAGCTCGCGGAGCCCGACGCGATCGAGCAGCTCCGAGCCGGCGAGCTTGTTGAGGGCCCGAAGGCCGGCGCTTGTCCCTTGCTCTGCGAGGCTCATCGCGGCGGTCGCGGGCCTGACACGGGCCCGGCGCGGCTGCCGATGGTAGCGCAGGCCGGTGGCACATCAGACAATGGCATCGATGTCGTGCGGCGACGCCCGATCACGCGATTCGGCCGCGATCACGCCCGCGGCCGAAGAGCGGCACGCTTCCGGGGCATGTTCCCGGTTCGGTGCCGGCGATCGGCGATCCGCGGTCGGAACGCAGCCCGACCGCCGGACGCACGCGCCCCCGCCGGACCCACGCCCGTCCGCGGGACGCAGCCCAACCGTCAAGGCCTAGGTGCGCAGCAGGGCGAGCTGCCGCGACTGCGCGAGCAGCCGGCCATTGCGGTCCCAGACCTCGCCCTGCTCGTCGAACAGGCCGTCGATCGAGGCCGCGGCTTCGAACCGGGCGAGGACGAGCGTGTCGTCGGGATCCGGCTGCGCGCGCCAGTGGACCGTCAGCTCGAGGGTCGGCGCCGGCGCGAACTCGGTCATCACGCTGAACGGGGCCGGCCACCACGCATCGGTGTAGAAGGCGATCAGCTCCGGCGTCATCTCGGTGTCGCCGCGGGTCCGCAGCCAGCCGCCGGCCAGCGGCTCGGCGCCGCCGCTGAACGGCTGTGCGCCCCAGACCGGCCGCGTCTCGAGCTGCGCGAACAGCGGCGGGGCGCCCGGCTCGCCGCCGACGAGCTCGATCGCATCGGCAGCCGGCGCCTGCGGCGGCTGCGGGTCCCAGCTCGCCGCCCCCTCGTAGTCGGCGGTGAGCACGCAGAGGGCGAGCGTCACCGTCCGGCCGCCTTCCAGCAGGCGCGCCGAGCAGGTGGTCGCCGAGCCGCCGGAGCGCTCCACCGTGACCTCGATCTCCGCCGCTCCCGCCGTCGGCGGACGCAGGTAGTGCAGCGTCATCGATCGCGGCCGCCGTTCGCCGTCGGCGATCTCGGCGCGGATCGCACGCAGGATGAGGGCCGCGATGAAGCCGCCGTTGGGGCCGGGAGGACCGAACCACTCGGTGCCGATCTCGCCCCTCCAGCGGCCGCGGGCGAGCCGACTGACCGCCGTGTCGTCGGTGAGGCTCCTCTTCGGGACGGCTGGCACGGCGGGCAGTCTCGCAGGAGCCGCCCGCGACGATCCGGCGCGCAGCCCGCCGCGCGACCGCAGGCGGCGCCGCCGCTCGCGCCGCATCCGCGTAGGATTCCCGCGTTCGCGTTCCCAGGACGTTCCCTGCCGGAGGTCTTCGTGTCCCAGCCCCGAATCCTCAAGTCCCTGCTGCTCGTTTGCATGCTCGGCGCCGCCTTCGCGATCGCGGCATGCGGCGGCTCCGACTCGACCGACTCGACCGCGGCCGACACGACCGGCACGACCTCGCTCGCCGACTGCACCCCGGACCAGCTCGACACGCTGAAGTCGGGCGTCCTCACGATCGGCACCGACAAGCCCGCCTACCCGCCCTACTTCGAGGACAACGACCCGAGCAACGGCAAGGGCTTCGAGAGCGCGACCGCCTACGCGATCGCCGATCAGCTCGGCTTCACGCCCGAGCAGGTCGAGTGGACGGTGGTGCCGTTCAACTCCTCCTACGCGCCCGGGCCGAAGGACTTCGACTTCGACATCAACCAGATCTCGATCACGCCGAAGCGTGCCGAGCAGGTCGACTTCTCGACGCCGTACTACACGGCCGACCAGGCGGTCGTCGCGCTCAAGGACTCCGACGCGGCGAGCGCGACCTCGATCGACGACCTGAAGAGCGCCGACATCGGCGTCCAGATCGGGACGACGAGCCTCGACGCGGTCAACGAGACGATCCAGCCGGACAGCGAGCCGCAGGTCTTCGACACCTCCAACGACGTCGTCAGCGCTCTCAAGCAGGGCCAGGTCGACGCCGTCGTCGTCGACACGCCGACGGCGCTGTATCTGACCGCCGTGCAGGTCCCCGACGCGACGATCGTCGGCGAGTTCCCGGCCCCCGGCGGCGACGAGTGGGGGGCGCTGCTCGCCAAGGACTCGGCGCTGACCGGTTGCGTCTCGGCCGCGATCGACGAGTTGAAGAGCTCCGGCGAGCTCGAGCGGATCCAGCAGAAGTGGATCAACAGCGCCGGCGGCGTCCAGAAGCTGCAGTGAGGAGCTGACGCCGGCCCGGTTGCGGCCGGCCGGAATCGATGGAAGCGGAGCTGGAGGGAGAGGAGCGTTCCGGGTCGCCGCTGAGCAGGGGCCGCGACCGGCGTGCCGAGCGCGCGGCGGCAAAGCGGCGCCACAACCGCCGCGGCTTCGCGATCGCGGCGCTCTCGACGGTCGTCGTGATCGGCGGGCTGGCGGCGCTCGTGCTGACGAGCAGCGGCTGGCCCGCGGTCCGCGAGACGTTCTTCGACACGACGATCTTCAAGGAGTCGTTTCCGGAGGTCGCGAAGGGCTTCTGGCTCGACATCCGCGTCTTCATGGTCGTCGAGGTCGCGGTCCTGGCGCTCGGCCTGCTCGTCGCGCTGATCCGGACCTCCTCGGCCCCGGCGATGTTCCCGCTGCGGCTGCTCGCCGTCCTCTACACCGACGTCTTCCGCGGGATCCCGACGATCCTGCTCGTCTACCTCGTCGGCTTCGGCGTCCCGGCGCTGACGCAGGCCGACGCGAGCGGCGGCGGCAACCCGCTCTCGTGGCTGCCGACCGAGCCGGTCGTGCTCGGCGCGATCGCGCTGACCCTCTCCTACGGCGCCTACGTCTCCGAGGTCTACCGGGCCGGGTTGCGCTCGGTCCACCCCGGCCAGCGCGACGCGGCGCTCGCGATCGGGCTGACCGAACGCCAGGCGATGCGCCACGTCGTCATCCCGCAGGCGGTCCGCAACGTCGGCCCGCCGCTGCTCAACGACTTCATCGCCCTCCAGAAGGACGTCGCGCTGATCGCGATCATCGGCGTCTCCGGCGAGGCGTTCCGGATCGCGCAGATCCAGGCATCGACCGACTTCAACTACACGCCCCTGCTCTGCGCGGCGCTGCTCTACCTCGCGGTGACGATCCCGCTGGCGCGACTGCTCGACCGCTGGGACCGGGGCCGGGTCCGGTGAGCACGCCGGTCATCGCCATCGACGGCGTCACCAAGGCGTTCGGCGAGCGCGAGGTCCTGACCGGCATCGACCTCGAGATCGCCGAGCACGAGGCGGTCGCCGTGATCGGCGCCTCCGGCTCCGGCAAGTCGACGCTGCTGCGCTGCGTCGATCTGCTGATCGAGATCGACGACGGCGACATCCGCCTCGACGGCGAGGTGGTCACCGATCCCGCCGCCGACCCGGTCTCGGTCCGGCGCCGGCTCGGCTTCGTCTTTCAGGCCTACAACCTGTTCCCGCACCTGAACGTGATCGACAACGTCACCCTCGGGATCACCCGCGCCCACGGCCTCGGCCGCGAGGAGGCCCGCGAGGCGGCGCGAACGATGCTCGCCCGCTTCGGCCTCGAGGGGCGCGAGCAGGAGAGCCCGTCGAACCTCTCCGGCGGCCAGCAGCAGCGGGTCGCGATTGCCCGCGCGTTCGCGACCCGCCCGCGGGCGATGCTCCTCGACGAGATCACGAGCGCCCTCGACCCCGAGCTGGTCGGCGAGGTCCTGCGCGCCGTCCGCGACCTCAAGGAGGAGGGCGTGACGATGCTGATCGCGACCCACGAGATGGGCTTCGCGCGCGAGGTCGCCGACCGGGTCGGCTTCCTGCACGAGGGCCGGCTCGCCGAGCTCGGCCCGCCCGAGCAGGTCCTCGAGCACCCCGCCGAGCCGAGCACGCAACGGTTCCTGCGCCGGCTGCTGGAGGCCGGCCGGGCCTAGGCGACGGCCGCCCCGCGTCGCGGTGAGCGCGACATTCCGGAACCAGGAGGGCCGAGATGTTGGGCTCGGCGACGAACGCCGTGCCGAAGCAGGCGCTCGCGGCCGGCCCGTGACGACCGCGCCGCGACTTCGAGCGCCGACGGCCTCGGACGGGTTTGCCGTACCATTTTCCTGCCACCGTGAGGGTCCCCGACCCGGGCTGCCAAGGGGTCCTCTGCGTCCGGTTGGCATCCGCACCCGCGCTTGCGCGGCCGCTTTCATGACTCGTAACGCAGACAACTCCGCCACCGCCACCGCCACCGCCACCCGCCGCTCCGGGTTCGCGGGCGTCCACGATCCAACGACGTTCCACGACGGCTGCGGGATCGCCTGCGTGGCCCGCCTCGACGGCCGCGCGATCCACGAGACGATCGACCGCGCGCTCGTCGCCCTCGATCGCCTCGAGCACCGCGGCGCCGCCGGCGCCGACGAGTCGACCGGCGATGGCGCCGGGATCATGTTCGCCCTCCCGCACGAGTTCTTCCGCTCGCGAACGGCCGAGATCGACACCAAGCCGGTCGTCCTGCCGGGGCCCGGAAAGCTCGCCGTCGCGATGTGCTTCATGCGGCGCGACACGGTCGGCGGCACCGCCCGGATCCGCCGCCGGGTCGAGGAGCTCGTCGCCCGTGCCGGCCATGGGGTGATCGGCTGGCGCCAGGTGCCGGTCGACGAGACGTCGTGCGGTCAGCTCGCCCGCGATTCGGCACCGCGGATCAGCCAGCTCTTCATCGAGGCCGGCGACCACGTCGCCGACGAGGTGGCCTTCGACCGCAGCCTGTTCGTCGTCCGTCGCCGGGCCGAACGCGAGTGCGGCGCCGAGCTGTTCTTCCCGAGCATGTCCTGCCGGACGATCGTCTACAAGGGGATGCTCACCGCGCCGCAGCTCCCGCAGTTCTACCCCGACCTGCGCGACCTCTCCCTGCGCAGCAGCTTCGCGATCGTGCACTCCCGCTTCTCGACGAACACGGCGCCGAGCTGGGAGCCTCGCTCAGCCGCTGCGGATGATCGCCCACAACGGCGAGATCAACACCGTCCTCGGCAACGTCAACTGGATGCGCGCCCGCGAGACCGTGCTTCCTCTCGACGCGTTCGGCGAGGACCTGCGCGCCTGCCTGCCGCTGATCGACGAGGGGGTCTCCGACTCGGCCGCGTTCGACCGCGCGCTCGAGCTGATGGTGCTCGGCGGGCGGACGCCGCAGCACGCGATGATGATGATGATCCCTCGCCGTCTGGGAGGGCCGCGAGACATCGCGGCTGGCGCCTCGAGGGCTTACCGCTACCACTCGCGGCTCGTCGAGCCGTGGGACGGCCCCGCCGCGATCGCGTTCTGCGACGGCCGCACGCTCGGCGCGATGCTCGACCGCAACGGCCTGCGGCCCGGACGCTGGATGATCACCCGCGACGGCTGGGTCTGCCTCGGCTCGGAGTCGGGCGATCTTCACGACGACGGCGAACAAGATCGCGAGGATGGGACGCCTCGAGCCGGCGCAGCTCTTTCTCGTCGATCTCGGGACCGGGCTCGTCAGCACCGATGGCGAGCCCGAGCTCGCGGTCGCGGCGGAAGCACCGTACGGCGACTGGTACGCCGAGGGCAAGCTCGGCGTCCGCCAGCTTCCCGATCCGATGGCGACGATCGAGCCGGTCGAGCCGCTGTTGACCTCGCCAGCTCGCCTTCTTCGGCTACACGCAGGAGGACCCAGGACGTTGCTCGCGCCGCTGCTCCGCGACGGTCGCGAGCCAACCGGCTCGATGGGCAACGACGCCGCCCTCCCGGTCTTCTCCGAGCAGAGCCCGTCGCTTTTCACCTACTTCAAGCAGCGCTTCGCGCAGGTCACCAACCCGGCGATCGACTCGGTCCGCGAGCACTGCGTGATGAGCCTGCGGACCGACATCGGCCCCCAGGGCAACCTGCTCAGCACCGAGCCGCAGGTCGTCAACCACGTCGAGCTCGCGCAGCCGATCCTCACCGACTTCGAGCTCGAGCGGCTCCGGCGCAACCCGCACAACGCCCTGCACCCGACGACGATCGACACGACCTGGGCCGTCGAGGACGGCGAGGACGGCCTCGAGGGCGCGCTCGAGCGGATCCGCGCCGAGGCCATCGCGGCCCTCGAGGAGAACACGACCCTGCTCGTCCTCAGCGATCGCGCGACCGCTGCCGGGCGGGTGCCGATCCCGGCGCTGCTCGCCTGCTCGACCGTCCATCACGCGCTCGTGCTCGAGGGCACCCGGCTGCGGGCGGCGCTGGTCGTCGAATCCGGCGAGCCGCGCGAGGTCCACCACCTCGCGGCGCTGATCGGCTACGGCGCGACCGCGATCAACCCCTACCTGATGCTCGAGACGATGACGATGCTCGACGTGCCGACGGTCGGCCTCGACGGGCCGCTCGCCGACGCCAACGAGATCGCGATCGCCGCGATCGGCAAAGGCCTGCTCAAGGTCCTCTCGAAGATCGGGATCGCGACGATCCGCTCCTACCGGGGCGCCCAGATCTTCGAGATCGTCGGCATCGACCGCGACGTCGTCGACGTCCACTTCACCGGGACCCCCTCGCGCCTCGACGGGATCGGCCTCGGCGAGATCGCCCGCGAGGCGCTCGACCGGCACGCCCGCGCCTACCCCGAGGTCCACGGGCTCGCGCTCCCCGAGCACGTCGAGAGCGCCCGGCTGGCGGCCGACAGCGAGAAGCTCCTGCCGCAGGGCGGCGTCTACCGCTGGCGCCGTGACGGCGAGATGCACATGTGGGATCCGGAGACGATCGCTTCGCTGCAGCGGGCGGCACGCTCCGCCGACGGCGACGCCGAGGGCCGCGAGTCCTACGACGGGTTCAGCCGCCGCGTCAACGAGGAGAACGCGCAACGGGCGATGATCCGCGGCCTGCTCGAGCTGAACGGCGAGGCCGAGCCGGTTCCGCTCGACGAGGTCGAGCCCGCGTCGGAGATCGTCAAGCGCTTCTCGACCGGGGCGATGAGCCTCGGCGCGCTCTCGCCGGAGGCGCACGAGACGCTCGCGATCGCGATGAACCGCCTCGGCGGTCTCTCCAACAGCGGCGAGGGCGGCGAGGACCGGCGTCGCAACGAGCCCGACCCGAACGGCGACCTGCGGCGCTCGCGGATCCGCCAGGTCGCCTCCGGGCGCTTCGGCGTCGACCTCGAGTACCTCTCGCGCGCCGACCAGATCCAGATCAAGATCGCCCAGGGAGCGAAGCCGGGCGAGGGTGGGCAGCTACCCGGCCACAAGGTCGACACCTACATCGGCGCCCTCCGCTACGCGCTGCCCGGGACCGAGCTGATCTCGCCGCCGCCGCACCACGACATCTACTCGATCGAGGACCTCAAGCAGCTCATCTACGACCTCCGCGCCGCGAACCCGACCGCGAGCGTCTCCGTCAAGCTCGCCGCCGAGTCGGGCTGCGGGACCGTCGCGGTCGGCTGCGTCAAGGCCGGCGCCGACCACGTCGTGATCGCCGGCCACGACGGCGGCACCGGCGCCTCGCCGCTGTCGTCGATCCAGGGCGCCGGCGTCCCCTGGGAGATCGGCATCGCCGAGACCCAGCAGGCGCTGCTCGACAGCGGCCTGCGGACCCGGGTCGTCCTGCAGACCGACGGGCAGATGCGGACCGGCCGCGACGTCGTCATCGGGGCGCTGCTCGGCGCCGACGAGATCGGGCTGTCGACGGCGCCGCTGATCGCCACCGGCTGCATCATGATGCGGGTCTGCCACCTCAACACGTGCCCGGTCGGGGTGGCGACGCAGGACCCGGAGCTGCGGGCGCGCTTCTCGGGCAAGCCCGAGCACGTCGTCCGCTACATGCTGCTCGTCGCCGAGGAAGCGCGGCAGCTGATGGCGTCGCTCGGGATCCGCCGGTTCAGCGACCTCGTCGGCCGCACCGAGCTGCTCCGCTCCCGGGCCGCGATCGAGCACTGGAAGGCGAGCTCGCTGGATCTGCGGCCGCTGCTCGCCGTCCCGGCGGTCGCCCGCGACGCGCCGCGCGGGTTCGTCCCCGGCGAGGCCAAAGAGCACCCGGTCGGGGCGTCGTTCGACGAGCGGATGCTGCTGCGCCCGGCCGCGGCGGCGATCGAGCGCGGCGAGCGGGTCAGCCACGCGACGAGCGTCGCCAACATCGACCTCGCCGTCGGCGGCCGCGTCTCCAACGCGCTCGTCCGCGCGCGGGGCGCCGACGGGCTGGCGGAGGACACGATCGCGTTCGAGCTGACCGGCTCGGCCGGCCAGTCCGCCGGCGCCTGGCTGGCGCCGGGGGTGACGATCACGATCAAGGGCGACGTCAACGACTACGCCGGCAAGGGCCTCTCCGGCGGCGTCCTCGCCCGGTCCGGCCGGCGACGACCGCCGGCTACAAGGCCGAGAGCAACGTGATCGCCGGCAACGTCGCGCTCTACGGAGCGACCGCCGGCAAGGCGTTCTTCCGGGGCCGCGCCGGCAGGAGCGCTTCGCGGTCCGCAACTCCGGCGCCCTCGCCGTCGTCGAGGGGATCGGCGAGCACGGCTGCGAGTACATGACCGGCGGCTGCGTCGTCGTCCTCGGTCCGACCGGCCGCAGCTTCGCGGCCGGAATGAGCTGGCGGGATCGCCTGCATCTGGGATCCCGACGACGTCTTCCCGCCGAAGTGCAACATGGGGATGGTCAGCTCGAGGCGGTTCACCCGGAGGGCGGCCGCTTCCTGCGCGACCTGATCGACGACACCAGCGCCGGACCGGCTCGACCGTCGCCGCGGGCCTGCTCGACCGCTGGGACGAGGCCGCGAGCGAGTTCGTCGTCGTGATCCCGCCCGGGTTCGGGCCGCCCTCGCCCACACCGCCCCGCCCGCCAAGGCCCGAACCGTCAACCTCGCGTAGTGACCGGCTGATGGCGAACCCGCGCGGATTCCTCGATTTTCATCGCGTCCCGATGCCGGAGCGGCCGGCGCAGGAGCGCGTCCGCGACTACGCGGAGATCTTCGGGACCCTGCCCGAGGAGGAGCTGCGCCACCAGGCGTCGCGCTGCATGGACTGCGGCGTGCCGTTCTGCAACAACGCCTGCCCCGCTCGGCAGCCTGATTCCCGACTGGAACGACCTCGCCCGGGTCGGCGACTGGAAGGCCGCGATCGACCAGCTCCACGCGACAAACAACTTCCCCAGTTCACCGGGCTGATCTGCCCGGCGCCGTGTGCGAGTCGGCTGCGTGCTCGACATCGACGACGACCCGGTGATGATCAAGCAGATCGAGTACTGGACGATCAACCACGCCTTCGAGCAGGGCTGGGTCGTTCCGGAGCCGCCGGCGACGCGGACCGGCCGCCACGTCGCCGTCGTCGGCTCCGGCCCCGCCGGGATGGCGGCCGCCGCCGAGCTCAACAAGGTCGGGCACCGGGTCACCGTCTACGAGCGCGACGAGGCGCCGGGCGGGCTGCTCCGCTTCGGCGTCCCCGACGCGAAGCTCGAGAAGTGGATCGTCGACCGCCGGCTCGCCGTCCTCGAGCAGGAGGGGATCGAGTTCCGCTGCGACGTCGACGTCGGTCGCGACATCAGCGTCGAGCGGCTCCGCGCCGACCACGACGCGGTGATCCTCGCGACCGGCTCACGGGTCGAGCGCGACCTCGAGGTCCCCGGCCGCGACCTCGACGGGATCCACCTCGCGATGGAGTACCTGTACGCGCGCAACCGCTCGGTCGCCGAGTCGCAGGGCCGCGTCGCCCGCCACGCCGAGCGCGAGGTCTCGGCCGCCGGCAGGCGCGTCGTCGTCGTCGGCGGCGGCGACACCGGCATGGACTGCGTCTCCAACGCGCTCCGCGAGGGCGCCGCCGACGTCCTCCTGCTCGACGTCTATCCCGAAGTGCCGGCGAGCGGCCGCTACCCGAACACCCCCTGGCCGATCCAGCCGCGCCGGCTGGTCACCACCTACGCGCTCGAGGAGGGCGGCGAGCGGCGGTTCGGCCGGCAGGTGCTCGGCATGGAGGGCGAGGGCGGCAACGTCGCCCGGATCGTCGCCCGTGAGGTCACGGGCGAGTCCTCACGGACGATCGTCGGCGTCCCCGGCAGCGAGTTCGCGGTCGAGGCCGACCTCGTCCTGATCGCCGTCGGCTTCACCCAGCCCGAGCACGAGGGCCTGCTCGACGACCTCGGCGTCGCCTACGACCGCCGCGGCAACGTCAAGGCGAACACCTTCGCGACCTCGGTCGACGGGGTCTACGCGGCCGGCGACGTCCGCGTCGGCGCCTCGCTGATCGTCACCGCGATCGCCGAGGGCCGCCGCTGCGCCCGCGTCGTCGAGGCGGCGCTGCGCGCCTGATCGTCCTCAGGGCGCGACGATCGTCACCGTGCGCGTCGTCGTGAAGAACTCGCGGGCGGCACGGCCCTGCTCGCGGGGGCCGTGGCTGGAGAGGCGCTCGCCGCCGAACGGCGCGTAGTAGTCGACCCCCGGCGTCGCGGCGTTGACCCTGATCAGCCCGCAGTCGAGGCGCTCGGCGACGGCGGTCGCAGCGCCGATGTCGTGGCCGTGGACGGCGCCGACGAGGCCGTAGCGGGTCGCGTTGGCCGCCGCGACCGCGGCCTCGACGTCGGGCACGCGGATGATCGTCAGAAGCGGCCCGAACGTCTCCTCCTGGTTGGCCTCGTCGCCGGGGTCGTCGATCGCGAGCACGGTCGGCGCCACGAAGTGACCGCTGCCACCGGCAGGCGGCGCAGCGCTGGCGACGGGGCGGGCGCCGCGCTCGCGGGCGCCGGCGAGGCGGGCCTCGAACTCGTCGACGGCGGCGGCGTCGATCAGCGGCCCGACCACGGTCGCCTCGGCGCCGGGGTCGCCGACGGCGAGCCCGGCAACGGCAGCGGCGACCTCCTCCTCGATCGGGCCGCCAGCCGCGCCGACGGCGATGAGCCGGCGGGTCGCCGTGCACTTCTGCCCGGCGTAGTGCATCGCGCCGGCGACGATCAGCGCCGCGGCGGCAGCGGGGTCGGCGTCGGGCAGGACGATCGCCGGGTTCTGTCCACCCATCTCGGCCTGGGCCGGGACCGCGCGGCGGGCGAGCCGCTCGGCGACCGCGACGCCGGCCGCGGTCGAGCCGGTGACGGTCGCGGCGGCGATCCGCCGGTCGTCGAGCAGCGGCCCGATCTCGGCGCCGGGAACGTTGATGACCGCCAGCACGCCCGGCGGCAGGACGTCGTCGGCGAGCTCCTCGAGCGCGCGGGCGACCCCGATCGCCGCGCTCGCCGGCTTGACCGCCACCGCGTTTCCGTACGCCAGCGCCGGCGCCGCCTTCCAGAGCGGGATCGCGAGCGGGAAGTTCCACGGGCAGATCGCGAGGACGACGCCGAGCGGATCGCGACGCACCTGCACCCGGGCCCCGGGCGCCGACCCCGGATACATCTCGCCGACCGGATCGAAGGCGGCCTGCGCGTAGTAGCGGAGGATCGCGACCGCGCGGGCGACCTCGCCGCGCGACTCGGTGATCGGCTTGCCGACCTCACGGGTGATCAGCTCGGCGAGCCCCTCGCGCGCGGCGACCGCGTCAGCGAGCGCGTGCAGCGCCCGCGACCGCGCCGCGGCCGACTCGCGCCACTGCCGCTGCGCATCGACGGCGCGGTCGAGGACGGCGTCGACCTCCGCCGGCGTCGGCGGCTCTGCGGTCGCCACGACCTCCTCGGGCCGGAACGGGTCGGTGCTGACGATCGCAGCCATCGGCTCAGTATCTCGTGGCATCGCCGATCACGAGGTCAGCCCAGCGGACGCTCGGCTCGACCCCGGCGGCGTCGTCCTCCTGGCGGAGCAGCAGCCGACCGTCAAGCCCTTCAGCCCCGATGCGATCGGCTGCCTCCCGACGGCAGGTCTCGAGGGGGCCGGGCGTTGCATGTCAGCCGATCTCCTCAGGCTCCTCATACCAGCGCTTGCGCTCGCCGATCCGGGCCCGAAGCTTCCAACCACGCGTCTTCGGGGCTGTGTCGATCGCTGTCTCGATCCGGCCGATCGTGGCTTCGATGGTGGCTCGCGCGGATGATTGGAGCTCGGTCTCGTCGAGCCCCTCGCGGAGCCGGGCGAGGTTGATCTCGAGGGTGTGGTGCAGGCCCCAGTCGCGGGCAGCCAGCTCAGCGATCCAGGCGACGTCGATCGCCTCCGGCCGTGAATCGGCGGCCGCAGGGAACCGAAACAACAGCGCGTAGCAGTCGCCACGGTCCTTGGCGTTCAGCTCGACGATCTGCAGCTTCGTCAGCAGCAAGTCGGCCGGCGACAGCGTCCGCTCGGAGAAGGCGAAGCGTCCGACCAGCGGCAGTCGGTGGCACATCTCGAAGTTGTCGACGAAGGCATCGATCTTGTGACCGGTCGCCGGGTCGGTGAAGAGCAGGCGGCGCGCCCCGTTCAGCGCGTTGAACTCGCGGTGGGGCTCCCAGCCGAGCTCGGCCAGGGCAGCCTCGACAGCCGATCCATCCCGCTTCGTCGTGATCAGATCGATGTCGTTGTGGGGGCGGGTCAGCGAAGGATGAAGACCGGCGCCGACGGCGAGCCGGATCCCGATACCACCGAGCAGGCGAACGTCGAGGTTGCGTTCGGACAACGCGCCGAGCAGCCGCTCAGCCTCCCTCTCGAGGTCTGGTTCAACCATGGGCATGGCCGCCTCCATCTCGCTCAACCGGTGACGAACTGGTGCCTTACGTCGTCACCGCGGAGCGCCAGCAAACAGCCGGATATGCGACCGGTGTGGTAGTCGCTGCCGGGGTTGATGCAAAGGGTACGCCCGATCCGGGTTGCACCGGCGCTCTCGTGGACATGTCCGTGCAGGGCGAGCAGCGGCTGGTAGCGCTCGATCAGCTCGCGGACGGCGGTCGAGCCGACCGGTATCTGCTTCGGCTCCGACCCCGCCATCACGATCTGCAGATCATCGTCGAGCTCGGGCGCGGTGTCGAGCCGGGAGTCGTACGGGGGAACGTGGAGGTTGAAGACGCAGCGCGAGATGTCGGGGACCGTGTCGGCGAGCGCGCCGACCCGCGCTGCGATCTCCTCCTCGTCGAGCTCGCGCGGCGAGTCGAACGGGGTCCGGTTCGAATAGCCGAGCGAGACCATCGCGTAGCCATCGAACTCGACGACGCGACCGTCGCAGGCGTCGACGCCGGCCGCGCTCTCGATCGCCTCCTCGACCGCTGGGGGATCGTCGTTTCCGGGCATCACGAAGCAGCGGACACCAGAGCCTTCGAGTCGCTCTCCGGCCAGCTTCAGCCAGAGCTCGAACGTTTCCAGCATCACCTCCGCGAACCAGCGCTCACGCTCTTCCTCGTCGAGGGCAGCGACCCGGCGCACCTCGTCGGCCGACATCCGGTGCGGATACAGCCCCTTGCCCCGGATCTGCCGCTCCAGCTCGGCCAGCTGGTCCTCGCCGCTGACCGTTCGTCGCTCGCCGAACAACTCCACCTCGTAGGTGTCCCCGGTGCCGACCAGCGGGATCACCGCCTTGCCGGTGAGGTCGCCGCCCATGACGAGCACGTCGGCGCCGTAGGCCTTCGCGGCATTGAGGAACTTGCGCCAGAGCACCTCGGTTCCGTGGATGTCGGAGGCATAGAAGAGGCGGACCGGGCTCTCCCGCGCCCGCCTCCTTCCGATGCCGAGAAGCCCCACCGCGACCTACTCCGGCGGCAGCTCGCGGTGAGCGAGCGACAGGTCTATGCCCTGGCTTCTGCGCACGGCCCGCGCGATGCCGTAGATGACGAACGCCAGGGCATAGACCGCGACCGCGAGCTCGAGCTTGCCCGGGTTCGCGCTCAGGCTGGCCCCCGAGCCCTCGTCCCAGAGGATGATCGCGACCGCAGCCCCGAAGCCGAGCAGCGAGAGCGCGCCGACGAGGGAGACGAGCGGGATCCCGAGGACGCGGCGATCGTAGGGCGAGCCCTCGACCATCGCCCGCTGCCGGAACGGCAGAGTGATCCCGGAAACGGCCGTGATCAGCAGCGTCAGCGACAACCCGAGCAGCACCGAAACCGCGCTGAACCAGTCGGTGAACGCGTAGATCGCGGTGCTGCCGATGCTGAGCACGAGCATCACGCCGATCGCCACCAGCGGGGAGCGGGACCGCGGATCGACGTAGGAGAGGCGCTCCGGCATGATCCGGTCGAACGACCACGCGAACATGCTGCGGCTCGCCAGCAGCAGCGTCTGCGGGAGCCAGAGCAGCAGGCCGATCGCGAAGCCGAGAATGATCACCGTCCCGAACACAGCGCTGTTCGAGGCGATCGCCATCAGCTCCGGGTACGCCGGGGCGCCCGCAACGAAGCCGTATGCGCTCGGGTCGGCGAAGCCGAGCATCCCGTTGAGGTCGAAGGTGGTCACGCTCAGGTACGCCGGCAGCAGCAGCATCAACGCTCCGATCGCCAGCAGCGCCGCCCCCGGCATCGATCGCAGGTGGGTGCCACGGCTGAGCCTGATCTCGCCAGCGAAGTAGTTGCTCGCGTAGATGAAGCCGAAGATGAACCAGCAGATCGAGACGGACTTGACGGTCGCCTCGAAGTCGAATCCGGACGACGCATAGCCGGCCTTGGTGGCCGAGTCGGTCAGCGCCCCGACGGCGTTGTCGGTCCCGAGGTTGGCGGCGTAGTCGTTGAAGCTCGACAGGAAGCCGGCGTGGCTCTGGAACAACCCGACGAGCATCGGCAGCAGGAACGCACCGAGCACGTAGAGCCAGAAGCCCGCCGCCTGGACCTTGAAGAAGAGGCGGGTGCCGCCGCTGATGAACAGGGCCGCCGAGATCAGCAGCACGGCCGTGCCGGTGAGAAACAGCCCCCACTCGGTCGAGAACCAGTCGCCGAAGTCGACCCAGCCGCTCGAACCGGTGAAGCCGGCCATCATCCGCCCCCAGGCCCCCATTCCGTAGGCGGCGAAGTAGGTCGTGTAGACACCGATCACGACCGCGAGCCAGAAGACATAGCTGAAGTTGCCGGCGAAGCCGATGCTCGGATGGAGCGCCCGGCTGTTGAACACGTAGTCACCGCCGGTCCGCGGCATGATCTGGGTCAGGATCGCGTAGAGGAACGTCCCCGGCAGCCCCAACCCCGCCGCGATCAGGAACGCGACGTACGGATTGGCACCCGGATAGAACGCGAAGAACAGCCAGTAGAACGCGAACGTGAGCGCGACGCTCGACCACAGCAGGTTGTAGAACAACGCGTCGCGCGTCTTCGCCTCGCGAACGAGGCCGGTGGCCTTCCGCGTGAACAGCCCCGGTGGCTGGCTCTCGGGATTCATCTCACTCCTCCTGGTTGCTTGTCCTCGACGACGGGAAGATCGGTCCGCAGCAGGCGCAGGTAGTCGACCGCCGCCGACACGGGCGGCAGCAGGTCGAGGTCGATGGCGAGGGTCCCCTCGGCGTCGTCGAGCTCGGCGAGGATCTCGCCGTCGGGAGCGATCGCCCGCGTCCGCCCGACGAATCGGTGCCCGGACTCCTCGCCGACCCGGTTCACGTAGAGGTGGTGGCGGCGGTTGTCGAGCGCTCGTGCCCGGGTGGCGAGCCGGTGGTCGGCCTCGTACGGCGCCATGTTCGCGGCGATCGTCAACAGCAGCTCGGCTCCGGCCGCCGCGAGCCGCCGGGCGGGCTCGGGGAACTCGACGTCGAAGCAGATCAGCGGGCCGACCATGACGCCGGCCAGCTCGACCAGCCGCAACTCCGCTCCGGCGACGAACGCGGCGGCCTCGGCGGCGCCGAAGAGGTGGGTCTTGCGGTAGACGCGAAGGGTCGATCCGTCGCGATCGAAGCTCGCCGCCGAGTTCGCATAGACGCTGCGATCGCGGTCGACCGCCTCGGTGAAGCCAACGACCACGGCTGTGGCGTGGTCGCGACAGACGGCGGCGATCCGCTCGAGCGGGCCGTCACCCGGGGCGAGCGCACGCCGCTCGAGATCGCTCATCGCATAGCCGCCGAGGAACAGCTCCGGTAACGCGACGAGCTCGCGGTCGGGGTGGTCGGCGATCAACTCGCAGACCCTGGCCGCGTTCACCTCCGGATCAGGTGTCGGGTCGAGCTGTGCCAGCAGCGCCTTCATTCCGGCAGGCTCGCTCCGGCATGGAATGCCATCGCCTCGAGCGCGATCCGGCCGCCGATCAACGCCGTCGCCGGCGTCGGGTCGAGGCTCGGGGCAACCTCGACGACGTCAACGCCGAGAAGCCCGCCGCGGGAGACGCCACGGACGATCTCGATCGCCTCGCGGCTCGTCAACCCGCCGGGGCTCGGGCAGCAGGTCCCGGGGGCGTGGGCCGCGTCGAGCGAGTCGACGTCGAAGGAGAGGTAGACGCCGTCGCCGGCGCTCGCGACCTCGCGGGCCCGGGCCGCCGCCCAGGCGGTGCCCCGCTCCCAGATCTCCTCCAGCCAGATGATCGTGATCCCGTGCTCGCGGCAGTAGGCGAGCTCGGTCTTCGGGTTCATCCAACCCGAGATGCCGACGAGGGCGATCTTCGCGGGATCGAACCCGGCGTCGACCGCGCGCGTGATCGGACAGCAGTGGTTGAGCAATTCGCCGCCGACGTCCGGAGCGGTGTCGAGATGCATGTCGACGAGGACGAGCCCGGGATCGGAATGGCGAGCGGCGATCGCGCGGGCGGCCGGGATCGTGATCGAGTGGTCGCCGCCGAGCGTCACCGGCAGCGCTCCACCGGCAATGATCGCCCCGATCCCGAGCTCGGCACGCTCGAAAGTCCGCTCCGCGTTTGCGAGGACGACGTCGACATCGCCGGAGTCGACCGGGTTCAGCGCCGCGAGCAGATCGAAGTCGAGGGTCGCGTTGAAGGTCAGGAACTGGCAGGAGACGTCGCGGATCCCGCGGGGCCCGTAGTTGGCACCGGTGCGGCTGATGTTGGTGGCGTCGAACGGGATCCCGTAGATCGCGGCGCCGGCGCCGTGATCGTGCAGGGCCTCAGCCTCGGCCGGCACGTGCGGCAGGCGCATGAACGAGTTGCTCAACCCGGCGTGCAGCAGGCTGCTCCACATCGTCGGGTCCGCGGCCGGATCACCGGCACGGTCGTCGCTATTGCTCAACTGCCCTCTCCTCTCGGTCGCTCGAACGCCGGGATGACGCCTACGGAAAAACGTTTTTGCGTCGAGCCGAGGCGAATTCCTAACAAAAACGTTTTTGCATGTCAAGTCGCGCCTCGTATGCTTTATCGATGGCGACCGCGAGGAGACGGATCGGGATCAAGGACGTCGCCGCGGCGGCGGGGGTCTCGACGACCACGGTTTCGCACGCGCTCAGCGGCAAGGGCCGGCTGCCGGAGGCGACCCGCGAGAGCATCGCCGAGATCGCCGCGGAGCTCGGCTATCGACCGAACACGAGCGCCCGCAACCTCGTCGCCGGCAAGACCGGCCTGCTCGGGATCACGGTCTCGGCGAGTCCCGATGCACCGTTCGGCCTCGGCGACTTCGACTACTTCATCCAGCTCCTCAGCGCTGCCACCGGCGCCGCCGTCGAGGGCGGGCAAGCCCTCGTCGTCGAGGGGGCCGCGCTCGGCGCCAACGCCTTCTCACGGGTTGACATCGACGGCGCGATCGTGATCGACCCGGTCAGCGACGACCCGCTGCTGGCGAGCCTCGACGCGCGCGGGATTCCAATCGTCACGACCGGGCGGCGCGATGACGGCAGCGATTCCGGAACCCCCCGCCACTGGATCGACAACGACCACCGCGAGGCGACGCTCTCGATCCTCGATCATCTCGTCGAGCACGGTGCCCGCCGGATCGGACTGGTCAGCACCCCGCCGGTCACCTCCTACACCCGCGACGCGGTCGCCGGCTATCGCAGCTGGTGCGAAGCGACGGATCAGAAGCCGCTGGTTGCGGTTGCGGGCGGCCCGATCAACGAGGGGTCGGGATTCATCGGCGCAGCCGAGCTCCTCGACGGCCCCGATCCCCCGGACGCGATCTACGCGACGCTCGACCAGCTCGCGCTCGGCGTGCTACTGGCGGCTCGGGCGCGATCGATCGCGGTTCCCGAGGAGCTCATGGTCGCGGGCTGCACCGACTCGCATGGCAGCGCCTGGGCGGCGCCGCCCCTGACCGCGGTCGCACTCAACCCCGAACGGATCGGCCGTGCCGCGGTGGCGATGCTCAGCAGCCTGATCGAGGGGCGTGAGCCGGAGGTCAACCCGGTAATGGTGCCGACGGCGATCCTCCCTCGTCAGTCCACCGCGCGCAACGGTCCCCCCTGATCGGCTACCCGGCCGCCGGCGGCTCGAGAAGCGGAGCGACCCGATTGGCGACCAGCTCGAGATGGGCGGCTGCGCGCTCGTGAGAGATACCACGGAACCGGTACCAGAACACGACTTCGTGGTATGGCGCCTCGCTGCGGATCGCCAGCAAACGGCGCGCGATGTTCTCCGGGGTATCGACGAGGAGATTCCCACGGTGGCCCAGCGTCTGCGGGGTCGCATACCCGGAATCCCGCGCCGAACCCCACTCCGCGTACTTGCCGAACTGATACTCGAGGGCCGGCCGATAGAACTCCTCCCAGTCCCGTTCGGGATCCTCGGCGGCCCAGAGCGAGGTGCAGAGAATGAACCGGAAGTCATCCAGGGATCGGCCATGCTGTCGTAGCGCTGGCTGGAGGCGCTCCCTCCACAAGGTCGGAAAGTGCTCGTCGGGCCGCATGAAGTCGTAAGGGATCACGCCGTCCGCGAGACGAGCAGCCCGGTCCATGACCGGGGCCGCCAGGCCGCCGAGGTAGATGGGAACGCGGGGCTGCGCCGGGGCCGGGAGCACCGGCAGAAACGAGTCGTCGGGCCCGTCCGGAAGCCTCCCCTGGGTCAAGCCCATTCGAACGAATGGCAGAGCCTCTTCCATCAACTTCGCACGGTGCTTGATGTCGACGCCGAACAGCTCGAACTCACGCTCGAAGCCGCCTCCGGCGACGCCCAACTCCAGCCGCCCGCCGGAGAGGAGATCGGCCACGATCGCCTCTTCGACGACGTTACGCCAGGGATGGAACAGCAGCAACAGCGCCGAGGTCATGAAGCGAATCCGCGATGTGACGGTGCCAAGGCCCGCGATCAGCGGCAGCTGCGCGGGCAGATAGCCGTCATCGACACCATGTTGCTCGGTCGTACAGAAGCACCGGAAGGGCAATGAATCGGCCAGCCGAACCTCGTCGAGGAGCTCCGCGTACCGTCGGCGCCCGTCTCGTTGTCCGGCGTCCGGGCGGACGTCGGTCCAGATGCTGAGCGCAGGGCCTCCGGTCGGCCGCTCCAACGTCCCGTCAGCGTCGGCTGGGCTCACTTGCTTGCTCCTTCGTTACCGCTTCACGAAGGCTCGGTCGAGGCGCTCGCGGTGAGCATCGCTGCCACCGGTCGATCAGCTCCCGCCGGCATCGCCGATCACGAGGTCAGCCCAGCGGACGCTCGGCTCGACCCCGGCGGCGTCGTCCTCCTGGCGGAGCAGCAGCGAGCTCGTGTTGACGAGGTGGGCCTTCATCGCCGCCGCCGCAGCGGCGGGGTCGTTGGCCTCGATCGCGGCGATGACCGCCTCGTGCTCGCGGACGATCGCGGGCAGATCGCGGGAGCGGCCGACCGTCGAGGCGCCCCTGGTCAGGATCAGGTCGCGGAGCGAGTCGACGTAGGCGGCGAGCCGGCTGTTGCCGGACGCCTCGTTGATGATCTCGTGGAAGCGGCGGTCGTGGGCCATCATCGTCACCTCGTCGCGGTCGCGGGCGGCACGGCGCATCGCCTGGAGCTCGTCGCTCAGCGCCGACGCGGTCTCCTCGGTCGCCTGCTCGGCTGCCCGGTGGGCGGCCGGGACCTCGAGCAGGATCCGCAGCGCGAGGATCTCCTCGAGGTCGTGAATCGACGTCTGCAGGATCCGGACGCCACGGTTGCGCTCGAACTCGACCATGCCGCGGCCCTCGAGGTCGATCAGCGCCTCGCGCACGGGCGTCCGCGAGACCGCGAAGGACGAGGCCAGGCTCTGCACCGAGTGCAGCGAGCCCGGCGCCAGGCGCCCGTCGATGATCGCCTCGCGGATCGAGTCGCGGACCCGGTCGGTGATGCTCGCCTCGGCGGTGATCGCCTGCAGCGACGCGTCGCTCATCGCTCTGACGCCCCGGCCCGGGTCGGGCCGCCGACCTCGTCGATGACGACGCGGCGGCCACTCTCGGCGGATCTGTACGCGGCTTCGATGATCGCGACTGTCTCACGTGCGGCGGTCGCTGCGACGGTCGGCGCCCGGCCGCCCGCGAGCGCGGCGAGCGCGTCGTGGACCGACCGCTCGACCGAGCGGTCCCAGCTGTCGACGATCGGCTCATCGCACCACCGCCCATCACGGCGAACCCGAAGCTGCGGCTGATCGCGAAGCTCACCCTCGAAGTAGGCCTCGCAACCGGCGACGGTCGCGGCGCCGGCGGACCCGACCGCGTCGATCCGGTCGTCGAAGGTCCCGGCCGGCCCGAAATAGCTGCCCTGGACGACGCTCGTGACGCCGCCGTCGTGCTCGAGCGCGACCTCGAAGCGCTCCTCGGCGCGCGGCGCGTCCATCGTCGCCGTCACCGCCCGCACGGGGCCGCCGAGCGCCCCCATCATGTAGATCCTGTGGACGCCGGCGTCCATCAGCAGCCCGCCGCCGACGATCGCCGGGTCCTCGCGCCAGCCGCGATAGCGGTCGCCGATCCACAGGCGGGCGTAGAGGGCGCGGAGCTCGCCGAGCTCGCCGCCCTCGATCGCCTCACGGAGGCGGGCGTGCGGCTCGAAGAAGAGCTGGTTGTGGGAGACGGCGATCGTGACCCCGGCCGCCGCGGCCGCGACGGCGATCCGCTCGCAGCCGTCGAGGTCGACCGCCATCGGCTTCTCGAGCAGGACGTGGCAGCCGGAGTCGATCGCCGCCAGCGCCGCCTCGACGTGGAGCGAGTGGGGCAGACAGACGGCGACGGCGTCGAGGTCGGTCCCGGCGAGCATCGCATCCAGGTCGGAGTAGGCGGGGACCTCGCCGGCGGCGCTGCGTTCGGCCAGGTCCGGGTCGAGGTCGCAGGCGGCCGCGAGCGTCGCGTCATCGCTGCTGCGGATCGCGGCGAGGTGATGCTGGCCGATCTCGCCGAGGCCGACGATGGCGGTCCGCAGCCTCACCGATCACCGCCGTCGCGGCCGGCGAGCAGCGCCCCGGCCTGCTCGCGGGCGAGCGCCGCCGCCCGGGCCGGGTCGCGGCCGAGGATCTGCTCGTAGTAGCGGTCGGCCTCGAACTCGACCGACATCGCGCCGGCGAAGCCGACCTCGTCGAGGGCGTCGAAGAGCTCCGGCCACGGCACCCGGCCCTCGCCGAGCAGGCAGAAGATGAAGTCCTCGCCGTCCATCCCCGGGCGGCCGAAGGCGTCCTTGAGGTGGACGTGGACGATCCGCTCCCCCCAGCGGCGCGCCAGCGCCGGGATGTCGTCGCCGCTCATCACGAAGTGGCTCGGATCGAAGGTGACCGAGACGGGGACGCTGGCAAGGACGCGATCGGCGGTGGCGGCGTCGTGGGCGAGCGTCCCCCAGCAGGGCTCGAAGCCGATCGCGACCCCGTGCCGCTCGCCGTGGTCGCAGGCCGCCTCGAGCGAGCGCAGCGCGACGCTCCAGGCCTCCTCGTCGTCGCGGGCGACGCCGCCCTCCCAGAGGTTCGGACCGGCCACGACGTTGACGATCTCGATTTCCGCGTCGGCGGCCTTCTCGACGGCGCTCAGCGTCGTCGCCAACGCCGCATCGCCGCCGCTGACGAGGTCCTGCTGGCAGGCGAGGGCGAGGGCCGGCGCGCGGAGCTCGTCGGCGTGGGCCATCGTCCACTCGACTCCGTCGTAGCCGGCATCGAGCAGCGACTCGACGACCGCCGGCGCCGGCATCTGCTCGTAGCCGAGCGTCGCGATGAAGCCGATCGGGCGGGCCGTCGTCAAAGCGTGGCCTCGACCTCGGCCAGCGCCTTTCCGAACAGCCCGGCCATCTCGACGATCTCGTCCTCCGTGACGTTGACCGCCGGCTTGAACTTGATGACGTTGCCGTTCGAGCCGAACACCGGCCCGCTCTTGCCGACCATCAGGCCGTGCTCGAGGCAAGCCGCCATGACCGCGTCGGCTTCGGCGTTGGCGCGCTCCTTGGTCTCGCGGTCGCGGACGAGCTCGACGCCGACCATCAGCCCCTGGCCGCGGATGTCGCCGATCAGCCTCGAGCCCTTCTCGATCTCGCGCAGCCGGTCGACGAGCAGACCGCCCATCCGCTCCGAGTTGGCGGGGAGGTCGTCGCGGACCATCACCTCGATCATCGCCAGCGCGGCGGCGCAGGCGACCGGGTTGCCGGCCTGGGTGAACCCGTACTCCCAGGGGAGCAGGTCCGAGTATTCGGGAGTCGTGATCGTCGCCGAGAGCGGCAGCCCGCCGCCGAGCGCCTTGCCGAGGATGATCATCTCCGGCTCGACGCTCGTCCGCTCGGTCGCATACATCGGGCCGCAGCGGCAGAACGCGCCCTGGACCTCGTCGATGATCAGCGGCACCTCGTGGTCGCGGCAGATCTCATGGACCCGCTCGAGGTAGCCGTCCGGCGCCGGGATCATGCCGCCGTTGGCCTGCAGCGGCTCGACGACGACGCCGGCGGGGCCGTTCGTGTGGCCCTTCTGGAGCGCGAAGTCGACGTACTCGGCGCAGGCGAGGTCGCAGCTGGAGCGCTCGAGCCCGAGCGGGCAGCGGTAGCAGTCGTAGTTGGGGACGCGCATCTGCCGCGGCAGGTAGCGGTCGAGCCCCGCGTTGGCGCCCTCGACCATCCCCGGATCGACGTAGGTCATCGCGATCGTCGCGAACGTCCGCCCGTGAAAGGCGGCGTCGAGGACGACGAAGTCGGTGCCGCCGGTCGCCCGCATCGCGAGGTGGACGGCGCCCTCGACCGCGCCGGCGCCCGACAGCGCGTAGAGGACCTTCTCGAGCCGCCCGGGGGCGAGCTCGGCCAGTCGCTTCGCCAGCTCGGTCCGCGCCTCGCTCTCGAAGACCGGCGAGACGTAGTCGATCGTGTCGAGCTGGTCGATGATCGCCTGCTTGACCTCGGGATGGCGGAAGCCGAGGTTGAGCACCCACTCGGCCGAGATCGCGTCGAGGTACTCCCTGCCGGCGGCATCGCTGACCCGCAGCCCCTCGCCGGTGACGAGCGCCATGTCGACGTCGCCCATGCACTTGATCACGTGCCGATCGGAGCTGGCGCGCAGAGCGCGGTCGCGGCTCATCCCGTCTCCTCTCGTCGTTCGCTCATCGGCCCCTCACTCGGGGAGGTAGGCCGGCTTCGGCAGGTCCCAGTGGCCGACGTTGATGCCCTCGGTGTCCGCGGGCCGGCGCGAGAGCATGAACTCGATCAGGTAGGGGCCGTCGGAGGCGAGGGCGCGGCCGACCGCGCCGGCCACCTGATCGGCGGCCTCGACGCGCTCGGCGCCGCAGTTGAACGCCTTCGCGATCGCGACGAAGTCGACCGGCATCAGCTCGTCGCCGCGGCGCGAGCGGAACTCGACCGAGAACGCCCGGTCCTCGCCGAACATCCCGCGCTGGAAGTCGCGGATCGAGATCCAGCCGGTGTTGTTGAGGCAGGCGATGATGCAGGCGGCGCCGGTCTCGGCGGCGACCGCGAGCTCCTGGATCGTCTGCTGGAGGTCGCCGTCGCCGGCGAAGCCGACGACCGGCCGGTCCGGCTGAGCGAGCTTGGCGCCGATCGCCGCCGGCAGCGTGTAGCCCATCGTCGAGTACCCACCGGGGCTGAGCCAGGTCCGCGGCTCGTAGGAGAGGAACTCCTGGAAGGCCTGGATCTGGGGGTGGCCGGCGGAGGCGATCGCGATCGTCTCGCGGGGCGTCGCTTGGCGCACCTCGTGCAGGACCCGGCTCATCGAGAGCTGGTCGGTCCAGCGCCCCTTGATCGCCTCGCGCCAGCGCTTGCGCCACTCGGCGAGCTCGGCCCGGTACTCGGGCCGGGACGCCCCGTCGGGGCCACCGCGATCGCGGAGCGCATCGAGCAGGTCGGCGAGCCCCGAGCGCGCGTCGCAGACCGCTCCGACTGCGGCCGGGTAGTTCTTGCCGATCTCGGTCGGGTCGATGTCGAAGTGGACGATCTCGGTCGGCGGGACCGAGAACGACTGACCGGGGACGTACGAGGACGAGGTCTGCTCGGCGAACCTCGTGCCGACGGCGAGGATCACGTCCGCCTCGCGGGAGACGTGGTTGCCGACCGCGGTGCCGTTGGCGCCGGTGTGCTCGGCCGCGAGCGGGTGGTCCTCGGGGAAGATCCCCTTGCCCATCATCGTCACGATCACCGGCGCGTCGAGGTACTCGGCGACGGCGCGGACCTCGGCCGCCGCCCCGGCGCTCAGACAGCCGCCGCCGGCGAGGACGACCGGGCGCTCGGCGGCGAGCAGCTTCGCGGCGGCGGCGTCGACCGCGTCGGGGTCGGGGCGGGTGGCGCCGCGGGCGGGACGCCGGGTGAGCGGGTCGGGGACGGGCAGCTCGGTCGTCTGCGCCTGCACGTCCATCGGCAGCTCGACGTGGACCGGGCCGGGCCGGCCGGAGAGCATCGTGTTGAAGGCGCGCGGGAGGACGTCGGCGAGCAGGTCGACGTGCTGGACGTCCCAGTTGCGCTTGACCATCGGCTGGATGATGTGCGGGAAGACGTTGTCCTGCTGGCGCTCGAGCTCCTGCAGGACGCCGCGGCCGAGCATGTAGGTCTGCGGGCCGCCGGTGAACGAGATCAGCGGGATCGAGTCCACGAACGAGGTCGTCAGCCCGGTCGCGACGTTCATCGAGCCGGGGCCGATCGAGGTCAGCGTCGCCAGCGGTCGGCCCGACGCGCGGTAGTAGGCATCGGCCATGTGCGCTGCCGCCTGCTCGTGCCGGGGCGCGATCACGGTGATCTCCCCCCCGCGGTCCTTGAGCGCGTCGAAGGCGGCCATGTCCCCGTGGCCGGGGATCCCGAACACGTACGGCACCCCTTCCGCCACCAGGTACTCGGCAACCATCTCGCCGCCGGTCAACGCCATTCTGCCGCTCCTCTCACCGCGTGGATCTCGGGCATCTCGCCCATCGCCGTCGGGGTCGTCTCGCCCATTGCTATCGGGGTCGTGTCACCCATCGCCGTCGGGGTTCGTCTCGCCCATCGTCTCGCCCATCGCCACACTTCTCACATGCAGCCGGTAGCATGTTACCGGCTTCGACCGTTCGGGGGCTGCCCCCGCACCGCGGAGGACCGACGACGATGGCAACAGCGAGCCGATCCAGCGCCAAGGCCGCGGCACCCGCCGGGGGCGCCGCCGCCGAGCTCGCCGCGCTCGTTCCCGACGGCGAGGTCGTCACCGGGGGAAGCCGCCTGCGCGCCGCCACCCATGACGCGACCGAGGCGCGCGGGCTGCGCGGCGACACCGAGGCGCTCGTCCTTCCCGGCAGCACCGGGGAGGTGGCTGCGGTCGTCGCCTGGTGCTACGAGCACGACGTGCCGATCTTCACCCGCGGCGGCGGCACCGGCCTCGCCGGCGGCGCAGTCCCCGACGGCGGCATCGTCCTCTCGCTCGAGGCGATGCACGCGATCCGCTCGATCGACCCCGGGCTCTGGCGGATGGAGGCCGAGGCGGGCGTCCGGACCGCGCGAGTCCACCGCGTCGCCCGGGAGAACGGCCTGACCTTCCCCCCCGACCCCGGCGCCGGCGAGCAGTCGACGATCGGCGGGAACATCGCGACCAACGCCGGGGGACCGCACGCGTTCAAGTACGGGGTGACCGGGAGCTGGGTGACCGGGCTCGAGGTAGTGATCCCGCCCGGCGAGATCGTCCGGACGGGCGGCCCGATCCGCAAGGACGTCGCCGGCTTCGATCTCCTGCACCTCCTGACCGGCAGCGAGGGCACCCTCGGGGTCATCACCTCGGCGTGGCTGCGGCTCGTGCCGGCACCACAGCGGCGTGCGGTCGTCGTCGCCTTCCACGCCGACGTCGATTCCGGCTGCGAGGCCATCGAAGCGGTAATGGCGAACGGCCTGCAGCCGGCCGCGCTCGAGTACCTCGACGCGGTCGCGCTCGAGGCGGGCATCGGCTCGTTCCCGTTCGCCGCGCCCGAGCGGCCGGCGTTCGCGGTGATCGCGGAGGTTGACGGCGACGCCGAACGGGTCGAGGCGGACGCCGCCGAGCTCGCCGAGGTGCTTGCGGCCAGCTCGCTCGGGGAGGTCGTGCGAACCGCCGAGCCGCGGGCGGTGCGGGAGCTGTGGGCGTGGCGCGACGGGGTCTCGATCGCCGTCACCGCCCAGCGCGGCGGCAAGGTCTCCGAGGACATCGTGGTTCCGGCCGACCGGCTCGCCGACGCGATCCGCGGCACCCTCGAGATCGGCGTCAGGCATCGGCTCGCGGCCTGTTCGTGGGGGCACGCCGGCGACGGCAACGTCCATGCGTCGTTCCTGATCGAGCCCGGCGACGCCGCCGAGCTCGCGCGGGCGGAGGCGGCGGCGGGCGAGACTTTCGCGCTCGCGATCGAGCTCGGCGGCTCGATCAGCGGCGAGCACGGGATCGGGATGCTGAAGACCGACTGGGTCGAGCCGGCGCTCGGGGCCGAGTCGGTCCGGATCCAGCAGGAGATCAAGCGGATCTTCGACCCGAAGCTGCTCCTCAACCCCGGAAAGAAGGTCCCGCTGACGAGCTGAGCTGCGAGACCGTCGGGCCGGCGCGCGCTGGTTTTCCCCCGAGTCGGTGCGCGCCGGCCGGACGGTCTCGCTTCTCCACGGCGGCCCGGTGCCGCGCGCGCCGGTCTCGCTTCGCGCCGGGCGGGCGGCGCACCGCCACCCCGGCGCTGGGGTCCCTGGCGACGGAATGTCGGCGCTGCTCGCCCCAGCGGCCGTAGGTGTTGCTGACTTCGAGTCAACATTGCTAACTTTGAGTCAACAGGGCTTCGCTCCGGGAGATCGGCGTCATGAATCGGCTCAGCAAGGCAACCGCAGGACTCGCCGCAGCGATGGCGGCGGCGCTGCTGCTGCTCGCGCTGCTCGCCGCCCCCGCGAGCGCCGCCGTCAGCAGCACCGACACCCGCAACACGCGCTACTGCGAGATCTTCACCGTCTTCCTCTCCCCCTCCCCGGTCGCGCGGATCAACAACACCTACGGGCTCAACCGCTGCCCGAAGAGCTGGTGGAGCTCGCTCGACACCAGCGCGCTCGCCGCCGAGGCCGACGCCGACCTGGTCCTGCTGAACGGGCCCCGCTACTGGACGTTCGACCGGGTCACGGTGACCGACCCCGGTCCGATCGTCGAGCTTGCCGGCAGGCGGCTCCGCGAGGTCGCGACGATCGACCTCGCCAAGGTGGGCTTGGCCCCGCCGCCTCCGTTCACGCCGGTCGAGATCACGCGCGGGACGCGATTCGTCTTCGCCGCCCACCGGCCGATCTTCCGGCTGACCGACCCGGACGGACGCCGCTACGTGATGCAGTCCTACTCACGGATCGTCGATCCGAAGCTCCGCTACCGGGACCTCCGGGCGATCGGCGATCGGATCTCGCTGCCGGACGGCTGGACCTACGATGTCCGCAGGCTCCGCCACCGGCTCGTCCTCCGGGCGACCGGCCGGGCGACGATCGTCCAGGACGGTCTCAAGAACACCTACCAGCGCCTTCCCCGCGCCGGCCGGCAGCCGGACTCGGGGCCTGCTGCGGCCTGACGGGAGTCCGCCACCACTGCGGCGCGGGCTGCGCGCCGGCTTCCGCGGAGCTCCGCTCAGCGTCCGCCCGGGCGTCGGGCGCCGAACGTCCGACCCGGCGGATAGCCCCGCCCGACACCCGGAAGGGCGTCACCGCCATAGGCTCCCGCGCGTGGGTGACGGCGGCGACAAGGGCGGCGGGGCGACGAGCGCGGGGCCGCTCCGCTTCCGGTCGATCCTCACCCGGATCGCGGCCGGCTACCGGCACGACGGAAAGCTGCTGCTCGGCACCTGCCTGCTCGTCTTCGGCGTGATCGGGCTGGTCAGCGCCTTCGACCCGTTCGACGGCAACGCGCTCGAGGACTGGAGCGGCGGCTGGTCGGTCGTCCTGCTCCTGCTGATCGCAGCCCAGGTCTCGCTTCCGCTGCTCGGCGCCGTCTTCTACTCCGGCGTCGTCGCCGCGGCGGAGGAGCGCCGGCGATCGGGCGTCCGCCACGGCCTCGCCGACGTCGCCCGGGAGCTCCCCTACCGGCGCCTGATCCTCGCCGACCTCGCGCTGATCGCGGTGACGATCGCCGGCTTCGTCCTGCTGATCGTCCCCGGCTTCGTCGTCATCACCTGGTTCGCCCTGATCGCGCCGCTGATCGAGCTGGAGGGCCTCGGCGTCCGCGCCGCCTTCCGCCGCAGCCGGGCGATGGTCCGCCCGCACTTCCGGCGCGTCGCCGCCGTCGTCATCCCGCTCACCTTCCTGCAGGCGCTCCTCGAGGGCGGTGGCGAGTCGCTCGGCCATACGATCCTCGGCGAGGGATTCTTCGGCAACTGGCTCGCCACCGTGCTCGCCAACCTCCTCACCGCGCCGCTCTACGCGCTCACGGTCCTCGCCCTCTACTTCGAGATCAGGGCCCGCGAGCGGTAGACGACGATCGCGTCAGTCCCCGGAGAACGGGTAGCAGGGGACGGGACCGGAGCCGCCGAGCTTGGCGCGGGCGGGCGTCAGCGCCGTGTCCGGGGCGCCGGGGAAGGACGCGGTCAGATCGCCGGTCAGCCGCGCCGCCGCGTAGCGACCGGTCCCGGCGAAGAACCGGGAGTCGGGGCTGATCGTCGCCCGGCGGCCGCCCGGCGCGACCCGGAACGAGCTGCGGCTGCCGAGCGAGAAGACGAGGCGGACCGCACGGATGCCGCCACGGCGCGTCGAGTACGTGGCCCCGTACTCGGTTCCGAGCGGCCCGCGGTAGGCCCCGAACCAGGTGTCGAGGCCGCTCCCGCACGACTCGATCGCCGCGTAGCGGCGCGACGGATCCCGGAGCGGCCGCCGCGACACGCCCGCCGAGGCAGGCAGCCCGACGGGCGCCGGGGTGCGGCGATGACCGGCACGGCAGCCACGGACCCGGTAGCTCTTGACGCTGCCGCGGATCCGCGATCGGTGCACGGCCGCGAAGCCGTTCTCGCCGGCGACGTCGATCCGACCCACGAACCGACCGCGATGGACGACCGTCACCTCGCTGCAGCGCTTGCCGTGGCGGCGGACGTTGCGGCGCCGGCTCGACTGCACGAACCGGGCCCGGGCCGAACCGAGGACCCCGAGGTCGAGGTCGAGCCGCCGGTTCACGAAGCTGCCGGCGTGGCCGACCCGGTAGATGGCGGCCTGCGTCGCGTCATCCCGCTCCTGCCCGAAGCTCACGAAGGCGGGGTGGGTCCCGGGCTTCGCCTCGAGGCCGAGGTCGAACTTGAAGCCGTTCGTCGCCGGTGCCCGCATCGTGACCTCGGCCAAGCGTCTTGCGGCCGGCGCCGGAGCGGCCCCGAGCCCGAGCGCCAGGGCCGCTGCCGCGGCGACGATCCAGCTCCCCCGCGCTCCCTTCATCGCCGGAGCGTACCGCCCGCAGCCGGTACAAAGCATCGGGATGGAGATCGAGGTGGCCCTGACGACGATCCTCGCCGTGGTCGTGCTGCTGCTCGTCGCGGCGCAGTTCACCCGGGTGCCGTACCCGATCCTGCTCGTGCTCGGCGGCCTCGCGCTCGGGCTCGTCCCACCGATCCCCGACGTAACGCTCGACCCCGACCTCGTCCTGATCGTGATCCTGCCGCCGCTGCTCTACGCGGCCGCCTACTTCACCCCGCTCCGGGAGCTGCGCCGCAACGTCCGCGAGGTCTCGGCGCTCGCCGTCGGCCTCGTCCTCGCGACGATGGTCGGCGTCGCCGTGGTCGCCCACCAGGCCCTCGGCTTCGACTGGCCGGCAGCGTTCGTGCTCGGGGCGATCGTCTCGCCCACCGACCCGGTCGCGGCGACGTCGATCGCGCGCCGGCTCGGGATCCCCGGACGGATCGTCTCGGTCGTCGAAGGGGAGTCGCTGATCAACGACGGGACGGCGCTGGTCGCCTACAAGTTCGCGGTCGCCGCCGTCGTCACCGGGACCTTCAACCTGTTCGCGGCGGCCGGCGAGTTCGTCGTCGTCGTCGTCGGTGGCGTCGTCGTCGGGATCGCCGTCGGCGCCGTGATCGCCTTCGTCCGGCGCCGGATCGACGCGCCGCCGGTCGAGGTGACGATCGCGCTGTTCAGCGGCTACTTCGCCTACCTGCCGGCCGAGGCGATCGGCGTCTCCGGCGTGCTCGCCGCGGTCACGGTCGGGATCTACATGGGCCGGCTCACGTCGGTCCTGACGACTCCGACCACGCGGATCCAGGGCGAGGCGGTCTGGGAGATCGTCCAGTTCCTGCTCAACTCTGCCCTGTTCGTGCTCGTCGGCCTCCAGCTCCCCGGGATCCTCGAGGCGATCGACGGCAACGAGACCGGCAGCGTCATCCGCGACGGCGCCCTGGTCGCCGCGACCGTGATGGCGATCCGGCTGCTCTGGGTGTTCCCGTTCACGTACCTGCCGCCGCTTCTGATCGCGCGGTCGGAGCGGCAGCCGACGCCGCCGTGGCGGGAGACGCTGGTGATCGCCTGGACCGGGATGCGGGGAGCGGTCTCGCTCGCAGCGGCACTGGCGCTGCCGCTGCTCGTCGACGCCGGCGGCGCCTTCCCCGACCGCGACCTCGTCATCTTCCTGACCTTCTCGGTGATCCTGGCGACGCTGCTCGTCCAGGGCCTGACCCTGCCGCCGCTGATCCAGGCGCTCGGGCTCGACGACTACGACGAGGTCCTCGAGCGCGAGGAGCTCGAGGCGCGGCGGCGGGCGAGCGCGGCCGCCCTCGCCCGCCTCGACGAGCTCGCCGGCGAGGACTGGGTCCGAGACGACACCGCCGAGCGGGTCCGCGGCGCCTACGACTACCGGCGCCGCCGCTTCTCGGCGCGGATCGACGGCGACGGCAAGAGCGCGCACTACGAGGATCGCTCCGCCTCCTACCAGCGCCTCGTCCGCGAGTTGCTCGAGGCCCAGCGGTCGGTGTTGATCCGGATGCGCGACGATGGCGAGATCGACGACGACGCCCTCCGCACCATCGAGCGCGAGCTCGACCTCGAGGACTCCCGGCTGGAGATCTGAGCGTGCGGGTCCACCTGCTCCGCCACGGCGAGTCGCTGTCGAACGCCGATCCGGACCGGATCGCGATCCCCGAGGCCGAGGGCGATGCGCTCAGCGAGCGCGGCCTCGCCCAGGCCGAGGCGGCGGCCGAGGCGGCGGCGGGGCTCGGCGTCGCCCGGATCCTGACCAGCCCGATGAACCGGGCCCGCGCCACCGCGGACGTGGTCGCGCCCCGGCTCGGCCTCGAGCCGGTCGTCTGGGACTGGCTGCACGAGCTCCGCGAGCCGGCCGGCTACCCGGAGCTGCCGCGGGCCGAGCAGGAGCGGCGCCGGTGGTCGAACCGGATGTCGCAGCACCCCGACGATCCCTCCCACCGCGAGGACGGCGGGGAGTCGTTCGCCGAGCTGCTCGACCGCGTCGACCGGACCCGTGAGCGGCTCGCCGCCGACGGCGTCGATGGCACCATGCTCGTCGGCCACGGCATCTTCTTCCGCTTCATGTTCGCGCGGACGCTGCTCGGCGACGAGTTCGCGCCCCGCCACGCCGACTGGCTCTGGCGGATCGGCTCGCTCAACTGCGGGCTGTCCACGTTCGACCACGTCCGCTCCGGCGGCAGCGAGGATCCCGCCGACATCGACGGCTGGCGCTGCGTGAGCTGGATGGCGCCGACCGCCCCCGCCGCCCTCACCACCGGCACCGGGGGCGGCGGCCCGGGGTTCTGAGCGACCGCTCAACCCGGGCTCGAGGCGTCCCGATCCGCGACTGGCTCGAGCACGAACACGTGGATCGGCCGGTGCGCCGCCCGCTTCTCATAGGTCGAGTAGCCGGGGTAGACCTTCAGCGCCTGCTGCCAGATCCGCTCCCGGCGCTCGCCCTCGGCCTCGACCGCGTTGACCTTCCAGACACGCTCGTCCATCCCGACCTCGGCGCTGGGGTCGCTGCTCAGGTTGTAGAACCAGGCCGGGTGGTGCCGCTGCCCGTAGTTGGAGGCGATCACCGCCATCCCTTCGTCGGTCGGCAGGCCGACGACGGGGACCGTCCGCCGCTTGCCGCTCTTCGCGCCGGTCGTCGTCAGCATCAGGATCGGCAGGCCGGCGAGCCAGGACGCGGCGGTGTGGCGACCATCGGTCGCGCGATAGATCGGCTTGTCGAGGCGATGCGCCACGCGGGCGAAGACCCACGAGCCCGGCCCGCTCGACGCGAACCGGCGTACGAACCGTTGCGCGGCGTTCGCCCGGTCGTAGGTGATCGGCTCGGTGGAGCTCGCCATTGCGGGCATCATCGCCGATCGCGGGCCCGACGATGACCAACGAACGGCCGAGATCCGTCTCCGGTCGACGATCGTCGGCCGGTGCCGGCGAGAGAGCGGCTGACGACGGCCGCGGTGGGCGATGATGGAGGGGCCGATGAGCGACCTTCCCGAGCACGTTCGGCGCAACCGCGCCCACTGGGACGAGCAGGCCCTCGACTACGAGGCGACCGGCGCCCGCAACTGGGAGAGCGAGGAGCCGACCTGGGGGATCTGGGGAGTCCCCGAGTCCCGGGTCGGGATGCTTCCGGCCGACCTCGCGGGACGCGACGCGATCGAGCTCGGCTGCGGCACCGCCTACGTCTCCGCGTGGCTGGCCCGGCGCGGCGCCCTGCCGGTCGGGATCGACAACTCCGCGGCACAGCTCGCGACCGCCCGCCGGCTTCAGGAGCGCTTCGGTCTCCGGTTCCCGCTGATCCACGGGAACGCCGAGCGGGTGCCGTGCCCGGACGGGAGCTTCGACATCGCGATCTCCGAGTACGGGGCGAGCATCTGGTGCGACCCCGACGAGTGGATACCCGAGGCGGGGCGGCTGCTGCGAGACGGCGGCGAGCTCGTCTTCCTGGTCAACTCGGTGCTGGCGATGCTCTGCTCCGGCGACGTCGGTGCGACCACGAACCGGTTGGTGAGGCCCCAGTTCGGCATGAAGCGGTTCGAGTGGCCCGACGACGACTCGGTCGAGTTTCACCTCTCCCACGGCGAGCTGATCGGGCTGTTGCGCCGCTCCGGCTTCGAGGTCGAGGAGCTGATCGAGGTCAGGCCGCCGCCGGAGGCGACGACCCGTTACGACCTCGTCAGCCTCGACTGGGCCCGCAAGTGGCCCTGCGAGGAGGTATGGCGGGCTCGCAAGCGCGCTACTTCTGCGCCTTGATCAGCTTGCTGAAACCGGCGTCGCAGCCCTTGATCCGCTTCGCGTAGGCGTAGAAGTGGCCCTTCATGTAGCCGGTGTTGCCGGTCGACCACATGTACTTGTCGCCGTTCGCCTGGGCGATGTCGGACCCGATCTTCTTGTCGTTCTTCGGGTCGTACCCGTTGCCCTTGAGCTTGTAGAGCGTCACCTTGCGCCCGTTCGCGCACTTCGTCTTGTCGCTCTTGACGTACCCGTAGAAGCCGCCGGACTCGGCCTTGATCGTGACCTTGGTCTCGGCCCGGCCGGCGAACGCAGCCGTCGCTGCGATCAGGGCGGCGCAGGCGATCGCCAGCGCCGCGGAAACGGACTTCCTCACAATGCACTCCTTCCCGTGGTTGCCGGAAGCCAGATTAGTTCTGCGCGAACGAACGCGCAAGGCAAGGGGCCGGCAGTGGAGGCGGCCGGTACTGCCCCGGCGTCCGCGAAGGACGTCCCGGTGCGTCAACGAGCGTTCCCTACGGAGTCAGTCTCGGCGTCCGGCTCGGTCGATCCGAGGGGCACGTTGCCGGCGCCAGATCCTCCTGTCGATGTCCCCGTCCGGCCGAGGAAGCTGCCGGTCGGGTGAGCCCACATGCTGAAGCCGCTGGCCGGGACGTGGGCTGCCCGGGGCGACTGCTCTCAGACTGCCTTAGGCAGCGAGAGCGAACTCGTGAGAGTCCGCACTTATTGGTTTTCCTGGGCTTTTTTACGAGGCCAACCCAGGGTCCTCGACTCGCAACACCGGGGCGAGAGCCGTTCACGTCGATTCTGGTTCGCCCCCATGGATGTGTCTATGTGGATGCGCATTGTACGGAGGGGTCAAGCCGCGAGGCCGTCGGGCGCGGTAGGTTTGCCTCCGATGCCCTGCCTCGTCGCCCTCTTCGCGCTGATCTCGCCGCGGCTGGCGCTCGTCTTCGTCGCGATCTTCTCGAACCTGCTCAGCCGCGCCTTCGATTCCTGGCTGATTCCATTGCTCGGCTTCTTCCTGCTGCCGTGGACCACGCTCGCCTACGCGTGCATGTGGGACCTCGGGTCCAACCAGGTCAGCGGCTTCGAGTGGTTCATCGTGATCCTCGCCTTCCTCGCCGATCTCAGCGGCTACGGCCTGATCGGCAGCCGCCGTGGCTCCTACTCGCGATAGCCGGTCGATCCCGAGCCGTCGCCCGCCCGAGGGAGCCCGGCCGGGCGCGATGACCGAGTAGGCGCAGCAGGGCCCACCTGAGCGCGGGGCCGGCGAGGGCGGCTCGCGCTGGGGTCGCCGTGGCCGATATCCCGACGCTATCCGCCCCAGCGCGCCGATCGCCCGGATCCGCACGGCCGTTGCTGCTCGAGCGACACCTCCTGCGGCCCCGGAGTGTCCCGCGGAACGCCGGCGCGGCGATCGGCCGGGGCCGTCCCCCTTCGACGCCGGGATCGTCGGGTCGAGGCTGTCTCGACCCGGGGCCGTGCTCAGCGGATCTCGGGCAGGAAACGCTCGAGGTGGGCGTCGATCGTGTCCTGAACCCAGCGGCGCTCGGCGGCGGAGGCCATCCGGTAGCGGCCGAGAAGCAGCGCCTGCCCGTCGATCGGCAGCCCGGCGATCTCCCAGCGGACGGCGAGCCGCTCGAACAGCATCTCCTCGCGCCGCTGCCAGGCATCTTCGACCGAAGCCGCCGCGCTCGCCGGCGGCTCGGCGAGCTTGCGGATCGTCCCCGGGCTGAGCTGCTGTCGGAGCGTCAGCACGTTGCCGTCCGCGTCGCGGTAGTCGCTGGTCGGCGGCGGGTCGCGGCGCCGGCGCTGCTTGCGCTTGGCCATGTCGCTGAGTCTGCCAGGCAGAAGCAGGGACCCTGAAGCCCACCCCCGTTCAGGGCGTGCCATCGGTCCCCTGCCGCCGGGCGGCTCGATCTCCGGCCCACGACCCACGGCGGCAGCCGGCCTCCCGCAGCGGGCGACCGCGCGCACCGCGCTCAGACCGTGAGACGGGTCTTGATCTGCGTCAGGAAATCCTGCGGGAAGCCGGGGATGTTCTCGAGCTCGTCGACCGACTCGAAGTGACCGGAGCGCTCGCGGTGAGCGAGCACCCGGCCGGTCTGGGTGACCGAGAGGCCGACGTCGCGGAGTTGCTCGAAGGTCGCGTCGTTGAGGTTGAGCGGCAGGAACTGCACCGAGCTCATCTCCGAGGGGTCAGGCAGCTTGATCGGCTCACCCGCCGCCTCGGCCGGCGCCGGCTCCGCAGGCGCGGCAGGCTCCGGCGGGACGGTGGCCGCCTCCGGCGCGGGTGGCGGCTGGGGCGCGGGCTCCTCCGGAGCGGGCTCGGCCGCGAGCGGGCGCTCGGGCTCGGGCGACGGCTCGACAGCGGCCGTGGGTGGCGGCTCGGGCGGCGGCGGAAGCGACCCCGGCGCGGGCGGCTCGAACGGCTTGGCGACGCCGGCGACGGCGTCACGGGCACGGCTCTCGGCCTCGCGCGCGCGTTGCTCGGCATCGCTGATGCGGGTGAGCATCTCCTGCAGGCGACGCTCCCGCTCGACCTCCTGGCCGCGCAACTCGGCGAGCTTCTCGGCCCGTGCAGCGCGGGCCTCGGCCTCGCCGGCCTGTTCCTCGATGCGCTCGAGCCGGGCCCGCGCCTCGTCGAGCGCGCGCTCGGTCTGCTCGCGCTGCTCGCCGATGCGCCGCTCGGTCTCGTCGAGCTCATCGACGAGCTCGCGATCGCGCTGGCGGCGGCGATCGATCTGCTCGTCGGCGATCCGGAGCTCCTCGGCGAACGGGGTCTCCTCGCCGACCGTGGCGGCCTCGCGGCGAGCGCGGTCGGCGGCGGTCATCTCGGCGTCAGCGGCCTGCCCTTCGGCGGCCATCCGGATGCCCTCGACCTCACGGATCCGCCGCTCGGCGTCGGCCGCGGTCTCGGCCGTCCGGGCCCGCACGAGGGCCTCGTCCTCACGCTCCTCGGCAGCCTCGATGCGCCCGGCCGCTCCCGGGGGCGGCGGGGCGCCCTCGGGCGGCGGCGGCTCCGCCCCTGGAGGGGCAGCGGGAACGCCGGCAGCACCCAGCGACTCGGCCTCCGCGGTCGGGCCCGCGGGCTCCGGCGGTGGTGAGACGGCGGCCCCGGGTGCGGGGGGTGGTGGCAGCGGGGCGCCCGGAGGAGGTGCGGCGGCGCCCGGAGGAGGTGCGGCAGCGGCCGCTGCGCCAGGAGGCGTCGCAGCCTCCGGGGACGGCGGCGTCTGCCCGACCTGAGGCGCCTCCGGCGGCGCGGGCCCTCCGCCTTCGCCGTCGCCGGAGCGCGCGGCGGCGACCCCGGCCCCGGCAGCAGCGGCTGCTGCTGCGGCGGCGCCGAGCGCCAGCTTCGGATCGGACTTCGGCTCTGCCTCCGCCGGGGCGGAAGGCGCGGGAGACGGCGGCGCCGAGGTCGGCACCGGAGCGGGCTTTCCCTTCGCAGCCGCCCGTGCCGCCTTCTTGGCAGCGATCGCGCGGCGGCGCTCCTCGCGGACCCGGTCGCGCTCGGCCTTCGCGGCTGCCTTCTTGGCGGCACGTTCCTGCTTCTTCTGCTCGCGCAGGGCCTTGCGATCCTGGGGGCCCGGTGGCGGCTGCACGGGCGCAGGCTGGGGCGCGGCGACGTCGGAGGGGGGGGTCGCCCGGCCGGTCGCCTCGGCCGCCGGCGAGACCGGGGCGGCCGCCCCGGTCGGCGGGGTCGGAGCAGGCGGCGGCGCGCCCCCGCGGCGGCGGGCGGCCTTCTGCTCGGCGCGCTGCCGCTTCTGCGCCTCGCGCTCGGCCTTGCGCCGGGCCCGCAGCTCCTCGCGCTGCCGCTTCCTCTCCTCGCGCTCGCGCCGCTTCCGGTCACGTGGCGGCTGGGTCGGCGGGGCCGCAGCCTCCGACGGAGCTGCCGCCGGCGGCATGCCGGGCGGCGGAATGCTGGCCGGGGTGGCGGCCGCAGGCGCGGGGGGTTGCGCGCCTGCGGGGGCGGGGGCCCCCTGCGGCGGTGGAGGCGGCGGTACGCCCGGAGGCGGTGGCCCTGCCGGCTGCTGCTGATCCTGCTCGGTCACTCAAGCTCCTCCATCGTCAGGCTCGTCGAAAACATTGAAGCAAGGGCGGCGGAAGTCCGCGGCCTTCGCAGCCGCGAGCTGAACGGCACCGTTCAGCGGTTCCGATCCTTCAGCTCGCGCTCGACGTCGCGTGCCACGTCGCGATCGCGGATCTGGCGGCGCTTGTCCCGCTGCTGCCTGCCGCGGGCGAGCGCGAGCTCGACCTTCGCCCGCTTGCCCTTGAAGTAGATCCTGGTCGGGATCAGCGTCAGACCCTTGCGCTGCATCCTGCCGATCAGCCGCTCGATCTCCGCGCGATGCATGAGCAGCTTCCGTGGTCGCTCGGGATCGTGGTTGTCGCGCGCCGGTGGATACGGGGGGATGTAGGAGCCGCGCAGGTACAGCTCGCCGTCCTCGATCACGGCGTAGGAGTCCTGCAGCCGGGCCTTGCCGTCGCGCAGCGACTTCACCTCGGTGCCGGCCAGGACGATCCCGCACTCGAAGGTCTCGACGATCTCGTAGGCGAACCGGGCCGCCCGGTTCGTGGCGACGTCGGGGCCGCGCTCGGGTCCGCTCACCGTCGCCTCCGTCCCGCGCCCCGGCGCCCCGGCCCCGGCGGCCGTCGGTCGCCCTCGCCGGCGGCGACGACCAGGTCGACGCGGCCCCGCGGCGGCTCCACCGACTCGACCCCGACCTCGAGCGAATCGCCGATCCCCACCCTCGTGCCGGTTCGCATCCCGATCAAGGCCGACTCCACCTCGTTGATCTCGAACCGCTCGCCGGGCATCCGCCGGGCCGGCAGGAAGCCCTCGTAGACGTCCGCGTGCTCGCCACGGAAGCGGATGAAAGCGCCGGCGCCGATGACGCCCGCGACCTCGCCGGCGAAGACCGTGCCGGGCCCACGCTCGAAGAGCTCGCGCTGGAGCAGGAACGCGGCGCAGATGTCGTCGCCGTCGCGCTCCACCCGCATCGAGTCGCGCTCGGTGTCGGAGCAGTGCCCTGCCGCGGAGGCCACCTCGTGGACGTCCGGGGCCTCCTCGCTGGCGTCGATCGCCGCGAGCAGCCCCCGGTGCGCGATCAGGTCCGGATAGCGCCGGATCGGCGACGTGAAGTGCGCATAGGCGGGGCTGCCGAGGCCGGCGTGGCCGCGGTTCACCTCGCTGTAGCGGGCCTGCTTGAGCGCCCGCAACACGAGCGCCGAGAGGCTGTCGGCACCGTGGCCGCGCCGCTTCGCCTCGGCGGCGACGAGCCGGCTCGCCTCGACCGCTGCCTCGCCGGCCTCGGTCGGGCCGGCCGCCTCGGCGAGCGCCGGAGTCGGCACGCCGAGCGAGGCGAGCTGGTCGAGCAGCAGCCGGATCCGCGCCGGGTCGGGCTGCTCGTGGACGCGGTAGAGGGTGGGGATGCGCTTGCGCTCGAGCAGCCTCGCGACCTGCTCGTTGGTGAGGATCATCAGCTTTTCGATCAGGCGGTGGGCCTCGGTCTGGACGAGCGCGTGAGCGGCCGCCACATCGCCCTCGGGCGTGAACGCGAACTCCGGCTCGGAGCTCGTCACCTCGAGGCCGCCGCCACGGCTCGCTGCGGCGATCGCCGCGGTGGCCCGGCGCGCGGTCGCGATCGCGTCCACGACCGGCGCGGGCGCGCGCTCGGAGCCGGAGAAGACCCGGTCGAGCAGGTCGTAGTCGAGCCGCGCGTCGGAGCGGATCAGCGAGCGGTAGAACGAGGCCGAGCGGGGCACGCCGCTGCCCGCGAGCTCGATCTCGGCGGTGACCGCGAGCCGCTCGACGCCCGGGTTGAGGCTGCAGGCGCCGCTGCTCAGCGACTGCGGGAGCATCGGGCTGACGGTTCCCGGCGCGTAGGTGGAGTTGCCGCGCGCGAGCGCCTCGCGGTCGAGCCCGCTCCCGGGCTTGACGTGGGCGGCGACGTCGGCGATGTGGACCCAGACGCGGAAGCCGTCGCCCTCGGGGCGGGCCGAGACCGCGTCGTCGAAGTCCCTGGCGGTCGCCGGATCGACGGTGAACGTCGGCTCGGCGGTCAGGTCACGGCGCGGGCCCGGATCGCGCCGGAGGCGGGCGACGGCGTTCTCCGCCTCCTGCTCGAGGGAATCGCGGAACGTCGGCCGCAGGCCACGGTCGGCGAGCAGTGCGCCGACCACGTCGCGGGCGCACCCGGCGCGACCGAGGTCGGCGATCGGCCGGCCGCCGCGGTGGTCGATCCGGCAGAGCGCGATTCCGCCCGGCTCGACCCTGACGCGGCCGCGGGCAAGGCCGATCTGCGGCCCACGCTCGAAGAGCGGCTCACCGACCCAGAAGCGACCCCGGCGGGCGACGACGAGCGCCCGCGGGCGCCCCTGCTCGGAGGCGGAGGCCATCACCCCCCCAGCTCGGATGCGACGCGATCGAGGCCGGCGTCGAGGACGGCGTCGCCGTCGCTCGTGTCCCTGTCGGCGACGTGCTCGTCGGGGACGACGCCCTTGCCGAGGATCGATGTCCCGTTCGCGGTCAGGTACTCGCCGACGGTCAGGTCGAGCGCGCCGCCCGCCTCGAGCGGGATCACCTCCTGAAAGACGCCCTTGCCGTAGGTGCGGGTGCCGATCACGGTGGCGAGGTGGTTCTCCTTGAGCGCCGCGGTCACGATCTCGGAGGCCGACGCGGTGTTGCCGTCGACGAGGACGGCGATCGGCCCGATTCCCTCGAGCGGGTCGCCGGTCACGTCGAACGTGTGCTTCTCGCGGGTGCGGCCCTCGATCGTCAGGACCGGCCCCTCCTTCTGGAAGATCGACTGGACGAGCACGGCCTCGTCGACGAGACCGCCGCCGTTGCCGCGGAGGTCGAAGACGAGGCCCTCGGCGCCGCGACGGTCGAGCTTCTCGATCTCGTCGCGAAGCTCGCCGTGGGCCCCCTTCGTGAAGCTGGCCAGCGCGACGTAGGCGATCCGCTGGCCGCCGGCCTTCTCGAGCCTGCCGGCGACGGACGGGACCTTGACGTTCGCGCGCTCGACCTCCACCTGCCGCCTGGCGCCGTTGTCGGCATCGACGACGGTGAGGCGGACGCTGGTCCCCGGCGGGCCCTTGATCTGTGTGGCGGCCGCGTCCGCCGAGACGCCGGCGATCGACTTGCGGTTGACGCCGACAATCAGATCGCCGGGGCCGATCCCGGCGTCCTTGGCGGGCGCCCCGGCGAAGACCTGCGCGACCCGCAGACCCTGCTTCGCCTCGGTGACGGTGACGCCGATCCCCGAGAACTCACCCGAGGTGGACGCTTGAAAGCGCTTGTAGGCGGCGGGATCGAAGTAGTGCGAGAACTTGTCGTCGTTCTCCTCGCTGATCCGCCTGACCATGCCGTCGATCGAGGCGTTCTGAAGCTCCCCGGAGTCGGTCGGCCGGAAGTAGGAGTCCTCGATGACCTGCTGCGCCTCGGCCGCCCGCGTCGGGGTCCGGTTGTCGGGCAACAGGTCCTGAAGCGGCCCGACGAACGCGAGCAGCACGACGGCGATCGCGACCCCGGCCAGCAGGCCGAGGGCGAACGTCGGCGTTCGGGACGGGCCGGCGCTCAAATGCGGAGGAAGCGGCGCAGCGTCACTCCGCTGCCAAGCGCCGCGACCACCATCGCGCCCGTCACCAGTGCGGCGATCAGGGGTCCGAAGGAGATCGTGTTGAGGTTCTCGACCAAAGCGAAGTTGTCAGACAGCGGGTCGACGATGGTCACCTTGCCGAGAAACAGTATGCCGACCGCGATCATCGCGCCGAACAGGCCGACGACGAGGCCCTCGATCACGAACGGCCAGCGGATGAACCAGTTGGTCGCGCCGACGAGCTGCATGACCTCGACCTCGCGGCGGCGGGCGTAGATCGAGAGCCGGATCGTGTTGCCGACCAGAAACAGCGAAGCGATCGCCAGCAGCGCCGCGATCACCGCCAGGAGGATCTTCACGGCGCCGGTGACCTCGCGGATCTGCTCGGTCTGCTCGCCGGTGACGATCTCGTCGATCGCGGGGCTGATCGGCTGCGGCTTGCCGGCCGAGTCGGGAGGCGAGAGCGCGGTCTGGACCGACTCGAGGTTGTCGGGATCGTCGACCTTGATGTTGAACGCGGGCGGCAGCGGGTTGCTGTTGAGCTGATCGAGCAGGCTCTTGTCCTGAAGCCGGTCCTCGAGGATCTTCAGCGCCTCCGCGGGCGAGACGTAATCGACGCTCTCGACGTGCGGGATCGCGCTGACCCGGTGCTCGAGGCCGGTGATCTCCTTGTTCGTCGCGTCGTCGAACAGGAAGACCTTGAGCTCGAGCTGGCTGCGGACGTCCTCGGTCTTCGAGCCGCTCGCGTCGAGCACGGGGACGAGCACGCCGACGAGCAGCACCGTGACCGCGATCGTCACGATCGCCGCCAGCGAGGGCGCGGCGTTGCGGCGCAGCGCCCGATAGGCCTCGCCGAGGAAGAAGGCGAGCCGGCTCACAGGACGGCCCCGTCGTCGTGATCGTCGGGCGCGGTGACGCCGAGCTCGCTGCGCACGCGGGCGCCGAACTCGCTGGTGTCCTCGTCGGTCGCGTACATGCCGGCGGCCTGGTCGCGGATCACCCGGCCGTCGTAGAGCTGGATCACGCGGCGGCGCATCTTGTCGACCATCTCGCGGTCGTGGGTGACGACGACGACGGTGGTCCCGGTCCGGTTGATCCGGTAGAGCAGCTGCATGATCCCGATCGAGGTCTCGGGGTCGAGGTTGCCGGTCGGCTCGTCGGCGAGCAGGAGCGGCGGGTGACTGACGAACGCGCGGGCGACCGAGACGCGCTGCTGCTCGCCGCCGGAGAGCTCGTCGGGGTAGTTGTGGATCTTCGCGGCAAGGCCGACCATGCGGAGGATCTCGGGCACCTGGCGCTTGATCTCCGAGCGTGGCGTTCCGATCACCTGCAGGGCGTAGGCGACGTTGTCGTAGACGGTCCGGTTCGGGAGCAGCTTGAAGTCCTGAAAGACGGTGCCGATCCGGCGACGCAGCTGCGGGACCTTCGAGCGCGACATCTCGTTGATGTCCTTGCCGGCGACGCGGACGGTGCCGCCGGCGGGCTCGATGTCGCGGAGCAGCAGCTTGATGAACGTCGACTTGCCGCAGCCGGTCGGGCCGACGAGGAACACGAACTCGCCGCGGTCGATCGAGATCGAGACGCGCTCGAGGCCGACGTGGCCACCGGGGTAGACGACGGTCGCGTCGCGGAGCTCGACGATCGGCGGGCGCTGGCGGCGCGGATGCGACTCGGGCATCCGCGAGCGGCGGGCCCGAAGCCGGGTGTGTGAACGTGCTCTGGCCATGATCGAAAGCCTCCTTCGTCGGCGCTGCGAACGTTCCTCCGGTCACCCGGGCTGGGCGGCGGCGTGCAGGACGGCGCGTCCGCGGAGGCGCATCATAAGCGATCCCTCATAGAACGCACATCGTTCGCTCGCACGCCGACCGCGATTGGGACGCAGTGCCGAGCGCACGCTGCCGACCGCGCGCCGTGCGCGTAGCCGCGCCCGAGCCTGGGCGCGCCCCACCGCGGGGGTCGGAGCCTGCGAGCCCGTCCGCGAGCCGGGAGATCGGCGCATACGATCCCGGCGTGGTCAACCTCCGGATCGTTGCCCCCGGCTCCGAGTGCAGGCACGTCCTCGAGCTGCTCGAGAGCTCCGACTCCGTCTTCAACATCGTCTACATCGAGGGGGCGGCGCGGAAGCCCGCCGGCGATCTGATCCTCGCTGACGTCGCGCGTCGCGACGTCAGCCTGCTCGTCGCCGACCTCCGCGAGCTCGACGTCGATATCGACGGTTCGATCGCGATCGAGGAGGTCGATGCCGAGATCTCGGGCGCCGCCAGCGAGGCCTTCCGGCACCGCCGCGACGACTTCGGCGCCGACCCGGTCGTCTGGGAGAACGTCTCCTCGAGGACCTCGGAGAACGTCGAGCTCTCATCCAGCTACCTGATCTTCATGACCGCGGCGATGCTGATCGCCGCGGTCGGGATCTACTTCAACCAGCCGATCCTGATCGTCGGCGCGATGGTCGTCGGCCCCGACTTCGGACCGATCGCGGGGACCTGCGTCGCCCTCGTCAACCGCAGCCGCCGGCTCGCCCGGCGTTCGGCGGCGGCGCTGCTGATCGGGTTCTTCGTCGGCACCGTCGCGACATTCCTGATGACGATCGTCCTCCGCGAAGCCGGGCGGATCCCCGACCAGATCAGCTTCGACTCCCACTCGCTGGTCCGGTTCATCTCGAACCCCGACTTCTTCTCCGTCTACGTCGCCCTCATCGCCGGCGTCGTCGGGATGCTGAGCCTGACCACCGCGAAGTCGAGCGCGCTCGTCGGCGTCCTGATCTCGGTCGCGACGGTTCCCGCCGCCGCGAACATCGGCGTCGCCGCCGCCTACGCCGACTGGTCGACCGCCTGGGGGGCGACCGTCCAGCTCGCGCTCAACCTGACGTCGATCTTCGTCGCCGGGCTGCTCACCCTGATCGTGCAGCGGCGGATCTACATGCGTCGGCGGCTCGAGCACCTCAGCGCCGGCATCCGCCGCTCCGCCGGCCTGCCGATCGGCGCGAGTCGGCGCGCCGACGTCGACCCCGACGAGGAGCCGGCCGCGGAGTAGCCGGGGAGGAGCGCCTCGCCAGTGGCTGGGGTTTGGTGTCGCATGGACCCGGTCCGCCAGCCACTGGCCGCTTCGATCGCCGACCTGGCGGCGCGGCAGCACGGCGTCGTCGCCCGCCGGCAGTTGCTCGCGGTCGGAATCACGGCAGAGCAGGTGCAGGGCCTCGCCCGCCGCGCCCACCTGCACCGCCTCCATCGCGGCGTCTACGCGGTCGGGCACCGGGCGCTGACGCAGGAGGGACGCTGGCTCGCCGCGGTCCTGGCCTGCGCCCCGGGCGCCGCGCTCAGCCACGGCCCCGCCGGCCAGTTGCTCGGGATCGTCCCCCGTCGCGAGCAGTTCGCGATCCACGTCAGCGTCCCCGGTCGCGGCCAGCGCGGCCCGGCCGGGGTCGTCTGCCACTTCCCTCGCTGCCTCTCAGACCGCGACATCACGACGCGCAACCGGATCCCCGTCACGACGCCGACCCGCACGGTCTGGGACCTCGCCACGATCCTCACCCCGCTGCAGGTCAGGCGCGCCTTCGAGCAGGCCGAGAAGCTCCGAGCGCTCGACCGCGAGCGGCTGCGGTCGCTGCTCGACGCCTCCCCTTCGCGGCAGGGTGCCGGGGTCGTTCGCGAGCTGCTCGCCGAGCGGATCCTGCCGCTGGAGGCGACCCGCTCGCGGCTCGAGGAGGTCGTGCTCGAGACGTGCCGCGACCACGGCCTCCCCCTCCCCGCCGTCGACGTGCCGCTGCTCGGCTTCGAGGTCGACTTCCTCTGGCCCGACGCCCGCCTCGTCGTCGAGGCCGACGGCGGCGCCCACCTCGACCGGGCGCAGCGCGACCGGGACAATGAGCGCGACGCCGCCCTCGCCCGGGCCGGCTACCTCGTCCGCCGCTACTCGTGGCGGGCGCTCGCCGACGGGGCCGCGGTCGCCGCCGAGATCGCGGCGATCCTCGCCGAGCGCACGCGGGCGGCCTAACCGCCGATCGCGACCATCCGCTCGATCGGGATCCGCGCCTTCGCGGCGATGTCGGGCGGGACCTTGATCTCGTTGGTCATGTCGCGGAGGCAGTCGCGCAGCTTCGGCAGCGTGATCATCTTCATGTACTTGCAGAAGGCCATCCGGTTGGCGGCGATCAGGTGGGCGCCGGGGGCAGCCTGCTCGAGCGGATAGAGCATCCCGGTCTCGGTGGCGACGATGAAGTCGCCGCCCGGGTTCTGCTGGACGTGCTGGACCATCCCCGAGGTCGAGAGCATGTGGACGCCCTCGCCGGAGATGTCGCCGGCCGCCACGTACTCCATCGCCTGGGTCGTGCAGCCGCACTCGGGATGGATCAGGAACTCGGCCTCCGGGTTGGCGGCTCGCATCGTGTTGATGTCGACCGGGCGGATCCCGGCGTGGACGTGGCACTCGCCGTCCCAGATGTGGAAGCGGGCGCGGCGCTCGGGATCGTCGATGACGCCGGTCTCGCGCTCGACGAAGGCGCCGAGCCACATGTCCGGGCCGAACAGGATCTCGGTCTCGGGGCCGTGCTCCTGCCAGATGTGGTCGACGACGTCGACGGCGTTCGAGGAGGTGCAGCAGTAGTCGGTCTCGGCCTTGACCTCGGCCGAGGTGTTCACGTACATGACGACGATCGCGCCGGGGTGCTCGGCCTTCCAGGCGCGGAGCTCGTCGGCGGTGATCGAGTCGGCCAGCGAGCAGCCGGCGTTCAGGTCCGGGAGCAGGACCTTCTTCTCGGGCGACAGCACCGATGCCGTCTCAGCCATGAAGTGGACGCCGCAGAAGGCGATCACCGACGCCTCGGTCGCCGCCGCCGCCCGCGAGAGGCCGAGCGAGTCGCCGACGTAATCGGCGAGGTCCTGGAGCTCGGGGAGCTCGTAGTTGTGCGCGAGGATCACCGCGTCGCGACGGGCGGCGAGCTCCTTGACCTCGGTCGTCAGCTCGGCGATCTCGTCCGCCGACAGCCCACCGGACGATGCCGGCACGTCGGCCCGGGCAGCTTGGATAGTCGGAAGCTCGTGCATTGCGGCACCTCCGTCCTCGTCGGACTACCTGATCCTTGATGTTCGCCGGCCGAGCCCCTGGCACGAACCGGTGAATGACTGCGTCCAGTCTAGCGGTCGACCGTGCCCGCCCGCGATCGGCGGCCGACGTCGCGGACCGGCGCGGGTGGCCGCGCCGGTCCTCCGATGCGGGGGCCACGGGTCCGAACCGGCGTCGCGGAGCGGGCAGGCGCCGCGGGGACGCTCATCTACGCTGGGCGCGTGCCCGAGCTGCCCGAGGTCGAGATCGCGGTGCGCCGCCTCGATGCGGCGCTGCGCGGCGCCGAGGTCGAATCGGCCCTCGCCCCGGGCATGGTCGCGCTGAAGAGCGTCACGCCGCCGCTCGACGCGATCGTCGGGATGCGGGTCCACGGCGTCCGCCGGGTCGGCAAGATGCCGGTTCTCAAGCTCGGCGACGGCCCCGACCTCGTCCTCCTCGTCCACATGATGTCGGCCGGGCGCCTGCAGCTCTTCGACGAGCGGGCGTCGCTGCGCGATCGCCGCTCCCGCGTGCTCGTCCGCCTCAGCGACGGCCGCGAGCTGCGGCTGCGCGAGTTCGGAACCAAGCAGCGCGCCTGGGCGAAGCTGCTGCCGGCGGCAGAGCTGGCGGGCGAGGAGATGGTCGCGACGCTCGGGCCCGAGGCGTGGCCGGCGCCGCCCCGCGACGTTCTCGCCGCGGCGCTCGCCCGGCCCCGCCATCTGCACCCGCTGCTCCGCGACCAGCGGGTGATGGCCGGCATCGGCCGCTCCTGGGTCGACGAGATCCTCTGGGAGGCGAGGCTGTCGCCGTTCCGGAAGGGCGCCGAGCTCGACGACGACGAGCTCGACCGCCTCCACGCCGCCCTCCACGTCCTCGGCGACGCGATCGACCACTACGAGTCGGCGATCGGCGCCACGATCCCCGACAAGCTGCCGATGCCGCTTCAGGTCCACCGCCGCGAGGGCGAGCCGTGCCCGCGCTGCGGCACGACGATCGCCGCGATCCACTACTCCGAGCGGATCACCTGCTACTGCCCGGCCGAGCAGACCGGCGGCAGGGTCCTCGCCGACCGCCGCCTCTCGCGGCTGCTGAAGTAGCTAGGCCTCGAGCAGCATCGACAGGTCGAGGGCCGGGGCCGAGTGGGTCAGCGCGCCGACGGAGATGAAGTCGACGCCGGTCGCGGCGATCGCGGCGACGGTGTCGAGGGAAACGCCGCCGGAGGCCTCGAGCGCGGCGCCCGCGCCGGCGGCGTCGCGGGCGGCGACGGCGGCGCGGAGGCCGGCGAGATCCATGTTGTCGAGCAGCAGCCGGGCGGCGCCGCTCGCGAGAGCGGCTTCGACGTCGGCGGCATCCCGGCACTCGACCTCGACCGGCAGCTCCGGGTGGGCGGCGCGGGCGCGGGCGACCGCCGCCGGCAGGCCGCCGGCGAGGGCGATGTGGTTCTCCTTGATCAGGATCGCGTCGTCGAGGCCCATCCGGTGGTTGGTGCCGCCGCCGGCCCGGACCGCCGCCTTCTCCAGCGCCCGCAGCAACGGCGTCGTCTTGCGGGTGTCGAGGATCGACGCCCGTCCGCCGTCCGAGCGCGCCGCCGTGACGTAGCGCGCGGTCAGGGTCGCGACGCCGGACAGGTGGCCGAGGAAGTTGAGCGCGACCCGCTCGCCAGCGAGCAGCGCCCGGGCCGGGCCGGCGATCGTCGCGACCTCGCGCGGCACCTCATCCGACCAGATGCCCTCGACGGCCGCCTCCTCGAGATCGCCGGCGCCGGCTTGGCGAAACACCGCGGCGGCGACATCGAGGCCGAAGACGACGCCCGCCTGCTTCTGGACGATCCGGGCGCGGCCGCGGGCATCGGCAGGCACGGTCGCGTCGCTGGTGATGTCGCCGGCGCCGAGGTCCTCGGCGAGCGCCGCCGCGACGAGCTCGGCGATCCGCCCGCGGTCGAGCCCGCCGGCGGTGCGCTCACCACTCATGCCGTGGCCCTGCCGGCGGCGCTCTGCAGCAGGTACTCGCGGACGAAGCCGTCGAGGTCGCCGTCGAGGACGCGCTGGGCGTCGCCGACCTCGTGACCGGTGCGGTGGTCTTTGACCCGGGTCGTCGGGTGCAGCGTGTAGCTGCGGATCTGCGAGCCCCACTCGACCGCCTTCTGCTCGCCGCGCGCGGCCGCCATCTCCTCCTCGCGCTTGCGCTCCTCCTCGGCGATCAGGCGGGCGCGGAGCATCTGCATCGCGGTCGCCTTGTTCTGGGTCTGCGAGCGCTCGTTCTGGCACTGGACGACGATCCCGGTCGGGACGTGGGTGAGCCGCACCGCCGAGTCGGTCTTGTTGACGTGCTGGCCGCCGGCGCCGGAGGCGCGGTAGGTGTCGACGCGGATGTCGGCCTCGTCGAGCTCGACCTCGACGTCGTCGGCGACGAGCGGGGCGACGTCGAGCTGGGCGAAGGCGGTGTGGCGGCGCGACTGCGAGTCGAACGGCGAGATCCGGACGAGCCGGTGGACGCCGCGCTCGGCCGCGAACAGCCCGTAGGCGTTCTCGCCGCGGACGATGAAGCCCGCCGACTTCAGGCCCGCCTCCTCGCCCTCGGAGGCCTCCTTCATCTCGACCTCGAAGCCGCGCGACTCGGCCCAGCGCAGATACATGCGGAGCAGCATCTCGGCCCAGTCCTGCGAGTCGGTGCCGCCGGCGCCGGAGCGGACCGTGACGACGGCGTCGCCGGCGTCGTGCTCGCCGCTGAACAGCCGCTGCTCCTCGAGCGCGGCGAGTCGGGCGCCGATCGAGTCGAGCTGACCGTCGAGCTCGGCCGCCATCTCCTCGTCCTCGGCCGCCAGCTCGGCGAGCTCGCCGAGATCGTCGACGTCGGCGGCGAGCCCTTCCCAGAGGTCGACCCGCCGCTTCGCGCGCGTGTGCTCGGTCGAGATGCGGGCAGCGCGCTCCTGGTCGTCCCAGAAGCCGGGCTCCTGCATCTCGCCCTCGAGGCGCTCTACCTCGTCGCGGAGCCGCTCCGGGTCAAAGGTAGTCCCGGAGCAGCGTCAGCTGCTCGCGGACCTCCGCGATGCGGGCGTTGGTGTCGGGCGCCTCGCTCATCGGCGGCGAGTGTACCCGTGCGCAGCCCGGAGCCGCAGCAGATCCGGCGGGGTAGGACAATGGCGGTGATGGCCCGGAGCCCTGACGTGAACGTGGTCGGCGGCGAGCTGCGCGAGTGCTCGGCCGAGCCGCTCACGGGCTTCTACCGCGACGGCTGCTGCGCGACCGGCCCCGAGGACGGCGGCAGCCACACGGTCTGCGCGATCGTCACCGCGAAGTTCCTCCGGTTCAGCCGGATGGCGGGCAACGACCTCTCGACGCCGGCGCCGCAGCTCGGCTTCCCCGGCCTCGAGCCCGGCGACCGCTGGTGCGTCTGCGCGGCGCGCTGGCTCGAGGCCGAGCGGGCCGGCTGCGCTCCCGGCGTCGTCCTCGCGGCGACCCACGAGCGGGCGCTCGAGGTCGTCCCGATCGAGCTTCTGCTCGACCACGCTGTCGAGCCCGGCACCGAAGCGGTCAAGCCCGACCCGGACGCCGCCGGAGGCTGACTTCTCCGGCGGGACCGCACCCACCTGGGTCGGATCGACCGCATTATGTGGGGGTTCAGATGACCCAGGTCGGCGGGGTCAGGGGCGCGGCAGGACGACCTCGCGGTTGCTCTCGACCTTCTCCTTGGCCGAGTCGCGGAGGCGGATGCTGAGCTTCGCCTTGCCCTTGCCGGCATGGTGGCGCACGGGGAGCTTCACGGTCCTGGTTCCGGGGTCGATGTCGGTGCGAACGTGCCCGACCCGCTTGCCGCCCTTGCGAAGCACGGCGTTGACGCGGGTCCGCTCGCCGGCGTCGACGGTGATCGCGACCTTGCGCTTGCCGCCGCCCCTGGCGACGTCGGTGCCGGTCACCGAGGCGGCGACGATGCTCGCCCCGAGCGGCTGCTCGTCGCCGACCAGCTCGTAGGCGCCCCAGGGCGGGTTGGCGTTGACGATCCGGCCGCTCTCGCAGGTCGCGAGGAAGCTCGCGAACCGGGTGTCGGGGCTGCTCGTCTCGATCCGGTAGGTGCCTGCCGGAACCACCGCCCAGACGATCCCGCCGTCCTCGGAGGTCGCGGTGGCGGTCGGGTCGGGGATCACGTTCTCGTTGAAGTAGATCGGTCCGTCGAGCGCCGGCGTCTCGGTCGAGGTCGCCCCGGGCACCCCGTGCGGAGTCCGCTCGTGGAACGTCTCGTAATCGACGCCGCGCACGTTCCGCGCCGAGGCGGTGGTGACGATCACGCACTGCGCCGGGCGGCCGGTCTGCTGGTCGATCGGCACCGAGAGGATCGCCGCGAGCCCGTTGTATTCGAGATCGGCCGGCGTCTGGAAGTTCGCGTTCTCGATGTCCTCACCGCGGGTGTGGAAGGTCTGCAGGTCGATCTCGTTGTAGCCGGCCGGCGGGTCGATGTAGGGGGTGACGTTCGTGTCGTCGGGGACCGCGAGCACGTAGTCGCCGTTGGCGTCGGTCGTCGCGCTCAGCCCGGGGATCTCGCGGACCTTGATCGTCGCGCCGCTCAGGTAGGTGCTCATGTGGTTGAACGCGTAGGCGCGACCGGAGATCGTCACGGTGTCGGCGGCGCTCGCCGGCGCCGCGAGGGCGAGGGCTGCCGCGGCGGCGAGGGCTGCCGCGAGGGCGAGGGCGGTGGTGCCGCCGGCGGCGAGGGCGGGCGCTCCGGAAACGGTTGCGAGCTTGTTCACTTGGGCCTTTCTCTCAGCGTGCGGCCTCGGCCGCGAATCCGAACACGATCCCCTGAATGAGCCAGCGATCGTAACTGGTCCGGCCAGTGCGGGCGTGGGTTGTGTCGCTCAGCCCGCGAGCGACGAATAGCTCACAACAATTGGTAAGGATTCGTCGCTCGTGGGGGAATGCGCTGCGTCGCTCGTGGGGGAATGCGCTGCGTCGCTCGTGGGGGAATGCGCTGCGTCGCTCGTAGGACGCGCTGCGGCGCTCGGGGAATGCCGCGGCGTCGGGGAATGTGCCAGGCGGCGCTCAGGCGCCGTGGCACTTTGCACTTCTTGCCGCTCCCACACCAGCAGGGGTCGTTGCGGCCGATCTTCTCGTCCTCGCCCTTGACGACGGTGGCGGGGTTGGTGCCGCCGCCTTCGACGCCCGCCGCGGCCGCACCGCGGCGGCGGCCGGGGCGGTGGCGGTCGCCGCCGCTCCACCGGCAGCGGCGCGTGCCTCGGCGAGGGCCGAGGGCTGCTCGGCGTCGGTGCCGCCCGAGTAGCTGACGTCGGCGGGGACCCGCCGGGGCCGAACGCCTCGTCGACGTCGGCCGGCTCGATCTGACGTCGACGTGGAAGATCAGGCGGGTGAACTCCTCCCAGATCGAGTCCATCAGGGCCTGAACATGATGTAGCCTCGTTCTTGTAGGCGACGAGCGGGTCGATCTGGCGAAGCCGCGGAGGTGGATCCTCGCGGAGGTAGTCCATCTCCGCCAGGTGCTCCTTCCAGCGAACGTCGATGATCTGCAGGAGGATGTGGCGCTCGAGCGCCCGCATCAGCCTCGCCGAACTCCTCTTCTCACGCTCGTCGTAGGCGGCGAGCGCGTCCTCGGTGAGCAGCTCGGTCACCTGCTCGCGACTCGAGGTTCGCGGGTCGAGCCCGCCGAGGTCGACCGACACCGGCCAGAGCGTTCCGAGCTGCGTCTCGAGGCCGTCGAGGTCCCACCCTCGAAGACGTCGGAGGTCGTGTAGTCGTTGACGCGGTTGGTGACGACGCCGCCGAGCTGCTCGCGCGCGACGTCGCCCATGTCGCGGCCTCGAGGACCTCGCGGCGGTATTTGTAGACGACGCGACGCTGTTCGTTCATGACGTCGTCGTACTCGAGGACGCGCTTGCGGCTCAGGTAGTTCTGCTCCTCGACCTTCTTCGGGCGTTCTCGATCTGCTTGCTGGAGCATCTTCGCCTCGAGCGGGTACTCGCCCTCGTCGTCGGTCCGGGCCGAGCCGGTCGAGGATCTTGTAGATCCGGTCGCCCGCGAACAGCCGCACGAGGTCGTCCTGCGCGGAGAGGAAGAACCGCGACGCGCCTGGTCGCCCTGGCGGCCGGCGCGGCCGCGCAGCTGGTTGTCGATCCGCCGCGACTCGTGCCGCTCGGTGCCGCAGATGAACAGCCCGCCCGCCTCGATGACCTTCTCGCCCTCCTCCGCGCAACGCGCCTCGAGCGCCGGCATCAGCGCCGCCAGCTCCTCCCTCGTAGTTGGGGTCGCCCTTCGTGACGCCGAGTTTGCGGAGTTCGCCCTCGGCGAGCATCTCGGGTCGCCGCCGAGCTTGATGTCGACGCCACGCCCCGCCATGTTCGTCGCGATCTGACCGCGCCGAGGCGGCCCGCCTGGGCGACCGTCTCGAACTGCGCTGCGCGTACTCGGGCTTCGCGTTCAGGACCTCGTGCTCGATCCCGCGCCTGGTGAACTGCTTCGAGAGCATCTCCGAGACTCGACCGAGACGGTGCCGACGAGATCGGCTGGCCGGTCTCGTGACGCTCCTCGATCTCCTGACGACCGCCTTCCACTTGCCGTCCTTGGTCTTGTAGATCTGGTCGTTGGCATCGTCGCGGATCATCTCCCGGTTCGTCGGGATCTCGACGACCGGCATCTCGATCTTCATGAACTCGGTCGCCTCGGTCAGGGCGGTGCCGGTCATCCCGCTGAGCTTGTCGTACATCCGGAAGTAGTTCTGCAACGTGATCGTCGCGAGCGTCTGGTTCTCCTCGCGGATCGCCAGGCCCTCCTTCGCCTCGACCGCCTGGTGCAGCCCCTCCGACCAGCGGCGCCCCTCGAGGATCCGGCCGGTGTGCTCGTCGATGATCATCACCTCGCCGTCGATCACCGCGTAGTCCTTGTCGCGCTTGTAGAGCGACTCGGCCTTCAGGGACTGGATCAGGTGGTTGACGAGGGTCCCGTGCTCGGACAGGTAGAGGTTCTCGACGCCGAGGAACTTCTCGGCGGCCTCGACGCCGCGTTCGGTCGGCGCGACCGTCTTGTGCTTCTCGTCGTACTCGAAGTCGTACTCGGCCTGCGAGGTGTCCTTCGACTCGCCGAGCGCCTTCAGCTTCGGCTTCGCCTCGGCCCCCTCGAGGTTCTTGGCGAGCCGCGCGAACGTGTAGTAGAGGTCGGCGGCCGCCTCGGGGGCGCCGGAGATGATCAGCGGCGTCCGCGCCTCGTCGATGAGGATGTTGTCGACCTCGTCGACGATCGCGAAGCGGCGGTCGCGCTGGAAGCAGCGGTCGAGGTCCGGTGCCATGTTGTCGCGCAGGTAGTCGAAGCCGAACTCGGAGTTGGTCCCGTAGGTGACGTCGGCGGCGTAGGCGGCGTGCCGGCGGTCGCCGTGGTCGGGAAGGTCGTTGTCCTGGAGGACCCCGACGGTGACGCCGAGGGCGTTGTAGATCGGGCCCATCCACTCGGCGTCGCGGCGGGCGAGGTAGTCGTTGACGGTGACGACGTGGACGCTCTCGCCGCCGAGTGTGTTCAGAAACACCGCGAGCGTGGCGGTCAGGGTCTTGCCCTCGCCGGTCTTCATCTCGGCGATCGCTCCCGAATGCAGGACCATGCCGCCGATCAACTGGACGTCGTAATGGCGCTGGCCGAGCGTCCGCCTGCTCGCCTCGCGGCAGAGGGCGAAGGCCTCGGGGAGGACGTCGTCGAGCGACTCGCCGTCCTCGCGCACGCGGCGGCGCAGCTCGTCGGCGCTGGCACGGATCTCGGCGTCCTCGAGGAGCTCCATCTCGGGCTCGAAGCGGTTGATCGCCGCGACGCGCTTCTCGTAATCGCGGAACTGCTTGGACTCGCCGAGCCGCAGCGCGCGATCTATCAAGCCCCGTGCCATCGCTGGTCAGGGTACAGAACGACCCGTCCACTCCCGGCCGCACCGGGGACCCTGCGGCGGGGCCGCCGGGAACCCTCCTCAGGCCTCGCGGTTGCGGATCCGCGAGATCAGCCGCCGCGTCGTCGTCCGCTTGCGACGCAGCTCGCGGTGGCGTTTGACCTGTCGGCGAAGGTCGCGGGAGGCCTCCTTGATCGAGTGGTCCATCCGCTCGGAGCGCTCCTCGGCGCGGAGGGTGGCCCGCTTCAGCCGCAACGTCGCCTCGGTGACGTACTTGTCGGGGATCGCCGGGTTCGCCTCCTCGCTGAGGACGACCTCGAGCCGGGCGTGCTCGGAGACCTGCCGCCCGACCGGATCGAACCGCCTGAGGACGCTCTCGCGGCACTCGCTGTCCACCTCGAAGCCGCGACCGACGATCTCGATCTGCACGGTATCTCCTCTCTGTCGCGTTCCGGTGCGGGGCGCCGCCCAATCCTATGGCCGACGGTGCGATTCGCAAACCGGGCTCATCGCGGCGGCACCGCGGCGATCGCAACGACCCGCACGCTCGTCGCTCCGGCGCCGCGCAGCGCCCGGGCGCAGGCATCGACGGTCGCGCCGGTCGTGACGACGTCGTCGACCAGCAGCACCGGGCCGAACGCCGCCCTGACCGCCTCGATCCGCGGCGGGCGGCCGAGCCGCTGGCGACGGGAGCGGCCGCGCTGGCGACGGAGATCGCGGCGGCGGAGCAGCGGATCGGCGCTCGCGCCCGTCTGCCGGTGGAGGGCCGCCGCGAGCTCCCACGCCGGGTCGAACCCGCGCCGCAGCGCCCGCGTCGGAGCGGCGGGAACGGGCACGAGCGTCGCCTCCAGCCACCCCGCCGGAGCGCGCTCGGCGATCAGGGCGGCGCCGAGCTCGGCCACGGGCAGAAGCCGCGAGAACTTCAGCGCCGCGACGAGCCGGCGCCCGACCCCCGCGTAGGCGAGCGGCGCGAAGCCCCCGTCGATCGCGTCGGCGCGGACGACGGCGCCGCTCGACCGCTCGATCGCGGCGACGCAGCCCGGGCAGAGCGCCGGACCGGCCGGCCTCCGCGGCAGCGGCGAGCAACAGCAGACGCAATGCGGAGGGGCGATCGCCGCGAGCAGGAGGTCGGCCCGGATCGGGCGCAGCATCGTCACCCGCCGAGCGTGCTCCGGGGCGACGGACCGATCAAGGCCGCACCGTGCCGCTCCGTGCCCGAGGCGTGACCGATGTGCGCCGGGGAGACCCCCGGCCCTACGCGATGATGGTCCGGTCGCGGCCCGATTGCTTGGCCTCGTACAGGGCCCGGTCGGCGCGCCCGAGGAGATGGTCGGCGGTCTCGATCCCGTCCCAGCCGACGAGGCCGGCCGAGCACGACTGGGCGGCCGGCGTCGCGTCGCGAAGCCGGTCGACGAGCCCGCTCGCCTCCTCGAGGTCGCAGCCGGGAAGCGCGACAGCGAACTCCTCGCCGCCGTAGCGTGCGAGCAGGTCGGTGTCGCGGAGCGCGGCGCGCCACGCGCTCGCCGCCTCGCGGAGGACCCGATCGCCCGCCTGATGGCCGTGGCGATCGTTGTACTCCTTGAAGTGGTCGAGGTCGAGCATCGCGACCGCGAGCGGCGTCCCGTCCCGGCGCGCGCGGCCGACCTCGCGCTCGAACTCGACGTCCCAGGCGCGGCGGTTGATCACGCCGGTCAGGTCGTCGGTGTGCGCAAGGCGCTCGAGCCGCTCGAGCAGCGACGCACGCTCGATCGCGACCCCGGCCTCGGCCGCGATCAGCAGCATCAGCCGCTCGAGGCGCGGCGACAGCGTCGCGACCGGGTCCTTCCAGCCGATCGCGATGACGCCGACCGCATCGCCGTCCTGGACGACCGGGACCCAGTAGACGGAAGCGATGTCGAGCTCCCGGTAGTAGGACGCCCGGATCGCGCGGTCGTTGCGGGCGTCGGCGGAGAAGAAGGGCTCGCGGCTGCCGAACGCACGGACCGCCCCGGCGGCCTCGGTGAACCGGATGAGCTCGCCGCCGAGGTCCGCCCCCTCCCATCCCGTCGTCCGCAGCCCGGTTCCGGACGGGTCCGGCTCGAGCAGGGCGGCGGCATCGGCCTCGGCCATCCGCGAGGCGACCCGGCAGATCGCCGCCCGCGCCTCGCCGGCGACGTTGCTTCGCGCCAGCTCGCCGACGGCCTCGGCGAGCGTCGCGAGGTCGCCGGCGTGCTGCTGGAGCTCGCGCTCGGACTCGCGACGATTGCTGATGTCGTGCATCAGGCCGTGCACAACCGTGCCGCTGTCACCGTCGACGATCGTCATCGCCAGCTCGATCGGGAAGGTGCGCCCGTCGCGGCCACGCGCGTCGCGCTCGGTCCGGATCTCGAACCGGCCCGTCGCCGGGACGCCGGGCCAGGTCCGCGACAGGATCCCGCGGAACTCGGCGACGTCGGCGGGCGGGACGATCAGGTCGGTCACCGGCCTGCCCAGCGCTTCCAGCGAAGACCATCCGAAGGTCCGCTCGGCGGCGCGGTTCCAGCCAGTGACGACCCCCTCCGAATCGGTTGCGACGTAGGCCTCGTTCATCAGGTCGAGCACGACCCGGCGTTCCGCCGCCTGCAGCGAGAGCTCGCGCTGGCGGCTGATGTTCTCGAGCACCGCGATCACCCCGGCGATCGAGCCGCGGCGGCGCAGGGGCGTCGTCCGTACCGTGTAGACCTGCCCACCGTCGGGGTCGACGTACTCGAAGACCTGCTCCTCGCCGGCGAGCGTCGCACGGTACTGGTCGATCAGCCGGGCGCTCCGTGGCGTATCGGGGACGAGCTCGGCGACCGACCGACCGATCATCCCGTCGACGTCCCGGTCGCGCAGGCCCTCGCCGACCGCGATCCGGAGCCGCAGGTCGCGGTCGAAGCAGGCCAGGGACGTGTTCGGAAGCTGGTCGAGCATCTCCCGGTAGCCACGCTCGCGGGCCAGGCTGCGGCGGGCCAGCAGGACGGTGACGACGGTCGCCACCGCGGCGGCGGCGAAAGCGATCTCGATTGCATGGCTGGCGTTCATCGAGGCCTCACGGGTAGCCGGGAGCGACACCGCTCCCGCCACCCCTATCGGCCCCGCGTCCGCCCCGCTTGACCGCCGCGAAGCGCCGACCGATTCCCTTCAGTCGGAGAAGACGATCCTCTCGACGGCCTCGAGATCGGCCTCGCACCCGACCACCGCGGGCGCCTTGCCGAGCGCCGTGTCGGGGTCCTTGAGGCCGTGGCCGGTGAGGACGCAGACGACGGTCTCGGGGCGGCCGGCGGCCGGCCCCGGCAGCCCGTGCGCGAGCAGGCCGGCGACCGACGCGGCCGAGGCGGGCTCGCAGAAGACGCCCTCGCCGGCGGCGAGCAGGCGGTAGGCGTCGAGGATCTGCTCATCGCTGACGGCGGCGATCCGCCCGCGCGAGGAGGTCACCGCGTCCATCGCCTCCTCCCAGCGCGCCGGGTTGCCGATCCGGATCGCCGAGGCGACCGTCTCCGGCTCGGCGACCGGCCGGCCGAGGACGAGCGGCGCCGCGCCGGCCGCCTGAAAGCCGAGCAGCATCGGCAGGCCGCCGTACTCGTCGAAGCCACGCCGGTAGGCGGTGATGTTGCCGGCGTTGCCGACCGGGATCGCGAGCGCGTCGGGAGGCTCGCCGAGCTCGTCGCAGATCTCGAACGCGGCGGTCTTCTGGCCCTCGATCCGATACGGGTTGACCGAGTTGACGAGCTCGATCGGGTGGCGGCCGGCGAGCTCGCGGACGATTCGCAACGCGTCGTCGAAGTTGCCGCGCAGCGCGACCACACGGGCGCCGTGGATCAGCGCCTGGGCGAGCTTGCCGATCGCGATCTTCCCCTCGGGGACGATCACCGCCCCCCGCAGTCCCGCCCGGGCGGCGTAAGCGGCCGTGCTCGCTGCCGTGTTCCCGGTCGAGGCGCAGATCACCGCCTCGGCGCCGTCGGCGACGGCGCGCGAGACGGCGACGGTCATGCCGCGGTCCTTGAACGACCCGGTCGGGTTCGCGCCCTCGACCTTCAGGAACACCCGGGCGCCGACGCGCTCGGAGAGCAACGGCGCCTCGAGCAGCGGCGTGCTGCCCTCGTCGAGGCTGACGACGGGATCGTCGGGACCGATCGGCAGCCGCTCGCGGTACCGCTCGATCAGACCGCTCACGAGTACTCCTTCTCGATCACCCGGATCACGCGCGGCGCGGCGCCGAGGAACTCGAGGTCGGAGATCTGCTCGAGGGCGGCATAGAAGTCGCGCTCGGCGGCGCGGTGGGTGACCATCACGAGGCTCGCCTCGCGGCCGGTCCCGCGCTGCACGACGCTCTTGACCGAGATGCCGTTGCGGCCGATCACGTCAGCGATCCGCGCCAGCACCCCGGGCTCGTCGGCCACCTCGAGGTGCAGGTAGAAGGACGACTCGAGATCGTCGAGGACCTCGAGCCGGCGGTCGGCGAAGTGGACGGGCGCCTCACCGGAGAGGATCGAGGAGACGTCGGCGAGGACCGCCGAGGCCATCTCGACGCCGCCGGCGCGGGCCCCGAGATCGTGATCTCGCTGATCGTCAGGCCCTCGAGCGTGACCGCGTTGAACGGGCCCTCGACCGGCGCCAGCGGATGACCGCGGTAGAGGAAGCAGGGAAGACCCGGACGCTGATCGCGCTGCCGTGCTTCTCGGCGACGCCGAGCAGCTTCAGCAGGCCCGAGGCTCCTTCGCGTAGGCGAGGTCGTCGGGGCGGATCCCGGTGATCCTCGTAGGAGACGTCCTCGAGCCCGACCCGGGTGTCGAACGCGAGCCGCGCGAGGATCGCCATCTTCGCGGCGGCGTCGGCGCCGCTCACGTCGTCGGTCGGGTCGGCCTCGGCGTAGCCGAGCTCCTGGGCGCGGGCGAGGACCTCCTCGTAGGAGGCGCCGGTCCCGGCCATCTCGCTGAGGATGAAGTTGGTCGTCCCGTTGACGATCCCCGAGACCCGCTCGATCGGCAGCACCCCATGGCCCTCCTGGACGACGCGGATCACCGGGACGGCGCCCGCGACCGCCGCCTCGTAGCGGATCTGGACGCCGCTCGAGCGCGCCGCCTCGAAGAGCTCGTCGCCGTACTGGGCGACGAGCTGCTTGTTGGCGGTCACGACCGGCTTGCCGGCGCGGAGCGCCCGCAGGACGTAGTCGCGCGCGGGGTCGATCCCGCCGATCACCTCGACGATCAGGTCGGCGTCGGCGAGGATCGACTCGAACTCGCCCTCGTTGCGGCGCAGGACGCCGCTGATCTCGGGCCGGGCGCCCGCGGCCGCCTCGACCGCGGCGGCCCGCTCGGAGACGAGCCGGTGAAAGGCGCTGCCGACGGTCCCGAGGCCGAGCAGCCCGATCCTCGTGACGCGCCGCTCAGACATCCCTGGAGAGGAGGTCGCCATAGGTCTCGCGCCGGACCGCCAGGGTGGCCCGCCCGCCGCTGCAGAAGACGACCGGCGGGCGCGGGATCCCGTTGTAGTTGTTGGCCATCGCGTAGCCGTAGGCACCGGTCGCGGGCGTCACGAGCAGGTCGCCGGGCCGGGGGTCGGCGAGGACCGCGTCGCGGACGAGGATGTCGCCGGACTCGCAGTGCTTGCCGGCGATCGTGGTGATCGCCGTCCCGCGCTCGTCGGCACGGTTCGCGATCACGGCCTCGTAGCGGGACCCGTAGAGCATCGGCCGCAGGTTGTCGGACATGCCGCCGTCGACGGCGACGTAGGTGCGGATGCCGGGGATCTCCTTCACGGCCCCGATCGTGTAGAGCGTCACGCCGGCGTTGCCGACGAGCGAACGGCCCGGCTCGAAGAGGACCTTCGGGAGCGGATCGAGGCAGCGCTCGAGCGCGTCGAGCTTGACGTCGACGTAGGACTCGATCGGCGGCGGCCGGTCGGTGCCGGCGTAGGCGATCCCGAGCCCGCCGCCGACGTTGATCAGGCGCGGCCGGTGCGGGCGACAGAAATCGGCCATGAGCTCGATCGCCCGGACGTACGGCTCGAGCTCGTAGATCTGCGAGCCGAGGTGCGCATGGAAGCCGGCGAGCCGGAGCCGCTTCGAGCGCTCGACGGCGGTGACCGCCGCGGCCGCCTGCCCGCCCTCGATCGCGAAGCCGAACTTCGAGTCGATCTGTCCGGTCTGGACGTAGGAGTGCGTCGAGGGGCTGATGCCGGGCGTTAGCCGGATCAGCACGTCCTGGTCGCGATCGGCGAGCCAGTCGGCGCGCTCGATCTCGTCGAGCGAGTCGACGACGAGGCAGCCGATCCGCGCCGCGAAGGCCATCCGCAGCTCCTCCGCGGACTTGTTGTTGCCGTGCATGTAGATCCGCTCCGGCTCGAAGCCCGCCGCCATCGCCATCTGCAGCTCGCCGCCCGATGCGACATCGACGCTCAGGCCCTCCTCGCGGCAGATCCGGTAGGCGGCGGTGAACGGCGCCGCCTTGCTCGCGTACAGCACCTCCGAGTCGACGCCGCGGGCCGCGAGGGCGGCGAGGTAGGCCCGCGCCCGGGCGCGGATGTCGTCGGGCGCGTAGACATAGGCGGGGGTGCCGAACTCGCGCGCCACCTCGACGAGGTCGCAGCCGCCGACGATGACGTGGCCCTCGGCATCGACCGAGGTGCCGATCGGATAGGCGGGCGAGCCGGTGACCGGGTCGCTTGTCGCTGTCGCGGAGGAGCGGCTCATCGGGCCATTCTCACACGCCCAACCGGGACTAGGCTGACATCGTGCGCCTGCGGACGCCCGACCCCCCGGACCGCGAGGGCGTCCACGCGGGACGCCCGTACTGGATCTGGCTGCCGCGAACCGGGCCACCGTGGCCGGGAATGGTCATCCTCCACGGCGCCGGCTCGGCGAAGGAGAACCACGCCGACTTCGGACGGCTCTGTGCGGCGAACGGCTGGGCCGCGCTCAGCTACGACCAGCGCGGGCACGGCGAGAGCCTCGACGAGATGAGCCCGGCGGCGCTCGGCGACGTCGGCCGGATGGCGGCGCTGCTCGGGTCCGTCGACGGGGTCGATGCGGGCTGCGTCTGCGTCCGCGGCTCGAGCATGGGCGGCTGGCTGGCGATCCACGCGGCGGCGACCGAGCCGGGCGTCGCCGGCGTGATCGCGATCTGCCCGGCGACCGAGGCGGGCCTGCGCCGCGGCCTGCGCGCCGGCCGGTTCGCGATGCGCGCCGACGTCGCCGCGCTCGACGCCTGGCTCGGCGAGCACGACCTCCGTGAGGCCGCCGCCGAAGTCGCCCCGAAGCCGCTCATGCTCCTCCACGCCAGCGGCGACGAACAGGTGCCCAGCGCCCGGTCGGAGGAGCTCTACGCCCGTGCCGGCGAGCCGCGCCGGATCCTGATCGTCGGGGGCGGGCACCATCGCTCGATCCAGCACGACCCGGAGCTGCAGGTGGAGGCGCTGCGCTGGCTCGGCCGCCGGCTCGGGCGCGGTTGAGCCGCCGCCCGGCCCTACAGGTAGCCCATCGGATCGACCGCGGTGCCGTTGATCCGGACCTCGAAGTGGAGGTGGTCGCCGTAGCAGTGGCCGGTGCAGCCGACGTAGCCGATCACGTCGCCCTGCTGGACCGACCCGGAGGTGATCGCGAAGCTCGACTGGTGGGCGTAACAGGTCGAAAGGCCGCCGCCGTGGTCGATGCAGGTGTAGTTGCCGTAGCCGCCGCTCTCGGCCTCGCTCTGGGTGAAGGCGATCGTCCCGTCCTTGGCGGCGCGGATCGGCGTTCCCGCCGGGACGGCGATGTCGACGCCCTCGTGCTGGCGGCCCCAGCGCATCCCGAACCCGGAGACGACCGAGCCGTTGACGGGCCAGATGAAGCCGGCGGAGCCACCCTGGATCGGTCCGGCGGGAAGCGGTGAGACGCCGCTCTGGGCGGCGAGCTGCTCCTGGATCTTCTTCTGGATGTCGCTGACGTCGCCCTCGAGCCGGTCGACGTGGTCATCGACCCGCGCCAGCGCCCGCCGGCTGCGCTCGCGGGCCGCGGCGAGCCTCGCCTCCTGGTCCTCGAGCTCCTCGCGGGTGCGGACCAGCTCGGCCTTCTTGGCGGCGATCGCGTCGCGGGTCGCGCGGACCCGCTCGACGGTCGCGCGCGTCTCGTCGCGGAGCTCGCGGACGCGGCCGACGATCTCGGAGTTGCGGTCCTGGATCCGCTGCAGGTACTCGTAGCGACCGAGCGCATCGTCGAAGCCATCCGACTCGAGCACGATCGAGAGCGCGCTCGGGTCGTCGTCCTTGTAGATCTCGACGAGGCGGTCCTCGAGCGCCTCGATGCTGCGGGCGAGCCGCTCGCGGAGGACCTGCAGGTCGTGCTGCGCGGCGGCGAGCTCGGCCTCGGCCCGGTCGAGGTCCTCCTGGACGGCGGCCTCGCGGGTCCGCAGCGCCGCGACCTCGCCGGTGAGCCTGTCGATCTGCCCGTTGTAGCGCGAGATCTCGGTGGTCAGGACGCCCTTCTGCTCCTTGGCCTGGTCGAGCTCGGCCTGCTTGGCGTCGAGCTTCCCGTTCAGGTCCTCGGCGGGAGCGCGCGCGACCAGGGCCAGGCCGACCACGAGCGCGGCGAGGATGATCGCAGCCGCGACGAGGGCTCGGCGCGGAGCGAAGCGCATATCCTGGGTCGGTCCTGCCATGAGGCGGGGAAGCCTCCCGGTCGGGACCGGAAGGCCGCGTCAAGATAGCAGCGCCGGGCCTGTTTGTGAGCGTTCGCTAATACAAATTCCTGCCCCTGCAACCGGCATTGCAACGCGCAATCCGGCTTGCAACCCCGGCACCGGGCGGCGCGGGCGAGCCCGCCGGACGGGGGCGCCGCGACCGGCGGGGGCGGCGCGGCGGGCAGGCCTCGTCGCGGGGTACCGCGCGGCGGCGGGTTCCGGCCGGCGGGGGCGGCGCGGCGGCGGGTCCTGCGCCGGCGCAGTGCGCCGGCCCGGTCAGGCCAGCGCCGGCTCAGGCGCCGGGGCGGCCGCCTCGGCGCTCGCCAGGGCCGCCCGGGCCTCGTCGAGCCGCTCCCGGTACTCGGCCGCCTGCATCCGCGAGATCACGAGCCGCTGGACCTGGGCCGTTCCCTCGAAGAGCTGGTAGATCTTGGCGTCGCGGAACCACTTCTCGAGCGGGGAGGCGGCGGCCGCGGGACCGACGAGGTCGATCAGCCGGGTCGTCGCCCACATCGTCACGTCGCCGGCCTTGAGCTTCGACATCGAGCCCTGGCCGCCCGACAGCGGGATCCCGTTGCGGCCCATCCATGAGGCGCGCTGGCAGAGCAGCCGCGCGGCCTCGATCTCGGTGGCGACGTCGGCGAGCACCTGCTGGACGTGCTGGCGCTCGAGCGGCGGCCGGCCCGCGGTCGAGCTCTCGTCGAGGATCCCCTCGAGCGGATCGGCGATCGGGCCCTCGCCGAGGAGGTGCTCGAGCGTCCATTCGTAGGCCGCCTGCGCGATCCCGATCGCCGAGGCGCCGACGATCGGCCGGGTCAGCTCGAAGGTCGCGAGCGCGTTCGAGGCACGGCCGCTGCTCTCGCCCGAGCGGGCCCGCTCGAGCCTGCGCTCGAGCTTGTCGGTGCCGCCGAGCAGGTACTCGACCGGGATCCGGCAGTCCTCGAGGACGAGCTCGGCGGTCTGCGAGGCGCGGATCCCGAGCTTGCTCTCCTTCTTGCCCATCCGCAGTCCGGGCGTGCCCTTCGGGACCACGAACGACGCCTGGCCGCGGTGGCCGAGCTCCGGATCGACGGTCGCGACCACGACGTTGACGTCGGCGATGCCGCCGTTGGTGATGAAGACCTTCGTCCCGTTCAGGACCCACTCGTCGCCGTCGCGACGGGCGGTCGTACGCAGGCCCTTGACGTCGGATCCGGCCTGGGGCTCGGTGACCGCATAGGCGCCGAGCCTGACCTCCTCGCCCGCCCCGAGGCACTCCGGCACCCACTCGGCGATCTGCTCCGGCGTCCCCGAGGCGGCAACTCCGGCGGCGGCGAGCCCGGAGCCATTGATCGCGAGCGCGATCCCGGCACAGCCCCAGTGCATCTCCTCGGCGTGGATCAGCCCGAGCTGGCCGTCGGGATCGCTCGACATGTACTGCGTCGCCTCGAGCCCGCTCATGCCCTGCTTGCGGGCCTCCTTGATGACCTCCCAGGGAACGCTCTCGTCGGCATCGTGGATCGGAGCGACGGGACGGATCACGTCGCGCGCGAACTCCCGGCAACGCCGCTTGAACTCGAGTTGCTCGTCGTTGAAAGCGAAGTTCATCCTCAGGTTCCTCCCTGGGGGCGCGGCCGGTCGCGCCCGCGACTAGCCGTTGATTGACTGGTCAGTCAACCAGTTTACAACGCCGCGGCGCGGTAGCCGACGAGTGCGCAAGACTGCCGCCGGATGCCTTCCTTGCCATCGCCGCTGCCGCCGTCGCTGTGGTCGGACGCCGCCCGCCGCGTCGCCACGGTGGTCGCGCTGCTCGCCGCCGCCGCGATCGGCTTCGGAGCCGGCTGGATCGCCTTCGGCGATTCCGCAGACGACGATTCGGCGCCGGCCGACGGCTCGATGCGGGCGGCCGCCGGGCTCGCCTTCCCGGAGGCGGCGACCCGCAACACCACCCGCGTCCCCGGCGCCGATCCGACCGAGGACGCCGCATCGGTGGCACTCGCGACGTTCCCCAGCCAGGGCGGCGTCGGTACGACGCCCGCGGTCACCGTCGCCCCGGCCGACAACTGGCAGCAGGCGCTGGCGGCGGCGCCGCTGGTCGCCACGCCGATCGGCACGCCGATCCTGCTCAGCGACCCCGACGCGGTGCCCGAGGCGACGAGCGACGCGCTCGCCGAGCTGGCGCCCAAGGGCCTCGACGAAGCCGACGGCACCCAGGTGTACGCAGTCGGCGACGTCGCCGTCCCCGACGACCTCCAGGTCAGCCCGGTCGCCGGGACCGACCCCGCCGACATCGCGGACGCGATCGACGGCGAGCGGGAGAAGATCAGCGGCGAGAAGGACCCGGCGCACATCCTCGTCGTCAGCTCGGCGAGCTCGAGCCTGGCGATGCCTGCGGCGGCCTGGGCCGCCCGCTCCGGCGATCCGATCCTCTTCGCCGACGGCGACGAGATCCCGGAGGGGACGCTGAACGTGATCCGGCGCCATCCCGACACCCCCGTCTTCGTGCTCGGGCCGGAGACGGCGATCTCGAACAAGGCGCTGCGAAAGCTCGGCGACGCGACCCGGGTCGGCGCCGAGGACCCGGTCGACAACGCGATCGAGTTCGCCCGCTTCACGAGCGGCGACTTCGGCTGGAACATCAACGACCCCGGCCACGGCTACGCGATCGCGAACCTCGATCGCCCGCTCGACGCGGTCGCGGCCGCGCCTCTGGCGGCAACGGGCGGCGCTCCCGGTCCGCTGCTGCTCACCGACACGGCCGCCTCGGTCCCGCCCGCCCTCGAGAGCTTCTTCAGCGACACCCAGCCCGGGTTCGAAGACGACCCGACCCGGGCGGTCTTCAACCACGTCTGGATCATCGGCGACACCAAGGCGATCTCGGTCCCCTTCCAGGCGCAGGTCGACCAGCTCACCAAGCTCGCCCCGGTCAGCACCGCGACCACGCCCCCCGATCTGACCATCCCCGGCGCCGGCGGCACGACGACGGTCCCCGACCTCGGCGACATCGGCTCGCCCCCGGGCGGCGCGCCGACGACCACGACGACGACTCCCGAGACGACGAGCACCGCCCCCGAGACGACGACGCCATCCGGTGGCGGCGGGAACAAGGGTGGCGGGCCCGGCACGGGTGGCGGCGCGGGCACGGGTGGCGGGACGAAGTCAGGGACGGCCGGGGGGTAGGCTGCAGCCGATGAGCGAAGCCGAGCGCGTAGAGCTTGAGGATCCCCGGCGCCGGCCCCTCATCGATCAGATCAACGCGATCGTCGCCCCTTCCACCCCCCATTTCGCGCTCCAGGCCCGCAACCGGATCGCGACGCTGATCGAGGGCCTCCCCGCCGACGACCCGGCCCGGATCGAGGGCGAGCGGCAGATCGCCCGCCTCAACGACCTCGCCCGCCACAGCGGCGACCCGCGCGGCCGGGGACCGGTGCCTCCAGACCCGCTCGCGGGCCCCTGAGCGAGCGGGGGCCGGCGGGCACGGGCCTGCGACCAGCCGTCACCGCCGGGCGGCCGCCCGCCCCGGGCGGCGGCCGGCAGGGGCGCCGCGGGCAGTCGGCACGAGCGCGGCGAGTCGCGCCCGCGGGGCAGCTGCCTGTAGCCGCCCGGGCGGCTACAGGCGCTCGATCAGCGTCCCGGTCCCGAGGCCGCCGCCGCAGCACATCGTCACGAGGCCGACCTCCTTGTCGGCGCGCTCGAGCTCGTGCAGCAGCGTCGTCATCAGCCGCGCCCCGGTCGAGCCGAGCGGATGGCCGAGCGCGATCGCGCCGCCGTTGACGTTGACCCGGTCCATGTCGGGCTCGAGCTCACGCTGCCAAGCGGCGAGGACCGAGGCAAAGGCCTCGTTGACCTCGAAGAGATCGATGTCGTCGATCTTCATCCCGTTGCGGTCGAGGAGCCTGCGGGTCGCCGGGATCGGGCCGGTGAGCATGATCACCGGGTCGACGCCGACGGTCGTCTGGTCGATGATCCGGGCCCGCGGGCGGACGCCGAGCCGCTCGGCCTTCTCGGCCGCCATCACGAGGACCGCAGCGGCGCCGTCGGAGACCTGCGAGCTGTTGCCGGCGGTGATCTTGCCGTCCTCCTTGAAGGCGGGGGTGAGCTTGCTGAGCGCCTCGATGTCGGTGTCGGGGCGAATCCCCTGGTCGGTGACGTAGGTATCGCCGTTGACCCGGAAGGGGATGATCTCGCGCTCGAAGCGACCCTCCTCGGTCGCCCGCGCGGCGAGCTGCTGGGAGCGGACGCCGAGCTCGTCGAGCTCGGAGCGGGGGATCTCCCACTCGTCGGCGATCATCTCCGCCGAGAGTCCCTGGTTGACGAGCGCGAAGCGCTCGAGGAGCTGGGGCGTGAAGGCCGCGCCGTGCTCCTCCATCACCGCGAAGCCGTCGGCGAACGAGATATGGCCCATGTGCTCGACGCCACCGCCGACGACGACGTCGTGGACGCCGGCGGCGACCAGCGCCGCCGCGAAGTTGATGGCCTGCTGGGCGGAGCCGCACTGGCGGTCGATCGTGGTCGCCGGGACCTCGACCGGCAGCCCGGCCTCGAGCCAGGCGTTGCGGCCGATGTTCATGCCCTGCTCGCCGAACTGCTGGACACAGCCGCAGATCACGTCGCCGACCTCATGCGGGTCGATCCCGGCCCGCTCGATCAGCTCCGCGTAGGTGGTGGCGAGCATCGTCGAGGGGTGGGTGTCCTTGTAGTAGCCCTTCTCCTCGTGGCCGCGACCGACGGGCAGCCGCGCCGCCTCGACGATCACCACCTCGCGTCCGCCGAAACCGTCTTCTGCCATTTCCCTGATCGCCTTTCTCGCTCGTTCGAAGGCCACTGACGTTAGACGATCGCCGCGGCGGCCCGGGCGCCCGCAGGGCCTGCCCCGCGTCTGCAAGACTCGGCCGCCCGCGTGCGACGGAGCCTTCTGACACTCCCGTCCGGCCCCCGACTCAAATGGGTGTTCGTGGGGATCTGGCTGCTGATCGCCTTCGCGATCGGCGCGGCGAGCCTGCCGGCGAAGTTCGAGGACGCCCAGGACAACGAGTCGTCCTCGTTCTTGCCCGGCGATGCCGAGTCGACGAAGGCGCTTGCAGCGAGCCGGGAGATCGAGGGCGCGGAACTGCTGCCCGTGGTGATCGTCTATCGGCGCGCCGAGGGCAAGCTCGACCGAGCCGACTTCGCGCGGATCGAGGGCGACCGGGAGGCGCTGAACGCCGACCTGCCGCCGCGCACGGGGCCCTACCGGGGGCCGAAGCTGTCGCGGGACGGGACGACGGCGCTGCTGACCGCCGAGATCAAGGCGAACGGCGAGTCGAGCACGATCATCGATCCGGTCGACGACGCCCGCGACCGGCTCGACGAGTCGGCGCAGCCCGGGGTCGAGACCGCGGTCACCGGTGGCGCCGGCTTCTCGGCCGACGCGATCACCGTCTTCGAGTCGATCAACGGGACGCTGCTCGTCGCTACCGCGAGCATCGTCTTCATCCTGCTCCTGATCGTCTACCGGAGCCCGATCTTCTGGTTCTTCCCGCTCTTCGCCGTCGGAATGGCCGAGCTCGCCTCACGGGGGATCGGCTTCGGGCTGACCGAGATCGGCGTCACCGTCAACGGCCAGTCGGCGGCGATCCTGCCCGTGCTCGTCTTCGGGGCCGGCACCGACTACGCGCTGCTGCTCGTCGCCCGCTATCGCGAGGAGCTGCGTCGTCATGACGACAAGCACGAGGCGATGGCGCTCGCGCTGCGACGGGCGGGCCCCGCGATCATCGCCTCCGGGCTGACCGTGATCGCGGCGCTGCTCTGCCTGACGTTGGCCGAGGTCGAGGGCACCGCGGGACTCGGCCCGATCGGCGCGACCGGGATCGCGGTCGCGATGGTCTCGATGCTGACCCTGCTTCCCGCCAGCCTCGTGATCGCCGGCCGCTGGGCGTTCTGGCCGTTCATCCCCCACGTCGGCGATCGGAAGGCGGACGAGACGCACGGCGCCTGGCGCCGGATCGGCGAGCGGATCGGCCGGAGCCCGCGTCGGGTCTGGATCGGCACGGTCGCGCTGCTGCTCGTCCTCTCGCTCGGCTGGCTCAACCTCGACACCGGCCTGACCCAGGACAACAGCTTCCGCAGCGAGGTCGAGTCGGTCCGCGGCCAGCAACTGCTCAGCGAGGCGTTCCCGGCCGGCGCCAGCGCGCCCGCCTATGCGATCGTCCCCGACCCGGCGAAGGCGCCCGCGGTCGCGAGGGCGCTGGCGGCGCAGGAGATCGTCGAGGGCGTGCGGCGGAGCGGGACCGGTCCGCCCGGGACCGAGCTCGAGGTGATCCTCGCCGCCGATCCCTATTCGACTTCGACCTACGCCCAGATTCCGGAGCTGCGTGCGGTCGCCAGGCAAGCGGGGGGGCCCGGTGTGCTGTTCGGCGGCCCGAGCGCGATCGAGCGCGACCTCCGCGTCGCGGCCGCCCACGACTCGAAGCTGATCCCGCCGATCGCCCTCGCGGTCGTGCTGCTGATCCTGATCGTCCTGCTTCGCGCCCTCGTCGCGCCGCTGATCCTGATCGCGACCGTGATCCTCTCGTTCGCGGCGGCGCTCGGAGTCGGCTACACCGTCTTCGATGTCGTCTTCGGCTTCGACGGGAGCGACCCCTCGCTGCCGCTGTTCGCGTTCATCTTCCTCGTCGCCCTCGGCATCGACTACAACATCTTCCTGATGGCCCGGGTTCGCGAGGAGACGGCGAGCGACGGCGCGCGCGAGGGCATGCTCCGCGGCCTCGCCGTGACCGGCGCGGTGATCACCTCGGCCGGGATCGTCCTCGCCGGCACCTTCTCGACCCTCGCCGTGCTGCCGCTCGTCTACCTGACCGAGATCGGCTTCGTCGTCGCCTTCGGCGTCCTTCTCGACACGTTCATCGTCCGCTCGATCCTCGTGCCGGCGCTGGTCCTGGACCTCGACCGCCGCACCTGGTGGCCGTCGACGCTGGCGAAGGCGGCGAGCCCGCGGCGCTCGGCCGCGACCGCCGGTCCGGCGGAGGCCTCCGCGGATGGCTGAGCTCCACGAGCACGGCTACGAGCGGCCCGCCGTCGCCGGCAGCGGCGCGATCGCGCTCGGCGTCGCCGTCTCGGCGGCGACGCTCGGCGACGTCCGCGTCCTCGCCCGCTCCGACAGCTCCGCCTGGCATGCCGAGGAGCGGGTCGAGCAGCTCTGCGCGAAGGTCGAGGGTGCCGACGCGAAGCAGGTCCGGATCACCACCGACCCCGGCGACCTCGCCGACTGCGACCTGATCATCGAGGCGATCGTCGAGGACGCCGACGCGAAGGCGGCGATGCTCGCCGGGCTCGGCGAGATCTGCCCGACGGCGGACCTCGCCACCACCTCGTCGTCGCTGGGGATCACCGAGCTCGGTGAGCGGGCCGGGATCGCCGATCGCTTCTTCGGCCTCCACGTCTTCAACCCGGTCCCGCGAATGGAGCTAATCGAGCTCTGCCTGCCGGGATCGCTGCCGGCAGCGGTCGGCGAGCGCGCCCGGTCCTTCTGCGGCGCCCTCCGCAAGCACGTGGTCGAGGTTCCCGACGAGGCCGGCTTCGTGGTCAATCGACTGCTCTTCCCGTACCTGTTCGACGCCGTCCGGCTCCTCGACGAGCTCGGCCTCGAGCCGATCGAGGTCGACGACTGCATGGCGAAGGGCGCCAACCAGCCGATGGGCCCCCTGCAGCTCCTCGACTTCGTCGGCCTCGACGTCGCGGTCGCCATCGGTGAGAAGCTCCACGCCGCCAGCGGCAGGGCCGATCACGCCCCCCCGCAGCGCCTTCGCGACATGGTCGCCGCCGGCAGGCTCGGTCGCAAGAGCGGCGCCGGCTTCTACGAGTACTGACGGGGCGCCTGGGGCCGACAACCCGGCTGCAATCCACCCCAGCGCGGCCGGTCGGCGGGCCGATCCCCGTGCCGGGGCGCCTGGGGCCGACATCCCGCTGCAATTCACCCCAGCGCGGCCGGTCGGCGGGCCGATCCCCGTGCTGGGGCGCCTGGGGCCGACATCCCGGCTGCAATCCACCCCAGCGCGGCCGGCGAGATGACCCGGGTGGGGGTCAGTCGCGGTCGTCGCCGGCGGCGTCGAGGTCGGCCGCCTGCTCGGGGTGGATCCGCAGCGCGACGATCCGGTTCTCGCGAACCGACTCGACCCGGATCGTGTAGCCGCCGGCCTCGATCGAGTCGCCCCGCTTCGGCAGACGGCCGAGCTGGTTGAAGACGTAGCCGCCGATCGAGTTGTAGGCGTCGGTGTCGACCGGCAGCTCGATGTCGGCGTCCTCGAGGTCCCCGAGCGAGACGTGGCCGCGCACGTACCAGTCGCCGTCGGCGAGCTTGCGGACCTCCTCGCCCCGTGGGTCGGTCTCGTCCTCGATCTCGCCGACGACCTCCTCGAGGATGTCCTCGACGGTCGCGATCCCGACCGTGCGTCCGTACTCGTCGACGACGATCGCGATCGAGCTGCGCTGACGCGGGAGCTCGGCGAGGAGGTCGTCGAGAGGCTTCGTCTCGGGGATGATCGGCGCGTCGCGCACGGCCGGCTCGATCGACGCGTCGGAGCCGGCGCTCATCATCAGCCGGACCAGCGAGTTGTTGTGGACGATCCCGCGGACCCGATCGGGATTGTCGTCCTCGATCACGACGAGTCGGGTATGGCCGCTGGCGACGCAGCGGCGCAGCGCGTCCTCGACGGTGTCGGAGCTGTCGACGGTGACCACGGCCGGGATCGGGGTCATCACCTCGCGTGCCTCCTGCTCGTGGAGATGGAAGACGCCGCCGAGCATCCCGGCCTCGCTCTCCTCGAGGCCGCCGTGCTCGCGGCCGCGGCTGATCAGGACCCGGAGCTCCTCCGGCGAGGTCTCGCGCTCCTCGTCGATCGGGATCCGCAGGACCCGCTCGATGAGGAACCGGGCGGGCGGGTTGGTGAGCGTGATCAGCGGCGCGAACAACCGCCGGAAGAAGGACATCGGCCGCGAGAACCGGAGCATCAGGTTCTCGGCCCGGGCGATCCCGAGCATCTTCGGGGCCTGCTCGCCGAGGATCACGTGCAGGAGCGTCACGACGGTGAAGGCGAATGCGACGGCGATGATGACCGAGGCCGCGTGGCCGACCCAGCCATCGAGCACCGGCTCGAGCAGCCGCGCGATCGCCGGCTCGCCGAGGAAGCCGATCGCCAGCGAGGCGAGCGTGATCCCGACCTGCGAGGTCGCCACGTACTCGTCGACGTGGTCGAGTTGCCCGAGCGCGATCCTCGCCCGGCGGTCCCCCTCGTCGGCGAGGTGCTGCATCCGCGACGCGCGCGTCCGGACGATGGCGAACTCGGCCGCGACGAAGTACCCGTTCACGAGCACGAACAGGAGGACGAGGAGGAGGAGGATGACCGCGGTCATCGGCGCTCACCGGGGCCCGCGCGCACAACGCCCTCCCGCCCGCGGCGGTCCGCCCTCACGGACCCCCCTGAGGGCGGTCGGGGGCTGGTACTTCGAGGTGGGTCGTCGTCAATCACTGGGCGACGACGCAAGACTAGCGCGAGCGTGAACGGCCGCCGCGCCGGCTCCAGCGCTCGCCGCCGACTCCGGCTGGGGGGCGGGACGGCGGAACCGCTCGCCGCCGATTACGGTTGGGGCGTGGACCAGACCCGGACGCCATACCTCGACGCGCTCGTCCGCCTGCAGAAGACCAACCCCGGCCTGTTCACGGTCCCCGGCCACAAGGGCGGGACCGGCGCCGACCCGGCCCTCCGCGACGCGATCGGCGTCGAGGCGCTGCGCCTCGACCTCCCGTCCGGGCTCGAGGGCGTCGACGTCGGTCCCGACCCGCTCGCGATCCCGCTGCAGCAGGCGCAGGCGCTCGCCGCCGACGCGTGGGGAGCACGGCGGAGCTGGTTCCTCGTCAACGGCGCCTCCGGCGGCAACCACGCGACCTGCATGGCGGTCGCACAGCTCGGGACGGAGGTCGTCGTGCAGCGCAACGTCCACTCGTCGGTGATCGACGGCCTCGTGCTCAGCGGCATGCAGCCCACCTTCGTCGCGCCCGAGATCGGCACCGAGCTCGGCGTCGCCCACTGCCTGACGGCGGACGCGCTCGAGGCGGCACTGGATCGGACCCCCGGCGCCGTCGCCGCCTTCACGGTCTCGCCGACCTACTTCGGCGCCGTCGCCGACGTCGCGGGGCTCAGCGCGGTCGCCCACGCTCGCGGCGTCCCGCTCGTCGTCGACGAGTCCTGGGGCGCCCACCTCGCCTTCTCCGACCTGCTGCCCCCGAACGCGCTCTCCTGCGGCGCCGACGTCGTCCTCAACTCGGTCCACAAGCTCGGCGGCAGCATGACCCAGTCGGCGATCCTCCACGTCGCGGGCGACGAGTCCCACCCCGACGGCCGGATCGACGTCGTGCTCGTCGACCGGGCGGTGACGCTGACCGAGTCGACGAGCCCGAGCGCTCTGCTGACCGCCTCGCTCGACGCCGCCCGGCGCCGCAACGCGACCTCCGGCGCGGCACTGCTCACCGGGACCGTCGCGGCGCTGGAGGACCTGCGCCGGGAGGTCTGCGCGATCGACGGCCTCGACGTCCTCGGCCCGGAGACCCCCGAGGCCGAGAGCGCCTTCGCCTGGGACCCGCTGCGCCTGTCGATCGACGTCCGCGGGACCGGCGCCAGCGGCAACCGGATCGCGAAGCTGATGCGAACCGAGCACGACCTCTGGTTCGAGCTCTACGCCGAGAACGTCGTCGTCGCTGTCTTCGGGATCGGCGAGGACGTCGCCGCCGCCGGCGAGCGCCTGCTCGCGGGCCTCCGCGACGTGGTCGAGAAGGTCCGCAACGAGCCCGGCGAGCCCGAGGCCCCGTTCGCGCCGCTGCCCCGTTGGGGCACCGCGGAGATGACACCCCGGGAGGCGTTCCTGGGCACGCAGGAGGCGGTCCCCTTCGACGCCGCCGAGGGCCGGATCGCCTCCGAGTCGCTCGCCGCCTATCCGCCCGGCGTCCCCAACGTCCTCCCCGGCGAGCGACTCGACCGCGCGACCCTCGACTTCCTCGCCGACTCGCTCGCGCACGGCGGCCAGGTGCGCGGCGGCACCGACCGAACCCTCTCGACCATGCGGGTGGTGATCGAATGAACGGCTCCGGCAACGTCCCCTGGGGAGCCGACTCCGAGTACGGGCGGCTGCTCGACGTCCTCCTCGGCCCGCCCGACAACTTCCGCTGGCTGCCGACGAGCGCGATCTCGAAGGCGACCCTGGCGGGGGAGCGCAGCTTCAGCAGCAGCGCGGCGCTCGCCCAGCACGCCGAGATGGTCGCCGCCTACGAGAGCGCCGGCGTCCGCTGCCACTTCCTCGAGCCCGACCCGGCCCTCCCCTACCAGGTCTTCGCCCGCGACTCGAGCTTCGCGACTCCCGAGGGCGCGGTCGTCACCCAGCTCCACCAGCAGTGGCGGCGCGGCGAGTACGCGCCGGTGATCCGCTTCTACCAGGAGGCCGGGATCCCGATCCACCGGATGATCACGGCGGGGGCGCTCGAGGGCGGTGACGTGATCATCGTCGAGCCGGGCCGGATGCTGATCGGCAACGGCGAGGAGCGGACCGAGGCGCCCGCCGCCCGGCAGCTCGCCGGCTGGATGGAGGAGCTCGGCTGGGAGGTCCGGATCGAGATGATCCCGAGCCAGTTCGTCCACATCGACGTCCTCGTCTCGATCCTCGCCCCGAAGCTCGCCGCCGTCTGCGTCGACGTCGCCGGCGCCGGCCTCGTCCGCTGGCTCCGCGACGCCGGCTTCGAGATCCTCGAGGTCCCGGTCGCCGAGGCGTTCGCGCTCGGCGTCAACGCGATCTCGCTCGGCGACGACCGGGCGCTCTCGAGCGAGTACTCGAAGAGCCTCAACGAGCAGCTGCGGGCGCGCGGCATCGAGGTCCACGCCCCCGACCTGAGCATGTTCACGCTCGGCGGCGGCGGCGCCCACTGCCTCGGTCAGGCGCTGCGACGGGAGCGCGTCGGTTGAGCGCCGCGGGCCCGGCGCCGGCGATCGACGCGGCGCGGGTCCTCGCCGACCTCGCCGACCTCGAGACGCTGACCGGCGGCCCCGGGGGGGCCCGGCGGGTCTGCTGGACGCCGGTCTGGGGGGCGGCCCGCGACCTGCTTCGCGACCGCATCGCCGAGGTCGGGATCGCGGACGTCGAGGTCGACGAGGCCGGCAACCTCTGGGCGCGGCTGCCCGGCGCCGATCGCCGGGCGCCGGCGCTCGCGCTCGGCTCCCACCTCGACTCGGTCCCCGGCGGCGGCCCCCTCGACGGCGCCCTCGGCGTGATGGCGGCGCTCGGCGCCCTCCGTGCCTGGGCCGCCGCGCCGAAGCCGCCACCCCGCGACCTCGTGCTGATCGACTTCGCCGACGAGGAGGGATCGCGATTCGGTCGCAGCCTGTTCGGCAGCTCGGCGCTCGCCGGCACCCTCGACCCGGCCGAGCTCGCGGGGCTCGCCGACGCCGACGGCAACCCGATCGGCGAGGTGCTGGCCGGGGCGGGGGTCGATCCCGCCCGGGCGCCCGATGCGAGCCGCCGGCTCGCCACGATCGCCGCCTACCTCGAGCTCCACATCGAGCAGGGACCGGTCCTCGACGGGGCGGGCGAGAGCTGCGCGGCGGTCTCCGGCTGCGTCGGCGTCGAACGGCTCCGCCTGGCGTTCGCCGGACAGGCGGCCCACGCCGGCACGACCCCGATGGACCGGCGCCGCGACGCCGGCCTCGCCGCCGCCGACCTCGCGGTCGTGGCAGAGCGGATCGCCCGCGAGCACGGCGGCGTCGCGACCACCGGCCGGATCGAGATGGAGCCGGGGATCATCACCGCCGTCGCCGGTCGCGCGACGGTCTCGGTCGATCTCCGCCATCCCGACCCGGAAGCGCTCGCGGCGATGCTCGCCGCGGTCCGCGAGGCCGCCGATGTGATCGCCGACGCCCGCTCCTGCCCGGTCGCCGCGGAGCCGGTCTGGCGGATCGCGCCGATCCCGTTCGACCCCGCGCTCGTCGCCCGCGCCGAGCGCGCTGCGGCGGCGGCCGGCGGCCGGCCCGTCGCGATCGCGAGCGGCGCCCTCCACGACGCCGCGGAGATGGCCCGGGTCGTCCCGGCGGCGATGATCTTCGCCGCCTCGGTCGCCGGGATCAGCCACGCGAAGGAGGAGCGCAGCCGCGACGAGGACCTCGGCGCCGCGCTCGCCGCGTTCGGCGAGCTCGTCGCCGCGGCGCTCCTCGAGGGCCTCGTCGAAGCGGGATGAGCTCGCCGCCGGCCGCCGACGAGCGCGACCCGGCCGCGGCGGGCGACCGGACGAAGCTGGCCCGCCGCGTCGGCCCGGCGATGCTGCTCTTCTTCATCGTCGGCGACATGCTCGGCGGCGGCATCTACACGCTCGTCGGCAAGGTCGGCGCCGAGGTCGGCGGGGCGATCTGGACGTCGTTCGCGACGGCGTTCGCGCTCGCGGCGCTGACCGCCTGCTCCTACGCCGAGCTCGTCTCCAAGTACCCGCGCGCGGCCGGCGCCGCCCTCTACACCAACAAGGCGTTCGACCGGCCCTTCTTCACCTTCATGGTCGCGTTCGCGGTGATGGCGTCGGGGATCACCTCGGCCAGCACCCTGGCGCGCGGGTTCGCCGGCGACGCTCTCGGCGAGTTCCTCGACGTCCGCCTCGTCCCGGTCGCGATCGCGTTCCTGATCGTCGTCGCGATCGTCAACGCCCGCGGGATCGCCGAGTCCGTCCGCGTCAACGCGCTGCTGACGATCGCCGAGGTCGGCGGCCTCGTCCTGATCGTCGCGATCGGCGTCGCGGCGCTCGGCGAGGGCGGTGCCGACTTCGGCCGCAACCTCGAGTTCAAGGAGGGCGTCGCCCCGCCGTTCGCGATCCTCTCCGGCGCCGGGCTCGCCTTCTACGCGCTGATCGGCTTCGAGGACTCGGTCAACATCGCCGAGGAGGTCCGCGAGCCCTCGCGGACCTACCCGCGGGTCCTCTTCGGCGGCCTGGCGATCGCCGGCACGATCTACCTGCTCGTCACCCTGGTCGCCTCGGGCGTCGTCCCGACCGCGGTGCTCGCCGACTCGTCGGCGCCGCTCGTCCTCGTCGGCGAGCAGGGACCGCTCGGAATCGACCCGAAGGTGTTCGCCGCGATCACCCTGGCCGCGCTCGCCAACGGCGCGCTGATCAACATGGTGATGGCCTCGCGGCTCGTCTACGGGATGGCCGAGGAGGGGATCGTCCCCGGCTTCTTCGGGCGGGTGCTCTCCGGCCGGCGGACGCCGATCACGGCGATCGTCTTCACGACGGTGCTCAGCCTCGCGCTCGTGGCGACCGGGGACCTCGCCTCGCTCGCCGACACGACCGTGCTGCTGCTGCTCTGCGCGTTCGCGATCGTCAACGTCGCGGTGCTCGTCCTGCGCCGCGACCGGGTCGGCCACGAGCACTTCCGGGCGCCGACGATCGCCCCGATCCTCGGGGCCGTAGTCTGCGTCGTCCTGATCGTCGACAACGAGGGCGAGATCTTCCTCCGCGCCGGGCTCCTGCTCCTGCTCGGGGTCGTTCTCTGGGCCCTCGCCTACGCCGGCGGTCACCGGTCCGCCACCGACGGCGGCCCGGAAGCGCAAACGACTGGAGAGGAGAGCAGATGAGCGGGTTGTGGGAGCGGATCGAGTCGCTGCCGCTCAGCGTCGAGTCCTACGAGCTGACCGGACACGACCGCGAGTACGGGTCGTTCACGCGCCCCTCGACGCTGGTCCGCCTGCGCGGCGGCGGCGAGGAGGGGATCGGCGAGGACGTCGTCTACGACGCGCTCGACCACATCGCCCACCGCGACGCCGGCCCCGTCCATGACTTCTCGGCGGCCACGACGCTCGGCGAGCTCTGCGCGCTCGCCGGCGAGCTCGACCTGTTCGGCGTCGCCCCCGCGACCCGCGAGGCCTCGATCCACTACCGGCGCTGGGCCTACGAGAGCGCGGCGCTCGATCTCGCGTTGCGCCAGAACGGCCTCCCCTTCCACGAGGCGGTCGGTCGCGAGCCGCGGCCGCTCGAGTTCGTCTGCTCGACCCGCCTGACGAGCTTCGACGACGAGGACGGCTCGACGACCGAGCCGATCCGCAAGCGCCTCGCCTCCTACCCCGACCTCGCGTTCAAGCTCGACCCCGAGAACGACTGGACGCCCGAGCTGATCGCCGAGATCGGCACGCTCGCGACGGTCCGCGTCCTCGACCTCAAGGGCCACTACCGGGGCACGCCGGTCGACGTCGAGACCGACGCGGAGCTCTATCGGCAGGTCGCCGAGGCGTTCCCGGGGGCCTACCTCGAGGACCCCGACGTCAACGCCGAGACCCGGGCGCTGCTCGAGCCGCTCGCCGACCGCGTCACCTGGGACGCGCCGCTGCACTCGCTCGCCGACATCGTCGCGCTCGAGTGGAAGCCGAGGGCGATCAACTCGAAGCCGTCGCGGTTCGGGTCGCTGCGCGAGCTGTTCGCGGTCTACGAGCACTGCGCCGCCGAGGGGATCGCGATCTACGGCGGCGGTCAGGGCGAGGTCGAGGTCGGTCGCGGCCAGATCCAGTACCTCGCGTCGCTGTTTCACCCCGACACGCCGAACGACACCGCCCCCTCCGGCTACAACGATCCGGCCGTGCCGCCCGGGCTCCCGGCCTCGCCGATGGACCCGGCGCCGTCGGCGACCGGCTTTCGCTGGGGCTGATCCCGGCGTCGGCCGGCGCAGCCGGGCCCCCGGGTGGCCCGGCTGGCCGAACCCGGCGCGTTTCGGTGGCCGAGCCGGGCCTCCGGCTGGTCGATCGGGCTTCGGGTGGCCGAACCCGGCGTTTGGGTTACGGTCGCCGCGACCACCCGAAGACGAGACGGAGGGATGAATGAGTGATTCGAGCTTCGCGACGGCGCTGAACGAGCAGGTCGCGCACGAGTTCGCGGCCCATCAGCAGTACGTGGCGATCGCCGTCCACTACGACGCCGAGACGCTGCCGCGGCTGGCCGGGTTCTTCTACCGGCAGGCGGTCGAGGAGCGCAACCACGCGATGATGATCACCCAGTACCTGCTCGACGCCGAGCTCGACGTCGCGATCCCGGGCGTCGAGTCGCCGCAGGTCGGGTTCGACGACATCGTCGCCCCGGTGCGACTCGCGCTCGAGCAGGAGAGGCGCGTGACCGAGCAGATCAGCGCGCTGGCCGCACGGGCGCGCGACGAGGGCGACTACCAGGGCGAGCAGTTCATGCAGTGGTTCATCAAGGAGCAGGTCGAGGAGGTCTCCTCGATGTCCGATCTGTTGAAGATCGTCGAGCGCTCCGCCGACAACCCGTTGCTCGCCGAGGAGTACCTCGCCCGCGAGGGCCTCGGCGACGGAGGCGAGGACCCGACGGCGCCCGCCGCCGCCGGAGGAGCCCTCTAGATGGCCGGCCCCGAGCGGCTCGCGAACCGCGGCGTCAGTCGCCGGGGGGCACTCGGCGGCGCCCTCGCGGGCGCTGCCGGGATCGCGGCCGGCCGGGTCAGCGGGGCTGCCGCCTCCGCGCCGGGCCGCAAGCGCAAGCGCGATGTGATCGTCGTCGGCGCCGGCCTCGCCGGACTCGCGGCCGCCCGCGAGATCAAGCGTGCCGGCCGCTCGGTCGTCGTCCTCGAGGCCCGTGACCGCGTCGGCGGACGCACCCTCAACCACGAGATCGGCGGCGGCGAGATCGTCGAGATCGGCGGCCAGTGGGTCGGCCCGACCCAGGACCGGGTCCTGGCGTTGATCGACGAGCTCGGCCTGAAGACGTTCGACACCTACGTCGACGGCAAGAGCGTCTACTGGCGCGACGGCAGCCGCTCGCTGTATGAGGGGACGATCCCGCCCGCCGACCCGAGCTCGCTGATCGAGGTGCTGACGACGATCAACGACCTCAACGCGAAGGCGGCGACGGTCCCTCCCGACGCGCCCTGGAAGGCGCCGCGGGCCGGCGAGTGGGACGCGCAGACCTTCGAGACCTACCTGCGCGACGCGGAGCTCGCGACCGAGGCGCGCGAGCTCATCGAGCTCGGGATCGCGTCGGTCTTCTCGGCCGAGCCGCGCGACCTGTCGCTGCTCTTCGTCCTCCTCTACATCGCAACCGCGGCGGGCGACTTCAACCTGCTGATCAACACGACCGGCGGCGCGCAGGAGAAGCGGATCGTCGGCGGCTCGCAGCTGATCGCGCTGCGGCTCGCCAAACAGCTCGGCCGCGCGGTCGAGCTCGGCCAGCCGGTCCGGGCGATCCGCCGCAGCGGCTCCGGGGTCGTCGTCAGGACCCGCGCCGACACCTGGGCGGCCCGGCGCGTGATCGTGACCGTGCCGCCGGCGCTCGTCGGCGGGATCCGCTTCCGGCCCGACCTACCGCCGAACCGCGCCCAGCTCGACCAGCGGGTCCCGATGGGGACGGTGATGAAGTGCATGGCGATCTACGACCGGCCGTTCTGGCGGGACGAGGGCCTGAACGGGATGGCGACCTCGAACGAGGGCCCGGTCAGGCTGACGTTCGACAACTCGCCGCCGGACGGCAGGCCCGGAGTCCTGCTCGGCTTCATCGAAGGGCAGGCGGCGCGCGACATGGCCGGCGCCAGCCGGACCGAGCGGCGCACGGCGGTGCTCGACTGCTTCGCGCGCTACTTCGGGCCGAAGGCGCGTACCGACGCCCGCGACTACATCGACAAGTCATGGGCCAAGGACCGCTGGAGCCGCGGCTGCTACGTCGGCTTCACGCCGCCCGGCGTGCTCGTCGGCTACCGCAACGCGATCCGCAACCGGGTCGGCCCGATCCACTGGGCCGGCACGGAGACGGCCGACCAGTGGGCCGGCTACATGGACGGCGCGATCGACTCGGGGCTGCGGGCCGCCGGCGAGGCCCTCGACCGGATCTGAAACACGGTTGTGCCGATTCTGTGTCGATCGGCACGAAGCTCGCCGAAATCGGTTACGGTTCGGATCCCGAAACGAAGACCGTCGACTTTGGTCCCGCGGACTCGAGCTTCAGGCGGCCCCGCTCTCGGGGAGGGGAGGAGGAGAGAACGAAACGACATCCGCCCGGCGGATGTCGTTTCGTCTTCGGGCCGCTGCCGCGTCGCTTCGTCCGCGCTGCCGCGTCGCTTCGTCCGCGCTGCCGCGTCGCCCGGCCACGCAGCCGCGTCGCCTCGAACTGATCTAATCGCCGTTGAGCCCATGGATGCCCGCCGGCTCAACCCGCTCCGGAACCTGCCCACGAATGCCGACATGGGCCAGCTGCACGAGACGTTCTTCGTCTCGGCGGTGACGATGATCCTCGTCATCCGCACCCAGCTGTGGCTCACCCACTACCCGCAGCTGGGCGGCAAGGGGCTGCACATCGCCCACCTGCTCTGGGGCGGCGTCTTCATGGTGATCGCGATCGGGATCCTGCTGACGCTGCTCGGCCGCAGCGCTCGCGTCCCCGCCGCCGTCCTCGGCGGCATCGGGTTCGGCTTCTTCATCGACGAGCTCGGCAAGTTCATCACCGAGAACAACAACTACTTCTTCAAGCCGGCGGCGGGCGTCATCTACATCGTCTTCGTCGTCCTCTTCCTGGTCGGAAGGCACCTGCAGCGGACGCGGACCCTCTCGGAGCCCGACCTGCTCCGGAATGCGATCGAGCGGCTCGGCGGCGCGACCTACGGCAGCTTCGACGCCCGCGACCGCGCGCGAACGCTCGCGTACCTCGACGGGGTCGATCCCGCCAACCCGATGGTCGCGCCGCTGCGTGAGCTGACCGAGCGGGTCGACGCCCTCCCCACCGCCGAGCGCTCGCGGCTCTCGCTGCTCGGCGAGCGGGTCCACCGCGGCTACCTGGCGCTGACCGAGCAGCGTTGGTTTCAGCGTGCGATCGCTGCCCTCTTCACGGTCTGGGCGGCGGTCACGCTGCTCAACCTGCTCGTCTTCGTCCTCGCGCTCGCCGATCCCGACGTCGAGTCGGTGACGCTCGAGCAGAACGGGACCTTCCTCGGCGCCGCGATCGTCGCCTCCTCCGGCGTCGCCGCCGCCTTCGTGGTCGTCGGCCTGCTCCGCATCAACCGCGGCCGCCGCGCCGACGGCTACGAGTGGCTCGCCCGCGGCCTGCTCGTCTCGCTGCTTCTCACCCAGGTCTTCCTGTTCGTCCAGTCCCAGTTCGGAGCGGTCTTCGGCCTCGCGATCGACATCCTGCTGCTGATCACCGTCCGGGCGATGGCCCGCCACGAGAGCCAGCGCCCCGTCGCGCCGACGACCGGCGCGGGAGTCAGCCCGGCCCCCGCGGACATCGGCCCGCCACCCGCCTGAGGCAGGCGGCAGGCTTCGCCGCGGCCCGGGGTTGGCGGCAGGCTTCGCCGCGGCCCGGGGTTGGCGCCCGGCTTCGCCGCGGCCCGGGGTTGGCGCCCGGCTTCGCCCGCGGCCCGGGGACATCAGCGCACCACCCGCCTGAGCTCGGCGGCAGGCTTCGCCTCGTTCAAGCGCTCGCCGCGCCTCAGGCCCTGACGACGCCGTGCTCGATCAGGCTCTCGGCGGTCTCGGCGATCGAGTCCTCGAGCGGGCGCGTCGTCCAGTCGAGCTCCTCGCGGGCGCGAGCGCTCGAGTACTCGGGGTGCTGCCCGAGCTCGCCGACGATCGTGCGGATGCCCGGGTCGAACAGGCCCATCGCCCTGACCATCAGGTTCGGGGCGACCCGGGTCGGCACCTTGCGCGCCCGATCGCCGAGCCGGTCCTTGAGGACCCGGCCGACCTCGACCGTCCACATGAACCGGTCGGTCGCGATGTAGCGGCCGCCGCCCGCGGCGGGCTGCTCGATCGCGCGGACGTGCAGGTCGGCGACGTCGCGCACGTCGACGAAGCTGAATCCGAGCCGCGGCACGGCCGGCATCCCGTTGAGCAGCCGCTCGACGAGCTGCAGCGAGTAGGAGACGTCGGCGCTCAGCGCCGGGCCGATGATCGCTCCCGGGTTGATGACCGCCAGCCGCTCCCTCGCGCCCGCGTCCTCGACCAGCTTCCACGCCGCCTGCTCGGCGATCGTCTTCGACCGCGTGTACGGCGTCAGGCTCCTGTCGTCGCCGTCCGTCCAGTCGCGATCGGTGTAGGTGGAGCCCTCGACCGGCGGACCGCCGCCCCGGACGGCGGCGACCGACGAGGTCAGCGCGATCCGCTCGACGCCGGCATCCAGCGCCGCCCGGATCACCCGCAGAGCGCCGTCGCGGGCCGGGACGATCAGCTCGTCGGGATCCCTCGGCTGCGCCGGCGGAAACGGCGAGGCGGTGTGCAGAACGCAGCGGCAGCCGGCGACGGCCTCGGCCCAGCCGGCGTCGCTGCGGAGGTCGGCCTCGAGCACCGCCAACCGATCACCCGGATCGACCCCCGCCGCCTCGACCTGGCTTCGCACGTGCCCCTCCCGGGCGAGGTCGCGGATCGTCGTCCGCACCCCGTAGCCACGCTCGAGCAGCGTCGCGACGCACCAGCCGCCGAGGTAGCCGCTGCCCCCGGTCACCAGGACGATCTCGGACTCCGCCGCACCCATGCCGGCAATCTATGCCGCGAGCGCGAAGCCGGCGTCGCGGTCGCCACGGCCGGCGGGCCATGACCGCGCCGCGGGAAGCCGCGGCGCCGGCGGCCGGGCCCCGTCCGGTGGGGTGTCTGCCGCCGACTACTCGGCGCCGAGCGCCCCAGCGGCCGAGCCGGGCGGGCGGGCGCGTCGGCCGGATCGTCCCGGGCCAGCGGGTCCCGCGATCACGCCACGGCGGCGTGGGGGGAGACGTAGTCGCCGACCGGTGAGCGGAAGCCGACCGCGAGCCGGTTCCAGCCGTTGATCGCGACGATCGCGTAGGTCAGCGCGGCGATCTCCTCCTCGGAGAACAGCTCGACCAGCGGTGCGTAGTCGGCGTCCGGCGCGCCGGTCTCCGGCAGCCGGGTCAGCGATTCACACCAGGCCAGCGCGGCGCGCTCGCGCTCGCTGTAGAACGGCGCCTCGCGCCAGGCGGCGAGCACGTGCAGGCGCTGCTCGTCCTCGCCGCGGGCGCGTGCGTCCTTGCTGTGCATGTCCAGGCAGTAGGCGCAGCCGTTGATCTGCGAGGCGCGCTGTCTGACCAGCTCGAGCAGCTCCGGCTCCAGCGAGCTCTCGTGGACCGCGCGCTCCAGTCCGAGCATGCCCTTGAGCCCGGCCGGCAGGATCGATGAGTAGTCCAGGCGCATGATGTGCCTCCTTCGGTTGGCGGAACGGGGATTCGAGCGAGCGAGCTGTGAGACCTCCGACGGGCCCTTGGGCCTCCGACCGGCCCCGGGCATCCGGCGGGGCCGTCGCGCCACCGGGCGGCGGGCATCCGGATATCCGGCAGCTACCCGCTCGGCGGCAGGTGAACCGGGCCGGCAGCGGCGAGCGCCGGCGCTGGCGGTACCCCACTGGCGCTGGCGGCGATGGCGGCATCCCGGGCTCCTTGGTCGGCTCCGCGGCCGTCCGGCCCGCTGCGGTCGGCGGCCACGTATTTACACAGGACCTATGTAAATAGTAGCGACCGCGATCGCGCGCGAGGACGGGAGCGACGGGAGCGACGGGACTCGAACCCGCGGCCTCCGGCGTGACAGGCCGGCGCTCTAACCAACTGAGCTACGCCCCCACGGCCCCGGACCCGGTGCGGCCGGGGGCGGTGATTATGGCACGGCCCGGCGGCTAGGCTGCGACCGTGCGGCTGATCACCTACCGGTCGGAGCGGGGGGAGCGGGCCGGCGTGCTCGCCGGTCGCGAGGTGGTCGATGCCGGCGACGCGCTCGGCGATGGCGAGGCGCGGTCGGTGCGGGGGCTGCTCGAGACCGGCGCCCTCGCCGATCTCGCCGGCGCGGCGGCGGGGGCCGAGCGGGTCCCGCTCGGCGAGGTGACTTTGCTTGCCCCCGTCCCGAACCCGGAGAAGATCGTCTGCATCGGCCTCAACTACCGCGAGCACGCGGCCGAAGGGCGGCTGGAGCCGCCCGAGGTGCCGACGTTCTTCGCGAAGTACGCGAACGCCCTGACCGCCGACGGCGCGACCGTGTCGCTGCCGGCGTCGAGCCGCAAGGTCGACTATGAGGCCGAGGTCGCGTTCGTCGTCGGCCGGACGGCGAAGGACGTCGACGCGGCGACGGCGCTCGACCACGTCGCCGGCTACACGCTGCTCAACGACCTCTCCGCCCGCGACCTGCAGTTCCGGACGCCGCAGTGGATGCCGGGCAAGGTCTTCGACGGCTCGGCCCCATGCGGGCCGGCGCTGGTCACCGCCGACGAGGTCCCGTCGGCGCCGGGGCAGATCGGGATCGCCCTCGACCTCAACGACGAGCGGATGCAGGAGGCGACGACCGCCGATCTGATCTTCCCGGTTCCCGAGCTGCTCGCGCACCTCTCGAGCCTGATGACGCTGGTCCCCGGCGACATCGTCGCGACCGGCACCCCGGCCGGGGTCGGCGGCGCCCGCGAGCCGCGCGTCTGGCTCCGCCCCGGCGACGAGCTCGTCGTCAGCTCGCCGGAGCTCGGCGAGCTGCGGACGACGATCGGCTGACCGTACCGACCCCGGGCGCCGACGGGACCCGGTCGAACATGGCTATCGGGTATCCGCCACCGAAACCCGGCTCGAGCGCGACCGATCGACGGCGGCGCCGCGATCGGCCGGCGTGACCCGCCGCTGGGTGGCGAAGGCGCTGACGAGCACGTACGGCACCCACCAGACGATGAAGAAGTAGAACCAGTGCTCGGAGCCGACCTGGGTGGCGATCAGCAGCGCCGCGCCGAGCGCCGCCGCCTGGACCGCGGTGCGCCGCCAGGGGACGAAGAACAGGGCGATCCCGAGCAGGACCGGAAACGCCCTGGCGAGATCCTGAAGCCGGCCGAGCGACGGCTCGAGGCCCCAGATGCTGAACGGCGACCCCCGCGACGCCTGGTAGCCGAAGGTGCGGTCGTAGAGCTCGCGAAGCCCGCCATCGGGCAACAGCGGCACGAGGAGGACGGCCCAGACGGCGACGAAGACGACGGCGAAGACCGCCGTCGCGCGGACCCGGCGCTCGCCGGGACCAGCGGCGAACAGGGGCGCCAGCGCAAGCGGCCCGAACTTGACCGCCGCCGCGAGGCCGACCGTCAGGCCACGCCCGAGCGGGGAGGCGAACGCGATCAGCGCCGCGACGAGCAGCGCCGCGACGAGGGTGTCGTTGCCGCCGTTGGCGTCGAGCGCGTAGAGCGTGTAGGGGTAGGCCAGCCACGCGTACGCGAGCGCGATCCCGAGGTCGCGGCCGGCGCGGCCGGCGCGGAGGCGGCGGCCGCAGAGGACGAGCAGGCCGACGACCGCGAGGTCGAAGACGATCGCCGCCGCGTGCGCGGCCGGCAGCGACTCGAGCCCGCCGCCCCAGGGGAACAGCCGCTCGAACGGGATGAAGGAGATGTAGCTGAGCGGGCCGTAGGAGTCGCCGCGGTCGATCAGCGGCGTGAACTGGCCGTCGTAGATGCCCTGCCCCGCGACGATCCGGTGGGCGCCGACGACGTTGGCGAAGCCGATGTCGATGACCTGGGAGTCGACGATGTTGAGGACGATGCGGCCGACGAGCAGCGCCGCCCCGGCGACGACGAGCCAGCGCACCGACAGCCACGGCAGAAGCGGCCCCGACCGTGTCCGCGGCCGCAGTCCCGCGACCAGCATCCGCACGAACAGGTAGGCGAGGACGGGATAGACGAGCGGCACCGACCAGACGATCTCGCCCTTGTTGAAGAAGAACTGCGAGGCCGAGAACGACAGCAGCACGAGCAGGTCCAGGTGGAGGAGCCGCAGCGGCCGCCGCGGGTCGAAGAACGGCAGGAAGAAGAGCAGGCAGAGCGGGATCCAGACCCACGCCTCGCTGACGTTGCCGGCGACGGCGTCCTCGTAGCCGCGCGCCAGCTTGACCTCGACCTGCTGGTTGCGCCACGCCTCGATCACGGCGCCGGTCCGGTCGTCGATCACGACCTGGGCGACGTCGGTCCCGTCGTCGTAGTAGTCGACCTGCCAGCGGTCCTCGCCGCGGGTCGACGCCCGTACCCTCATCCCCGGGCTCTCGGCGCGCTCGGCGCGGACGGTGGCGGTGCCGTCGGCGATCGCGATCGCCTCGACGCCGCTGAGCGTGAACCCCGGCGGCGTCCGGGTCGGCGGCCGGACGAGGTGGAGCGGGGCGAGCGGCTCCGATCCGAACGGGGGTTGGTGGGCCGGGTTCTCGGTCGCCGTCGCGGCCGCCGGCACGAGCAGGCAACCGAACGCGATCGTGGCCGCGATGATCGGTGCGCGGAATCCCACGGCTGCCATGATGAAGCGATGCTTGGACGCGAGCCCGCGCCGATGCGAGCAGCCGGGCTCGCCTACGAGCGGACCGGAGCGGGGCCGCCGCTGGTCCTGATCCACGGGCTCGGCGCGACCCGGGCGATCTGGCGACCGCAGCTCGACCTCCTCGCCGCCGAGCGCGACGTCGTCGCCGTCGACCTGCCCGGGTTCGGCGCCAGCCCGATGCTGGACGCTGCGGCGACGCCGTGGGCGCTGGCCGCCGCGGTCGCCGGGCTCTGCGATCAGCTCGGGATCGAGCGCCCCCACCTCGCCGGCAACTCGCTCGGTGGCTGGGTCGCGCTGGAGATGGCGAAAGCGGGACGCGCGTCCTCGACCTGCCTGATCTCGCCGGCCGGCCTCTGGCGCCGGCCGCTCGGCCCGCGCCGCGTCGACACCCGCGCGTGGGCGCGGCGGCTGCGGCCGCTCGTCCTCACCGCCGCCCGCGCGGCGCCGCTTCGCGAGCGGATGCTCCGGACGAGCCTCGGCCTGCCCGAACGGACGCCGGCGAACGTCGGCAGGTCGCTGATCGCCGCCTGGATCGACTCCCCGGGCTACGAGACGGCCAACGCCGAGATGCGCCGCCACGTCTGCGAAGGGCTCGACCGGGTCCGGGTCCCGACGACGATCGTCTGGGGCGAGCTCGACCGGCTCGTCGCCCCGCCCCGGCCCGAGCGGCGCCCGCCCGGCTCCCGCTACCTGCAGATCGAGGGGATCGGCCACACGCCAAACTGGGACGATCCCGAGCTGGTGGCCCGCGTGCTGCTGGAGGCGAGCGAGCCGGCCGCCCTCGCAGCCTGATCCCGCCGTCGCCGGGCGGGCCGGCCGGCCGAGCGGCCTGATCCCGCCGTCGCCCGGAGCGTTCCGTGGAACGCTCCGGGCCCGCGGCGAAGTCGCCGCGGATCAGTCCTTCTGCGCCGGGAGGCCGTCGATGCTGCGGGCGCCCCGGTCGCGCTGGTAGCTGCGGTACTCGTCGATGCCGATCGTCCGGATCCGCTTCGCCGAGAGCAGCGGGTGATGGTCGCGGAGGCCCTCGAAGCTCATCAACGGCACGCCGTAGCCGCACGAGTCAGCGATCCGCTCGACCTCGACGTCGACGATCGAGCGACGCGCCTCGGGGATCGAGGGGTCGGTGAAGCCGCCCTCGGCGAGCAGGGCGTCGAAGCGTGGATCGTCGGCGAGGATCGCCTCGCCGCGGCCGTGCAGGCGGACGATCCGCGGCGGCCCCGCGAACGCGCAGAACATCACGCAGATCCGGCCGTTCTCGCGCAGGTGCGCGATCGTCTCGCTACCGCTGCCGTGGACGTCGAGGAAGGCGACGCGGCGCGAACCGAGAACCGCGAGCGAACCGATCGGCCCCTTCGGCGAGACGTTGACGTGACCGTCCGCCGCCAGCGGCGCCGTCGCGACGAAGAACAGGGCCTGGCGGCCGATCCACTCGCGGATGTGGTCGTTGATCTCGTCGAAGACCTTCCCCATGGCGCCGCACCCTACCGGCGGCCTGCCGCAGCCGAGGCGTCCCAATACGATCACGGCGATCGCGTCGCTCGCCCGCAAGCAACGGTTCGGCCCGGCCGCAACGGCGGCGCCGTCGTGAGCGCCGAGCTCACCGACCGGGTCCGACTCTGGCAGGGCCGCGGGGCCCGCGAGCACCACCGTGGCCACGGCATCCACGTCTTCCGCCGCGACGGGGAGGGACCGCTGCTCCTGCTCCTGCACGGGTTCCCGTCGAGCTCCTACGACTGGCGGCTGCTGCTCGACGAGCTGCAGGGGCCGCCCGTCCTCGCCTTCGACTTCCTCGGCTTCGGCCTCTCCGACAAGCCACGCGAGCACCGCTACGGGCTCGGCTGGCAGGCCGACCTCGCCGGCGAGCTCGTCCGCCGCCACGCCGACGGTCGGCCGGTCTTCATCGTCGCCCATGACATGGGGACCTCGGTCGCGACCGAGATCATGGCCCGCGACCTCGAGGGGACGCTCGGCTGGGAGCTGGGCGGGGCGCTGCTGTTCAACGGCAGCATCGTCCTCGAAGCGGCGACGCTGACGCCGTCGCAGAAGCTCCTCCGCGGGCCGCTCGGCCCGCTCGCCGCCCGGCTCTCCAGCCGCCGCGTGTTCGACCAGCAGTTCGGCTCCCTCTTCTCGGCCGAGCATCCGCTCGATCGGGCCGAGGCCGACGACCAGTGGTCGCTGATCTGCCACAACGGCGGTCGGACGCTCGCCCACAGGCTCGTCCACTACCTCGACGAGCGGGTCGCGCTCGCCGACCGCTGGCACGGCGCGATCCGCGACTGGCAGGGCCTGCAGCTCGCCTGGGGACTCGAGGACCCGGTGGCGACGACCGCGGTGCTCGCGGCGTTGCGCGACCTCCATCCCGGCGTCCCGGTCGCCGAGCTGCCGGGCCTCGGCCACTACCCGCAGATCGAGGCCCCGGCACGGATGGCGGCCGTCGTGGCCGGCGCGGTCGCGGCGGCGCCCGCCACCGGTTAGCGGGTCGCGGGCCGCCGCGGTCGCCGCGGTCGCCACGCTGCCGGCTGGACGGGTCGCGCCACGGAGGCGCTTCCGCATCGACTACCGAGCCGACCGTCCCGGCCCGCACATACCCTTCCTCCGTGGACGTCTTCGAGGAGGTGCACGTCGGCAGCATGGACCCGGAGCGGTTCCGCTCCGTCATCGGCGAGCGCTTCGACGAGATCGAGCTCGGCATGCGCGATGGCCGGGTCCTGTTCCAGGGCCGCTCGATCTGGCACATCAACTCGACGGCACGCGGCGGCGGCGTTGCCGAGCTCCTCCAATCCCTGCTCGCCTACGTGCGCGGGATCGGCCTCGACGCCCGCTGGGGCGTGATCCACGGCGAGCCCGAGTTCTTCGCGGTCACCAAGCGGATCCACAACATGCTGCACGGAAGCCCCGGCGATGGCGGCGATCTCGGGGCGACAGAGCGCGAGATCTACGAGCGGACCCTCGCCCCGGCCGCCGAGGCCATCGCCGAGATCGTCACCGGCCGCGACATCGTCTTCCTGCACGATCCGCAGACGGCCGGGATGATCGAGGCGCTGCTGCCGACGGGCGCCGTGATCGTCTGGCGATGTCACGTCGGCCTCGACGATGCCAACTCCCTCGCCCGCACCGCCTGGGACTTCCTCCGCCCCTACATCGAGCGCGCCGACGCCTACGTCTTCTCGCGCCCCGACTTCGTCTGGGAGGGCATCGACCGCGAGCGGGCCTTCATCGTCGCTCCCTCGATCGACGTCTTCTCGGCCAAGAACCAGGACCTCGATCCGGTGACGGTCGAGGCGATCCTCGGGCGCATCGGCCTGACCGCCGACGACCCGGGCACCGACGGCGAGTTCCGGCGCCACGACGGCAGCACCGGCCGCGTCGTCCGACCCGCCGACATCTACCAGGACATGCCGGTCCCCGACCGCGCCGCGGTCGTCACCCAGGTCTCACGCTGGGATCGCCTCAAGGACCCGATCGGCGTCCTGCGGGGGTTCGTCGACCAGCTCGACGGCGGCGACCCGCACCTCGTCCTCGCCGGCCCGGCCACCGCCGCCGTCGCCGACGATCCCGAGGGCGGGGAGGTCCTCGAGGAGGTCCTCGCGACGCGGAGCCGGCTGGTGGCCGAGCAACGGGCCCGGATCCACATCGCCTGCCTGCCGATGGACGACATCGAGGAGAACGCGGCGATGGTCAACGCGATCCAGCGACGCTCGCAGATCGTCGTCCAGAAGAGCATCGCGGAGGGCTTCGGCCTGACGGTCGGCGAGGCGATGTGGAAGGGCAAGCCGGTGATCGCCAGCGCCCGTGGCGGCATCCAGGACCAGATCACCGACGGGGTCAGCGGCATCCTCCTCGACGACCCGACCGACCTCGGCGCCTACGCCGGCGCCGTGCGCCGCCTGCTCGACGACGAGCCGTTGCGGGTCCGGATGGGCATCGCCGCGCGGCAGGAGATCGAGGCCAACTACCTCGGGACCCGCCACCTGTTGAACTACCTGCAGGTGCTGCGCGCGCTGCTCGAGCGCCGCGGCCCGGGGGCGACACAGCTTTCGCAGTCGTGACCCTCGCCTGGCTGGTCATCTGGTTCATCGCGAACCTCGTCGGCGGCAGCGAGCCCCTGACCCTCGACCCGGTGAACGGCTGGACGGGGACCCTGATCCTCGCGATCGCCCTCGACCTGAACCGGCCCGCGAGCATCGGCGGTCGCAAGGGGGGCGCGGACGACTGAGCGTCGCGGCGTCAGACCGTGATGTCGAGGCCGAGCCAGACGATGGCGAGGGTGATCACCAGGATCACCCCCTGCAGCGCGTGGGCGTTCGGAAAGCGCAGGTGGACGACGGTGAGGACGATCAGCACGGCGATCAGGACGAGCTTGATCTGCAGCGTCTCGAGGCCCCAGAGCGAGAAGTGGCTCGCCATCGCGATCCCGGTCGCGAGCAGGACGACGAGAGCGATCGCCGAGCCGATGCCGAAGCGGCGCGCCGCGGCGCGGAGCCGCTCGGGGTCGGGGTTGGTCCGCTCGACCGGGACGAGGGCGAGGCCGAGGACGAGCTGGCCCCCGACGAAGAAGGCCATCGACAGCAGGTGCACGTAGAGCACCACCTGCCAGGTGGTGCTCATCGCGTCCCGGCTTCCGCTCGGCTGGCCACGGGGCCCAGTCTATGGCCGGGCCCCGTGGTCGGCGGCGTGCTCCCGGTCAACGTCGATCGGCGACCGGTGAGGTCGACTTCCAGACCGCCGCGCCGTCCCATCTCGGGTCGCCTCGGACGGCGGCGCCGGGCACGAGGTCTCGACCGTGACCGGACTCTCGTCCTCGCACTCGGTCGCGCCTCCGTCGAGATCCTCGTGCGAGACGCGATCCCCGGACCGTCCGCCGTCGTCATCGCCGTGTCGCCGCCGACGTCGTCGCCGTCCTGCGCCGGTGTCGCCCACGACTGATCCGGTCGCATCGGTGACGAGGCCCGACCGAACGCCGCGACGTCGATCGTGCTCGCCGGTCTCGGCCGACAGCACTGCCGAGCTCTCGTCGCCGTCCCGGTTCCGTCGTCGGAGCCGCGCGGACCATCCCGGCCGCCACTGCGTCGCGGTCGGTCCGCTGGCCTGGTGCCTCGCGAGAGGCCGTGTTGGCCCGCGCGGGACCGGCGTTTGTCCGGCGGCGCGGGCCGGGATCACGAGCACAGGATCGCGGCGAGGCCGGCGCAGGCACGTCGCAGCGAGCCGAGCGACGACGGTCTGGTCTCCTCGCGAGCTGGCCGGCCGCCGCCACGGCCGTCCGACCGCGTCCGAATCGGCGCCGGCCGCGGTCCAGACCGGTCGACGATCGTCCGATCCAACCGCCCCGGCGGCGGCGACGCGCGGGCGGCCGAGCCGAGGGCGGCACCGACCGCCGCGCTGAGCGTGGTCGTCCCGACGCTGAGCGTTCGAGCCGCGGCGCACTGATCGGCCGCCGATGCCGCGGGCAGGCGCCGGGCGAAGGCGGTCGAGCCCTCTGTGCTCCTCGTCGGCTGCCGCCCGTCCGAGGCGACCAGCCGAATCCAGGAAGTTCGAACCCGCCCCGACAAGCCGGCACGGATCCACGGGCAGCGTTGCGCACGAGGCGACGTCGAGGATGGTGGAGATGGGTCGCGAGCCACCTGAGCGCGATTGGCGGCCGTGCCGCTCCGCGCATCGCTGCCCCGGCGCGGCGGACTCGGACTGCCGCTCGAGCGGCGACTCGAAGAAGGCAGGTCGAGATCGGCGGGTGGCGGGGTCGATCGGCAGACCCAGGGACAGGTCAGGAACGTGTCGCGAAGAGCTCAATGCAGGCGTTCGGGCCGGCGACCATCCTCTAGCTACCGCCGACTCGATTCTGAAGGGCGCGCCGCGCCAGCGGCAGCCCGCCGACAGCGGCGCGCGTGCCCGATGTTGACGACCGCAGTCGCACAACAGGGATCGCGTGCTGACCGAACGGCAGGTGAAGAGGACGTTGCGGGCGTCAGCGACCCGTTGACGGCAGGACCTACCCACCGCGGCCACCGCTGCGCCCCTCGGTGGGCGACGCCGGCCGCGTCACGCCCGTCCTCACGGGGCGCGTCGACGGAGGCGGCTGGCCGTCGCCGGTGGTCGTCCCGGTGACGGCCTGAGGGAGCCCGCATAAACAAGCCGATCTCGGCCCTATCGGCAAGTCCGTCCCCGTGCTTGTAAGGCAGGCGCTCTCCCAGCTGAGCTAACCGCCCGGGGCAGTGAAGGTACCGAAGGTCGCTAGGGTCGGCCGGCGATGGACCTCGGGATCGACGGCAGGGTGGCGCTCGTCCTCGGCGCGAGCCGTGGGCTCGGGCAGGCGATCGCAGCGGCGCTCGCGCGGGAGGGTGCCCGGGTCGCCGTGGCGGCCCGATCGGCCGATGCGCTCGCGGAGGTCGCGAGGGCGATCGACGGGAGCGTCGCGCTTGCCGCCGACACCGGCGACGCCGACGCGGTTGCGGGGCTGCCGGCGCGGGTCGCCGACGCGCTCGGGCCGGTCGAGATACTCGTCCTCAACACCGGCGGCCCACCCGCGGGCGGTGCGCTCGAGCACGATGTCGACGAGTGGGTGGAGGCGTATCGGTCGCTCGTGCTCGCGCCGCTGATCCTCGCGCGCGCCTGCGTGCCGGGGATGCGCAAGCGCGGCTGGGGGCGGATCGTGAACGTCTCCTCGACGTCGATCCGCGAGCCGATTCCCGGCCTGGCCCTCTCGAACGCGAACCGGATGGCGGCGGCGGGGTTCCTGGCGACGCTGGCCCGCGAGGTCGCAGCCGACGGGATCACCGCCAACACCATCGCCACCGGCCGGTTCGGGACCGAGCGGCTGCGGTCGCTCTACGGCTCCGAGGAGCAGGCCGAGGAGCGGGCGCGCGAGGACGTGCCCGCGGGCCGGCTCGGGCGGCCGGAGGAGTACGGCGACCTCGTCGCGTTCGTCTGCTCGGAGCGGGCCGCGTACCTGACCGGCGCGGTGATCCCGCTCGACGGCGGGCTGACGCGGTCGAGCTGAGCGGCGGCGGCGGGGCTCAGGCGAACCGCGGCGGCGTCGGCGTGTGGAGCTGGCCGCGGCCCGCGACGACCGCGATCCAGATCGCGCCGACGGCGACCATCGCGACGCTCGTGATCTGTGCCTGCGTCAGCCCGAGCGCGGCATCGGCGTTGCGGCGCACGAACTCGATCATGAACCGCTCGAAGCCGGCGACGATCAGGTAGAGGGCGAACAGGATCCCGGGCCGGAACCGGTCGCGAAGCCGCCAGAGCACGAGTGCCGCCAGGCCCATGAACAGCGTCTCGTAGACGGGCGTCGGGTGAACCGGCGTGTCGGTCGGCACGGTCCCGTCCGGATAGGCCATCGCCCACGGCCCGTCCCAGGCACGGCCGTAATCGCCGTCGCCGGAAAGCTGGCAGCCGACCCGGCCGATCGCGTAGCCGATCATCAGCGGCACGGCGGCGACATCGGCGAGCATCAGCGAGAGGATCCCGCGCCACCACGCCCAGCCGAGGACGGCCAGGGCGCCACCGATCGCGCCCCCGTACCAGACCAGCCCCGAGCCGCTGAACAGGTTTCCGATCAGGTCGTCGTTGACGTCGCTCCAGTTCTCGATCAGGTAGTAGACGCGCGAGCCGACCAGCCCGCCGACGAGCGCCGCGAACGCCATCTCGTAGGCCCAGTCGGCCGGCTTGCCGAGCTCCCGGAAGCGCCGCCCGACGACGAGGCCGGCGGCGATGAACCCGAGCCCGAACATCAGCCCGAACGTCTGCAGCGTGATCGGGCCGATGTTGATCTCTGGGTACATGGGCGGGTCTGGATAGCCCCGGGGAGAATCGAACTCCCGTTCCCGGATCGAAAATCCGGAGTCTTCACCACTAGACGACGGGGCCGCGAATGCGCAGTCTAGGTGGTGGCAACCGGCTGGTTGGTACGTCCGGGCAGAGGCCGTACTATCGAACGCATGTTCGCGCCACCTCGACCCCCCGGACTCACTTCCGAGTTCCACGAAGCTCGGTGGCCGCGAAGAGAGGGCATGCCGGTGCGACGCATCGCTGGGACCCTCGGCGTCTCCATCTCCTCGGTGAGCATCCGGACAAGTGCCATCGAACTCACGCCCGGACAACGCGCCGCGAATCTGGCTCGGGCGGGGTCGGCAAGGGACCGGCGTGGAGCGAGAAGAATCGCGAACGGCGGCGTACCTACCAGCAGGAGGGACACTGACGTTCTCGATCAACGTCTAACCATGGCAGGTCGATCGACGAGATCGAGGCGCTCTGGCTCGACTCGCTCGACCTGCCTCCGATCCAGGAGTACGCGGGGATCGAGTGTCCGGAGTGGCTCGACGGGCCGTTGCGGAAGCGGGCGGCGGCGGGTTAGCCGATCAGCAGCTCCAGCAGGGCCTTCTGGGCGTGGAGCCGGTTCTCGGCCTGGTCGAGGACGGCCGAGCGGGGGCCGTAGAGGACCTCGGCGGTGATCTCCTCGCCGGGGTGGGCGGGCAGGCAGTGGAGGACGACCGCGCGGTCGGACGCCTGGGCGAGGAGGGCGTCGTCGACGCGGTAGGGGGCGAGGGCTGCGCGCTTGGCCACATCGTCCTCGTCGCCCATGCTGATCCAGACGTCGGTGTAGATCGCGTCGGCGCCGGCGACGGCCTCGCGGGGGTCGGCGACGAGCTCGGCGCCGACGCCGGGCTCGAGCTCGAGCCCGGTCGGCGAGCAGACGACGACCTCGAGGCCGGCCCGCGAGCCGAGCAGGGCGAGCGAGCGGGCGACGTTGTTGCCGTCGCCGACGAAGGCGACGCGGAGGCCCGCGAGCGAGCCGAAGCGCTCGCGCAGCGTCTGCAGGTCGGCGAGCGCCTGGCAGGGGTGGTGCTCGGGAGTGAGCATGTTGATCACCGGCACCTCCGCGGCGGCGGCGAGGTCGGTGAGCCGTTCGTGCGAGCCGCTGCGGATCGCGATCGCGTGCACGTAGCGGGACATGACCCGGCCGACGTCGCCGACCGACTCGCCGCGGCTGAGCTGGAGCTCGTCGCTGCGCAATACGACCGGGGTGCCGCCGAGCTCGGCGATCCCGACCTCGAAGGAGACCCGCGTCCGCGTCGAGGGCTGCTCGAAGATCAGCGCGACCGACCGCCCGGCGAGCGCTCCCGCACCGGCGGCCGGTCGTCCGGCCTTGAGCTCCGCCGCCCGCTCGAGCAGCGCGCCGAGCCGGTCGGCGACCTCGGTCCCGGTGATGAAGTCGATGTCTCCCCTACCGCTCATCGAGGCGCGGCACGTTACCCGCGCCGGGCGCCGGACGCAGTCGCGCGCCGGGCGAATCCGGCGAACGGCGCTCGGGCTGCCTGGGCCCCGGGCTCGATCGCGTGGGCAGCGATGCCGGCGGGCGGATGGCGCCGGACGCGCGTCGATAATCGCGCCGATGGAGGTTCGCGCCCTGAGCTGGAACCTGTTCCACGGCCGCGACCATCCGCCCGAGCCGGAGCTCTCGACCTGGCGCTCGCGGCTGCTCCGTACCACCGAGCGCGGCCCCCGACACGCACAGGTCAACACCGACCTGCGGGCTGCCTTCGAGTCGGTCATCGCCGGAGCGGGCTGGGATGTCCTGCTGCTTCAGGAATGCCCGCCGCGCTGGGCCGAGCGGCTCGCGACGGCCTGCGACGCAGATGCCCACCTCGTGCCGACGAGCCGCAACCTCCCCCTGCTCGGTCGCCTGCAGGCATCGATCGCCGACCGCAACCCCGACCTGATCGCCTCCTGGGAGGGCGGCTCGAACCTGACGCTGGTCCGCCGTGCCGCAGCGATCACCGAGCGCCGCAGCCTCCGGCTCGCGACCAGGCCCGAGCGGCGAGCGATGGCGTTCACCCGGCTCGGGGCCGACCTCTGCATCGCCAACCTGCACGCGAGCGCCGAGCGCGCGCAGGCCGAGCGTGAGCTGCCCGCGGCGGCCCGCGCCGCCGCCGAGTGGGCCCGGGGAACGCCGTTGATCCTCGGCGGCGACTTCAACCTCCGCCCGGCGCTCAGCGGGCGGGTCTTCACCCGCATCGAAGCCGAGCACGGCCTGCGGGCGCCGACCGGTGAACGCATCATCGACCACCTGCTCGCCGCCGGCCTCGAGATCGCCGAGCCGGCTTGTCAGTGGCCGCCGGAGCGCCGCGAGGTCGCCGACCCGACCGCACGCCCGAGCCGGCCGGCCCTGCCGATCCGCCTCTCCGACCACGCCCCGGTCGAGGCGCTGTTTCGGACCGTAGGGGGGCCCGCCGCGGCCCCGTAGTCGACCCGGAAGCCGATCCTGCGCCACGATGCGATAGTCCTCGCGATCAAACGGCAGCGACGAAGGGCAGACCCATGGCCACCACCACGCGCAAGAAGACCACCCGCCGTCCGAAGGCCGGCCGCTCGGCAGGCCGCCCGGACAAGAGCGTCGAGGAGTTCCGCAGCGCGCTCGAGCGCAGCGTCACGCTCTCGCGCGAGCGCATCCAGGAGGTCGTCGACGATGCCGTCGAGCGCGGCCGGATGACCCAACGCGACGCCAATGACCTCGTGTCGAAGCTCGTCACGCGGGGCCGCAAGGAGTCCAAGCAACTCGTCAAGGAGCTCGAGTCGCTGCTCGAGCAGGCCCGCAAGGAGCTCGACAAGCGGTCGCGGGAGGCGCAGCGCCGCTCGACGAAGGCGCGCAGGCGCGTCGAGAAGGAGACGACGAAGGCACGGCGCCAGGTCAAGGTCGCCGCCGGCAAGGCTGCGCGCGGCGCCCGCGACGCCGCCGACGAGCCGCTCGCCCGTGCCGACGCCGCCCGCCGCCGCGCCGGCGTCCCGCCGAGCTTCCCGATCACGGGCTACGACGAGCTCACGGCCGCGCAGATCGGCCGCCGCCTCGGTGAGCTGAGCAAGCCGGAGCTGCGCAAGGTGCGCACGCACGAGAAGAACGGCAAGGGCCGCAAGAGCATCCTCGACAAGATCGACAAGGCGCTCGCCTGAGCGCCCCGGCGGGACGAAGCAGGCCGCGGCGCGGAGCCGAGCTCGATCTCAGGATCGACTCCCTCGCGCAGGGCGGGCGCGGCGTCGCGCGGGCCGACGAGGGATTCGTCGTCTTCGTCCCGGGCGGCCTGCCCGGCGACCGGGTCCGCGTCCGCGTCGGCAAGGCGAAGAAGTCGTGGGCGGAGGGGTCGGTCCTCGAGCTCCTCGAGCCCGGGCCGGAGCGGATCGGCGACCGCTGCGTCCACGGCGGCGAGCCCTGTCCCGGCGCCGCCTGGCAGGGGCTCCCCTACGAGCGCCAGCTCGCCGAGAAGCAGGGCCACGTCGCCGAGGCGCTCGAACGGCTCGGCTCGTTCGCCACGGTCGGGATCGAGCCGATCGTCGCGGCCGTCGAGCAGTGGCGCTACCGCAACAAGCTCGAGTACTCGTTCGGCGCCGCGGCGGCGGACGACCCGTCCGGCGACCCGGTGCTCGGCCTTCATGCCCGCGGCCGTTGGGACCGGGTCGTCGACGTCGACGACTGCCTGCTCGCCTCCGAGTGCAACAACGACGCCCGCAACGCGGTCCGCGAGTGGGCTCGCGAGGAGGGGTTGCACGCAGCAGGCGCGGATGGCGCGGGCCAGCTCCGCAACCTGATCGTCCGTGACGGGCGGCGGACCGGACAGGTCCAGACCCGCCTCGTCACCGCCGCCGCGTCGATCCCGCGGCCCCCGGTCGATCTCCACACGGTCATCGCCGGACCGAGCGGCGACACCGCCGGCGTCACCGGCGTGCTCGGTGAGGAGTTCCTCCGCGAGCGCATCGGCCCGCTCGAGCTGAGGATCTCGCCCGGCGCCTTCCTGCAGACGAACACCGAGACCGCCGAGTCGCTGTACGGCATCGCCCGCGAGTACGCCGGCCTCTCGGGCGGCGAGCGGCTGTTCGACCTCTACTGCGGAATCGGGACGATCGGCCTGACGATGGCCGCCGACGCCGGCGAGGTCTGGGGGCTCGAGACCGTTCCCGAGGCGATCGTCGACGCCGAGGCCAACGCGGAGCTGAACGGGATCGGCAACGCCCGCTTCCGCCACGCCGACGCGCGGCTCGGCATCCGGCCGCTGCTCGAGGAGGCGGGCAACCCCGACGTCGTCGTCGTCGATCCGCCCCGCGCCGGGCTTTCGGCGAAGATCGTCCGCCGCGTCCTCGAGTGCGGGGCCGACCGGATCGTCTACGTCTCCTGCAACCCGACGACGCTCGCCCCGAACGCGCGCCAGATGGTCGACGCCGGCTATAGGCTCACCCGGGTGCGCCCCGTCGACATGTTCCCCCAGACTCCGCACATCGAATGCGTGGCCCTGCTCGAGCGGGAGCGGCATTGAGCCAGGCACGCGGATTCGGCGTCGCGGCCGGCCTCGACCCGGCGGTCGCGACCCCGCTTGCGGCTCGCTGCGAAGAGCTCGGCTACACATCGATGTGGGCCAACGACCACCCCGCCGCCAGCGGCCTCGAGACGCTCGCCGCGTTCGCCGCGGGCTCTGCGGCGCTGCAACTCGGCGTCGGCGTCCTCGCCCTCGACCGTCACTCCCCGACCTCGATCAACGACCGGATCGACGCGCTCGGCCTCGATCGCTCGCGACTGCTGATCGGCGTCGGCGCCGGCTTCTCGAAGCGGCCGCTGACGACGATGCGCGAGGCCCGCGACGAGCTCCGCGAGGCCGTGCCCGGCGTCAAGCTCGTCCTTGCCGCGATGGGGCCGAGGATGTGCGCGCTGGCCGGCGCCGCCTACGACGGCGCCTTCTTCAACTGGGTGACCCCCGAGTACGCGGCCGAGGCCCGCGCCCACGTCGAGCGGGGCGCCGCCGAGGCCGGCCGGCCGGCCCCCCGCATCTACGGCTACGTGCGCACCTCGGTCGGCGCCGACGCCGGAACCCGCCTCGCCAAGGAGGAGGGCTTCTACCGCGACCTCCACGACGGCTACCGCCGGCAGTTCGCGCGCCTCGACCGTCCTCCCGGCTCGGTCGGCGTCGCCGCCGAGGACCCCGGCGACGCCGACGCGATGCTCGCCACCTACGCCGCGCTCGACACGGTCGTCGTCCGCGGCCTCGCGAGCGCCAGGCTCGAGGCCATGGACCGGGTCGCGACCGCCGCCGCCCCGCGATAGCGGCCCGGCCCGACCGCCTCCGCACGTCCAGCCGACCGCCTCCGCACGCCCGGCCGACCGCCTCCGGGCGCCCGGCCAGCGCCTCCGGGCGCCCGGACAGCGCCTCCGGACGCCCGGCCAGCGCCTCCGAACGCCGAGCGACGAATAGCTCACAAATCCTGTGAGAAATTCGTCGCTGACCGGGCGTCAGCGGGGCGGGCTGCCGGGGGCCGGCCGCTCGGTGGCGGGGGGCCGGCGGGCGGCCGGGGCTCAGCGGGGCGGGCGGGGGTCAGCTGCTCGCCGGCGGGCGGCCGGGGCTCAGCGGGGCGGCCGAGGGTCAGCTGCTCGGCAGCGGGCGGCCGGGGCTCAGCGGGGCGGCCGGGGGTCAGCTGCTCGGCAGCGGGCTGCCGGCCAGGAAGGCGAACCAGAACCAGAAGGCGATCGTGACGAGCACGGTCGTGATCACGAACAGGCGCTCGATCCCGCCCATCGTCGGCCCGCGGCGCAGCTCCCGCGTGTCGGTCATCCCCTTCATCCACGGCATGCGCGTCCGCGGCGTCGGGCCGGTGGGCCCGTCGCGCGGGCCGAAGATCGCCATCACGATCCCGGCCACGTAGAGCAGCAACACGTACGTGAGGATGATCCCGAACAGGATCACCATCGCGACCGAGAAGTTGACCGTGCTGGCGCCGGAGCCGGTCTGCAGCTGCGAGCCGATCCAGACCCAGGCGAGCGGCACGCCGAAGCCGATGATCACGGCGGCGACAATGGTCGCGACGAGCGTGAGGATCTGGCCGACCGCGCGCATCAGAGGCCAAATGTAGCGGCGGGCCGGCAGCGGGCCGGCGGCCGCGTCAATAGGGCGGCAGGTCCCCGTACCAGTCGCCGAGCGTCCGGAAGGCGCGCCAGAAATCGCGCTTGGGGCCTTCGGCATCGAGCGAGGCGTCGATGTCGGGCGTGTAGATGACATCGATCGTCGGGGTCAGGGCCTGGACCTCGCCGGGACGCGCTTCGACCGCCGTCGCGAGCGGGATCCGGACATCGTTGAAGCACTCGAGCGCCTGCTCGCCCATCACGACCACGCAGCGCGGCTCGACGATCGCCACCTCGCGGACGAGCCGCGCGATGCAGCTCGGCGACGCCAGGGCCGGGTCCGACAGCGGGCACTTGACACAGAGCGTCCCATAGACGACCAGCGGGTCGATGCCGAGCCGCTTCAGCGACTTCATCACCGCGGTCCCGGCCCGCCCGTAGAAGGCGACTCCCTCCTCGATCTCGGCGACGCTCGGAGCGTGCTTGAGCAGCATCACGTCCGCCTGCGGATGCCCGGAGCCGAGCACCGGCATCAGGTTGCCGCGCGGGCAGTCGTCGCAGTCCTGCAGCTCGTGGGTGAGCTGGTTGAGCTCACGGATCGCGCGCTCCAGGTACTTCTCCTTGATCTGGTCCTCGGTGATCGGCACGGCAGGCGACTCCTTTGACGGCCCCCGCCCCTCTCCTTCGGGTTGCACGCGGTTATGCCCCCTGAATCAACTCTTGCCGCGGCCCGCGGCAGAGTGCCGCAGGCGCGCCCGTCGCCCGCCCTTGACCGGCCGCGGGTCGGGGACGTCCTTGCGCCCCCCGGCCTGCCCGCTCGCCGCCTGCATCCACTTCAGGGCCTGCACGTAGACGAGGTTCTTGTGCTTGCGGACGATGTCGGCGCTGCGCATCGCCTCGAGGAACTCCTCGGGCCCGTCGAAGTCGTGGAGCCGGATCCGCACGCTGCCGAGCGCCTGGGCGACGTGGCCGTCGGAGCCGGCGCCGGGGACGATCCGGTACTTGGCGGCGAACCGCTCCGCCTCCTCGTTGAACGCGCTGAACGCGACCCGCGGGTTGAAGACCTCGAGGATGTCGATCTCCTCGACCATGTCGAGGAGGTGCTCGTAGTCGGGAACCGAGTGCAGCCGGTCGAACGGGTGCGGAACGTAGACGAGGCCCCCCTGGCGACGGATCTCGGCGACGGTCTCGGCCATCGTCATCCCCCGCTCGATCTTCTCCTCGAGGAACAGGCCGATCACCTCCCCCTGCTCGGCCGTCTTCACCTCCTCGCCGACGATCACCTTGATGCCGCCGTCCCGCTCTGCCGCCTCGCGCGCCGCCAGCGCCCCGGAGATCTCGTTGTGGTCGGTCACCGCGATCGCCCCCATGCCGCGGTCCTTGGCCGTCTCGAGGAGGACCTCGACCGGCGTCGCACAGTCGTTGGAATGGTCGGTGTGCATGTGCAGGTCGCAGTCGATCGTCGGCCGCCGCGCGATCCGCTTTCTCAGCTCGGGGTTGCCGGAGGGGTCGTGGCGGCGGGCGACGATCCGACCGTAGACGGCCTCGATCTGATCGCCGAGGTCGGCGAACGACCGCGCCGAGCCGACGCCCGCCGCCGCCAGCCGCCGCCGCAGCTCCGCGTCGCGAACGAGCCGCTCGAGCTGGCCGGCGAGGGTCAGCGCATCACCGGCCGGGAAGGCGAGGCCGCGCTCGGCGCCGTCCTCGACGAGCTCCTCGTAGGGCGGGATCTGGGCGACGACGGGCACGGCGCCGGCGGCGAACGCCGAATAGATCAGGCTCGGCGCCGGCTGCGGCCCGCCCGATGCGGCGACGACCACGTCGGCGGCGGCGAGCACGTCCGCGGCGCTGGTGCCCGGCGGCCGCAGGAAGCGAACGCGGTCGCGAAGCCGGCGATTCAGCCGCGGCGTCTGAATCGATGCATCGCCGATCCAGACGTCGGCCTCCCAGTCGACGTCGAGCGGCAGGCGCCGCAGCGCCCGCAGGAAGATCCGCAGCGCCCCGCGCTCCTCGCGCTGGCAGTAGGCGATCCGCGGCGGCCCCGCGGGCCGCCGCTCGGCGGTCCCGTCCGCGGCGGCGGGCGGGACGATCTCGTAGCTGCCGGGGAAGAAGCGGTCGAGCAGCTCGCCGGTGCTGCGGCCGGCGACCATCCGCGCGTCGAGCCGGCCGAAGAAGATCTCGACGAGCGGTCGTGCGAGTTGGGTCGACAGCACCCGCTCGGTCGGCAGGTGGAAGGTCGCGGCGTTGAGCGCCCGCGAGTGCCGCAACGCAGCCGATGCGGCGCTCGGGGCGAACGGGTCGTGGACGTGGACGACGTCGAAGTCCGCCGCCGACAGGAGCCGCTCCAGCGACCGCGAGATGTCGACCGGGACCGGCGCCGGTCGCGGCCGGCTCCCGGCCGGCAGCTTGAACGCGGCCCCGACGGTCGCCACCGCCGGACCATCCTCGCCCGCCCGAAGGCCGTCCCAGCCGGCGCCGAACAGCGCCGCGCCATCGCGTCGCGTCCGCTCGATCGCCCGCTGGGTCCGCCGCAGATCGGCGCGGCTGCCGCCGGGGGCGGCGACGACGACCCGATGGCCGCGCGCCTGCAGCTCGGCGGCGGCCCCGGCGACGTAGGAGTTGACCTCGTGGTGGCCCTCCCACGAGTAGGGGGACACCTGGGCGATCGTCAGGCCATCGCTGCGGGGCACCGCTGCAGGATAGATGCGGCGATCCGGCGCAGCTAGGATCGACGGGGTCTCCAGCAGCGATGAGAGGAGCGTGCATGAGCGACTTCGACTACGTGATCGTCGGCGCCGGGTCCGCCGGGTGCGTGCTCGCCAACCGCCTCAGCGACGCCGGCGCCGACGTGCTCCTCGTCGAGGCCGGCGGCCGTGATCGCTCGCCGAAGGTCAAGATCCCCGCCGCCTTCCCCCAGCAGTTCAAGACGAAGCTCGACTGGGACTTCGAGTCGGGCCCCGAGCCGGGCTGCGACGGCCGCCGCCTCTACGTGCCGCGCGGACGGGCGCTCGGCGGCTCGAGCTCGATGAACGCGATGCTCTACGTGCGTGGCCACCGCGACGACTACGACGGCTGGCGCGACGGGGCCGGCTGCAGCGGCTGGGGCTGGGACGACGTGCTGCCGTACTTCATCCGCTCCGAGCACCACGAGACCGGGCCGGATCCGGAGCACGGCTACGGCGGCCTGCTCAACGTCGCTCCGGAGCGCAGCCCGCGGGCGCTGACCGGGCTGATGATCGGCGCCGCCCGTAACCTCGGCTACGAATCCGATCCCGACTACAACGACGGCGCGCCGAGCGGGATCTGCCCGGTCGAGGTCACCCAGAAGCACGGCCGCCGCTGGAGCGCCGCCGACGCCTTCCTGCGCCCGGCCGCCGGCCGGCCGAACCTGTCCGTGCTCAGCAGGGCGCTGGCGGTCGCACTCGACTTCAGGGACGAGCGCGTCCGCGGCGTCAGGCTCGCCGGCAAGACCGGGATGGCGGTAGCCCGCGCCCGTCGCGAGGTGATCCTCGCGGCCGGCGCGATCGGGTCGCCGCAGCTGCTGATGCTGTCCGGAATCGGCGACCCCGACAAGCTCGCCCGGGCCGGCGTCGACGTCCGCGCTGCGCTGCCCGCCGTCGGGACGAACCTCCAGGATCACCCGTACGTCGCCGCCATCTGGGACGTGACGATCGGCGGCTCGCTCGCTGACGCCGAGCGGCCCGCGGCGCTGCTCGACTTCCTGCTCCGCCGCCGCGGGCCGCTCACCTCGACGGTCGCCGAGGCGTTCCTGTTCACCGGACCCGACGGCGGCGCGGGGCCACACCCGCTCCAGTTCCATCTCGCGCCCGCCTACTTCGCCGACAACGGCTTCGAGGAGTACGACGGCCACGCGGTCACGATCGGCCCGGTCCTCGTCGAGCCGCGCTCCCGGGGCGAGCTCACCATCACCTCCACCGACCCCGCCGCGAAGCCGGCGATCGTCGGCAACCACCTGACCGAGCGGACCGACGTCGACGCGCTCATCTGGGGGATCACGAAGGCGCGCGAGATCGCGGCGACCCCGCCACTGGCCGGCGCTCTCGGTCGCGAGATCCACCCCGGCCCGGCAGTCGGCGAGGACGATGAGGCGCTCGCCGCCGACGCTCGCCGCCGCGTCGAGCTCCTCTACCACCCGGCCGGGACCTGCCGGATGGGCGGCGACGCCGACTCCGTCGTCGATCCCGAGCTGCGGGTTCGCGGCGTCGAGGGTCTGCGGATCGCCGACGCCTCGGTGATGCCGACGATCACCCGCGGCAACACGAACGCGCCGACGATCATGATCGGCGAGAAGGCCGCCGACCTGGTCCTCGGCCGCGAGCCCCCGCCGGCCGTGACCGTGCCGGCTCGAGCCGCTTAGCCCTGCGCCGGCGCCGGCGCCGGCGAATCGACGTCGTCCTTCGCACGCGTCGCGGCGGCGCTGCGCGCGTGGGCGGCGATGAACTCCTCGGTGAGCTCGCGCGCGTCGGCGTCGGGCCGCTGCGTGTGCGGCGACTTCATCAGGTAGCTGGAGGGGCCGTCGAGCTGGCCGGAGATGCCGTTGTTGAGCGCGAGCTTGATGATCCGGACCGCGTCGATGACGACGCCGGCCGAGTTCGGCGAGTCCCAGACCTCGAGCTTGAGCTCGACGTTGAGCGGCACGTCGCCGAACGCCTTGCCCTCGAGGCGGATGTGCGCCCACTTGCGGTCGGTCAACCACGGCACGTAGTCGGAGGGCCCAACGTGCACGTCGCGCTCCTCGAGCTCGGTGCCCATGATCGAGGTGACGGCGTTCGTCTTCGAGATCTTCTTCGAGTCGAGGCGCTCGCGCTCGAGCATGTTGAAGAAGTCCATGTTGCCGCCGACGTTGAGCTGGCTGGTGTGCTGCATCTCGACGCCGCGCTCGTGAAAGAGCCGGGCGAGCTGGCGGTGGACGATCGTCGCACCGACCTGCGACTTGATGTCGTCGCCGATGATCGGCAGGCCGGCCTTCTCGAACCGCTTGTCCCAGTAGTCCTCGCGGGCGATGAAGACGGGCAGGCAGTTGACGAACCCGACGCCGGCCTTGAGCGCCTGCTCGACGTACCACTTGGTGGCCTGCTCGGAGCCGACCGGCAGGTAGCAGACGAGGACGTCGGTGTTCGTCTCCCTGAGGATCCTGACGATGTCGGCGGTCTCGCCGGGCGCCTTGGTGATCTTCTGCTTCAGGTACTTGCCGAGGCCGTCGTGGGTCATGCCGCGCTGCACGGTGACGCCGAGCTTCGGCACCTCGGCGAACCTGATCGTGTCGTTCTGACCCGACCAGATCGCCTCGCCGAGGTCCTTGCCGACCTTCTCGACGTCGATGTCGAAGGCGGCCGTGAACTCGACGTCCGAGACGTGATAGCCGCCGAGGTCGACGTGCATCAGGCCGGGGACCTGCTCGGTCGGATCGGCGTCCTTGTAGTACTGGACGCCCTGGATGAAGGAGTTGGCGCAGTTGCCGACGCCGACGATCGCGACGCGGACCTTGCCGTCGTCGATCCGGCTGCCGTTGGGGGTCTGCGCTCCGTTGGTGGTGCTCATGAGAAAGCGAAAGCCTCCTGGGTCTGGGTGACTGGCCGCTTCGTCGATCGCGGTCGACGCTCCGGCCCAAGACTCGTTGCAGGCCCGGCAGCGGGCATCCGCGGCTGCGGGAGTTCCTTGAACACCATACCCGCGGCCCGGTTACACAACCAACCCGACCCGGGCGCGTGACCAACCCGACCCGGGCGCGGACGCTCAGGCTTCGCCGTCGGCCGCGACGAGCTGGCGGCGGACGTGCCAGACCCGCTGGATGACCGTGAACGCGGTCAGCGCGACCATCGCCCAGATCGCCGCAGGGAGGAGGTCGAAGCCGTCGATCAACTCGCCGTCGGCGAACATCAGCCCGGCCGACAGGATCACGACCCGGACCGGCCGGGTAGCGATCCCGACCTTGCACTCGACACCGAGCGCCTCGGCCCGGGCGCGGGTGTAGGAGACCATCAGCGAGCCGAGGACGACCAGCAGGCACGCCGCCGCCAGCGCCGCGTCGCCCGAGTCGGCGACCTGCCAGGCGACGGCCGCGAGGACGATCCCCTCCTCGATCCGGTCCAGCGTCGAGTCGAGGAAGGCCCCGAACTGCGTGCCCTTGCCCGACATCCGCGAGTAGCGGCCGTCGAGCGTGTCCATGATCGAGCCGATGATGAACGCGAAGGCGCCGAGCACGAACAGGTCCTCGAGGATCAGCACCGCCGCGGCGAGGTTCAGCGCCAGGCCGGTCATCGAGATCGCGTTCGGCGTCAGCCGCGATTCGATCAGCCGGTTGCGGGCGTTCTCGCGAAGCTCGCCCAGCGGTCGCTCCGGGCGTTCGGGTCGCTGCCCGCGCTGCTGCGGCTCGGCCATCGCCGGTCAACCTACCGGGCTGCCCGGTCCCGCGGGATCGGTCACCTACGCGGTTGCCTCATCGGGCACCGGGCCCTCCTCGGCCGGCCGGAACGCCCACTGCCCGGGCCGGACCGGGGCGAGGACGCGGCTCGCGACGAGCGCCGAAGCGAGTGCCACCACCAGCCCGCAGGCGGCATCGAACCAGTAGTGGTTGGCGGTGACCACGATCACCCAGAAGACGAGCAGCGGGTAGAGCGCCCAGAGCAGGCGCCCGAGCGGGTTGCGGACGAGCATCACCGCGGCTCCGGCGATCATCGTCGAGAAGCCGATGTGCATGCTCGGCACCGCGGCGTACTTGTTGACGAGGAGGCTGACCGCGTTGCTGTCCTGATCGACCGAGGTGAAGCTCGCGATCGTGTCGGTGAAGCCGTCGCCGGGAAGCATCCGCGGCGGCGCCGTCGGGAACAGGAAGTAGCCGACCAGGGCGATGCCCATCGCGACCATGAACATGTTCCGCACGAAGTAGAAGTTGTCGTTGCGGAACAGGTAGAGCCAGGCGAGGAAGACGACGCTGACCGTGAAGTGGGTGTTCACGTACATCCAGTTGGCAGCGTCGATCAGCCAGGCGTGGGAGAGCATCGACTGCTGTAGGCCGGGCTCGAAGAACGTGCCGAGCGACCGCTCGAGGTCGACGATCCGATCGGCGTTCGCGAACGCGACGTCGCTGCGCCCGTCGATCAGGCCGCGCACGAGCTGGTAGCCCTGGTAGGCGAGGAAGAAGAGGGCGAGCTGCAGCAGGAGGTCCGACCATCCACGCGGCAGCCGACGCCCGATCGAGGCAAGCGGTCCGGGCACGAGGCAACCGATTGTAGGACGAGCCCCGGGGCCTCGCCGGCCCCTACCCGCCGGCGAGGAACCGGTTGACCTCGCCGATCAGCTCCGGCCGGTCGATCCAGGGCCAGTGACCGGCCCGTTCGACGAGCCGGAAACGCACGTCCGAGAGCCGCCGCTCGAAGACGCGCCCGTCGGCGGCGGATATGTAGGGATCGCCCTCGCCCCAGACGACGAGGGCCGGGCCATGCAGCTCGCCGAGGCGCCCGCCCGCCGCTTCGAGGACGTCGGGGTCGGCGGAGCGGTAGAGCGCGAGGACCGCCCGCCGCGTGCCCGCGTCCCAGCCCTCCCAGATCGCGTCGATCATCGGCTCCGGCATCGGTCGCAGGCCGGGGCGGGCGAGACGCAGGAGCTGGGCGACGGCGAATCGCGACGTCGCCCGGTTGAACGCCTCACCGAGCCCACGGCGGCGCCAGATCCGTGCGATCCAGTGCCAACGGTAGGCACCGCTGAGCGGTACCGCGTCGATCACGACCAGGCGGCGAACGCGGCCGGGGTCCCGCTGCGCCGCGACGAGGGCGACGCTGCCCCAGTCGTGGACGACCAGCGAGTAGCCGTCGGGCGCGAGCTCCGCCAGGAGCTCAGCGACGAAGCCCGCGTAGGCGCCGAGCGAGTGGTCGAAGCGGTCCGGCCTCGGCCGCTCGGAACGGCCGAAGCCGGGCAGGTCGAACGCGACCGCCGGCCCCGGCAGGCGCTCGAGGAACGGGACCCAGTCGAGCGAGCTGGTCGGGTTGCCGTGGACGAAGACGACCGGCGGCCCCTCCCCCGGGCGCCCGCGGAGGAGGACGCGAATGCCGTCGATCTCGAGGAATCGCTCTTCGATCGGCGCCGCCACCGGCGAGAACCTATCCTCGCCGGTCGTGAGCCCGCCCGCCGGTCAGCCGCTGATCTGCCTCGGCGAGGCGCTCGTCGACCTGATCTGCCCCGATCCGCTGCGCGACCACGCCAGGGCGAGGCGGTTCGAGACCCACTGCGGCGGCGCCCTCGCGAACGTCGCGGTGGCGGCGGCGCAGGCCGGGGCGCCGGTCTGCCTCGCGAGCGCCTGCGGCGACGACGACCGCGGCCGGCTGCTGCGCGGCCGGCTCGCCGGACACGGCGTCGATCTCCGCTACTACGGGGTCGTGGCCGGGGTGCCGACGCCGTTCGCGTTCGCCTACCTCGATCCCGACCTCGAGCCGACCTTCGAGATCCACGGCGCCGGCATCGATGCCGCGATCGCCTCGCTACACGGCCGTGAGGACGAGATCGCCGCGGCGGCGGCGGCGATCGTCTACGGATCGAACACGCTCGTCGACGCGCGAAGCCGCGCGGTCACCGAGGCGATCTGCGACCGTGCGTCGACGCTCGGCGCGCCGCTCCTGTTCGACCCGAACCTCCGCCCGCACCGCTGGCCCGACGAGGGATCCGCCCGCGAGCGCTGCATGCCGCACGTGCGGACGGCGAACGTGCTCCGCTGCAATCTCGACGAGGCACGCTGGCTGCTCCGCGACGAGGCGGTCGACGCCGGCGCGGCGGCGGCGGCGCTCCTCGCCCTCGGCCCCGAGCTCGCCGTCGTCACCGCCGGCACCTCCCCCGTCGCGGCGCGCGGCGCCTGCTCGGTCGACATCGCCCCCCCGGCGGTCGCGGTGGTCAGCCCGCTCGGCGCCGGCGATGCGTTCATGGGGGCGCTCGCCGCCGGGCTGCACGCCGTCGACTTCGACCCGGGCCGCGCCGGCGCTGCGCTCAGCGATGCCGTCGAGCGCGGGGCCCGCGCCTGCACGCACCTCGGAGCGGTGTCGGAATGAGCGGCGGCGGCGCCCGCGAACATGCCCGCGGCCCGGCCGCGGCCGGGCCGCTCGACTGCGACGATCACGACCGCCGCCCCCGCTTTGCGACGCCGCGCGGCTGGAAGCGGCCGTCGCGCCGGCGGGTCTGCGCGATCCGCGATCGCCTCCGCGAGCTCTACGGCCCGCGCCGCAACGATCCCCACGGCGATCCCGTCCACGAGCTCGTGCTGACGATCCTCTCCCAGAACACCAGCGACAGCAACCGCGACGTCGCCTACCGGCGGCTGCGCGAGCAGCTCGGCGACTGGAGCTCGATCCGCGATGCGCCGACCGAGGAGGTGATCGAGGCGATCCGGCCCGGCGGCCTCGCCAACATCAAGGGCCCGCGGATCCAGCACGTCCTCCGCGAGCTCGGTCCCGAGCTCGACCTCGACTGGCTGCGGGACGTGCCACGCGAGCAGGCGATCGCCTACCTGACCTCGCTGCCCGGCGTCGGCCGCAAGACCGCCGCGTGCGTGATGATCTTCGCCCTCGACCGGCCCGAGATCCCGGTCGATACCCACGTCCACCGGGTCGGTGGCAGGCTCGGGCTGTTCCCGCCCGGGATCTCGCTCGAGGCCGCCCACGACGAGATGCTCGCGATCACCGATCGCGACGACGCCTACGAGCTGCACATCAACCTGATCGAGCACGGCCGGCGGATCTGTCGGCCGCGGCCGCGCTGCGCGGAGTGCGCGCTCGCGCGGATGTGCGTGGCGCTCCGCGCCGGGCTCGTCGAGCCCGTCGGCTGACGCCTGATCCAGCACCCGTCAGCGGGTAGTATCCGCGCCGCCCGACCGCCGGCACCGACAATGAACAAGCGCAGCTTCATCTCATTCGGCCTCGTCTTCCTGCTGCTGGTGATCGTGATCCCGCTCTGGGCGTTCAACAAGGACGGCTCCGAGTCGTCCTCGTCCGAGAAGGTCGCGGCCTCCGACGATGCCGCGCGCCAGCTCTTTCAGACCAACTGCGGAACCTGCCACACGCTCGCCCGCGGCGGCACCGACGGCGTCGTCGGCCCCGACCTCGACGAGCGTCTCGCCAGCGCCGGCCCGGCCGCCGACGCCGCCGCCGTCAAGGCGACCGAGGCACGGGTGATGACCGCGATCGAGCAGGGCGTCGGCGGGGGCGCGATGCCGGCCGGGATCCTCGAGGGCTCGAACGCCCAGACGGTCTCGAACTTCGTGGCCCGCGTCGCCGGCCGCTAGGCGGCCGACCTCGATTCCGCGCCCGGCCGACGCTCGCGCGGCCCGGCGATCGGCGGTGGAGGAGCGCAGCGGCGAGGTGGGCGCGCGACGGCTCCTACCCGCTGGGGTCGGTCGGGCCGAGACTCCGGCGCCAGCGACCCCAACGGACCCGGCGCCCGCGAATCGGCGGCCGGGCCGGCACCCGACCGGCCGCGGCTTCCGGCGGGAGGCGCCACCGGCCGCGGTTGCCTGCGGCCGGCATCGGACCGACCGCGGCCTCCGGCAGCCGGTACCACCGGCCGCGGCCCTGCCTGCCGTCGGCGCCACCGGCTGCGGCGGGCCCGGGGGATCTCTCCGCCCGGGCCCGCCCCGGCGCGTCCGGCGCCTCAGCGGCCCCCGATCCTGAGCCTGGTGACGAGACCGCCGTGGTCGGAGGCGACGACGCCGCCGGGACCGCTGACGCTCGGGTCGTTGCCGGTCACGTAGGCATCGAGCTGCCTGACCCTCGGCTTGACCATCACGTGGTCGACCGTGTGGTCGAAGCGGTAGTCGCCGATCGCCGACTCGAACACGTCCGGGTAGCAGCAGGTGTGCCGGGCACCGAGGTTCGTCATCCCGAAGTCCTTGACGAGCGCGTTGTAGGCGCCCTCGTCGCCGGCGGTCGTCCACGGCGGGCCGACCCTGTCCTTCTTGCCTCCGGAGTTGATGTCGCCGAGGAAGACGACCTGCTTTCTGGTCTTCAGCGGGCCGCCCCTGGCGAACAGCTCGCGGGCCTGCGCCTCGCGGATCGCCGGGTCGCCGAAGGCCTCGAGGTGGGTGTTGACGAAGCGGAACTTCGCCCCCTTCGTGCGCTTCGTCCCCTTGACCCGGGCCTCGACCGACTCCCAGCCGCGATCGACCGGGATCGTGATCCCGCCGACGACCGGCTCGTAGCGGGCCTCGAAGTTGCCGCCGTCCGGCTTCGAGATCCTCACCTTGCCGCCCTTGCGGACGAGGATCGCGTCGCGCATCGTCAAGCTGCCGTCCATGTCGGCGCCGAAGATCGGCTCGCCGGTCGCGTTGCTGTCGTCCGTGTCGGCCGGCAGCTCGGCGCTGAACTCCTTCGTCAGCGCGGCGACCGAGTAGTCGGCCCCCCGCTTTCGGAGCTGCTTCTGGAGCAGCTTCAGGAAGTCGTAGCGGACGTGGGTCGCCGGCTCGCCGACGCCGAGCGGCGGCGCGCCGAGGTCGGACGGCGTCTGGTCCTTCCAGAGCGCCACCTCCTGCAGGCCGAGCAGGTCGGGCTTCGCCTTGGCGATCTCGGCGGCGAGCAGCTTCGCCCGGGCCGGGAAGTCCGAGGCGTCGACGTCGTTGATGATCTCGCCGGCGCCGTTGATCGCCGACTCGAGATCCGGCGCGCCGATCGCCGGGCCGAGGTCGGCGCCGAGGTAGAGGTTGCGGGTCATCACGGTGACCGTCGGGTCCTTCTTGCCCTTCTTCGCGGCCGTTCCGGCGGCCGGCGCGAGCAGCGCGGCAGCGGCGGCGGCGATCACGGCGAGCATCAGTACGCGGGAGCGCATGGTTTCGTCTTCTCTCCTTGGTCGGCGGTTGGGGCCCGGCAGATCCGGGCGTCGGTTCCCCGAACCCCGATCGTCTCAGAACGATTCGGTACTTGCCCGCTCGGCGGGCGGCCCGGGTACGTCGTCCGCGGCCGCCGACCCTCCCGCCGTGACGCTTGGAGCGCCGGACCATATCTGCTAGCGTGCGACTAAGATTTTCCATAGCAAGCAGCGCAGACCACTCGACGAAAGGAACTTGAGCATGGGCAAGACGATCGGAATCGACCTCGGGACGACCAACTCGTGCTTCGCGGTCATGGAGGGCGGCGAGCCGACCGTCCTCGAGAACGCCGAGGGCGGTCGCACGACCCCCTCGGTCGTCGCCTTCACCGAGGGCGACGAGCGCCTCGTCGGCACCGTCGCCAAGCGCCAGGCCGTCGTCAACCCGGAGCGGACCGTCTTCTCGATCAAGCGCTTCATGGGCCGCAAGGAGGCCGAGGTCAAGGAGGAGGAGACGATGGTCCCCTACTCCGTGTCCGCCGGCCCCAACGGCGACGTCCGGATCAACATCGGCGACAAGCAGTACCCGCCACCCGAGATCTCGGCGATGATCCTCCAGAAGATCAAGGCCGACGCCGAGGCGAAGCTCGGCGAGACCGTCGACTCGGCCGTGATCACGGTCCCCGCCTACTTCAACGACGACCAGCGCCAGGCGACCAAGGACGCCGGCAAGATCGCCGGCCTCGACGTCAAGCGGATCATCAACGAGCCGACCGCGGCGTCGCTCGCCTACGGGCTCGACAAGGAGAGCTCCGATCAGACGATCCTCGTCTTCGACCTCGGCGGCGGCACCTTCGACGTCTCGGTGCTCGAGATCGGCGACGGCGTCTTCGAGGTCAAGGCGACCGCCGGCGACAACCACCTCGGCGGCGACAACTGGGACAAGGCGATCGTCGACTGGCTCGTCGCCGAGTTCAAGAAGGACCAGGGCGTCGACCTGTCGGCCGACAAGAACTCGCTGCAGCGCCTCTACGAGAGCGCCGAGAAGGCGAAGATCGAGCTCTCCTCGACGCAGGAGACGCAGATCAACATCCCGTTCATCACCGCCGTCGAGGGGCAGCCCAAGCACCTCGACATGAAGCTCTCGCGATCGAAGCTGAACGAGCTGACCGCGGAGCTGCTCGAGCGGATCGTCGCGCCGGTCAAGCAGGCGCTCGCCGACGCCGGCGCCGACATCGACCACGTCGTCATGGTCGGCGGCATGACCCGGATGCCGGCGGTCCAGGAGAAGGTCAAGGAGCTGACCGGCAAGGAGCCGCACAAGGGCGTCAACCCGGACGAGGTCGTCGCGGTCGGCGCCGCGATCCAGGCCGGGGTGCTCGCCGGCGACGTCAAGGACGTGCTGCTGCTCGACGTCACCCCGCTGACCCTCGGCATCGAGACCAAGGGCGGCGTGATGACGAAGCTGATCGAGCGCAACACGACGATCCCGACGAAGCGGTCGGAGACGTTCTCGACCGCCGACGACAACCAGACCCAGGTCGAGGTGCACGTCCTCCAGGGCGAGCGCGAGATGGCGTCGGGAAACAAGTCGCTGGGCAAGTTCCAGCTCACCGGGATCCCGCCGGCGCCGCGCGGAATGCCGCAGATCGAGGTCACCTTCGACATCGACGCCAACGGCATCCTCAACGTCTCGGCCAAGGACCTCGGCACCGGCAAGGAGCAGACGATCGAGATCAAGGGCGGCTCCGGCCTCTCCGACGATGAGGTCCAGGGCATGGTCGCCGACGCCGAGCAGCACGCCGACGAGGACCGCAGGGCGAAGGAGCTGGCCGAGGCCCGCAACGTCGCCGAGCAGGCCGTCTACCAGGGCGACAAGCAGCTCGCCGACCTCGACGAGCAGATCGACGAATCGGCGAAGGCCGACGTCACGAAGGCGCTCGACGAGCTCCGCGCCGTCGTCGAGTCGAGCGACGTCGAGGACATCAAGGCGAAGACGACCGCGCTCGAGGCCGCATTCCACAAGGTCTCGGAGCAGGTCTACGCCAACGCCCAGGCACAGCAGCAGAGCGGCGGCGGGACCTCAGGCGACGGCGGCGGCGACGGCGGGGCTCCCGAGGAGGAGATCGTCGACGCCGAGGTCGTCGAGGACGACAAGTAGGGCTCGCGACGGGCGGTCGGAGCATCATGGACGAGCAGCAGCGGGCAGCGCGCAGCGGGCAGCGGGACGGAGCGGCCGGCGCCGCCCCGTCCGATCGCGAGCCCGAGGTGGTCGACGCCGAGGTCGTCGTCGAGGACGAGATCACCGAGATCGTCGAAGGGGACGCCGAGGCGGCGGTCGAGGTCGAGACCGACCTCGACGCGCTGCTCGCCGAGCGGACCCGCGAGCGCGATGAGCACCTCGAGCTCGCCCAGCGCGCCCGCGCCGACTTCGACAACTACCGGCGCCGGGTCAAGGCGGAGCTGGCGGAGGCCGAGCAGCGCGGCCGGGCGGGCCTCGCCCGCGGCGTGCTGCCGGCGCTCGACAACCTCGAGCGGGCGCTGATCGCCGCCGGAGCCGATCCCGACCGGCCCGACCCGGGCGGCGAGCCGCCGAGCGAGGAGGTCTCCGCCCGCGACGCGCTCGCCGAGGGCGTGGCCCTCGTCTATCGCGAGCTCGGCGCCGCGCTCGAGCGCTCCGGCGTCGTCGCGTTCGATCCCGTCGGCGAGCGGTTCGACCCCGCCGAGCACGAGGCGGTCGCGACCGGCGAGGCCGACGGCGTCGCCAGCGGCACGGTGCTCGAGACCCTCGAGCGCGGCTATCGGGTCGATTCCCAGGTGATCCGGCCCGCCCGCGTCGTCGTCAGCGGATAGGGGCAGCGATGGCACGCGACCACTACGAGGTCCTCGGGGTCGACAAGAAGGCCTCCGACGAGGAGATCAAGCGGGCCTACCGCAAGCTCGCGCGCGACTATCACCCCGACCGCAACCCCGGCGACCCGAAGGCCGAGGAGCGGTTCAAGGAGATCGGCGCTGCCTACGACGTGCTCAAGGACCCCGAGAAGCGCAAGGAATACGACTCGGGCGGGATCTTCGGCGGCTTCGGCCGCGGCGGCGGCCCGGCCGGCTTCGGAGGCGCCGCCAACGTCGGCGACATCTTCTCGACGATCTTCGGGCGCGGCGGTCGCGGCGGGCCCGAGCCGATGCGCGGTCGCGATCTCGAGACCGAGATCCGACTGACCTTCGAGCAGGCGATGGAGGGGACGCAGATCCCGGTCACCGTGCCGAAGCAGGCGACCTGTCCGACCTGCCACGGCGACGGCGCCGCGCCCGGCACCGAGCCCGTCATCTGCCCGCGCTGCGATGGCCGTGGCGTCGACGCCCAAAGCCAGGGCTTCTTCTCGATCAGCCAGCCCTGCCCGCAGTGCGGCGGGCGCGGGCAGATCATCGAGCAGCCCTGCCCCGACTGCCGCGGCACCGGGCTGACCCTGCAGCGCAAGCGCTACCGCGTCAACGTGCCGGCCGGCGTCAGGGACGGGACGAGGATCCGGCTCGCCGGCAAGGGCGAGGACGGGCCGCTCGGCGGGCCCGCCGGCGACCTGTTCGTCACCACCCGCGTCGCCGCCTCGCCGGTCTTCCAGCGCCGCGCCGACGGCAACCTCGAGGTCGCGGTCCCGGTCACGCTCGCCGAGGCGATCGGCGGCGCCAACATCGAGGTGCCGACGCTGCGCGGGACGAAGCGGATCCGGATCGCGCCGGGCACCCAGCACGGGACCGTTCAGCGGCTCCGCGGCGAGGGGCCGCCGAAGCCCGGCGCGCGCGAGCGGGGCGACATCCATTACAGGCTCGCGATCGAGATCCCGAAGGACCTCGACGACCGCCAGCGCGAGGCGCTCGCCGAGCTGTCGCGCGCGAGCGACGATCGCGACCCGCGCGAGCGGATCCTCGCCGGGGCCCGCCGCGGCGGCGATCGGTCCGAGCCGGCGGGCAAGGTGGGAGCGACGTGAGTCCGGCCAGGGACAGCGGCAAGGGCAACGCGATCAGGCGCACTGCGGTCAGGACGACGCGGATCGACCGCGATCGCGGCGTCTTCATGATCTCGGTCGCGGCCGAGCTCGCCGACATGCATCCGCAGACCCTGCGGATGTATGAGGCACGCGGCCTGATCCAGCCGCAGCGCTCCCCGAAGAACACGCGCCTGTACTCGCACGAGGACGTCGAGCGGCTGCGGCGGATCCAGGCGATGACCGCCGAGCAGGGCCTCAACCTCGCCGGGGTCGAGACCGTCCTCGAGCTCGAGGAGCGCCTCGAGGAGATGCGGGCCGAGCTGCGCCGGATGCGCGAGCGCACCGCCGAGATGGAGCAGCGGATGGCGGACGAGATCGTCCGCGCCCGCCGTTCGCTCGGCGCCGAGCTCGTCCCCTACGGCGCCTACGAGTCGAAGCTGGCCGGCGAGCAGCCGGTCCGGATCGCGGTCGAGCGCAGCCGGCGACGCCCGTCCGGCCCGCGCTGAGGCGCTCGCGGCCGCCGCGGGCGGCCCGGTCGCTTCCTCTCGTCCGCCGGGCGCACCTTCGTCCGCGAAGCCGGACCGGATCGACCGCCGGCACCCCAGGTCCGGTCGCCCGGCTCAGCCGCGCAGCAGTCGGGCTGCGATCCCCTCGACCGTCGCGACCCCGTAGGCCATCGACGGCTGCCGGTCGGTCAGCACGGCGATCGACTGCTCGACGCCGTCGCGCCGCAGCTCGGCCGCCTGGTTGACGATCTGGCCGTCGGGATCGAGGCGCCAGCCGCCCTTGAAGCGGACGCTCCAGCCGCGCTCGGCGGCGATCCGCGCGATCCCCCAGCGCTGCTCGGGTGCGATCGATCCGAGCAGGCCGAGCCCGAATCCTTCGAAGCGCTCGGGAAGCACCCTGCGGAGATCGCCGAACATCGCGGCCATGTCGGCGGCGCTGATCTCGCTGGCGCCCCAGGTCGTCGAGGAGCGGAAGTCGCGCATGCCGCCCCGATGGGCGATCGCCTCGAGGCCGCCGGGGCCGACCCGGGCGAACGCGCTCGTCGCCGCCTCGTTGTCGGAGACGGTGATCATCCGCCGGAGCTCGGCGCGGGCCGCCGGCGACAGGCGCTCGCCGGCGTCGGCGACACGCTGCAGCTCGGCGGCGAGGATCAGCGCCTTGACGACGCTGGCGGCCTGGAACGTCTCGTGCTCGTTGCGGCCGTGGATGGCTCCGTCGGGGCCGAGGATCGCGAAGGCGACCCGGCCCTGGCGAGCGGCGGCCCAGTCGCCGGCGCGGGCAATCCGGGCATGGCGGCGGGCGGCGGCGCGGTGAGCGGGGCGGGGCCGAGGCACGCGCGGCTGGCGCCGGTCCGCGCGCGGCTGCGCCGGGTGGACCGTCGGTTCGCCGCCGGTACCGGCCTGCCCGCCGTCCGAGCAGCCGGTGAGCGTGAGCACGACGGCGGCCGCAAGCCCGGCGAAGGCGGCGGCGCACCGCTGCCGCTGACCGCTCAGCCCCCCGACCGGGCCTCCTCCTGCTCGGCGGTCGGCGTCGGCAGGTCATAGGCGTCGGGCTTGCCGTCGAGATCGCTGTCGCGGACCGCGTCGAGGACGTCGGTCGCGAGCTTCGAGCCGTCGGCCGGGTTCAGCGGCACGGCGGTGATCGTGACCGTGACCTGGTCGCCGTCGAGCTCCTCGAGGCGGACCTCGGGCCGGCTGCGGAGCGGGACCGACACCGCCTTCTCGATCATCCGCTCCAGCCTGTGCGGGGTCACGTCGGCGCTGAAGCGGGCGCGCAGCTCGACCCGCTCGGGCTCGGAGATCGGGATCACGGCGAGCTGCATCAGCACGTTGTTGGGGATCATGGTCCGATCGCCGCCGGTCACGAGCGTCGTGTAGAAGAGCCCGAGCGAGCTGACGATCCCGTCGACCTCGCCGGCCATCGAGCCGCCGCGCAGCTTCACGCGGTCGCCGACGACGAACGGCCGCGTCGTCAGCAGGACGAGGCCGGCGAAGACGTGTGCGAGCGTCTGCTGGGCGGCGAGGCCGAGCACCACCGCGGTGAAGGCGCCGCCGACGGCGAGGGTCTCCGGCTTGACTCCGGCGATCCGCAGCGCGGCGATGACGACGACGAAGATCGTCCCGAGCCTGATCAGGAAGCCGACCGTTCCGGCCGTCCCCGGCTCGAGGCGCCGAAAGAGCGCCGGCTGGAAGCTCTGCGAAAGGGTCCGGGCGAGCAGCCAGCCGAGCAGCGCGATGATCACCGCGGTGACGTAGCGGAGCCCCTTGCCGGCGTCGGGGAGCAACGTGTCGCGCTGGGTGAAGACGACGATCACACCGACGATCAGGATCAGCAGCATGATCGCCTCGCGGCGCGCCTTGCGGGCGTCGCCGCGGCTGATCTCGGCACCGAGCCCGGCCTCGCGCCAGACCTCGGTTCGCGACTCGAAGGCACGCATGCCGCCCGACCGGCGTGGCTCGCGCGCCTTCCCGTAGATCCGCTTCATTGGCTCATTGTTGCGCCCGCCACCGACCCGGGCGTCCCGCCCGCCCGGAGCGGTGGCGCTGCTGCGGGCGCCCGTCAGTCGGCGAGCATCGACGACATCGCCTTGATCCCGACGTCCATCGCCTGCCACGCCTTGCCGGCATGGAAGGGCTCACCGGCGTGAAAGCGCATCGGCACCGAGAAGCCGAGCATCTTCTTGCCGAGCCGCCAGACCGGCGAGGTGCCGACCTTGTAGTCGCCGTCCGCGTCGGGCCGGACCCTGACCGGACGGTCGGGATCGCCGGTCGTCTCGACCGGGACCTGCGCGAACGTCGCCTTGTCGAACATCTCCATGATGCACATGCTCACCGGGTCGAACGGCTGGTCGAACTCGCGGCCGCGGAGGCCGGCGTCGATGTGGTTGGCGACGGCGTCCGCCTGCAGGAAGGCGAGGAACGCCTGCTTGATCGGGAAGTCGCCGGCATCGCCGGGCACGTAGACGTCGTCGCGCCCGGTGGCGAGGCGGGTATCGAGGTCCGCCGCGACGAAGCCGCGATCGTCGGACTCGAGGCCCGGGTAGCGGATCGCCGCGACGTAGGGCGGGAACGCGATCAGGTGATCGAAGCCGCGGGTCGCGCCGTCGGCGTAGCGGACCTCGTCGGCGTCGACCCCTACCGCCACCTCCTCCACGTGCCCGTCGATGCCGCGTTCCGCGAACTCCCCGGTCACGTGCTCGTGCAGGCGCGGCCCGAACGCCTGGATGTAGCCGTGCTCGAAGGTCGACCAGGTGATGTCGACGAGGTCGCGGGCGTCGCTTCTGCGCAGCCAGGTCTCGAACATGAAGACGATCTCGTAGAGCGGTCCCGAGCACTTGTTGTTGGGCGGGACGAGGAAGAGGACGCGCTGGCGCTCGCCGGCACGGACCCGGTCGCGGACCTGCTCGAACCGGCGGCGGACCTCGAGCATCGAGTCCGTGGTCCAGATCGTCGCGCCGTGCTCGGCGAGGCCGGGGATCTCGGCGGCGTTGGTGTCGGCGCCGGTTGCGACGACGAGCTTGTCGTAGGCGAAGCGCTCGCCGTCCTCGAGGGTCACGAGCTTCGCGTCGGGGTCCACCTCGGCGACGCTGCCGCGCTCGAACTCGATCCCGCGCCGCCGCATCGGCTTGTTCAGGTCGACGAGCAGCGAGTCGGGATCGGCGCCGAACGGAACGTAGATGCTGTTCGGCCGAAACAGGAACCGGTCGCGATCGGAGACGACCCTGAGGTCGACGGCGTCGCGTTGGCGCATCCTCAGCAGGAATGCGGTCTCGAGCGCGGCGAAGCCGCCGCCGAGGACGAGGACCTTCGGGTTGGCCGGCATGTCCGTTCTCCTTCGTTCGCCGTGGACCCGGGGATGTTCGAGCCCCGGACAGAGCTTCACATCGGGGGAAACCCCCGATGACGATCCGGTGCGGGAACCGGATACGCCGCCCCAAACCGACGACCTACGCTCTCGGTCGGAGCGGCCGGTGGGAGACCAGCTGACAGCACTCGACGCGACCTTCCTCGAGCTCGAGGAAGCGGATCTCTCCGCTCACATGCACATCGGCGGGGTCGTCATCTTCGCGCCCGGCGAGGCGCCGTCGGTCGCCACCGTGGCCGCCGTGCTGGGCGATCGGCTCGAGGCCCTGCCCCGCTACCGCCAGCGGCTCTCCGACCAGCGGACCGGCGGCCTCAGCTGGCCCCGTTGGGAGGACGTCCCCGACTTCGACATCAGCGCCCACATCCAGCGCGCCGGGCTGCCCGCCCCAGGCGGCACCGCGGAGCTGCTCGACTGGGCCGGGAGCTACTTCGGCGAGCGCCTCGACCGCTCACGGCCGCTTTGGGAGCTGGTCATCGTCGAGGGCCTCGAGGGCGGCCGCTGGGCGCTCGTCAGCAAGACGCATCACTGCATGGTCGACGGCGTCGGCTCGATCGACGCGAGCGCCCTGCTGTTCGACACGGAGCCGGGCGACGGGGGCCGCCCCGACGCCGCCCCGCGGCCCTCACCGATCCCACCGCCGCAGATCCCCGTCGGCAAGTCGTCGCTCGACGTCGTCACCGGCGGGCTGGCCGGGATCGCGCGGCTGCCGGTCGAGGCGGGCCGCGCCGGGCTCGGGATGGTCGGCGCCGGGCTCGGGATGGCGCGCCACCCCGGCCGCGGCCTCGACGCCCTGAAGCGCTCGCGCGCGCTGGCGGAGCTGCTCGTCCAGGACGAGCTCAACGCGGCGCCGCCGTCGAGCATCAACGTGCCGATCGGCGCCCATCGGCGGCTGGCGGTGATCTCGGTCCCGATCGACGACCTGAAGGCGGTCAAGAACGCGCTCGGCGGCAAGCTCAACGACGTCGTCCTCGCCGCCTCGGCCGGCGGGCTGCGGGAGCTGCTGCTGTCCCGTGGCGAGACCCCGCCCGAGCCGGGGTTGCGGGCGATGGTCCCGGTCAACGTCCGCAGCGACAGCGAGCGGCTCGCGCTCGGCAACAAGATCAGCTCGCTGTTCGTCGAGCTGCCCGTCGCCGAGCCCGACCCGCTGCGCCGTTACCTGCAGCAGATCAGCGCGACCGAGTTCCTCAAGGAGCACGGTCAGGCGATCGGCTCGCGGACCCTGATCGACTTCACCGCCCACGCCCCGCCGGTGCTGCACAGCTTCATCGCCCGCTCGATGTACGCGACCCGGCTCTTCAACGTCACGATCACCAACGTGCCGGGCCCCCGGCAGGACCTGTACGCCTTCGGGTCGAGGGTGGAGACGATCTGGCCGCTCGTGCCGCTCGCCGCCGATCACGCGATCGGCATCGCGATCCTCAGCTACGGCGGCAGGTTCCAGATCTGCCTGAACGCCGATCCCGATGCCGTCCCCGACCTCGACGTCCTCCGCGCGGGGATCGAGAAGTCGATCGCCGAGCTCACGGAGCTGGCTCGCTGAGGCGGGCGCCACACCCGGCAGGATCTAAGCCTGTCCATAGCAGATTTCTTGACTCGCACCGGGAACCCGCCTAGACTGGCCGCATGCAGTCCGACCGCTTCACGACGATGGGCCGCGACGCCGTCGCGGCGGCGATGCGGATCGCCTCGCAGCGCCGCAACACCGAGGCCGCGCCCGCCCATCTGCTGCTCGCGATCCTCCAGCAGGAGGACGGCTTCGCGCCGCCGATCCTCCGCAAGATCGGCGCCGACGTCGTCGCGATCGAGAACGCGACATCGGCGCGGATCGACGAGCTGCCGACGGTCTCCGGCGCCGAGGCTCCCGACGTCCGTCCCTCGCAGGGGCTCGTCAAGGTCCTGCAGCGCGCCGAGCGCGAGATGCAGGCGCTCGGCGACGAGTACATCGCCACCAACCACTTCCTGCTCGCGCTCGCCGAGAAGTCGTCGGGCGTCAGCGACCTGCTCCCCGACCGCGATGCGATCGCGAAGGCGTCGGCGAGGTCTACGCGCAGCGGATCACCTCGCCCGACCCGGTCCACCCTCGAGTCGCTCGAGAAGTTCGGCCAGGACCTGACCGCCGACGCCGAGGCGGGCAAGCTCGACCCGGTGATCGGCCGCGACGAGGAGATCCGCCGGGTCATCCAGGTGCTCTCGCGGCGGACCAAGAACAACCCGGTGCTGATCGGCGACCCGGGCGTCGGCAAGACGGCGATCGTCGAGGGGCTCGCGCAGCGGATCGTCTCCGGCGACGTCCCCGACTCGCTGAAGGGTCGCCGTCTGATCGCCCTCGACGTCGGCGCCCTGCTCGCCGGCGCGAAGTTCCGCGGCGAGTTCGAGGAGCGCCTCAAGGCCGTGCTCAAGGAGGTCGGCGACGCCCGTGGCCAGATCGTCCTGTTCATCGACGAGCTGCACACGATCGTCGGCGCCGGGGCGGCCGAGGGCGCCGTCGACGCCGCCAACCTGCTGAAGCCGATGCTCGCCCGCGGCGAGCTGCGGACGATCGGCGCCACCACCCTCGACGAGTACCGCAAGCACATCGAGAAGGACGCCGCGCTCGAGCGGCGCTTTCAGCCGGTCTTCGTCGACGAGCCCGACCTGACCGACACGATCGCGATCCTCCGCGGCCTCAAGGAGCGCTACGAGAGCCACCACGGCGTCGACATCACCGACCCGGCGATCGTCGCCGCTGCCACCCTGTCCGACCGTTACATCGCCGACCGCTTCCTCCCCGACAAGGCGATCGACCTGATCGACGAGGCCGCCTCGCGGCTGAAGATGGAGATCGAGTCCTCGCCGGTCGAGATCGATGAGATCGACCGCCGGATCACGCAGCTCGAGATCGAGCGCCAGGCGCTTCAGAACGAGAGCGACGAGGCCTCGAAGGGCCGCCTCGAGACGCTCGAGGAGGAGCTTGCGAACCTGAAGGAGTCAGGCGCCGAGCTGAAGGCGCGGTGGCAGAACGAGAAGGGCGCGATCGAGGCGATCAACGCCGCCCGCGCCGAGCTCGAGGAGGCCAACCGCGAGGTCGAGCGGGCCGAGCGCAGCGCCGACCTCGAGGTGGCGGCCGAGCTCAAGTACGGGCGGATCCCCGAGCTCGAGCGGCGGATGGCCGACGAGGAGGCGAAGCTCGCCGAGCTTCAGGCCCGCGGCACCTCGATGCTCGTCGACAAGGTGACCGAGCAGGATGTCGCCGAGGTCGTCGGCAAGTGGACCGGGATCCCGGTCAGCCGGCTGATGGAGGGCGAGGTCGAGAAGCTCATCCACATGGAGGAGCGCCTGCACGAGCGGGTGATCGGCCAGGACGAGGCGGTCGTCGCGGTTGCGAACGCGCTGCGCCGCTCACGGGCCGGCCTCTCCGACCCGAACCGGCCGATCGGCAGCTTCCTGTTCCTCGGCCCGACCGGCGTCGGCAAGACCGAGTTGGCCCGGGCGCTGGCCGAGTTCATGTTCGACTCCGAGGGGGCGATCACGCGGATCGACATGTCCGAGTACATGGAGAAGCACACGGTCGCGCGGCTGATCGGCGCGCCGCCGGGCTACGGCTACGACGAGGGCGGACAACTCACCGAGGCGGTGCGGCGTCCCTATCGGTCGTGCTCCTCGACGAGATCGAGGAAGGCGCACCCGGACGTCTTCAACGTGCTGCTGCAGATCATGGACGACGGTCGCCTGACCGACGGCAAGGGCCACACCGTCGACTTCACGAACACGGTCCTGATCATGACCTCGAACGTCGGCTCGCAGGAGATCGCCGGCGAACGGATCGACGAGAACATCCGCGAGAAGATCGAGATCCTCACGGCGACGTTCAAGCCCGAGTTCCTGAACCGGATCGACGAGACGGTGATCTTCCACCGGCTCAGCCGCGAGGACATCACCCGGATCGTCGACGTCCAGGTCGCGATGCTGACCGAGCGCGTCGGTGAGCGCGGCATCGAGATCGAGCTCACCGATGACGCGCGGACGCTGCTCGGCAACCTCGGCTACGACCCGACCTACGGCGCCCGGCCACTGAAGCGGGTGATCCAGAGCCGCCTCGTCGACCGGCTCGCCCTGAAGCTGCTCGAGGGCGAGTTCACCGAGGGCGACACGGTCCGGGTCGAGGCCCGCGACGGCGACCTCGTCTTCGAGCGGGCGACCGCCGCCGTCGCTGCCTGAGTCGGGGCGCCACGGTACCGCGGAACCTCCCCCAAATGGGGTAGTCGAGAGGTTCCGCGGGCGGCCGCATGGGCTCCGGCTCACGATGACCGGGTGCGATCGAGGCAGATCTTGAAGGCTCCGGATCCAAACGGCGGCAGATCGGCCCGGCCGACTATCGCGCCGCCGGCGCGATCTACCTCAGCCCGGGCGCCCACAGCTACTACGAGGACCGCCACTCGAGCCTCGGCCGCTTCGACTTCGTGATGGCGAACCCGCCGTTCAACGTCGACCGGATCGACAAGGCGAAGCTCGAGGACGACCCCCGCGTCCCCGATCTGCCGCGTGCCGCTGTTGCCATAGGCCCCGGACCGTAACGGCCGCGATAGGGTCCGGCCCACGTCTCTAACGTATTTGCCCCATCTCGTTAGAGACGGTAGCCTCCCCCCGCGCCATGGAGGCAGATCATTACAGCGCGACCTCGTTCGGCAGGCCCCGGCGCGCGGGCGGACGCAATAGCTACGTCGCCTACTACCCCGCCCCGATCCCGCGCGAGATCGAGCTTCCGAGCGCCACGGTCGGGCTTCTCGCCGACGCGGAGGCTGCCCTCGGCCAGCTCGCCGGCGTCGGCCGTCTGCTGCCGAACCCGGACCTCCTGATCCGCCCGTATCTCCTCCGCGAGGCGCTCTCGTCGACCCGCATCGAAGGAACGCAGGCGAGCATGGTCGAAGTCCTTGAAGCCGATGCCGGCGGTGAGATGCGAAGCGAGGATGTCAACGAAGTCGTCAACTACGTGGTGGCGATGCGAAAGGGCCTCGACCGCCTCGCCGAACTGCCGATCAGCACCCGCTTGATCCGGGAGGTCCACGGCGAGTTGATGGTTGGCGTCCGCGGTCAGGAGCTTTCCCCGGGTGAGCTCCGCACCTCGCAGAACTGGGTCGGGCCGAGCAGCTCGACGATTGCCACCGCTCCGTTCGTCCCGCCGCCGCCGGAGGAGCTGGGTGCGCTTCTGAGCGACTGGGAGCGGTTCGCGAACGAGGAGCTCGAGATGCCGGTCCTCGTCCAGGACGCCCTCCTCCATGCCCAGTTCGAGACGATCCACCCGTTCCTCGACGGCAACGGCCGGCTCGGCCGGCTCGTCGTCGTCTTCTTCCTCGTCGCGCGTGGCCGCCTTCCCTCGCCGCTGCTCTACCTGAGCGCCTATCTGGAGACGCACCGCAGCGACTACTACGCCGCGCTCCAGTCGATTCGCGAAGAGGGCGATCCGACCCCGTGGCTCGACCTGTTCCTCACCGCTGTCAGAAGCCAGGCTGAGGACGCCGTCACCCGAGCGGCCCGGATCCTCGAGACCCGCGAGAGCTACCGGGCGAGGACCCAGGGGATGGGCTCGCCCAACGCCGCCGGCCTGGTCGAGATGGTCTGCGTAAACCCGATCGTCACAGCAAAGGCCGTTGAGAACGGCCTCGGCGTCAGCCGGCCGACCGCGCTCCGACTTCTCATGTCGATGGAGCGGCACGGCGTCCTCGAGCAGGTCAGCCCCGGCGCGAGGGGCCAGCGCCGATACGTTGCCCGCCAGATCATGGATGTCGTGACGGGGGACCTCGATGGCTGAGTGGCCAACATCCGCCGGCGACCTCAAACGATCAACGCAATAGCTCCTCCATTCTCTCAGCCGGCGTCGCCCAGCCCGATGTCTGCCGCGGTCGGTCATTGAGCTCGGCGGCGATCTCGTCGAGCTCGACCTGGCTGCGCACAGCCACGTCGGTGCCCTTCGGCAGGTATTGGCGCAGCAGGCCGTTGGTGTTCTCGTTCGAGCCCCGCTGCCAGGGCGAGTGGGGATCGCAGAAGCAGACGTCGACCCCCGTCTCGGCGGTCAGCCGCTTGTGGGCGGCGAGCTCTTTGCCCTGGTCCCAGGTCAGTGAGAGCAACAGGTGGCGGGGCAGATCGCCGATCCGCTCCTTGAGGGCTCCGATGACGTGCTCGGTGGTGCCGTCGGAGCCGAGCCGGGCCAGCATCACGTAGCGGCTCCAGGGTCAGCGGGTCGCGCGCGGCGAAGTGCTCGTAGGTGCGGAGCGGCAGCTCATGGGCAGCGTCAGCCGTTCGGAGCCTTGGGCGCCGGACCCTGGTCCGCCGACCGCCGAGCGTCAGCGAGCCGTTGTCGTGACCGTGGCGGGTGGCGGTGCGCTCGGGGTCGTGCTTGGCCCGACCACCTCGTCGACCTCGGCTTCCATCAGCTCGTGCACGAGGGCGAGCCCGACGCCGACGCTGAGGGCAAGCAGACCCTCCCTCGCTGCACCGACGAGTTCGCCGAGCGCTGCGGAGATCTCCGCAGGCAGCGGGCCCTCGGGGTGCTCGATCGCCGTGGCGACCCTCGGGGCGGGTACCTTCTTCATGGCGGTTCCTCCTGTTCCTCGTCCTGGTCGGACTTGGTTTGATCGCCACGAACGCTCCCAACGGGAGCGGACGAGGCGGGAGGGCCGCTGCCTCAAGTTCTACGAACTACCGGACAACATCTCGACCTCGCTCATCCCGGTCACCGAGACGGCGACGAAGACGAGGCCGATGCCGGCGCCGATCAGCAGGAACCCGGGCAGCAGGTCCGGCCTCGCGCAACGCGTCCGCGGTCAGCCGGCCGGTGTGGCCGGTCGCGCCGAAGAGGACGATCCGCGCGGGCACGACGACGACGATAGCCGCGACTACTGGAAGAGGAGGAA
>JAWKKA010000003.1:0-172402 GCA_041393495.1 Solirubrobacterales bacterium | reverse complement strand
TCATCGGAACTGCTCCAGCATCCGGGTGTCGTTGTCGAAGAACATCCGCAGGTCGGGCACGCCGTGCTTGAGCATCGCGATCCGCTCGATCCCCATCCCGAACGCGAAGCCCTGGACCCGCTCGGGGTCGTAGCCGCGATCGCGCACGAACCCGAACACGTTCGGGTCGACCATGCCGGCGCCGAGGATCTCGAGCCAGCCGGTGCCCTTGCAGAGGTTGCAGCGCCCGCCCTCGAAGCGGCCGTTGCCGCCGCAACGGAAGCAGGACACGTCGACCTCGACGCTCGGCTCGGTGAACGGGAAGAAGTGCGGCCTGATCCGAACCTCGCGGTCGGCCCCGAAGACCGCCCTGGCGAACGTCAACAGCGTCCCGTGCAGGTCGGCGAGGGTGATGCCCTCGCCGACGGCGAGGCCCTCGACCTGGTGGAACATCGGGGTGTGGGTCGCATCCGAGTCGCGGCGATAGACGCGGCCGGGCACGACGATGAAGATCGGCGGCTCACGATCCTCCATCCCGCGGATCTGCATCGGCGAGGTGTGGGTGCGGAGCAGGACGTCGCGCGGCCCCGGCGCGGCCACGAGCGGCTCGCCGTCCGAGCCGACGAGGGTCGGGTCGGACCCGAGCGTGGCCGGGTCGACGTAGAAGGTGTCCTGGAGCATCCGCGCCGGGTGCCCGGGCGGGTAGTTCAGGGCGGTGAAGTTGTAGTAGTCATGCTCGATCTCGGGCCCCTCGGTCACCCGGTAGCCGAGCCCGGCGAAGATGTCCTCGATCTGGCGACGCGTCCTCGTCAGCGGGTGCAGATGGCCAAGCCGCACCGGCGGTGTGCCGGGCAGGGTCACGTCGATCGACTCGATGGCGAGGCGGCTGTCGAGCTCGGCCCGCTCGTATCGGCCGCGGGCCTCGGCGACGAGCTCCTCGAGCTCGCGGCGGACCTCGTTGCCGGCCTTGCCGACCGGGCCGCGCAGCTCGGGCGCGAGCTCGCCGATTCCGCGAAGGATCGTCGTCAGCTCGGCCTTGCGGCCGAGGAAGCGGACCCGCGCCGCCTCGACCTCCGCAGCGTTGCCGGCAGCCGCGATCGCCGCGCGGCCCTGCTCTCGTATCTGCTCGATTCGCTCCAGCATCAGTCGCCACCCACCGCCGCGGAGAGCGACGATATCCGCTGCAGCGCGATCGCCGCCGCGGCCGCCACGTTGAGCGACTCGGCGCCCTCGCGGAGCGGGATCGTCGCGCTCGCCTCGCAGGCGTCCGCCACCGCCGTCGGCAGCCCCGCGCGCTCGGCGCCGAGACAGAGCGTCGGCTCGGCTCCGAGGTCGGCGAGGGCGTCGTCGATCGCCCTGTCGCCGTGGGCGACGAGCGCGAGCCGCGGCGCCGCCGTCGCCTCGAACCGGGCGCGGCTCGGCGGCGCCGCGAACATCGCCCCCATGCTGGCGCGGACGGCCTTCGGCGAGTAGGCATCGGCGCAGCCGGGGCCGAGGACGACGCGGGCGCCGGTCAGCGCCGCCGCGGTCCGGATGATCGTGCCGACGTTGCCGGGATCGCCGACCCCGTGCAGATACACGGCCGGCCCCGGCGGTGGCGGCGCCTCCGGCAGCCGCCAGGCGGCGATCACGCGCGTCCCCGACCCGAGCGCGGAGGCAGCGTCGAGCAGGTCCGGCTCGACCTCGGTCCCGGCTGTCTCCGCCCCCGCGGTGACGAGGACCTCGACCGGCGAGTGCCCGGCGGCGAGCCCGGCGGCGAGCAGATCCTCCCCCTCGGTCACGAACAGCCCCTCCCGTTCGCGCCACTTCCGCTCGCGCAGCTTGCGGACGAGCTTCAGCTTCTCGTTGTCGCGGCTGGTTATCACGGTGGTTGCTGTCCTCGTGTCTCGCTGTCCGTTGTCTCCGTCCACTCACAAAAAAGGCGGCCCATTCGTGGACCGCCCGGGAGATCGTCGCTGCGAACCGTGACCTATGCCACGGCCTCCCGGGCCACCTCGGCGAATCGGCGGAACGCATCAGGATCGTTGACCGCGAGGTCGGCGAGCATCTTCCGGTTCACCTCGACGCCGGCGGCGTTGAGGCCGTGCATCAGCTCCGAGTAGCTCATCCCGTTACGGCGGGCGGCAGCATTGATCCTGGTGATCCAGAGCCGCCGGAACTCGCGCTTGCGGTTGCGGCGGTCGCGGTAGGCGTACTGGCCCGACCGCATGAGCTGCTCGTTCGCGAACCGGTAGCTGGAGTGCTTGCGGCCGTAATAGCCCTTCGCCTGCGCGAGCGTCTTCTTGCGGCGGCGACGCCGAGCGACTGCGTTCGTTGCGCGCGGCATCGGCTATCGCTTCTTCCCGAGCAGCTTGTCGACCCGCGAGGTGTCGGACGGGGCGATCGCCACCGGCCGGGCCATCCGGCGCTTCCGCTTCGGCGGCTTCTTCTCGAGGATGTGGCTCGAGTAGGCGCGGCGGCCGCGGAGCTTGCCCGTGGACGTCCGCTTGAAGCGCTTCTTGGCGCCGGAGTGGGTCTTGGCCTTCGGCATCGGACGGGGTATTGAAGCAGAGTGCGTCGCGGTACCGCGCTCGCCTCGGTGCTGAGGTCGCGGCGCCGCAGCCCCACCCGACGGCCCTCGCGGCCCGCGGCGCCGGCTCCACCGCGGATCGCGCCGGGGCGAGCCAGGCCGGGATACCGGCGCCTGCCGCCCCAGCAGCGTGCACGCGGCCGCGGGCGGGCCGGGCGCCGGGGAGCGCTCGGCGGCGGCTCGGCGGTCAGGCGCTGCCGGCGACCTTGCCGGGCGCCAGCACCATGTGCATGTTCCGGCCTTCCTGCTGGGGGGCCTGCTCGACCGTGGCGAGCTCGCCGAGATCGTCGTAGAGGCGCTCGAGCAGCGCCCGACCCCGCTCCGGGTGGGCCTGCTCGCGGCCGCGGAACATGATCGTCACCTTGACCTTGTCCTTCTTGTTGAGGAACCGCTCGACATGGCCCTTCTTGGTCTCGTAGTCGTGGTCGGCGATCTTCGGCCGCAGCTTGATCTCGCGGACGTTGACCTGCTGCTGGTGCTTGCGGGCCTGCTTGGCCTTCTGCTCCTGCTCGTACTTGTACTTCGAGTAATCGAGCAGCCGGCAGACGGGCGGACGCGAGTCCGGCGCCACCTCGACGAGGTCGAGATCGGCCTCGCGGGCGATCCGCCGCGCCTCATCGGTGTCGACGACGCCGATCTGCTCGCCGTCGGCTCCGATCAGCCTGACCTTCGGGACGCGGATCCGGTCGTTGATGCGGGTCGGGTCCCGGTCGGGGGGACGCCGGTCGAAGCGTCGCGGAACCGGCACTAGAAAACGGAGCCGCTGAGCGTCAAGCCGTCAACGAGGGGATGGGAGCGGGGATGCGCAAGTGCACGGGCGCTCAGAAGCGGCGCGGCGTGGTCTCGGTGACTTGCATCGCGCGGCAGTATAGACAGTGCGGCCGGGGCAATCACACCCGCCGCCGCCTTTCACTGCCGATTGCTGACCACTATGGGCAGCGATTGGCAACGGAACAGCCGGGCGGGGCTGCAAGCGGCCCGTCGGCCGGGGCCGCGGGGCTGCAAGCGGCCCGTCGGCCGGGGCGGCGGGGCTGCAAGCGGCCCGTCGGCCGGGGCCGCGGGGCTGGAAGCGACCCGTCGGTCGGGGCCGCGGCCCTGCAAGGCGGCCGTCAGTCGGGGCCGCGGCCGAGCCGGGCCGCGAGAGCGGCGGCGTCGAGGATGCCGAGGTCGCCGTCCGCGTGGGAGCGGACCGCGACGCCGCCGGCGTCGAGCTCGCGATCGCCGAGAACCAGCATGTAGGGGACCTTGGCGAGCTCGGCGTCGCGGATCTTGCGGCCGACCGACTCGCCGCGCCCGTCGACGCGGGCCCGGACGCCGAGGTCGCCGAGCTCCGCGAGGATCGCCTCGGCGGCCTCGACGTGGCGGTCGGCGACCGGCAGGACCGCCGCCTGGACCGGGGCGAGCCAGTCGGGAAAGCGACCGCCGTAGTGCTCGATCAGGATCCCCGCGAAGCGCTCCATCGAGCCGAGCAGCGCCCGGTGGATCATCAGTGGCCGGTGGTCCCGGTTGTCGGCGCCCTGGTAGGTCAGGTCGAAGCGCTCGGGCATGAAGAAGTCGAGCTGGCAGGTGCCGAGCTGCCACGAGCGGCCGAGCGCGTCGGTGACGTGGAAGTCGATCTTCGGGCCGTAGAAGGCGCCGTCGCCGGGATTGACGCGATACTCGCGGCCGATCCGCTCGAGGGCGGCGCCGAGGATCGACTCCGCCTCCTCCCACTCGGCGTCGCTGCCGATCGACTTCTCGGGCCGGGTCGAGAGCTCGACCGCGACCGAGTCGAACCCGAACTTCGCGTAGAGCTCGTCGATCGCCGCGACGATCGCGACGACCTCGTCGGAGGCCTGCTCGCGGGTGCAGTAGACGTGCGCGTCGTCCTGGGTGAAGGCGCGGACACGGAGCAGGCCGTGGAGGACGCCCTCGCGCTCGTAGCGCGAGACGCGGCCGAACTCGGCCAGCCGCAGCGGCAGCTCCCGGTAGGAGTGGCGGCCGTTCGCGAAGACCAGGCAGGCGCCGGGGCAGTTCATCGGCCGGACCGCGAAACGACGAGCGTGCTCGTCGCGCTCGCGCTCGGCCGGCTCGGCGAAGAACATGTTCTCGCGGTAGTTGTCGTAGTGGCCGGAGCGGTGCCAGAGCTGCTCATCGAGGATCTGCGGGGTGTCGATCCGGGAGTAGCCGTGCTTGTCGAGCTGCTCCCGCACCTGCCCTTCGATCAGGTCGAGCAGGACCGTCCCGTTGGGCAGCCAGAACGGCATCCCGGGCGCCTCCTCGCGGAAGACGAACAGGTCGAGCTGGGGGCCGAGCTTGCGATGGTCGCGCGCCTTCGCCTGCTCGATCCGCTCGAGGTGCTCGGCGAGGTCCCGCTTCGAGAAGAAGGCGGTGCCGTAGATCCGGGTCAGCATCTGCCGGGTCTCGTCGCCGCGCCAGTACGCGCCCGCGAGCGAGCTCAGCTTCACCGCCTCGATTCGCCCCGTCGAGGGGGCGTGGGGGCCGCGACAGAGATCGGTGAACGGACCGTTGCGGTACAGCGACACGGTCTCGGCGCCCTCGCGCTCGATCAGGTCCTCGACGAGCTCGACCTTGTAGGGCTGGTCCTCGGCGCGGAAGCGCTCGAGCGCCTCCTCGACGCTGATGTCGCTGCGCTCGAAGCGCTCGTCGGCGGCGATGTGCTCGGCCATCCGCTCCTCGATCCGCTCGAGGTCCGACTCGGAGACGCTGACCCCCTCCGGGAACTCGAAGTCGTAGTAGAAGCCGTCGGCGATCGGCGGCCCGATCGACACCTTCGTGCCGGGAAAGAGCTCGCAGACCGCGGTCGCCATCACGTGGGCCGCGTCGTGGCGGATCAGCTCGAGGGCGCCGTCGCTCTTCGCGGTGACGATCTCGATCTCATCGCCACCGGCGAGCGGGGAGGCGAGGTCGCGCGTCTCGCCGCCGATGCGGATCGCGAGCGCCGCCCGCGCGAGGCCTGGCCCGATCGCCGCCGCGGCGTCGGCGCCGCTGGCCCCCTCCTCGAGCTCGAGCGGGGACCCGTCAGGGAGCTGGACGGTGATCGCGGCCATCGCGGCCAATGCTATTGACCGGTTTCGTGGGGTCGGCCATCGAGCACCCGCCAGAGGACGACGCGGTTGGCGCTGTTGATCCGCTTGACGTCGTCGAACGGGGGCTCCTGATCGCCGCCGACCACCAGCACCCGGGCGATGCCCGCCGGCGCGCTGCCGCCCGCGGGCAGCGGCTCGACGGCGACGCTCGCGGCGCCGCGCAACTCCCAGCCGTAGAAATCGGCGCCATGCTGGTCGGCGATCGTCGTCGCCGGAGCGAGCAGCAGGGTCGGCTCCCCGGCGAAGCGCTTCGCGAGCTTGCGGACGCCCGGCGTGTAGTCGTCGGGGCCGACCGGGGCGTTGGCGAGAGCGAGGACGCTAGAGGCGGCGGCCGCGAGCGCGAACGCCGCTCCGCAAGCTGCGAGCGCCCGCGGATGGCGCGTCCGCAGCGGCACCGGGGCGGCGCGGTCGAGCAGGCCGCCGGCGGCGAGCAGCATCACCAGCGGCGCCAGCATCTGCAGCGCCTTGGCGCTCGTGTACGGGGTGCTGCCGATCCGGGCGCCCAGCCAGATAGCGGCAGCGGCCGCGAGCGCCGCCAGGATCGCGGTCTCCGCACGCCGCCAGGCGGCGACTGCCCCGAGCGCGAACGCGACGGCGCCGAGCAGCGCGCCGAGCCAGAAGACCGGAGCCGGCACCGCCCCGTCGCCGGGATTGACGCGGAAGTCGCCGCTCGGCCAGACCCCGAAGACCGAGGCCGGGTTGATCTGCCCGAACAGGTTGCCGAGGTCGTTGTCGAAGTCGGGCTGGACCGGTTTCGGCCGCGCTGAGCCGCCGACGGCGCCGGACGGCCCGCTGCCCTGCCCCGCTCCCCCACCCTGCGCCCGATCCCCCGCCCCGGCGGCCGCCGCGCTCGGCGTCCGCTCGGTGACCGCGTCGACGCTCGTCCCGAACCTGCCGATCCGATCGAGCTCCGGCGCCGCCGCGAGCCCCAGGACGAGGAGCCCGACCAGCGCCGCCGGGGCGAAGCGGGGTACGGCTTCACGGACGCCGACGCGACGGCGCCGGAGCTCGACGAGCGCCCAGACCACCGCTGCCGCGCCGAGCCAGACGAGGCCGGGCCAGCTGTAGACGTAGAGCGCACCGGCAGCGATCACGGCGCCGGGCAAGAACATCAGCAGGCCCTCGCCGGTGCGCTCGCGATCTCGCGTCAGCTCGCGGAGCCAGAGCGCGAAGCCGAGCAGGAAGGCCGCCTCGAAGAGCTCCTTGAACGCCCCCTGGGCGAGATAGGACGCGACCAGATAGGCGAGCGCGCTCAGGACCGCGACGACGGACGCCCGGAGGCGCGGGAGCCGGCCGAGAGCCGCGAGGGCCGCAAGCGCGGCGGCGACCGGCACCGCGATCGTCACCGCCGTGAAGGCGGTGCTGAGCTCGCCCGTGACCCGGTCGGCCGTGACGGCGAGCGCGTGCGGCCCGAGCGGATAGCCGTTGCGGACGAGGCTCGGGCTCAGCCCCTCCTGATCGAGGAGCCAGCTCGCCGCGAACAGGTGCTGGGACATGTCGACGTTGAAACCACTGCCGAGGACCCCGATGTGCCCCTCGACGACGAACGGGATCGAGACGGCCGCGAGCGTCCCGACGGCGGCCGGCAGCATCCGGGCGAGCGTCTCGGCGATGCCGCCGAGCCGGGTCGCCGCGAGCGCGCCGGCGACGGCTGCCGCCGCGAGCAGCACGAGCAGCGCGGTGAGGCCGTGGCCGGGCAGCCGCACCGCCCACCACGCGAGGGCGCTCGCGGCGGCGAGGCCGACCACCGGCGCGACCGGGGACAGCCGCCGCGCGCCGGCGGCGGCGAGGATTCCGGCGCCGAGCGCGGTCGCGACCGCGATCAGCCCGATCGCCGCGACGTAGGTGACGAGCGCGTCGGCCAGCACGGGGGGCCGGCTACGCCGCCGTCAGACCGCCAGCGGAGCCGCCGCCCGCGGGGTCCATGTGTAGATCGGGAGCGACGGGGCCCTCAGCGGCTCAGCGAGCGCGCGATCACGACGCGCTGGATCTCGTTGGTCCCCTCGTAGATCTGGGTGATCTTGGCGTCCCGCATCATCCGTTCGAGCGGGTACTCCTTGACGTAGCCGTAGCCACCGAGCACCTGCACGCCCTCAACCGTCACCGCCATCGCCGTGTCGGATGCGAACAGCTTCGCCATCGAGCTGTACCGCGAGCGGTCGGGGTCGCCGCGATCGATCTTCGCGCAGGCCGTGTAGAGCAGCTCGCGCGCGGCGGCCGTCCTCGTCGCCATGTCGGCGAGCTTGAACTGGATCCCCTGCAGCTCGATGATCGGCTTGCCGAACTGGACGCGCTCCTTCGCGTACCCGACGGCGTAGTCGACCGCCCCCTGGGCGATGCCGACGGCCTGGGCGGCAGCGCCGAGGCGGGTCCGCTCGAGCGTCGCCAGCGCGACTGCGAGGCCACGGCCGACCTCGCCGACGACGTTCTCCTGCGGGACCCTGACGTCCTCGAGGACCGGCGAGCCCGTCGGCGATCCCTTGATGCCCAGCTTGTGTTCGAGGCCCGCGATCGAGAAGCCCGGCCTGTCCTTCTCGACGACGAACGCCGTGACCCGGCGGTCCTCGCGGTCGGTGACGGCGAAGACGACGTAGAAGTCGGCGATCCCCGAGTTGGTGATCCAGTTCTTGGCGCCGTTGATGACCCACTCGTCGCCGTCGCGGACGGCGACGGTCCGCATCGAGGCCGGATCGGAGCCCGCCTCCGGCTCACTCAGCGCGAAGGCCGGCGACCACTCCCCCGAAGCGCACCTCGGCAGCAGGCGGTCCTTGAGCCCGTCCGAGCCGAAGAGCTGGATCGGCAGCGTCCCGAGCTCCTGGATCATCAGGATCAGGGCGCTCGAAGCACACGCCTTGGCGATCTCCTCGACCGCGATCTGCTGCATCAGCGTCCCGGTCCCGGTCCCGCCGTACTCGGCGGGGAAGGGCAGGCCGAGGATGTCGTGGGAGGCGAGCAGCTCGCGGACGTCCCACGGATACTCGCCCGTCTCGTCGATCTCGGCGGCGCGCGGCGCGATCTGCTCCTGCGCGAGCCTGCGGACGAGCTCGCGGAAGTCGCGCAGCTCCTCCGGGACCTCGTAGACGCCGGCTGCAGCGGAGGTGGTTTCGCTCATGGGGCGGAGCATATTTGGCGCGGGCGGCAGGGCATCGCGCTCACCCCCCAACCTGGGCCGGCTCGTCTCCGCGGCCGGTGTCCTCGACGGCGAGCAGCGCCCTTCCGGCCTCCTCGGGCGACCCGTAGGTGGCGGCGCGAAAGAGCCGCCCGTCGCGGTCGAAGAAGAACACCCACGCCGCCAGGACCTCGCTGTAGCCCTGCCCGACCGGCCAGCGCACCGAGCCGATCGCCAGCACGTGCCCGCGGACCTCGTGCAGCTCCCAGATCAGCGCCTCCCGGCCCGACCCCCCACCCTCGACGCTCGCGAAGAACTCGCGGAGCTCGTCGGGCTCGATCAGGCGATCGCCGGCGCCGTACGGCTCCCAGACGACGCCGCGTGGCGCATCCGCGAGCAGCGCATCGATGCCTCCTTCGCGAAAGCGCTTCCAGAGGCGCCGAACGTACTCCTCCCGCTCGCTCACCCGATCAGGTTCGAGCCGGACCCGGACGGGGCGCATCGGTAGTAACCCCCGAGCCCGCGAAGCGGTCCGATGCGTCGGCGCCGGGCGATGGGCGTTACTGGGCTCGAACCAGTGACCTCCAGCTTGTCGAGCTGGCGCTCTCCCAACTGAGCTAAACGCCCCGGCGAAGGCAATCTAGCAGCGCGCATTAGGCTGCCCGGGTGACCGACCGCGAGCTCTCGGTCGTCGTGCTCGGCGCGACGGGTGTAACCGGTCGCCGGGTTGCCGGCTACCTGGCCGAGCGCGCGCGCGAGGACGGCTTCGCGTGGGCCGCCGCCGCCCGCGATCCGGCGAAGCTCGAACGGGTGATGGCCGGGGTCGGCGCCGGCGGCTGTCCGGCGATCGCGGCCGACACCGGCGACGAGCGGTCGCTACGGGCTCTCGCAGCACGCACCCGCGCGGTCGTGAACCTCGTCGGGCCGTATACGCGCCACGCCCGTCCAGTCGTCGAGGCGTGCATCGGAAACGGCACCCACTACCTCGACCTGACCGGCGAGATCCCGTTCGTACGCACGGTGATCAGGGATTTCGACGCCGCCGCCCGCGCGGCCGGCGTCGCCGTCGTCCAGGTCTGCGGGTTCGAGGCGCTGCCGCCCGACCTCGCGGTCCTGGCCGCCACCGAAGCCGCTCGCCGAAGCTGGGACGAGGACCTCGTCGCCGTCGACCTCGAGGCGCGGGTGAAGCCGCCGCCCGGCCTGCCCCGACCGACCGACGGGGTCTCGGGAGGGACGAGCCAGAGCATGGTCGCGGTGACCGCCGACCCCGACTCGGCGGTCGCGGCCGATCCGGCGGCGCTCGTCGACGACGCCGCCCGCGCCGCTCGCGTCCGCGAGGCGAGCCCGATCGATACCGGCGTTCGCCGCGGCGCCGGCGGCAGCGTCATCGCGCCGATGGCGCCGGCCGCGTTCATCAACCCCGCCGTGATCCAGAGGACGGCCGAGCTCGCCGGCGCCGGCGAGCCGCCGCCGCCGTTCCGCTACCGCGAGGGCGTCGCACTCGACGGCGGCATCGCCAGCCTGCCCGCCCGCCTCGCTGTCGCCGGCACCCTCGCCGCAACCCAGGCGGGCATGCGCCGAACGCTGCTCGCCGGGCCGGCGACCAGACAACGCGTGAGCTCGGTCCTCGGCCGTGTCCTCCCCAAGTCCGGCTTCGGCCCCTCGCCGGAACGCCTCGAGGGCTGGCGCTGGTCGATGCGGGTCACGGCGGCGACGAGCGGCGAGCACCGCGTCGAGGTCGAAGTCGACGCCGACGGCCACCCCGGCTACCTGACCACCGCCCGGATCCTCGGCGAGGCCGGGCTGATCCTCTCCGAGCGCGCACCGGCGTCCGGCTCGTTCGGCTGCCTGACTCCGGCGATCGCCCTCGGCACCGCGAGCATGGCCCGCTTCGAGCGGGCCGGACTCCGGTTCAGCATGAGGTGAGCGCAGCCCCGTCGCGCCGCGGCGACGCCGCGGCGCCGACGCGATGACGGCGAGGGCGCCGCAGACCCGGCTAGACGAGGCCCTCGCCGAAGTAGCCGCCCGCGCCGCTCACGCCGGAGGGGACCGCGAACAGGCCACTGCCGGTGTGGAGGATGTACTCGTTGAGCCGGTCGTTGTGACCGAGCCGGGTCTGGATCGGCACGAACTGCCGCCGCGGGTCCTTCTGGAAGCAGATGAAGAACAGCCCGACATCGAGCTGGCCGCGCGTGAAGTCGAAGCCGTCGGTGAACGAGTAGCCGCGCCGGAGGATCCGCTCGCCGCCGTTCGCCTCCGGGCCCGCCAGCCGGATGTGGGCGTCGGCCGGGATCAGCGGGTTGCCGTCGGGGCCGGTAGCGTCGAGGTCGACCTCGTCCTTCTCGTCGGCGGAGCCGATCGGCGCGCCGCTGTCCTTGACGCGTCCGAAGACGTTCTCCTGCTCCTGCAGGAACGTCCGGTCCCAGGGCTCGATCAGCATCCGGATCCGGCGGCTGACCAGGTAGCTGCCACCGCGCATCCACTCGGGGCCCTCGGCGCCGACCCAGACGAACTCGTTGAGCGCATCGGTGTCGTCGTTGAGGATGTTGTTGGTCCCGTCCTTGAATCCCATCAGGTTGCGCGGGGTCTCCTGCTGGGCGCCGGTTCGCGAGGTCCGTCCGAAGCCGAGCTGGCACCAGCGCATCACCGCCACGCCCTGCGCGATCTTCGCCATGTTGTGGACGGCGTGGAAGGCGACCTGGGGGTCGTTGGCGCAGGCCTGGACGCAGAGGTCGCCGTCGCTGATCCTCGGATCGAGCTCGTCGGCGGGCAGCGGCGGGATCGGCTCGAGGGCGGCCGGTCGCTGGCCGCGCAGCCCGTAGCGCCCGTCGAAAAGCGACGGCCCGAACCCGACCGTGATCGTCAGCTCCGCCGGCCCGAGGCCGATCGCCTCGCCGGTGTCGTCGGGGGGCAGCAGCGGCTCGTCGTTGGCGGTGCCGGCGGGCTCGCCCCTCGTCATCCGCGCCGCCGCGATCGTCCACTCCCGCAGCAGCGTCCGCAGGTCGGCGACGCTGGTTGAGGTCATGTCGAACGCAGCGAAATGGAGGCGGTCCTGGGCGGGGGTCGTGATCCCCGCCTGGTGCTCGCCGTAGAACTCCACGGTCCCCGACGTCGGGTCGGTCGCCGCGTCCGCTCGGCCGACCGCGAAGCCGCCGCCGGCGGCAAGCGCCAGGCCGCCCACCGCACCGGCCCCGATCAGGCCGCGGCGGGTGACCCCTTGGCGCGGCTTGGCCCCGTCGCCACTCACTCGCCGACGATCTGTCCGCCGAGCTGGGCGAGCGGCAGCGCGAGCGCATCGACAGCCTGGCTGAGCTTCTGGCGCTCGCGCTCGCTGACCTTCTCGTAGTTCTCGTAGACGTCGCCCTCGACTCGGTAAGGCCGCAGCGCCGCATACATCGCGGCGAATCGCTCCTCGATCTCGGCCGCGAGGTCGGGGTCGCTCTCGCGGAGCGCCGGCTCGAGCAGCACGAACGCCCGGTGGGCGCCGTCGATGTTGGCCTTGAAGTCGGTCAGGTCGGTATGCGAGTAGCGCTCCTCCTCGCCGGTGATCTTCGACTGCGAGACCTCGTTGAGGAGCTCGACGGCGCCGTTGGCGAGCTGGACCGGGTCGTAGGTGTTCTCGGCGGCCAGCTTCCGCAGCTTCTTGACGTCGGCCATGAGCTGCCGGGCGGTCGCGACGTCTCGGCCGGTGATCTCACCGCTCACCCAGAGCGCCTTCTCGAGCGGGTGGAAGCCGGTCCACTCGTCGCCCTTGGCGATGTCGTTGATGCGCGCGTCGATCGCCGGGTCGAGGCCGCCGAAGGACTCGGCGACGGGCTCGATCCGCTCGTACGGGATTCGGGTGTACTCGTAAAGCTCCTTCGCCCCGGCGACGTCGCCGGCCTCGATCGCGGCGACGAACGCCGTCGTCCGCCGGACCAGCTCGCCGGCTTCGTCGTTGACATAGGCGGCGTACTCGTCGGCCGCCCTCCGAAGCTGCGGGTCGGTCGTCGCAGCCTGCTCCTCGCCGCTGACGACGAGCTTGCCGGTCGGCTCGCGATTGCCGGGGTTGCCGCAGACGATGTCGTAGGTGCCCGGGTCGAGGTTGATCGAGACCTCGCCGCTCAGCCCCGGCGTGACGTTCTCGCGCTCGCCGAGGATCAGCGCGCCGTCGAGGACCTCGAACTCGTTGTTGATCGAGCTGTCGACGTTCTCGACCGCGAAGGTGGCCGGGCCGGCGGTCGCCTTCAGGTCGGTCGGGTCGCAGCCGTCGTCGGTGATCGTCACGGCGATCCGCTGGGTGCCGTCCGAATCCGAGTCGGACGAGGACCCGCAGGCGGCGACGCCGGCGCTGAGCGTGCCGGCGAGCACGAGCCCGATCGCGATTCGGGGGACGTCGAGAGACCTGGGTCCGGGCATCGGTTCCTTTCTTCGGGAGCTCAGGCGTCCACGGTTCCGGGGGCGCGGGCGCCACCGGGTGCGGTTCGCTTGCGGAGCGCGCTGAGCCGCCACGAAGACGGCCAGAGGACGTAGGCGAGCATCGGGATCAGGTAGGCGAGGTAGGCGAACACCTCGGCCTCGGTCATCACCGACTGCAGGCCGAGCATCCCGGTGAGCAGCGAGGAGGTCCAGGTGCCGGGGACGACGAGCCAGCTCAGGTCGACGGCCTGCGCCTGAAAGCTCGTCAGCCACCCCGCCTCCCAGGCGGTGTGGGCGGCGCTGGACAGCAGCCCGGCGGCGACGAAGACGAGGACGACCGCGGTCAGCTTGAAGAAGCGGGCGAGGTTGAGGCGGACGCCGCCACGGTAGATGCCGAAGCCGATCGCGATCGCGAGGAGGACGCCGAGGACGGCCCCGATCCCGGCGCTCGTCGGATCGGAGGCGCCCTGGAAGACCGCGAGCAGGAAGACCGCGGTCTCGATCCCCTCGCGGAGGACGGCGAAGAAGGCCATCCCGATCAGCGCCCACGCCGATCCGCTCTTCAGCGCCGAGGCGGTGCTCGCATGCAGCTCGGACTTGATCATCCGGGCGTGCCTGCGCATCCAGAAGATCATGAAGGTGACGATCGCGACCGCCGCCAGGCCGATCACGGTCTCCAGCATCTCCTGCTGGCGCTGTGGAAGCTGCTGGTTCAGGAGGTCGAGGCCAACCCCGATCGCGACGCAGATCGCGGTTGCGATGCCAACGCCGACCCAGACGTGCCGGAGCGCGTCACGGCGTCCCTCCTGCTGCAGGAAGGCGGCGATGATGCCGACGATCAGCGCCGCCTCGACGCCCTCACGCAGCCCGATTACGAAGGTTGGGAGCAAGCCGTCTCCATTCCCGCTCAGTTGCCAGCCCTGCTTAGGGCACCCTAATACGACTCGTCCCTCACCCTAGCGCAACCCTCTCCTCGGTTGCACGGACCCCGCCACCGCGATGCGACCCCTCGCACCGTACCGTCGCCCGTGGCTCAGCACGGTGCTGCCAGTCGGCAGATCGCCCGGGTCAGCGGCGCGGGCAGAGCGCTCTGCCCCGTCGACCCGGATCAGCGGCGAAGCTGGCCGACAGCGCCAACCGAGCTAACCGGTGGCGAGCGGCTGGCGGGCGTAGTAGCCCCAGCACCAGACGCGCTGCGCCGAATCAACAGCGCAGGTATGGCGGGCGCCGGCGCTCACCGAGGTGAAGCTGCCGGCCGGCGGGCTTGCCTGGCCGTAGTCGTCGAGGCCCCAGCAGGCGAGCGTGTCGTCGCTGCGGATCGCGCAGGTGTGGTAGTCGCCGGCGCTCACCGCCTTGAAGGTGCCGGCCGGCGCCGTTGTCTGACCGTAGAGCTCGCTGCCCCAGCAGAGGACCGCGTCGTCGCTTCTGATCCCGCAGGTGTGGTAGCCGCCGGCGCTGACCGACTCGAAGCTTCCGGACGGCGGGCTCGCCTGGTCCTCGGCGTCGAAGCCCCAGCAGGCCAGTGCGTCGTTGCTTCTGATCCCGCAGGTGTGCAGGCCACCGGCGCTGAGCGACTGGAAGGTGCCGACCGGCGGGCTCGCCTGATCGTAGAAGTCGTCGCCCCAGCAGGCGACCGTGCCGTTGCTTGCGATCGTGCAGGTCTGGCCGCTGCCGGCGGCCACCGTGTCGAAGGTGCCGGCGGAGGGACTGGCCTGGCCGAAGTAGTCGCGCCCCCAGCAGGCGATCGCGCCGTTGCTACGGATCCCGCAGGTGTGGTAGGTGCCGGCAGTGACCGCCACGAAGCTGCCTGCCGGCGGGCTGGCCTCGCCGTCGTCGTTGAGGCCCCAGCAGACGACCGTGTCGTCGGTCCGGATCGCGCAGGTGTGCTCGGTGCCGGCGCTGACCGACTTGAAGGTGCCGGACGGCGGGGTCGACTGGCCGTTGTCGTCGAAGCCCCAGCAGGCGAGCGTGTCGTCGGCTCTGATCCCGCAGGTGTGCTGATCGCCGGCGCTCACCTCCTTGAAGGCCCCGGCGGGCGGGGTCGACTGGCCGCGGAAGTCGTCCCCCCAGCAGGCCACCGTGTCGTTGGTTCGGATCCCGCACGTGTGGTAGTGACCGGCGCTGACCGACTTGAAGGTGCCGGATGGCGGGGTCGACTGGCCGGCGACATCGCGGCCCCAGCAGGCGACGGTGTCGTCGGTGCGGATCGCGCAGTTGTGGGCGTTGCCGGCGCTCAGCGACTTGAAGGTGCCGGACGGCGGCGTCGCCTGGCCCTCGTCGTCGAGGCCCCAGCAGGCGACGGTGCCGTTGCTTCTGATCGCGCAGGTGTGCGCGGCGCCGGCGCTCACCGACTCGAAGCTGCCGGCGGGCGGGCTCGCCTGGCCGTTGTCGTCGAAGCCCCAGCAGGCGAGCGCGTCGTTGCTGCCGATCGCGCAGGTGTGGAAGCTGCCGGCGTTGAGCCTGCCGGGGTCCGCCCAGCTCATGTCGATCGTCCAGCTCCGCGTCGCCGGCGTCGGATCGGTGTTCCCGGCGGCGTCGGTCGCCCGGACCCGGAAGTCGTGGGCGCCGTCGGCGAGGCCGCTGTACGCCTGCGGTGAGGTGCAGGCGGTGAACGGCGCCGAGTCGAGGCTGCACTCGAAGCTCGCGCCCGGCTCGGAGGCGCTGAAGGTGAAGCTCGCGGCGTCCGTCGTGACGGTGCCGGTCGGGCCGGAGTCGATCGTCGTCTCGGGCGTGGCGGTGTCGACCGTCCAGCTCCGCGTCGCCGGCGTCGCGTCGGTGTTCCCGGCGGCGTCGGTCGCCCGGACCCGGAAGTCATGGGCGCCGTCGGCGAGGCCGGCGTAGGCCTGCGGTGAGGTGCAGGCGGTGAACGGCGCCGAGTCGAGGCTGCACTCGAAGCTCGCGCCCGGCTCCGAGGCGCTGAAGGTGAAGCTCGCCGCAGCGCCGGTGACGGTGCCGTCGGGGCCGGAGTCGATCGTCGTCTCGGGCGCGGTGGTGTCGGGCTGTTTGACGCGATTCGACCGGGCGAGGGTCCGCCCGCTGCGCTTCAACCGCGCCCTCAACACCGGCGGGTCGCCGCCAGCCGCAACCGGCAGGCAGTCGAGACGCGTCGTCGAGCTGCCCTTCGTAACCCGTTTCTTCAGCGCAGTCCTCCAGCCCTTACGGGGCGGCCGCCGACTCTCGATCAGAAGCTTGCTCCGCCTCGGAGCCCGCTTGACCTTGGCGACGATCCGGCAACCACCGGCCCGTGACACGACCTCGAGCGTGACGGCGGGAGCGGCCTTGCCCCGCTCAGCCGGCCGGGACTCCGCACTGCCGCTGGCAGCGGCGACAACGAGCCCGACCAGGGCGACCAGGAGCGCCGCCACGAGGGCCGTGACCGGCCACGGCGCCATCCCGGCGCGAGACTTGGATCCCATCCTCCACATGGGGGCGGTCACCCTAGCACCGAAATCGCGCCGGGGCGCCGGTTCCCTCACGGCTGGCTACGGACCCGGATGGAGCGAGAGGCGCCTGCCGGAATCGAACCGGCGTAAACGGCTTTGCAGGCCGCTGCGTAGCCACTCCGCCAAGGCGCCGGAGGACGGCAAGGGTACCCCGTTGTGCAGCGCTCGTCGGCGTGGATAGATTGCTCGCCGATGGTTTCGTCCCGGACGCGCCGCGGCGCGCTGGTCGCGCTCCTGGTTGCGGCGCTCGCCGCCACCGCGTTCGCGACGGCCGCCGAGGCGAAGATCAAGCGCTGCAACGGCCAGCGGGTGCTCTGCGACGTGCCGTTCAACCAAGTCGTGCTCGCCGGGGCCCACAACGCGATGTCGGCCGACTCGCTCGGCTGGCTGCTGCCGAATCAGTCGATCGCGATCCCCGACCAGCTTCGCTTCGGGGTCAGGGCGCTTCTGATCGACACCTACTACGGCAGGCTCCGTGACGACGGCGTCGTCGTCAACGCCGACGCCGCCGACCCCGAGGCGCAGACCTACCTCTGTCACGTCTACTGCCAGCTCGGCGCGTCACCGCTGGCGCCGATGCTGCGCCAGATCCGCCGGTTTCTCCGCTACCGGCCCAACAACGTCCTGCTGATCGACAACGAGGACTACATCTCCGCCGCCGACTTCGCACGGGCGATGCGGCGGAGCGGGTTGATCGACCTCGTCTATCGCGGGCCGACCGACACCTGGCCGAGGCTGCGGAAGATGATCCGCACGCGCCAGCAGGTCGTGATGCTCGCCGACAACGACGCTGGCGACTTCGACTGGTACCACCGCACCTACCAGGGGATCCTTCAGGAGACGCCCTATACGTTCCCCACGCCCGACCTGCTCACCGACCCCGCCCACTGGCGGGCGAGCTGCGGGCCGAACCGCGGCGACGTGACCGGATCGATGTTCCTGATGAACCACTGGTCGCCCCCGACGGCCCCGCCACGGCCCGACCTCGGGGAGTCGGCCCGGGTCAACGCCCGCAGCGTGATCGTCGGCCGCGCCACGGAATGCGCGAAGGTGCGCGGGCGGCTGCCGTCGATCATCGCCGCCGACCAGGTGACCGCCGGGGACCTGACCGGCGCGGTCCGCGACCTCAACGGCATCGTCGTCGGCGGGGCGAGCCCGTGAGTGCGATTCGAGCCGCCCGCGCCGCCGGCCTGGCCTACCGCGAGGCGCTGCCCGGGCCCGATTCGCGCGCCCATGCGGTTCTCTGCCTGCACGGCTTTCCGGAGACGTCGCTGATGTGGACGGGCGTCCTCGACGCCGCCGCCCGGGCCGGCTACCGGGCGCTCGCGCCCGACCTGCCCGGGTCCGGGGGATCGCCGCCGGCAGCGCCGAACACCTGGGAGCAGCTCGTCGCAGCGGTCGACGGGTTCGCCGACGAGGTCGGGCTGCCCCCCGCGATCCTCGTCGTCCACGACTGGGGCGGTCTGGTCGGCCTGCGCTGGGCCTGTGAGCATCCCGAGCGGGTGGCGGCGCTGGTGATCGCCGGCTCGGGGTTCTTTGCGGATGGCAAGTGGCACGGGATGGCGTCGGCGCTGCGCGCCGAAGGCACCGGCGAAGAGATGCTCGCCGCCCTCGACCGCGGCTCGTTCGGGGCGATGATGAAGGCGGTCTCGCCACGGATGAGCGAGGCGGCGATCGACGAGTACTGGCGCTCGCTCGGCACCGAGGCCGGACGGCGGGCGATCCTCGAGATGTACCGCTCCGGCGACTTCGAGAAGCTCGCGCCGCACGAGGGCGCGCTCGGCCGGCTCGGCGCCCCGACGCTGATCCTCTGGGGCGAGGACGACGAGTTCGCGCCGCTCGCTGGCGCCTACCGCTTCCAGCGCGAGATCCCCGGTGCGGAGCTGCGCGTGATCGGGGGCGCCGGCCACTTCCTCTTCTCCGACGCGCCGGAGGAGTCGGTCGCCGCGGTCGAAGCGTTCCTGCGGGAGCTCTGAGCAGCAGGCCACCAGCGCCGCCTTCCTGCTCGGCTTCCCGCGCCGCGACTTCGGCGGCGGCTCGTCCGCTGCACGGCGTCAGAGGATGCGGACGGTCTCGTTTCCGTCCAGCAGCTCGACGCGACCGAACTCGCCGCGGCCCTCCCGACCCTGGAAGAGGCTGACGGAGATCAGCCACGCCCGCACGACGCGGGTCGGCGCCGGCCCGCCGATCGCCGCTCGATGGTCGGCGAGCACCGGGCGCTCCTCATCGACCCACCGACCGAGGTCCGCGGCGCCGCTGCGCACCACGACGTGCGACTCGCGATGGCGCCAGTGGTCGAGCGGGCAGCGATACGCGAAGCCCTCGGGCAGCGAGCAGCTCCAATGCCAGCTCAGGTCCCGGCCGTCGTTGAACTCCAGCGCGACGCTGAGGTAGTCGTGCGTCAGGGCCGTGTCCTCCGGAAGGCGCGAGGGCAGCTCGTCGAGCCGCCACGACCAGCGCAGCCGCAGCGTCGGGGTGAGCGGCGCCTCGGCGGTGCGGCGGACGATGGCGACGGCGTCGCGGACATCGGCGGCGACGCCGTGCTCGGAGCCGGTGTAGGCCTCGGCCGGGCGCAGGGCCGGATGGTGCTCCCATCCCGGCGGCGGCCGCGGCGGATCGGCAATTCGGGCTGCCTCCGCGGCGCACAGCCCCGACGGGTCCTCGCCGGCCACGGCGGCGAGCGCCGCGCGCGGATCGGCACCGAACGCCCAGCGCGCCACCACCGCAGTGAGACGACCGCTCATCGCGCGATAGGGGATCCGATCGGTGACGACCGATCCGTCCGCCCGCAGCTCGCCCGGGAACAGGCTCGCGAGCTCGACGTCGCCGGCGCGGTCCGCGGTGAACGTGAAGGAGTCGCGGGCGCTCTGCTGGAGCGCGCCGCCGCTGACGCGGGCGCCGAGGACGAGGCGCGGCCGGGCGCCGATGCCCAGCGGCTTGATCAGGTGGGCGACCCCCCACGCGAGCCACGTCACCTGCTCTCCGGTCGCGACCCGCAGGCCGGTCTTCGTCCACGGCGGCCTGCTGCAGGCGAAGTCGACGAGCCGCGCGTCGGCGGCCACCCCGGCGAGCAGATCGCGCAGCGCCGGGCCGTCGACCAGCGGGGCCCGCGGCGGCGTCGCCCGCACACGCGCGCGCCCGCCACGGACCGCCCGGGCGATCGTGGCGGCCTGCCGCAGCGGCCGCCGCAGCCCGCCCTCCCGGTAAGCCTCCATGGCGCCCGATCATCGCACCGACGGGTCCGGTGGCCGCGAGCCAATCCGGCTGCCCGAGCAGGCGAGCCCCGGGTGAATGCCCCGACGCGGCCGCGACCCGCTCTACTTCACTTCAGGACCAGGACCGGGACCTCGGCGTGGCGAACCACGCGCTCGGACGTCGATCCGACCACGATCGCACGCGCGAGACCGGGGCCAGCAGGCGGCGTCGAGGTCCGCGGCCGAGACGAGCCGCCGATCGTGAGCCAGCCCGCAACGAAAGGGCCGCCAGGTTGTCGACCACGACCGAGAAGTACCCGACCGTCCACGCCTCCCTTTCCTGCCACCCGCCAGCCCGGCGAGCATCGACAGCCGGTAGATCGCGGTCACGAGTGTCACCGTGATCGCGAGAAGCGTCGAGAAGGTCTTCCTCGGGTTCGCCGCCTCGTCCGCGATCCTCGAGAGACCGCCCCAGCCGAGGTGGTTCCACAACCAGGCTCCACCCGCCCGCCGCGCGGCCGTCGGAGCCGCTGGTAGTAGCGCCATCGATGGCCCCATCACAGGTTGATAAACCCAGCATGGATCGGTAGGACCCGTCGAGGCGAACCTTGATTCCAGCTTCTTCAGGGTTCGGGCGGAGCGAACGACCGGGCTCGAGCTTCGCCTACAACATGCGGGCGATGGCCGAGCTCGGCCCCGAGGCGCAGCAGGCGAAGGACGTCGCCACGGTGCTCGGGCGAACCTCAGAGCAACTCGGGCCAACCCGCTCCCGCCTGATCGACAAGGGCCTTCCGTACACGCCGGGCCACGGCTTGGCCGCTTTCACCGTCCCGCAGTTCGACGGTACACGGCGCTCCTACGAGCTCTGACCCGGGAGCCCCCTCACGGGTCAGAGCGGCAAGCGGCTGATCTGAGCGAAATCCGCGCCATCTGGCTTGAACAAGCGGTGCGCGAGCGCAGTGCTACCACCCTTGCTACCGCTTTCGGCGGAGCGCTCGAGCGCCAGCGCAGGTAGCCCGGTCGGCTACCTGCGAGCGCTGGACGCGGTCTCGACGGGGTTACGCCGGGCTTGCTCGTATAGGGGCTCCGGCGCGAGGTCGATGCCATCGGGCCAGGCCACGGTCCCGAGTTCGGGATCGACGCGGACGCGCGCAAAGAAGGCCGGATCGCCCAGGCGCTCGAGAACGCCGCGCCACTCCCGCCCGGCGAAATCGGCATCGCCGATGGTTCCGTCGTCGAAGGTGAGCCGCAGCCGGAAGTCGTCAACGACCTCGACAGCGGTTATGTCATGGAGCTCTTCCACGGCACAAAGGCTACGGCAGGGGATCGATCGGCTCAAGAGCCTCCTCGCGGCGCGCCCGCTCCCAGTTGGCCTCCAACTCATCGCGATGCTGGCTCGCCCACTCGGCTACGAGGGTGAGCGCGCGCCGCGGGAGGCGGCCGGCAATCACAGCGCCGTCAACGGCAACCGACGCGGACTCACCCGCATAGCGGGCGTGGAAGTGCGGCCTCGCGTGATGGGCCTCGTTCCAGTGCATGTAGATCACGATGCCGTAGAAGCTGCTGATTCGGGGCACGAACTCACGGTAAGGGTCCGAGCGGCGGGGCCGCGGGACGTGGCGGGCCCGCGCTCGGGCTGGTAGCCGAGGGTCGCACGTCCTGCCCGCTGCTACCGGCCAGCCACCAGTTCGGCCGCGGCAGGACCCATCTGAGCCGCCCCGCCACCGCGAATCCCGCCTGTCGCGGTCCCTCGCGGGTTCCGCGTAGAGCGGCTGATGGTGTCCAGCGCCAAGACATATGTCACACCTGATAGGTCACCGGTGAGTCGGGACATAGGTCACACCGCCCGACCGGTGGCCGGGCCGGAGGTCGGCCCGGAGGGCCGGCCGGAGGATCGGCCACCGGCTCGCCGTCCTGACCGGGTCCCAGCCTCGGCGGATGTCTCAAGCTCGCGTCGCCGTCCTCAAGCTCATCGCCAACCAAGCAACCGTCGGGGAGGTGGCCGCCGAGGCGGGGATCTCCCGCCGGCACCTACATCGACTGCTCGCCCGCTACCGCGAAGGAGGGCTCGAGGCGCTCGAGCCGCGCTCGAGGCGACCGAAGAGCAACCCCCGCCAGACGCCCGGGCCAATCCGCAAGCGGGTGATCGAGCTTCGGGTCGAGTTGCAGCGCGACGGTCTCGACGCCGGCCCCTTGACGATCGCCTGGCATCTCGGCCAGGAGGGGCTTCATCCTCCCTCCGACTCGACGATCCGCCGGATCCTCCATGCGGAGGGCTTGATCGAGCCCCAGCCCCGGAAGCGACCCCGCAGCTCCTACGTTCGCTTCGAGGCAGCCCAGCCGAACGAGACCTGGCAGTCGGATGCGACCCATTGGCGGCTGGCCGACGGGGCTGACGTCGAGATCCTCAACTGGCTCGACGATCACTCCCGCTACCTGCTGCGCTGCACCGCCCACCAGCCGATCGACGGGGAGACGATCGTCGCCTCGTTTCTGGAAGCGGTCGAGCAGTTCGGGGCTCCGGCCGCGACGCTGACCGACAACGCCTGCGTCTACACCGCCCGCTTCACCGGTGGCAGAAACGCCTTCGAATACCTGCTGGCGAGCCTCGGGGTCCGCCAGAAGAACGGATCCCCGGGCCATCCCCAGACCCAGGGGAAGATCGAGCGCTTCCACCAGACGCAGAAGCGCTGGCTCGCAGCCCGGCCAGCGGCCGCCGATCTGGGTGAGCTGCAGCGTCAACTCGACGCCTTCGGCGACCACTACAACGAGCGCCGCCCCCACCGGGCCCTGGGGCGGATCACCCCGGCCGCTGCCTACCGGGCGACGCCGAAAGCGATGCCGTCCCGAAACGGCGCCCGCGCCCACTACCGGGTGCGCTACGACCGGATCGACAAGACCGGCGGGGTCAGCTTTCGCCGCGGTGGGCGGATGCACCACCTCGGGGTCGGTCGCGCCAACGCCGGCAAGCGGGTGCTCGCCCTCGGGGACGAGACGAAGGTCACGGTCATCGAGCTCGCGACCGGGGAGGTGCTCTCGACGCACCGGATCGATCCCGAGCGCTCCTACTGGCGAAACCGCGACAGAGAGCCTGGCCGCTGGCCGGGGTCCGGAGGGTGACCTATGTCGCGACTCAGGTGGGACCTATGTCGCGACTCATGACACGAGCGGAGGGGGAGGGATTCGAACCCTCGATACGCCTAATCGACGTATAACGGTTTTCGAGACCGCCGCATTCAACCGCTCTGCCACCCCTCCGGGGGCGCTGTGGCGCGCGGCGGAAGGGTAGCGCGGCATCGGCGCGGCGGCGGAGTGTTCCGCGGGACACTGCCGGTCCGGTCGCGGGGTCCGCCGGCACCGGCGGGCTTCAGCGGCGGTAGCCGCGGAGTACGGTCAGGCCGACGAGGCGGGAGACGATCATCGCGACGAAGACGAGGCCGGCGATCTGCTCGAGCATGACGAGGCCGCGACCGAAGGGCTTGACCGGGATAACGTCGCCGAGGCCGGTGCTGGAGAGGGTCGTGAAGCTCATGAAGAGCAGCTCCATCCAGCTCCGCTGGCCGGCCGGATCGACGGCGGCGGTGAAGGTCCCGGGATCGATCGCCTGACAGACGACGTAGACGTAGGCGAATGCCCAGGCGACGAGGGTGAAGGTCGCCCCGACCGCGAAGAGCTCGTCGCGGGTCACCTGGTGGTCGGCGAGCATGTAGGCGATCAGCGCCCCCGCCGCATAGAAGTAGAGGACCGCCTCGAGCGCGGAGGAGTAGGGCAGCAGGGCGTCGCTGCCGGTGATGGCCTGGATCAGCAGCAGGATCGAGGCCGGCAGGGCGAGGCCGACCGCGACCGCGGTCAGCCCCGGCGAGCTGTGGACCGCGAAGACGATGAGCCCGAGCAGGGCGATGCCGAAGATGCTGAACAGGGCCCGGCCGACGCTGCCGGTCATCAGCGGGTACAGGAGGATCCCCGCGAGCTGGCCGGCGAGCAGGAACGCCGACGGCTCGCGCTTGGCGACGCTCAGCACGGCGACACGGTACGAGCCGGGCCGGTCGGGCCCGCGGGCTGCCGCCCCCGGTCAGGGAGTGCCGGGGCGGAGCTCGATGTCGTGCCGGCCGGGCGGGACCGGGATGCGGACCCGGTAGCCGCGGAGCGCGACCGCGTCGGTCCGGAAGGCCTTGGCGCGGAGGCGCTCCCGCACCGGCCTGCCGTCGACGAAGGCGCGGACGAGCGGCCGCTCGAGCAGCGTCGCGCCGCCGCGGCGGACGACGGTGCCGCTCCACAGCCGCGCCGTGCCGCCGCGGCGGCCGCGGACGCGGGCGCGGAGGAGGCCGTCGCTGTACGCGGTCGAGCCGAGCCGGCCCGGGACTGCGTCGACGTGGGGCCGGGAAAGCTGCTGGGCGCGCAGCGAGTCGTCGCGCAGGGCGCCGTCGGGCTCGACCGTCTGCCAGTTGTAGAAGCCGGGGCGTTGCTTCCACATCCAGAAGGCGCCGCCGACCCGGTAGCGGTCCTGGAGGGCGAGGTTCTCGGCCCGGAGCCGCTCCGCCTTCGCGTCGGAGCCGCCGCCCCACTCGTCGTCCACCCAGGCCGCCCCGTAGGTGCGCGCCTCCTGCGCGGCGGCGGCGTAGGAGGCCTCGAGCTGCGGGGAGTCGCCGCCGTTGAAGGTGCCGGTGTAGATGTGCGGCGCGTAGACGAGGTTGCGGTCACGGGAGAAGCGCTCGGGATCGCCGCTGTCGTAGTCGAGGGTGTCGCGGAGGATGTTCGGCTCGAACCAGATCATCCGCTGCTCGCCGTCAGCACGGAGGCCGCGGATCATCCGCCGCTCGAACGGCCAGAGCTGCTCGCGCTCGAAGGCGGGCGGCGTCGTCGAGCCGAACGTCGGCTCGTTCATCAGCTCGAGGCCGAGCAGCCGGCGGTCGGCGCGCAGCCGCCGCGAGACCGCGAGCAGCGCGTCGAGGTAGTGGCCCTGCAGGCCCTGGCCGGCGGTCTCGCGGTCGGTCCAGAAGTTGTCGTAGGCGGCGATCGAGCAGGGCGAGAGGAAGAACGCCTCCTCGCAGGGCTGCCCGTCGGTGAAGGTCGCCCAGTCGGGGGCGCCGTCGGCCTCGTCGCCGGGGCGGAGGTGACGGTTGTAGCGGTCCTGGTGGAAGTCGACGAGCACCCACATGCCCTCCGACTCCGCCCAGCCGACGATCCGCTCGATCGTGGCGAGGTAACGACCCGAGAACCGGCCCGGCGCCGGCTCGAGCCGGCTCCAGCTGATCGGCAGGCGCAGGAAGTTGAACCCGAGCGCCGCCATCTCGGCGATGTCGGCGCGCCGCAGCGGGACCGTCTGCTGGAAGTAGTCCGGGTACTGGACGAGGGCGTTGCTGTTGATCCCGCGCAGCAGCAACTCGCGGCCGCGGCCGTCGCTGATGTAGGCGCGCTCGCCGGCGCGGGCGACGTGCGGCGAGCCCGGCGCGGCGGTGGCCGGACCGCTCGCGGCGAGGGCGCCGAGGGCGACGAGGACGAAGGCGAGGACGACGGCGGCGCGCCGGGCGGCGGCGCTCATCGGCGGCACCGGCCGATCGCGAGCGGGCGGCGGGCGACGATCTCGCGCGAGGAGGACCCGAGCTCGATCCGGTAGCAGCCCGGAGCGAGCGCCCAGCGGTCCCGGGCCGCATCCCAGTAGGCGAAGTCGCGGCGGCCCGGCCGGTGCGGTGCACGCGGAGGCCGTCGTGGCGGAAGCGGGTGTGGGAGAGGCCGAAGCCGAACCGGTAGGCGAGCTCGATCCCGCGCTCGTCGAACCAGCGGTAGCCGACCAGCACCCCCTCGCCGCAGCGCGGCGGGGGCGGCGAGAAGCGCGCCGGCGACGACGGCGAGCACGAGCAGGCCGGCGCGCGACGGGGGGGTCCGCCTGCGATCCCTCCCATCGCGCCGGGTGCTCATCGCCCCCTGACGATATCCGCGACCCGGCTGCGGAGCGCCAGTCGGCTGCCATAATCGACGCGCGACCGAGAGGAGATCTTCGATGGGAACGACCGAGACCGCCGCCACGCTCGACTTCAAGGTCGCCGACCTGGCGCTCGCCGACCTCGGCCGCAAGGAGATCGAGCTGGCTGAGCACGAGATGCCCGGGCTGATGCAGATCCGCGCCGACTACATGCCGACGCAGCCGCTCGCCGGCGCGCGGATCACCGGCTCGCTGCACATGACCGTCCAGACGGCGGTCCTGATCGAGACCCTGACCACGCTCGGGGCCGAGGTCCGCTGGGCGAGCTGCAACATCTTCTCGACCCAGGATCAGGCCGCGGCCGCGGTCGTCGTCGGCGCCGGCACCGCCGGGGACCCGCGAGGCGTGCCGGTCTTCGCCTGGAAGGGCGAGACGCTCGAGGAGTACTGGTGGTGCACCGAGCAGGCGCTGAGCTGGCCCGGCGGCGAGGGCCCGAACATGATCCTCGACGACGGCGGCGATGCGACGCTCCTGATCCACCGCGGCGCCGAGTTCGAGGCCGCCGGCCGCGTCCCCGACCCGGCGACCGCCGACAGCGAGGAGTACCGGGTCGTGCTCGAGCTTCTGACCCGCTCGCTGGCGGAGGACCCGGGGAAGTGGACGCGGATCGGCGCCGGCATCCGCGGCGTCACCGAGGAGACGACGACCGGGGTCAACCGGCTCTACCAGATGCAGCAGGAGGGCAAGCTCCTGTTCCCGGCGATCAACGTCAACGACTCGGTCACGAAGTCGAAGTTCGACAACATCTACGGCTGTCGGCACTCGCTCGTCGACGGGATCAACCGCGCCACCGACGTGATGATCGGCGGCAAGGTCGCGGTCGTGCTCGGCTTCGGCGACGTCGGCAAGGGCTGTGCGGAGTCGCTGCGCGGCCAGGGCGCCCGCGTCAAGGTCACCGAGATCGACCCGATCTGCGCGCTACAGGCGGCGATGCAGGGCTACGAGGTCGTCCGCCTCGACGACGTCGTCGGCGACGCCGACATCTTCGTCACCGCGACCGGCAACCGCGACGTGGTCACGGCCGAGCAGATGGCGCGGATGAAGCACCAGGCGATCGTCGGCAACATCGGCCACTTCGACAACGAGATCGACATGGCCGGCCTCGAGCGGGTCCCCGGGATCGAGCGGATCAACGTCAAGCCGCAGGTCGACGAGTGGCGGTTCGCCGACGGCCACTCGATCATCGTCCTCTCCGAGGGGCGGCTGCTGAACCTCGGCAACGCGACCGGCCACCCGAGCTTCGTGATGTCGAACTCGTTCACCAACCAGGTGCTCGCCCAGATCGAGCTGTTCAGCGAGGGCGAGAGCTACGAGAAGGGGGTCACGGTGCTGCCGAAGAAGCTCGACGAGCTCGTCGCCCGCCTCCACCTCGACGCGCTCGGGGTGAAGCTGACCGAGCTGACCGAGCGCCAGGCCGACTACCTCGGGATCGCCGTCGACGGCCCCTACAAGTCCGACCACTACCGGTACTGAGCGCCGTCCGGTCGAGCCGCTCGACCCGCACGGCGGCCACCCCCGGCAGGGCGCTGCCCGGCCCGTCGTCTCGATCCCGGCCCCTCGCCGGCCGCGCCTCCGATTCGCCTTGACATCCGTGGGCCGGCGTGCTAGGCCATCCGGTGGACATACCGCGGGGCGAACTGACCGGAACGCCTACATCCCGCAGCACCCAGCCGGGGCTCGGGAATGCCGGTTTCTCTCGACCTCGCAGGGGAAGGAGACAGACGATGGAGCCCTCGGCAGCACCGACGGTCGACGATGCGCGACTGCATGAGTTCATGGGAAAGGCAGTCCTCGACATGGGGGCGATGATCAGCGGACCGCTCTGCGTGATCGGCGAGCGGCTCGGCCTGTACAAGGCGATGGCGGGAGCGGGGCCGTTGACCTCGTCGGAGCTGGCCGAGCGCAGCGGGGTGGCTGAGCGATCGGTCCGCGAATGGCTGCGCAACCAGGCGGCGGGCGGCTACGTCGACTACGACGGCGCCTCCGACACCTACTCGCTGAGCCCCGAGCAGGCGATGGCGCTCGCGGACGAGGACAGCCCCGTCTACCTGCTCGGCGCCTTCGACCTGATCGCCTCGATCTACGCCGACGAGGACAAGATCATCGAGGCCTTCCAGACCGGGGAGGGGATGGGCTGGCACGAGCATGACAAGCGGCTGTTCCACGGCACCGAGCGCTTCTTCCGACCCGGCTACCGGGCCCACCTGACGAGCGAGTGGATCCCGGCGCTGGAGGGGGTCGAGGAGAAGCTCCACAGCGGCGCCAAGGTCGCGGACATCGGCTGCGGGCACGGCGCCTCGACCATCATCATGGCCACGGCCTATCCGCGCTCGGAGTTCCGCGGGTTCGACTACCACGAGGCGTCGATAGAGCGGGCCCGAGAGGCCGCCGGGAAGGCCGGCCTCGACGGCCGGGTGAGCTTCGAGGTCGCGACGGCGAAGGAGTTCCCGGGCGCGGACTACGACCTCGTCACGTTCTTCGACTGCCTCCATGACATGGGGGACCCGGAAGGGGCGGCGGCACACACCCTCGCGGCGCTGGCCGACGACGGCACGGCGATGATCGTCGAGCCCTTCGCCGGCGACGAGGTGGACGAGAACCTCAATCCCGTCGGGCGGCTCTACTACGGGGCCTCGACGATGGTCTGCACGCCGGCATCGCTGAGCCAGGAGGTCGGCCTCGCGCTCGGCGCCCAAGCGGGCGAGGCCGCGATCGCCGAGGTCGTCAAGCGCGCCGGCTTCGGCTCGCTGCGGCGCGCCGCCGAGACCCCGTTCAACCTGATCCTGGAAGCGAGGCCCTGACGGCGGCACTACCCGCTTGCGGCGGGGCCGTAGCGGGCGTGGAGCTCGGGCAGCAGCTCGGCGAGGTTCGCGTGCTCCTCGATGCGGTGGGCGGTGACGGACGGCGACCCCCGCGCGGAGTCGGACGCCGAGCGGCTCCTCCCGGCCCCGGTATCTTCCGGGCTCGCCCGGAGAGGTGACCGAGCGGCTTAAGGTGCACGACTGGAAATCGTGTGGGCGGCGTGAGCTGCCTCGTGGGTTCGAATCCCACCCTCTCCGCTCGGCTCGACCGGGCGCCGGGCGCCCCCGTCCCGGTCGATCGTCCGCGACCGCCGCATCGCGAACGTCCGCACCGGCCGAACGGAACCGCCGGGACGTCAACCCGGGCTGAACGCAACCGCAGGGCCCGGTGCTCAGCCGGCGGTCGCGGCCGTCGACGTCCGTCCGTCGTGGATCGAGAGCACCGTCACGATTTCGGCGGACTCTTCGTATGCGTAGATGACCAACATCCACGGCCAAGGGCCGATCAGGAACCGCATCCCCTGCCACGCGCCCTCGAGCTCACGTCCGATCAGGGGAAACGGTTCGAGCGGTCGCAACGAGGCCGCGACCCGTGCCCGCGTGTCGTCGGGAAGCCCATGGCTGACGATCAGCGCACCGAGGTCTTCGACGGCGAGGCGGCTGAGCCGTACCTCGGCCAACGCTCAGAGCTCGTCGATCGCCACGTGATCGCCGCGTTCGGCGGCACGCCCGGCGGCGCGTGCCCGGTCGAGCGCACCGGGAATGCCGTCGAGAAGCGCCGTCACCTCGGCGGGATCCGGGTCGGCGCGATCGAGGGCTGCTGCGAGCAGCGATCGGGCCAGCGTCCCTTCCTTCACGTGCGTCCGCGCCGCCAGCGCCCGGAGCTTCTCGGCATGTTCGGGCTCGAGAGTGACGTTGAGGCGCCTTGCTGTGCCCATGGCACGATTCTACACGTCTCGTGCACACGCCGGATCGCGCCGGCCGGCGACTTCGCCCGCGGGCGACGATCCCTGCCGCCCATCGGCGGAGCCACTGATCGCTCCCGCTGAGTGCTCCGCGGAACACTGGAGGCGGTGGCGGTGGCGGGTACGCGCAGGGAGCGGGTCGGCGGCGGCGAAACAGCGACCACGTGGCCCGCGGGCCGCGTGGAAGCATGGTGGAGCGCGCGACAGCAGCGACCGACCCGGAACGGCGCCGGCATTTCGCCGGCCGGTTGCCCTGGGAAGCGGAGGAGCCGACGGACGGTGGGGCCGGGCGGCGGTCCGGTCCGTGGCAGGACGCCGCGGCGGTGGGCGAGTTCGCGGGCTCCGCCCCCGTCGCCATGCCGGAGCGCTCGCGGCCGCGGTCGCAGCGACCGCGGGCGGAGCCGAAGCTGGCGCAGCCCGAGCCGGGGCGGCGCGAGCCGCTGCGGCCCGGGCCCGAACCGGTGCGGGCGGGACCGACGGAGCCCGAGCCGGTGCCGCCGGACCTCGGCCGCCGCAGCGCCGAGGTCGCCCACGACTTCAACAACCTGCTCGCGGTGATCATGGCCTGCGCCGGCGAGATCGCCGCCGTCGCCGAGGGCGCCCAGCTCGAGCGGGCCGAGGAGATCCGCGCGGCGGCGCGGCGCGGGACCGAGCTGAGCCGCAGGCTGCTCGGCAGCTCGCGGGTCGCTGCCGGAGCGGGGCCGGGTTGCGGCGCGAGACCGCTCGCGGTCGCGACGGCGCTCGCCGGATCACGGCGGCTGATCGAGCGGGCGCTCGGACCCGGGATCCGGCTCGGCGTCGAGATCGCGGCTGCCCTCCCCCACGTCGCGATCGGCGTCACCGAGCTCGAGCGGGTCCTGCTCAACCTCGCCGCGAACGCCCGCGAGGCGATGCCGGCCGGCGGCGTCGTGACGATCGCCGCCGGGCTCGTGGCGATCGCCCCCGGGAACCCCGCACTCGGGACCGGCTGGCACGTCCGGATCGGCTTCGCCGACGACGGCCCGGGAATGAGCGCCGAGGTCGCGCGGCGGGCGGCCGAGCCGTACTTCTCGACCAAGGTGGGCGCCGCCGGGAGCAACGGCCTCGGGCTCGCCGGCGCCCGCTCGATCGCCCGCTCCGCCGGCGGCGAGCTGCAGATCGATGCGCGGCCTGGAGCCGGCACGACCGTCTCGATCCTCCTGCCGGCGGTCGATGCTGCCGGCGGGGCCCTGTCCCTACCCGCCCGGGCCGGCGGCTGACTTCCAGGCCGAGCCGCCGCGCCGGTCGCGAAAGAACGCGCGGAGAAGCTCCGCGGCCTCCTCCGCGAGCAGCCCGGACTCGACCTCGGGGTGGTGGTTGAGGCGAGGCTCGCCGAGCACGTCGAGGACCGAGCCACAGGCGCCGGCCTTCGGGTCGGCGGCGGCGTAGACGACGCGGGGGACCCGGGCGAGGATGATCGCGCCGGCGCACATCGCGCACGGCTCGAGCGTGACGTAGAGGGTCGTGCCCGGCAGCCGCCAGCCACCGAGGATCTCGGCGCTCTCGCGGAGCGCGAGGATCTCGGCGTGTGCCGTCGGATCGCGGCGCAGCTCGCGCTCGTTGGCGGCGGTGGCGAGCGGGACGCCGTCGCGGGCGACGACGGCGCCGATCGGCACGTCGTCGTGCTCGGGCGCCATCCGGGCGGCCGCGAGGGCGAGCCGCATCAGCTCCTCGTCGCTCACCAGAGCTTCGTCACCGCGATCACGATCGAGGCGGCGAGGCAGACGACGAGGATCACCATCGCGACGGTCCACGTGCGGGGCATCGGCGAAGCGTAGGGAACCGGGGATCGCTCGAGACCCCGCGGGGGCGGTCGAGGAGGGGCTCCGCCGGCGATGGCGCCGGGCACGATCGCTCGAGACCCCGCGGAGGCGGCCGAGGAGGGGCTCCGCCGGCGATGGCGCCAAGCACGATCGCTCGAGACCCCGCGGAGGCGGTCGACTAGGGTTGCGCCCGCGATGGCGCTGAACCCGCTCAAGCCGATCACCGAGCAGGTCGCCCCGGGCGTCTGGCGTCACGCCGGCGACCTCCGCCAGGCGATGAACGTGTACTTCCTCACCGAGGACGACGGGGTGACGGTCTTCGACGGCGGCACCGCGGCGATGACCGCCGGCGTGCGCGAGGCGGCCGCTCGGCTCGGGCCGATCAAGCGCCTCGTCCTCGGCCACGGTCACGCCGACCACCGCGGCATCGCCCCGGAGCTCGGCGTGCCGGTGATCTGCCACCCCGACGAGCGTGCCGACGTCGAGGGCGACGGCGGCTACCACTACTTCACGCTCGACCGGATCCCCTACCGGCTGCCGCGCCTCCTCTATCCGAGGCTGCTCGCCCACTGGGACGGCGGCCCCGCCAAGGTCGCCGACACCGTCGAGGAGGGTGACGAGATCGCCGGCTTCGTCGTCAAGCACTTCCCCGGCCACGCCCCGGGCCTGATCGGGCTCTGGCGGGAGAGCGACCGCGTCGCGATCGTCAGCGACACGACCTACTTCGTCGACTCGCTGAAGTTCAAGCCCGTCGACTGGGCGAACGTCCCGAACCGGGTCTTCAACCAGGATCACGACCAGGCGATCGAGAGCCTCCGCAAGCTCGCCGCGCTCGAGCCGCGGATCGTCGCCGCCGGTCACTCCGAGCCGATGTCCGGCGAGCCGGCGACGATGCGGATGCTGCTCGAGCAGGCCGCGATCCGCGGCTGATCCCGCCGCCGGCGGGGTAGCGGAAACGTCCCCGGGGAGGACGTCGGGACACCTCGCGTTGGCCGGGTGCGGCCCGGGCGGGTGGCCGCGCGCGGGACTGTGGCGAGGGGCTCAGCGCCGACGAACGCGCTCGCAGTTGCCGGCGACGCGGTCCTCGCGGTCGGCGGCAACGCGGTCGTGCCCGGGCCCGCAGCGAACCCGGTCGCGGCGCCCGTCGGCAGCATCGATCCGGTCGCCGCCGTCGCCGCCGTCGATCCGGTCGCGGCCGCCGCCGCCGCTGATCCGGTCGCCGCCGGTGCCGCCGGCGAGATGGTCGCCACCGTTGCCGCCGCGCAGGCTGTCGGCTCCGGCGTCGCCGCGGAGCCGGTCGCCGCCGGCGCCGCCGTTGATCCTGTCGCGGCCCCGGCCGCCATCGAGGCGGTCGCTCCCCGTTCCGCCGCGGATGCAGTCGGCGCCGCCGCGGCCGTCGATGCGATCGTCGCCGCCGTGGCCGTGGATCCGGTCGCCGCCGCCGGTCCCGAGCAGCCGATCGGGCCCGCTCGTGCCGGGGACCCGGTTGTCGCAGCGCTGCTGCGACGGCTTCGCCCGCACCGCGGCGACGCGGCCGACGTTGCCCTGCTCGTCGACGGCGCGGAGCGCGATCCAGCCCCGCGAGGCGGCCGGGACCCTCAACGTCTGCCCGGCGCCGGGCGCCTGCGAATGCCCGATCTCCCGCAGCCGCTTGGCCTTGGCGAACGACGCCTCGTCGATCCGCTGCTTTGCCGTCGCGAGCTCGTAGTGGTCGACCGTGCCGCAGAGCAGGTCGTCGCCGGGCGCGTCGAAGCTCAGCTTCCCGTCCCTCGACTTCAGCTTCGTCGGCACACCCGGCAGGACCGCATCGCGCGAGTAGTCGCCGGAATTCGCGTTGTCGTGATGAAAGCGCGGTGAGGAGGACGGCGTGCAGGCCTGCGCCCCGGTGCGGTAGGCATGGACGTAGCCCGAGCGGGTGAGCCCGATGACGACCTTGCGCGCCGAGCCCTTCGTGTCGATGGTGCCGAAGCTGCCGACGAGCGGCGTCGCGACGGTCCAGTCGGTGGTCAGCTTCGGCCAGCCGCCGACCGGCGTCCCGCCGGGGCCGTAGGCAACGAGGTCCTGGCTCGAGCTCCCGGCCAGGATCGCCTCACCCCCGCCGGCGCCGATGTCGGCGACCGCCGGGCCGGTCAGAAGCTGGAGGTCGTTGACGGTCGCCGGGAAGCCGGCGCGCTGCGCCCCGCTCGCCGGATCCCAGACCCCGACCAGGTCCTGGCCGCCCTGGTAGTCGACGAGCTGCAGGTCGAGCGCCTTGAAGAGGCCGATCGCTCCGGTGATGAACGCGGGCTCGTCGGCCCCGGCGCCCGGGGTTGCGCCGAAGGCCGGGTTGCCGAGCGCCGGGATCATCGGCGAGTCGGTCGCCGTTGCCGTCGCGCCGAAGTCGGAGGCCAGCGCGTTGGCGAGCCCGCCGCTCGCGCCGTGGCAGGAGGTGCCGTCGCCGTTGACGATGTAGGCCGGGCCGGCGGCGGTGGCGACGCCGACCTTGCTCCCGGCGCCGCCGTCGGGGCAGTCGACCGGCCCGATCACCGGCGGCCCGGCGATCCCCTCGCCGACGATCGGCAGCGTCTCGGTCAGGAGCATGCCGACGTCGAAGGGCCAGCCCGGGACGAGCGCATCGCCCGGCAGCGGGTCGGCGTCGTCGCCGCCGCCCGCCTTCAGCGCGAACACCCGCGAGTTGCCGGGATCGAAAAGGCCGGCACCGAGCAGCAGTGAGAGGCCGCCCGGATTGCCGAGGTTCAGCGGCTCCTCGTACTCCTCGTTGGTGCCGACGACCACCTCGGGCACACCGTCGCCGGTGATGTCACCGACCGCCGGCGTGTCGATGATCGCCCCCTGCATGAGCGACCCGGCAGCGGCCTTGAAGGTGACCGCGTGGGTGTCGGGATCGACGGCCGCCACCTTCGCCGGATCGACGACGAGGACCGGATAGCCGGGCGCGGCCGCGGCGCCGCCGGGCGCACCGGGGTCGGAGTCGTCGCCTTGCCAGGCGTAGACGTGGCGGTCCATGCCGGCGGTGATGATCTCCTGGCGGCCGTCGCCGTCGAGGTCGGCGAGGACCGGGGCGCCGAAGAAGCCGTGCTGGGTCCGGTTCGTCTCGCCGTCGCGGACGTTGGCGAACGGCGCGAGCGGCTTTCCGGACCAGTCCGGGTTCGACTCCTCCGTGAAGACGCGGCTCCCGTCGGGCGCCCAGCCGTAGACCTTGCCCTCGGCGTCGGCCGCGTAGACCGCGGGGATCCCGTCGCCGTCGCCGTCGCCGATCGCGACCGCCCCGAGGATCGCCCCGCCGAGGTCGGTGCCGACCGCGCCGCCGGCGTAGGCGGGCGAGGCGTCGTGCGCGGCGACGAAGCCGGGCGCGTCGCCGCGCACCGGCCAGCCCGGCAGCTCCTCGCCGCTGCCGTCGAGCGCATGCACGAAGCCGTCGGAGGTGGCGAAGACGAGCTCGTTGCGGTTGTCGCCGTCGAGGTCGGCGAAGGCCGGTGAGGAGGCCCCGTCGGCGGTCGGCGCCGCCTCGGGCCCGCCGAGCCCGCCGCCGGGGCGGATCGCCCGCGGGAAGCCGTCGAGCATCTCGCGGTCGCGATGCAGCCAGGCGGCTCGCCGATCCTCGCCGCTGCGCGGGGTGCCCGACGCCGTCGTCACGACGACCCGGAAGGTGAACGCGTTCGGGGCGAAGAACGGGCGGCCGTTCCCGGTCGCCGCCGAGGCGACCGGGGACGGGCCCGCGAAGTCGGTCCCGCTCGGGAAGCGAGCCCGAAGCTCGGCGAGGTCGATCGAGCCGAGGACGCCGTCGTGCGCGCTCGCGGCGGCGTCGCCGTCATGCAGCGAGCCGTCGCACCAGCCGCCGTCGACGAGGGCGAAATCACCGGGCGGCGAGTCGGTGGCCAGCGCGTTGCTCGGGTACTGGCCGGGGGCGACCTCGAGCCGGCAGCGGTAGGGCTCGCCGCGGGCGAAGACGGTCCCGGCGACATCGAGGCCAGCCCGGGCCGGGTCGACCTCGGCGAACCACTGCGGCGAGTCGATCTCGGCCTCGGGCGGCAGCTCGGCGTCGCTCGGCGCGGCCGGATCGTCGACCAGGGCCTTGACCGCGCGGTTGACGTTCGCGCGGCCGTAGCCATAGAACTGGTCGAAGCCGCGCCGCGCCGGGTAGCTCTGCGACGGCACCGGCGCGCCGAAGACCTGCCGGTTGGCGATCACCTGGTCGAGCAAGGTCCCGCCGGGCCCGTACGGGCCCGTGCAGTCGGGCAGCGGCGCCGGCGAGCACGACGGCTCGTTCGCCGACCCCGGTGGCGAGCCGGCGAAGTCGATGTCGTCGGCCTGTGGCGTCCCGGCGAAGGATCCCGACGCGAGGAGTTGCCTGACCTCGTTCGGGGTGATCGGGCACGGCCCGCCGCCGACGAGCTCGCACTTCGAAGCGTCCGGGTAGGGGTCGAGGGCGCCGGCGTCGCGCGCGTTCAGGGCGGCGCTGTAGATCAGGCCCGCGTACCCGGCGGCGAGGCCGACCGCGTTCGACGAGCAGGAGGTGCTCGGGATCGCGACCGTGATCTTGGCGCCGAAGTTGGTGCAGCCGTTGAAGGCGAGATACGACTTGTTCGGGACGGCGCCGTCGCCGTCGGTGACCGAGTTGGCGACGATCACGTGTGGCAGGCTCGAGGGCCAGTTGTTGTGCTGTGCGGCTTCGTCGGCGGCCGAGGCCGTCACGGTGACGCCGTGGCGGTAGGCGTAGTCGACGGCCTGCCGCGCCAGGCTCGAGTTGTTGAGCGTGCCGAGCGCCTCCTGGACGACCTGGGCGCCGTTGTCGGTCGCGTACGTGACGGCGGCGCCGAAGCGGTTGACGTCGGCGACGAAGCTGTCGCCGACCCGCAGGTGGATCGCCATGCAGTTCGGGCAGGAGCCGACCTCGCCGCCGTTGTCGGCCTCCGCGGTCGAGTCCTCCGCCTCGCCGGTCCCGTGGCCGTACCGGACGTCGTCGAACGGGTCGTTGTCGTCGTCGAGGAAGTCCCAGCCGACGAGGTCGTCGACGTAACCGTTGCCGTCGTCATCGACGCCGTCGCTGAAGGCGATCAGGAGATCCTGCGGCTCGAACACTCCGGGCGGTCCGACCCCCTTCGGCGTGTCGGTGCTGACCCGGTCGTCGCAGGAGTAGTCGCGGAGGTTGAAGACGCCGTCGCCGTTCAGGTCCCACTCGCCGGCGTGGGTGTAGGGACCGGCGCCGCTGCAATCCTCGCCGGCCTCGTGCGCCGTCGCGAGGCCGCCGTTGCGCGGCTTCGGCGCCTCGCCGGTGCTGATCCTGGTCTTCATCCGCAGGTCGCCCATCGCGCCGGCGTCGTTCCACTCGATCCCGGAGTCGATCACGGCGATCGTCACGTCGGGCCGGCCGGTGGTCGTCCGGAAGGCGGTCTCAGCGCTCGCGTCGGCGTCGACGACGTGGGCGCCGCGGATGCCGCCGAGCTCGACCGGGCTGGCGTTGTCGGCCGTGTTGGCCGGATCCGGCGTCGCCGCGAACTTGAACGTGTTGCCGCCGAGATCGCCGGGTACCTGACCGGCGTTCAACCAGAGGTCGTCGTAGCCGGTCGGCGAGGCGTTGCGGCTGTAGGGAAATGCGGCGGAGGCGCTCGATGCGGGCATCCCGGCCATCGCCAGCGCCGCGAACGCGACGGCTGCGGCCGTGGCCGCCCGCAGCCGGGCGCCGCGAACGCGCAGCCGAGTCGATCCTCCCGCTCCCAAGGGACGCCCAGCGTACCCCGCGACGGCAGGACGGGCGCCGGTGCGGCGCTACTCGCAGAAGTGGACGCCGGGCGGCGGCTTGGGGTCGCGGCCGCGGATGCCGACGCAGCTGCCGAGCCGACGCGTCTTCCGCGCGAGCTTGCGCCGCAGCTCGTCGGTCGGGGTGCCCTCGCTCGTCGGCAGCAGGTCGTGGAGCTGGAAGGGATCGACGCCCACGTCATACATCTCCGCCTCGCCGGGGACGCACCCCGAGGTGTTCGCCGCCGAGTACTGGACGAGGACCTTGCGGTCCCAGCGGACGCCGCGGAAGTCGCAGCTGTAACGCTCGAGCGCGATCCCGCGCGTGGCCGGAAAGCCGCCGCTGCCGTCGATCACCGGCATCAGCGAGCGTCCGTCCAGCGTCCTGCACCTGGCCCGGCCCAGGCACGGCGCGGCGCCGGCGAGCTCGAGCAGGGTCGGCGCGACGTCGATGTTGGCCGCCGGCGCGCCGGAGGTCGCGACCAGCGGCGCGCCGCCGCGGAAGCGCGGCGGGACCCGGATCGTCAGCGGCATCCGGATGTTCTCCTCGTACGGGTACGGCTTGCCCTTGAGGATCCGGTGCTCGCCGAAGAAGAAGCCGTTGTCGGAGGTGAACAGATAGACCGTCCGGCGGTTCTCGCCGGCGGCGCCGATCGCATCCCAGATCGCGCCGATGCCGCGATCGACGCCGTACAGCGACTCGAGCGAGCAACGGTAGTGCTCGGTGATCATCGCGACCGCATCGGCCGAGAGCTGCGGCCGGTTGCGGATGAACGAGGGCATCTCGCTGACATCGTCCTGGTTGAAGCTCGGCGGCTGCGGCAACGGCACGTTCGCGAACCGGCCCATGTCCTCGGCCTCGGGCTTCGGCGATGACGGGCATGACGCATCGCGGCCGGGCGCGGTGTGGGGCGCGTAGTAGTCGACCTGGAGGAAGAACGGGTCCTTCTGGCGCGCGAGCCTGGCCGCCCACCTGGCCGCATAGCGGGAGGTCACGGCGGTGACGTTGTCGGCGTCGCCGTCGCCGAAGCGGACCACGTCGCCGTTCAGGGAGGCCTTCCAGTCGTAGTACTTGCGCTTCTCGAGCTGGGTGAACCAGAGGTCCCAGCCGGGGGCGACGGTCTGCGGCTTGTCCTGCGTCTCGTAGCCGTTCAGGAACTTGCCGACGTGCGCGGTCCGGTAGCCGCTCCTCCGCAGCCAGGAGGCGAGGACCTGACGCTTGTGCCTCAGGTCCGGATAGCTGTTTTGAAGGACGCCGTTGTTGTGGCCGTACTGCCCGGTCATGAAGCCCGCCCGCGACGGGCAGCAGAGCGGCGTCGTGACGATGTAGTCGCTGAACGAGGTCCCGCCGGCGATGATCTTCGCGTAGAGGTTCGGCATCACCTCCGCCGACATCGTCGAGCGGGCCTGATCGTCGGTCATGATCACGACGATGTTGGGGGGCGCGGTCGCGCTCGCCGCGCCCGCAGCGACGCCGGCGCGATCCCCGGACCCGGCGATCAGGACGACGGCCGCCAGCATGCAGGCGGCGATCGCGGCGGTACGCCGCCCGCCCCCCGCTGCGGTTTTCTGCCCTGCGGTCACGTCCGTGAGGCTGCAACATCGCACACGCGGGAAAGTCGCGGGCCGGACGGGCGCCGTCGGCCACGCGTGGGAGCCCGCATCGAGCGTCTAGTGTTCGCGCCATGTCCAACGCCACCATGCACACCAACGCAGGTCCGATCCAGCTCGAGCTCTTCGACGACGACGCGCCGAAGACGGTCGGGAACTTCCGTACGCTCGCCTCCGAGGGCTTCTACGACGACCTCGTCTTCCACCGGGTGATCGCCGACTTCATGATTCAGGGCGGCTGCCCCGAAGGCACCGGCACCGGCGGCCCCGGATACACCTTCGAGGACGAGATCAACGACCACAAGGTCGTTCGCGGCGCCCTCGCGATGGCCAACGCCGGTCCGAACACGAACGGCTCGCAGTTCTTCATCGTCACCACCGAGTCGGCCTCCTGGCTCGACGGCAAGCACACCGTCTTCGGCCGGGTCGTCGCCGGGATGGAGGCGGTCGACGCGATCGAGGGAACCGAGACCGGGCCCGGCGACCGCCCGGTCGAGCCACAGGTGATCGAGCGGATCGAGCTCGACTGAGGCTGCGGGCACGGTGGGCCCGGCCCGCTGCCCGTCCGGGGGTGAGCGGGCGGCTCAGGCGGCGCGCTGAGCGGCGAGCTGGCCGCAGGCGGCGGCGATGTCGCGCCCGCGGGTGAGCCGCACCGTCGCCGGAATGCCACGGGCGATCAGGGCTGCGCGGAAGGCGTCGATCGCATCCGCCGATGAGCCGGTGAGCTCGCCCGGCGTCGGGTTGAACGGGATCAGGTTGACCTTGAAGGCGTCGTGGGGCTCGAGGACCTCGCTGAGGACGACCGCCTGCTCGGGGTCGTCGTTGACGCCGGCGAGCATCAGGTATTCGATGAAGACGCGGCGGTTGCGGGCCGCGCGCCAGCGCCGGCAGGCCTCGATCACCTCGGGGATCGGATAGCGGTCGTTGACCGGCATCAGGGCGCTGCGAACGTCGCCCTCCGCGGCATGCAGCGAGAGCGCCAGCCGCACCCGCGGCCCCTCGGTCGCGAGCCGCTCGATCCCGGGCACCCAGCCGACCGTCGAGATCGTCGTGTGCGCGGTCGAGATGCCGATCGACGGGAGGCGCTCGCAGGCGGCGAGGACCGCGTCGAGGTTCATCAGCGGCTCGCCCATCCCCATGAACACCGCGTGGTTGACCGCGCCGCGGCGCCGGAAGTGGAGCGCCTGGTCGAGGATCTCCGCGGCGGTCAGGTTGCGGCCGAAGGCCATCCGACCGGTGGCGCAGAAGCTGCAGGTCAGCGGACAACCGGACTGGCTCGACAGGCAGAGCGAGCGACGCCCGTCGCGGTAGCTCATCAGCACCGCCTCGATCGGCCGTCCGTCGGCCGTCTCGAAGAGCGCCTTGCGGGTGCCGTCGACCGAGCGGACCTCGCGGACGACGTCGAGGGTCGAGATCGGCAGCTCCGCCTCGAGGCCCTCGCGCAGAGCCCGTGGCAGGTTCGTCATCTCGGCGTAGGAGCGGGCGCCGCCGGCGAGCCACTCCCACACCTGGGTGGCACGGAACGAGGGCTCGTCGCGTTCGTCGAGGAGCTGGTCAAGTCGGTTCAGATCCACGACCGGGAGTCTGCCATCAGCCCTCGCGCCGCTCCCAGAGCTCGATGAAGCCGACGTCGATGAACCCGAGCCGCTCGTAGAGGGGAGCTCCCGCGCCGCTCGCCTGGAGGCTGGCCGTGGCGACGCCGCGCTCGCCCGCGCTCGCGAGCAGGCTGCTGATCAGCGCGCCGGCGATGCCCCGGCCGCGGTGCCCGGGCAGCGTCGCGACGGCGGTCACGCAGGCGTCGTCGTCGCGGTCGAGGACGGCGGCGCAGGCGACCGCCTCGCCGCCGGCGATGGCGACGGCGGAATCGATCGGCAGGTCGGGCTGTCGGCTCATCGTGCTCGCCCAGCCCGGTCCATCGATCCCGTAGGCGCGGTCGTTGATCGCGCCGATCGTCGGCATGTCGCCGGCGGCGAGACCGACGCCATCGGGTGGCGCGATCGGACGCAGATCGGTCAACTCCAGCGCCATCGACCGCGGCGCGCCGTCGAGGACGTGGCCGCGCCCTGCGAGCAGCTCGGCGCTACGGCGGTCGTCGTCGGGCACCCAGACGGTCCAGGCACGGACGCCGGCACTCGCATAGGCGGCGGCGAGCGCGTCGGCCGCCCGCGCGAGCGCCTCGGCGCCGCTGGCCACGACCGAGTTGAAGATCGAGCGATCGGGCGTCGGCGGCGAGACCGACGCGACGACCCCCGGCGCCCGGATCACCGACGTCTCCTCGGAGCAGCCTCCGAACAGGGCCACCTCGACCTCGAGGCCCTCGAGCACCCTCCGTCGCAGCTCCTCCCGCGTCACGGGGGGACGGTAGCTCCACCCGGCTCAGGCGTAAAGGGCGGCGGCGCGGCCGGCGGCGGCGCCGTAGCCGCCCCCGAACAGGATCGCGTGGACGAGCAGCGGCTGGAGCTGCCAGAGCCGGATCCGCTCCTCGTGGCCGGGAGCGAGCGGCCTGACCTCCTCGTAGGCGGCGAGCGTGCGGGCCGAGACGGTCCCGAACAGGCGCAGCATCGCCAGGTCGATCTCGCGGTGAGCGCCGTGAGCGGCGGGATCGATCAGCCACGGCCGCCCGTCGGCTGCGGCGAGGACGTTGCCGCTCCAGAGGTCGCCGTGGACGCGGGCCGGCGGCTCCTCAGGGCCGGCGAGCGACGCCATCCGCTCGACGACCGCAGCGACGGCTGCGGCGGCCGAATCATCGATCCGCCCGAGCCGGCCAGCCGCGGCGCTGAGCGCGTCGATCCGCGTCGCGTAGTGGTCCGCCCACGGGGCCCCGTCGGGGAGGGGGGCGGCCGGGAGCTCGACGCCGCCGAAGCGCAGCGGCACATCCGGCGCCCCCGGCGGCAGCGCCCCGAAGCGGGGAGCGCCGGCGGCGTGGATCCGCGCGAGGCCGGAGCCGAGCAGCTCCTCCCCGCCGTCGTCGAGTCGGCCTTCATCGACCCAGCCGAGGACGAGCCCGCGGACATCATGCTCGTCGACGACCGCCAGCACCTCCGGGACCGCCAGCCCGCCGCCGGGCTCGCCCAGCCACGCGAGCCCGGCGGCCTCGAGCTCGTACTCGCCGGGGCGGGCGTCGGGGCGACTCTTCAGAAACGCCTCGGACCCGTCCGCGAAGACGAGCTGCCAGGCCTCGTTGATGTCGCCGCCGACGACCCGCCGCGCCCGCTCGATCGGGGCGCCGACGGCGCGGCCGGCCGCCGCGATCGTCGCCTCCCCGCTCAAGAACGTCGTCTCCCGGCGCTCACCCGCCGGCCGCCGGCGCGGAGCGGATCTCGGCGATCAGCCCGGCGCAGGCGCGCTCGACGATGTCGAGGACCTCCTCGAAGCCGTTGGCCCCGCCGAAGTAGGGGTCGGGAACCTCGAGCTCGCCGGACGCGACCGCGAGCGGGTCGAACTCGCGGAGCAGGCGCAGCTTCCCTTCCGCCGCGGCGTGCGGCGCGATCAGGCGCAGATCGGCGAGGTTCTGGTGGTCCATCGCGACGATCAGGTCGAAATCATCGAAGTGGAATGCCTCGATCTGCCGGGCGCTGCCGGCGAGCGTGATCCCGCGCCCCGCGGCTGCCGCGGCCGCGCGCCGGTCCGGGGGGTTGCCGACGTGCCAGTCGCCGGTGCCGGCGCTGTCGACCTCGACCTCGCCATCGAGGCCGGCCTCGGCGAGCCGGTGCCGCAACACGCCCTCGGCCGTCGGCGAGCGGCAGATGTTGCCGAGGCAGACGAACAGGATCCGCATGGCACGGAGGGTAGGGAAGGAGGACCCGGGTGCGCCCCCGGGCTGACGCCGTCGCCGGGCTCGCGCCGCGGCCGGCGTCCCGCCGCCCCCCGGGCTCACGCCGTCGCCGGCGCTGGGGCGCCTGGCGCCGATATGCCGGCGGCGGGCACCCCGGCGGCGTGGCGCCGGCTGCGCGCCGAGCGCGGCGGCCGGCCGGAGCGTCCCCTGGACGGTCAGCGCAGCAGCCGCTCGCGGCCGGCCTTGCTCATCCGTCGGTAGCCGCCCTTGCGCGGGTCCCAGTACCAGGCGGTTGGCGGGCTCGTCGGCATCGGCAGGCCCTCAGCCACGAGCGGCCCGGTGATCGGCCGGTACCAGGTAGTCAGCGGGATCCGCTCGACGATCCGGAGGACCGAGGGGATCCCGGCGTCGCCGAGGTCGGCGAGCGCCGCCTCGACCTCGTGGATGTCGAGGTCGTGGCCCTCGCGGAGGGTGACCGCGGCGCACGGGACCTCGGTGCCGTCGGCGCGCGCGACGCCGTAGGCGACGGCGAGCGCGACCGCCGGGACGTCGCCGAGCGCGTCCCGGATCGGCCCCGAGAAGACAGCCCCCGAGGAGGCACGGATGATCGACGGCACGTGGTCGACCAGCCAGAAGTCACCGTCGCTGTCGACGACGAAGATGTCGCCCGTCTCGAGCCAGGCGTCGCCGGGCTCGAAGACGCCGCGGAGGATCCCCTCGCTCATCCCGATCGCGTCGAAGCGAACGCGGGCGAGCAGCATCCCCGGGTCGTTGCGCGCGCACTCGATCGCGAACCCGTTGTCGCCGAGGATCAGGCCGCGGTCGAGCGGGTCGTAGGCGGCGACCCGAACCTCGGCGCTACCGGGCAGCGGTCGACCCTTGCAGCCGGCCTTGTTGCCGCTGACGTTGACGATCACGGCATCGCCCTCGGTCGAGGCGTAGAACTCGAGCACGCGGGCGGGCGCGAAGCGCTCGCTGAGCCGCTTCCACAGACCGCGCGGCATCCCCGACCCCATGAACAGGCGGACCGGGTGATGGCGCTCGCCGGGGTTCGGCGGCGCCGCGGCGATCTCCTCCATCATCGCCCAGGTGTAGGAGACGATCGTCGTTCCGTAGCGGCGCACCTCGTCCCAGAAGATCGCCGGCTCGAACCGCGACCCGACCGCGAGCCGGGCGCCGCTCGCAACCGCGCCGCCGACGCTCATCAAGAGCGCCGAGGGGTGATAGACGGGGCTGGCGCTGTAGACGGTGTCGCTGCGGGTCAGCGACGCCGAGGAGGCGGTCCCGAAGGCCGAGAGCGCCCAGCGCCCGTTCGTGATCCGGTTCGTGAGCGTCCGCGCGCCGCTGCCGGCGAAGAGGATGAAAGCGATATCGCCGGCCCGGCCCGGGTTCGGCTCGTACCAGGCGGGCACCTCGACCGCGTCGGGATCGATTCGCTCCATGTCGATCAGCCCGCGCGGCAGCTCGCGCTCCTCGCCACCGCCGCCGAGCACGTAGACCTGCAAGCCGGTCGCCGCCGCGGCCGCCTCGCCGTTCGGCGGGTCGGAGACGATCCGGCGGACGCGACCGAGCTCCGCCTCACGGGCGGCATCGCCGTCGGGGCGCATCAGCACCGCGACCGCGCCGAGCCGATTCAGGGCGGCGACGATCGTCAGGGCGCTCGGACGGGTCTGCATCAGCACGCCGACGTGCTCGCCCTGGCGAACGCCGATCTCGAGCAGGCCGCGAACGACGTTGTCGACCCGGCGCTTGACCGCGGCGTAGCTGTGGCCGCGGTCCTCGAAGAGCAGGACGATGTCGTCCGGCTCCTCGGCGGCGCGCTCGTCGAGCAGCAGGCCGAACGAGATCCGGGTCTGGGGATTGACCCGGCCGAGCCGGTTGAGCTGGTCGAGCGGACCGCGCTCGCCGACGATCTCGCGCAGGGTCCGGGTCGCCCCGGCGACGGCGCCGGCGAGGGCCTGGACGGTGCCGATGCCGGCTCCGAGCGCCAGCTCGGCGCCGGCGAGCCGGGGGCCGCCGTGATCGTCCGGCTGCGCAGCGGGCTCGTCGATCCGCTCGATCCCCTCCGGCAGCTCGCCGTCGCCGGCTCGCCAGTGCAGCCAGGCCGCGACCGTCGGCCAGGTCCGCTCGACCGCGACCGAGCCGACGACGAGGCCGAAGTGGCCGACGGGCAGCGCGGCTTCGAAGATGTCGGCGCGCGGCGCGGCCCAGCGCGCGGCGCGGACCGACCGCGCCGGCGCGATCTCGTCGTTGGTGCCGACGAAGGCGAGCACCGGGTTGGTCATGTCGGCCAGCGTCACCAGCCGGTCCTCGATCGTGAAGCCGCCCGAGACGAGCCGGTTGTGGACCCCGAACTGGCGGATCACGTCGGCGAGGGCCGGTCCCGGCCAGGCGACCCACCCCTCGGCCTCGAGGAATCGGCGCTGGCGCTCACGGGGCAGCAGCGCCTCGCGGTCGTGGAGCTGGCGCAGGAAGTCGAGCCGCTGCCGGGCCGTCTTCGCGGGATCGAGCAGCCGGAAGACCGTGCGGCTCATCCAGGCGGGCACGCCGGAGGTGGCGAAGACGTGCTCGGCGAGGAACGAGGCGGCGGCGAGCGCCGCCTGATCGGGAAGTCCGAAGCTGAGCGTGCCGCGCGTGTCGACCGGGCTGCCGAAGGCGACGATCGAGTCGATCCCCGCCGAGCGCCGGTAGGCCGCCACCTGGTAGCAGAACATCCCGCCCTGCGAGTAGCCACCGATGTGGATCGCATCGTGCCCGGTCGCCTCGCGAACCCGGTCGACCGCCTCGTCGATCGCCAGCACGTGGTCGTTGAGCGAGCGCTCGAGCCCGCCCGCCTCGTGCTCGGGCGCCCCGAAGTCGACCACCCAGGGATCGACGCCGGCGGCGGCGAGGATGCCGACCGCGCTCGTCGAGGGCGCGACGTCGTAGACGTCTGCCGCGAGCATCATCGGCGGCACCAGCAGGATCGCCGGCCGCCCGGCCGCGGCGCCCGGCCCGGGCGGGAAGTAGCGGCGCAGCCGGTAGACGGGCCCGGTTGCGACGACCTCGTAGGGCGAGGGCTCTTCGCCGGTCTCGAAGCCGCCGAACCGCGCGACCTCGAGCGCGTTCTGGGCGACGTCGGCCAGCCGGCTCGCCGGGGAGGTGATGAGATCGCTGAATGTCGACATCGTTGCCCCGATCGCGGCGCCGACCCGGCGCCGCCGCGGGATCGACTCTACCCCGAGCCGCTGCAACCGATCTCGCAGTACGGCCATGGCGTCAGCCCTACGATCACCGTCGTGCCCGCCCGCGTCGCGCTCGCAGCCCTCGTCCTGCTAGTCGCCGCCGCCCCTGCGCGCGCGGCGACCTTCCCGCCGCCCGGCGACGGCCTGTTCGCCGGCGTCTCCGACGGCGGCTCCAAGCAGGACTACTTCGCCTTCGCCGACGACGTCGGCCGCCACGTCCCGGTCATGCAGGCGTTCGTGACCTGGAACGCGTGGGATCAGGACGCGATCAGGCGCTGGAAGCGGACCGAGACGCGCGGGATGCTCAGCATCTCGACCTCGCCCTGCTACGGATGCGCGGGCGTGATCAGCCCGCGCGCGATCCGCCGGGGCAAGAGCGACCGCTACCTGCTGACGCTGAACCGCCGGCTCGCGCAGTGGGGCCGGCCGACCTACGTTCGCCTCCTGCCGGAGATGAACGGCCACTGGAACCCGTACTCGGCGTTCGCCGCCGACGGCTCCCGGCGCGGCCGCTCCCACAAGACCGCGCAGTTTCGAAAGGCATGGAAGCGGACCGTGATCATCGTCCGCGGCGGTCCCCGGCGCGAGATCAACCACAAGCTGAAGGCGAACCGGATGCCGCCGCTGACGAGCGGCCGCAAGAGCCCGCGGCCGCCCGAGCACATCCCCGAGCCGAAGGTCGCGTTCCTGTGGGTCCCGCAGACCTCGGGGTCCCCGGACCGCAAGGGCAACGGGCCGCACGCCTACTGGCCGGGGGCGAAGTACGTCGACTGGATCGGCGCCGACACCTACGGCAAGTTCCCGAACTTCGCCGGCCTCAACGACCTCTACCGCGACTACCGGCGGCTGCCCTTCGTGATCGGCGAGTGGGCGCCCTGGGACGTCGATCGACCCGGGTTCACGCGGCACCTGTTCCGCTGGATCCGCAAGCACGGCCGGGCGCAGATGGCGATCTACTACCAGGGCTTCGGGCCCGGCAACCCATTCGAGCTCGACCACTACCCGCGCAGCGAGCGGGCCCTGCGCAAGGAGCTCAAGAGCAAGCGTTGGCTGCGGCGCGCGCCCGATTCACGACGCCCCGGCGGTGGCGGCCACAGCCGCGGCGGGCCGGACGGGATCCCGCCGTCGCCCGCGGTGCGGCGGCTGCTGCACTGAGCCGGGCTGCGAGACTGGGTCGGGTGACGCCGACCGCCGAGGAGCCGGAGCGGGAGCACCGCCTCGTCGACGACCTCGTCGAGGAGCTCGTCGAGGAGCACCCGAACTGGATCCCGATCATCGCCACCGTGGCCTGCGCGCTGTCGATCGTCGCGCTCGTCCTCCTGCTCGAGCCGCTCCGCGACGCCGTCAGCGACGCGCTCAGCGGCGACACCGCGGCCCTGCGCAGCGACCTCGAGGGGCTCGGCGCCGGCGGCGTCATCCTCGTCCTCGCGCTCGCCGTCTCGCACGCGGTCATCTTCTATCCGGCCGAGATCCTCAACGCCGCGGCCGGGTTCGTCTACGGCGTCTGGCTCGGGTTCCCGCTGATGATGGTCGGCTGGATCGCGAACGGGATCCTCTGCCATCAGATCGGTCGCCACGCAGCCCGCCCGGCGCTGATGCGGATGTTCGGCCCGGGGCGCTTCCAGCGCTACGAGGGCGTCGTCGAGCGCGGCGGCGTGGCGCTGCTCCTCGCCTGCCGGATGGTGCCGATCGTCCCGTTCAGCCTGTTCAGCTACGTGGCCGGATCGGCGCGGGTGCCGCTTTGGACGTTCACCTGGACGACGCTGGTCGGCTACGTACCGCTGACCCTGCTGTTCGTCTATCTCGGCAGCCGGCTCGAGTCGCTGTCGCCGAACGACCCGGCGATCTGGATCGGGGCGGTGGCGCTGGTCTTCTTCGTCCTCGTCACCCGACGGGTGCTGCCGATGCTGAACGGCCGCGGTCCCGACGGCGGCGGCGAGCCCGCGGATCCGCCGCCGCGAGCGCCGTCCTCGTTTGACAAGCACTGACTTTGTGTAAAACTGCTGGACACGAACACCATCATTGTCAAGCAGGAGGAAGAACAGGAACAATGGAATCCGCGACCGTCGCAACCCCGATCGCGCCGCCCTGGACCGATCCGAAGCGCTACCTGTGGCTGCTCGGCCTGATCGTCCCGCTGATCCCGTTCATGGCCGCCGGGCTCGCCGCCGCGACCGGGCTCGGCGCCTTCTACTGGTTCGGCCCGGTGCTCGTCTTCGCGATCATCCCCGCCCTCGACCTGCTGATCGGCAAGGACGCCGCCAACCCGCCCGACAGCGCCATCAAGTGGCTCGAGGAGGACCGCTACTACCGCTGGTGCACGTACGTGTTCCTGCCCCTGCAGCTCGCGTCGCTGGTCTTCTCGTGCGCGCTCTGGTCGAGCGGCGAGCTCTCGTTCGCCGAGTCGCTCGGGCTCGCGGTCAGCGTCGCGATGGTCGGCGGGATCGCGATCAACACCGCCCACGAGCTCGGCCACAAGCGCAAGAGCTACGAGCGCTGGCTGTCGAAGGTGGCGCTCGCCCAGACCGGCTACGGCCATTTCTTCATCGAGCACAACCGCGGCCATCACGTCCGCGTCGCCACCCCCGAGGACCCCGCGAGCTCGCGGCTCGGCGAGAGCTTCTGGGAGTTCCTGCCGCGGACCGTGATCGGGTCCCTGCGGTCGTCGATCGAGCTCGAGCGGACCCGGCTCGACCGCCTCGGCAAGCCGTTCTGGACGGTCCATAACGACGTCCTCAACGCCTGGGCGATGACCGTCGTGCTCTACGCCGCGCTCGTTGCCGGATTCGGCTGGACGGTCCTGCCGTGGCTCGTCGTCCAGGCGGTGATCGGGTTCTCGCTGCTCGAGGTCGTCAACTACCTCGAGCACTACGGGCTGCTGCGCCGGCGCGAGGAGAGCGGCCGCTACGAGCGCTGCCGGCCCGAGCACTCGTGGAACTCGAACAACGTCGCCTCGAACGTCTTCCTCTACCACCTGCAGCGGCACAGCGACCATCACGCCAACCCGGTCCGCCGCTACCAGGCGCTGCGCCACCACGACGATGTTCCGGAGCTGCCGTCGGGCTACGCGACGATGATCGTCTGCGCCTCGGTGCCGCCGCTCTGGCGCCGGATCATGGACCAGCGCGTCCTCGACCACTACGGTGGCGACGTGACCCGCGCCAACCTGCTGCCGCGCAAGCGCGAGCGCCTGCTCGCCCGCTACGGCGGCGGGACGGGCTGAACGTGGCCGCCTTCCGCTGCCCGGTCTGCGGGTACGTCTACGACGAGGCGGAGGGGGAGCCGCGCGAGGGCTTTCCGGCCGGGACCCCGTGGGGCGACGTTCCCGACGACTGGACCTGCCCCGACTGCGCCGTCCGCGAGAAGGTCGACTTCGAGCCGGCCGGCGACCGATGACGGGGGCGACGGGGCATCCCTCCCACGCCGAGGCGAGCCGCGCGCTGCTGCGCGAGTCGGTCCTCGACGCCGTCGGCGCGCTGCTCGCCGACGATGCCTGGGCGGACGTGACGATGAGCGAGGTCGCGACCGCCGCCGGGGTCAGCCGCCAGACCCTCTACAACGCGTTCGGGAGCCGCGACGACCTCGCCCAGACGTACCTCCTGCGCGAGTCGGAGCGGTTCCTGGCGGCGATCGACGAGGCGATCGAGGCCAACGCCGGCGACCCCCGGGCCGCCCTCCGCACCGCCGCCGAGCTGTTCCTCTCGCTCGCCGCCTCCCACCCGATGATCCGCGCCGTCTCCTCCGGCCGCAACGACGAGCTGATCGCCCTCGCCACGACCCGCGGCGGGATCCTGCTGACGACGATGACGATGCGCCTCGCCGTTCGCCTCGAGCAGACCTGGCCCGAGATCGAGCCTGCCGACGCCCAGCTTCTCTCCGAGAACCTCGTCCGGCTCGCGATCAGCTACGCGGTGCTGCCGAGCGACACCCCCGGACAGACGGCGGAGCGGCTGACCCGCGTGCTCGGTCCGTTCATCGACCGGCTCGTCGCGTGAATCGGTTCGCCGATCCAGCCCGTCGCTAGGGAACAGCGGTGCTCTCGGCCGCGACCGCGCCGGCGCCGCGGCCGGCCGCAGCACCGCCGACGTCGCGGCTGAGGCGGTTGGCCAGGTAGACCGGGATGATCGAGATCAGGACCACGAGCACGGCGACGACGTTGACGATCGGAAGCTGGCTCGGCCGGGAGAAGTTGGTGAGGATCCAGATCGGCAGCGTCTGCTCGCCGGCCCCGGCCGTGAACGTGGTGACGATGATCTCGTCGAAGGAGAGCCCGAAGGCGAGCAGGGCGCCGGCGACGAGGGCGGTGCGCATGCTCGGCAGCGTCACCCGCCGGAACGTCGTCCAGGGCGTGGCGCCGAGATCGGCCGAGGCCTCCTCGAAGGAGCCGGAGACGCGGCGCAGCCGGGCGACGACGTTGTTGTAGACGACGACGATGCAGAAGGTGCCGTGGCCGACGACGATCGTGAACAGGCTCAGGTCCATCCCGAGGATCTGGGTGAAGCTCGTGTTCAGGGCGACGCCGGTGACGATGCCGGGAAGCGCGATCGGCAGGATCACGAGGAACGAGATCGTCTCGCGGCCGAAGAAGCGATGGCGGGCGACGGCCAGCGAGGCGAGCGTGCCGAGGACGATCGCGACGAGCGTCGCCAGCGCCGCAGCCTCGATCGAGAGCAGGAAGGCATCGCGGGCGCCGCTGTTGTCGAACGCCTCGCCGAACCACTTCGTCGTCAGCCCGTCGGGCGGCCAGACCTGGGTGTTGGTGGCGTTGAAGGCATAGATCACGATCACCACCAGGGGCAGGTAGATGAACGCCAGCGTCGCCGCCGAGGCGAGCTTGAGCAGGCGTTCGTTGCGTCGCGTCAGCCGCATGCCTCAGACGTGCTCGAAGGCGCCGAGGCGCCGGGCGATCAGCAGGTAGACGATCATGATCAGGATCGGGACCGTCGAGTAGGCCGCTGCCAGCGGCAGGTTCGTGGTGATCGTCGACTTGACGACGGTGCCGATGAACTGGGTCGAGCTGACCAGCGTCGGCGCGATGAAGTCGCCGAGGGTCAGCGAGAAGGTGAAGATCGAGCCGGCGACGATCGCCGGGAAGACGAGCGGCCAGATCACCCGCCGGAAGGTGAGGCCGGCCTTCGCCCCGAGGTCCTCGGAGGCGCTGAGGACCGAGTCGGGGATGCGGTCGAAGCCCGCGTAGATCGGGATCACCATGTAGGGCAGCCAGATGTAGCTCATCACGAGCCAGACGGCCAACGTCCCGTAGCCGGGGCCCGAGATGCCGAGCGGGTCGAGCGCCCAGTTGAGGATCCCCTCCTCGCTGAGGATCGTCCGCCAGGCGAACGCCTTGACCAGGTAGGAGGACCAGAGCGGCACCAGGACGGCGACCACGAGGAGGCTCTGGGTGCGCGGCTTCGCGACCTTCGCCATGTAGAAGGCGAGCGGCAGCGCCAGCAGCGCGTCGGTGACGGTGACCGCCGCGGCGATGCCGACGGTCCGAAGCGTCACCGTCCGATAGACCGGGTCCTCGACGATCGTCTTGAAGTTGTCGAGCGTGAACGACCGCTCGACCTCGCCGCTGAGCTCGCCGAGCGACCAGAAGCTGGCGATCAGCAGGATCGCGAGCGAGCCGAGGTAGCCGACGACCAGCCAGCCGACCGGCCCGGCCAACAGCGCCCCCGCCTGCAGGCGGGAACGGCCGTGGAAGAGGTCGGCGAGCCTGTGGCCCGCCGACCTCCTCGGCGCCGGAGCTCCGAGCCCGGCTGCTTCCACGGTCGCTTCGCGTCCCTGCTTCCGGCTAGCCCTTGACCTCGGTCCAGCCCTGGACCCAGTCGTCGTACGTCTTGCAGACGTCACCGCGGTCGTCGCCGCAGTCGGAGACCGGAGTCGTCCAGTACCAGAGGTCGTCGAGGTACTTCTCGCCGGATGCGTCGTACTTCTCGCAGTGCTTGACGTCGGGGAACGGCCCCTTCTTCAGGTACTGCGGCTCGCACGCCTTGCTGTTCGCCGGCGCCTCGCCGAACCACTCGGCCACGTCGGCCTGGACCTGCGGCTCGGTGATGTGGTTGAACCACATGTACATGCAGTTCGGATGCTGCGCGTCCGAGCTGATCATCCACGTGTCCGACCAGCCCGTCGAGCCCTCCTCGGGGATCGTCGAGGCGACCGGATCGCCCTCGGCCTTGAGCGCCAGGTACTGGTACGGCCAGGTCGTGCCGACCGTCGTGTCGCCGTTGGCGAACGACTGGATCTGCTTGGCGTAGTCGGACCAGTACTCGCCGATGAACTGTCGCTGCTGCTTGAGCAGGTCGATGGCGGCGTTGAACTGCTCCTCGTCCAGCTCGTACGGGTTCGTGATCCCGAGGTCGGGCTGGTGCTTCATCAGGTACAGAGCGGCGTCGGCGATGTAGATCGGGCTGTCGTACGCGGTGACATGCCCCTTCTGCTTCGCCGCCTCGTTCGGGTCGAAGACGGCGCTCCACGAATCCGGCGCCGGCTTCACCTCGTCGGTGTTCCACATCAGCAGGTTGCCGCCGCGGCCGTGCGGGATCCCGTACATCTGCCCATCGACGCTGTTGAACGGCTGATCCTTCAGGCCGGGGAATATGTCCGCGTAGTTGGGGACCAGGTCGGTGTTGACCGGGTCGACGTCGCCGCCGTCGATCAGCCGCAGGGTCGCGTCGCCGGAAGCCGAGACGCCGTCGTACTGGCCGGTCCGCATCAGCTGCACCATCTCGTCGGAGGTGTTGCCGATCTTGACGTTGACCTCACAGCCGGTCTTCTTCTCGAAGTCGGTGATCCAGTCGACGTCGGGATCGGTCGAGCCGTCCTCGCAGTAGCTCGGCCAGCAGATCAGGTTCAGCTCACCCTCTCCCTTGCCGACCTCGCTCAGCATCTCGCCGCCGGCGCTCGTCGCGTCGGTCGAGTCGTCACCCCCGCATCCGATCGCGAACGCGGCGATGAAGACGCTCAGGCCTGCCACGGCGAGCCAGGCCCACCGTGCAGAGCGCGCATCGCTACTCATCTGTCCTCCTCTGTTGATTTGCCCTGTTCCTGCTGCTCGGCGACCGCGACCGTGTGCTCGCGGCGCCAACCAACCTTCACCCGTCGGCCCCTCATGCCCTCGTCCTCGTGTGAAGTCTGCTCGAGGTTCTGGCGCGCCACCTGGAGGCGATCGCCGCCATCCAGCTCGACGTGGAAGCGCGTGACCATGCCGGCGTAGGAGACGTCGGCGATCGTGCCCTCCTCGACGACGAGCCCCTCGACGGCATCATCGGGGCCGATCAGCCGGACCTTCTCGGGGCGGACGGTGAAGCTGCCGCCGTCGCGGTGGATCACGTTCGAGACGCCCACGAACCCGGCGACGAAGGCGTTCGCGGGGCGCTCGTAGACGCTCTCGGGGTCACCGATCTGCTCGATCCGGCCCTCGTTGAAGACGGCGATCCGATCCGACATCGTCAGCGCCTCCTCCTGGTCGTGGGTCACGTACACGAACGTGATCCCGACCTCGCGCTGGATCTGCTTGAGCTCGATCTGCAGCTGCTCGCGCAGCTTCAGGTCGAGAGCGCCGAGCGGCTCGTCGAGGAGCAGGACGCGCGGGCGGTTGACGATCGCCCGGGCGAGCGCGACGCGCTGGCGCTGGCCTCCGGAGAGCTCGGTCGGCTTGCGGTCGTCGTAGCCGGGAAGCCGGACCATCTCGAGCGCGGCGCCGCGCCGCTTCCGCCGCTCCTCCCGGCCGACCCTGGCGACCCGGAGGCCGTACTCGACGTTCTCGCCGACGCTCATGTGCGGAAACAGCGCGTAGTCCTGAAAGACCGTGTTGACGTCGCGGTCGTAGGCCGCCAGCGCGGTGACGTCGGCGCCGGCGAGCTCGACCCGGCCCTCGTCGGGCAGCTCGAAGCCGGCGACCATGCGCAGCATCGTCGTCTTTCCGGAGCCCGAGGGGCCGAGCATCGTGAAGAACTCGCCGCGGCGGATCTCGAGGTCGACGCGGTCGACGGCGACGACGCTTCCGTAGGCCTTGCGGACGCCCGACAGGCGTACGTCCACAACCGCGCCGGTCGCGCCGCTGCTGGTTTCGGTGGCTGGCTTCCCCAAGCTGCTGTGATGGATCGACGCGACGGGCTCGACGCTATCCGATCGACGGCCGACGCTGGTTACGGCAGCGGACAATATTGACCTGCATCGTCGGCCGTCGCGCAATCGCCGCGGTCAGTCGGTCGCCCGCCAAAGCACCGGGTCGCTCCCCGCGACCCGCTCGGCCTCGCCGCGGGCGCCGAGGTGGTCGAGGTAGGAGAGGGAGAGCTGCAGGCCCCAGGCCCCCGCCGGCCCGGAGGCCTTCTCGGGGCCGAGCATCTGCTCGACGATCCCGAACGGCGTCACCTCGCCGCCGGCCAGGGCCGCCCGAACCGCGCCGAGCTGCGCCTCGACCTCCTTGCGGTAGGCGGCGATCTTGGCGCCGACGTCGCGAAAGGTCCGCCCGTGCCCGGGCAGGCAGAGGCGGACGTCGAGCTCGTCGACGACGTCGAGCGAGGCGATGAACTCGGCGACGGGATCGGGCGTGTGGCCGTGGTCGTAGAACAGGGAGATCCGCCCGAGCAGGTGGTCGCCGGAGACGAGCAGGCCGCTCTCGGGCTCGTGGAGGACGACGTGCGAGGGGGCGTGGCCGGGGGTCTCGTGGGCTCGGAAGAAGCCGAGGTCGGTGGCGACATCGACGCCGTCCGTGAGCTCGCGGTCCGGCGGCACGGCCCGGTCGAGGTAGGTGCTCTCGCCGCGGCGCGCCCGGTAGCGCGCCAGCGTCGCCGCCGGCACGCCGCTGCGGCGGGCGACTTCGATCCTGTTGTCGAGCGCCCGCTCGGGATCATCGGCCAGCGCCTTGATGTGGTCCCAGGCCGGGTGCATCCAGAGCTCGCATCCGGCCGCGTCGACGATCGCGCCGGCGGCGCCGTAGTGGTCGCTGTGGGCGTGGGTGCAGACGACGAGCCGGACGTCGCCGAGCCGCAGCTGCGCCTGCCCGAGCGCGAGCTCGAGCTGGTGGACCCCCTCCTCGCCGCCGATCCCGGTGTCGAACAGGACGATGCCGTCCCCGCGTGAGACCGCCCAGGCATTGACGTGCGGGACGCCGGGCCATGGGCACGGCAGCCGCAGCCGCCAGATCCCGGGGAGCACGCGCTCGCTGCGGGCGACCTCGTTGCGGCGGTCGGCGCTCATCGCCTGCGAGCGTATCCCGCCCGGCGCGCGGGCCGGGCGGCGGCCGAGACGGTCGATGCCGACCATCTAGGATCCGCGCCATGAGCATTCCAACCGTGGAGAGCCACACCCGGATCAGCCGCTACGGCATGGTCAATGCCTTTCTCGTCCAGGAGGAGGATGGCCTGACCCTGATCGACACCGCGATCAAGGGAAGCCACAAGAAGATCCTCGCCGCCGCCGCCGACCTCGGCGCGCCGATCGTCCGGATCGCCCTCACCCACGCCCACGGCGATCACATCGGCTCACTCGACGCACTCGCTGCCGAGCTCCCCGACGCCGAGGTCCTGATCTCCGCCCGGGACGCGATCCTGCTCGGCGGCGACACGAGCCTGCAGCCGGGCGAGAGCGGCAAGCTCCGCGGCAGCTACCCCGGCGCCAGGACGAAGCCGACCCGGACGATCGCGGGCGGCGAGCGGGTCGGATCACTCGAGGTGATCGCGACGCCCGGCCACACGCCGGGCCACCTCGCCTTCCTCGATTCCCGCGACCGCACGCTCTACTGCGGCGACGTCTTCTCGACCCTGTTCGGCGTCTGCACGTCGGCGCGGGCGAACCCGTTCTTCCCGCTCCCCTACCTGGCGACCTGGGACAGGGAGATCGAGCTCGAGAGCGCGATCGAGCTTCGCACCCACGAGCCGTCGGCGCTCGCGCCGGGCCACGGCCCGGTCAACATCGACGCCCTCGAGCAGATGGACGACGCGATCGCCAAGGCCGCCGCGTGACCCCGGCCTCCGGCGGGGTTGGCGGGTTCGTCGGCGCCGCGGCCGCGCCCGCTGCCGGACCCCTACGACGCTGAGGCGGCCGGACGGGAGGGGACGCCGGCGCGCCGGTGGGCCGCCTTCGCCGCCGCGAAGCCGACCAACCGCTTGGCGGCCGGGTCCCAGAGCTTCAGGCGGGAGCTGCGGAGCGCCGCGCCGACGGTGAGGACCGGGACCTGCGCGAAGACCTCGTTCTCGTCGTGGGCGCGCTGGAGGCTGTAGTTGGGAACGCGGGCGCTGAGGTGATGGACGTGGTGGAGGCCGATGTTGCCGGTGAAGAACTGCAGGGGCTGCGGGAGCTTCAGGTAGCTGCTGCCCTGCAGCGCCGCCTCCGTGTAGTCCCAGGCCTCGCCGCTCTCCCAGTAGACGTCCTCGAACTGGTGCTGGACGAAGAACAGCCAGACGCCGGCCGTCCCGGCGATGACGACGAGCGGGATCTCGATCAGGAGCACCGCCTGCCAGCCGAAGGCGAGGCAGGCGGCGCCGACCATCGCGACCACCCCGACGTTGGTGAGCAGGATGCTGTTGCGTAGCCGGCCCGGCTTCGATCCGGCCCAGATCCGCGGGCCGATCAAGAGCGACCAGATCGGCCCGACCCCGAACATCACGAGCGGATTGCGAAACAGCCGGTACCCGATCCTCGCCGTCCAGGGGCTCGCGTAGTACTCGTCGACGGTCCAGGTCGGGACGTCGCCGGTGCCGCGCCGGTCGAGGTCGCCGGCGGAGCCGTGATGGATCGCGTGGTTGTGGCGCCAGTTGGCGAACGCCTGGAAGGTGATCAGGGCGAAGATGCGACCGCCCCAGACGTTGGCCCGTCGCGACGCGAAGAACGAGCCGTGCGCGCAGTCGTGGAAGAGGATGAAGGTGCGCAGCAGAAAGCCGGCGGCCGGGATCGAGATCGCCAGCACGAGCCAGTAGGAGACGTCGAGCGCCATGTACATCGCGGCCCAGAGCGCGAAGAAGGGCACGACCGAGGTGAGGATGTCGAGGGCGGACCGCAGCGGGATCGGACGCGCGTAGGGCGCCATCGCTTCGCGCCAGTAGGGATCGGCTGGGGGCTGGGACATCGCGGGCTTCCTTCGGGCGAACGACGGTCTGCCGCCGTGCGAAACCGCGACCCCGACATCATATTCGCCGATCAGGCCAGAGGCGGCGGAGGCCCCGGCGGCGAATCCGAGCCGCGGGATTTTGTACCCGCGGACAACGGAAGGTGCGGGATGACGGCCTAGCCTCGGCCGTCGGAACTTGCGACGATGGGCGAACGGCTTGTCCCTGCCGGGTCGAAGTCGCGCGCGACCGAGAGAAGGAGTAACCGACAGCCATGACCGTCACCAGGGCCCGCAAGCACAACCTCACCGCCGCAAGCTGGACCAGCAACGGCAGCGCGATCGAGACGACCGACCTTCGCGACGCCGCCAACCACCCCTACGGCGCCAACGTCTTCTCGCCGGCGGTCCAGCGCGAGCGGCTCTCGAAGGAGACCTTCGAGCGGCTCAACGAGACGCTCGCCTCGGGCGCGGCGCTCGACCCGTCGCTGGCCGACGAGGTCGCTCACGCGATGAAGGAGTGGGCCCTCGAGCACGGCGCGACCCACTACACGCACATGTTCCAGCCGCTGACCGGGCTGACCGCCGAGAAGCACGACTCGTTCTTCGAGCCGGGCGACGACGGCGAGGCGATCGCGCGCCTCTCCGGCGGCGAGCTGATCCAGGGTGAGCCGGACGCCTCCTCCTTTCCGACCGGCGGCATCCGGGCGACCTTCGAGGCCCGCGGCTACACGGCCTGGGATCCGACGAGCCCGGCGTTCCTGCTCGAGAACCCGAACGGGGTCCTCCTCTGCATCCCGACCGCGTTCGCGTCGTGGACCGGCGAGGCGCTCGACGCGAAGATCCCGCTGCTGCGGTCGATGGACGCGCTCTCGAACTCGGCCGTCAAGGCGCTGCGCCTGCTCGGCGATCGCGAGACCAGGCGCGTCTTCACGACGGTCGGGCCCGAGCAGGAGTACTTCCTGATCGACGAGCAGTACTACTTCGAGCGGCCCGACCTGGTCACGACCGGACGGACGCTGTTCGGCGCCCGCCCGCCGAAAGGCCACGAGCTCGACGACCACTACTTCGGATCGATCCCCGAGCGGATCCTCGCCTGCATGCTCGAGACCGAGCGCGAGCTGGTCAAGCTCGGCGTCCCGGTCAAGACCCGCCACAACGAGGTCGCGCCGGGCCAGTACGAGGTCGCGCCGATCTTCGAGAACTCGAACGTCGGCTCCGACAACCAGCAGCTGACGATGCAGATCATGCAGAACGTCGCCCGCCGCTACGGGCTCGTCTGCCTGCTGCACGAGAAGCCGTTCGCCGGCGTCAACGGGTCCGGCAAGCACAACAACTGGTCGATGAGCACCGACACCGGGACGAACCTGATGGATCCCGGCAAGACCCCGGCCGAGAACGCGAGCTTCCTGTTCTTCTGCACGGCGGTCATCCAGGCGGTCAACAAGCACCAGGGCCTGTTGCGCGCCTCGGTGGCGAACATCGGGCAGGACCACCGGCTCGGGGCGAACGAGGCGCCGCCGGCGATCATCTCGATCTTCCTCGGCGCCGAGCTCGACAAGGCGTTCGAGTCGATCGTCTCCGGCGAGGGCAGCGGCGTCACCGAGGACGCGACGCTGGGGCTCGGGACCCCGGTCCTGCCGCCGCTGCCGATGCACGGCGGCGACCGCAACCGGACCTCGCCGTTCGCGTTCACCGGCAACAAGTTCGAGTTCCGGGCGCTCGGATCGAGCATGTCGATCGCGTTCCCCAACACCGTCCTGAACACGATCGTCGCCGAAGCCATCGATGACCTCGCCGGCCGGCTGCAGGAGCGGATCAACGGCGGCGAGGAGGTCGGCCCGGCCGTCGCCGACGTCGTCACCGAGAGCTACTCCGCCAACCGGCAGATCTGCTTCGGCGGCGACAACTACTCCGAGGAGTGGCACGCCGAGGCCAGGCGCCGCGGGCTCAAGAACCTGCGGACGACACCGGACGCCCTGCCGGAGGTGGTCGCGCCCGACACGGTCGCCGCGTTCGAGCGGTACAACGTGCTCTCGAAGCGCGAGCTCGAGGCCCGCTTCGAGGTCTGGGTCGAGCAGTACTCGGTCCGGGCCAACATCGAGGCCGAGACCGCGCGTTCGATCGCCAAGACGATGCTGCTGCCGGCGGCGATCCGCTACGCGGCCGAGGTCGATGCCGCCGGAATCGCCGGGGTGGCGACGGAGCTGCGGTCGCTGATCGAGCAGTTCGTCACCACGATCCAGGAGCTCGAGCGGGCGAACGTCTATCCCGACGGCCTCGGGGGCCTCGAGCTGGCCGAGTACGCGCGCGACTATCAGCTCGCGCGGATGGCCGAGGTCCGCAAGGTCGCCGACGCCCTCGAGCTGATCGTCGCCGACGACCTCTGGCCGCTGCCGAAGTACAGCGAGATCCTGTTCATCAAGTAGGGGACTCGATAGGCGTCGGCCGGGAGAGGCGCGGCGGGAGCAACTCGCTGCGCTCGTGCGGACTACCCGCCGCGCCTCCCCCGACCGACGCCTCTCGTCGCGGTGAGGAAACGTAGGCGCTGTTGGGCGTGAATCAATAGGATCGCGGCGATGGAGGAGCATCCGGCGGCGGAGCAGCTCGACCCGGAGGGGTTCCGCGAGTTCCTCGAGCGGTCGCGATCGGATGACGACGGGCCGATCGTGATGTTGAACCTGCTCGCCCTGAAGCCCGAAGGAGGCTTCGAGAAGTACATGGAGTACGGGCAGGCGGTCGCGCCGATCCTCGCCCGGATCGGCGGCCGGCCGATCTTCAGCGGCGAGGGCGAACGGGCCCTGATCGGGCCGGCCGGCCGCACCTGGGATCTGGTGCTCCTGGTCGAGTACCCGAGCCGCGCCGCGTTCCTCGAGATGATCGGCTCCCCCGACTACCAGGCGATCGCCCACCTGCGGACCGAAGCGCTCGCTGCCTCGGAGCTGCACCCGCTCGAAGTGCCGGCCTGAGCAGCGCGTCCGGCGGGCGGGCGCCGTCCGGAACCCGGCGGGTCCGCGCACCGGTCTGTCACGATGCCGCCCTGATGAGCCTCCCCCGCGCCGTGGCCGGCGCCACCTCACTGACCGTGACGATCCTCCTCCTGGCCGGGGCGGCGGTTGCGCCGGCGGCCTTCACCCCGGGCGCCAAGTCGCTCGGCGACCCGCTGTACCCGCAGATCGGCAACGGCGGCTACGACGCCCGCCACTACGAGATCGAGCTCGACTACGACTCCGCCACGAACCGCTTCGAGGCGGGGACGAGGACGACGATCACGGCCCGGGCGACGCAGGGCCTCTCCCGCTTCAGCCTCGACTTCCAGCGCGACCTGCGGATCGACTCGGTCACGGTCGACGGCGTCGCCGCGAAGCGGATCGCCCGGACCGAGGCGAAGCCCCGCCTCAGCGACGACCCCGACGTGACCCAGCCGGCGAAGCTGACGATCACGCCCGCCGCCGGGGTCGCGAAGGGCGCGACGTTCACCGTCGCGGTCGCCTACCACGGGACGCCCCGGGCGATCGTCGACGCCGACACCTCGATCGAGGGATGGGTGCGGGCCTGCTCGTCGCCGGGCGACTGCGACGGATCGTTCACGGTGAACGAGCCGATCGGGGCCCAGAGCTGGTTTCCGTCGAACAACCATCCCTCCGACAAGGCGACGTTCGAGCTGCGGACCACCGCGCCGGCCGCGGACGTCGCGATCGGCGCCGGCGTGCGGGTCTCCCGCGTCGACAACGGCGACGGCACCGCGACGACGACCTGGGTCGAGGACCGGCCGATGGCCCCGTACCTCGCGACCGGGACCGTCGGCCGCTTCGACGTCGCGACCGGCGCGATGACCGACCACACGGGCGGCGCGACGATCCCGACGTTCACGGCGATCGACAGCGCCGGATCGCCCGCCCGCAAGGCCGCCGTGAGGGCCACCGCCGACCGCCTTCCCGGGATCGTCAACTTCCTCTCCTCGCGCATCGGCCCTTACCCGTTCGAGACGGTCGGCCTGGTCGCCGACTGGGCCCCGGACGTCGGCTACGTCCTCGAGAACCAGACGAAGCCGCACTTCGCGGGCAACAAGGGCGGGCCGGTGGCGGGCCCGGCGACGCTCGCCCACGAGATCGCCCACCAGTGGATGGGCGACAGCGTCTCCCCGGCCCGCTGGAACGCGATCTGGCACAGCGAGGGCTGGGCGACGTACTTCGAGGTCCTGTTCGAGCACCGGCGAGACGGCGCCGAGCAGACCCCGCGGCAGTTCTTCCGGGCCGTCTACGCGTCGAAGCGGCAGCGCTGGAAGCTCGCCCCGGCGACGCTGGACGGCGATCCCGCACAGCTCTTCAACGGCTTCGCCGTCTACAACCGCCCGGGCGCGATGCTCGTGGGCCTGCGCGAGATCATCGGCGCCCGCCGGTTCGCCGGACTGACCCGCGAGATCGCCCGCACCCACCGGTTCGGCAACATCCGCCGCGGGCAGTTCGTGCGCGAGGTCGAGGACGCCAGCGGGCTCCACCGCGCCCGGCTGGACCGGCTCGGTCGCTACCTGCGCCAGTGGCTGCTCTGGGAGCGGCGCCCGCGCCTCACCCCCTCCGATTTCTGAGACCCGCCGAGAGGAGCAACCGATGACCGAGAAGGCACAGTTCGACGCCGAGGAGTGGGAGCTGATCGCGAGCGCTCCGTCGATCGCGGCGATGTACGTGATCACCAGCGAGAAGGGCGGCATGCTCCGCGAGAGCATGGCGGCCGGCAAGGCGTACGCCGAGGCCCGCGAGCACTCGACCGGCTCCGCGCTGATCGACGAGGTCGTGCGCTCGGTGAACGCGATCTCACCGAACGAGTTCGCCGGCAAGGAGGACCTCCGGGCGCGGGCCGTCCCGCGGATCGGCGAGGCGGTGAGCACGCTCGCGGCGAAGGCCGACGCCAACGAGGTCGCCGCCTATCGCGACTTCGTCCTCGCCGTCGCCCAGCGGGTCGCCGAAGCCGACAAGAGCGGCGGCTTCCTCGGCGTCGGCGGCGAACGCGTGAGCGAGCACGAGCAGGCCGCCATCGAGGAGATCCGGGCCGCGCTGGGCTGAGCCCACCGCCCCCGCCTGCGGCCGGCCGCCGGGCAAGGGCCCCGAACGGGGGCGCCGCCTGCGGCCGGCCGCGGAGCGAGGACGCGCGCAGGGCCCGGCTCAGGCCGGCCGCGGGGCAAGGGGCGTCCGCGCGATTGCCAGCGCCACGGCCAGCAGCACCGCCGAGGCCGGGAAGCGGACGGCGCCGGGCTCGTCGGCGGCGAGCTCCTCGGCGCGCGCGAGCAACGCGTGGATCTGGTCGAGGAGCGGCCGCGCCTGATCGTCGCCGCCGGCGTCGCAGGCGAGCCGGGCGAGCAGGAGCGGCTCATCCGGATCGGCTCCCGTGACGACCTGCGAGACGGCGCCGACGAGATGGTCGACGACGCGCTCGAGATGGGGGCTGATCGGCTCCGGCTCCCCGGGCGGCCGGTCGTGCCACTCGAGCTCCTCGCCGGCGAGCAGCCGATCGATCTGTCCCCCGGCGATCGAGCGGAGGGCGGCGGCTTCGACCCCGGCCTGGATCGCGAACCGCAGGTGCGCGACGGCCGAGGCCGTCGGGCGACCGTACGGCGAGTCGCTCGCCCAGACGATCTGTCCGGACGGGACCAGCTTGAACATCGCCATCATGTCGCCCGGGCTCCACCACGCGGTATCGACGAGCAGGTTCGGGTGCTCGGGCATCTCCTCCCAGATCCAGGCGAGGTCGGAGACGGCCGCGTGGGCGAGGATCAGCCGCGCGTCCGGGTAGCGGCGGGTCAGGACGACCGCGTGGTCGCCGAGCGCCGGGATCCCGCGCCCCGCGTGCACCAGGATCGGCAGCCGGCGCTCGTGCGCGAGCGCGAACAGCTCCTCGACCGCCGGCTCCTCGAGGGTGAACCCCTCCGCGCGCGGGTGCAGCTTGATCCCGGCCGCCCCGGCGTCGAGGCAGCGCCGCGCCTCGGCGACGGCGTCGGCACGGGGATCGACCCGGCAGAAGGCGACGAGCCGCCCCGGCGCCGTCGCGGCGGCCTCGAGGACGCGGTCGTTCGCCGCCGCGTAGCCGTCGGGCTCGTGCATCGGGAAGGTGACGGCGCGGGCGCCGAGCGGATCGAGCGCATCGAGCAGCTCGTCGGCCTCCTGGCGGTAGCCATCGGGGTCGTTGCCGCCGATGTGGGTATGGGCGTCGAACAGGGTCGCGTCGCCGAGCAGGGCATCGATCGGCTCCCACCAGGGAGCGAGCGCCCGGTCGATCGGCTCGAGGCTGGCAGCGCTAGGCACCGACCGCTCCCGCCATCCGCTCGACGGCCTCGCGAACGAGTCCCGGGGAGGTTCCCGCATTGAGGCGAACGTGACCCTCGCCCCCGCGCCCGAACGACGGCCCGGAGCTGAACGCGACGCGGCCGCGCTCGAGGATCGGCGCCGCCGGGTCGCTGCCGAGCCCGTAGGCCGAGAGGTCGATCCAGGCCAGATAGCCGGCGGCCGGGGGCGTGTAGCGCGCCTCGGGCAGGAGCTCGGCGAGGAGCTCGGCGAGGAGGCGGCGGTTGTGGTCGAGGACGTCGAGCACGTCGTCGAGCCAGCCGTCCCCGGAGGCGTAGGCGGCCGCCGAGGCGATCGCGCCGAAGTGGCCGCAGTGGCGCGCGCCCGCGGGCAGCCGGTCGGCGGCAGCCCGGGCGGGCTCGGCCGCGGTGAGCACCTGCGCGCAGCCGAGGCCGGCGAGGTTGAAGGCCTTCGAGGCGGAGACGAGCGCGATCCCGCGAGCGGCCGCCTCCGCGGAGACGGTGAGAAACGGCACGTGCTCGGCCCCGGCCAGGGTCAGCGGGGCATGGATCTCGTCGGCGAGGACCCAGGCGTCGTGCTCGGCGGCGAGCCGCGCCAGCTCGGCCAGGGCCTCGTGCGAGGCGACCGTGCCGGTCGGGTTGTGGGGGTTGCAGAGCAGGATCGCCCGGGCGCCGCCGGCGAAGGCGGCGGCGACGCCGTCGAGATCGAGCTCGCGACCGCCGGCGAGCGGGACCTCGGCAAGCGCGCAGCCCGCGTCGGGAACGAGGCTGAAGAACGGGTGATAGACCGGCGGGGTGACGACAACGCGGTCGCCGGGCTCGAGCAGCGCCCGCAGCAGGTCGGTCAGGCCGCCGACCACGTCGCCGACCGTGATCACCTGCCCGGGGTCCGCGCGCCAGCCCTGGCGGCGGTCGAGAAACCCGCAGAGAGCCTCCGCGAGCCCCGAGGCGGCGGGGTTCGCGTAGCCGGCATCGTCGCGCTCGACGGCCGCGCGGAGCACGTCCTTGACCGGCCCGGCAAGCGGGAAGTCCATCTCGGCGACCCAGGACGGCAGCACACCGTCCCCGTAGGTCGTCCACTTGACGCTGCGTCGCGCCCGCAGCCGCTCCGGCTCGAGGTCGGCCAGCGACGCCGCGAGCGTCACGCGGCGGTCGCGAGGGGGGCCGCCTCGCGCGGCTGAAGGGCGAACGCTTCGCCGAGATGCTCGCAGGAGAGGGCGAGGACCGAGACGGCCAGCATGCGGCCAACCTACCGAGTCACCCGCTGCAGCCTGGCGCGACCCTAGACTGCCGGTCGCACGAGATGGCATCCATGCGAAGGGAGAGGCGATGAGTCGAGGCGAGGCGGCGATCCGCGACCGGGGCGAGGGCTGGGTCAGCTTCATCGGCGTCCTGTTCGGGCTGCTCGGGACCTTCAACGCGATCGACGGTGTGGTCGCGCTCGCCGGCGACGCGAAGTTCCGCGCCGAGAACCTGTTCTTCGGCGACCTGACGTTCTGGGGGATGACGTTGATCGCGATCGGCGCGCTGCAGCTCCTCACCGCCGTCCTGATCCTGCGCCGCAACGCGAACGGCCAGGGCCTCGGGATCATCCTCTGCTGCTTGAACTTCGTCTGGCAGCTCTTCTTCGTCGCGGTCTTCCCGATCTGGTCGCTTCTGATCATCGCCGCCGACGTCCTGATCATCTACGGGCTCTGCATCCACGACAAGCAGTTCAAGTAGGTCCGCACGAGCGCTGGCGCCCTCCTCAGCCCTCCCCGACCGTTCCGTCGCCCTGATGCCGGCGGTGCAGCCACAGGCCGAGCAGGCCGAGCGGCAGCGGCAGCCAGTAGGTGAAGAGGCGATAGAGAAAGGTGGCGAGGACGGCGTCGCCGGCGCCAACGCCGGCGAGCGCGAGCAGCGCGGTGAGGCCGGTCTCGACGAAGCCGAGGCCACCAGGCGTGACGGGGATCTGGGCGAGGACCTGGGCGACACAGAAGGCGAGCAGGACGAGGCCGGGCGCCGGGTGGGCGCCGACCGCTGCGAGCGCGGCGAGCAGGATCGCGAAGTCGAAGGCCCACCGCCCGACCGTCGCGAGGACGGCCTTCGGCCAGTCGTCGCCGAGCGCGGCGAGGATCCGGTCGCGCTCGTGCTGGACGCGCCCGGGTAGGTGGTCGGTTGGCGGCGAGTGGCGACGCAGCCGGTTCCGCACCCTCTCGATCGCGGCGGTGACGCGGCGCAGCGGGCCGTCGGCAGCGATGAACAGCACGGCGATCGCGGTCAGGAACAGGAAGACGACCACGCTGACGAGGGCCGCCTCGAGGAGGTTGCGGTCGACGCCGCCGCCGAGCAGCGCCGGCAGCGCCAGCACCGGCAGGCCGAGGACGACGGCGAACGTGAGCAGGTTGACGGCGGTGATCCCGGCGACTGCACGACCCCGCGCGATCCCGCGCTCGACCAGCATCCTGTACTGGAGGGCGGCTCCCATCGCCCCGCCCCCCGGCGCGATCTTCGCGAGCGCGTTGCCGGCGAGCTGCGAGTCGATCACCGCCGACCAGGGCGAGCGCGGGATCGTCAGCCGCTGAAGGATCCAGACGCAGCCGAGCGAGGCGAGCTGCAGCAGCGCCAGCAGCGGAAACCAGAGCAGATCGATCTCGCGGAGGTTCTGCCAGGAGCCGAGGACGTCGAGCAGGCTCGGGGCGACGAGATAGAGAGAGACGCCGGTGAGGAGCAGCCAGAACGCGGAGCGGCGGATGCTCGGCCCGCGCGCCTTCGACTCGGCCTCGCCGCGGGCGATCTCGGCCTCGGCGTCGGTGCGCGCCTCGATCGCGCGCTCGATCCGGTCCGCGAGCGACTCGCGCCGCTGCGGGTCCGACGCCGGGCTCAAGCCGTGTCGGGGTCGGAGCCGAGGACGGCGAGCCCGGCGTCGAAGACGGCCATCGCGGCGTCGATCACCGCCTCGCGATCGGCGTCGTCGCGCTCCAGCGATGCCAGGATCGCGCCCTCGAGGAACCCGACCCAGCCGCGCAGCACCGCGCGGACGTCGCCGCGCTCGACGTCGAGCCCGCTGACCGCGGCGATCAACCCGATCCCCGACCAGCGCTGCGCCTCGATCCGGTCGAAGACCTCGCGGAAGCCGCCGCCGCCCGCCATCAGCGACCGGTAGCCGGCGGGATGGGCGCGGGCGTCGTCGTAGTAGGAGCCGATCGCGTGGCGAAGCCGCCGCTCCGGCCCGATGTCCTCGGGAGCGCCGCGGGCGCGTTCCTGAAAGCCGACCAGAAGCGGCTCGATCGCCGCGACGTAGAGGTCCTTCTTCGACCCGAAGTACTGGAAGACGAGCCCGTGCGATACACCCGCCGCCGCCGCGATCTCGTCCACGGCGACGTCCTCGTAGTCGCGGGCGAGGAACTGCTCGAGGGCGACCTCGAGGAGCTGCTCGCGTCGCCGTAGAGCACGCTCGGTTGTCAGCGGTCGGCGTCGCAGGGTGGGCCGAGTCTAGTCCGGGGGCTGGGCGGCATCATGCGATGGCGGCCGGGGATTCCGCGGCATCATGCGATGGCGCCCGGCCGATGGGGGCGTGGATCGGGCGGCGTTGTGCGAATGGCGCCCGGCCGATGGGGGCGTGGATCGGGCGGCGTTGTGCGAATGGCGCCCGGCCGGTTGTGGGCGGGGACCGGGCGGCGTTGTGCGATGGTGCCCGGCCGGTGGCGGCGATCGAACTGCAGGGCGTGGTCAAGGCCTTCGGCCCGATCCGGGCGGTCGACGGGCTCGACCTGAGCGTCCCCGAGGGCGTCTGCCTCGGCCTGCTCGGGCCCAACGGCGCCGGCAAGTCGACGACGATGCGCCTGTTGACCGGCCAGGCGATCGCCGACGACGGCAGCCTCCGGGTGCTCGGCTACGAGTTGCCGAAGGAGTCGAAGGAGGCGCGGGCGCGGATGGGCGTCGTCCCGCAGCTCGACAACCTCGACATCGACGTGACGGTCGAGGAGAACCTGCGCGTCTTCGCGCGCCTCTACCGCGTCCGCGACCTCGACGGCGCGGTCGATCGGGCGCTCGCCCTCGCTCGCCTCACCGATCGCCGCCATGACGCCGTCGACGAGCTCTCGGGCGGCATGCGGCGGCGCCTGCTGATCGCCCGCGGGCTCGTCCACCGCCCCCGGCTGGTGCTGCTCGACGAGCCGACGGTCGGGCTCGACCCGCAGATCCGGGCCGAGATCTGGACGCTGATCGAGGGCCTGCGCGCGGAGGGGGCGACGATCCTGATGTCGACGCACTACATCGAGGAGGCCGAGCGGCTCGCCGACGAGGTCGCGCTGATGGCGAGCGGCAGGGTGATCGTCCGGGGCCGCCCCGGCGAGCTGATCGCCGAGCATGCCGGACGCCGCACCGCCGAGTACTACGCGCCGCCCGAGCGCCGGGCCGAGGTCCGCGCCAGCGCCGAAGCGGCGGGACTGCCGGTCCGCTCGGCCGGTCCGGCGCTCGTGATCGTCGGCTGCGAGCGGGCTCCGGACGGCATCGTCCCCGAGGACGCGATAACCCGCCCAAGCTCGCTCGAGGACGTCTTCATCGAGCTGACCGGGGAGGAGCTCGAATGAGGCGGATCGAGCCGGCAGCGGTACTCGGCGTGATGAGCCGCGAGGTCGCGAACTTCAGGACCTTCTGGCGCAGCACCACGTTCTCGAGCCTGATCGAGCCGCTGATCTACCTGCTCGCCTTCGGACTCGGCCTCGGGACGACGCTGGTCACGCAGGTCGACGGCATCGACTACGTCGAGTTCGTCGGCACCGGCATGGTCGCCACCGCCGTCGTCTTCGCGAGCGCGCTGCCGGCGATGTTCGGCACCTTCGTCAAGCACCGCTTCCAGCGGACCTACGACGCGATCCTCGCCGCCCCGGTCGACGTCGAGGAGCTGGTCAGCGGCGAGATGCTGTGGATCGGCCTTCGGGCCGGCGTCTTCGGAACGTTCCCGCTGCTGGTCACGATCGGCTTCGGGCTCGACCCCGCTCCGGCGATGGTGCTGGTCCCGTTCTTCTCGCTGATCACCGCCCTCGCGTTCGCCGGGTTCGGCATCGCGGTCGCAGGCAGCGTCGCCAAGATCGACCAGTTCAACTACGTGACGACGCTGGTCATCACGCCGATGTTCCTGCTCGCCGGGACGTTCTTCCCGATCGACCAGCTCCCCGACTGGGCCCAGGTCCTCTCCCAGCTCAATCCGCTCCATCAGCTCGTCGTCCTCGTCCGCGGGGCCTGCTTCGGGTTCGAGTGGACCGACCTGCTCCGGCTCGCCGGCCTCGCGGCGCTCGCGTTCGCCATGTGGAGGCTCGCGATCGACCGGCTGACGCGACGGCTGATCGACTGACCCACGACGGTCGGCGTGAGCGCAGCGAGTCGCGCCGGTGGGTCCTTGCCCGGCCCGCTCGCCTGGCCGCTCAGACGGCCGTCGGGCCTACCGCGCCGCGCAGTCCACGCAGACTGTGCTCTCGGGCCGGATCCGCAGCCGGCCGGCCGCGATCTCGGCGCCGCAGGAGTCGCAGGCGCCGTAGCTGCCCTCGGCGAGCTTGGCGAGCGCGCGCTCGAGCTGCGCCTCGATCGCCTCGAGGCTGTCGGCGACGCCGACGTCGGTGAAGCGGCCGATCGCCTCGGTCGTGCCATCGCCGATCCGCTTGCCGAAGCCGATTCCGGAGCCGCTCTCGGGGGGCTCCTTGAGCACGGCGAGGCGATCGCGCACCTCGGCCAACCGTGTCCGCAGCGAGGTCTCCACCTCGGCGAGATCGAGCGGCTCCGCCTCCGGTTCCGGCGCCATGATGCTTCATCCTCCCGCAGATCCGCCTGCACCGCCACAAGGGGACGCGCGCGCCGAAACGGGTCGCCCCGCCCGACCGCCCGGCCGCCTACTACCGCGTCGCCGGGATCGACCTGGCGGCCGAGCTCGGGCGGCTCTGCGCGCTCGAGGAGCTCGGCGGTCCGCGCGGGCGGCTCGCGAGCGACCCGCCGACGATGGCCATCCGCCGGGCGTCGCGGCGGCCGCGGAGCCGGCTCGGCTTCGCCGTGCCCGCCGAGAACCGGATCTCGGTCACGGCCTATCCGGGGATCCGCCGCGGCGATGCCCTCGAGACGCTCCTGCACGAGCTCGTCCACATCGCCGTCGGGCCCGCGACCGAGGCGCGGCGCTGGCACGGCCGCGAGTTCCGGACGACCCTGCGGGCGGCGATGGCCGAGGCCTACGGGGTCACCGGCGTCGGCGCCGCGAACGCCTACCACGGCGCCTACGCCGACGCGATCGACGGCCGGGCGGGCGGCTGACCGGGCGGATGACCGGCGAGCGATAGGTTGGGGCGATGCCGGGAGCGCTGCTCGCCGTCGACGCGCCGTCGATGCTCTACCGCGCCTTCTTCGCGCTCCCGAAGTCGATCGTGGGCACCGATGGCGAGCCCGTGAACGCCCTGCTCGGCACCGCGAACCTGATCGTCCGCGAGGTTGCCGCGCACCGACCGCGCGCAGTCGTCCTCTGCTTCGGCGCCGAGGCCGCGCACTACCGGGTCGAGCTGTACTCCGGCTACCACGCCGACCGGCCCGAGATGCCGGAGCTGCTCGTGCCGCAATGGGAGGCGAGCCGTGAGCTCTTCTCGGCGTTCGGCTGGCTGATCGTCGAGCACGAGACGCTCGAGGCCGACGACCTGCTCGGCACCCTCGCCGCCGCCGAGACCGCGGCCGGCGGCACGACCCTGATCCTGACCGGCGACCGCGACATGTTCCAGTGCGCGAGCGGGTCGGTGACGATCCTCTACCCGGCCAAGGGCGTGCAGGGGATGGAGGCGATCGGCCCGGCCGAGGTGCGGTCGCGCTACGGCATCGACCCCGGGCAGGTCCCGGACTTCATCGCGCTCCGCGGCGACCCGTCGGACGGGATCCCCGGCGCGAAGGGGATCGGTGAGAAGACCGCGGCCGACCTCCTGCGCCGCTACGGGAGCCTCGACGAGATCCTCGACCGGGCGCTCGAGCAGAGCACGCCGCGGATCCGCGGCGCCCTCCGCGACGACCGCGAGCAGATCCTCGCCTACCGCGAGATGGCGACGCTCCAGGACGCGGGCACCGCCCGCCCGCCCGACACGCCGACCGACTGGGATGCCGCCGCCGATGCCGCCGAGCGATTCGGGATGAACCGGCTGGCGGAGCGGCTGCGCGCGCTGGCCTGAGGAGGGCCACCGGCTGAGCGGACGACCCGGTCGGGCTCCCCGCGCCAGCCGCCCCTCCCTGGCCCTCGGCCAAGCCCCGGGCGCCGGCCGGTCGCGCGGTCAATCCCGCAGGAACTCGATCATCGCCTCGTGGGTCGTCTCGGGGCGCTCGATCTGCGGGACGTGGCCGCAGTCGAGCTCGAGGTGCGCGACGGCGGGCAGCGCCCGCTCGACGTGGCGCATGAAGGAGATCGGGACGAGGACGTCCTGACGCCCCCAGACGAACAGCGATCTCGAGTCGAGCTTCTTGAGCCGGGTCCAGAAGCCCTCCCGTCCATAGGGCTCGTCGAGGTAGATGTTGCGGGCGCACTCGTAGAAGGCGTAGCGCCCGGCCGGAGTCAGGTAGCCACGCAGGAACTCGTCGATGCCGGCGGCCGTCCAGCCGCGATCGCCACCGGGGACGACCCTGCGGACGATCGGGTCGACGATCCTTCGCGGCGTCGGCTGCAGGTAGCCGAGACGTGGCAGCGGCACCTGCAGGAGCCACTTCCAGGGGCGCTCGCGAAGCCAGGCCAGCGCCGGGGCGAGGAGGACGAGGCGATCGACCCGCTCGGAGCGGCACATCCCGAGCTCGAGGGCGATCCGGCCGCCCATGCTGTTGCCGGCGAAGCTGGCGCGCTCGAAGCCGAACGCGTCGAGCACGTCGCCGATCACATCCGCGTACCAGGGGGCGTCGAAGGGAGCCGCGTGCGGCTTGTCCGAGTCGCCGAAGCCGGGGAGGTCGATCGCGATCACCCGGTGGCCCTCGGGCGCGACCGCGGCGAGGGTCGGCAGGAACGAGGCCTTGGTGCCACCGAGCCCATGGATGCAGACCAGCGGCGGTCCCTCGCCGGCCTCGCAGTAGGCGATCTCGTGGCCGCCGGCGCCGATCCGGCCGAACCGGAGCCGGCCGGGCTCGCCTTCGCTGCTCGTCGCGGCCAGCAGACCGACGCCGAGGTGGAGATCGTCGCGGACCCGGAGCCGGCCGCGACCGAAGGCGTCCATCCCGGCGGCGACGTCGTCGGCGAGCAGCCGCCAGGTCCGCTGATCGGCGACCAGGCGGGCGTCGGGGTCGCCACGCGGCGGCTCGAGCCGCGCCTCGGGCATCTCGATCACGGCGTCGTGGTCGGCGCCGTCGACCACCTCGAGCCGGATCCGGGCGGTGCCGCCGGGGACGTCGATGAGACCCGGGTCGAAGCGGGCGATCATCTCCTCCAGGGCCGGCCCCAGGGTCGGCTCAGCGGTGGCCGGGGTCATCGAGCGGCAATCTACCCCGCCGCCGGGCCGGGCAACCGGCGCACGCGCCGATCAGCGCCTGCCCGGCTCCGAAAGCCACGTGTTTGCGACGACGGCCCAGGGCTCGATCGTGTGGGCGGTCACGAGCCCGGCGGCGACGTAGGGGTCCGCGGCCGCGAACGCCGCCGCGGCGGCAGCCGGATCCACCTCGTCCTCGAAGACGAACAGCGCGCCGTGGGGCGGCTCGCCGACTGCCCCGGCCACCACCAGGCCCTGCCCGGACGCGAACTCCTCGACGTGCCGGAGATGGTCACCGCGGTGCGGCGGCCGGCGCTCGAGGATGTCGTCGACGTACTCGTAGCTCAGCAGGGCGATCGCCATCGCGGGCAAGTCTGCCCGATTCCGGCCGCTCGGTGCCGGGCCGGCGGCGGATCGAGGCGATCGGCGCGACGCCCGCAGCGACGGGCGAGAGCCTCGGCAGATGCCGGCGACATCGCCGGGACGCTAGCGTCATCGCCCCATGCAACGTAAACCGGGATGGATCGCGAACGCGACCCGGCAGGACGCGGCGGGCCCGCCTTCGCTCCTGTCGGCGGTCGGCGGCTGGCTCGGGATCGCCGAAGCGACGCTGCCGTTCATCGCGTTCACGATCGTCTGGGCCGCGACCGGTCGCGAGATCCTCGTCGGCGGGATCGTCGCGGTCGCGATCAGCGCCGTCCTCGCCGGAGCGCGGGTCCTGCGCCGGCAGACGACGCAGTTCGCCCTCTCCGGGGTCGCCGGCGTCGCCTTCGGCGCCTTCGTCGCGTCGCGGACCGGCAGGGCCGAGGACTTCTTCCTGCCCGGGATCATCATCAATGCGGCCTCGGCGAGCGCCTACCTGGTCTCGATTCTGGTCAAGCGCCCGCTCCTCGGCCTGATCGTCTCAACCGTGACCGGCGAGGGACGCGCCTGGTACCGCGATCCGGCCCGGCGCAGCGCCTACACGAAGGCGAGCTGGATCTGGGTCGGGCTGTTCTGCTTCCGGCTGTCGATCCAACTCCCGCTGTACCTGTCGGGGATGGTCGGGCCGCTTGCCGTAGCGAAGGTGATCACCGGCATCCCGCTGTTCGCGCTCGGGGTCTGGCTCTCCTACCTGCTGCTCCGCAGCACCCTGCCCGACCTCAGCCCGCGAACCGAGCCGACCACCCCTTGAGCGCCCGCGCGTGGGCGCTGTTCGCCGCCGTCTCCGTCCTCTGGGGCATCCCCTACCTGTTCATCAGCGTCGCGGTCGACCACGGCGTCTCGCCCGGCTTTCTCGCCTGGTCGCGGGTGCTGCTGGGCGCACTCGTGCTGCTGCCGCTCGCCTGGCGGTCCGGATTGCTCGGATCGCTGCGTCGCTACCGCCGCTGGGTGCTCGTCTACGCGATCATCGAGATCGCGATCCCGTTCCCGCTGATCGCCTTCGGCGAGGAGCACGTGAGCTCGTCGGTCGCGGCGATCCTGATTGCTGCGACGCCACTGATCGTCGCGGTGCTGGCGCGGGCCTTCGACCATCGGGAGCGGGTCGGCGGGCGTCGTCTCGCCGGGCTGCTCGCCGGGTTCGCCGGCGTCGTCGCCCTCGTCGGGGTCGATATCGCCGGCAACTCCGATGAGCTCGTCGGGACGATCGCGATCCTGATCGCCGCGGTCGCCTACGCCGTCGGGCCGATGACCCTGCAGGCGCGGCTGTCGGAGGTCGATCCCCGGGCCATCATGGCCGGCACGCTCGCGGTCGCGACGATCGTGCTGACGCCGCTCGCCGCCGCGACACCGCCCGAACTGCCCCTGCAGGCCGAGGCGGTCGCCTCGATCGTCGTCCTCGGCCTGTTCTGCACCGCGGCCGCGTTCGTGCTGTTCGGCGCCCTCGTGATCGACGTCGGCGCCGCCCGCGCCCTCGTGATCACCTACATCTCGCCGGTGGTCGCCCTCGCCGCGGGCATGATCGTCCTCGACGAGTCGCTCGGCGTCGGGATGCTGATCGGACTGCCGCTGATCATCGGCGGCTCGTGGCTGGCGACGCAGGGGGAGTAGCGGGAGCATCCGCGTGTCCGCAGCCAGGCGGCCGGGCACGAGCCTCGCACCGCGCAACTTCATGCCCAGCCGCCGGTTAAAGCAGGACACTAGGGTTGACGATCTAATCGGTGACCGCGCCGGCCCGACCCGAACCCGAGACCGACCCTTGCGAGCATCTGCCCCGAACCACTCCGCGCCACGCCTGCTGCTGGCGGCGCTCGTCGTCCTCGCCGCGGCGGCGGTAGCCGCGATCGCCGCGTCCCCGGCCGCCGCCGCCGAGCAGGGCGCCAAGGACGCTCCCGCCGCCGAGCAGGGCCCGAAGGGCGCCGCGTTCTACGAGCCGCCGAAGCGGATGCCGAAGGGCCACGGCAAGCTGATCTGGCAGCGCGACGGGACGAAGCTGTGGCCGATCGCCGGCGCGAAGCTGAACAGGACGATCCTCTACACCTCGCGCAGCCCCGGGGGCGAGCGGGTCGCGGTCTCGGGATCGGTCACCGTCCCCAGGGGCAAGCCGCCGAAGGGCGGCTGGCCGGTGATCAGCTGGGCCCACGGCACGACCGGGATCGCCGACTCCTGCGCGCCGACCCGGATCGCGCCGAACAGCCCCGACGCCGCCTCCGTCGCCTACGTCAAGCCGCAGCTCCGCGACTGGGTCAAGGCCGGCTACGCCGTCGTCGCGACCGACTACCAGGGGCTCGGCACGCCGGGCATCCATCCCTACCTGATCGGCACGGCCGAGGGCCGCAGCGTCGTCGACATCGTCTCCGCCGCCCGCCAGCTCGTCCCGAGCCTCGGCCGCCGCTACCTGATCGCCGGCCACTCCCAGGGTGGCCAGTCGGCGCTGTTCGCCGCCGGCCTCGCCGCCGACTGGGCCCCGAAGCTGAAGCTCCGCGGCACCGTCTCCTACGCCCCCGCCTCCCATATCAAGGAGCAGGCCGCGCTGCTGCCGGCGCTGACCTCCCCGAGCAGCCTGTCGGCGATCGCGGCGCTGATCGTCCGCGGCGCCTCGACCGCCACCGACGTCAACGTCACCAGGCTGTTGACGGCGCCGGCGCGGGCGCTCTACCCGGAGACCGTGCAGGTCTGCCTCGGCCGGCTCGCCGAGCCGGACAGCTTCGGCGGCCTTCCCCCCGCCGACCTGCTCAGACAGAACGCCGACCTGACGAAGCTCAACCGCGTCCTCGGCGGGATGAACCCGGCGGTCGCGACCGGCGCTCCGATCCTGCTCGCCCAGGGCTCGGCCGACTCGACGGTGCTCCCGTTCTACACCGACATGCTCAACGGCGAGCTCGACGACCTCGGCGACAGCGTTCGCTACGAGATCTACCCGGGCGTCGGCCACGGCGAGCTCGTCGCTGCGGCCGAGGACGACGCCCTCGCCTTCTTCGAGAAGCGGCTGCCGCCCCGGTAGGCCCCGCGGTCCCCGGTAGGCCCCCGGTCCCCGGTAGGCCCCGCGGTCATCTAGCCGCCGGAGTGACGGCGCAGGAAGGCGCGGATCCGAACCGCCCCCTTCGACTGCGGGTCATAGAGGGCCTGGACGTGGCCGGCGTTGCGCCAGACGAATTGCCGCCCGTCCGGGAACAGCGCCGCGGTGGCGCGACCCTCGGCCGGTGAGGTGACGTTGTCGAGCTCGCCCGAGACGACCAGGACCGGCACGTCCGGCGCCGGCGCGGACGCGGCTGCGGGCGGCTCGTACAGCGGGCCCGGGCGCGGCGCCCCGAGGCAGTTGCGGTAGCCCCACCAGCGCGGCGCCAACGCGATCTCGGCCGGCGTGAACGGGGCGAACGCCTGCTTCGGGTGGGCGGCGATCGCCGCACCGAGCTGCTCGCGGCGCTGCTCCCAGGAGGCATCCTTGTCCCACGCCATCTCGTAGTCGTTGCAACTCACCGCGAGCTCCTGGCCGACCGAGTAGGCCTCGGGCCTGCCGAAGCCGACGCGGCCGGTGCGGGTCAGCCGCTCGTAGCGCTCCTCATCGCCGGCGAGCCACCGGGAGATCGCGTTGTCGATCCGCAGGTACCCGACCGGGGGCATCGAGCCGCCGTAGCCGGCCCCGGCGATCGCGTCGAGGAGGTCGCCGATGGAGAGCGCCCGCTCGCGCAGATCGGCCACGAATCGCTCGAGCCGCGCTCCGGCATCGCCGTGGCAGGACGGCGAGCGATCGCAGGCGACTGCGAGCGACCTGATCCCGGTCCGCCAGGTGCTCGGATACCACGGGCTCTCGCCGCGGACCGGGAAGGCGCTGTCGAGCACGAGCGCCTCGAGGGTCTCGCCGTGGCGGAAGGCGTAGGACTGGGCGAGATAGGTGCCGTACGAGTCGCCGTACATCTGGACGCGGTCGTAGCCGAGCGCGGCGCGGACGTCGTTGATGTCGTCGGCGATCGCGGCCGTGCGGTAGGAGCTGAACCGCTCCCCGAGCTGCTCCGCGCAGGCCGCGATCCCGTAGTCGTCGTGGGTCCGGCCCGACTGCATGTCGGGGCAGTCGATCGCCTCCGAGCGACCGGTCCCGCGGGCGTCGACGAGCACCAGGTCACGGTGGCGGAGGAGGCCGCCGAAGGTCGCGATGTAATCACGGGCGCTGCCGATCGAGCCGTAGCCGGGGCCGCCTTCGACGGCGATGATCGCGCCCTCGGACGGTGTCGAGCGATCGCCACGCGGGCGGACGGCGAAGGCGATCGAGATCTCGCCGAGCGACGGATCGGCCCGCTCGAGCGGCAGATCGATCGTCCCGCAGCGGAGCCGCGGATGCAGCTTCGGGTCCCGACACGGCTCGAGGTCGGCGACCTCGATGCTGTCGGGGGCGAGCGGCGCCGGCGCGGAAGCCGTTGCCGAACCGCCGGAATCGCCGGAATCGTCGCCCCCGCAGCCCGCGCCGGCGGCGGCGAGGCCGAGCGCCAGGGCCGCAAGCCCCGCCGCGGCCCAGCGGCGCGACACCGGCGGCGGCGCAAGCCCTGCCGCAGCCCGGCGGCGCGAGACCGGCGCCGGCGGCGGCGCCAGCCGCGCCGCGATCCGCCGGCGGGTGCCCTGCTCACCGTGCCGCGAGCGCACCCTCGGCCTCCTCGAGCCGCTCGTAGAGGTCCTGAACCGCCCGCTTCGCTGCCTCGTGGCGCTCGGTCGCGCGTCGGGACCGGCCCGGGCTCGCCCAGGCGGCGGGGTCGGCGAGCTCGTCCTCGACCGCCCGAAGCTCGGCCTCGGCCCGCTCGATCTCCCGCTCGATCCCGGCGACCCGGCGGAGCGCGTTCTTGGATGGGCCCCGGCGGCGGCCACGGTCGCCACCGTCGGGGCGATCACGGCCGTCGCCGGCGGCGGGCCGGGAGGCGGGCCCGGCCCGCTCACGCGCCCGCCGCTCACGCGCCCGCGCCTCGCGCTCGTCCCGGGCCCGCTGGTAGGCCGCCCAGCCCGTGAGGTGGCTTTCGAGGCGCCCGCCCTCGCAGACGATCGTCCGCGTTCCGACCGCCTCGAGCAGGGCGCGGTCGTGGGAGACGAGGATCACCGCGCCCTCGAACTCGACCAGCGCGTCCTCGAGCGCCTCGCGACTCTCGATGTCGAGGTGGTTGGTCGGCTCGTCGAGGATCAACAGATTCGCGCCGGACGCGACGAGGATCGCCAGCGAGAGCCGCCGCTGCTCGCCACCCGATATGTCGGCGAGGCGCTTGTCGACGTCGGCGCCGGAGAACAGGAAGCCGCCGAGCAGCTCACGCGCCTTCTGGCCGCTGAGCCCGGTGCCGCGCTGGACGGCGTCGAGGACGGTGCCCTCCCCGGCCGCGGTCTCGGCGTGCTGGGAGAGGTAGCCGACCTCGACGTTGTGGCCGGTCGCGACCCTGCCGGCAGCGGGTCGGCGGCGGCCGGCGAGGGTCTCGATCAGCGTCGTCTTGCCGGCCCCGTTCGGGCCGACGACGACGACGTGCTCGCCGCGCTCGACGCGCAGCGTCGCGTCCTCGACGAGCGTCCGACCCGGCACCGCGATCGTGCCCTCCTCGATCCGCACGACGATGCGACCGGCCCGGACCGGGGGCGGGAACGAGAAGCGGAGCGTGCGTCCGTCGCGGGGCTCGGCGCTGACGGCGTCGCGCTTGATCCGCTCGATCTGCTTGAGCCGTGACTGCGCCTGGCGGGCCTTCGTCGCCTTGTAGCGGAACCGCTCGACGAACCGCTCCATTCGCGCGATCTCGGCCTGCTGGCGCTCGATCGCCTTGCCGAGCGCGATCTCGCGAGCAGCCTGCTCGGTCCGCCACGCGTGCCACGGCCCCGAGAAGAAGCGGCCGCGGCCGGCCTCGAGCTCCAGCACCGACGTGCCGACGGCCTCGAGGAACCAGCGGTCGTGGGCGACGAGCACGACGGCCGCCTCGAGGCCGGCGAGATAAGCCTCGAGCCACTCGAGCGAGGGGATGTCGAGATGGTTGGTGGGCTCGTCGAGGAGGAGCAGCTCGGGCCGGGCCGCGAGCGCGCGAGCGAGCGAGGCGCGGGTCAGCTCGCCGCCCGAGAACGTCACGAGCGGGCGGTCGGCCTGCTCTGCCCCGAATCCGAGCCCGGCCAGGACCGCGAGGACGTCATCGCGCCACCGGTAACCGCCGGCGAGCTCGAGCCGCGCCTGCGCATCCGCGTAGGCCTCCATCGTCCCCGGCTCGTGGTCGCCGTCGGACATCGCTCGCTCGAGGGTGGCGAGCCGGCGCTCGAGGGCGATCACGTCGGCGCGGCCGGAGAAGACGAACTCGGCCAGGCTCGTCCCCGACTCGCGCGGTGGGCGCTGGTCGTGCAACGCGACCCGGGCGCCCTTCTCGAGCGAGACATCGCCGGAGTCGGCCGTGAGCTCGCCCGCGAGGACCCGCAGCAGCGTCGACTTGCCGGCGCCGTTGCGGCCGGCGAGGGTCATCCGATCGCGGCGCTCGAGCTTGAAGGAGACGTCGTCGAACAGCGGCTTGCCGCCGACGTGGATCCCGAGGTTGGCAGCGATCGCGACCGCCATCGCCCGTGAAGATACGGGCCCGAAGCCGGACATCGGCCCATGCCCGGCGCCGGCGCTGGGGCGTTTGCCGCCGAGATACCGGCGCTCATCGCCTCAGCGGGCGGATCTCGGTCGGGCGGGACCCCCGGCGAGCGACTTCGTCAGCCGGCGTCGGGTCGGCCGGACCGCAGCGAGCGACCCGTCAACCGGCCTCGTTCTCCGACAATGCGCTGATTCCCGCCTGGCCCGCCGAGACGATCCCGGCCTCGCGCGGCGCGGCGCTGCGGGGGACGATCGCGACCGGGCAGGGCGCGATCCGCAGGACCGCTCGGGAGACGCCGCCGAGGAGGACGGTGCGGACGGGCCCGTAATCGCGCGAGCCGAGCACGAGCAGGTCGAGCTCGACCCCCTGATCGGCGAGCGCCGCGGCCGGATCGCCGACGAGCAGCTTCGGCTCGGCCTCGACCTCCCGGCAACGCCCGGCGGCGGCGGCGAGCTCGGCCGCCATCCGCTCCGACGCCTCGTCGTCCTCGCGTGCGACGCCGATCAGCCGCAACGTCGAGTCGGAGCCGCGGGCCAGCTCGACGGCCATCTCGAGCGCCAGCCGCGACTCCTCACCGCCGTCGTAGCCGACCCCGATGATTCCGAGGCTCGGGTGGGCGCCGCTCGCGTATCCCTTCGGGGCGATCGCGACCGCGCACGGCGCGCCGCCGAGCAGGCGTTCGCCGACGCTGCCGGCCAGCACCCGGCCAACCTGGCCGCGGTGGGTCGATCCGAGCACGATCAGGTCCGCCGACTCGGTCTCCGCGACCTGCTGAAGGGCGGCGGGAGCCGAGTCGCTCACCGTCCTCCGGCTGAAGTCGCGGTGGCCGAGGCGCTCGACGGCCTTGCGGCCGATCTCCGCGAAGTAGTTCTGCTGGTACTCCCAGTAGCCGCCCGACTCGCTGACCGGAGGAGCGTTCTCGTCGACGATCGTGAGGATCAGCTCCTTGCCGGTGGCGGAGCGCAGCCTCACGGCGAGATCGAGGGCGTCGCATGCCTCCGCGGTCCCGTCGAAGCCGACGACGATCCCGCTCATCTCATGCCTTGTCGTGCGGGGCGGGTACGCAGAGGACGGGGCAGGATGCCAGGTGCAGGAGCCTCTGGGTGACGCTTCCGAGGACGACGCCGCCGATTGCGGAGTGGCCGCGGGTGCCGACCACGATCAGCTCGGCGCCGGCCTCCTCGGCGACGTCGGCGATCGAGCGGGCCGGGCCGCCGAGGATGATCGCCTCGGAGCGAACTTCCGTGTCGATGCCCTGTGCGCGCAGATCGGCCGCCTGCTGCTCGATGCTCGCCTTGACCTCCGGCTCGTCGGCGCGAAGCGGAGCCATGTCGCCCTTGGCGGCGATCCGCTCGACGACGTGACAGAGGATCAGAGAGGCGCCGTCGCGCTTCGCGACGTCCGCGGCGGCGGCGACCGCCCGGTCGGAGCCCTCGGAGCCGTCAACCCCTACGACGATCTTGCTCGGCATCTGCTGTATCTCCCTTGCGTTGGAACGCTGTCGATGATTCCGACACCCGGCTGTCCGGGCATCCGGGCCTGTCGCTCAACCTTCGCGGTAGGTGCCACGACGCGCAATCCGTAGTTTCTACGGAGGGCCGGTCGGACCTCGGGCCACCGTGGAATCTAGCCGCGGCGGCGCCAACGCAGGACCGAGTCCGCCGCGACGCCGCCGGTGACGACCGGCTGGGTCCTCAGGGTCAGCCGATCGCCGTCGAGCTCGTAGCGGCGGCGCTTGTCCATCCCCGCCTGGTCGGGATGAAGCGCCTGCTCGACGTGGTGGACGACGATCCCGGCCTCGGGGACGGAGAAGCGCCCGGCATAGGCGTTGTAGGTCCGGTAGGCGGCGGCATGGCCGGCGTCGTCGCCGGCGTCGAGGTCGCGGGAGCCGAGCGTCGGCCGGCCGTCGTAGGCGATCTGAACCGCCATCCGCCCCGACGGCAGGTAGATCAGATCGCCGCGCGGACCGGCGCCGGCGTGCAGCACCCGCTCCCCGGCCGCGGACTCGCCCTCCCAGGACTCGAGCGCCCAGTGGCCGACCAGGGCTCGCGCATCGTCGCCCGGATCGGCCACGATCGCTCAGCCGCGGCCGGGCTTGACGAACTGCGTCGCGTTGAAGCGGTCCCAGAGCCGGTCCGGCATCAGGTGACTCTGACCGATCAGCAGCGTCGCCGACGGGGTCACGTGGTACCGCGTCCGCGGGCGCTTCGCGACCAGCGCCTTCTCGATCACCTTCGCGACGTCGTCGGGCTCGCCGCCGAGCAGCTTCAGCGGGCCCTTCTCGTAGGCCTCCCGGGTCGCCTTGCCGACGCTCGCGTTGAACTCCCCGTAGACGTCGTTGGCGTCGCCGGCGTGCTCGAGGGACGCGATCGCCGCCTTGTCGAACTCGGTGCGGATCGCGCCGGGCTGGATCACGACGACGTCGATCCCGAACCCCTCGACCTCGTAGCGGAGCGCGTCCGAGATCGCCTCGACCGCGTACTTGGTCGCGTGATAGGCGCCACCGCCGGGGAACGTGAAGTTGGCGCCCATCGAGCTGATGTTGACGACGCGGCCGCGCCCCTTCGCACGCATCCCGGGCAGCACGAGCTGCGTCATCCGCACGAGCCCGAAGACGTTGGTCTCGAACTGGCGCCGTAGCGCGCCCATGTCGAGCGTCTCGATCGCCCCCGACTGCGAGTAGCCGGCGTTGTTGACGAGCGAATCGACGCCTCCCGCCTCCTCGCCGATCGCGGCGAGGGCGGCCTGCATCGACGCCTCGTCGGTGACGTCGAGGCCCAGCGTCCGGCACCCGCCCGCCTCGAGGTCGGCGATGCTCTCGGGGCTTCGCGCGGTCGCATAGACACGATGACCGGCCGCGGCGAGACGCTCCGCCGTCGCGCGACCGATCCCGGTCGAGCAGCCGGTGATCAGGATCGTCTGTTCTCTGGGCATCTGCACGCCAACCTTCTTCCTCTCGCGGTTACCGGCGCCGGCCCGGCCGGCGCGCGAATCCTTGCGGACCCGGCCGGCCGGCGCGGTGCGGCCGCATCCGCGCCCGATGACCCCGGTCCCCCCCGCGCCCGCTGACCCCCGTCCCCCCGCGCCCGCTGACCCCGTTCTCCGAGCGACGAGAAACTCACAGATATTGTGAGGAATCCGTCGCTCGGCGGGGGCGGTGGTGGCGTCAGCCAGCGGACTCGCGTCGCGAGCGGGCCGCCGCATCGAGGCCGCGGAGGACCTCGACGGTCGCATCCCAGGACATGCACGAGTCGGTTACCGACATCCCGTACGTCAGCGGCCCGCCGAGGTCCTGGCGACCGCCCTCGAGGAACGACTCGAGCATCACCCCGACGATCGCGCCGTTGCCGGCGGCGACCTGCTCGGCGATCCGGGCCGCGACCTCCGGCTGGCGCTCGTGGTCCTTGCCGCTGTTGTCGTGGGAGGCGTCGATGATCACCCGCTCGGGGAGACCGACCGACCGGAGCCGCTCGATCGTGTCGGCCACCGAGTCGGCGTCGTAGTTGGTGGTGCCGCGGCCGCCGCGGAGGATGATGTGGCAGTCGGCATTCCCGGCCGTGCGGAGGATCGCCGAGCCGCCACCGAGCTCGACGCCGGCGAACGAGTGCCGTGCCGCGGCGGCGCGAAGCGCGTCGACGGCGACGGCGACGTTGCCGTCGGTCCGGTTCTTGAAGCCGATCGGCATCGACAGCCCCGAGGCGAGCTGGCGGTGGGTCTGGCTCTCAGTGGTGCGCGCCCCGATCGCACCCCACGCGACCGTGTCGGCGATGTACTGCGGCGTGATCGGATCGAGGTACTCGCAACCGATCGGCAGCCCGACCTCGAGCACCTCGAGCAGCAGGTGGCGAGCGGTCCGCAACCCGGCGTTGACGTCGCCCGAGTCGTCGAGGTGGGGGTCGTTGATCAGCCCCTTCCAGCCGGTCGTCGTCCGCGGCTTCTCGAAGTAGACGCGCATCACGACCAGCAGGTCGGGCAACTCGCCGGCGAGCTTGGCGAGCCGCTTCGCGTAGTCGAGCGCGGCGACCGGGTCGTGGACGCTGCACGGGCCGACGATCACGAGCAGGCGCGGGTCCTCGCGGTCGAGGATCGCCGTCACCTCGCGACGGCTCGAGAGCACGAACCCCGCGAGCCGCTCATCGAGCGGGTGCTCGGCGAGCAGCTCCTCGGGCGAGACCAGGGGAACGGTCTCCTCGATCCGGCGATCGTGGAGCGACTGCTCGTTGCTGACGGGCGTCGACGACATCGACGCCTAGTTTCGCGAACTCCGCTCGCCGGCGTCAGGGCGATCGCGGCGCCCGCCGGGTGTGGCCCGGCTCGCCATGGGCAGGGCGATTCGCCGGCCTCGGAGGAAGCCCACCCGCGGCCCGGGGCCCCGAGCCGCTCGCGTTCCTACAGACCGGCCGGGACGAGGAGGCCGTAACGGTCGCGGACCTGGTCGACGACGACCCGGACGACATCGGGATCGAACTGCGTCCCGGCGTTCTCCTCGAGCTCGGCGATCGCCGCCTCGATCGGCATCGCCGGACGGTAGGGGCGGTCGGTCGTCATCGCGTTGAAGGCGTCGCAGGCGAAGATGATCCGCGACTCGATCGGGATCGCATCGGCGGCGAGGCCGTCCGGGTAGCCGTTGCCGTCGTAGCGCTCGTGCGACGAGCGGACGACGGTGCCGATCTCCGACATCAACCCGCCGATCTTCTCGAGCATCCGCTGGCCCTCGACGGTGTGGGTCCGGACGAGCGTCCACTCGCGGGCGCTGAGCGGCCCCGGCTTGTTGATCAGCTCCTTCGGGATCGCGACCTTGCCGACGTCGTGCAGCAGCGCCCCGAATTCGACGTTCCGGCGGCGGCGCTCGTCGAGGCCCATCTCGACGGCGACCGAGACCGACAGCTCGACGACGCTGCGGCTGTGGCTGCCGGTGTAGGTGTCGTCGTGGCCGATCATGTCGCCGAGTACGTGGGCGGTGCCGCGGTAGGCGCTGCTGAGCTCGAGCAGCGACTGCAGCCGCGCCGTCCGCTCGCGGGCGAAGATCAACAGCAGCAGGTAGAGCGGCAGCGGCAGGACCAGCGCCCATGGGCGGCCCGTCGCGGCGAGCGCGATCGCGAACCCGATCGGCGTGAGCAGCGTGTCGACGAGGTAGATCCAGCGGCTCTCGATGACGAGCTCGCGCCATGAGACGTCGCCGTGGAGGCGTTCGCGGACGCCCGCGGCGAGCGTCTCGACCACGAACTGCGCGACGAGTGCGGCCAACAGCACGCTCCATGCGGCGCTCGCGGCGCTCGGCGCGCCGGCGGCGATGAGCACGAGCGCGGGACCGACCGCGAACCACGAGTCCCCCGCTGCCATCAGGATCCGCCCCGGCGACAGCCCGGTTGCCAGAGCGTTGCCGATCTTGCCGACGACGAGCCCGACGAAGGCGAAGCAGGGGACGAGCTCGGGCGGGATGACGAAGAGCATCGGGACGAAGGCGACCTGCGTCGGGAACGTGTGGGCGGCGCCGACCTCGAAGACGACCAGCGAAGCCACCGCGAGGACGAGGGTCGCGATGATCGCGTCGCTCCAGACGAGGGCCCGATCGGTCGGAGCGAAGACGGCGAGCAGGACCGCTGCGATCAGGAAGGCGCCGCCCACGACCAGCTCGGCCCGGCGCTCACGCATCGCCAGCGCCCGCGGCATCCGCCCGCGCGACTCCGCGAGGTGCCGCTGGACCCCCGGCGTAAGCGATTCCGTCGTGTCCGTCATCACATCCTCAATCCGTCCATTGGAGGCGCACGGCTTCAGGATCGGCCGAATGGCGCCCGACCTTGAGCGATTCCCGCGATTCCCGCAACGTCGCTGCCGGCGCCCCCGGGGACGGGCATGGCGGTTCCCTACCCTGCGCGATGCAATGGGCGTTGCACCGACAGCCTCGGATCACGCCGCCGAAGCGCAGCGCACGGATCGGAGGACGGCGCCGGGAAACCAGGCTCCGAACCTCGCGCGTTCGCCCGCCGACTGCCCCGGGAGGGCCGATCGCGTGGCGCAACCGGCGCGGCACGGCAGCGCCACGCGAGGAGCCGGCGAGGATCCCGCGCGGCGATCTCCGGCCATGCCGGCGAGCGGTTTCGAAACGGGCCCCGAGAGCGCCCCGGGCGCCCCGCTCCGGCCGACTCGACCGGCGGTCATCGTTGAGGCCGGCCCGCCCCCGCCAGGGGTGGCCCGGCGGTGAGCCATCCGCCCCACCGCCCTGCCGCCGGGGATCTCGACCCGACCAGGGAGCGGCACCTGTGGAAGCGGGCGGGGGACGGCGACGAGCGGGCTCGCGAGGAGCTCGTCCGCCACTACCTGCCCTTCGCCGCAGCGATGGCGCTTCGCTACCGAAGCGCGCGTGAGCCCCATGAGGACCTCGAGCAGGTCGCGAGCATGGGCCTGGTCAAGGCGGTCGACAGATTCGACCCCGACCGCGGCGTCCCGTTCATGGGCTTCGCCGCCCCGACGATCCTCGGCGAGCTCAAGCGGCACTTCCGCGACCGGGTCTGGGCGGTCCACGTGCCGCGATCGATCCAGGAGGGGATCGCCGAGGTCGAGAGCGCGACCGCGAACCTCGAGGCGGAGCTGCAACGGACGCCGTCGATCGGTGAGATCGCCGAACTGCTCGGCAGGGACGAGACCGACATCCTCGAGATCCTCGAGGCGAACCTGAACCGGCGTCCGGTGTCGATCGACCGGACGACGCATACCGACGAGGACGCCTCGCCGGTCGCGGAGCGGATCGGCGCCGAGGACGCAGGCTACGAGCTCGTCGAGGGCCGGGTCACCATCGAGCAGGAGCTCCCCCACCTCGACGAGCGCGAGCGCCGCGTGATCGGGCTCCGCTTCGCCGACGACATGACCCAGTCGCAGATCGCGGACGAGATCGGCTGCTCGCAGATGCAGGTCTCGCGGATCCTCCGCCGCGCGCTCGAGAAGCTGCGTGAGCGGGTCTGAGCTAGCGGCCGTCGGAGGACGCGATCCGGAAGGCGACGTACTCACCCTCGGGCCGCCGGTCGACGAGGACCCGGTCGGCCAGGGCCTCGACCGACCCGCCGTCACCGGGCAGCCGCAACCCCTCGCGGAGGCGGTCGCCGCCACCGTCATCGAGCGGCCCGACGGTCATCACGATGCCGCCCTCCCCCTCCGCCTCGACGAGCGAGAAGCGCAGCTCGTCCCCGGCGAACGCCGGCGCGCAGAGGCTGGAGACGCTCTCGGCAAGCAGCATCGCGTCGGCGATCTGATCGACGCTCGCGTCGCGCCGCAACGCGAACGCGCTGACGGCGCGCGAGAGGACGCCGGGAAGCAGCCTCGCGTCGGATGCCGAGATCGCAACGTCGGGGCGGGCCGGGACAACGGCCGGCTCCTCCCGCACCCGCGGGAGCTGGCCCTCGTGCTCGAGCGGCAGGATCATCGTCACCACCGTGCCGCCGGCGTCGCCGCCGGCGATCGAGAAGCTGCTGCTCAGCGCGGCGACCAGCGACAGGCCGAGACGCAGGCTCGAGCCCGGGGAGTCGACGTCGGGGCGCGGCTGAAAGCCGACGCCGTGATCGGCGATGCGGACCCGCAAGGCGCCCTCGAGCGGCTCCGCCTCCACCTCGATCGGGCCGGCCTCGTGCGGGTAGGCGTGAACGACGGCGTTCATGCACGCCTCGGTCACGACCGTCTTCAGGTCGGCGATGCCGGCGCGGTCCATCCCGATGCTCCCGGCGAGGCCCGCCAGCGCGTGGCGAACCAGGGCCACGTTCGCCGCTTCGGCGGGCACTGTCAACCGCAGATGCGGCAACCGATCCGCGGGCTCCGCCATATCGGGCTCGCTACCCTCGCTCACGGTGCCGAAACCGCCGCTTGCGCCGTGGCGTGCTCACCCTGGTCGGCATGATCGCCGATGCCGGGGTCGCCGCGAACGTCGAGCATGACCGCGAGCGCCGCCGCGTCGTCGTCGAGCCCGTCGGCCGCGAATGCCTCGAGCTCGCCGCGGACCCTCCGGATCGTCTCCTCGGGACCCTCGGCCGGGCGCATGAGCCGCGAGAGCCGCTCCTGACCGAAGCGTCCGTCGCGGCCGCGGGCCTCGACGACGCCGTCGGTGTAGACGAGCAGTCGATCGCCGGGATCGAGCCGGAGCGTCGCGATCTCCCAGCTCGCGTCCTCGAAGGCGCCGAGAACCGGCCCTGCCGGGTGGACCTCGCTGATCGCGCCGCCGCGGATCAGAAGCGGGGGCGGATGCCCCGCCAGGGCGACCCGCACCGCGCCGGTCGCGGGCTGATCGAGGGTGAGCACGGCGACGCTGCAAAGGGCCCCTCCCGCCCGCTCGAGCAGCGCCCGGTTGAGCTCGGCGAGGGCCCGGTGGGGATCGTTCGTGAGCGAGCTCGCCGTCCGTAGCGTGTGGCGGGCGAGCGCGGTCAGCGAGGCCGCCCAGGCGCCGTGACCGGTGACGTCCCCGACCACCGCCATCCAGCCGTCCTCGATCCGGAGCAGGTCGTAGAAGTCCCCTCCGGCCTGGTTCTCGCTCCCGGCCGGCGCGTAGAGGGCTGCCAGCGACCAGCCGGGTATCGACGGGATCCCGGGCGGCCGCAGGCTCTTCTGGAGGGTGTCGGCGATCTCGCTGCGCTCGCGCGCGATGCGGGCGTTCTCGATCGCCAGCGCGACCCGCTCGGAGATCCGCAGTGCGACGCGCTGATCGAGGGCGGTGAAATCGCGTCGCTCGCGGCGGTTGGCGAATCCGATGACGCCGACGAGGCGATTGCCGATCAGCAGCGGCTGGCCCATCGCCGAGCCGACCCCGAGGGCCTGCAGACCGGCCGCCAGCGGCTCGGCCGCCTCCGGCCAACCCTCGGGAGAGCGGGTCGCGGCGACGATCGGCTCCCGCGAGGCGAGCATCGCCGCCATCCCGGGGGCGTCGCGGCGCAGGGCGACGCGGTCGATCAGCGCGTGCAGCGCGCGCTCGCGATCGGGATCGACGTCGGCGACCGCCGCCGGCACGAGGGTCCCGTCGCGCGCCGGGAGCAGCACCGCGGAGGCGTCGGCGAGTCGCGGGACGAGCAGGCGGACGAGCCGCTCCAGCATCAGGTCCGGGTCCATCGACGCCTCGAGCAACTCGCCGATGCTCGCGAACACCGACTGCGCGAACTCGGCGAACTTCATCTCGGTCACGTCCTCGAACGCGGCGACCGTGTAGACGGCACGGCCGTCGCCGCCCTCGATGTCGCGGGAGCGGACCCGGACCCAGGTCTCCTCGCCGTGCAGCGGCTGGACGAGCCGGACGACCCTGCCGGTCTGCTCGCGCACGATCTCCCAGGGCATTCTGTCGCGGGCGATGATGCCGCCGTCCTCGTCGTAGACGTCGAAAGCGGGTCCGCCATCGCCGGCCGCGAGCAGCTCCGCCCGGCTCGCCGCGCCCGCCAGCGCGGCGATCGCGTCGTTGGCGAAGACCAGCCTGCCGGCCCGGTCGATGATCGCGACCGGCTCGTCGAGCACGGTCATCACCGTGTCCATGCGGCGCTCGACGCTCTCGAGGTCCGAGAACAGCCCCGCGTTGTCGAGCGCGAGGGCGACGCGATCGGCGAGCAGGTTGCTGAAGCGGGCATCCTCCTCGCCCTGGCGGCGGCCCGACAGCGATTGGACCAGCGTCAGCGCGCCGATCCGCCGGCCCCGTGATCGCAGCGCGACGCTGATGTAGGAGCGGACGCCGAGCGAGCGCAGGAAGGCGAGGTCGGCGTCGGAATGTGCCATCGACCGCAGGTGGCGATCGCCGACGAAACGGCGCAGGACCGGCCCGAGGTCAGCCTCGCGGCCCACGAACAGCTCGTCCGGGATCGTCGGCTCGCGCCCGCCGAGCCCGGCCTCGAGCCGCTCGGCGTCGGGTCCCGCCGCGCGGACCTCGAGCCGTTGCAACCGATCGCCGGAGATCCCGTCGATGATGCAGATGTCGGCCAGCTCCGGCACCGCGATCTCGGACACCCGCCTCAGCGCCTCGGCCAAGGTCGGCTCGCCGCTGGTGCTCGCCGCGACGCGGTCGAGCAACTCGAGCCGGCGCGCGGTCCTGTTGCTGCGCTCGATCGTGGCCGCGACGTAGTAGGAGAAGAGGCAGGCGGCGACGATCAACGCGAGCCGAACCCAGAAGTCGGTCGTGTCGAAGTTGTGGTTCCACGTGCCGGAGACGGCTGCGAGCGCGACCGTGACGACCGCGACGGCGCCGGTCACCCTCGGGTTGGCGCTGAGCGCGGCCGTGAGCGGGACGATCGCGAAGAACCCGGTGACCGTCAGGTCGTCCTGAAGGTCGAGGATCGCGAGACCGCCGAGGGCGATCAGCGCGGGAACGAGCCCGCTCCAGAGCGACGATCCGAACCCGATCCGTTCGCGGCCCCCCGATGGTGTCCGCCCATCACCCACGTGCAGGAAGGGATTGTGCCTTGTCGGTTCGCCCGCAGGAATCACGTTAGGATCGGGGGTGCCTGATGCCTTCCCCCTTCGAGGCCAAGACGGAGCGGCTCGACGGCCCGATCCAGATGATCTCGGTCGTCGGGGAGCTCGACCTCGACACCGCCCCGGCCCTCGAGCGTGAGCTGCGCCGGGCCCGCAACGGTGATGAGGGATCGGTCCTGATCGACCTGTCCGACTGCGAGTTCATCGACTCGAGCGGGCTCGCGCTGATCATCGCAGCCTGGCGCGACCTCGAGCGGGTCGAGGGGGTCTCGTTGGCGATGTGCTGCGCCAAGGATCAGGTCGAGCGGCTGCTGCGGATCGCCGGCGCCTACGAGGCGATCTCGATCTACGGCAGCGTCGACGACGCGGTCGCCGCGCTGCGCTGATCGGACGGTCGCGCGCCCGCGCGCCGGAATCGCCGCGGCCGGGCGGCAGAAGGCCCCGGGCGATCCGCTGTCGGTCGAGCCGTCAGCCGGGCGGCGCGGCGGTCCCGTCGCGGGGAACGACCTCGATCTCGTCGAGGTCGAGGCTGACCAGCGTCGGGGCGGGCAGCGGGCGACCGCCGGGCCCGATCGGATGGACGCGACGCCGGGTCGCCAGCAGCAGCCCGCCCACGCGACGATGCCGGTCGCAGAGGTGTGCGGCGCGGGCCCAGCGACCGACGACCTCGGCCACGTAGTCGTGGCGGCGGAGCCGCAGGTCGTCGTCGTAGTAGAACGACTGGTGGCGGCTGTGGGTGTCGATCCCGGGCGGGAAGGTCACGTCGAGCCGGCGCCAACCCGCCGCGCCGTGGCGGCGCCACTCACCCTCGGCGACCATACATCCGGGTGCGGTGAGCAACCACGGATGATTGAGGTAGTTCCACCACGCGTACCCCGCGAAGTAGACGAGGTCGAGCGCGTCCCAGCGGAAGTTGCGCCGCAGCCCCGGACGGCCGAAGAACAGCGCCCGCGGGTCGGACCGGGACTCGAGCACCTCGCCGGCGTCGGACTCGATCCGGACGCCGCCGCCCTCGTAGATGCCGACCCGACCCGGCGCCGGGAACGGGCGGGCAGTGGCGCGCCGCTCCCCGATCGCGGCCTCGATCCGCACGTCGGCGAACCGGTTGCCGGGCGCCCTCGTCCGCAGCAACAGGCCTCCCGACCGGGCGCGGAGGCGGATGCGCCCGGCTCGCGACCAGGCGTCCTCTCCCCCGTGCGCTTCGATCACCTCATCCAGCAACGGCAACGGTTTCCGGAAGACTGACGGAGATGAGCGATCGACGGCGCCACGGGAGCGTTCGGGCCGAACCCGGCAGCGTTCCGGCGGGCGGGTCGCGGCGCCCGCCCGGAGGCGGTGCAACGCGAATCTCGATCGAGGCTGCCGTGGGGCGTGCCACGTGAACGTCGCCCTCGCCGAGCTCTCCGAGGCGGATCGAGCGCGGCTCGTTCGCGCCCCGGCGCCGACCCACGCGGCGCCGATGAAGGCGGTGCTCACCGATCGCCGCTTCAGCGACCCGAGCTGGATCTTCGAGCGCAAGCTCGACGGGATCCGCTGCATCGCGATCCGCGATGGCTCCTCGGTCCGGCTTCTCTCCCGCAACGACCTGCCGATCGACGATCGCTACCCGGAGATCGCCGCGGCGCTCGCCGCCAACCGCTGCAGGCGGTTCGCGATCGATGGCGAGATCGTCGCCTTCGAGGGCGCCCGGACGAGCTTCTCGCTCCTCGCCCGCCGCAGGCAGCGCCCCGTGCCGGTCGTCTACTACGCGTTCGACCTGCTCTGGCTCGACGGGTTCGACGTTCGCCGACTGCCGTTGCGGAGCCGCAAGCGGCTGCTCCGCCACAGCATCGGGTTCGATGATCCGATCCGGCTGACGCCCTATCGGAACGAGGACGGCGAGGCGCTCTTCGCGGAGGCGTGCCGGAGGGGCTGGGAGGGGCTGATCGCGAAGCGGGCCGCCTCGACCTACACCGAGCGCCGGTCCCGCGACTGGCTGAAGTTCAAGTGCGAGCAGGGCCAGGAGCTCGTGATCGGCGGCTGGACCGACCCGCGCGGGAGGCGGAGCCGGTTCGGCGCGCTCCTGCTCGGCTACTGGCAGGACGGCGAGCTGCGCTACGCCGGTCGGGTCGGCACCGGGTTCGACGAGGCCACCCTCGCCTCGCTCGGCGAGCGGCTCGAGAACCTCGCGACGCCCGATTGCCCGTTCGCCGACCGCCGGTCGATCGACGTCAAGCGCCCGCATTGGGTCGAGCCGGCGCTCGTCGCCCAGGTCGGCTTCAGCGAGTGGACGCGCCATGGCCGGTTACGGCACCCCCGGTTCCTCGGCCTCCGCGACGACAAGTCCGCGAGCGAGGTGGTGCGGGAGGGATGAGCACGGAGGTCCGCTGCGGACGGCGTTCGATCGCGATCACCCACCCGGACAAGGTCATGTTCCCGGCGGCCGGGCTGACCAAGCTCGACCTCGCCCGCCATTACGAGCGCGTCGGCGGCCTGATGGCGCCGCTCGTGCGCGACCGGCCGCTGACCTTCCAGGTCTTCCCCGACGGGGTCGGCGCCGCGGGCTATTACATGAAGTCGGTGCCGCCCCACTTTCCGGATTGGATCGGCCGCGCGGAGGTGGCCAAGCGCGGTGGCTCGCTGGTCCAGGTCGTCGGCGCCGACGCCGCCACCCTCGTCTATCTCGCCGGCCAGAACGTGGTCACCCCCCACGCCTGGCTGTCGCGCGTCGACCGCCCGCGCGAGCCCGACCGCCTGATCCTCGACTTCGATCCCTCGCCGGGGGCCGGCTTCGCGGCCGTTCGCGCTGCCGCCCGCGCGGCCGGTGAGCGCCTCCGAGACGCGGGGCTCGTCCCGTTCGCGATGGTCACCGGCTCGCGCGGCGTCCACGTCGTCTGCCCACTCCGCCGCGGCCACGACTTCGCGACGGTCCACGCCTGGGCCCGGGTCCTCGCCGAGGCGATGGTCGCCGACGATCCCCGCAACCTGACGCTCGAGTGGCGCAAGGCCGACCGCGGCACGCGGATCTTCGTCGACGTCAACCGCATCAACTACGCCCAGCACGCGGTCGCGCCGTACGCGGTTCGGGCCCGCCCGACCGCCCCGGTCGCGATGCCGATCCGCTGGGACGAGCTCTCCGACCGCGGACTCGGACCGGATCGCTGGACGATCGGCAACTGCGCCGAGCGGATCGCGGAGGCCGGCAATCCCTGGCCGGGGTTCGGGCGACGGGCGCGAGCGCTGCCCGCCGGGCGCGCGTGACCGGCGCGGGCCCGGACGCCGCCGGCCGGCGGGCGTTACCGGCGCGGGGACCGGGCGCCGCCAGCCGGCGGGCGGCTCGCCGTCGGCCCGCTGGGGTGGATGGCGCCGGGATGTCGGCGCGAGCGACCCCGGCGGGGGAGCCCGAGCGCTCACCTGATCACTCGCCGCTGAGCGTGGCCACGATCCGCCGCGCGCCACCGCGGTCGCGGTGCTCGCAGAGGTAGATCCCCTGCCAGGTCCCGAGCCGCAGCGACCCGGAGGCGACCGGCAGCGTCAGCGACGGCCCGATCAGGACCGACTTGACGTGCGCCGGCATGTCGTCGGGCCCCTCGAGCGTGTGTCGCCACCGGGGCGCGTCCTCGCGGACGGCCTCGTTGAACCAGCTCTCGAGGTCGACGCGGACGTCGGGGCTCGCGTTCTCGTTCAGGGCGAGGGACGCCGAGGTGTGGAGGATCAGCAGATGGAGCAGGCCGGTCCCGACGCGGTCGAGCTCGGGGACCGCGGCGACGACCTCGCGGGTGATCAGGTGAAAGCCCCGCGATCGCGGCTCGAGCGCGAACTCGCGCTGCGCCCACAACGGCGGGCTCAGCTCCCTGCGGAGCGCTCCGAGCCGCCGGAGCCGGACGCCGCATCACGCTCGGACTGCTCGGCCGGTGAATCGCCGCCGAGGCCGCCCTTGACCGAGTCGCGGACCTCGCGGGCTTCCCGGATCCCCTTCCCGACCGACTCGCCGATCTTTGCGGTGTCGACCCCCTCGGCCCGCTTCCGCACCTGACCCGACAGCACCTTCGCCTTCTCGCCGCCTTTGCGCACGCCGGTCCCGGCCGAGCGGCCGAGCGCGGGCAGGCGCTTGTAGGCGCCGAACACGATCAGCGCGATCACGACGAGGATGAGGATCTCGAGGACGCCGATGCCCACGGCCCGAGCCTACCGATCGCCGCAGCCCGATCGCCGGCGAAGGCCACACGGCTCTGCGGCCGGCAGGCCCTTCGGGGCCCCGGCCCGCCAAGCTGGGCCAAGTGGTCGGGTCCTGCGGCTAGGCTCCGGTCCATGGAGGCGATTCCGCCCTCGAGCGGGCCCGGAACCGATGGCGCCGGCACCTCGGGCGGGCCCGCGACCGACGGCGCCGATCACGTCGGCCCCTCGCCGGCGCCCGGCAGCGGCCATCCCGCCACCGACACCCGGCTGAGCCGCACGGCGATCGTCGTGATCGTGGTCGTCGGGCTGCTCTGGCTCGCCGGCTGGATCGCCTGGACGATCCTCGCCCCCGACATCGAGGTCCGCTACGAGGATCACCCGAGCCGCCACGACGACGGCCCGAACGGCCGCGGGAGGCTCACGGCCGCCCCCGGCCCGACCGTCGCCTGACCGGGACGGCCGACGTACCCGATCGCGACGGCGGACGGATCCGACCGGGACGGCCGACGTGCCCGGCCTGGGACGACGGACGTATCCTTGAGCCGTCCCGGCGCCGGCCCGGCGTCCGCGACCGACCCGAGGGAGCCAAGCCTTGCCCACCCGTCCCGCCCTGTCGATCCGGGCGCTCGCCGCCGTCGTCGTCGCCGTCATCGCTCTCGCCGGCGCCGCCGACGCCGCCGAGGCGAAGGTGCCGGTCCGGTTCGTGGTCATCGACGGGTTCCGGGCGAACGGGACCCCGGCCGAGCTGAACAGGGTCGGCATCGTCAAGACCGGCGAGCTGAAGGCGCCGAACGTGCTCGTCCTCAACCCCGGGACCTCGGCCGGGGGCGGGTACTTCGAACCGCTCGCGAAGACGATCGTCCGTCGGCTCCCGAGCTGGCAGGTCTGGTCGGTCGAGCGCCGCGAGAACCTCCTCGAGGACCAGTCGATGGTCGATGCCGCCAAGCGCGGCAAGGCGACCGGCCGGGACCTGTTCGACTACTACCTCGGCTACCTGTCCGATCCCGCGATCGTCGACCACTACGAGCCGGTGGTCGACGCCGACGTCCCGTTCGCGCGCAACTGGGGGATGAACGTCGAGATCCAGGACCTCCACCGGGTCGTCCGGCTCGCCTCCCGCCACGGCCGCAACGTCGCGATGGGCGGCCACTCGCTCGGCGGCACGATCACCACCGCCTACGCGACCTGGGACTTCAAGGGCGTCGCCGGCGGCGACGCTCTCTCCGGATTGATCCTGATCGACGGGGCCAGCCGGACAACGCCGATCAGCCCCGCCGATGCGCGGACGGCGCTCGCCGATCTCCGGAGCAGCTCGCCGTGGCTCGCGTTCGGGGGGATTCCGGCGCCGTTCGCGGGGTTGTTCGGCACGGTCGGCTCGACGCTCGCCATCGTCGCACCGGATCGACCCTCGATCATGGAAACCTGGCCGCTGCTGCCGGCCGACCTGAAATCACCCGTGCCGGCCACGAACAAGGCGGCCTACGGATACGCCACCGATGTCGGGACCTCGCCGCCGTCGCTGGCCGCCGCCCAGGTCCATGCCGGACACCTCGCGACTTCGGGCGAGGTGCGCGGCTGGGATCGGGACGGCGCGATCACCCCGCTGAACCGGTGGGCGTCGATGTTCGCCGGCTGGGGGTTGACGGGCCTCGACGGCACCGCCTGGTATCACCCGAGGCGGCTGACGATCGACGCCGGAGCGGTCGGCAACGGGATCGCGAACCCGGCGCAGGGCGTCCTCGAGGTCCACGCCACCCACGGCGGCGACCTCGACCACGACCTGCGGATCTACGCGTTCGGCGCCGCCCTCGGCGGCGAACGGGTCCCGGCCGCCGCGGCGGCGCTCGCCGAGCAGTCCGGAATCCCCGCGGCGAACCTGACCCTCGCCAACCGCGCGAGGACCTACGCCCACAACGACCCGAGCTCGGCGGCGCCCGACGTCAACAGCTTCCTCAAGAAGCTGATCCCGTTCCTGCGCGGGATCAGGCAGCGCTGACGGCGGCGGCCGGGCGCCTCAGCTGTCGAAGCCGAGGCCGAGCCGGTCGAGGGTGCGGAGCCAGAGACCGCGGCGGCCGCCGTTGCGGTCGGCCGCGGCGAGCCGACTGCGGGTGAACTGGACGACGGCCCAGCGGAGCGGCTCGGGCGGGAACGGCACCGGCTTCTTGCGGACGTAGGAGAGGCCGGTCGCCTCGGTCTCGCGGCCATCCAGGAGGTCGAGCGCGACCTCGGCGCCGAAGCGCGAGGCGCCGACGCCGAGCCCGGTGTAGCCGCCGACGAACGCGACCCGGCCGCCGTGGCTCGTGTCGAAGAAGCACGAGAACCGGCTGCAGGTGTCGATCGCGCCGCCCCACCTGTGCGTGAACCTGATCCCGCGCAGCTGCGGGAACGTCGCGAAGAAGTTCCGCGAGAGCAGCGCGAAGGTGTCCTCGTCGACGTCGCGGGAAGGATCGACGCGTCCGCCATAGCGGTAGACGGCCTCGAACCCGCCCCAGAGGATCCGATCGTCGTCGGTCAGCCGGTAGTAGTGGAACTGGTGGCCGGTGTCGCCGACGCCCTGCCGGTTGCGCCATCCGATCTCCGCGAGCCGCTCGGGCGGCAGCGGCTCGGTCATCAGCACGTAGTCGTAGACCGGGACGATCCAGCGCCGCAGGGCCCGGCGGAGCGGCGGGAAGGCGTTCGTCGCCAGCAGCACGCGGTCGGCCCGGATCGCGCCGCGGGCAGCGTCGAGCCGGATCCCGGCGCCGGAGCGCTCGAGCCGCTCGATCCGGGTCCGCTCGTGGACGATGACCCCGAGCCCGGCGGCGGCCGCCGCGAGCCCGTCCGCGAGCTTGGCCGGATCGACGAGCGCGCTGCCGCTGCGATCCCAGAGGCCGCCGACGTAGGTCGGCGAGTCGACCTCGGCCCGCATCGCCGGGCCGTCGAGCAGCGCGACGTCGTGCCCGTGCCCGGCGAGCAGCTCCGCCTCCTCGGCGAGGTGCTCGAACTGGTGTGGCTCGATCGCCACCGCGATCTCGCCGACGGCCTCGAAGTCGCAGTCGACACCGAGCCGGTCGAGATCGGCGCGGAGTCCGTCGAAGTTGGCGAGCCCGAGCCGCTCGAGCCGTCCGATCTCGTCCGGAAAGCGGCTGAGCCCGTTGGCGATCCCGTGGGTGATCGAGGACGAGAGGAAGCCGCCATTGCGCCCCGACGCCCCCTCACCGATCGCATCCGCCTCGACCAGCAGCACCGTGCGGTCGGGCTGACGGGACTTGGCGTGGATCGCTGCCCACAGGCCCGTGAAGCCACCCCCGACGACGCAGAGATCGGCGCTCGCGTCGCCATCGAGCGGCGGATAGGAGGCGATGGCCGTACGGCGATCGAGCCAGAACGAGCGCGGCACCGCCTCGGCGTAGGCGTCGCGCTCTTCGGCGGTCGGCGGGGTCTGCGGCCAGGGGCTCGGCAAGGTCGCGCGATCGTAGCTCGCACCCGAGGTGGCACGGATCTTGCCGCGTCTGGCGACGAATCCCGTGCCACCGTCGCCCGGGACCTCTCAGCGGGTATCAGATACGGGGTACGGTCCCGACCTTGAACCGGCGCGATCCGGACACGAGGACGAGCGGGGCGAGTGGCTTCGCGCCTGCGGGCACCGACCGGCGGACCGGGCTCTGGCCGACGCTGAAGAAGACCGCGCTCGAGTTCGACGAGGACCACATGACCGACTGGGCGGCGGCGCTCACCTACTACGGGCTGCTGTCGCTGTTCCCGGCCCTGATCGCGCTCGTCTCGATCGTCGGGTTCTTCGGCGACCCGGAGGCGACGACGAGGTCGATCACCGAGATCGTCACCGAGATCGGCCCCGACTCCGCCGCCGACACTTTCGCGGGCCCGATTCGGTCGATCACCGAGCATCGGCAGGCGGCGGGGATCCTCTTCTTCGTCGGCCTCGGTGCCGCGATCTGGTCGGCATCGGGCTACGTCGGCGCGTTCATCCGCGCCGCCAACATCGTCTGGGAGACGCCGGAGGGACGATCGTTCCGGAAGCTGCGGCCCCTGCAGCTCGGGGTCACGCTGCTGCTCATCGTGCTCTTCGCCCTGGTCGCGCTCGCGCTTGCCTTGACCGGCCCGGTCGTCGCGGCGGTCGGCGACTCGATCGGCGTCGGCAGCACCGCGCTGACGATCTGGAGCATCGCCAAGTGGCCGGTGCTGGTCGCCGTCGTCTCGTTCATGGTCGCCGTCATCTACTACGCCGCACCGAACGTGAAGATGCCCGGCTTCAGATGGATCACGGCGGGCAGCGTCGTCGCCGTGCTCGGCTGGATCGTCGCCTCGGCCGGCTTCGCGTTCTACGTCGCCCACTTCGGCTCCTACGACAAGACCTACGGCAGCCTCGGCGCAGTCGTGACGCTGCTGATCTGGATCTGGATCTCGAACCTGGCGCTCCTGTTCGGGCTCGAGCTGAACGCCGAGCGCGAACGCAACCGCGAGCTCGATGCCGGTGTCCCGCGCGCCGACAGGCAGATCCAGCTCGAGCCGCGGGCCGAGCCCGGCCGCAAGCGGACTACCTGACGGTCAGCCGCAGACCGGCCAGGGCCGGGTGCCGTCGCGCTTTTTCAGGTGCACGGCGACGACCGCCTGTGTCTTGTACGAGTAGTCGATCGGATCGCCGCCCGGCGTCTTCGGGGACGTCTTCCAGGCGTCGCGGGTGAACATGAACGCGCCCCGGTAGCGGCCTCTGAGGGCGACTGCGTCCGGGTCCTTGCCGGACTCGCAGATGGCGACGCGGTTGGCCCAGCGCTTGTCCCTGCGCGTGACCCTGTCCCAGAGCCGCTGGTACTTGGCCGGGGTGGCGTTGCCGTTGCCGCTGCGGGCGTCGGGGTTCGTCGTCAGGCCGCCGCCGCGCGCGAAGGCGCTGCCGCTGATCGCGATCAGGGCCGCGGCGAGGACGCCGACGGCTACGACCACCAGGAGCGCTCGCGGCCTCGAGCCCGGCGCGGTGATGTTGAAGGACATGTGCAACTCCGCTCTTTTCGGCGCTTGCGGGGTTAGCTGACGGGCTCGCGCAAAAGAGCTTGCGCTACCTGGCATGGACCAGGATTCGCCCCGAACACTCGGGTCCCCCGCTCAGCCGCGCTATGTGATGGGGCGCGGTCGATTCAGCAGGTGGCCGGCACGTTAGCAAATCGTTAGGAAACCATCCGTGTTGCAGCCTGCGACGGAAGGAGTCGCGGGCCTGCCACGGAAAGCCGACACGATGGATCGCACGACGACGAGGACGGGGCGGGGCGGGGCGGGGCTCCTCGCCGTCGCCCTCGCCGCGGCCGTCGCCGTCTTCGCCGCCGCCCCGGCGGCCGCGAAGACCTGGGTCGTCAGGGGCGGCGGCTACGGCCACGGCGTCGGGATGAGCGCCTGGGGCGCCTACGGCTACGGCAAGCACGACTGGGGCTACAAGCGGATCATCGGCCACTACTACCGGCGGGTCCGGGTCGAGCGGGACCGCGGCAGCGCGCGCGTCCGGGTGCTGCTCGCGACGCGCTCCGGGGACGTCAGCTTCGACGGCGCCAAGCGGGCGTGCGGGCGCCGGCTGCGGCCATCGAGGACCTACCGGGCCGACCGGCACCGGTCAGGCGTGCGGCTCCTCTCCGCCACCGGCAGGCGGCTCGCCGGCTGCGGCCGGCGCCTGCGTGCGACGGGCGCCGGGATCGTCCACATCCACGGCGTCGGCCGCTACCGCGGTGCGCTCGAGGCGGTGCCCGGCGCCGGCGGCGGCCTGCTCGTCGTCAACCGCCTCGACGTCGAGGACTACGTGCGTGGATCGCTGCCCGGCGAGATCCCGCCCGGCTGGCCGCGGCAGACGCTGAAGGCGTTCGCGGTCGCGATCCGCTCGATCGCCCTCTCGACCGACGTCGGCGGCAAGGCCTTCGACATCTACTCCGACACCCGCACCCAGGTCTACGGCGGCGTCAGGCTCGAGTCGAAGCGGACCAACGACGCGGCGCGTGCCACCCGCCACGAGGTCGTCGCCTACCGGGGCAGGGTCATCCAGGCGACGTACTTCTCGGCCTCCGGCGGCCGCACCGAGTCGCGCTTTCTCGGCGGCCCGAAGGTCCCCTACTACAAGAGCGTCAGGGATCCGTACGACTACTACTCGCCCCAGCACCGCTGGAAGTTCCGCTTCTCACAGCGCGAGATGGACTCCCGCCTCGGCCCCTACGTCGACGGCAGGCTGCGACGGATCAAGGTCCTCGAGCGCGGCGACAGCCCCCGCATCGACACCGCCAGGCTGATCGGCAGCCACGGCTCCACGAAGGTCCGGGGCGACACCCTTCAGGTCGCGCTCGGCCTCTACGACCGCTGGGCGTACTTCAAGAAGCGGTAGCGGCTCGGCCCGCCGGAGCCGCGATCGCCGCCCCGCCCTCAGCCCGACGTCGTCGCCGTCGCGCTCGCGGTCGGCGAGTCCTCCTTGCCGGAGCCGACCAGGCAGTCGGCGTTGTCGGGGTTGTCGACCGGGGCGCCGGCCGGGAAGGCATTGCGCAGGGCGTCGGCGATCCGCTTGCTGCGCTGGCGGTAGCCGGGGGTCGTGAAGTGGATGCCGTCGTCGATGAACCAGTCGTCCTTGACCTCCGATGACCAGTCATAGACGCGCATGTTCGGGTAGCGCTTGCAGGCGGCGAGCAGGGCCCTGTCCCAGGCCTGCATGTTCGCGTTGTCGTAGGGGCTGCCGTCGCCGAGCAGGGTCCGGACGTTCACCCAGAGCACCGGATCGCCGTCGGTGGCGTTCATCATCGCCGCGATCCGCTGGTCGTAGCCGAAGGACGAGCCGGCGGCGACGTTGGCCGCCTCGTTCGTCCCGAGCGCGAGCACCCAACAGCCGTCGAAGCCCTTCTGCTTCCAGGCCTCGGCGACCTCCTCGGCGTTCGGCTGCCCCTCGAAGCGCTCGTAGATCGAGCGGGCGCCGGAGACCTCGAGGTGCTGGGTGGTAGCGCCGACGCGCCCGTACTGGGCTGCGATCCGGTCCTTGCTCTTCGGCAGGTAGTCGGCGGAGACCAGGCCCTCGGAGGTCGAGTCGCCGATGTGGACTACCGAGTCGCAGGTCGTCCGGTTCTTGATGTCGGGCGCCTCGGCGGCGCTGTCGCTGAGCGTCGCCGCCACCGAGACGTTGCCCGGGCCCTCCGCCTGGCTCGGTCCGGCGTTGACCCCGGCGAGGCCGGCGGCCGCGGCGATCACGACGGCGGCCGCGGCCGCGATTCCCGCCCAGGCGGGACGGCTGATCGGGCGGCGCAGCTCGCCCGCGCGCCAGCGGCGCCAGAGCCGGCCGAGGGCGCCGTGGCGGATCGGGTTCTCGAGATAGGTCCACGAGAGCGCCGCGATCGCGAACGTCGCAGCGACCTGGAGGGCCGCCCGCGGCAGGTCGACGCCCTGGGCGCCGGCCGGCGTCGTCAGGACGATGATCGGGAAGTGCCACAGGTAGATGCCGTAGGAGCGCTGGCCGACCCAGCGCATCGGCCGGCAGCCGACCACCGGCCCGAGCCGGGTCGCCGGGTGGGCCATCGCCGCGACGGCCAGCGCGGTCGCCACCGAGAGGACGAGGAACCCGCCCCGGTAGAGGAACGGGGAGAACTCCGTCGACTGCCAGAACATCAGCGCGATCACGCCGAGCCCGGCGGCGCCGGCCCAGTCGATCGTGCGGCGGGCGCCGGGCGTGATCCGGCCGCGCAGGTGCCGACTCGGCCAGATCGTCGCCAGGGCGGCGCCGACCATCAGCTCCAGGGCCCGCGTGTCGGTGCCGTAGTAGACCCGCGAGGGGTCGATGCCGGGCTTGTAGAGGAGCGCCATCAGGATCCCCGAGGCGATCGCGAGCCCGATGATCGCGATGCCGAGCCGGGGTCGGACCCCGGCCGGCGCCCGGACCTCGGGAATCAGCTTGACGCCGATCAGCACCAGGAACGGCCAGACGATGTAGAACTGCTCCTCGACCGACAGCGACCAGAGGTGGTTGAGCGGCCCCGGCGCCTCGAACTGGGCGAAGTAGGAGACGTCGTGGAAGATCAGCCACCAGTTGTTGAAGTACCCGGCCGCCGTCGCCGCCGCCCAGCGGAAGTCGGCAGGCTGCTGGGGGCCGAAGACCGTCACCCAGGCGAGGACCACGATCAGCATCAGAAACAGCGCCGGCAGCAGCCGCCGCGCCCGGGCGAGCCAGAAGGCCTTGAACCTGATCCCGCCACGCTCGACCTGGCCGAGCAGGATGTCGGTGATCAGATAGCCGCTGAGCGTGAAGAAGACGCCGACCCCGAGCAGGCCGCCGGGCGCGAACGAGAAGTTCAGGTGGTAGGCGATGACCCCGAGCACGGCGATCGCGCGGAGCCCGTCGAGGCCCGGCATGTAGCGCTGGTTTGACTTGATCGGTCTCGGCATCGCTTGGCCCTCGGGCCCCCGGCTCGACCGCCTTCGCCGCGTTCGTAGAAGCTTCAGGGGGCCCGCGGACGGAGCGGATTAGCTCGGCTACGCTTTAGCAGATGGTGGCTCCGGGCACTGAGAATCCGGGTGCCGGATCGGAGGGGAGCGGTGGGACTCGTACCGTCCGCAAGCGGGTCCTCCTCGCCGTTCCGGCCGTCTTCCTGGTCACGCTCGCGGGCGCTGGAGGGTACCTGGCCGGGAGCAACTCCGGAGCCGACCTCGAGGCGGCTCGGATTGCCGGCGAGAAGGCGGGCTGGAGGCAGGGGACGGCGATCGGCGGCGACGCCTACCCTGCCGGTCTCGCGCAGGGGCGGAAGATCACCTACGGGCGCACCTTCCGCGAGGCCTACCGGACCGCGTACCTGCGTGCCTACAAGGGCTCCGGGGTCGATGCCCCGAAGGTCGACGAGATCCAGGTGACGATGCCGTGAGGTCGAAGCGGGCCGCGATCGCAGGGGCGTTCGTGCTGCTGCTCGGCGGCGCGTTCGCCGGCGCCTACCTCTACGCCGCCGCCGACGCTCCCGACGAAGCCGATGCCGCCCAGGTCCGTCGCGAGGCCGCCTACGCGACCTTCGCCGTCGCGCGCCTCGGCGCCTACGCCGACGGCCTCCGCTACGGGCTCGAGCAGGGCCTCGACGACGGCGCCAGCGAAGGCGACGCCCGCGGCCGCGCCGCCGGCACCGCCGCCGTCGACTCGGTCCTCGCCGAACGCCGGGCCAGGCGCGGCGGCGGGCTGCAGCCGGCGCCGCTACGGACCCGCCTCGACGGCATCGGCGGCGTCCTCGTCGTCGGCGACAGCCTCGAGGTCCTGACATCGCCCTACCTGAAGCGCTACCTGCCGGGAATCCCGCTCACGGTCAACGCCGAGGGCGGCTACAACAGCAACCAGATCTTCGAGCTGTTCCAGGAGAGCTTCGACTCCTCGCAGTCGGTGATCGTCTTCGACGCCGGCACCAACGACAACCCCGCCTACCCCGAGATCCTCGCGGCGAACCTCGACAAGGTCGCGAGCACGGTCGGCAACCGCTGCCTCGTCGTCCCGACGATCCACGGCTTCACCGTCGACGGGGTCGACAACGCCGGCAAGAACCGCGTCGTCCGCTCGTTCGCCGCCCAGCATCCGAAGACACGGGTGCCGGACTGGGCACGGGCCGTCGCTCAGCATCCCGAGCTGATGCAGTCCGACGACCTGCACCCGATCCCCGAGGGCGCCGACTACCGGGCGCAGCTGATCGCCCGCGGGGTCAAGGCGTGCCTCGCGATGGACCCGCGGTTCGTCCGCTGAGCATCGGGACGGCGGCAGGGATTGCGGGGCTCAGCGCTCGCCGACGTCGGCCCCGAGGACCGGCTTGATGTCGAGGACCGGCGTGCCGTCGATCGCCTCGAGGTTGCGGACCCGGAGCGCGCCGTCCTCGATCGCGACGACCTCGACCCGGTGCAGGCCGATCGGGTTCGGCCGGTCCGGGGAGCGGGTCGCGAAGACGCCGACCTCGGGACGCGCCGGGTCGCCGCGCGGGTGGACGCGCAGCACGTCGCGGTCGCCGCGGTCGAGCCAGGTCAGGACCAGGACCGCATCGCCCGCCGCGATCCCCTCGAGCGCCGGGTGGAGCTCCGCGGCGAGGACGACCGTCGCCTCCGGCGCTCCCTCGTCGCCCTGCTTCGGCGCCGCCCGCCGGTCGGTCAGCGGCGAGCGGACCGTCCCGATCGGGACCGCCCGGACCCCCGCGCCGCCCACGGTCATCGCTGCGGCGCCGGCGGCCGCTCCGCCAGCCCCCAGGCGTCGACGCCGCCGTCGACGAGGATCGTCGTGCCGGTGATGAATGCGCCACCCGCGCTCGCCAGGAACGCCACCGTCGCGCCGACCTCCTCGGGCCGGCCGAGACGGCCGAGCGGGACCGTGCGTCGCGACTCCTCGAGCGAGTCGGGGCCGTAGGAGGCGAGGCCCTCGGTCTCGATCGGCCCGCAGCTCAGGCACACCGAGCGGATCCCGTAGCGGCTCCACTCCAGCGCCAGGCCCGAGGCGAGGTTCTCGAGCGCCGCCCGCGTCGCGCAGGCGTGGGCGAAGTTCGGGATGCCGCGCCGCGGCGAGAAGCCGACGAAGACGATCAGACCGCGCCGCGCGGGGATCATCGACTGCCTGGCGACCCGGGTCGTCAGGTCCCAGTTGCCCTCGAGGTTGAGGCGCTCGACGGCGCGCCATCCCTTGCCGCTGATCTCCTCGGCGGCGGCGCCGAACTGCCCGCCCGCGTTGGCGACGAGGACGTCGATCGGGCCGAGGCGGTCGGCGACCGTCGTCACGAGCTCCTCGACCTGATCGGGCTCGCGGATGTCACAGGGCACGTCCAGGCATTCGCCGCCGAGCTCTCCGATCTCCGCCCGGACGCCGGCGAGCAGCTCCCCGCGCCGCCCGCAGATCGCGACGCGTGCTCCCGATCCGGCGAGCGCGAGCGCCGTACCGCGGCCGATCCCGGTTCCACCGCCGGTGACGAGCGCCACCCTGCCCGCGTTCGCGTCCGCCCGCAGCACCCCGCCGGCGATGCCGCCCGAGCCTCGATCACCCTCCATGACCCGCAGCCTACCCGCGGCGAACCGGCCGGGGAGGCGTGTCAGGCGTCGCTCTCGAGATGAACGCGGGCCTCCCACGCGGCGTCGGGAAGGCGGCGCATGCCGATCGACCGGCAGCGGACATCGCGGATCCGGTCCCGGGGGATGTCCTTCTCGCCGGCGACCTGCGCACGGAAGACCGACCCGTCGAGGCGCTCGCGATAGGCACGCTCGGCGATGAACCCGTCGCGCTCGGCGAGGCCGATCAGCTCGTTCACCCAGGCGACGAGGAGGCCCTCGAGGTCGGGGGCGGTGATCTCGACGTCGTGAGTCACGGCGGTCCCTCCCCGGGCCTCGGTCAGGATCCCGCTCAACGCCAGCAGCGTCTCCGAGAAGAGCGCCTCCTGATCGACGTCCTCGACGTCGATCTCGATCGATGAGCCGTGATCCACCGTGTTGTACATCGGGCGGTCCTTTCGGGCGTTCGCTGCGGCCGCCACCGATGTTGCCGGGTCCGGGCCCCGAGCGCATCGGTACTGACTGCCGATCGGCGCGGGCGATCGCTCGCGGGGTCATGCGCAAGGGCCGCGAAACCGGCGATCGGCCGCCCCCACGGGGCCAGAAGCGACGAGCCCGCGAGGCCCGGTCATCGTCCGCCCGCCGCCCCGGGAGACCGGCCAGCGGCCGCCCGCTATCGGCGGATCCGCACCGGGGCGCCGAGTGGGACCGTGCGGATCAGTGCCCGGACGTCGGCGTCGGCGCTGCGGATGCACCCGTTCGAGGCATCGACCCCGAGCGGCCCGTGGGTGCCGTGGAAGGCGATCCGGTTGCCACCGGACCAGCCGCTCGGGACCCGCGGCTGCTTCGCCGTCAACGCCACCGCGCAGCACCCGTAGACCGGGTTGAGCCCGCGCTCGATCAGGTCGGTCACCGCGAACGTCCCGGTCGGGGTCGGGGTCTCGGGCGCGCCGACCGTGACCGTCCAGCGGCGCACCGGCTCGTCCCCGTCCCAGATCGTCGCCCGGTGTCGGGAGAGATCGACGTCGACCCGGACCTCGGTGGAGCCGCCCCGCAGCGTCGTCGGGTTCGCCCGCAGCCAGCCGAGTCGGCCATTCGGAAGCTCGGGCGTCGACACGCCGAGCCAGCGATCGCGGACGCGCCTGACCGACAGCACCGTCGGCGAGCCGAACTCCGTCCGGTCGTCCACCTTCGCGACCACCTCGCCGTCGGGGCGGTCGTGAAGCAGCGCCTCACTCCCCGGCCGGAGCCGGACGTACGGCTCCGCCCCGGGACCGCCGGGCTCGTGCTCGGGCCGCACGCTTCCCGGGCCCGGGCGCAGGGGGCCGGTGGCCGGCCCGGAGCGCGGCAACGGGCCGTTCGGGGTGGCCGGCGGCCGGATCACGCGGACGATCCGATCGGGGGCCGGCGCCGGCTCGTCGTCGGCGAGGAGCCCGCGGACGAGCAGCGCTGCAACGAACAGCGCGGCGAGGCCCGCGAGCACGGCCCACCTGGGGCTCAGCCGGTCGAGGGACGGCATCGACCCCAGGGTAGGCCATCGGCTCGGCGCGGAGCCCCGGTCAGCGCGCCGGACCGCCGCGGCCGGGGAGCAGGCTGCGCACCGCGGCCGCCTGCGAGCGCGTGAGCCGCATCGCCTGCCCGGCCAGCCGTGGCGCGAGGCGCCGCGCCGGATCGCGTTCACGCTCCTCGAGGAGGTCCTCGATCGCCACCGACAGTGCCCCGCGGACGCGGTCGCGCAGGGCGGCGGCGCCGGTCGCATCGTCCCAGGAGGAGCCGAACGCTCCCGCTTCGATCGGCGCGCAGATCCGCGCGTAGATCCGCTGCGGACGCGGCAGCGGCGTCGGCCCGACGCCGCGGACGAGCGGGAACAGCACGTCCGGGTCGATCCCGACCCGCCGTGCCAGCGCCCGCGCCGGCGCGTAGAGGGGATCGCCGGCGTCGGCGATGACGTCCCACATGTCGTCGACCCCGACCATCGCAAACGGCACGATCGGGTAGCCGAACTCGAGCGCGAGCCGGGCGAAGCCGATCCGCTCGCGCCAGACGAGCGGGTAGTAGTCGCCGCGCCGCCGCGCGACCTCGCGCCCGCCTCCGGGGAAGACGAGGATCGGCTCGCCGGCCCGCATCAGCCGGCGAGCGTTCTCGCGCGATCCATCGACGGTGCCGAAGCGGGTCAGCAGGTCGCGCCAGACCGGCAGCCGGAAGTGCTGGCGCTCGCCGAGCGAGCGGACCAGCACTCCGGTCTCCTCGTGGATCCCGAGGACGACGAACGGGACATCGAAGAGCCCGAGCGTCGTGTGGTTGCCGACGAGCAGGTAGCGCCCGTCGCCGGGAAGGTTCGGGTACCCGTCGATGCGCGGGTCCGTGACCGCCCGCCACGGCGCGAGCAGCGCCTGCGCCGCGGCGAAGGCGGCGGCGCCCGGGGGCTCGAACGGTCGGGCCGGCATGATCGGGATTCTGAAGCGCTGGCGGCAAGGCGTCGGTCGCGCTATAACGGGCGACGATGGGATTCCTCGACAAGCTCAAGGAGAAGAGCCGCGGCGTGATGACCGCGGCGAAGCCGGCCGAGGGGGTCGGGCCGCAGCCCGCGGACGAGGTCAGGCGCCGGCTTCTCGCGATCTCCGGCAAGGGCATCGAGACCTCCGAGCAGGACGACGGGACGATCGTCGTCGCCTGGGCGGCGCAGATCGCCTCGGCGGGCCCGGGCGGCGCCGGGGCCGAGTACCTCTACCGTGCCTTCCGGATCGAGCTCGATGAGTCCGACCACGAGGCCGCCGGCATCGGCCTGAAGACGACGAGCGAGGCGGAGGTCGGCTTCGGCGGCTCGTTCGCCGGCTCGCTGAACTGGGAGCGCGGACAGCACATCGGCAGCGAGACCGTCCATGTGATCGCCTGGCTCGGGCCGCACCACACCGAGGGCGGCGCCGACGAGTCCGGCTACAAGTTCTCCTGGGGCGACCTCCGCGAGCCGATCATCGACGCGGTGACGGGCGCCGGCTGGACCTACAAGCCGAAGAAGGTCTGAACGGTCCCGCCGCCGACCCGCCGCCGAGACCCGCCGCCGAGCGACGAATGACTCACAGATATTGGTAGCGATTCGTCGTTCGTCGGTGAATGGCGGATCGCCCGGCCGTCAGCCGCCGGGGATCCGGCCGCTGCGGGCGACCCGGCGCAGCAACCCGGCGCTCGGGCGCAGCGTCCGCCGCAGCGAGCCGGGATCGTAGGAGTAGAGGCCGAAGCGGGGCGCGTACCCCTCCGCCCACTCGAAGTTGTCGACGAGCGACCAATAGAAGTAGCCGCGGACGTCGTCGCCGGCGGCGATCGCGCCGCGCAGCGCCCCCAGGTAGCCGCGCAGGTAGCCGCGCCGCTGGTCGTCCTCGCCGTCGTCGATCCCGTTCTCGGTCACGTACAGGGGCTTGCCGTAAGCGGCAGCCTCGTCGAGGACGTGGCGCAGGCCGGCGGGGTCGATCTCCCAGCCGAAGTCGCTGCAGACGGTCGGGCAGGGCTCGCCGCCCGGGTTGCCATGGCCCGCGTAGGTGACGTGGGGGACGAAGTCGAAGAGCGGAATCCTGCTCGAGACCGGTGCCCCGAGCGCCTGGGCACGGCCGGGCGAATAGTGGTTGACGCCGATGAAGTCGGCCTTGTCGCGGAGCTTCGGACGGGCCTCGCCCGGGTCCTCGACCCCGTCGATGTCGCTGTCGTACCAGCCGTTGACCACGATCTCCAGGAAGGCCCGATTGAGGATCTGGTCGGCGTGCCCGGCGGCGACGGAGTCGGCCGCGCTCGCCGGGTCGTAAGGACGCCAATCGACCATGTTGTGGACGACGCCGACCCTCGCATGCCGGTCGTGGGCATGGATCGCGTCGTAGGCGGCCGCGTTGGCGAGCCCGAGGTTCTCGATCACGCGGAGGGCCGCCGCGTAGGAGAGGACGCCCGGCGCCTTCACCCCGGTCACGCCCGGGATCGAGACGAAGCCCTGCGAGACGGTGACGAGCGGCTCGTTCAGCGTCGCCCAGAGGCCGACCCTGCCGCCGAGCTTCCAGGCCGCGTAGGCCGCGAACTTGCGGAACTCGGCGATCGTCGAGCGGTTCAGCCACCCGGCCCTGCGCAGCCCCGCGGGAACCCGCTCATCGGGGCCGCGACCGGAGAACGCCGCCCGGACCCGCGCCGGGTCATCGACCCAGATCGGCAGCGTGAAGTGATTCAGGGTCAGCATCACCCGGAGCCCGCGCTCGCGCGCCCCGGCGAGGATCCGCCGGTACCGCCGCACGGCGCTGCGGTCGGCGAGCGCGTCGAGCCTGCGCAGCTCGGCGATCGAGACGTGCCGGCCGGTTTCGACCTTCGCGGTCGAGCGCGGGAAGATCCGGCTCCACTCGATGCCGAGCCGGATCGCGTTGCCGCCGAGGTCCCGTCGGGCCCGGTTCAGATCGCCACGCCAGGCGTTCAGGAAACCCGGACCGTCGGCGAGTCGGTCGCCGCTGACGGCGCCGGCGGCGATCAGCCCCGGATCGGTTGCGAACTGGTACCAGTCGCTGCGCCGGTCGACGTGGGCCGGCCTCCCGCCCGCCTCGGTCTGAAATCCCGACGAGGCGGTGCCCCAGAGAAACCGCTTCGGGAACGGCCTCGCCGCCGCCGGCGACGCGAGCGCCAGCGCCGCGACGGCGACGAGCAGGACGGGGACGAGACGCTTCATGTCCGCCAACGCCGGGACGAGACGCATGTCCGTCAGCACCGGGACGAGACGCTTCATGGCAGTACGAGGCTACCGTCCCGGCGCCGCACCGGCGACAGCTTCACCGCCGATCTCCGCGCCGGGCGCCACAACGGCCAGGCCGGCCGGGCTCAACGCGCGCCGACGAGCAGGTAGGACGGCATCGGGTCCTTTCCCTTGACCTCGATCGTGCCGCGGCTGCTGAACTCGAAGCGGCCCCGCAGCCGTTCGAAGACGCGTTCGGTGACCTGGATCCGGCCCGGTGGAGCGTGCGACTCCATCCGACTCGCCGTGTTGACGGTGTCCCCCCAGAGGTCGTACGTGAACTTCGATTGCCCGATCACGCCGGCGACGACCGGTCCGCTGTCGATGCCGATCCGGACCGCGAGCGGGACCGCGGCCCCGACCGAGCATCGCTCGACCTCGGGAACCATCGCCAGCGCCAACGACGCGATCGCGTCGGGATGGTCGGCGCGCGGCACCGGCACGCCGGCGGCGACCATGTAGGCGTCGCCGATCGTCTTGATCTTCTCGGCGCCGCGCTCGGCGGCGAGCGCGTCCCAGCCGGCGAAGATCCGGTCGAGCAGCGCGACGAGGCGCTCGGCGGGCATCCGCTCGGCGAGCGGGGTGAAGCCGACGAGATCGGCGAACAGCACCGTCGCCTCGTCGAAATGGTCGGCGATCACCCCCTCGCGCTCCTTGAGCCGCTCGGCGACGGACGCCGGCAGGACGTTGAGCAGCAGCCGCTCGGACTTCTCCTGCTCGAGCTCGAGCGCGCGGTGCGCGCGGTCGCGGGCGCGGACGAAGTACTGCATCAGCGCGTAGGCGGTGCCGCCGACCCCGAGCAGGTTGAGGGCGAAGAAGGCGATGACGACGCCCTGGGGGACGTCGGGGGCCGAGGCCGCGATCGCCGAGTCGACCGCGGCCGAGACCCCGACCAGGGCGGCGAAGCCGGCGAACCACGGGATCGACTGCCGGGCGCCGGCGAAGAGCAGGGCGCCGAGCGGCGAGGTGAGGCCCCAGAGGCAGACGGCGGAGCCGTTCTCGAAGCCGCCGAGGCTCAACTGCAACAGGAACGGGAAGACCAGGCTCATCAGGAGCTGGCTGCGGCGGAAGAGGACGAGACGGCGCGTCCGCGCGAAGCCGGCGAGGCTCGCGGCCGAGGCCGCCTGGTAGACGAACGGAATCGCCGCCGACCCCCAGAGCCCGAGCGCTGCGTAGGTCACGACCCAGATCGAGGCGAGGCCGGCCATCGTCACCGCCGAGAGGACGAGGACCGACTTCTGAAGCCGCGTCTCGTCGGGGTCCGAGGGCAGCGAGCCGATCGCGACCAGCCGCTGCAGCCACCCCGGAAACCTGCCGATCGTCCGTCGAGGCCGGAGCTCCATGTCGGGACGAGGATAGGGGCGACGCGCGCATCGCGGGTTCGACCGCGGACCTCGAGGTCGTCGCGCAGGGCACTGGCCTAAGCTCAATCCCGTCCACGGCATCGAGCCACAGGGAGGTCAACGTGATCGGCGCACTCGTCCTTGGATTCCTGGCGGGCGCGATCGCCCGGCTGCTGATGCCCGACGTCTTCAGCTCGATGGCCGGCTGGCGCTCATGGGCGCTCTCGACCGTGCTCGGCCTCTGCGGCGCCGCCCTCGGCTGGGTGATCTTCACCAAGTGGCTGGGCATCGGCGACGACGACGTCTTCGACCTCGGCGGGATCGTCAGCGCGATCATCGGGACGATGATCATCCTCGCGATCGCCAGCTTCGTGCTGAAGCGCAGCGGCCGCGCCGAACGGATCGGCCAGCCGCAGGCAACTCCAGGGGCGGAGCCGTCGGCGCAGCGACGCCGCGACCGGCCGCGCCGCCACCGGCCGCGCTGAGCCGGCTCCGGTCGGCGGCGGGAAGGCTAGGCTCGGCGGTATCCCGCCCATGAACCTGAGCCTCCGTCGCGGACCGGACGCGATCAGCCCGACCGCCCACTACACGGGCGAGACCTGGGTCCGCAACCGGCTCTCCCCCTCCGGGCTCGGGACCTGGCAGGGGCGGCTGTTCTTCGACGCGCTACGCCCGACGATGGCGATGAGCCGCGCCCTCGGCGGCCCGACGCTCGAGGGCCTCCTCATCGCCCGCCACCGGATCATCGACCGCGAGCTCGAGCGGGCGATCGAGGCCGGGGCGGTCGGCCAGGTGATCGAGCCCGCCTGCGGGATGTCGCCGCGCGGCTGGCGCTTCGCGGGACGCTACGGCGATCGCCTCACCTACGTCGAGGCGGATCTGCCGGCGATGGCGTCGCGCAAGCGCGAGGCGCTCGCGCGGATCGGGTCGCTATCGGAGCGTCACCGGGTCCTCGAGGTCGACGTCCTCCGCGAGGAGGGAGAGGGGAGCCTCGATGCCATCGCGACGACGCTCGATCCCGCGGTCGGCACGGCGATCGTCACCGAGGGCCTGCTCGTCTACCTCGCCGACGCCGACCTCCGCGGGGCCTGGCGCCGGTGCGCGGCGGCCCTTCGCCGGTTCCCGAACGGGCTCTACCTGGCGGACCTGCGCCTCGGCGGCTCGGGGCGCGATCCGGCCGAGGAGGCCTTCAACAGGGCGCTTTCGCTGTTCGTCCGCGGCTGCGTGCATCGCCATTTCCGCGACGAGGACGATGCCGCCGCGCGGCTCGTCGAGGCCGGCTTCGACGACGCCCGCCTCCATCGCGGCGATCGCCACCCGGCCGCGGCCGCGGTCCGTGACGACCCCGGCGCGGCGTTGATCGGGGTCATCGAGGGGACGATCGGATGAGGGCCCGGCTCGCCGTCGTCGCCGTCGTCGCCGGCCTGCTCGCTGCGGCGAGCGGCCCCGCGCCCGGCGAGGCGGCGGGCGAGCGTCGATTCTCCTACGACACGCCCGTCCTGCCGAGCTCGCCGTGGCCGGCGATGCGACGCGACCGCCGCAACACCGGCGCCTCCCCGATCCGCGCCCGCTACCACCCGGGCACCCGCCCGTGGCGCTTGCGGACCGGGAAGGGGATCTTCTCGACGCCGGTCCTCGACGGGGCCGACACCGCCTACTTCGGCTCCGCCGACCGCCGCTTCTACGCGGTCGATCGGCACGGCGAGCTGCGCTGGAGCCTCGGGACGGGCGAGATCATCGATTCCGCCGCGACGCTCGGCGCCCGCGATCCGCTCGCCGGTGGCCCGACCGTGACCTTCGGCTCGGCCGACGAGCACATCTACCGGCTCCGTGACCCCGGGCGCAGCGATCTGGGCCGCAGGCAACGGATCGTCTGGCGCTTCCGGACCGACAAGCCCCCCGTGGGCGGGCAGATCGTCAACTGGTGGGAGGGCAACGTCGTCACCGGGCCCGGCGGCATCCTCTACGCCGGCAACACCGGCGGCGGCATGTACGCGATCAGCCCTGCCGGCGACGAGCTCTGGACGTTCCCGACGGGCAACGCGGTCTGGTCGGCGGCGGCGATCGACGACGCCGGCCGGATCTTCTTCGGATCGGTGGACGCGCACCTGTACGGGATCGACGCGGCCGGGAGCCCGCTCTGGAGCAAGCCGACGATCGGGTTCAACGCGGCGTCGGCGGCGATCGGCGGCGACGGCACCATCTACGCCGGCTCGTTCGACGGCAGCCTCTACGCGCTCGACCCGGCGACCGGCGCCGAACGCTGGCGCTTCCGGACGAGCGACCACATCTACGCGTCGGCAGCGCTCGAGGAGGGCCCGAGCGGCGAGACGGTCGCGATCTACACCGCCTCCGCCGACGGCTCGATCTACAAGCTCGACGCCGCCGGCAACCTCGTCTGGCGCTACGACACCGGTGACGCGATCCGCTCCTCGCCGGTCCTCGGGATGGCGCCGAAGGGCGAGCCCGGACGGATTCTCTACGTCGGCTCCTCCGACGGGCGGCTCTACGCGATCGACACCCGGACCGGCGAGCGCCGCTGGTCCTACGACACGACCCCGCGGGGCCGGGCGCTGCGCGACCGCAACGACCTCAACGGCAGCCCGGCGCTCGGCAAGCGCGGGATCTGGATCGGCGGCGAAGACGGCGCGATGCACTTCGTCCCCTACGACTGGTGCCTGCGCGGCGGGCGTGGCGAGCGGCGCTGCGACAGCGACCCCGGCGAGCGGTTCGGCGACGAGCTGACCCGCATCTACCCGGTCACCGCCGGCGGCACGACCGAGCTGCACGGCTACCGGCGGCCGCTGCCGACGGCGGCGACGATCACGGCGCGGCTCGTCGTCCGTCGCAACGGCGAGACGATCGACGCGCGGATGGAGCCGACGCCGGGCGCGCGGTCGCTGGTCGCGAGCGTTCACCCGCGGTTCCCGTTCAGCGCCCAGCTCTCCGCCGACGGCCGCGATCTCCACATCGTCCCGCGGGGCTTCCTGCGCGCCGACACCGACTACACGGTGCGGCTCGCCGGCCGTTACGAGGGCGGATCGGGCGGCTCGTTCTCCGACCGGATCCGCTTTGCGACCGAGCGCCGGCGCGGCGCCCGCCCGCCGCTGCGGGCGGGCCCCGAGCGGGTCGGCGCCTTCAACCTGCGCCGGCTGGCCTTGCCGCTGCCGCCGCTGCTTCCGTCCGTCAACCAGATCGGGTTCGACAGCTACGACTGGATCGCCGGCACGCTCGACCGGTCCCGGGCCGGCAGCGGCCGCCGGGGGCGCCTGTTGCTCTGGGTGGTCGGCTCGAAGCAGGACCGGCGCGGACGCCGCGTCGCCGACTCGGGCAGCGAGTTCGCCTTCCCGCTCACCGGCCGCTACGTCGGCAACTCGGTGATCCTCGAGCAGCGCGGCTTCGAGCTGCTGTTCACGTTCGGGCCGGTGCCGCTCGAGCAGCTCCAGTTCCGGGGCCGGCTCGGGCCCGGCCGCGTCGCCGGCCCGGGCGCCTCCGTCTATGGGGAGGTCGACTGCCCCGAGGTGCCGAACCTCGGCGCCGCGCTGATCGTCGCCGGGCTCTGCAACGACGAGCTGAAGCTGATCTCCTCGGGCACCTACCTGACGAGCGCCTACCGGGGACCCGCGAGCAGGCGCCCGCGCGGCGTCCGGATCGACTCGGTGCAGATGGAGCCTCCCGGGCCGGCGACCGACGGCTCGGTCCGCGTCCGCCTCGACCTCCGCCCCGGCACCCACTTCGCCGCCTCGCGCCACAGCGCCGACGTGATGCTCGTCGACGCGGCCGACTCGCGACCGCTGCCGCTCGACTACAACGGGCTGACGAAGCTCCGCAGGTCGAACGGCAGCATCACCGGGATCGACCTCCGCCTCCCCGCCGGCACCGAGCTGCCCGATCGGCTCGAGGCATGGGTTATCGCCAACGTCTTCCCGCTCGGCGTCCGCCACCTCGGCTAGATGGCTGATTGCCGATTGCAGCGAGTGCTCCGCCCAGTGTCAGCTGCACCGGCTGAACCGCGCGGAGGCAGGCAATCGCGCCCGCTCGGGGATTCCCCGGGCCCGCGAGGCTCTCCGCGCTGGGGCGGCCGCGGCCGGCATTCCGGCGCGATCCACCCCAGCGCGCTGCCGTCCTACCGGCCGCGCCGGTTTCCGGCGCGATCCACCCCGGCGCGCTCACGCCGTGACGCGGCCCTCCGCCCGCGCCAGCTCGAGCAGTTCGGCGATCGACTCCTCGATCCCCGCCGCGAGGACGTCGAGGTCGGGGACCGAGGCGCGGTCGCCGGAGATGCCGAAGACGACCTCGCCGTCGTAGCTCGCCACGGCGATGCCGACGGCGTGGTAGGCGAAGATCGGGACGAGGGGGATGATCCGACGCAGCCGCGCGCCGAGCGCGTAGAGCGGCACCTGCGGGCCGGGGATGTTGGTGATCGTGACGTTGAACAGCCGCGGGGTGAACGAGAGCTGCGCGACCGCGGCATGAAGGACGGGCGGCGCGTAGCCGGCGAGCTCGACGACGGCCTCGCTGCTCGCCGCCTGCGAGCCGTGCTTGAGCTCTTCGGCCGCGGCGACCGTCTTCCGGTAGCGGGCGAGCGGATCGGGCTCGGCGGCCGCGAGATCGACGAACAGCGAGCTGACCCGGTTGCCGAGCGCGACCTTCTCGCTGTCGCTGCGGACGCTGACCGGCACCATGGCCCGGATCCCGCGCGGGTGCAGCTCCTCGCCGCGCGACTGCAGGAGCCGCCGGAGCCCGCCCGCCGAGGCGGCGAGGATGACGTCGTTGACGGTGCCGCCGAGCGCCCGCTTGATCTCCTTGAGGTCCTCGAGCGGCACCGCGACCGCCGCCAGCCGCCGGCCGGCGCCGATCTCGACGTTGATGCTCGTCCGCGGCGCGCCGCGGATCTCGTCCCTGACGAGCAGCTCGACGAGGCCGCGTGAGCGCGCGAGCATCTCGCCGAGCTTGTGGGGGTGCAGCGCGACGTCGACCCCGCCGCGGACCGCGTCGGTGACCGCCGAGAGCGGCCAGCGGACCCGGCGCTCGTTGTCCGGCGGCGGCTCGAATGTCTCGAGCAGCCCCATCGAGCGCTGCCCGGGATCGGGCTCGGCGTCGAGGATCAGCGTCGTCACCGAGGCGCCGCTCATCCCGTCGATCAGGCAGTGGTGGACCTTCGCGGCGATCGCCCAGCGCCCGCCCTCGAGCCCGTCGAGCAGCGTCATCTCCCAGAGCGGATGGGCGCGATCGAGCCGGTGCGAATAGAAGTCGCCGAGCCAGTCGAGAAGCTCCTCCTCCCCACCGGGAGCCGGAAGCGACGCGCGGCGGACGTGGGAGGCGACGTCGAAGGTGTCGTCCTCCACCCATGAGGGCCAGCTCAGCCCGCCGGTGTGCGGCTCCGAGAGCCGCCGCCGGAACCGGGGCAGCAGCGATAGGCGCGCGTCGAGCAGCTCGCGAACGGCCGCAACCCCGGGGTCACCGCCCGCGGGCAGCGGGTCGAAGATCATCGCCCAGCCAACGTGCATGTGCGATGCCTGATCGCCCTCCTCGAGCTCGAGGAACGCCGAGTCCAGCGGGGTCAGGTGATCGGCCATGGGCTGATCGTCCCGCCCGGAGGCGACGATGTCACTCGTACTTTTCCGGTATCTCGGCGGCGGCGCGATGGCCCCGTCGCATGAGCTTCGGGGGTGATCAGCGCCCAGGGAGGTGCACCGCGGTGGATCGGCGCGGCATGGCGGACGAGATCGCCCCGGCGCGGAGGCGCAGCGTGCGGCACGGTCGGCTCGTGGCTGTGCTGGATACCCTCTCTGCCATGGGAGAGGTTCGAGTCGACGATCACGGCGAGGGCGTGCTGCTGGCGACGATCTCGAACCCGCCGCACGGGCTGATGGACGACGAGATCGTCGTCGCGCTCGAGGCGCTGGTCGAGCGCGCCGAGTCGGACGAGGGCGTGACCGGGATCGTCCTCACCGGGGACCACCCGGAGCGCTTCGTCGCCCACTACGACGTCGGCGAGCTGCTCGAGGGCGCGCGGCAGTCGCCGGCCGTCGCGCCCGGCCTGGCCCGCGCATCGCTGGGCGCGGTCGGCGCGCTGCGCCGCGTGCCAGGTGGACGCGGCGCCCTCGAGCGGACGCCGGCGGCCGGCCTCTCACAGGCCGAGCGGTTCGGCGAGGTCTTCCTCCGTTTCAACGCCTGCGGGGCCGTGATCGCGGCGGCGATCAACGGCTCGGCGATGGGCGGTGGCTGCGAGCTGGCGCTGGCCTGCGACCTCCGCTTCATGGCTGCCGGCCGCCACGCGATCGGCCAACCCGAGATCCTCCTCGGCTTCCCGCCCGGCGGAGGCGGGACCCAGCGCCTGGCGCGCATGCTCGGCGCCGGCGGCGCCCTGCGCCTCTGCCTCGACGGCGGGCCGCTGAGCCCCGAGGAGGCCGCGGAGCTCGGCATCGTCGACGAGGTCGTCGCGGCCGAGCGGCTCGTCGAGAGGGCGCTCGCGGTCACGACCCGGCTCGCGCGGCGGCCGAAGGCCGCCATCGCCGGCGTCAAGCGGGCCGTCTACATAGGCGGCTCCGAGGCGCTCCCGGTCGGCCTCCGGCTCGAGCGCGCGGAGTTCATGTCGGCCCTGTCCGGCCACCCGGCGGAGGCAGCGATGGCCGCCTACGTCGAGCGGACCGAGACGACCGGCGATCTGCCGCTCTACGACGACGAGGCCCGCTCCGAGGCGCTCGAACGCGGCCGCTTCGACTGACCGGCGGCGTTGGGCTGCGGTCGCCGCGCTTGCATTCCGCGACGCTTGGGAGGACACTCGTCGCTGGGCGGGGAAGGTCCAACCAGAGGAGGCCGTCATGGCCGATATCGAGACGCGGAGCTTCGAGGCTCCCGACGAGGTCCGTCCGTTCGAGGGGAACGGGCAGGCGCTCGTCATCAACATCGCCGGCCATACCGTCGGGCGCGGCACGTTCGAACCCGGCTGGAAGTGGTCGACGAACGTCAAGCCGATCGCCGGCACCGACTCCTGCCAGGTCTCGCACCTCGGATACGTGCTGTCGGGCCGGATGATCATCCACATGGACGACGGCACGGACACCGAGATCGGCCCCGGCGAGGTCGTCGCGATCCCGCCCGGACACGATGCGGAGGTGGTCGGTGACGAGCCCTGCGAGATGGTCGACTTCGGCGAGTTCGGGGACTACGCGAAGCAGGGCTGAGCCGCGGGGAAGCGGGCCCGCGCGAAAGGGCAGCCGCGCCGGGAATGGCAGCCGCCGCGGGGAAGCGGACGCCGCCGCGGGGAAGCGGACGCCGCCGCGGGCAAGCGGGCCCGCGGGGAGTAGCGGCCCGCCACAGCAGCGACGGCAGCCGGCGGCCGTGGCCTCAGAGACCGAGGCCGCGGACGCCGTGCTCGTCCCAGCCGATGTGGTGGGCGAGCTCGTGGCGGACGGTCCGCTGCACCTGCGCGCGGAGCAGATCCGGATCGTGTCCGAAGTCGCGCTCGAGCGTGTCGCGGTAGATCACGATGTGATCCGGGTAGACGTCGCGCGCCATCGTCGCGCCGATGTACTGGCCGTATGCGTGGACCTCGTGACCACGGCCCGACACCGTGACCGGGGTGGTGGCGAGCAGCTCCTGAAACTCCGCCGGCAGCTCGTCGAGCGCCTCGATCACGAGCTCGTCGAACTCGCTCGGCGGCTGCTCGGGCGGCGGCAGCGCGGCGAGCGCGTCACTGCGGTCGACGAGCCGGCGGAACTCGCCCTCCGGCATCTCCTCCCCGGCGAGCTTCGTCGTCGCCCAGGCGGTCACGACGATGATCACCGCAGCGCCGGCGATGATCGAGACGAGGTCGCCGAGGCCCTCCAGCGACGGCGGCCTGAGCAGCAGCCAGGCGACGCCGGCGATGAAGATCGTCCAGCCGGCGGCGCGCAGCGGTGGACCGAAGATGTCCCTCACGGGACGAAGGTTAGAACGGGTGGTAGGAGCGCCCCGGCGGCAGGCCCCGATCGCGGACGTGATCGCAGCGCCCGGGGCGGTAGCCGCCGCGCCGGGTCAGGTAGAAGATCGCCGCCGCCGCGTTGTTCTTCTCGTTCAGCTCGAGGAGCTTGTCGTTGGGGTCGGCGATCTGGGCCAGCGAGTAGCAGCCGCGGCCGCGGATCCGGTTCAGCTTCACGTACTGCTCGTGGTAGCTGGACGGATAGACGTCGGACCAGCCGACGCTCGTCCCGAGGGTGACGTGGCGCTCCCTGGGGTCCTGGCTGCAGCTCGGGTAGACCGGGTTGGACGGCGAGTGCGACATGCCGGGGAAGGTGTGGACGAGGTCGCGCAGGCAGTAGTCCTGCTTCGGTCCGACGGTGACGAGGCGCTTGCGGCGACCGTCGCGGTCGAGGCTCCAGAGCTCGAACCGCGCGGCGTTGTGGAACTTCCAGTAGCGGCCCTGTCCCGGAATCCGCTTGAAGTAGAGCCGCGCCCCGGTGTGGAACTTGGCGACGCCACCGCCCCGCTTGTGGATCTGCTGCCGGGCCCGCATGCCCCGCGGCCCGATCCGCCGACCGCGCAGCTCGGCGGGTCCGCGGCCGACGTTGTTGATCGAGTTCGTCGCCCGAAGGATCTTCACCCCGTGCTTGGTGTCGGGGTAGATGTCCGCCGGCCGCGACATCGCCAGGTCGGGGCAGCGCAGGCCCCGCTGCTTGCGGATCGCCGGCTTCGCACAGGGGTTGCGGTCGCCGACCGGCTTGCGGTCGCCGACCGGCTCGAGGCCGACGCCGCCGGCGTCCGCCTGCGCGACGCCGGCCGCCAGCCCGGCGACGGCCACGAGCGCAGCCGTTCGGGGCGCGGCGACGCGCAGCAGCCCCCTCATCGGCGCCGGTGCGGGTAGTCGGGCTCGCGGTCCTGAAAGGAGAGGATCCGCTGATTCTGAACGACGCCGGAGCGGATCTCGATCGCCCGGCGCAGGGTCTCCTCCTCCCACGCCGCGGGGCCGTCGGCGAGCGGCCCCAGATACGGCATCAGCGCCCGGCTGATCTCCCACGTCGCCGAGTCCCAGAGCAACGACGGGCTGTGATCGACCGCATAGCAGCGGAGCCCCGGAGCCACCGTGAAGACCGGATCGGCGAACGTGGTCGGGCGCGCCCACTCGAAGCCCATCCCGGCGTCGACGGAGACGTCGACGAACAGGGTGCCCGGCCGGAAGCGCTCGAGCTCGTCGTTGGTCACGAACGTCAACGGCTCCTCGGTGTCCTGAAAGACGCAGTTGACGATCACGTCGTGGTCGGCGAGGAAGTCGGCGATGGAGCCGGCGTGGCCATCCACCTCGAGCGCCCCGGCGCCTCGGTCGTGGACATAGGTGAGGAGCCGGACCGAGTGGATCGGAGCAGCGACCGCGTTCGCCTCGCGATGGGTGAGGACGGAGACGTCGTGGACGCCGAGCGCGCGGAGCGCGAGAACGGCGCCGCGGCCGGTGGCGCCGAAGCCGATGACGGCAGCGCGAAGCCGCCGCCCGTAGGCGCCCGTGGTCCCGATGAGCTGGAGGGCGTGAAGCACCGAGCTGTAGCCGGCGAGCTCGTTGTTCTGGTGGAAGACGTGGAGTCCGAACGAGCCGTCGTCGGACCAGTGGTTCATCGCCTCCCACGCGATCAGGGTCAGCCGGCGGTCGATCGCGACCTGGGTCAGCTCCGCGTCCTGGACGCAATGCACCCACCCGCAGAGGACCCCGCCCTCGCCGATCTCCGCGAGGTCGGCCGCTGTCGGCTTCGGGAGCAGGACCACGTCGCTTTCGCCGAGCAGCTCCTCGCGCGGCCTGAGCGCGCCGACCAGGGCCGCCAGCTCCGCGTCGGGGACCCCGAAGCGGGCCCCGTAGCCACGCTCGAGGTGGATCCGCCCGCGAAGCCCGGTCGGGAGCTCGCCGAGGTGGCGGGGATGGAGCGGCAGGCGACGCTCGTTCTCCTTCCGGGAGGTGGCGATGATGCCGAGCGTGTCGCCGTCACTCATCGCGGCAACGCTAGCTTGCCCGCCACCGCTACGGACGGACTCCGCGCCGGGCAGGCCGGCCGGACCGCCACCGCTACGGACGGGCTCCGCGCCGGGCAGGCCGGCCGGCCACCGCGGCGGGCGGGCTCCGCCGCGGGCACCGGGGCTACGCCGCGCCGGCGAGAGATCGCAGCTCGTCCGCGCGGAGCTCGATCTCGAGCGCGGCGAGGTTGGCGCGGAAATGCTCGATCGAGAGGGTCCCCGGGATCGGGACGATGCACTCGGAGCGGTGCAGAAGCCAGGCGAGCTTGATCTGGTCGGGGCTCGCGCCGCGCCGCTCGGCCGCCTCGAGCAACGCCGGACCCTCGCCCCCCGCGAGCGGGTAGAACGGCACGAACGCGATCCCCTCCGCCGCGCAGAAGTCGATCACGTCCTCGTGCTTGCGCTCGCCGAGCCCGTACTCGTTCTGGACCGCAGCGATCGGGACGATCGCCCGGGCCGCGCGGATCTGCGCGACCGTCACCTCGGAGAGCCCGACCCGGCGGATCCGACCTGCGTCGACGTACTCGCCGATCAACCGCATCGTCGACTCGAGCGGAGCGTCGTCGTGGAAGCGGTGCAGATACCAGAGGTCGATCGTGTCGGTCCGCAGCCGCACGAGGCTCTGCTCGATCTCGGCCCGGATCCCGTCGGGCTCGTTGGAGCGGTAGCCGCCCTTCGTCGCGACTGCGACCGAGCCGGGATACGGCGCCAGGGCGGCGCCGATCGCGGCCTCGCTGTCACCGCCGGCGTAGAGGCGCGCGGTGTCGATGAGCCCGAGCCCGGCGGCGACGGCGCTGCGCAGGAACGACCGGTTGCTGATCGTGTCGCGAAGCCGGTTCGTGCCGAGCCCGATCCGGGGAAGCTCCACCTCGTCGAGCTTGAAGGTCTTCGCCACCATGTCGATCGGCTCCGCTCGCGTCCGGTCCGCGCCGGAGCGGCCGCTCCGGCGCCGATAATAGGCCGATGCTGTTCGAGCTGGAGCGCGTCTCGCTGCGCCGCGGCGGCGAGCGGGTCCTCAGCGGCCTCACGGCGCGGATTCCGGAGGGGGTCAGCGCCGTCGTCGGCCCGTCCGGCTCGGGGAAGTCGACGCTGCTGCGGCTGCTCGACCGGCTCTCCGATCCCGACGAGGGCATCGTGCGGTTCCGCGGCCGCGACACCCGCGAGATCGACCCGCTCGTCCTCCGGCGCGAGGTCGCGCTCGTCCCCCAGCTTCCGGCACTGCTCGACGGCACGGTCGCCGACAACCTCGGCTTCGCCGCCGGCCTGACCGGCAATGAGTGCGATGCCGAGCGGCTGCTCGGCCTCGCCGGCCTCGCCCCGTCCTTCGCCGATCGCGAGGTCGAGCGGTTGTCGGTCGGCGAGCAGCAGCGGGCGATGATCGCCAGGGCGCTCGCAGGCGGTCCCGAGGTCCTGCTCCTCGACGAGCCGACATCGGCCCTCGACGAGGCAGCACGCGATTCGATCGAGCGGACGGTCGCCGACCTGCGCCGGAGCGTCGGCGCCTCGATCGTGATCGTCACCCACGATCCCGCCCAGGCCAACCGGCTCGCGGACTGGATCGTGCGGATCGAGGCGGGCAGGCTGGTCAGCGAGGGCGCCGTCGCCGAGGTCCCAGCGTGAGCACCCGGGCGCGGCTCGCTCGCCGATCTCGGAGCTCCGCCCCCCGGCCGGACACTGCCGCCTTCTCGCGGGCTTCCGGCTCGCGGGCGTCCCGGGATTCGCGGGCGTCGGATCGGATCGGGGCGGGATGAGCGCCGGGATCGACGTGACCCTCGGCGAGGTCGCCGCCGCCCTCGTCCTCGTCGCGATCGCGGTCGCGATCTCGCGCTGGCGGGGGGCCGGGCTGGAGGAGGACATCGGCATCGCCGTGGTCCGCAGCTTCGTCCAGCTCACGGCGATCGGCTTCGTGATCGCGGCGATCTTCGACGCCGACAGCCTCCTGCTCGTCCTCGCCCTGCTCGCGGTGATGGTCGCCTTCGGGGCGATCACGGCCCGGGCGCGGGCCCGGCATGTGCCGGGGGCGCTCGGTCCGCTCCTGATCGCGCTGGCGCTCTCGGCGATCGCGACGCTCGGCCTCGTCCTCGCGCTCGGGATCTTCCCCGCCGAGCCCCGCTACCTCGTGCCGGTCGGCGGCATGGTGATCGGCAACGCGATGACTGCCTCGGCGGTCGCCCTCGACCGGCTCGGCGACGAGATCCGCGGCGAGGCCCTGCGGATCGAGGCGACGCTGGCGCTCGGCGCGACCTCCCGGCAGGCTGCCGCGCCCGGCGTCCGGCGGGCGCTCCGCTCGGGCACGATCGCGCTCGTCGACTCGACGAAGACGACGGGGCTGATCTTCTTCCCCGGCACGATGGTCGGCATGCTCCTCGCCGGCGCCGATCCGACCGATGCCGTCCGCCTCCAGCTGATCCTCCTCTACGTGCTGCTCGGCGCCGTCGCGATCTCCGCCCTCGTCGCGACCACGCTCGCCTACCGCAACTTCTTCACGCCGGCGCACCAGCTTCGCGACCTCGCGGGCTCCGGGTCGGGCTAGCCCCCTGCGCCGAGCGTGCGACGCCGGCTCCGGAAGCCGGCTACCGCGACCCCGCGGCGGGCCGGCGGGCGGCGGCCGGCCGAACAGCCCGGCCGCGCTCAGGCGGCTGCCCGAAGGGTCGCCGCGAGCGTCTCGTTGAGGAGCCCGACGAGCTCGGCCGTGGGGACGGGCCGGCGCCTCGCCTCGCCGAGGGCAGCGGCGAAGAACGCGAGGTAGCCCTGGATCGCGATGCGGGCGAGCGGCGGCGGATCGGCCGTCCCGAGCTGGTTGCGGGAGATCGACTCGATGACGACGCTCTCGAAGCGGTCGACGGTCTCACGCAGGGCCGGATCGCCCGATCCACGCGCGAGCTGGTAGATGCGCCATGCGTCCGAGGGCTCGGTGGCGTGCTCGACCATGCGGCCGACGTTCGTCGCGACCCGCTCGGGCAGCGGCAGCGACTCGTCGGTGATCCAGTCGTCGGTCAGGCGATGGCCGGCTGCCTCGGCCACGGCGATCGCGACGTCGGCCCGCCCGCGCGGGAAGTAGTGATAGAGGAGGTTGCGGGTGACGTCGGCCCCGGCCGCGATCTCGTCGAGGGGGAAGTCGGACAGCCCGTGCTCCGCGACGACGGGGATCGCGGCGGCGACGAGCTGCTCCTCGCGCGCGGCGCGCGACAGCCGCCGTGGTCCACGGCCGTTCGGCCTGCGTGGCCGTGCTGCGGGACCGGAAACGCTCGATGTCATCGCCGCGATCGTACCGGGAACGGCGGTCTTGTTTACTTCTCGTCAAGTTGACACTCCGGAAATAAGTGGTTAGAGTGCGCCCGCAGGATCGCGCGGAACCCACTCAGGCGCTGGCTCGGTTGACTAGGCTCGGTTGGGAGATCGCGGGATTGCGGCGACCGTTGAAGGCGACCAGGAGGAAGGCGATGCCCGTCTCGAACCCCGAACACGGCCCGACGGGAAGGCGCCTGCTCGCCGTCGGCGCCGTGGCGCTCGTCGCCACCGCGGTGCTGATCGCCGCGATCGCCGGCCGCGCTCGCGCCGACCTGACCTACCTCCCCCATCACCTGGCGGTCGAGACGAACGCGAAGTACGGGCATGACTGCTTCTGGGCGCCGCCGAAGGGCATGGACTACGCGAACCTCCCCGGCGCGAAGCCGATCCAGAAGCCGAACCTCTATCCCGACGTCGGCTCGACCTACTTCGTCGCCCAGTACGTGCTGCCCGCCGGCGCCAGCCTCACCTTCCACGGCAAGTTCGGCCACCAGCGCTACATGTCGTGGACGATGTTCGGCCGCCCCGGCCAGCTCGGCCAGATCGCGTCGGCGGACCACCTCCGCGACTTCCAGATCAAGCCCGACAAGGGATCGGTGAACCCGTTCCTGCCGCGCGGCAGCCGCAGGGGCGGCCCCCGCAACTACACCTTCCACGTCGTCTCCGGGCCGATCCCCGCACGCCGAGCCCGGAACACGATCTACACGCAGACGACCGACCCGAACGTCCGACTCGGGATGAGCATCCGCAACTACCTGCCCGATCGCGGACGCGACGGAACCGGCGATGCAGGGCTTCCGAAGCTGGTCCTCAACCTGGCGGACGGAAAGAAGCTGCGGGGGAAGGCGGCCTGCGCGATGCTCGATCCGATCGAGGACCCGAGCGGCTCCACGTTCCCCGCCGGGCTCTGGAAGAGCCTCGTCGCCGGGTCCTGGGACCCCGTCAACGCGCCGGCGTTCGACCCGCCGCGATGGGAGCGCTTCTGGAACGCGCTCTACAACGTCGCCGGGATCTTCATCACCGACCCGGTCGAGCGTGAACAGACCTACCCGCCCACCGACACGGGCGGCTTTCAGGCGAACCCGGACACGCGCTACCTGCTGACCCAGGTGAGCCGGAAGTTCGGCAAGCTGGTCACGGTCGAGGGCAGGATGCCGACGTTCCCGAAGACGCTGCCGGCCGCCGAACGCTGGCGCCCGCGCGACTACCAGGTCCGCTACTGGTCGGCATGCACCGGCTCGTCCCCGGTCACGGGCCTCGGATACGACTGCGTCTACGACCAGCAGGTGCCGCTGCGCAAGCACCGCCGCTACACGCTGGTGATCGGTCGGCCCGCCGACCGGCCGGCGAACGCGCGTGCCGAATGCGGCTACCGGTGGATCAACTTCGGCAAGGGGGAGAACTACCCGGACCCGGCCTCGCGCGGCTACATCGACACCCTGTACATGCGGTTCATGGCGGCCGATCCGGACTGGAAGCAGGCTCCCCAGCAGGTGACCGAGCCCGGGACCGAGAAGCGGGTGATGGGCCCCTACTTCCCGAAGTCCAGGTACTGGACCAAGTCCGCCTTCAAGCAGCGCGGCTGCAACGGCAAGTGAGTCGCGGGGCGAGAGCCGGCGTCGTCGCGGCGACGTTGCTCGCGGCCGTGGCGCTGCTGCCCGCGACCGCCTCCGCGGGCCGCGGCGACATGATCGGCGGCCGGTTCAGCGACTGCTTCTGGAACTACGGCGCCTTCGGCGTCCACGACTTCAACATCGCCTACCCCGATGCCGGCGCGACCTACTGGGCGGCGGGCTTCCGGCGACCGCCCGGCTCGAAGCTGACGCTGCGGGGCCGCTACCCGCATTCCCGCTACATGGCGCTGCAGACCTACGACGTCCTCGGCCGCGGGGTCGACGCGCTCGCCGACGACCAGATCGATCCGCGGCCGGGATCGACGAACCCGTTCCGCCGCGGCGCCGATCGGACCGCCCGCAAGCGCAGCTACCGGATCGCCGTCGTCGACGCCAAGAACCCGGGCTATCCGCTCGAGGCCTACGCCGGCGAGCCCCACCGCAACAGGATCTACGTGATCCCCGACGCCGGGCCGATCACCGAGACCGCGAACGGCAAGACCTACGAGCTGAACCTCCTGATGGTGCGGGTCTACGTGCCCGACCGGGGCACCGACCTGACCGGGGGGGTCGGCCTGCCGCAGCCGACGCTGAAGCTGGCCGACGGGACCGTGCTGAGGGGCCAGGCGCTCTGCGACGCGGTCGACTCCGAGTCGAAGGCGCTCGGGCACACGCGGGTGCCCGATCCCGGAGCGCTCCTGATCAGCGAGGACTCCTACCGGGCGATGCGCTATCCGAACGAGCTCAGCGCGCCGGTCGACGTCTTCGCCGGGCTGATGTCGGTGCCGCGCGATGTCCCGCCCTGGTTCCCGGCCGTGCGCAGGGGCGAGTGGCGGGCCCAGTACGACCGCCGCTACCTGCTGCAGCTCTGGACCGGCGATGACGCCCCCGGGGCGGTGGCGACGCCGCCGCCGCGTGGCGCGTCGGGCGGCTTCTTCCCGAACGTCCACAACGCCTACGTCCGGGTCGCGATCAACCGCCGCCTCGGGAAGGTCGTGGCCTTCCGGGGCAAGCTGCCGACCGCCCCCGCGACCTTCCACGGCGACCGGCGGATGGGCACGGGGCAGGTGCGCTACTCGAGCTTCTGCATGAACGAGGCGCCGGCGACGACCCGCGTCACCGACTGCGCCTTCGACGAGCAGGTCCCGACGAATCGGAGGGGCATCTACACGATCGTCGTCAGCCGCTCCGCCGACCGGCCCGAAACCGCCCGGCACTCGTGTGGGAAGGCCTGGATCCGCTGGAGCAAGGAGGGCGACGGCTACCGCGATCCGGACTTCGGCTGGTTTCAGATCCGCAACATGCTGCCGTCGCGCAGCTTCCGCCACGCGATCCAGCTCACCTCCAAGCCCGGCGACGAGAAGGCCGTGATGGGCCCGTACCTGCCGAAGCTGAAGTACTACGGAAACGCGGCAGCGTTCGCACGGTCCGCCGCCGGCGGCTGCTCGTCGTCGCGCTGAGGCGGGGCGGCCTCTCCGCCGCCGGCGGCTGCTCGTCGTCGCGCTGAGAGCACCGCTGCGCTCGCGGGAGGCGCCGCACCGAGGAGGCGACCCGACGGAAGCGGTGTCGGACTAATGTGATCGCGATGCAGCACGAGCGAGTCGAGCCCGACCAGCTCCGCAGACGTCTCGATCCGGCATCCCTCGGGTTCGAGACGACCGCCGACGTCGAGCCGCTGGCCGGAACCGTCGGCCAGGCGCGCGCTCTCGACGCGCTCGGCTTCGGCCTCGAGATCGGCACGCCCGGCTACAACATCTTCGCGACCGGCCCGATCGGCACCGGCCGGCGAACGACGGTCGAGGCGCACCTGCGCGCCCATGCCGCCGACGCGGCAACGCCACAGGACTGGATCTACCTGTTCGACCTGGGCGACGGCGGCGATCCGATCGCGCAGGCGCTTCCGCCGGGCCGCGGTCAGGAGTTCGCCGAGAGCATGCGCGGCTTCGTCGCCGAGGCACGCCGTCGCATCCCCGAGGCGTTCGAGAGCGAGAGCTACCACGAACGGCGCCACTCAATCGCCGAGGAGGTGGGCCGGCGGCGCGAGGAGGTCCTCGCCGAGCTGCGGTCGTTCGCGGTCCAGCACGGGCTCGCGCTCGAGCTGACGCCGGCGGGACTGATGACCGTCCCGGTCGTCGACAACCGGCCGATCTCGCCGGCCGAGTTCAGCCGGCTCGATCCGCCCCAACGACGCCGGTTCGAGCAGGCGATCGCCGAGGTCGAGGACCGGATGCCCGCCGCGATGAACCGCCTCCGCCAGATCGAGCGTGAGGGCGCCGAGCAGGTCGCGGAGCTCGATCGCGAGGTCGCGATGTTCGCCGTCGGCCACGTCGTCGACGAGATCAAGGAGCGCTACCCCGAGCCGGAGCGGCTCGGGGACTGGCTCGAGGGCGTTCGCGAGGACGTGATCGAGCACCTCGCGAGCTTCCGCGAGTCCCCCGCGGGCGAGGAGCAGCTCCCGGCGCCGATCGCGGCCGGGATGCACCAGGCCAAGGAGGCCTTCTTCTCGCGCTACCAGCCGAACGTGCTGGTCAGCCACGCCGACGGCAGCGGAGCCCCGGTCGTCGTCGAGACGAACCCGACCTACTACAACCTCTTCGGCCGCATCGAGTACGAGGCGACGTTCGGCGCGCTGCAGACCGACCACCTCCACATCAAGCCCGGCGCCCTGCACCGGGCCAACGGGGGCTACCTGATGGTCGACGCGCTCGCCGTGCTCTCCGAGCCGTTCGCGTGGGCGCGGCTGAAGGAGACGCTGCGGACCGGACGGATCAGGATCGAGACGATCGGCTCGCAGCTGATGCTGTTCCCGACCGCGACGCTGGAGCCGGAGCCGATCGACCTCGAGGTCAAGGTGATCCTCGTCGGGCCGCCACGACTGCATGCGCTGCTCTACGAGCTCGACGAGGACGTCCGCAAGCTCTTCAAGGTCAGGGCCGAGTTCGGCGTCGACATGCCGTGGGAGGAGGAGACCACGGCCGAGTACGCCGCCTTCGTCGCGCGGCGGATCGCCGACGAGGGGCTGCTGCCGTTCGACGCCGCCGCCGTCGCGAGGGTCGTCGAGCACGGCGCCCGCGTCGCCGAGCACCGGGAGCGGCTGTCGACGCGGTTCCTCGAGGTCTCCGACCTGATCGCCGAGTCGAGCCAGTGGGCCGGCCACGACGGCGCCCGGATCGTCGGCGCCGACCACGTCCGCCGGGCGATCGCCGAGAAGTCGTACCGCTCGAACCTCGTCGAGGAGCGGCTGCGCGACCTGGTCGCCGAGGGCACGCTGCTGATCGACGTCGCCGGGGAGCGGGTCGGCGGCGTCAACGGGCTCGCGGTCGCCCGCGTCGGCGACTACGAGTTCGGCCATCCGGTCCGGATCACCGCGAGCGCCGCGCTCGGCGGCGGCGACGTCGTCGCCATCGACCGGGAGACCGAGATGAGCGGCCCGATCCACGACAAGGGCTTTCTGATCCTCTCGGGGTTTCTGATGCAGCGCTACGGTGCCAGCCGCCCGCTGTCGCTGCGGGCGAGCCTCGTGTTCGAGCAGAGCTACGACGAGGTCGAGGGCGATTCGGCCTCGTGCGCGGAGCTCTTCGCGCTGCTGTCGAGCCTCGCCGACGCCCCGATCCGGGCCGGGATCGCGGTGACCGGATCGGTCAACCAGCACGGCGACGTCCAGCCGATCGGCGGGGTCAACGAGAAGATCGAGGGCTTCTTCCGGGTCTGCGAGCAGGCCGGGCTCGACGGCGGGCAGGGCGTCGTGATCCCGGCCGCCAACCGCCGGCACCTGATGCTCGCCGAGGAAGTCGTCGAGGCGTGTCGCGACGGCCGCTTCAACGTCTGGGCGATCGCGAACGTCGATGCCGGGATCGAGGTGCTGACGGGAGTCGAAGCCGGCGAGCGCGGAGCCGACGGCGCCTACCCGGAGGGGACGATCCACCGCCGGATCGAGGACCGGCTCGACGAGCTCGCCGAGCTCGGCCGGAAGTTCAAACGATGAGACCGTGGCGGACCGTGCGCTCGGTCACGACCCGCGGCTCGACGAACCCGAGCAGGTAGTCGGGTCCGCCCGCCTTCGAGCCGGTGCCCGACAGGCGGTTGCCGCCGAACGGCTGGCGGCCGACCATCGCCCCGGTCATCCCGCGGTTGACGTAGAGGTTGCCGACCGGGCTTTCGCGGGCGAAGCGCCTGATCGTGTCCGGATCGCGCGAGAAGACGCCGCCGGTCAGCCCGAACGGCAGGGCGTCGATCCTGGCGAGGGCGTCATCGGCGCCGGCCACCGGCTCGACGGTGAGCAGCGGTCCGAACAGCTCGGTGCTGAGCAACGACGACGACGCCGGGAGGCCGCCGACGAGGGCCGGGGCGACGAACCAGCCGTTCGCGTCGCCGGGGACCTGTGCCCGCGCCAGCACCGTGCCCTCCGCCTCGGCCTGGACGCCGGCCCGCTCGAGGCGCTCCATCGCGTCACGGTCGATCAGCGGTGGCACGTCGGTCTCGAGCCGCTCCGCCTGGCCGACGTGGAGGGCCGCGACGGCGCCGGCCATCCGCTCGGCGAGCTCGTCGTGGCGGACGTGATCAACGAGGATCCGGGCCGTCGCCGAGCACTTCTGCCCGGCGAAGGCGAAGGCGCCGGCCATCAGCGCCCCGATCGCGTCGTCGAGGTCGGCGTCGCCGTCGACGTAGGCGCAGTTCTTGCCGCCGAGCTCGGCGAGGACCCGCTTGAAGTGGTCCTGCCCGGGCGCGAGCCGCGCCGCCCGCTCGACGATCCCGGCGCCGACCGCGAGCGAGCCGGTGAAGGCGACGGCGTCGACGAGCGGGTGCTCGACGAGCGCCGCGCCCGTCTCGGCGGCGCCGGGGACGAGCGCGAGCGCGGCGGCCGGGACGCCGGCCTCGTGCAGGATCGCGACGAGCAGCGCGCCGCATCCCGGCGACTGCTCGGCGGGCTTGACGACCGCGCAGTTGCCGGCCGCGAGCGCGCCCGAGGTCATCCCGCAGAGGATCGCGACCGGGAAGTTCCAGGGGGCGATCACCGCGACGACGCCGAGCGGCCGGTAGTCCATCCGGTTCGACTCGCCGGGGATGCTCGCGACGGCGCCGCCCCGGTCGAGCTCGACGGCCTGCCGCGCGTAGTAGCGGAGGAAGTCGATCGCCTCACAGACGTCGGCGTCCGCCTCCCGCCACGGCTTCGCGCACTCGCGCACGGCCATCGCGGCGAGCTCGAGCCGCCGCTCCTGGAGGATCCCGGCGGCGCGCTCGAGGACTGCCGCGCGCTCGGGTGCCGACCGCCGCCCCCAGGCCCTCCCCCCCTCGCCGGCTGCCAGCGTCACCGCCCGGTCGACCTCGACAGTCGATGCGACGGCGGCCACGGCGACGGTCCGGTCGGTCGCGCCGGGATCGACCGAGGTGAGCTGCTCGCCGTGGCGCGCCTCGTCGCCGATCAGGACCGGGGCTGCGATCGGCAGCCGGCGGTCGAGGTCGGCGAGCGCCGCCCCGACCTGCTCGCGCACGGCCGGGCGGCGGAGGTCGAGGACGGGGGTGTTGACGAATTCGCTCACGGCGGCGCGAGCAGGCTCTCGAGGTCGGCGCTGCGGCCGCGGGCGACGAGAAAGGAGTCGTTCGAGGTGTTCTCGAGGAGCCGCCGGACGAGGTAGGCCATGCCGGCGATCAGGTCGCCGACCGGCGTATAGACGCGGGCCCGACCGCCGCAGGCGGCGATCGCGAACGCGAGCTCGTCGCCGAGCCCGCGCAGGACCTGGAACTCGAGCCCGGCCCGGCCGCGGCCCGATCCGTCGGCATAGGCGAGGGCGTGGGCGATCGAGCGGACGTTGTGAGAGCCGATCGCGAGGCGGATCCGGGGCCGGGCATCGAGGAGCTTGCGAGTCAACAGCTCGAAGTTGCGGTCGGTCTCGGCGCGGGTCCCGAACACGGGGGACTCCCAGCCGTGCTCGGTGGCCTCGATCGTCTCGTGGTCCCAGTAGGCGCCCTTGACGAGGCGGACCGAGACCGGGCCGTCGCGCTCGCCCGCGTAGCCGAGCATCACCTCGGCGACGTCGGCCGCGTCGCGAAGGTAGGCCTGCAGGACGACGCCGATCGAAGGGCCGGCCCGGAACTCGTCCTCGGCGAGGACCGAGCCGAGCAGCTCCAGGGTCGTCTCGCGCGAATCGAGCGACTCCATGTCGACGTGGACATGGGCATCGACCTCCTGCGCCTTGCGGAGGATCGCCCGCAGCCGGGCGGCGGCGTCGCCGGTCGCCGACCATGGCGCCCAGGGACGGATCTCCGCGGTCAGCGCCGACGGCTTGACCGAGAGGTTGGCGGCCGGCATCTCGTCGGCGGCGGTGCTGCGGCCGACCGCGGCGCGGCCGAGGATCTCGAGCGCCTCGAGGCAGCGGGCAGCGTAAGAGTCGGCCTCCTCGGCGCGGACGACTGCCTCGCCGAGCAGGTCGAGCGTGGCGCCGATGTCATGCCGCCAGAGCCCCTCGATGTAGGGCAGCGCCCGTTGCGGGGACGAGGCGACGATGAAGCGTCGCCCGGCGACGCGGTTGGCGACGGCGAGAGCGAGGCCGAGCGCGGCGAGGGCGGCGATGCCGGCTGCGTCGCGACGGCCGGCCCCGCCGCGGCGCAGATAGGCGACGAAGTGCGCGCCGAGGTCACGGTAGCTCCGGCAGACCGGCGCGACGTCGACCATCCGGTAGAAGGCGCTCCGCAGCCGCGGCTCGGCCGAGACCCGCCGGGTGACCGCGTCGTCGATCGTCCGCCAGGCGCTGCGCCGCGGCTCGGCGGCAACGAGCTCGCGGCCGCGGTTCAGGATCGCGACCTCGAGATCGTCGGTCGGGCTCGTGCGCTGCTGCGGCTGCGCCGGCTGCATCGATGCTAAGTATCACTCCACCGTGAGCGATGCCGAAGATCCGACGCGGCTCGAAGAGGAGCACGGCGTCCACAACTACGCCCCGCTCCCCGTCGTGATCAGCCGCGGCGAGGGCTCGTGGGTCGAAGACGTCGACGGACGCCGCTACTTCGACGCGCTCTCGGCCTACTCGGCGCTGAACTTCGGCCACCGCCATCCACGACTCGTCGCCGCCGCGCGCGAGCAGCTCGACCGGCTGACGCTGACGAGCCGCGCGTTCCGCAACGACCGTCTCGGCGCCTTCTGCCGCGACGTCGCCGGCCTCTGCGGGATGGACCGGGTCCTGCCGATGAACACCGGCGCCGAGGCCGTCGAGACGGCGATCAAGGCGGCTCGAAAGTGGGGCTACGAGGTCAAGGGCGTCGCGCCGGGCCGGGCGAAGATCGTCGTCTGCAAAGGCAACTTCCACGGGCGGACGACGACGATCATCTCGTTCTCCGACGACGAGGAGGCGCGCACCGGCTTCGGCCCCTACACGCCCGGCTTCGAGGCGGTCCCCTACGGCGATCTCGCCGCGCTCGAGGCCGCTCTCGACCCCGATACGGTCGCGTTCCTCGTCGAGCCGGTCCAGGGCGAGGCCGGCGTGATCATCCCGCCCGACGGCTACCTGGCCGGGGCCCGGGCGCTCTGCGACGAGGCCAGCGTGCTGCTCGTCGCCGACGAGATCCAGTCCGGGCTCGGCCGGACCGGGCGGACCTTCGCCTGTCAGCAGGAGGAGGTGCGGCCCGACCTGATGCTGCTCGGCAAGGCGCTCGGGGGTGGGATCGTGCCGATCTCGGCCGTCGTCGGAAGCGACGAGGTGCTCGGGCTGTTCCGGCCCGGGCAGCACGGCAGCACGTTCGGCGGCAACCCGCTCGCCTGCGCGGTCGCGGTCGCGGTGATCGAGCTGCTCGGGGACGGGTCGCTGCAGCGGAGCGCGCGCGACCTCGGCGCCCGCTTCGCCGACTCGCTGCGGGCCGCCGCCCATCCTGCCGTGACCGGGATCCGCCAGCGTGGCCTCTGGCTCGGGGTCGACGTCGGCGCCGCCGGGGCGAACGCGAGGGCCGCTTGCATGGAGCTGATGGCCGTCGGCGTGCTGGCGAAGGAGACGCAGGCCCGGACGATCCGCTTCGCCCCGCCGCTGACGACGAGCAGCGACGAGCTCGACTGGCTGCTCGAACGGGTCAACGGCGTTCTCGCGACGCTCTGAGCGGGTGGGGACTACGGACCCCGATCCGGTGCTGGCCGCAGTTTCAGCCGCGCCGCCGCGGGAGTAGCCTCGGCTGCGCTGGAGGAAGGCCCGACCGAGGAGGTAGGCATGGCTTCAGGACTCACCCCCCATCCCTTCGCCGACCTCGCGGAGCTCCGCGAGCGCTTCGACCGGACGGTCGAGGAGCTGACGCAGGCCGGCACCCACCCCTGGCGGCTCGCCGTCGACGTGATCGACCGCGACGACCACTACGAGCTCCGCGCCGACGTCCCCGGGATCAAGCCCGACGACGTCGAGGTCGCCGTCGAGGACGGCATCCTCAAGGTCGCCGCCGAGCATCGCGAGGAGACCGAGGAGAAGCGGGAGAACTACGTCCGCCGCGAGCGCCGCTACGGCTCGTTCTCGCGGACGATGGCGATCCCCCGGGGCGTCACCGCGGACGATGTCGAGGCGACGATCGACGACGGCGTCCTCGTCGTCACGATCCCGCGCCCGAAGGACGCGGGCGGGGGAAGCGGCGACGCAGGCGATAAGGTCGTCGAAGTCAAGCCGAGGAAGTGACCGGAGACCGCATGGCCAGCGAAGAGCGCGACGAGCTCGATGCCGCCGAGGAGGACCTCGCGGCGGACGAGGGCGAGATGCTCTGCCCGGTCTGCGAGGGCACCGGCGTCACCGAGGCCGGCGACTGCGACAACTGTGGCGGCACCGGCTACGTGCCCGAGGAGATCGAGGAGGAGCCGCCGGATCTGTAGGCGCCGCCGCCCGACCCCAGCCGAGCGACGAATAACTCACAGATACTGGGAACTATTCGTCGCTCGCGGCGGGGCGCGCGGGACGGGCTGAGCCCGGCGATCGCCTCAGTCGGCCGGGCGGCCGCCGTCCAGACCCGCTTCGAGCAGCACGGCGAGCTCGGCGATCAGCGGGATCCGCGGGTTGGTCTTGATGCTCGGGTCGGCGAACGCCGCCCTGGTCAGGTCCGCCAGGGCAGCCTCGTAGTCCGCCGCCTCGACCCCCGCGGCGACGACCGTCGCCGGCATCCCGACCTCGGCGAGCAGGCCGTCGACCCGCTCGAACAGCCGCCCCCGGGCGATCTCCTCCGTCTTCCCGCCGAGGCCGATCACGTAGGCGATCTGCGCGTACTTCTCGGGGGCGACGTAGGCCGAGTAGCCGGGCGCCGGCATGAACTTGCTCGGCAGCGAGGCGTTGTAGCGGAGCACGTGCGGCAGGAAGATCGCGTTGGCGCGACCGTGCGGGATCCCGAAGCGAGCCCCGACGGCGTGCGCGAGCGCATGGTTGACCCCGACGAAGGCGTTCGAGAACGCGAGCCCGGCGATCGTCGCGGCGTTCGCCATCTGCGTCCGCGCCTCGAGGTCGGAGCCGTCGCGCCAGGCGCGCGGCAGCGATTCGAGGATCAGGTGGATCGCCTGCAGGCAGAAGGCGTCCGTGTAGGGGGAGGCGAAGATCGAGACGTAGGCCTCGAGCGCGTGGGTCAGGGCGTCGATCCCGGTATCGGCCGTGACGCTCGGTGGCATCGTCAAGGTCAGGGTCGGGTCGACGACGGCCATGTCGGGCACGAGCGAGTAGTCGACAAGCGTCACCTTGCGGTCCCCGACCGTGACGACTGCGGCCGGCGACACCTCCGAGCCGGTGCCCGCCGTCGTCGGGACGGCGATCAGGCGGCACGAGTGCTGCTGGTCCGGATAGTGCGCGACGCGCTTGCGGGCGTCGAGGAACGGCAGCGAGAGCTCGCGGATCTCGAGCTCCGGGCTCTCGTGGAAGAGCCGCATCGCCTTCGCCGCATCGAGCACCGAGCCGCCGCCGACGGCGACGATCGTGTCGGGGTCGAAGCCGTCGATCGTCGCGATCCCGGCGCGGATCTGCGCCTCATCGGGCTCCGGGAGGATGTCCGCGAAGATGTGCACGGCGGCGTCGCCGAGGTGCGGCCGCAGCAGGTCCGGCACCCCCCTCTCCTCGGTGTCGGCGTCGGTGACGAGCAGGACGCGGCGCGCTCCGACCTGCGAGAGGTTCGCGAGCGAGCCGGCGTTGAAGTAGGTGTCGGACGGGACCCGGAACCACTGCGGCGGCGCCTGCCGCCGCGAGACGGCCTTGACGTTGAGCAGGTTGCGGTAGTTGATGTTGTCGGTCGTGTTCGAGCCTCCCCACGTCCCGCAGCCGAGCGAGAAGGTCGGGGTCATCGAGTTGTAGATACCGCCGAGGGCGCCGACCGCCGTCGGCGCGTTGACGAGGATCCGACCGGTCCTGATCGCGGTCGAGAAGCGGTCGATCACCTCCTCGTCGGTCGCGTAGATCGCCGAGGTGTGGCCGAGGCCGCCGTTCTCGGTCACCAGCACGCAGGCCTCGATGCCGTGCTCGACCGACGGTGAGCGGACGAGGCCGAGGACCGGCATCAGCTTCTCCTGCATGAACGCGTGCCGCGAGAGCGCGTCGAGATCGGGGTCGAGGGGGGCGATCAGGACCTTGTCATCGGGGTCGACCTCGATGCCGGCGAGCGCGCCGAGGTTGACGCAGGAGCGGCCGAGCGCCTCGAGCCTCGGGTTGCCCTCCCCGTCGAACGTCGCTGTCGCCAGCGCCTCGACCTCGTCGGGCGTGAGGATCCGCGCGCCCATCCGCCGGAACTCGGCGACCAGCTCGTCGAAGATCGCGTCGTCGGCGACGCAGGTCTGCTCGGCGGGACAGATCACCGATGCGTCGAACGTCTTCGAGATGAGGATGTCGGTGACGGCCATCTTCAGGTCGGCGCTGCGGTGGACGTAGACGGGGGCGTTGCCGGCGCCGACGCTGATGCACGGCTTGCCCGAGGCGTTCGCCGCCGCCACCGCCTTCGGTCCGCCGGTCGTCCAGATCAGGTCGATCCCGTCGTGGTGGAACAGGTACTGGGAGACGTCGAGGGTCGGATCGGGGATGACCTGCAGGGCACCCGCGGGAAGGCCGGCCTCGCGACCCGCCGCCTCGAGGACCTCGATCGCCCGGATCGCGCATCGCGCGGCTCGGGCCGAGGGCCGGAAGATCATCGCGTTGCGCGTCTTCGCGGCGACGATCGCCTTGAACAGCGCCGTCGATGTCGGGTTGGTGATCGGCAGCAGCGCCAGCACGACGCCGATCGGCTCGGCGACGTACTCGATGCCGCGCTCGCGATCGGCCTCGATCACCCCGACCGACGGCTTGTCCTTCAGGTAGTCGTAGAGGAACTCGGTCGCGATGTAGTTCTTGACGACCTTGTCCTCGAGCACGCCGAACCCGGTCTCGGACATGGCCAGCTCGGCGAGCTCGAAGGCGTTCTCGAGCCCGGCGACGACCATCGACCAGACGATCCGGTCCACCGCCTCCTGGTCGAAGGCACGGAACTCGCGGGCGGCCCGCTGGGCCCGGGCGACGTACTCGTCGAGCCGCAGGGCGGTGTCCGCGTCGAGCTCCGAGACGGCGAGGGGCTGGGGCGCCTGAGCGGTGGTGCTGGTCATGCCGACGCCGACGACTGGAAGCGGGCGCTCCACTGACCCGGGTCGAAGCGGGCCGGCTCGGAATCCTCGAGGAAGCGCTCGAGGCTGCTCACGAACCGGGCCGGCTGCTCGAGCTGGGGGAGGTGGCCGGCGCCCTCGAAGATCTCGAGCCGGCTGCCCGCAATCGCCTCATGGGCGGCCTCGCCGTGGTGGGCGGGGATGATCGGGTCCCGCTCGCCCCAGACGATCAGGACCGGCATCCCCTCGGCGAGGTAGAGCCGGTCGACGGCCTGGATCTTCTGCCCGCCCGTGCCGATCACCGAGCGGACCGTCGCCAGGAAGGCGGCCCGGCGCTCGGCGTCGGCGAGGGAGCTGTAGCCGCGCGCGACCTCGGCGACGTCGGGGTTGGGGCGGAAGCCGATCGCGCCGAGCCCGCGGGCGATCGCGCCGCCGGCCTTGCGCGAAGCCGCGGCCGTGGTCGCGATGAACAGGTCGGCGCCGGGGAGCGCGGCGGCGCGAAGGACGGCGCTCACCTCGGGCCCGAGCCCACCGCTCGAGACGAGGACCAGGCGTTCGGCCACGTCGGGGAACTGATAGGAGAACTGCATCGCGATCCCGCCCCCGAGCGAGTGCCCGACGAGCGTCGCCCGCTCGTGGCCGAGCGCCACCAGCAGGTCCCGCATCGTCGAGGCGAAGCCACCGAGCGAGTAGTCGCCTCCGCAGGGCGCCGATCCGCCGTGGCCGGGCAGGTCGGGGGCGACGACGGTGTGGTGGCGGGCGAGCGGCTCGATCACCGCATTCCAGTTCTCGAACGATCCCGCCACCCCGTGAATCAGCAGGAGGACCGGCCCCGATCCCGCCTCGACGTAGGTCACGGGCCGCCCGTGCAGATTCACGGTCTTTGTCTTCATGGCGATCATCTCGTCGCAGCCGGTCCGTTCCCCCCGGTAACACCGCACGATGACGGCGGCGGCCTCCGCATCCATCGGTGAAAACTACTGCCGTGGCTCCGTGGCGCGGCCCGTCCGGCGGCAGGCTCGACGGCGGTTCCCACGCCTCCCGGCCGCGCCCCCACGGGCCGCTCAGCGGCGGTAGGGATCGCGCGGCGAGCGATCGTCCGACAGCGTCCCGAGCGAGCGGGTCACGAGGTTCTCGATCGCGTCGGCGAGGTGGACCTCAGCGATGTTGTAGTCGCCGCGCTCGACCCGGAGCCGGTGCGCCTCCAGCAGCACCGCGGCGTGGCTGTGACCGGCGGGCGGCTCGAAGCGGTAGGAGGCGAGCTCGATCAGCAGCCCGAGCGGGTCCCTGAAGTAGATCGAGTCCATGAAGCCACGATCCTTGACACCGCTGTGGCTGATGCCGCGCTCGTCGAGCCGCTCGACCGCCTGCCGGAACGTCGCCTGCGAGAGGGCGAAGGCGAGGTGGTGGACGCAGCCCGGCTCGGTCGGCGTCCGCTCCTGGTCGCCGGCGCGGTCCTCATCGGTGAAGACGGTGATCAGCCGCCCGTCGCCGGGATCGAAGTAGAGGTGGCTCTCGGACGGGTTGTCGAGGTTCGGCTGCTCGAACACGAAGGGCATGCCGAGCACGCCCTCCCAGAAGTCGATCGACGTCTGCCGGTCGGCGCCGGTCAGCGTGATGTGGTGGACGCCCTGGCTCTGGAGCTTCCGCATGGCCACAACCTAGCGGCACGGCGCATCGGGATGGTCGTCTTCTACGGCAGGCCCGCCTCGAGCTCGGCGGGGTCCATGCCGAGCGATTCGAGGATCTCGGCGGTGTGCTCGCCGAGGCGTGGAGCCGGGGTGCCGACGCTCGCCGGAGTACACGACAGGCGGATGCCGGGGCCGAGGGTGCGAACCCGGCCCGCGGTCGGGTGGTCGAGCTCCGCGAGGACGCCCGAAGCGAGCATCGACGGATCGGTCATGAGCTCGCGCAGCTCTTGGACGGGGGCGCACGGGACCCCGGCGGCGTCGAGTGTCCCGAGCCAGTCCGCGCGGGATCGCTTGCTGAACTCCCGATCGAGGATCGGAATCAGCTCATCGCGGTTGTCGACCCGCGACGGATTCGACGCGAACCGCTCGTCGCCAGCGAGACCGGGCAGTTCGATGGCCGAGCAGAGCGCCCTCCAGGTCGCCGGCGAGACCACCGCGACGGCGATCCATTCGCCGTCTCCCGCCTCGAATGCCTGGTAGGGGACCGTGTCGTCCCAACCGGGGAACTCGAGGCGCTCCGGGTCGCAGATGATCCGGTAGGCCTGTGCGCTGAGGATCGACTCGAGCAGGGACACCTCGACGCGCTGCCCGGCGCCGGCCCGCTCGCGAACGAACAGTGCGGCGAGGATCCCCTGGACGGCCTGCGCAGCGGCGTAGGTGTCGGCGATCGTGACGCAGAGCAGTCGCGGAGCGCCGTCGCCGTCGGCCTGCCGAGCCATCACGCCGGAGACGGCTTGGAGGATGAGGTCGAGCGCGGGGCGCTCCGACAGCTCTCCGGCCGGCCCGAATCCCGAGATCGAGCAATGGATCACAGCCACGTTCCCGGCCCGGACATCTTCGTAGCCGATCCCGAGCCGCTCGGCGACACCAGGCCTGAAGTTCTCAACGACGATGTCGGCTCGCCGGGTCAGCCGCCGCGCCGCCTCGCGACCGCGGTCGGTCTTCAGGTCGAGGACGACGCTGCGCTTGCCGCGGTTCAACGCCATGAAGTTCATTCCCTCGCCGCCGAGGAAAGGGGGGCCGAAGTGGCGCGCATCATCACCGCCGGGAGCCTCGACCTTGATGACGTCGGCGCCCAGATCGGCGAGCGTCATCGTGCACAGCGGTCCGGCGAAGAGCCGGGAGAAGTCGACGACGGTCAGCCCCTCGAGCGGCGATCCCGGCATCGTGGCGCCGGCGGTCATCGCACCGTGCTCCCGACACGGTCGCCCAGGGCGACGCAGAAGGATGCGTGCGCGTCGGCCCCGAGCACCCGGATCGCGAGATCGCTCGATTCGAGCAGTCGCAGGGACTCGCCGAGCCCGGTCGGGATCTTCGGGAGGTCGTCCCGCACGTAAGCATTCCCGGTGGCCCGCGGGCCGGGGTCGGCGCCGTCGTCGACCCCGTCGAGACCGGCATGGATCTGGCCCGCAAACACGAGGTAAGGATTGGCGTCAGCGGCGGCATCCCTCTGCTCGAGGCGCGTTGCCGACTCGCTGTCGGCCAGTGCCCGGATGGCGACGGTGCGATTGTCGCCGTCCCAGCTCACGACCGTCGGGCAGAACGATCCGACTTCCCGGCGCAGGTACGCATCCTCGCTCGGCGATCCGATCGCGGCGAGCTCGCTGAGCGATCCGAGCAGGCCGCCGAGGTAGGACCTGGCCTCCGCCGACAGCCCGTTGGACCAGAAGCGGTTCCTTCGCTGCGACCAGAGGCTCTGATGGACGTGGAGGCCGTTACCGGACAGCTCGTCGCCGGGCTTGGCGGCGAAGTCGGCAGCCAGGCCGTGGGTGCGGGCAAGCTCCTCGGCATGCGAGCGCAGCAAGGCGACCGCGTCGGCCGCCGCCAGTGCAGGGCCGTGACTGAGGTTGACCTCGAACTGCCCCGGGCCGTACTCGGGGTTGCTGGCGGTTACTCGTACGGGGCCGAACTCGAGGTCGCGGATCGCGCCGAGGATCGGCTCGTAGGGCGCCCCGGCGACGATCCCGTAGTTCTCGATGTAGGGGTAGACCGGCTCCCCGCCGGGCTCACGCCTGAGAAGGAACTCGACCTCGGCCGCCATCACCGGCTCGGCGCCGAACGAGGCTGCGCGATCGGCGGCACGGCCGAGGACCGAGCGGGAGCAGGAGGTGGCCGGCGTGCCGTACCGGTCCACCAGGCGGCAGAGCCTGACATCGCCCGCGGGCCGCCACGGCGACGGCAGGCCCACCGGATCCGGCGCCGGGTGGACGGTTCCGGTCAATCCCGGCCATCCGAGCTCGTCCCCGCTCAACGCCACCGACTTGACGATCGGCCCGATCTCGGAGGCCGCGACGGTCACGTGACGGAGGCGACCATCGGCGTCAGGCCAGGCAAGATCGACACGAGCGCTCATCCGCACTCCCGGTAGCGGGCGACATCCCACGGGCCGCCGCCGTTCTCGCTGATCCCGGCCTCGCGCACGGCGAGGGCCAGGGTGTCGTGGATGAAACGCTCGGGAAACCATCGCCGCGCGAGCGCGGACGCGGACAGGCGCCGGATCGAAGACCGGTACGGATCGCCGGTTCCGGACTCGACGGCTGGCCGCGGCTCGGCCGCCGGCTCGGCCGCCGCCGCGATCGCGGCGGCGATCGCCAGGTAGGGGTTGGCGTCCGATGCCGCCACGGCGACGGCGCTCCCACCGGCGACGACTCCGTGGGCACCGCTGGGCAGCGGCCGGAGCAGCAGCGCGAGCTCCTCGACCGCAGGCTGCTCGACGGCCCGCCCGCTTTCGTCGGTCACCTCGATGAGGAGTCGAGTGGCCCGCCCGCCCTCCTCGGTCTGCGACATCGCGGTCATCGCGACGCCCGACGTCGCGGCGATCTCGCGCGCGGCGCTGCGCAGCGTCACCAGCGCGTCCGCGGCGGCGATCGCTCCGAGCCCGGGAAGCCCGATCCGGGCGACTCCGTCGCCCGCCGAATGCACGAGCGCCACGAGCTCGATGCCGATGCCATTCGCGGCCGCGTCGATCGCGGCGATGAACCGATCGGGCTGTTCGGCTTCGAGGTGCAGCTCGAGCTCGGCCGTCACGTTGGGCGATCCCGACCGGGCCGCGATCGCGCGGAGGATGCCACGGGGATCGACGTCGATCGCCTCGCCCTCGTCGTCCCGGCAATCGCCGAACACCGACCACTCGCCGGCCGTCCACGCGCAGGGTCGCAGCGTGCCGTGCTCGGGCCGGACATAGAGGTCCGGGTAGCCGGTTCCGTAGTTGGAGAAGTCGATGCCCTCGAAGATGTCGCAGCGGATGTCCCAGACCAGCGCGCCGTCGCAGAAGCCCTGACGGGCGTCGGGATCGGCGGCGAAGACCGGCGCGGCGATCCGGCGCCCGCGCAGCACTCCGTAGTGATCGGAGAAGCAGACCCGGACGGTGCGGGCCTCGCCGGCGTCAGCCGCTCGACGCAGCGCCTCCAGCCCGGCCGGGCCGCTCACCGAGCCGGCTCCAGGGGCTCGCCGAGCCACTTCGAGTAGAACGCCTCGAGATCGGGGAGGAAATCGTGGACGACCGGGTAGCCGGGCGGGACCGACTCGACGTCGAGCAGGCGGAACGAGACCGGGTCGTAGTACTCGCGAAGCTCGTTCCAGCCCGGATCGGGATGCATCTTGTCGGGGAAGATCTCGAGCATCGAGTCGCGGTCGCGACGCACGTAGATCCGCGCGTTGAGCTTCCAGTTCTGACGGTAGTCACCGAAGACGTGCCCGGAGTCGGACTTCACCACCCGGCTTCCGTCCGGCTGCTCGACGATGCACATGTGCAGACCGAACGGCAGGAGGATCCGGTCCTCAGCAGACGGCCAGCGCTCGGTGAGGACACGAAGATAGGTCCGGAAGCGCTCGCCGTCCTTGAACCCGGCCTGCAGCTCGCGGACCTGGCGCGCCGGCAGCTCCCCGTCCAGCAACGCCGAGAGCGTCTCGGTCGAGACCGGCTCGGGCCCGCCCGGGACCGCATCCGGCAGCTCGTAATCGACTTCGGTGCGCGGCTGGCGTTGAAGCTCCTCGGGATTCCGCCCCTTGAGGAGCCGCTCGGTGACGTCGACAGTAGGCGTCGGCACGTCGAACGCGAAGTCGTCGGGCAGGCTCCAGAAGGAGCGGAACTCCTCTGCCCAGGCCGGCGAAAGCCGCATCGACTCGGCATACATGCGGCGCACCGGCTCGACGAAATCGCAGTCGAGGTCGGCGCCAGAGCCGACGATCCGCTCGCGCTCGCTCACCATCCACTCGGCGACGGGGACGGATCGCCGCTCGCGACGTCGGATGATCTGATCGCGACGGCGCCGCGTCGCGGCTGCATCGGCGCCACCGTCGGCATCGAGCTCGACGCCGTAGACGCTGTCGGCCAACCGTTCGATCAGGTAGCCGTCGCGGACGTCGGCGGCTACCGCGACGGGATCGCGCTCGAGCGGATCGCCGATGCCCGCGCCACCCCGCATCGGCGACAGGTACAGGTCGCCTTCCCTCATCGTCTCGGGCATCGTCAGCGTGCGCTGATCGAACTGCCGCTCGCCGGCGACGGCGAGCATGGCCGAGTGCTCGGGGTCGCCGTCGGCGACCGGATAGGGAACGCGGGCGCCGACCAGCTCGAAGAAGTCGGTGTTGCGGACGTTGTGGCGATATCCGGTCGCGCCGGGGTAGCCGCCCCAGAGCCCGGATTGCATCGTCATCGCGCCATTGCCCATGTTCTGGACCGCGAAGAAGTCCGTGCTCCAGCAGAGCCGCAGCGCCTCCCATCCGGACCCGCCGCGGAACCTGCCGGCTCCGGCCGTCGATGGCTTCACCGCCGCGCCCAGAAACAGGAACGGCTCCGAGATCTCCCAGACCTCGCAGTCGCCCATGTCGCCCTGCGGATTCCACATCGCCGCCGCATAGTCGAGCCCGTCGGTGAACATGCGGGCGCCGCCGCCGACGCAGGAGATCGCGAAGTTCGTGACCGAGGACTGGACGCCGCGATGATCGACGCCTCCGCCCTGGAAGGTGTTCGCGGACATCGCGTAGGGCGCGAGCACCTCCTCGGCGAAGCCCCGGGCCTGCATCGACATCGACAGGCCCTTGAGCACGCCGGTGAAGCAGGGAACCAGGAACCGCCACGGCGAGCCAGTCGAGGCCTGCGGATTCTGGTGGTTGGCCCACGATCCGGGCGGGAAGTTCGTGTTGATCGCGTAGTAGGCGCCGTCGTTGATCTTGTCGTTGGCCAGCAGCGTCTGTGTCAGCAGCACCCAGACGCCCCCCTGCATCGCGGAGGGCGTGCAGTTCGCCGAGTGGTAGCCCCAGCTCGATGCGCCATCGAGGTCGAGCTGGAGCCGGGCGTCCGACTTCACCGTCAACTCGACAGGGGCATGCATGAGCGTGTCGATGCGGGCATGCATCGGCATCGCGGTCTCGTCAGCCATCGTGAACTCGGCGAACGCGGGAGCCCGGTAGCGGCCCGGAACCGTCATCGTGAAGAGCCGGTTGCGAAACGACCGGCGGCCGTCCTCGATCACCTCATCGCAGAACCTGCGGTACGTGTCGAGGCCGACGTCCTCGATCAGCGACTGCACCTGGTCGCGTGCGAGCAGGCATCCGGCGAGACGGGTGCGCTCATCGAGCGCCCAGTAGTTCGGCATCCGCGTCCCCCGGGCAGCGCCGAGAACGTGGTCGCGAAACAGCTTGTCGTTGGCCCCGACCTTCCGGCAGGGGATGTCGACGCCGTCTTCGAAGCGGCTGATCGGACCGAGCGGCAGGCTCCCCGGCGTGCTCGCTCCGATCTCGATCACGTGGGTTACGCCGGCGACCCAGCCGGCGATCTCGCCTGCGACGAAGATCGGAACGATCGTCTGAACATCGGCGTTGTGGACGTCGCCAATCATCGAGTCGTTGTTGCAGAAGACGTCGCCGGCCTCGATTCCGGGGTCCGTCTCGAAGCCCTCGCGGATCATGTACTTGATCACGTCCGACATCGTGTGAACGTGGACGATGATGCCCGTCGAGAGCGCGACCGAGTCGCCGGTCGGAGTGTAGACGGAGAAGCAGAGCTCACCGAGCTCCTTGACAATCGGAGACGCGGAGATGTTGAGCGCCGTCTCGCGCGCCGAGACCAGTCCGCCCCGCAGCCTCGAGAAGAGCTTCTCGAAGAGAATCGGATCGCGCTCCTTCAGCTCGAGCTCGCCGGTGAGCCCGGCGTAGCTGCCGGTCTCAGCGAACCGCCGCTCGCTGGCGGCGAGTCGATCTCGCAGGGCCACCGGACCCCCGGTCCCGCCGTCGATTCCCCCCGGTCTGACTTCCGTTGTCGACATCGCTCTCCTCGCCTCAGTCGTTGCTCATGTGAAAGACGCGATTGGAGTCGAGCCGCACCGTCCGGCCCGGCGGGACCGCGAGCGTCGTCGCCGGCGACTCGACGATCGCCGGCCCCGCGATCGACGCACCGGCGCGAAGGCCGTCCTGCTCGAAGACGGGGGTCGGCCCGTACTCACCGGTCTCGACCCACCAGACGGGCCGCTCGACCGATGGACTCGGCTCGTGGTCGCTCTCGGGCTCGCTTGGCAGCGCCGGCTTCTCGATCGGCGCCGAGGCCTCGAGGACGACCGAGGTGATCGTGTAGCCGAGCTCCGGCGAGCTGGCACCGCTCGCGAACACCCGCGCGTAGACCGCCTCGAAGCGGTCGATCAGCGCATCGAGGTCGACCGCTACGTCGTCGGCCGTCACCGACCCCGGGCCTGCCTCGACCTCCAGGTCGTTGAGCTGGCCGGAGTACTGCATCCGCACCCGCGGGCTCAGCACGACGTCCTCGAGCTCGATCGCGGATCGCGCGAACGCTTCGGCGGCGCGGGTCCGCAACCGTTTCCAGGCGTCACCGAGTCGGGCGATGGTCTCGTCCCGGCGCCCATCGGCGACCGGGAGGCCCGCGGTGAGGTCAAAGCGGTAGGAGAAGTCGGCGCAGGCGCAGCCGAAGGCCGAGAACCCGGCCGCCCAGGCCGGGATCAGGACATCGTCGTAGTTGGAGCCACGGGTGTAGCCGGCGACATGGAGGGGTCCGCCGCCGCCGTAGCAGAACAACGTGTACTCGACCGGCGAGTAGCCCTTGCCGAGCACTCGCGCCAGCGCCGCGAAGCGGAGCTGCTCCTCGAAGAGGTCGACGATCCCGCCCGCTGCCTCTGCGACGTCGAGCCCGAGCGGTGCCGCGATCTGCCGCTCGACCTCGGAAGCAGCACGTTCGACGTCGAGCTTGACCTGTCCGCCGAGGAAGTTGTCCGGGTTGAGGCGTCCGAGCACGAGGTTGAGATCGGTGACCGTGACCGTCTCGAACCCGCCGTCGGGCCAGGCGGTACCGATCCGGGCACCGGCCGAATCCGGACCGATCTCCGGCCGGTTCGAGCCGGGATCGATCCGGACCGACGAACCGGTCCCGGCGCCGATCGACTCGATCTCGACCATCGGCAGGTTGAGGAGGAACCGCCCGATGTCGGGCGTCTGCCTGATCGCGACCTGGTTGTCGCTGATCAGCGCCAAGTCGAAGCTCGTGCCCCCGATGTCGGAGCAGACCGCCCGCTCGATCCCGAGCCGCCCGGCCATGAACCGCGCACCGACGACGCCACCGATCGGGCCGGAGACGAGGCTGCGGGCGAGCTCCTTCGTCTCGATGGCGATCGTGCCTCCGTGCGCGGCCATGATCCGCAGGTCGAACTGCGCTCCCCGCTCCGCGAGCGAGTCACGGAGCCGGTGGAGCTGATGCCGCGAGGGCTCGGCGGCATAGGCCTCGATCAGGGTCGAGTTGAGGCGCGGGAAGTCGCCCCTGAGCGGATAGAGCTCGGACGAGACGAGGACCGGCACCCCGACCCCCCGCTGGGCGACCAGCTCGCCGGCGAGCTCGGCGGCGCGGTTCTCGTGGGCCGGGTTGAGGAAGCTCTGCAGCAGGCAGATGACGATCGCCTCGACGTCGTCATCGAGGAGCTCGGCGGTCGCCTCCCGGACCTCGTCCTCGTAAAGCGGGATCGCCTCGCGGCCGAGCGAGTCGATCCTGCCGCGGACCCCCTTCATCCGCGATCGCGGGACGAGCGGCTCGTTGTGGTGGTGCGTCGTGACGTGGAGACGGTCCGAGTAGGTCATCCCGAGCCAGGTCTGCAGCCCGCGCTCGAGCCGCAGGTAGTCCTCGAGCCCGGCGCTGACGATGCAGCCGACCCGCAAGCCCTTGCGCTCGAGCAGCCGATTGAGCATCGCGGTTCCGGAGAAGACACCGGACCGCATCCCGGGAAGCGCCGTCTCGACGGTCATCCCCCACTGTGCGAGGGCGTCCCTGGTCGAGCTCATCATCCCGAGCGACTCGTCCTCGGGAGTCGTCTGCGCCTTGCCGACCACGAATGAGCCGTCGGCGCTGACCACGAAGGAGTCGGTCATGGTCCCACCCGCGTCGTAGGCGACGACCCGTGGGGTCGGCCCGCTCATCGTCGAGCTCCGCTGTATCCATTGGATTCAGTAAACTCCACCAGCCGTCCGGCCGGATCGACCGTCCGCAGCACCGGCCTACTCCTCCGCCTCGAAGTGAGCGAGCGCTATCCGCTTCGCCCCGAGGATGTGCCGCTCGACGCGCTCGACGACGCGGTCGGCGTCACCCGACTCGAGCGCCTCGATGATCCCGGCGTGCTCGACGACGGTCACCTCGTGCTCTCTGGGGCTCGCCTGGAAGTGATACATCCGCAGCGAGCTCGGCATCTGCCAGAGCTGGCTCAGCATCCGCTTCAGGATCTCGTTGCCGCAGGGCTCGATCACCAGTCCGTGGAAGCGCTCGTTGAGGGCGTACTGCTCGCTCACCGACTCGAGCGAGGAGGACTCGATCTCGGCATTGACGTCGCGCATCTCGGCGATCTGCGCTCGCGAGTGCTCGCCCGTCGCGCGGCGCGCCGCGAACGGCTCCATCGCCAGGCGAACGTCGTAGATCTCGAGCACCTCGTGCGTGGTGAACTCCTTGACGATGAACCCGCCGCGGACCGGAGCGGGATAGACGAGCCCCTCCTGGACGAGGCGGGAGAGAGCGTCGCGGACCGGGGTCCTCGAGATCCCGAGCTGATCGGCGAGGACGTTCTGGACCAACCGCCTGTTCGGAGCGATCCGCTGATCGCAGATCGCCTCCCTGAGCTCGTGATAGACCTGCGCGGAGAGACCGCCGGCATGCGTCTCGGGCATCCTCAGGTTGAGGTCGGCGAGCTCGTCGGCCTCGCCCCACGAGCTGCCCCTGTCGGCCCTCGACGCCGTCGCCTGCCTCATACGAGCTCCCGGCGCTCGGCCAGCGTCGAGATCGCGACGAGGATCGCGACGAATGCGAGCAGGACGAAGGCGATCGCCGCGCCCAGAGGCCAGTTGTTGGTCGCTCCGAACTGGCTGTAGATCTGATTCGCGATCATCACGTCGCTCTTGCCGCCGACCAGCTGCGGCGCCACGAAATCGCCGGTCGACAGACCCATCGTAAAAGTGGCCCCGGCGACGACGCCGGGCGCGGACAGGGGCAGGACGACGTTTCTGAACGTCCGCAAGCGGCCGACGCCGAGATCCTTGCTCGCTTCGATCAGGTTCTTCGGCAGGCGCTCGAGGATCGCGTAGATGGTCAGGACCATGAACGGCGTGAAGATGTGGGTCATCGCGATGATCACCGCCCACTGCGAGTAGAGGAGATCGTTGAGGAAGGTGTTCTCGAGCCCGACCTTGTCGAGGACCGAGGAGAACAGCCCGTCCTGGCCGAGGATCACCTTCCAGGCGTAAGCGCGCAGCAGGTAGCTGGCCCAGAGCGGGACGATGACGAGCGTGTAGAGCGCCATCCGCGTCCTCGTGTTGCGGATCTTGAAAGCGAGCAGATAGGCGAGCGGGAACGCGAGCAGCGTCGAGAACAGCGTCACCAGGGCGCCGATCTTGATCGACTTCAACAGCGTCGGGAGATAGGTGTCGCCGACGAGCTCGTCGCCGGTGAAGACCATCTTGTAGTTGTCGAGGTTCCAGTTGTGGACGGTCCCGAACGGCCCCGGCTCCCAGAAGCTCTGGAGCAACAGCAGGAAGTAGGGCACCGCGAAGAAGATCAGCATCCAGCCGATCACCGGGATGCCGAGGAAGACACCGCCGAGCCGGCGGGACCGCTCAGCGTGGCGACCGCCCTTGCGCGGCTCGTCGCCGGCGGTGGTCGCGGAGGGAAGCGGCGCGGTCGCGCCCATCAGGCGTCCCCGAAGATCCGGACGCGGTCGGACTCGACGCTGAGGCGGACCTCCTGTCCGGGGGGGAGGCCGGCGCTGCGGGGAACGTGGGCGATCAGCTCCTCGCCACCACCGACGATCTTCATCTCGACGTGGCCGCCGACCAGGACGGCGTCCTGGATCATCGCCGCCTCGCCCGCCGCTGCCGCCGTCACGGCGACGTCGGTCGGCCTGATGCTGACCTTCACCCGCTGCCCGGCATCGAGGTTGTCGTAGGTGCCGCCGCCGACGACCCCGAGCTGGCCGAGGTCGACGCGAGCATGGTCGCCGTTGACCTCGGTGACCGTCCCCTCGAGCAGGTTCGTATCGCCGACGAAGCCCGCGACGAACGAGGACCGGGGGCGGTCGAAGACCTCCTCGGGCATGCCCTGATGCTCGATCCGGCCGGCGTTCATGACCGCGATCCTGTCGCTCATCGTCATCGCCTCGTCCTGGTCGTGGGTCACGTAGATGAAGGTCGTGCCGACGTCGCGATGGATGCGCTTGAGCTCGAACTGCATCCCCTTGCGGAGCTTGTAGTCGAGGGAGCCGAGCGGCTCGTCGAGGAGCAGGACCGCCGGCTCCATCACCAGCGCTCGCGCCAGCGCGACGCGCTGCTGCTGGCCGCCGGAGAGCTGACTCGGCCTGCGGTCCCCGACGTCGGGGATCTCCATCAGCTCCATCATCTCGGCAACGCGCCGTCGCACCTCCCCCTTCCCGACGCCGGCGTGGCGGAGTCCGTAGCCGATGTTCGCCTCGACGCTGAGATGGGGGAACAACGCGTACTGCTGGAAGACGGTGTTGACCTGGCGCCTGTAGGGAGGCAGTCCCGCGACATCGACGCCGTCGATCCCGATCACGCCTTCGTCGGGCATCTCGAAGCCGGCGATCAGCCGCAGCGTCGTCGTCTTGCCACAGCCCGACGGCCCGAGCAGGGTCAGAAACTCACCGCGGGCGACCGTGAGGTCGACGTGGTCGACCGCCGTCAGCTCCCCGAAGCGCTTGACGACGTCCTCGAGCGCGACCGAGCTGCGCCCACCTCCGGCGCCGTTGGCGCCGGAGGTGGGCTCTTGCGGGGGCTTCATCACTGCCTGAGCGACTTCGCTCACGCCGCGATCACCGCGTTGAGCACATCCAGGTACTTCTGGCGGTCGGGGACGGCCTTCCAGTAGTCGAGCCCGGCGATGAAGCCGGGATCGTCGAGGTGGTAGACCTCGGCGTAGTCCTTGGGCACGAGATCGACCGCGTTCTCGTTGCAGATGCCGTAGCCGGTGGCGGCGGCGATCTTCTTCTGCGAATCGGGCGTGTTCAGGTGGTCGAGCCAGGCCAGCGCGGTGGCGCTGTTCTGCGACTGCGCGGTGATCATCCAGTTGTCGAACCAGGAGGTCGCGCCCTCCTTCGGGATGATCTCGTTGACGTTGCGCCCCTGGTCGCGGAGCTGGGTGACGGTCAGCCCGCCGAACGACATTCCGATGACCACCTCGTTGTTGGCGAACAGGTTCGTCAGCTCGCCGGCTGTGGTCCAGTACTTGCGGATGTTCGGCTTCTGCTCGATGAGCTTGTTCTTGACCGCCTCAAGCTCCTTGTCGTCCATCTCGTAGACGTTGTCGTAGCCGAGCAGCAGGCCGGTCGTCCAGAGCATCGAGATGTCCTGCCACATCGACACCTGATCGGGGTAGTCGGGGCTCCAGAGGTCGTTCCAGGACGTCGGCTCCTTGGCGACCGCGTCGACGTCGTAGATCAACGGGATGAAGCCCCAGCACATCGGGATCCCGTAGAGGTTCCCGTCGACGTTGACGTTCGGCGCCGTCCGGAAGAACTCGAAGGTCGTCTTCGCGTTCGGAACGTCGTCGAGGTTGATCGCCTGCACCTGACCGTTGTCGATCAGCAGGTTCGTCGTGTCGGACGACGGGGTGACGAGGTCGTACTGATCGGGTGCGCCGCGCAGCTTCGCGACCAGCTCGTCGTTGGAGCCGATGAACGTCGAGTTCACCTTGACGCCGGTCTTCTTCTCGAACGGCTTCGTGAAGGAGGGATCGGTGTAGCCCTCCCAGCAGAGGACGTTGAGCGTCCCCCCGACCTCGCCGCTCGCCGAGGCCGTCGACGCCGAGCTGCCGGCTCCCGAGTCGCTGCCGCATCCGAGCAGCCATCCGGCGGCGGTCAGGCCCAGCGCGCCGCCGGCCGCGCCACGCAGGAGGACTCGTCGTGAGACTCCCTGGTTGAAAAGGTCGCGCTCGGGCAGCGAGCGATTGCTCTCGGTCATCGTTCCTCTCCTCTGACGTTCCAGCCAACGCTGGAGTTGCTGTTTCCCCACAGGTCCATTCACCCGTTCTCCTCGCGGGTGAGCAGGGCCGAGGCCACGACGAGGAGGGCCCCGCCGACGGCGATCATCGTGGCCAGGGCGTTGAGGTCGGGGAGCTGCCTGCCACTGCGCAGGGCCGACCAGATGTACATCGGAAGCGTGTTGTCGGCGCCGATCGTGAAGATCGTCACCGGGATCTCGTCGAACGACAGGGTGAACGCGAGCAGGGCGCTGGCGATGATCGCCGTGCGGATCGCCGGCAGCGTCACCAGGCGGAACGTCTTCACGGGCGGGACCCCGAGATCGAGCGACGCCTGCTCCGGGGAGCGGTCCATGCGCAGCAGGCGCGCGTAGACGGTCGTGAGGACGGTGGACACCAGCGCGGTCCCATGGGCGAGCGTGACGGTGAGCAGCGAGCGGTCGAAGCCGATCGCGTTGAAGAAGGTCAGAAAGGCGATGCCGGTGATGACGCCGGGGAGGATCAGCGGCAGCAGCACGAACTTCCGGAAGACGACCTTGCCGGGGAAGTCGTAGCGATCGACGAGCATGGCGCCGGGGACCCCGAGCGAGACGGAGATGATCACGGCGCCGAGCCCGACGACGATCGAGTTCCGCAGCGCGCTGATGATCTGGCTGTTGCCGACGACTTCCGAATAGCGGTCGAACGTGAAGCTGCCGAGGGGCAGAGCCGCGACCTGGTTGTCGACGAACGAGAACAGCGCGATGACCGCGATCGGCAGGTAGAGGAACGCGAACAGGAAGACGGCGTACGTGCCGAGCCCCCACGAGCTGCTCGACGGGCCCGTGAGACGGTCCCGCAGGGTCGGTTCTCTCCGCGCGACGGCTTCCACTCCTCCTCTGGATTCACTGTATACACTCGCTCGCCGAGATGTCAACACCCGTTCCCAGAATCGCCATCTCGGCGATTCCCAGGCCGATCGCGACCGGCTATGGGGCCGACCGCGCCGACACCGTCGCCGCCGGCACCGTCGCCGCCGTCGTGGCCGCCGGAGGCGTCCCGATCGTCCTGCCCGTCGTCCCGTCCGACCTGGCGGCGTCGCAGCTCGAGGCCGTCGATGGCCTCGTCCTCTCCGGTGGTCACGACCTTGCGATCCCGCTTGCCGACGGCGCTGACGAAGCGGATCGCTGGATCGATCCCGCTCGCGACGACCATGAGCTTGCCCTCTGGGAAGCGGCTTCAGCGGCGCGGCTCCCCGTGCTCGGGATCTGTCGCGGCGCTCAGCTCGTCAATCACGCGCGTGGCGGTCTGCTCGCCCAGCAGGTCGATGACCACGACGCCGGCGAGTCCCACGCCGAACGCATGCACCTGGTCGAGGTCGGGCTGGGAACCCGGCTCGCCGCGGCTTGCGGCGCGGGCCCCGTCGCCGTCAACACGATCCACCATCAGGTGGTAGCGGAGCCCGGCCACGGACTGCATGTCTGTGCCCGGAGTGCCGACGGGCTCATCGAGGGCATCGAGACCGGCGGCGGGTCAGCCTGGTTCGTCGGTGTCCAGTGGCACCCGGAGTTGATGCCCGGATCGCCCGCCGGCGCCGGGCTCTTCAGGGCGCTGGTGGCCGCAGCAGCCTGACCGGTCGGCGCCCAGGCGTCGCCCGCGCTCAGGCGACCGCTTCGGAGCCGGCGGAGCGCGCCGCGGCGATCACCTTCTCGGCGAGGTGGGCGGGAACCTGCTCGTGGCGGTCGAACTCGAGCGTGTACTCGCCGCGGCCGCCGGTCACGGCGCGCAGCGACGGCGCGTAGTCGAGGACCTCGGCCATCGGGACCTCGGCGACGATCTCGGTCGAGCCGGCGCCCCCCTTCGGCTCCATCCCGAGCGGGTGGCCGCGACGCGAGTTGAGGTCGCCGATGACGTCGCCGACGCAGTCGTCGGGGCAGACGATCGTCAGCTTCGCGATCGGCTCGAGCAGGGCCGGCGAGGCGTTCGCCATCGCCTCCTTGAAGCCCATCGAGGCGCAGATCTTGAACGCCATCTCGGAGGAGTCGACCGAGTGGTGCTGGCCGTCGACGAGCCGGACCCGGACGTCCTTGACCGGGTAGCCGGCGAGCGTGCCGTGCTGCATGGCCTCCCTGACGCCGGCCTCGACGGCCGGGACGAACCCGCCGGGGATCACCCCGCCCTTCGTCTCGTCGCTGAACTCGAGGCCGGTGCCCGCCGCGGCGGGCTCGATCTCGATGCGGCAGTCGGCGAACTGGCCGCGGCCGCCCGACTGCTTCTTGTAGCGGGAATGCGCCTTGGCGGGCTTGCCGATCGCCTCGACGTAGGGGACGCGCGGCGGATGCAGCTCGATCTCGGCCCCGTAGCGGCTCTTCATCCGCTCGACGAGGACCTCGACGTGGACCTGGGTCAGCCCGGCGATGATCTGCTCGCCGGTCTGCGGATCGCGGTGGACGTCGAGCGTCGGATCCTCCTCGCGCAGTCGCCGGACCGCGGTCACCGCCTTCTCCTCGTCGCCGCGCGTCTTCGGCTCGAAGGCGAACGCCATCACCGGGCTCGGCAGCTCGAGACGGGGCAGCGCCAGATCGCGCTTGCGATCGCAGAGCAGATCGCCGGCCTTCGTCTCCTTGAGCTTCGGCACGATCCCGATGTCGCCGGCGCCGAGGTCGTCGACCGGCGCCATCTTCTCGCCGCGGCTCTCGAAGAGCTGGCCGATCCGCTCGCGGGCGCCGCCGGTCACGTTCTCGACCTGCGCCTCGACGGCGAGCGTCCCCGACAGGACGCGAACCATGTTCAGCCGCCCTGCGAACGGGTCCGCCGTCGTCTTGAACACCTGGACGACGAGATCGCCCTGCTCGTCGGGCTCGACTGCAACCGTCCCGCCGTCGCCGTCGAGCAGCTCCCGGGCTCCGCGCATCGCCGGTGAGGGCAGGTCCTCGACGAGCGCCTCGAGCAGCCGGCCGGTGCCGAGGTTGCGGGTGGCGATCCCGCAGGTGACCGGGAACAGGTGCCCTTCGGCGACGCCGCGCTTGAGGGCGCCGACGATCTCGGAATGGGAGATCTCCGCCCCCTCGAGGTAGTGCTCCATGAGCTCGTCCGAGTTCTCGGCGACCTCGTCCATGAGCTTGTCCCGGTACTCCTCGGCCAGCTCGACCATGTCGCCAGGGATCTCGGCCTCGATCGTGGCGCCGTGGTCGGAGCCCTCGTGGAGGAAGGCCTTCATGTCGATCAGGTCGACGATCCCGCGGACCTCGTGCTCGGCGCCGATCGGGATCTCGGTCGCGACGACGTGCGCCCCGAACGCGGCCTTGAGCCCCTCGAGGGTCGCGAAGAAGTCGGCCCGCTCGCGGTCGAGCATGTTCACGAAGACGAGCCGTGGCAGCCCGGCCGCAGCGGCCCGGTGCCAGAGCCTGTCGGTGCCGACCTCGACCCCGGCGACGGCGTTGACGACGATCACGGCCGCGTCGGCGACCGCGAGCGCCGCGGCGGCCTCGGCGACGAAGCTCGGCTCGCCGGGCGTGTCGATCACGTTGAGCTTGCGGCCGTCGTGCTCGAAGGTCACGACGGCGGCGTCGATCGACATCCCGCGCGCCTGCTCGTCCTCGGCGGAGTCGGTGACGGTCGTGCCGTCGTCGACCCGGCCGAGCCGGTTGACGACCCCGGCCTCGTAGAGCATCGCCTCGCAGACCGACGTCTTGCCGCAGCCGCGGTGGCCGACCAGAGCTACGTTGCGGATCCGGTCAGCGGGCTTGTGCGACATGAGCGCGAGCCTACCAGCCGGCCGCGGCTCCGCGGACGGGCGCTTTCGCCTCCCGGCGCGGCGGTCGTTCGGCGCCACGGGCCGGACGCTCGGCGTATACTGGCGACGGGAGCGAACCGGGTGAGGGGAAGGCTTACCTACGCGAACGTGATGGTGACGCTGCTCGCCTTCGTCGTCCTCTGCGGCGGCGGCGCGGTCGCCGCGAGCCAGCTCGGATCGAACAGCGTCGGCACCCGACAGCTCAAGCGGAACGCCGTGACGAGCGCCAAGGTCAGGGACGGGGCCCTGCGCGCCAAGGACATCCACAACGGCGTGCTGCCCGCCTTCGCGCACGGGTTCCAGGCCAGCGGATCGGTCAACTACGACGCCTTCAGCTCGAGCCTGTACGGCTCCAGGGTCGTCGAGCTCGACGTGCCGGCGGGGACCTACTTCGCGACCGCGGCGGTCGAGGCGCAGACGGTCAATGCCGTGCCCACCACCGTCCAATGCCGCCTGATCAACGGCGGCGGCGGGTCGGGATCGAGCGCGACCGCTCGCGCCCAGGTGGTTCGGGCCGACACCGAGCCGGAGAACTTCACGCTCTCGGGGCTGTTCGCGGTCACCGCGGGACAAGCGCTCGAGCTGCAGTGCTCGAAGGTGAACGCCGGCTCGTCGGCGCGAATCGTCACAGCGAACATCGTTGCCATCGGGATCGACGACGCGACCGGCGTCAGCGATTGACCCGGACGCCGAGCGGGGCGCTCCCGGGGCCCGGCCGGCCGCCCCGTCACCTCGAGGCCTACGGCGGAGCGTGAGGGTCGGCCTCGAGCGGTCCGGCGGCGAGGAGCCGATCGGCGATCTCGTCGAGCTCGGCCTCGCGCTCGGCGATCAGCGATGCTGCGGCCGCGGGCAGTGCGTCGCCGAGTCGCCGGCGGACGGACTCCGCGAGCGGCCCGAGCGAGTACTTCGGGCCGGCGTATCCCCAGGCGGTCCGGAGCTTCTGTAGCAGCGACCGACGGAAGATCCGCGGGCCGTCCTGGACGTAGAACGCTGCGAGCTCGGCGGCGCTGACCCGCGGCCGGTCCGGATCGGCGGGGTCGGGGGCGGTCAAGGCGAGCGCGATCAGCCCGCCCGTCGAGGTGCCCGCGAAGAGGTTCACGTAGTCGCAGATCCGGGCCTGCTCGCCGGCCCGCTCGCAGATCCTCCGCTCGAGGTCGGCGGCGACGAGCGCGGGGATCAGCCCGCGAATCCCCCCTCCGTCGACCGAGAGGATCCGGAAGCGGTCAGTGATCACCGCTGGGGTGGCTCGCGCCGATATTCCGGCCGCTGCCGCCCCGGCGCCACGCACCTGGGCAGAAGGACCCGGCAATGGTCGAGGGCCCGCCGCCTACTCGTAGCTGTAGAGGCCACGGCCGCTCTTGCGGCCGAGCATCCCCGCCGCAACGAGGCGCTGGAGCAGCGGCGGGGGCGCGAAGAGCTGCTCGCGGTGCTCGGCGTAGAGCGTCTGGGCGACGCTCATCACGGTGTCGAGGCCGATCATGTCGGCGAGCGCGAGCGGCCCGAGCGGGTGGGCGCAGCCCTTGACCATGCCCTCGTCGATGTCCTCGGCGCTGGCGAGGCCCTGCTCGAACATCCGGATCGCCGACAGCAGGTAGGGGACGAGGAGAGCGTTGACCGTGAAGCCGGCCCGATCCGGAGCCTCGATCGGGTCCTTGCCGAGCTGCCCGGCGGCGAAGCGCTGCGCCCGCTCGGTCGTCTGCGACGAGGTGAGCAGCGACGGGATCACCTCGACGAGCGACAGGACCGGCACCGGGTTGAAGAAGTGCAGGCCGACGACGTGGCCGCTGCGATCGCCGGCGGCCGCGGCGAGCTCGACGATCGGGATCGAGGAGGTGTTCGAGGCGATGATCGCCTCGGGGTCGGCGAGGATCGCGCTCAGCCGCCGGAAGACGTCGAGCTTCGCCTCCTTGTCCTCGACGACCGCCTCGATGACGATGTCGCGGTCGGCGAGGCGCTCGAGCTCGGTGTCGAACGCCATCGCGGCGAGCGCCCGCTCGGCCTCCTCGGCCTCGAGCTTGCCGCGTTCGACGGCGTGGCCGAGGCTGGCGGCGATCCGCTCCCGCGCCCGCTCGGCGGCGTCGGCGTCGACCTCGACGAGGATCACGTCGAGCCCGGCCCGGGCACAGACCTCGGCGATCCCGGTGCCCATGATGCCGCCGCCGACGACGCCGACCCGCTCGATCGCCGTGTCCGGGCTCTCGGGGCTCATCGGAACGCGTCGATCCCGGTCAGCGCCGCGCCGACGACGAGGGCATGGATATCGGCGGTCCCCTCGTAGGTGACGACCGACTCGAGGTTGTTCATGTGGCGGATCACCGGATACTCGAGCGTGACGCCGTTGGCGCCGAGGACCTGGCGTGCGGTCCGCGCCACCTCGAGCGCCGCGTTGACGTTGCCGAGCTTGCCCATGCTCACCTGCTCGGGACGGAGCCGGCCGCCGTCCTTGAGGCGGCCGAGGTGCAGCGCCAGAAGCGCCGCCCGGTTGACCTCGAGCGCCATCGTCGCGAGCTTGTGCTGCTGGATCTGAAACGAGGCGATCGGGCGGGCGAACTGGCGGCGGTCGAGGCTGTAGTCGAGGGCCGCCTCGAAGCAGGCGCGGGCGGCGCCGACCGCCCCCCAGAGGATCCCGTAGCGCGCCTCGTTCAGGCACGAGAGCGGGCCGCGCAACGAGGTCGCCTCCGGCAGCAGCGCGGCGGCCGGCAACCGGACGTCGTCGAGGAGCAGCTCCGAGGTCACCGACGCGCGCAGCGACAGCTTCCGGTGGATGTCCTGGGTCGTGAAGCCGGGCGTGCCGGCCGGGACCAGGAACCCGCGGACGCCGTCGTCGGTCATCGCCCAGACGACCGCGACATCGGCGACCGAGCCGTTGGTGATCCACATCTTCTGGCCGTGGAGGATCCAGTCGTCGCCGTCGCGGCGGGCGCGGGTCCGCATCGAGCCGGGATCGGAGCCGGAGTCGGGCTCCGTCAGCCCGAAGCAACCGATCGCCTCGCCGGCGGCCATCTGCGGCAGCCACTGCTGCTTCTGCTCCTCCGAGCCCCAGCGGTGGATCGCGAACATCGCCAGCGAGCCCTGGACGGAGACGAGGCTGCGGACCCCGGCGTCGCCGGCTTCGAGCTCCATGCAGGCGAGCCCGTAGGCGGTCGCGGTGGCGCCGGCGCAGCCGTAGCCCGTGAGGTGCATCCCGAGCAGCCCGAGCCGGCCGAGCTCCGGCGCCAGCTCGGCCGGCAACCGGGCCTCCTCGAACCAGTCGCCGACCTCGGGCAGAACCCGATCGGCGACGAAGGCGCGAACGGTGTCGCGGATCAGCCTCTCCTCGTCATCGAGCGTGCTGTCGAAGTCGAGGTAATCGCGGGGGCGGATCTCTCGTTGTTGGTCGGTGCCGGTCGCCAAGGTGCTCTCCGTTCGCTCCGACGATAGATAATTGGCGCCGATGCCGACGAGCGCCGAGCCTCCCTCGCCCCCGGTCGCCCTCGACTCGCTGACGGTGGTGGACTTCTCGCGGGTCCTCGCCGGCCCGTTCGCGACGATGATGCTCGCCGACCTCGGCGCCGAGGTGATCAAGGTCGAGCGGCCGGGCAGCGGCGACGAGACCCGCGCGTGGGGGCCGCCGTTCGACGAGCGCGGCCAGGCGACCTACTTCGAGGCGGTCAACCGCAACAAGCGCAGCGTCGCGCTCGACCTCCGCGACCCCGCCGGCGCCGCCGAGGCGCGCCGCCTCATCGCCGGGGCCGACGTCCTCGTCGAGAACTTCCGGCCCGGCGTGATGGAGCGGCTCGGCCTCGGCTGGGACGACCTCCGCTCCGAGCAGCCCGACCTCGTCTACTGCTCGATCACCGGCTTCGGCCGCGGCGCCGGTGCGGCGCTGCCCGGCTACGACCTCCTCGTCCAGGCGCTCGGCGGGCTGATGAGCATCACCGGTGAGCCCGACCGCGAGCCGCAGAAGGTCGGGGTCGCGCTCGTCGACGTCCTCGCCGGGCTCTTCGCGGCCGTCGGCATCCTCGCGGCGCTGCGCCGCCGCGAGCGCGGCGGCGGCGGCCAGCGGGTCGAGGTGAACCTGCTCTCGTCGCTGCTCGCCGCCCTCGTCAACCAGGGCTCCGCCCACACCGTCGCCGGCGCGACGCCGGCCCGGATGGGCAACGCCCACCCGAGCATCGCCCCCTACGAGCTGCTCCGCTCGGGCGACGGCGACCTCGTTCTCGCGGTCGGGACCGATGGCCAGTTCGCCGCGCTCTGCGCGGTGATCGGCGCCGACGCGCTGGCGGCCGACCCGCGCTTTGCGACCAATCCCGACCGGGTCGCCAACCGGGCCGCGCTCCGATCCGAGCTCGAGGCCCGGCTCGAGGAGCGGAGCGCGGCCGAGTGGGCGGTCGAGCTGACCGCGGCGAGCGTCCCGGCCGGCGTCGTCAACGACATCGCCGCCGCCTTCGAGCTCGCCGCCGCGCTCGACCTCGAGCCGATCGTCAGCCTCCCGCGCGAGGACGGCTCCACGGTCGCGCTGACCCGCAACCCGATCGGGCTCTCGCGGACCCCGCCCCGCTACCGCTCGGCGCCGCCCGAGCTGCCCGATGCCGAGCAACCCTAGGGCGGCCCCGGCAGCCCGGGAGCCGGCGCCGACCGGCAGCGGCACCCGGCGGGTGCACGCGCTCGACGGCTTTCGCGGCTACGCGATCTTCGCCGTCGTCACCACCCACCTGCTCGGCGTCTCCGGCGTCCTGTCGGCGACGGCGGGGACGCGGACCGGCGTCGTCCTCTGGGCGATCTTCAGCAACAGCATCGACGCCTTCTTCATCATCAGCGGCTTCGTCCTGTTCCTGCCCGCTGTCCGCAACGGCGGCGACCTCGGCAGCAAGGCCCGGTTCTGGATCGGGCGGGCGGCACGGCTCTTCCCCGCCTACTGGCTGGTCCTCGCGATCGGCATCCTGCTGCTGGTGCTGGGCGTCGGTTGGGCCGGATCCGTGATGCCCTCCGCCGCCGACATCGCGACCCACCTGGCGGTCCTGCAGCAGCCGATGGCCCTGCTCGACAGCAGCTTCAGCATCGGCTTCGGGACCAACCCGCCGCTCTGGCTGCTGTCGAACGTCGTCGCCTTCTACGCGATCCTGCCGTTCGTCGCGAAGCCCTACTTCCGCCATCCGCTGCTCGGGCTCGCGGCGGCAGCGGCCCTGACGATCGCCTGGAAGCAGACCGTCGACTGGGCCCCGTGGATCTTCGAGAGCGTCTCGAACCGGCCGCCGCGGACGATGGCCGGGCTCGCCGTCGACCAGTTCCCGGGCTGGGCGTTCTCGTTCGGGCTCGGGATGACCTCGGCGTGGGCCTACGTGCGCCTCACCGCTCGCGTCGCGCCCGGGCGGCTGGCTCGGTACGCGAGCCGCACGCTGTTGGTCACGGTCCCGCTCTACGCGATCGCCGCCTACCTCTATGCGCGGGTGGCGTTCACGGTCGGCGGCAACATCGGCCCGGTCGCCCGCCAGCACACCGGCGCGGCGACGCTGCAGACGGCGCTGCGGGGAGCGATCATCCTCGCCGTCGTCTGCGGCCCGCTCTGGCTGCAGCGGCCGTTCGCCAACCGGATCACCGACCGCCTCGCCGAGCTCAGCTACGGCGTCTACCTGATCCACTGGCTGATCGTCATCTACCTGTACCAGCTGACCGGGCTGCCGCGGACCGGGACCTTCGTCGATTTCCTGGTCTGGGTCGCGGCGGTCGTCCCGGCATCGCTCCTGTTCGCAGCGGCCTCGCGGCGCTGGCTCGAGCTCCCCGTTCAGGCCTGGGTGCGAAGGCGGATGGACGCCTCGCCGCGTCTGCGACGGCCGGCCGCCGCCGACGCACCCGCCCGCCCGTAGCGGCCACCGTCGCCGCGGAGCCGATCGCCGTCGCGGCCGGCCCGGCGCCGGCAGTCGGCGCCGGGCCCCGCGCCGCGGGGCCCGGCGGGCAGCGCCTACTTGATGACGCGGATCAGCTTCTTGTTGACGAACTCGTCCATCCCGTAGGGCCCGAGCTCGCGGCCGAAGCCGGAGCGCTTGACGCCGCCGAACGGCAGCTCGGCGCCGTCGGCGAGCACGCCGTTGACGAAGACCATCCCGGTGTCGAGGTGGTTCGCCACGCGCTGCGCCTGCTCGGGGTCGTCGCTGAACACGTAGGAGCCGAGGCCGAACGGCGTGTCGTTGGCGAGCTCGATCGCCTCCGCCTCGGAGCCGACCCGGTAGACGCTCGCGACCGGCCCGAAGAACTCCTCGCGATAGGCGTCGTTGTCGGGGGTGATCCCGGTCAGCACCGTCGAGCGGAAGAAGTTGCCGTCGCGGCCGCCCTCGAGCACGACCTCGGCGCCCTGGGCCTTCGCCCGGTCGAGCTGGTCCTGCAGGCGCTCGGCGGCGGTCTCCGACGACAGCGGCCCCATCGCCGGGTCGTCGGTCGGGTTCCCGGGCTCCATCGACTTCATCTGCTCCGTGAGCTTCGCGAGGAAGTCGTCGTAGAGCTCGTCGGCGACGATGAACCGCTTCGCGGCGTTGCAGGACTGGCCGGTGTTGTCGAGGCGCGCGTTGGTCGCCGCCTCGACGACCTCATCGAGGTCCTCGGTCGCGAGCAGGATGAACGGGTCCGATCCGCCCATCTCGAGGACGACCTTCTTGAGGTTGCGGCCGGCGACCTCGGCGACGGCCGAGCCGGCCCGCTCCGAGCCCGTCACAGAGACGCCGCGGACCCGCGGGTCGGCGATCGCGTCGGCGATCTGCTCGTTCGAGGCGAGGATCGTCTGGTAGGCGCCCGCCGGGAAGCCGGCGTCGTCGTAGATCGCCTGGATCGCCGCCGCCGACTCCGGGCACTGCGGCGCCGGCTTCAGCAGGATCGTGTTGCCGACGATCAGGTTCGGGCCCGCGAACCGCGCGACCTGGTAGTAGGGGAAGTTCCAGGGCATGATCCCGATCAGCGGCCCCATCGCGCTTCTGCGGATCACCGCCGTGCCCTCGCCGGCGAGCAGGTCGATCGGCTCGTCGGCGAGGAACTTCTCGGCCCGCTCGGCGTAGTAGCCGTAGATGTCGCCGCAGAAATCGACCTCGCCGAGCGCCTGCTCGGTCGGCTTGCCCATCTCGCGGACGGCGATCTCGGCCAGCGCCTCGCGTCGCTCGATGTGCAGGTCGGCGACCTTCTGGATCAGCGCCGCGCGCTCCGCCGCCGTCGTCGAGAGCGACCACTCGCGGTGCGTCTCCCAGGCCTTCCCGATCGCCGCGTCCAGGTCGGCGTCGGTGATGTCGTCGTACTCCTTGCCCTTGTCCCCGGTTGCCGGGTTCACGACCGCGTAGTTGCCCATTTCGTTCCTCTCCTCGTGCCGAGCGTCGTCGCGCTTGTTGCGGGTTCCGATTGGAGGCTACCCGCTCGCGGGATCCGGCCGTTTCCTCGCGCCGGCGGCGTCGCCGCCTCGATCCACCCGCCCGGCCCGAGCCGCCGCCCGGGGCCCGTCGACGGGAGCCGGGACTCGCCTCAGCGCACCAGCACGGGCACCTGTTGGACCAGGTTGTTTCCCATGCCCTGGACGTTCCACGGTTGCTCGACGGGCTGGCTGCGGCCGCTCGCGTCGCTCGCGCGGCAAGCGAGCAGATGCTCGCCGGGCTCCGCCTCCCACCGCCACGACCAGGCGCGCCATGCCCATTCACCGACCGGCTCGGAGAGCTCGGCATCGTGCCATTCCCCGTCCACGGCGACCTCGACGCGCGCGATCGGCGCCGTCCCGCTCCAGGCCCGGCCCGCCACCGCGACCGGACCGCGCTCGACGTACCGGCTCCGCTCCGGGAAGTCGGGGAACCCGGGCGGGATCATCAGCGCCCGCGGCCGGATCCGGCTCACCGGCTCGCCGGGTCCGTCGTCGTCCTGCTTGTAGTGATAGGCGGTCGCCTGGTGGTAGCCCCGGAACGGCTCCGTCACCGCCTCGATCTCGGTCAGCCACTTGACGCTGGTCATCCCGTACCAGCCCGGGACCAGCAGGCGCAGCGGGAAGCCGTGCTGCGGCTCGAGCGGTCGCCCGTTCATCTCGTAGGCGAGCAGGACGGACGGACGCGATGCCTCCTCGACGGACAGCGACCGCGCGTAGTCGAGCTCCTCGCCTCCCTCGATGCCGTGGTCGGCGCCGGTGAACACGAGCTCGACCGTGTCGGCGCCGATCCCGGCCTCGGCGAGCAGCTCTCCGAGCGGAGCGCCGGTCCAGCTCGCCGTCCCGATCGCCTCGTTCAGCCATGGTTGCGAGATCGGCCGGGGCTCGAGCCGGGCGCGCCCGTTACCGGCGCATTCCATCGTCACGGCGACCGTGCTCGGGGGGCGGCTCCGAATCGAGGCGAGGTCGAGCACCAGCTCCCGCTCGACGTTGCCGGTGACCCGCAGCCGCCACTCGGCGGGATCGAGCGCCGGGATGTCGAAGTGCACCAGCAGGTAGTGAAGCCCGACCGGCGTCACGTCGTGCCGCATCGCCTCGAGCGGCATGCCGCGGTTACGGGTCGCCTGCGCGAGCTCGATCGTGCTGATCAGCTCGCCCGGTCGCGCCAGCTCGGTCACGCTGATCGGCCTCCCCGCCGCGCCAGGTCGGTCACGCGGATCGACCGCCCTACCGCGCCGCTCCGCCCGCGATCGACCCGGCCGCCCTCATCCGGCGGCCTTCATGGCCTTGGCGACGCCGGCCCGCATCTCCTCGACGTTCATCGCCGGGACCATCGTGATCCTGGCATCGAGCCCGAGGAAGAACGGCTCGGCCGCGGACGGGATCCCGGTCGAGTCCTCCATGTCGAAGAAGATCAGGCCGGTGCGCATGCCGTCCTCGGCGATGAAGTAGGCGGCCTCCGCACCGAGCGCCTCGAGCGAGGAGCCGATCACCTCCGGAAGGCTCCCGTCCTTGATCGCCTCGTTTCCCCTGGCGGTCGGGATCTGCACCTTCAAGAGCATCCGCATCGGAGCCTCCTCGGTTTTCTGGCAGACCCCCCTGACGGGCTGCCGGTCGGCTCCCAGGCTACTCCGATCCGCCGGCGATGCCACCGACGGACGCGACGCTCGGAGGCAGCCCGCGAGCTGGCAGCGGCCGATCCCCGACGATGCGCGGTCAGCCCTCGCGGCGCTCGACCGGGAGGTGGACGGTCATGATCAGCTCGCAGGGCCCGCGCCCCGCGCCCTCGTAGGCATGGGGGACGTCGGCTGCGAAAACGGCCGTCTCACCGGCGCGGAGCGGTTGCGGAGCATCCCCGGCCGTGAGCTCCATCCGTCCGCGGATCACGGTCAGGGTCTCGGTGACCCCGGCGGGGTGCGCGTGGCTGTGGTGCCGCTCGCCGGGATGAAGGACCCAGCGCCAGAGCTCGACCGGCGAGGGGCGCGGGTTCGTGAGCAGCAGCCGCGCGGTGCCCCCGGCCGGGCCGACCCAGAGCGGCGCGACCGCGGCGCTGTCGACGATCACGGCCGCCTCCGCGCCCGGCTCCTCCATGAGCGAGGAGACCGGCCGGCCGAGCGCGTCGGCGATCCGGACGAGGGTGGTCAGGTTCGGGTTGCCGCGCGCGCCTTCGAGGGCGACCAGCGCCCCCTTGCTGATCTCCGCCCGGCCCGCGAGCGCTTCGAGCGACAGCCCGGCGGCGGTCCGGGTCGCCCTGACGTTGCGGGCGATCGTCGCGAGTGCGGGTTCGATCATCTCGGTCAGCGCACTGTACCGTGCAGTCATTCTGATGACCCTGTCGCTGCTGCTCGCGCTGGCGAGCTCGTTCGCCTACGGCTCCGCCGATTTCCTCGGCGGGGTGGCCTCCCGAAGCGCCCATGTGCTCCGCGTCGTCGCGATCGCCGCGCCGACGAGCCTCCTCGTCGAGGTCCTGCTCTGGCCGGCCTTCGGAGCGCGGTTCGATACCGGCGCCGTCGCCTGGGGCGCCGCGTCGGGCGTGGCATCGGCGGCCGCGTTCGCGCTGCTCTACCGGACGCTCGCGATCGGGCCGATGAGCGTCCTCTCCCCCGTCACGGCGGTCGTCTCGGCGGCGTTGCCGGTCTCTGTCGGGCTGATCGGCGGCGAGCAGCTCAGCGGGCCCGCGGTCGGCGGCGTTGCGCTGGCGTTCGTCGCCGTCGTCGTGATCAGCGGCGGCCCCGACGGAAGCGGCCTCCGCCCGAGCCGGGCGGCGCTGATGCTCGCCTTCGCCGCCGGCGCGGCGATCGCGCTCCAGCTCATCTGCCTCGATCAGGCGCCGCATGACAGCGGCATCGCCCCGCTGCTGGTCGGCCGGGCGGTATCCGCCGCGGTCGTCCTCGCCGCTGCCGGGGCACTCCGCGACCGCCTCGGCCCCAACCGGCCCGACGTGCCCGCCGCGGCCGGCGCCGGCGCCCTCGACTCGCTGGCCAACCTCTCGTTCCTGCTCGCCGTCCGCGAGGGCGACCTCGCCATCGTCGCGGTGATCACCGCGCTCTATCCCGCCGCCACCGTCATCCTCGCCCGCGCCTTCCTCACGGAGCGGATCGGGGCGATCCAGCTCGCCGGCCTCGGCCTCGCGGCCGGGGCGGTGAGCCTGCTCGCCATCGGCTGAGCGGCGAACGGGTCGAGCTGCCGGGCGCCGCCGAGCGCGCCGGCGGCGGGCCCGGCGGGGGCAGCCGGACAGCGCCCCGACCGTCTCCCGACGTGGCTATAGTCACGATGTGGCTGAGATCGCAGTTCAGCCGAGCGGGGCAAGGGCACACGGCGAGACCGCCGGCCCGCCGGGCGGAGGATCCGCGGCCGTCCCCGATTTCTCGATCGTGCCGCTCAAGGGGTTGCCGATCGTCGCCGTCGTCCTCGTCCTGCTCGTCGTCGCGATCGCCGTCAACGAGCTCTGGCCGCTGGTCTTCCTGCACGTTGCCTTCGGCGCCGCCTGGACGATCATCGACCTCTTCCTCGGGTTCGTGCTCGGGCCGATCATGGGCAGGATGCCGGTCCCGGCGCGGATCGAGTTCACGACCCGGCTGATGCCGAAGATGCTTCTGATCATGCCGACCGTCGTCACCGTCACGCTGGCGGCGGGCTGGCAGCTCGGCATCCACATGGGCACGGTCGACAGCTCCTACTACCTGCACGGCTGGATCGTCGCCAGCTACATCGTCGTCGGCATCATGGCGGTGATCGCGCTCGGTCTGCTCGAGCCGGCCAACGTCGCGGTGCTGACCGAGCTGAAGAAGCAGCGGCCGAACCCGGCGGTGATCGAGAAGCTGATGAAGCGGTTCATCTACACGGCCGGCGTGACCGGCGCGATGCAGGTCGCGATCCTCGTGATCATGACCAAGCTGGCGGCGGGATGAGCCCGCCGGCCACACCGGATGGCGCTGCCGCACCGGCGGCCGCCGCAGCCGCAGGGATCGCGGCGGAGCCATCGGCGGATCGCGATTTTCCTCCGGTCACGGCGATCGGGATGACCTCCCTGGCCCTGATCGTTATCGGCGGGATCTACCTGGCCTCGCACCTGCCGAACGAGGTGCCGCTCGCCCCGGCGGTGATCCTGCTCGTGCTCTCGGCGGGCCTGCTCGTCGCCAACATGGTGGCGCTCGCGCGTGCCGACGGCTTCAGGTGGGACCGCTTCCTCGCGGTCGGCAAGTGGGCCCTGCTCGCCTACGGCATCACCGCCGGGCTGATCGAGTACGCCTTCCTCCGCAACGGGCTCAGCGGCGGCCCGCTGGTCGTGCTGACGCTCTCGATCGTGATCTACGCCGTCCACGTGCCGATGCTGATCGCCTTCACCGTCGCCCGCTACGCCTGACGGCCAGGGGCGGCGCGGGTCACGGCGAGATGTCGCATCCGTCCCCGGGGTGGACGTGTCCACCACCTCGCCGACCCCAGCGATGGTCCTGCGGCGGGCGCGAGCGGGGAACGGAGCGCCCGTGAGCAGCGCCCGTGAGATCGACCTCAGCGTCGGCGACCTCGCGCCGGGGCCGCTCGACGCGATCACCGACGTCGACGGCGTGATGGTCGGCCACTCGACGATCGTCAGCGGCGCCGGTCCGCTGCGGGTCGGTCGCGGCCCGGTCCGCACCGGGGTGACGGTCGTCCTGCCCCGCCGCGAGATCTGGACGGCGCCGGTCTTCGCCGCCACTCACCGCCTCAACGGCAACGGGGAGCTCACCGGCGTCCACTGGATCCGCGAGTCGGGGATGCTCACGACCGCGATCGGGCTCACCAACACCCACAGCGTCGGTGTGGTGCGCGACGCGCTCGCGGCCGTACATCGCCGGGCGCGAGCGGGCGAGGAGCTCTGGAGCCTGCCGGTCGTCGGGGAGACCTGGGACGGGGTCCTCAACGACATCGACGGCCAGCACGTCGGGACCGAGCACGTCGCCGCGGCGCTGGGCGACGCCAGCGGCGGGGCGGTGGAGCAGGGCGCGATCGGCGGCGGCACGGGGATGATCTGCCACGACTTCAAGGGTGGGATCGGCAGCGCCTCGCGGCGGCTCGGCGAATCCGACGGGGGCTACACGGTCGGCGCGCTCGTGCAGGCGAACCACGGTCGGCGCGAGCGGCTGACGATCAACGGGGTGCGGGTCGGCCGGATGATTCCGGCCGGGGAGGTCCCGCTTGCGACGCCGCCCGGCCCGCCGCCGGGCGCCGGCTCGATCATCGTCGTCCTCGCCACCGATGCGCCGCTTCTGCCCCATCAGTGCGAGCGCCTGGCGCAGCGCGCCTCGATCGGCATCGGCCGCACCGGTGGGGTCGGCGAGCACGACTCGGGGGACCTGTTCCTCGCCTTCGCGACCGGCAACGACGGCCTCGACGCCAAGCCGGACGGCTCCGAAGCCGGCCGCGAGGTACCGGTACGGATGCTCGACGACCGCCACATCACCCCCCTCTTCGACGCTGCCGCCGAGGCGACCGAGGCGGCGATCGTCAACGCGCTCCTCGCCGCCACGACGACCACCGGCCGCGACGACATCGTCGCCCATGCGCTCCCCCATGCCCGCTTGCTCGAGGTGCTCGGCGGCGCCCGCGGGCGGGCCTGATCGGGCGAGCGGGCACGGCGTCAGCCCGCTCCGCGTCCTCGACGAACGTGCCGATCCGCGGCCGACGCGGCGTCGATCGTGGCGCCCCGCCGTCAGCGGGAGCGGCGGCGCAGAAGCCGGTCCGATGCCCGGTCGATCGCCCAGCCGAGCCGGAGCGCCGGACGGGTGAACAGCGGCGCCGGCGCGAAGCGCGGGGCATCGCGCCAGAGCGTCCCGAGGTCATCGTGGATCGTGCCGCTCGCGAGCCGTTCGGCCATCAGCGTCCCCAGATAGGGCGCCTGGGCGAGGCCGTGGCCGTTGTAGCCGAGGGCGTAGGAGACGTTCGCCCCCGCCTCGCCGGCGACCGGTAGCCACGAGGGGGTCATCGCGATCCACCCGCCCCACGCCCGTGCGGCGGGGACGTCGCGAAGCGACGGGAAGCGCTCGTGAAAGCCCGCGACGACGTCGGCGACGACCTCGGGAGCCGGCACCCGCGCGCCGAGGACGCCGCGCGGCGCCTGCGGCAGGCGGCTGCCGAACACCACCGTCGCCCGCTTCGTGATCCGGTAGCTCTCGAGGATCACGTGCTGGGTGTAGACGCCCCTGCGGCTCGTCCACCCGGCGGCCTCGATCCGGCCCGGCTCGATCGGCTCGGTCTCGGCCAGCGTCACCCAGAGCGGCGCGACGATCCGCGCCGGGGCGAACGGCAGATCGCGGGCGAAGGCGTTGGCGGCGAGCAGCACCTGACCGGCGCGGACCCTGCCCGTGGCCGTTTCGACGATCACCCCGGCGCCGCCGGGCTCGACCGACAGGGCCGCGGTCCGCTCGAAGATGCGGGCCCGGGTGCCGCGCAGGGCCTCACGCAGGCCGCGGGCGAGCAGGCCCGGGTTGAGGACACCGCCGGCCCGCTCGAGGATGCCGCCGGCGAAGGCGTGGGGAAGCCCCGCCTCGCGGCCGTCGACCAGCTCGACCTCGCCGCCACGCTCCGCGAGGAAGCGCGCGATCTTCCCGGCCCGGCGCATCTGCGCCTCGCCGAGCGCGGCGGAGACGTTCCCGGCGGGCTCGTACTCGCATTCGATCCGGTGCCGCTCGATCAGCCCCTCGGTGAAGTGGACCGCCGCGTCCGCCAGCCGGACCAGCTCCGCGGCCCGGCGTCGGAAGACGGTCGCGAGGAGCTGCGGGTCGCCGCCGATCGTCGGCGTCAGATGCCCGGCGTTGCGCGAGCTCGCCCCCCAACCGCAGAAAGCGGCGTCGAGCACGGCCACGTCGGCGCCGAGCTCGTCGAGCCGCAGCGCCGCCGCCATGCCGGTGAGCCCGCCGCCGATGACCGCGACGTCGCACTCGATCTCCTCCCCGAGCGCGGGCAGCGGATCGGCGGGCGGGCCGATCCAGCCGCTGAACGCGAGCCGGTCGGCTCCGGCGCTCACGTCTCGGGGCCCATCTTCGAGGAGCGCGGTCCGAGCCGGGTCAGCCCCGCGGTTCGATCAGACCGTAGTGGCCGTCGTAGCGGAGGTAGATGACCCGTCCCCGCCCCGATTCCCCGTCGATGAAGTAGAGGAAGCGATGGTTGAGCTCGTTCATCTCGGCGACGACGTCGTCGAGGTCGCGCGGCTCGGGGCCGCGGCTCTCCTCGCGGACGATCCCGTTGTGGTCCGGCCCCGACCATCCGGTGCCGATCGGCCCGATCACGCCGGTCCGGCCGTCGTCGCGGTGGTAGACGACCGCATCGACCGCCGGCTCGACCTCGCGGTAGAGGTAGAAGTCGTGGTCGAGCATCTCCATCTCGGCCGCCGCCTCGACGGCGTCCATCGCGCCGACGGCGATGCTCTTGCGGCGCACGACCTCGCGCTCTTCCGCCGGCCGCGGGAAGTACTCCGGCCGCACGTCGCCGGCGTCCCCGTGACGCCACTCGCCCGGCTCCCGCGACGAGCCACGGTCGCGCTCGCTGACGCGGCGCTCGACGAACGAGCGGAGCTGGCGCTCGAGCCGCTGGGCGAGCCGGTCGACGGCGGTCTGCATGTCGTAGCTCGCGACCCGCGCCCGGACCATCGTGCCGTCGAGCAGGACCTCGCCCTCGGCCCTCGCCGAGCGCTCGATGCGCGGGTTCGCCTCCTCGGTGAGGACGACCCGGGCGCGCAGAAAGCTCGCGTTCACGTAGCGGTCCAGCGCCCCGACCTTCTCGGCCGCGAGCACGCGGGCGTCGTCGGGAACCTCGCCCCGCGCCGCGATCTCGACCTCCATACGCGATCAGCCCTTCGCCGCGGACGCGGCCATCGCGGTCGGCCGCACCGAGCGGGATCGTGAGGTCTCCTGTTCAGCCATCCTGGGTCCTTCCGTTCGGGTGTCCTGCAACCTACAACGAGCGCTACGGACCGCTCGGGACGGGTGCTCCGGGTTGGAGTCGGCCGCGTCGGCGCCGGGGGCGGTCAGGTGGCACCGACGAGGTCGCGGGCCTCCTCGACCTCGAGATCGCCGTCGGCGACCTTGAAGCCGACCGTGTCGACGTAGTCGCCGGCACCGGCCTCGGTCTGCATCGCCGCCATCTCGGGGGTGACCCCGGCGTCGGCGAGGTCGCGGGCAGAGCTCGGGTGAAAGCAACGCGCCTTGAGCCACTCGTCGACCTCGCCGGCGGTGAACCGCACCTCCGCCCACGCCTCGGCGGCGTCATCGGGGTTGCCGCCGTGGGCGAAGTGGCCGTGACTCTCGATCACGTCGCGGATCGTCATCGCACCTACTGTAGAGGCGGGACGGCCCCCGGCGGCGTCAGCGCCAGGCGAACACGGGCTCCTCGACGTGTTCGACCCGCTCCCCCGCCCGGCCGAGCATCGCAACCTGGCGAAACTGCAGGAGGATCGCCCCGGTCGGCGCGTGGATCAGATCGTTGCCGAGCGGAAGCTGGAGGACGGGCCGTGGGCTCTCCGCGATCTCGATGTAGCGCGGATCGCTGGCCCGCAGCGCATGGAGGCCGATCCGGTAGGCCGCGAACACCTCGTCCGGGTCGGGCTCGATGACCGGATCCCCTGCGCACCAGAGCACCACCGGCGAGATCACGAACCCCGAGCGGGTCACGTAGTCGTCCAGCCAGCCGATCACCTCGTCCGGGCCCAGGCTCAGGCCGAGCTCCTCCTCGACCTCCCGCAGGGCCCCCTCCAGCGGCATCTCGCCGGGATCGAGGCGCCCGCCCGGCAGCGCCCACTGCCCGGGATGGCGCCGCATCCCGAGCGGGCGGCGGCAGAGCAGGAACGACGCCCCGCCGGCGACCCCGACCATCCTCCCGTCGAGACCCGGCCTCTCACCGTCGGCGATGCCCGGGACGCCCGACATGTCGATCGCGCCCGCCGGCACCGGCTCGCGGTCATCGCGCTCGGCGTCGCTGTCGACCACCACCAGCGCGACCGCCGCGTGACGGCGCCCGTCGAGCGGCTCGCGGCGCCGCTCATGGGCCTCGAGGTTCGAGCCGAGCGTCGCCCGCAAGCGGTCCTCGAACCGGATCACGCCGTCGGGAGCCATGCCCTGATCCTGACGGACGGCCCACCTGGGTGCACGACGCAGTCGTGGCCCCCGCCCGGCGATCGACACCCGCTGGATCCACCCGGTCGCTCCGATCCTCGGCGCGACATGCGCGGCAGCCGCCCGCCGGTCCGTCGGGGAGGTCGCGCGCCCCGACCCGCCGCAACGGCCGATCAGATCGCCGCGACCGGGATCGCTCCGGCGTCGCGGACCGCCTTCTCGCTCGCGCCCTCGAGCTGGGCGAGGGTCCGGTAGGCGAGCGCGGCCGGGTCGATCCCGAGCGCCGCCGCACCCGATTCGGGGATCCGCTCGAGCAGGTGCTTGGAGGCGAGGATCGCGCCCTCCTTCGCCACGCCCTCGATCCGCGCCGTCTCGTTGACCTCGTCGCCGAGCGCGGTGATCTCGAGCCGGCCGCTGGTGACGACCTGGCCGATGACGAGCATCGAGCCCCAGTGGATGCCGGCGTTGACGGCGATCGGGGAGTCGGGAGCCGACTCCATCCCGCCGGCGCGCTCGGCGATCGTCCGGGCCGCCCGCACCGCCGCGATCGCCGCCGCCGACTCGGAGCCGTCGAAGTCCTCGGCGAGGAAGAACGCCGAGGCGCCGTCGCCGGCGTGCTTGCCGACGATCCCGGCGTTCTCGGTGACCGAGTCGTCGATCACGGTCGTGAGATCGCGGATCAGCTGGAAGTAGGCGGTCGACGGAAGCGTCTTCGAGATCTCGCCCGAGGCCTCGAGGTCGACGAAGAGCACGGCGGCCGGCCGGCGGGCGGGCTCCGCCTTCTGCGCCATCCGCTCGTACATGCCGATGTCGCCGCGCGAGAGCAGCCCCGTCACCGAGCCGCTCAGCGCCGGCCAGGAGAGCCGCAGCGCCCCGATGAAGGCGCCGTCGGTGCCGCTCAGGCGCAGGGTGACGAGCTGCTGGGTGCCGCTGTAGCGCAGGCGCTCCGTGTAGCGGAACTCCATGCAGACCGACCAGCCGAGCGGCACCTCGCGCGGCTCGACCCTCGCCGCGGCCTCCGCCGCCGCCCCGAACGCCCGCTCGAAGTCCTCGCTGCCGGGCTCCAGGGCGCTGCGCATGTACGGCACCTCCGAGCGCCACCAGTCGCGCAGCGCGTCCTCGGTGAAGCCCCAGATCTCCGGGTGCTCGAGGTCACGCTGGACCGAGGTCAGCCCGAGGAACGGCCGCGGGTCGGCGGCGCCGATCACCGCGGCGAGCTCGCGGCTGATGTAGACGAGCCGCCACCTCGCGTCGAAGATCTCGGCGACGCGACGGGCGCGCTCGAGCTCCTCGGCGAGCATCCGCAGCTCCGGATGCTCGGGCAGCGGCCAGTCGTCGGGCGAAGCTGTCATCGGACTGCCGTCAAGCCTACGGCCCCGGCTCGAGCCGGGGCGAGCGCGGGCCGCGGATCGCGAAAGCGGCCCGGCGGCC
>JAWKKA010000002.1:0-211156 GCA_041393495.1 Solirubrobacterales bacterium | reverse complement strand
GTTCCTGCCGCGGGCCTTCTCGGTCGCGGCGGCCGCGGCGGCCGACGACGGGGTGCGCCTTTCGTTCCTGCTCGAGGAGGTCGGGCCGGGGACGCGGCGGCTCGCCGAGCTGACCGCGGGCGAGGGGCTGATGCTGACCGGCCCGCTCGGCAGGCCCTTCTCGACGCCCCGTGAGCTCAATCCGGCCGCGGCGGGGGCGATCCTCGTCGCTGGCGGGATCGGCTTGGCGCCGCTCGCGCTCTGGCGGCGGACGCTCTCCGCTCGGGGGATTCCGGAGCGCTCGCTCCTCGGCTTTCGCGACCGCGCCCACTCGGGCGGGCTCGAGCTGTTCCGCTGCTCGGAGGTCCGGCTCGCCAGCGAGGACGGTCACGCCGGTCATCGTGGCTACGTGACCGACCTGCTCGAGCGGATGCTCGCCGGCGACTCCGTCGCGACCGCCGCCGTCTACGCCTGCGGTCCGCCGGCGATGCTCGAGGCCGTCCGTGCGCTCTGCGAGGAACGTGACGTCGCGGCGGAGTTGGCGATGGAGTCGCCGATGGCCTGTGGCTACGGGGCCTGCTTCGGATGCGCGATCCCGCTGCGCGGCGGCGGCTACACGCGGCTCTGCATCGACGGCCCGGTCGTGCGGGCGGACGCGATCGAGACGGCGCTCGTCGCCGGGGCGGGGCACCGGTGAGGCGGCAGCAGGCAGCAGGCAGCAGGCAGCTTCCGGCTCGGTTCCGCCCGCTGCGAGCGAGCGCAGCGAGCGGGCTGCCCGCTGCGTGCTGCGCCGCTTGGAAGCGGCGATGATCACCCCCGCCGGCCCGGTCGAGCTCTGCGGCATCGGGCTCGAGCACCCGATCATCAACGCCTCGGGGACCTTCGACGCGATCGCCGCCCGTCGGGCGTTCGGAGGCGAGCTCCTCGATCGTTTCCCGTTCAGCGCCTACGTCTCGAAGACGATCACGCCGGCTCCACGGGTCGGCAATCCGCCGCCACGGCTCTGGGAGGAGCCGGCCGGGATGGTCAACTCGATCGGCCTGCCGAACAAGGGGCTCGACGGGTTCCTCGAGTCCGACCTGCCGGCGCTCGCGGAGCTGCCGGCGCCGCTGATCGTCTCGGTGATGGCGACGAGCGCCGAGCAGTTCGCGCCGCTCGTCGATGCGGTCGCCGGGCGCGCGGAGGTGAGTGCTCTCGAGCTGAACGTGTCCTGCCCGAACGTCCATTCCGGGCTGATCGTCGGCGAGGACCCGGGGGAGACCGCGACGCTGATGAGGGGGCTCCGACCGCTGACGGCGAAGCCGCTGATCGTGAAGCTGACGCCGAACGTCGCCGAGCCGGCCACGATCGCGGTCGCGGCCGAGCAGGGTGGCGCCGATGCCGTCGCCCTGATCAACACGATCAAGGCGGCGCCGATCCTCGCCGGCGGCGCTCGCTGGCTCGGGGCCGGCAGCGGTGGCCTGTCCGGCCCGGCGGTGCGGACGATCGCGCTGAAGCAGGTCGCCGACGTCGCCGCTGCGGTCGAGATCCCGGTCGTCGGCATGGGTGGCGTCGAGCGGGGCGAGCACGCGGCGGCGCTGCTCGGCGCCGGCGCATCCGTCGTCGCCGTCGGCACCGCCTCGTTCCGCGACCCGCTCGCGGCCGAGCGGATCCGCGCCGAGTTGCAGGCGCTCGACGCCGACTCCCCCGTGGCGGCCACAGGACCGTGATCCCGCCGGCGGCCGCAGGACCGTGCTCGGTCGCGGCCGCTGGGGCACGTGAGGCGCCGGGCACCGTGACCCCGCCGGCGGCCGCAGCCCCGTGATCGCGGCCGTGGCCGCCGGAAGGCCGTAATTTCCGCCAACTCCGTGACGGGGATCGGGACCCTCGCCTCGACCTCGGGTTGAGGTTGAGGCGAATTCGGACCGAATCGGGCCGATTCCGCTTGCAGGCCGTCCGGGCCCGTATATGATCGCCGCGCCGATGGCACCCGCGTCCTCGTCCTCGACATCCGTTCCCGAGCGCAGCCACGACCAGCGCATGAGAGCGCTCGAGGCGGCCAACGAGATCCGGACCCGGCGAGCACAGCTGAAGCGCGACCTCAAGGCGGGCAAGGTCCAGATCGAGGGCCTGCTGCTCGATCCTCCCGGCTATCTGGAGACCGCGAAGGTCTTCGACATGATGCTCGCGGTCCCGAAGTACGGCCGCGTCAAGGTGAACAGGATCCTCAACCAGTGCCGGGTCTCGCCGTCGAAGACGATCGGCGGGCTGTCGGGTCGGCAGCGTAACGAGCTGGTCGCCCTGCTGCGGCGCCGCTGAGCCGCCGCCCTGCCGGTCACAATCGCGGCGTGTCGGCCGTCTTCGTCATCACCGGCCCGTCCGGCGTCGGCAAAGGGACCCTGATCAGGGCCCTTCGCGATCGCGTGCCCGAGCTCGAGCTCTCGACCTCGGCGACGACCAGGGCACCCCGCGCCGGGGAGGTCGACGGCGTCGACTACCACTTCCTCGCCCGCGAGGAGTTCGACCGCCGCGTCGCCGCCGGCCGGTTCCTCGAGCACGCGACCTACAGCGGCAATCGCTACGGCACCCTCAGGACGGAGGTCGAGGAGCGCATCGCCCGCGGCGCGCCGGTCGTCCTCGAGATCGAGGTCCAGGGCGCCCGCCAGATCCGGGCGACGATGCCGGAGGCGGTCCAGATCTTCATCGGTCCTCCCGAACCGGCCGACCTCCGCCGCCGCCTCGAGGGCCGCGGCACCGACGACCCGGAGACGATCGCGGCCCGCCTCGCCGTCGCCGAGCAGGAGCTCGAGGCACAGGGCGAGTTCCCGCACACCGTCGTCAACGACGACGTCGAACGCGCCGCGGAGGAGCTGGCGGCGATCGTCGGGTCGAAGCTCGGGGAGTAGGCGGGCGCCGTCGGCTCCCGGAGCCCCGGGGCAGGAGCGGGCGGACGATGGCGACGGCCGGCCAGCGGCGCCGTGCCGACCACCCGCTCACCGGCGCCGGCCGGTCGGCAGCAGGCGCCGTGCCGCCGCCGGCACGTCGGCCATGGTCGGCTCCTCGCGTGCCCTACACTGGCCCGCGATGATCAAGCCCCGCGTTGACAAGTTGATGGAGAAGACCGACTCGCATTACACGGCGGTCGTGGTCGCCGCCAAGCGTGCCCGGCAGCTCAACAGCTACTACCGGGCGCTCGGCGAAGGCACCTACGAGGAGCACACGCCGCCGATGGTCGAGGCCGACAGCGACAACTACCTCACGATCGCGCTCGAGGAGCTCGCCGCCGGCAAGATCAACTACGAGTACCGGCACTAGCGCCTGCCGGAGCCGCTCCGCGAAGCGGCCGCAGAGATCTGAGGAGGCCGTGGCAAGAATCCTGATCGGCGTCAGCGGCGGCATCGCCGCCTACAAGGCGGTCGAGCTGGCCCGGCAGGCGACGCAGGCCGGCCACGCCGTCCGCGTGACGATGACCGACGCGGCGGGCCGATTCGTCGGACCGGCGACCTTCGAGGGGATCACCGGCGCCCCGGTCCTCATCGACGAGTTCAGCCGCGACCCGCTCCGCGGCACCTACCCGGGCGAGCAGATGCCCGCCCACGACCCGATCTCACACCTCGCCGTGGTCGAGCGGGCCGACGCCTTCGCGGTCGCGCCGGCCTCCGCGAACACGATCGCCAAGCTCGCCGCCGGCGTCTGCGACTCGTTCCTGACGACTTCGTTTCTCGCCTGCACGGCGCCGCGGATCGTCGCCCCGGCCATGAACGCGCGGATGTGGGAGGCCGAGGCGACGCAGGCCAACGTGCGGACGCTCCGCGAGCGCGGCATCGAGGTGCTCGAGCCGGGCGAGGGTGATCTCGCCTCGCGCGGCGAGCAGGGAGTCGGGCGGATGCCCGAGCCCCCCGCGATCCTCGCCGCGGTCGAGGACGCGGCGGCCGCGCCCGCGCCCGATTTCGCCGGCCGCCGGGTCGTCGTCACCGCCGGCGGCACGCGGGAGCCGATCGACCCGGTCCGCTTCGTCGGCAACCGCTCGAGCGGCCGGATGGGCGTCGCCCTCGCCGAGGCGGCGGCGCGGCGCGCCGCCGCCGTCACCCTGATCGCCGCCAACGTCGGCATCCCGGTTGCCGCCGGCGTCGAGCGGATCGACGTCACCAGCGCCGCCGACCTCGAGGCCGCCGCCCGCGCGGCCTTCGCCGAGGCCGACCTGCTGCTGATGGCGGCCGCCGTCGCCGACTTCCGGCCCGCGGAGCCGAGCGCCGGCAAGCTCGCCCGCGAGCGGGAGGGAAGCATGTCGTTGCAGCTCGAGCCGACCGCCGACATCCTCGCCGGCCTCGCCGGCGCGCGGCGCGACGGCCAGGTCCTGATCGGGTTCGCGGCCGAGCACGGCGGCGACTACGTCGGACGGGCGCGCGCCAAGCTCGAGCGCAAGGGCATCGACGCGATCGTCGTCAACGACGTCTCCGACGCGACGATCGGCTTCGAGAGCGCCGACAACGAGGTCACGATCGTCACCCGCGATCGCGAGGAACGGCTGACGCGCGGCACCAAGCGCGAAGTCGCCGACGCGATCCTCGACCGCGTCGCCGCACTCGTCTGAGCACCGCCGCGGGTCGGGCCCGCGGTGGCGTGGGCGGTGAAGCTCGCGGGTGCAAGAACCGCCTCACCTCGCCGCGAGCGAGGCCCGGAATGCGGTGCGGCGGCGAGGTTCGGCGCGGCACAGCACGGGGCCGCCGTCCGGCGTTCCTAAACTCCCCCGCGTGAAGGACGTGCTGATCCTCGGCGCCACCGGCTCGATCGGCGAGCAGGCGATCGACGTTGCCGGGCGCTCGGGCGAGATTCGGATCGTGGGCCTGACGGCCGATGCGAGCTGGGAGCGCCTGCTCTCGCGTGCCGACGCCGCCGGCGTCCGCACCGTCGCGCTCGCCGATGAGGATGCCGCCGCCGCCGCCCGCGCCTCGGGCTGGACGGGCACCGTCCTCGGCGGCGCGGAGGGCGTCCGCGAGCTGATCGCCCGCTCCGAGCCCGACGTCGTCCTCAACGCGATCGTCGGCTCGGCCGGCCTCGGCCCGACGATCGCGACCCTCAGCGAGGGCATCGAGCTGGCGCTCGCCAACAAGGAGAGCCTCGTCGTCGGCGGCGAGCTCGTGACCGCGCTCGCGGAGGCGGCCGAGGCGCGGATCGTCCCCGTCGACTCCGAGCACTCGGCCCTCCACCAGCTGCTGCGCTCGGAGCCCCCGGGGACTGCCGAGCGCCTCGTCCTCACCGCCTCCGGCGGGCCCTTCCGGGGGCTCGCCGATCTCGGCGGCGTCAGCCGCGAGGAGGCGCTCGCCCACCCGACCTGGGAGATGGGCGGCAAGATCACGATCGACTCGGCGACGCTGATGAACAAGGGCCTCGAGCTGATCGAGGCCCATCATCTCTTCGCGGTGCCCTACGAGCGGATCGACGTCGTCGTCCACCCGCAATCGCTGGTCCATTCCCTGATCACCCTGATCGACGGCTCGATGCTTGCCCACCTCGGCCAGCCGGACATGCGGGTCCCGATCGCCTACGCGCTCCTCGGTCCGGACCGGATCGAGCTTCCGGTCGAGGCGCTCGACCTCGCCGCGGTCGGCGAGCTCAGCTTCGAGGAGCCGGACGTCGCGACGTTCCCGTGCCTGCGCCTCGCCCGCGAGGCCGGCGAGGCGGGTGGGATGGCCCCGTGCGTGCTCAATGCCGCCAACGAGGTCGCGGTGAACGCGTTCCTGGCGGGCGCGATCCGCTTCACCGCGATCCCCGAGGTCGTCGAGCGCACGCTCGCGGCGGTCCCGGCGCCGGCGCCGACCCACTTCGCCGACCTGTTCGACTGCGACGCCGAGGCCCGCGGCCGGGCGGAAGCGGAGCTGACGGCGCTCCTGACGGCGCCGGACGGCGGACGCCGATGAGCTGGGTGCTGGCGATCGCCGGGTTCGCGATGCTCGTGGTCCTCCACGAGGCGGGCCACTTCACGGCCGCGAAGGCGGTCGGGATGCGCGTCGAGCGCTTCTTCCTGTTCTTCCCGCCGAAGCTCGTCTCCGTTCGCCGCGGCGAGACCGAGTACGGGATCGGCGCAATCCCGCTCGGCGGCTTCGTGAAGATCACCGGGATGAACCCCGAGGAGGAGATCCCTCCCGAGGTCGCCGAGCGCGCCTACTACCGGCAGCCGGTCTGGAAGCGGATCGTCGTGATCGCCGCCGGGCCCTTCGTCAACATCGTCCTCGCCCTGGTCCTGTTCTTCGCGCTCGCGGTCGGGTTCGGCCTCGACACGGGACCGACGAACACGGTCGGCTCGGTCAGCTCCGACCTGCCGGCCGCCAAGGTCCTCGAGCCCGGCGACAAGCTCGTCGCCATCGACGGCAAGCGGGTCGCCGGCCTGCCGCCGACACAGCTCGCCGAGGCCGTCCGCGATCAGGTCGCGACCCACCGCTGTGCCGGCCAGCCGACCGACGGCTGCGCCGCGACGACCGCGGCGACCCTGAAGGTGATCCGCGGCGGCGAGCCGCTGACGGTCCGGGTCAAGCCGGTCTACGAGGCCCCCGAGCAGCTGCCCGGCCAGCCCGCCGTCGAGCCGCGGATGGTGATCGGCTTCGGCTACGAGGCGAAGCGTGAGACGGTGCCGCCCGGCGAGGCGGCGAGCTTCGCGATCGACCGGCTCTGGTACGTGACCTCGCAGACCGCCACGGTGTTCGCCAACATCTTCAACCCCGAGGTCCGCGACCAGATCTCCGGCGTCGTCGGCGCGACCGAGGTGACGCGACAGAGCTTCGAGTTCGACACGCGGCAGGCGATCGGGGTGCTGGCCGTCATCAGCCTCTCGCTCGGCCTGATCAACCTGCTCCCGTTCCTGCCCCTCGACGGCGGCCACATCTTCTGGGCGATCGTCGAGAAGGTCCGCGGCAAGCCGGTGCCGTTGCGGATCATGGAGCGCTCGGGGATGATCGGCTTCGTTCTCGTCCTGATCCTGTTCGCGATCGGGCTCGAGAACGACATCGGTCGGTTGACGGGCGGCGGCTTCGACGTCCGTTGAGCGGCATTCCCGCTGCGTTGCGGTAGCTTTCGGCTCAGCGGCGAACCCTGGAGGAGGACACCGAGGATGGAAGTGACGGCGGCCCAGCGCTACACGAACGGGGGGCCCGGCGCAGAGCCGGTCGCGCCCAGCTTCCCGGCGGCGTTTCAAGCCACGGTAGCCCGCCTCGGCAAGGGCACCGCGGTGGTCGAGGGCGACCGGAAGCTGAGCTGGGAGGAGCTCCGCGCCCAGGCGCGCGCCGTCGCCGGTGGCCTCGCCTCGCTCGGCGTCGGCAAGGGCGACACGGTGACGATGATGCTGTCGAACCGGCTCGAGTTCTTCCCGATCGACATCGGCGCCGCGAGCCTCGGCGCGATCCCGTTCTCGATCTACCAGACCGCCTCGCCGGAGCAGATCGCCTACGTCTGCTCGGACGCCGGCGCCAAGGTCGCGTTCGTCGAGACCCGGTTCCTCGAGACGTTCATGAAGGCCCGGGAGGACCTGCCGGAGATCGAGAAGCTGATCGTCCTCGACGGCGAGGGCGGCGACATGACGTATGAGGAGCTGCTCGCGATCGATCCCGACTTCGACGACGAGGCAGCGGCCGGCGGGGTCGGACTCGACGACACGCTGACCCTGATCTACACGTCGGGAACCACCGGGCCGCCGAAGGGCGTCGAGCTGACCCAGCGCAACCTGCTCGCCCTCGTCTCCAGCATCGATCACCTGATCGAGTTCCCCGAGCAGGGGGCGAAGGTGATCTCCTGGCTGCCGGCCGCCCATATCGCCGAGCGCGCCGCCCACTACTACCTGCCGATGACCAAGGGGGTCGAGGTCGACGTCTGCGACGACCCGCGGACGATCATCGAGTTCCTGCCGACGGTCCGGCCGACCTGGTTCTTCGCCGTGCCGCGCGTCTGGGAGAAGCTCAAGGCCGGCCTCGAGACGATGCTCGCCGGCCTCCCCGACGAGCAGCGCGAGCCCGCCCAGCAGGGGCTAGAGGCCGCGATCGCAAAGGTCCGCGCCGAGCAGGCCGGCGAGGAGGTCCCTGACGAGGTGGCGGCTGCCGCGGCGAAGATGGAGGAGGAGATGTTCGGCAACCTCCGCGCCCACCTCGGCCTCGATCAGCTGATCGCGGTCAACGTCGGCGCCGCACCGACCCCGGTCGAGGTGCTCGAGTTCTTCCACGCGATCGGGGTGCCGGTCAGCGAGCTCTGGGGCATGTCGGAGACGTGCGGCGCCGCGACCGTCAACCCGCCCGACAGCGTCAGGATCGGCACGGTCGGCCCGCCGCTTCCCGGAGTCGAGGTCCGCCTCGCCGAGGACGGCGAGGTCCAGGTCAAGGCCGACCTGATCATGAAGGGCTACCGCAACCTGCCCGAGAAGACCGCCGAGACGATCGACGAAGAGGGCTGGCTGTCGACCGGCGACATCGGTGAGATCGACGCGAGCGGCTACCTGAGGATCGTCGACCGCAAGAAGGAGCTGATCATCAACGCGGCCGGCAAGAACATGTCGCCGGCCTCGATCGAGTCGCACCTGAAGGCGGCGAGCCCGCTGATCGGCCAGGCCGTCGCGATCGGCGATGCGCGGCCCTACAACGTCGCGCTGATCGTCCTCGACCCCGAGTACGCCCCGGCGTGGGCCAAGCAGGAGGGGATCGAGCAGACCGACCTGGCGTCGCTGGCGGCCAACGAGAAAGTCGTCGCCGCGGTCCAGGCCGGCGTCGAGGAGGCGAACGCGAAGATGTCGCGGGTCGAGCAGATCAAGAAGTTCGAGCTGCTGCCCGAGGAGTGGCTGCCCGGCGGCGATGAGCTGACGCCGACGATGAAGCTGAAGCGCCGGCCGATCGCCGACAAGTACGAGCGCGAGATCGAGGGCCTCTACGCCAGGTAGGCCGCACGCGTGCCGAGGCGCCGCGTCGACCTGAGCCGGGCGGACCTCGAGCCCGGCGTCGCTGCGGTCATGCTCGAGGCCGGGGTGCCGGACGGGTTTGCAGCGGAGGTGGAGGTCGCCGCGGAGCGGGCGCGCCCGCGCGGCCGGAGCCGGCGCAGCGACCTGCCGTTCGTGACGATCGACCCGCCCGGCTCGCGCGACCTCGACCAGGCCGTGCACCTCGAGCGTCGTGGCGAGGGCTACAGGGTCAGCTACGCGATCGCCGACGTCGCCGCCCTGGTCGCTGCCGGCTCGCCGCTCGACGTCGAGGCGCACGCCCGCGGCGTGACCGTCTACGCCCCGGATGCCAAGGCGCCGCTCTACCCGCTGGCGCTCTCGGAGGGCTCGGGGAGCCTGCTGCCGGGCGAGTGGCGCCGGGCGGCCCTCTGGACGATCGACCTCGACGGCGACGGAGCGCAGACCGCGGCGCGGGTCGAGCGCGCCGAGGTCCGCAGCGTCGCCCGCCACACCTACGCAGACCCTCCCGCCGCGATCGCCGCCCTGCTCGCCGAGGTCGGCCGGCTGCGGCAGGAGATCGAGCGCGAGCGCGGTGGCGTCAGCCTGCCGATCCCCGAGCAGGAGGTCGTGCCGGCCGCTGACGGGGGCTGGACGATCGCCTACCGGGCTCCACTTCCGGCCGAGGAGCACAATGCCCAGATCTCGCTGCTGACCGGGATGGCGGCCGCGTCGATCATGCTCGGGGCCGGCGTCGGGATCCTCCGCGTTCAGCGGCCGCCGGACGAGCGGGCGCTCGAGCGGTTCCGGCTGCAGGCGCGCGCCCTCGGCAGCGTCTGGCGGGCCGACGTCGCCTACGGTGAGTTCATCCGCTCGCTCGACCCGGCCGAGCCCCGGCAGGCGGCGTTGCTGCAGGAGGCTGCGGCGATCGGCCGCGGGGCCGGGTACGAGGCCTTCGACGGCGCGCCGCCCGCGCAGCGCACCCACTTCTCGATTGCCGCCGACTACGCGCACGCGACGGCGCCGCTGCGACGCCTGCAGGATCGCTGGGTCACCGAGTGCTGCCTGGCCGCCCTCGCCGGCGACGAGCCGCCGGATTGGGTCCGGGCCGGGCTCGCGGCGCTGCCGGAGGAGATGCGCGAGGGCGACCGGCGCGCGTCGCTGGTCGAGCGCGGGGTCGTCGACCTGGTCGAGGCGATCGTCCTGTCGGGCCGGATCGGCGAGCGGTTCGCCGGGATCGTCATCGACGATGCGCTCGTCCAGCTCGCCGACCCCGCCGTCCGCGCCCCGGTCAGCGGCGGCTGTCCGGAGCCGGGCGCCGAGGTCGAGGTGGAGCTGGTCGATGCCGACCCGCGCACCCGTGCGGTCCGATTCGATGTGATCTGAGGATGACGCGGACCTACGAGATCGAGACCGCGGCCGAGCTCGCGCTCCACCTCGAGGCGGGGCGAGGGCTCGCCGGCGCGGTCGTGCAGGGCGTCGACCTCGGCGACGTCGACTTCGACTGGGCCGGCGTCGACCTCGCCGGGGCTTTCTTCCTCGGCTGCCGGATCCCCGATGCGGCACTGGCGCTGACCCTGCAGCAGGGCGGCGCGATCGTCGTCCCCGAGCTCGGCGAGGGCGACCGTCCCTACCGCGTCTACCCGCCGCGACTCTACACCTACGAGGACCTCGTCGAGACCGGAATGGACGCGGCGGTCCGCAGCTACTTCGAGAGCTCGCGGAGCAGCACCGGCGACCCCGATCCCGATCTGCCCGTCGAGGCGGTGGCCCAGCGCCTCCACGACACGGCGATGACCGACGCGATCTGGGACCTCGTCCTGCCCGAGGGGGAGCGGCCGCGACGCGTCGCCGCGATAATGGGCGGCCACCAGGTCCAGCGCGACGATCCCCGGTACCGGCAGATCGTCGAGATCGGCTATCGGCTGACGGGCGCGGGGATCATGGTCGCGACCGGCGGCGGACCGGGGATCATGGAGGCCGGGAACCTCGGCGCGTTCCTGACCCGCGGCGGCGAGATCGGCGTCATCGACGAGGCGCTGGCGCTGCTGGCCCGGGCGCCAGGGGTCGAGCATCCCGACTACTCCGCCGCCGCCACCGAGGTCCATCGACGGTTCGCCGCCGGCCCGGGCGGGGTCAGCCTCGCGATCCCGACCTGGCTGTACGGGCACGAGCCGGTCGGCCGCTTCGCCTCCCACATCGCCAAGTACTTCGCGAACTCGATCCGCGAGGACGGCCTGCTGCGCGTCGCGGCGGCGGGGATCGTCTTCTCGCCGGGCGGCGCCGGCACCGTCCAGGAGATCTTCCAGGACCTCGCGGTCAACGCCTACTCGCCGGCGGCGGAGCGGGCGCCGATGGTCTTCCTCGGCATCGACTGGTTCCGCTCGAGCGGGATCGCCGCGGTCGTCGAGCGGTTCGCCGAGGCCGCCGAGCCCCCGTTCGCGGACCTGATCGCCGTCACCGACTCGGTCGACGAGGCGGTCGAGCGGATCGCCGGCTCGGGCTGACGGCGTCGCGAGCAGGGTCGGCGGAGCATCGACCGGCGACGACGACGGCCGCCGGCGGCCAGCGTCGAGCCGATCGCCTAGGAGCGGACCAGCTTCTTGTAGGTGATCCGGTGCGGCCGGTCGGCTTCGGCGCCGAGCTCGGCCCGGCGATGCTCCTCGTAGGCGTCGAAGTTGCCCTCGAACCAGCGCACCTGCGAGTCGCCCTCGAAGGCGAGGACGTGGGTCGCGACGCGGTCGAGGAACCAGCGGTCGTGGGAGATGATCACCGCGCAGCCCGCGAACTCGAGCAGCGCCTCCTCGAGCGCCCGCAGGGTGTCGACGTCGAGGTCGTTGGTCGGCTCGTCGAGGAGCAGGACGTTGCCGCCGCTCTTCAGCAGCTTCGCGAGGTGGAGCCGGTTGCGCTCGCCGCCCGAGAGCGAGCCGACCTTGCGCTGCTGGTCGGAGCCCTTGAAGTTGAAGCCGCTCGCGTACGCCCGCGAGCCCATCCGCAGGCCACCGACGTCGATCTCGTCGAGCCCGCCGGAGATCTCCTCCCAGACGGTCGCGTCGGCGTCGAGGGCATCGCGGGACTGGTCGACGTAGGCGAGCTCGACGCTCTCGCCGACCCTGAGCGTCCCGTCGTCCGGCTGCTCGGTGCCGACGATCATCCGGAACAGGGTCGTCTTGCCGGCGCCGTTGGCGCCGATCACGCCGACGATCCCGTTGCGCGGCAGCGAGAACGACAGGTCCTCGATCAGGAGGCGATCGCCGAAGCCCTTGCGGAGCCCGTCCGCCTCGATCACGACGTCGCCGAGCCGGGGGCCGACCGGGATCTGGATCTGGACGTCGTCGCGCTTGACGGCCTGCTGGGCGGCGAGCATCTCCTCGTAGCGGGCGAGGCGCGCCTTCGACTTCTTGCGCCGGCCCTTCGGGTTCTCGCGGACCCATTCGAGCTCGGCGGCGATCGTTCGCTTGCGGGCGACGTCCGTTCGCTCCTCCTGCGCGAGTCGTTCCTGCTTCTGCTCGAGCCAGGCCGAGTAGTTGCCCTTGAACGGGATGCCACGGCCGCGGTCGAGCTCGAGGATCCAGCCGGCGACGTTGTCGAGGAAGTAGCGGTCGTGGGTGACGGCGACGATCGTCCCCTTGTAGCCCTCGAGGTGCTGCTCGAGCCAGGCGACCGATTCGGCATCGAGGTGGTTGGTGGGCTCGTCGAGGAGCAGCAGGTCGGGAGCGCTCAACAGCAGCCGGCAGAGCGCGACCCGGCGCCGTTCGCCGCCGGAGAGCTTCGCCACGTCGGCATCGGGTGGCGGCAGCCGCAGCGCGTCCATCGCCGTCTCGAGCATCCGGTCGAGGTTCCAGGCGTCGGCAGCGTCGATCCGGTCCTGGACGCGCGCGAACTCGGCCGCGGTCTCCTCCGAATAGCTCATCGAGAGCTCGTTGAAGCGGTCGAGGAGGTCGCGGAGCTCGCGGACGCCGTCCTCGACGTTGCCGCGGACGTCCTTGCCGGGATCGAGCTGCGGCTCCTGCTCGAGCAGGCCGACGGTCGCGTTCGGATGCAGCGCCGCCTCGCCCCGGTAGCCATCATCGAGCCCGGCCATGATCCGCAGCAGCGACGACTTGCCGGCGCCGTTGTAGCCGAGGACGCCGATCCGGGCGCCCGGGTAGAAGCTCAGCGAGATGTCCTCGAGCACCTTCTTGTTGGGAGGGTGCGTGCGGGACACCTTGTACATCGAGAAGATGTATTCGGTGGGTGCGGCCATCGGAGCCGGTCAGGATAGAGGGCCGGGAACGCATCCTCTCGGGCCCATCCGGGCCGTCCATGCCCACCGTGCGTTCGTTGACGCCGTCCGGCGCCCGCCGGCGTCCGGGGCGCTGCGCCCGGGATCGGTGAATCCTGAGATGATTGGCGCGATGGGTTGGACGACGAGGACGATCGCCGCGCTCGTGGCCATAGCGCTGGGGGCGCTCGTGACGGCCGTCCCGGCAACGGCGCTCGACGATTGCCAGGCGCAGCGACCGGGCCACCCGATCTACGAGGCATCGGGCGTCTTCGAGTCGGTCGCGGTGGACAGCCGCGGGCGGCTCTTCTTCACGAACTCGACCGCCGGTCAGCTGCTGATGATCCGCCGATCGGGGGCGAAGCCGAAGGTCGTCCTCGACGGCATCGAGGGCCCCGGCGGGATCGTCTTTCGCCGCAATGGCAACGTCCTCGTCGGCTACGGCGACTCGGTTGCCCAGGGCGCCGACGGGATCGAGAACCCCGAGGCCGGGCTGATCGAGGTCGATCCGGAGTCCGGCAGAAGCCACGTGTTCGTCGCCGGGCTGCAGATGGCGAACGGCGTCACCCGCGGCCCCGGCGGGCAGATCTTCGCCTCGACCGACTTCGGCCCCGGCATCGACCGCGTCCTCGACGGCGCCGTGGAGCTCGCCTGGGCTCCGCTCGAGAGCTCGAACGGGATGGTCGTCGACCGCCGCAAGAGGAACCTGTTCGTCAACCAGACGTTCGTGACGCCGCCGGCGATCGCGAAGGTGCCGCTCAAGGAGCCGACTGCGTCGGTCCCGTGGTTCACGGCTCCCGACGATGCCGGCGCCTTCCTCGACGGCCTCACCCGCGACGCCGACGGCAATCTCTACGCGGCCGCGAACGGGGCCGGCGAGATCTGGAAGGTGAGCTCGCGCCACGATGCATGCGTGCTCTGGCGGGGCTCGCCGTTCGGTCCCAGCGACCTCGCCTTCGGTCGTGGCAAGGGGCGGTTTCCGAAGGCGAGCCTGTTCGCGACCACGTTCGGCGGCGAGCTGATCCAGATTCGCCACGCGCGCTGATCCGGATCCGCCACGACCCGGGGCCGGCCGGGCCTGCGGCCGTGCCGAGCTGAACATCGGGTGCGCGAGCCTGCGAATCGGTTGCGTGCCCGGATGGGGAATCGATTCATCTAGCCTGTGCACATGGCTTCGAAGCGGCAGATCTTCGTCGGCGGGGTGCCGATCGGCGGCGGCGCCCCGGTCGTGGTCCAGACGATGACCAAGACCGAGACCGCCAACGTCGAGGCGACCATGAAGCAGATCGACTCGGTCGCGGAGGCCGGCGCCGATCTCGTCCGCGTCGCGGTCCCGCGCGAGAAGGACGCCGACGCGTTGCGGACGATCGTCGCCCGCTCGCCGATCCCGGTGATCGCCGACATCCACTTCAACCACACGCTGGCGCTCAAGGCGATCGACGCCGGCGCCGACTGCATTCGCCTCAACCCGGGCAACATCGGCGGCCGCGACAAGGTCGCCGAGGTCGCGGCCAGGGCGACCGGGGCGGGCGTGCCGATGCGGATCGGCGTCAACTCCGGCTCGCTTCCCAAGCACCTCCACGACCTCGAGCGTCGGGCGCCGGTCGAGGCGCTGGTCGCCGCCGCGGTCGAGTTCGTCGAGCTCATGGAGGGCCTCGACTTCACCGACTTCAAGGTCTCGATCAAGTCGACCAACGTCCCGAACACGATCGCCGCCAACCGGATGCTCGCCGAGAAGATCCCCTACCCGATCCATCTCGGGATCACCGAGGCGGGAACGAGGTGGTCGGGGTCGTTGAAGTCGGCGGTCGGGCTCGGCACGCTGCTCGCCGACGGCGTCGGCGACACGATCCGGATCAGCCTCTCGACCTTCCATGCCGAGGAGGAGGTCAAGGTTGCCTGGGAGATCCTCAAGGCCTTGCAGATCCGCGAGCGCGGGCCCGTGCTGATCGCCTGCCCGACCTGCGGACGCCTGCAGTTCGACATGGACACCGTCGTCGCCGAGATCGAGCAGCGGCTCGAGGCCTACAGCGAGCCGATCGAGGTCGCGGTCCTCGGCTGCGCGGTCAACGGGATCGGCGAGGCCTCGCACGCGGACTTCGGCATCACCGGCGCCAAGGACGAGGGCCTGATCTTCGCGCACGGCAAGCCGCTGCGGAAGATCCCGCAGGCGGAGCTCGTCGACGCGCTCTTCGAGGAGATCGACAAGTCGCTGGGGCGCGGGGGGGAGGTCGCGGTCGACGGCGCCAAGGCCGCCGAGGGCGCCGCATGGTTGCGCCGGATCGAAGCGGAGAACGCCGGCGATCTGACCCCCGAGAAGCTCGCGGCGATGGAGAAGGCCGCCGCCGAGAGCGGCGAGGACATCACCGCGCCGACCTCCGGCGCGGGCGCGCCCCACCTGAAGTCGGCCAAGGCGAAGCGGGTCGAGCTCGGCGAGGAAGCCTCGCCGACGGCCGGCCGCCGCTTCACGCGCGCTTAGCGACGCCCGGCCGAGCTCCGGCTTCGGTGCAGCAGCGCTGGGGCGGCCGGCGGCGGATATCCGGCGCGATGCGCCCCACCGTGCCTCTCGCCGGTCCGGGCGCACGGCAGCGAGGTTCCCGCCCGCTTGCGGCTCCGCGCCATAGAGTGGGGGCGTGGGCGCGACCGACAGCAGCGGCGGCGTTCGGATCGACCGGGTCGACGTCGTCGATCTGCCGGCCCTGATGCCGATGCTGCGGGCCTACTGCGACTTCTACGAGGTGAGCCCCCGCGACGACCGGCTCGTTGCGCTCTGCCGGGCGCTGATCGACGACCCGACCGAGGGCGAGCAGGCGATCGCCCGTGATCCGGAGGGGCGCCCGCTCGGCTTCGCGACGGTCTTCTGGACCTGGCAGACGCTCGACGCCGCGCGGATCGGCGTCCTCAACGATCTCTACGTCGTCCCTGAGGCGCGTGGCCTCGGCGTCGGCCGGGCGTTGATCGAGCACTGCCGCGCCCTCTGCCGCAAGCGCGCGGCGGCGAAGCTCGTCTGGGAGACGGCGCCGGACAACGCGACCGCCCAGCGGCTCTACGATGGGATCGGCGCCGAGAAGTCGACCTGGCTGGCCTACGAGATCGACGCCTGGTAGCTCGTTCGCAGCCGCCTCGCACCCCCGATGACCAGACTGTCCAACTACCTGCTGCCGACGCTCAAGGACGCCCCCGCCGATGCCGAGGCCCGCTCACACGTGCTGATGGTGCGCGCCGGGCTCGTCCGCCAGCTCGGCGCCGGGCTGTGGACGTGGATGCCGGCCGGCTACCGCTCGGTCAAGAAGGTCGAGCAGGTGATCCGCGAGGAGATGGACGCGATCGGCGCCCACGAGATGCTGATGCCGGTGCTGCAGCCGGCCGAGCCGTGGCGGCGGACGGGGCGCTACGCGATCGAGGAGCTGTTCAAGCTCCGCGATCGCAGGGACTCGGAGCTGGTCCTCGCGATGACTCACGAGGAGGCGGTCACCTCGCACGTCGCCCGCGACGTCCGCTCCTACCGGGAGCTGCCGCTGATGCTCTACCACCTGCAGACGAAGGAGCGGGACGAGCCGCGGCCGCGGGCCGGGATCCTGCGGACGCGCGAGTTCACGATGAAGGACGCCTACTCGTTCGATCGCGACGAGGAGGGGCTCGACCGCAGCTACGAGCTGCAGGCGGGCGCCTACGAGCGGATCTTCGAGCGCTGCGGGCTGCGCTTCTACGCCGTCGAGTCCGACGTCGGGATGATGGGCGGCTCCGGCGCCCACGAGTACATGGCGCCGTGCCCGGCCGGCGAGAACGAGGTCGCGCTGGCGCCCGGGTACGCGGCCAACGTCGAGGTCGCCAGCGCGGTCGCCCGGCCGGTCGAGCTGCCGCCGCCGCTCGACGCGCCGCGGGAGGCGCCGACGCCGGGCATGACGACCGTCGCCGAGGTCGCCGGGGCGCTCGGGGTGCCGAGCGGCGCGCTGATCAAGGCGATGCCCGTCGTCGCCGGCGACGGGGCATTGCTCCTCGCCCTCGTTCGCGGCGACCACCGCCTCAACGAGGTCAAGCTCGCCAACCATCTCGGCACCGCCGTCCGGCAGGCCCGCCCGGAGGAGATCGAGGCGGCGATCGGGCCGGTCGGCTTCATCGGCCCGGTCGGGACCGACATCCGGGTGCTGATGGACGAGGCCGTCGGCGGGCACGGCCTCGTCACCGGCGCCAACCGGCCCGACGCGCACCTGATCGGAGTCGAGCCCGGCCGCGATTTCGGCTTCGAGCCCTGCGACATCCGCACCGTCGAGGCCGGCGATCTGACCGCCGACGGGAGCCCGATCGAGATCGAGACGGCGATCGAGGTCGGCAACATCTTCAAGCTCGGGACGCGCTACTCGGAGTCGCTCGGCGCGACCTACCTCGACCCCGAGGGCGTCGAGCGCCCGATCGTGATGGGCAGCTACGGGATCGGCCCGGCCCGGATCGTCGCCGCCGCCGTCGAGCAGCGCGCGGACGAGCTCGGGATCGTCTGGCCGCCCCCGATCGCGCCCTGGCAGGTCCACGTCTGCGCGCTCGGCAAGGGCAGCGACGAGGTGGCCGAGGCCGCCGAGCGGCTCTACGACGGCCTCCGGTCGGCCGGCATCGAGACCCTGCTCGACGACCGCCCCGGCGCCGGCCCCGGCGAGAAGCTGACCGATGCCGAGCTGCTCGGCTGCCCGCTGCGGGTCACCGTCGGCAAGCGCGGCCTCGCCGATGGCGTCGTCGAGGTACGGGCGCGAGCCGGCGGGGAGGAGGAGCGGGTGCCGCTCGCCGACGCGCCGGCCGCGGTCCGGGGGATCCTTCAGGGACTGAGCTGACCGGTGGCTTCCCCGGGGAAGCGCAGGCCGATCTCCCGCCGCCGGCTGCTCGGCATCGACCGCTCGGGGCCGGAGCCGGCCGCGACGCGGGCCGGACAGCCGCTGCGCCCGTTCACGCTCCCGAACCTGATCGGCTACGTCCGGCTCGCGGCGATCCCGGTGTTCCTCGCCATCGCGCTCGGCTCCGGCGACGGGCGCGACGCGCTCGCGTCGGCGATCTTCCTGGCGATCGCGCTCGGCGACCTCGCCGACGGCTTCGTCGCCCGCGCGACCGGCCAGTACAGCCGGCTCGGCGCGCTCCTCGATCCGGTCGTCGATCGCCTGACGATCCTCGCCGGCGCCGTCGTCTGCTGGCACTTCGAGCTGCTGCCGCGCGTGGCGATCGCGTTGCTCGTCGCGCGCGAGGTCGTGACGCTGGCGCTCGCCCGGTACGGGCTTCGCCATGGCGCCGACCTCGAGATCACCTGGGTCGGCCGGATCGCGGTCTTCCTGATCATGGGCGGGATCTTCTGGTCGATGGTCCTCGACTGGACGATCATCGAGATCGGCTTCTGCGTCGGCGTCGCGCTGTCGGTGCTGGCGACCGTGCTCTACGTCCGGACCGCGGCCCGCAGGGTCCGCGCCGGGGGCGAGGGCGTGCAGCGGGCGGTTCAACCTTCAAGTTCTGATTGACCCTTCGGGTCACCGGCCTATAATCGCTCGTACCGGCGATCTGCCGGCTGCTGGGACCGACGACGAAAGCTGGGTGAGTGATGGACGAGACCTTCCCCGATATCGGTGCGATGAGCGACGAGGAGCTGAAGGAGACGATCGACGAGCTCACCCGCGAGGAGCGGGAGGTCTCCTACCGACGGCGGATGCTGCACGGCAAGATCGACATCCTCCGGGCCGAGCTCGTCAACCGCCTGCGCAGCAATCGCGAGGCCGGCGGGACGACGATCACGGGCGCCGACGTCGACAAGCTCACCGAGATCCTTGCCGGACGGGTCAGCGGCGAAGGCGGGGTCTAGCCGGGGATGGCCCTGCACTGCCACGAATGCGGCTTCGTCAACGACGAGGGCGCCAACTACTGCCAGAAGTGCGGTGCCTACCTGGGCCGCGCCGAGGGGACCGAGGAGCCCTCGACGCTGACCTACAAGATCGCCGAGACCGGCGATTTCCAGCCGATCGACATCGACCGCGTGGTCGAGGAAGCGGGCGCCGCCCTGGTGATCCGCTCCGGCGGCGGTCGCGCCGGTGAGAGCTTCGTCGTCGACCAGGAGCGGATGAGCATCGGCCGCACGCCGGACGCCCCGATCTTCCTCGACGACGTCACCGTGTCCCGCAACCACGCGCTGCTCGTCCGGCGTCGCGACGGTCTCTACATCGACGACCTCGGCTCGCTGAACGGGACCTACGTGAATCGCCACCGGATCGAGTCGCATCTGCTCGAGGACGGAGACGAGATCCAGGTCGGCAAGTTCAAGCTCAGCTACCTGGAGCGCTGATCGATGGAAGGGGCGACGAAGCCGGCGGGACGCTCCGCCGAGGCACGGGACTCGCGGCCCCGCAAGGCGTTGACGATCGGCGCCGTCTGCAAGGTGCTTGGGCAGGAGTTCGACGACATCTCGATATCCAAGATCCGCTACCTCGAGGACCAGAAGCTGCTGGCGCCGCGGCGGACCCGGGGCGGCTACCGCCTCTACAGCCAGGCCGACGTCGAGCAGCTGCGCGCGATCCTGCGGATGCAGCGTGACGAGTTCCTGCCCCTGCGCGTGATCCGGCAGGAGCTCGCCGCCGGCAAGATCGGTGGCGAGCGCGAACGGGGAGTGCGGGCGGCGGCGAGCCGCCGGGCGATGACGCTCGAGGAGCCCGACGAGTTCGTCGGGCTCGACGAGGTGCTCGAGCAGACCGGCGCGACCCCCGAGCTCATCCGCGAGCTCGAGGACTTCGGGATCGTCCAGCCGACGCAGCGGAACGGGTCGAAGCTCTTCGACGAGACCGACGTCGAGATCGTCCGGGCCGCGTCGGAGCTGTCGAGGTTCGGGGTCGGCGGCCGCAACATGCGGGTCTTCCGTACCTCGGCCGATCGCGAGGCGGCGCTGCTCGAGCAGCTGATGGCGCCATCGCTGCGGTCGCGGAGCCCGGCCCGCCGCAAGGAGGCGCTCGAAAGCCTCGAGGGCCTCGCGGCGACCTGCACGCAGCTCAAGCACCTGCTGCTGGTCCGCGACCTCAGGCGCCTGCGCGGTTGAGGCTGGGGCGGGGGATGCCGACGATCGCACGGAGCCGCGCGATCGGAGCAAGCGCCGCATCGATCTGGTCGCTCATCGCCGACCCGCACAACCTGCCGCGCTGGTTTCCGGAGACCGACCGCGTCGAGGACGTCGAGGGCGGGCCCGGCGACCGTCGGGCCCGGTTCACGCAGGTGATGACGACCCGCAAGGGCCGCACGGTCCGGGCCGACTACCGCTGCACGGCTGCGACCGCGGGCCGGCGGCTCGTCTGGGCCCAGCAGCTCGAAGGGACCCCGTTCGAGGGCTTCCTGCGCAGCGCCGAGATCGAGATCCGGCTCGATGACGCCGGCGCCGGCGCCGAGACCGCGGTGACGGTCGAGGCCCGGCGACGGCTGCGGGGAGTGTCCCGACTAGGCTCGATGCTGATGAAGCGCGCGACCGGACGTACCCTCGAGACGGCGCTCGACGGCATCGAGCGCGCGGTCGCACGCGGAGCGGTGAGCGGATGACGCCGACCCGGGAGATGCTGCGCCGTGACGCCGCCTACGACCGCTGGGGCGAGGTCGGCCACCGGTCCGCCATCGGCGCGGCGGCCGAGGCGATGCTGCGCGCGGAGCTCGGTGAGTCGGAGTCGCCCGGATCGGTGCCGCTGACCGCGATCCGGATCGCTACGCCCGAACCGCTTCCCGAGGCGGTGCTCGCGGCCGCCGGCGGCGAGGACGCGGTCAGCACCGCCGCCGAGGATCGTGTCCGCCACGCCTTCGGCAAGGGCTACCCGGACCTGATCCGGATGCGCCGCGGGGTCGTCGAGGAAGCTCCCGACGCGATCGTGGCGCCGGCCGACCGCGACCGGGTGGCCGCCGTCCTCGAGGCCTGCGCAACGGCCGGGGTCGCTGTGGTCCCGTTCGGCGGCGGCACCAGCGTCGTCGGCGGCGTTGCGCCCGTCCGTGGCCGCTTCGACCGCCTCATCGCGCTCGACCTGACGGCGCTGCGCGGCGCGGCGGTCGATCCGATCTCGATGACCGCCCGGCTCGGACCGGGGCTGCGCGGCCCCGAGGCCGAGGCGGCGCTGAGCTCGGAGGGCTTCACGCTCGGCCACTTCCCGCAGTCCTACCGCTACGCGACGATCGGCGGCTACGCGGCGACGCGCTCGGCCGGGCAGGCCTCCAGCGGGTACGGCCGCTTCGACGCGCTCGCGACCGCGCTCGAGCTGACGAGCCCGGCCGGCTCGCTGCGGACGCTCGAGACCCCGCACAGCGCGGCGGGGCCGTCGCTGCGCGAGCTCGTGCTCGGCTCCGAGGGCGTCCTCGGCGTGATCACCGACGTCACGGTCCGGATCCGCCCGGCTCCCGAGCGGCGTCGCTATGAGGGCTGGTTCGCGCCCGGGTTCGCGGACGGGATCGAGATCGTCCGCGGCCTCGCCCAGGGCGGTGCTCTGCCGGACGTCGTCCGCCTCTCCGACCGCGAGGAGACCAGAGTCTCGCTGGCGATGTCCGGTCTCAGCGGCGCGAAGCGCCACGGGCTCGACGCCTACCTGCGCGCCCGGGGGCGCCGCGACGGCTGCATGCTGATCGTCGGCTGGGAGGGCGGGCGCGAGGATGTCGAACGCCGCCGGCAGCTCTCGCGCCGGCTGCTTCGCGCCGGCCGGGCGGTCCCGCTCGGGGCGTCGCCGGGGCGATCGTGGGCGCATGGCCGCTACGAGGGACCGCACCTGCGCGACGTCCTGATCGATCGCGGGATCCTCGTCGAGACGCTCGAGACCTCGCACGTCTATGGGCGCCTCGACGATCTCCACGCGGCGGTCGCGGCGGCCCTGCGTCGAACGATGGACGCGGCCGGGCGGCCGGGCATCGTGATGTGCCACGTCTCGCACGTCTATCGCGACGGAGCGAGCCTCTACTTCACGTTCCTGACCCCGGCCCGTCGTGGCGCCGAGATCGAGCAATGGGGCGAGCTCAAGCGCGCCGCCTGCGAGGCGATCGTCGCCGAGGGCGGCACGATCACCCACCACCACGCCGTCGGCCGCGACCACCTTCCCTACATGCGATCGGAGGTGGGCGAGCTCGGCATCGAGGCGATCCGCGCGGTCAAGGAGCGCCTCGACCCCGCCGGGATCATGAACCCGGGCAAGCTCGTGGAGGCCTGACCCAGCGGCCTCGGTGCCGGGCGCAGCGCCGCCCCGGTGGCCGCTCAGCCGCCCTGACCGCTGCTCCCGCCGCCCTTGACGAGCGGGATCTCGCCGCTCGCCAGCTCCTTGCCCGTGAACGGCAGGATCGGCACCTTCTGCTCGGTCGCCTGCTCGATCTCCGACTGCAGGCGACCGACCGGGGTCGCGGAGATGCGCACCGAGCGGGCCTGGTTGCCGACGACGACGGCGATCGGCGTCGGCACCGCCAGGCGTCCCGAGAAGCCGCCGTTCGGATCGGCCTCGAGTCGATCGATCGGGTAGCCGGCGCTGTCGCCGACCATCAGCCAGACGAGGTAGGACTTGCCGCGCTCGAGATTGGGATCGAGGCCCTGGACGTCGACATCGACGTAGAGCTGCTGCGGATCGGAGACGAGGCCGAAGACGGTCTTTCCGGCGACGCCGCTGCCGCCGACCGGCTTCAGCGGCACGGTCGTGATGTTCCGCTCGACATCCGTCGCGGTCGTCGCCGTGGTGCCATCGGAGCCCGAGTCGGAGCCGGAGAACGTGCCGGCCGCGGCAAGGATCGCGAAGACGAGGACGACGCCGAGCGCAACGAGCCCGGCGAGCAGCGCCCGGCGGCGCCGCACGGCGGCGTCCGCTTCGGCGCCGGCGGGCTCCACGCCGGCCGCGGGCGCCTCCGAGCGGTCCGGCAGCGCCGCCTTGCGGCGCTTGCCACGTGGCTCCGGCAGGGTCGGCTGCCGCGCCTCGGGAGCGATCTCGGCGAGGGCCGCCTGGATTCGCCGGGCGAGGTCGAGCGCCGCGGGATCGCTCTGCAGGTGGCGGATCGCATCGGCCCGGCCGATCGGATCGGCCTGTCCGAGCAGGTAGTCGGTGAGGCCAACTTCGGCGTCGGGGTCGGCGCCGCCGACCTCGGCGAGGGCCGCGCGGGCGCGCTCATGGACATCGTCGGGGGCGCCGCCGAGGAGGCCCGCGATGTCTTCGTAGCTCTGCCCGCGCTCGCAAAGAAGCTGCAACAGCGCGCGCTGGTCCCCTTGCAGTCCCATTGCGCGGAAGCCTATGCAACCGATGGGACGGCCGGTGCGGGCGAGCGGGCCCGCCGGCGCCCTGCTCCGCGCTGCGACGGCGGAGCCCGGCCCGTCCGCGGGCCGACCGGCTCGACAATAGGCTCCCGGTGTGGTGGAAGCGGGCGGAACGGTCCCCGAGGGGAACATGGTCGATGCGATCGGGCTCGAGTGCTTCGAGTTCGACGGCGATTCGACGGCGACGATGCGGATGCCGGTCCAGGACCGGATCAAGCAGCCGTTCGGGATCGTCCACGGCGGCGCCTACGCGACCCTCGCGGAGACGGTCTGCTCGCGTGCCACCTACGACGCGGTCGCCCCGAACCTCGCGATGGGCCAGGCCAATGACACGGTCTTCATGCGCGCCGTGCGCTCCGGCACGATCCACGCCGAGGCCCGGGCGCTGCACCGGGGTAGCACGAGTTGGGTCTGGGATGTCGCGATGCGCGACGACGAGGGCCGTCTGTGCGCGAGCTCGCGGCTGATCATCGCCGTCCGTGAGATGCGCTGAGCCGCGCCCGCGGTCTCTGGCCGCGCAGGCAGGAGATCGCGACCGCTGGGGTGGATCGCGCCGGGGGGTTCGGAGCGGGGGGGATCGCGACCGCTGGGGTGGATCGCGCCGGGGGTTCGGAGCGGGGGAGATCGCGACCGCTGGGGTGGATCGCGCCGGGATGTCGGTCGCGGAGACCCCAGCGCAGGGAGCCGCCCGCGCGCCTGGGCGATCCGCCGGCCCGGCGGCGCCCGGCGCCGGCCTGAAGCGACGGGTTACCCCCGGAAGCGGTTGGTGATCGGCAGGCGGCGGTCGCGGCCGAAGGCCTTGGTCGTGATCTTGACCCCGGGCGGCGCCTGGCGGCGCTTGTACTCGGCCCGATCGACGAGCCCGGCGACGCGGGTCGCCTCGGCGCGGCTGAGCCCGGATCGGACGAGGTCCTCGCGACTGCCGTCACCCTCGATGTAGAGGGCGAGGGCGGGATCGAGGATCTCGTAGGGGGGCAGCGAGTCGGTGTCCTTCTGGCCGGGGCGCAACTCGGCCGACGGCGGGCGCTCGATCACCGACGGCGGGATCAGCTCACGGTCGGCGCGCTCGACGCGATCGGCGACGAGCTCGTAGACGAGCAGCTTCGGGACGTCCTTGAGGACCGCGAAGCCGCCGGCCATGTCGCCGTAGAGCGTCGCGTAGCCGACCGACATCTCGGACTTGTTGCCGGTGCTGAGCGGCAGCCACCCGAACTTGTTCGAGAGCGCCATCACGAGGTTGCCGCGGATCCGCGCCTGCAGGTTCTCCTCGGCGATGCCGGGCCCGGTGCCCGCGAAGCGCGGCGCCAGCAGCTCCTCGTAGGCGCCCATCAGGCCCCCGATCGGCAGCTCGATCGTCTCCGCCCCGAGGTTGGCGCCGATCGCGTGGGCGTCGGCCTGCGTATCCACGCTCGAGTGGGGTGAGGGCATGACGACGCAGGTCAGCCGGTCGCCGCCGAGGGCGTCAGCTGCGATCAGGGCGACGAGCGCCGAGTCGATCCCGCCGGACAGGCCGAGCACGGCGTGGTCGAACCCGTTCTTGGCGGCGTAGTCGCCGAGCCCGGTGACGAGCGCCGCGTAGACCTCTGCGGCGGGCGGCTTGACGGGGCTGACCCGCCGCGGAACCGGATCGCGGTCCAATCGGCGGGTGTGCAGCGATGCCGTCAGCGGCACCGCCGCGGCGGTGGCGGGACCGCGGACGGGCAGCTCGACGTCGCAGACGAGCAGCTCCTCCTCGAACTGGGCGGCCCGGGCGACCGTCTGCCCGTGCCCGTCGACGATGAGGCTGTGACCGTCGAAGACGAGCTCATCCTGGCCCCCGACCATGTTGCAGAGCGCGATCGCCGCGCCCGCCTCGCGGGCCCGCTCGGCGACCATCGCCTCGCGCTCGGTGCCCTTGAACCGGTGGTAGGGCGAGGCGGAGGCGTTGACGATCAGTCGCGCTCCTGCTTCCCCCTCCTCCGAGCTCGGCGGCCCCGGCAGCCAGATGTCCTCGCAGATGGTCAGGCCGACGATGGCGCCGTCGATCGAGACGATCTCGCCCACCGGCCCGGGATCGAAGTAGCGGCGCTCGTCGAAGACCCCGTAGTTGGGCAGGTGGAGCTTTCGGTAGCGGGTGGCGATCCGGCCGTCGGCGATCACGGCGAGGCCGTTGTGGAGGGCGGCGTCCCGAACCGGACAGCCGATCATCACGACGATCCCCTCGACCTGCTGGGCGAGCGCTGCGACCGCGTCCTCGCAGGCGTCGAGGAAGTGCCGCTTGAGCAGCAGGTCCTCGGGCGGATAGCCGCAGATCGCGAGCTCGGGCAGGAGCACGAGGTCGGCGTGCCGCTCGCGGGCGCGCCCGATCCAGTCGGCCGCGAGCGCAGCGTTTCCGTCGATGTCGCCGACCGTCGGGTTGATCTGCGCGAGGGCGATCCGCAATCCGATCCGGGGCTCTTCCTCCATTGGGGGATTATCTCCGGCCGAGCGCTACCTCGGGCCTCGAGCGGTGTTTTGGGGCCGAATCCGCTGCTACCGTGCTGCGCCGCCACCATCCGATGAGCCCGAAAGGACCAGCTTGCGCCACCCCATCCTCATCACCTCGCTTCTCGCCCTGCTCGGCGTCGCGTCGCTCGCGAGCGCCGCGAGCGCAGCCCCGCCGGTCTCGTCGCAGGCTGCCCACCGCGCGCTCGAGACCGCCCTCGACGCGCTGAGCGGGCCCGAGACGCTGTCGGCCGGACCGGCGACCGGCTCGCGGGAGGCGACCACGGCCCTCCGCGATCTCGCCGTCGCGCTGCCGGCCCTCCACGGCGCCGACCGGCGCCGCGCACTGGACCTGCTGGCGAGGCCGACCGACAAGAGCGATCGCGCGTACTTCGGCCGGGAAGCGCCGAGGTCGCCGACATGCGATGCCCGCTTCTGCGTTCACTGGACCAACAAGAAGGCGAACCGCCCCGAGTCGCGAGCCTTTCTGAGCGCGATAGTCGAGTCGGTCGGCCGCAGCCGCAACATCGAGAACGGAGCCCTCGGCTGGCGCGATCCGAAGCCCGACGGGAAGCTCGGCTCGCGCCATGGCAGGGGCGCCAGCGGCCAGGTCGACGTCTACGTCACCAACCTCGGCAGCAAGCTCTACGGCTACGCGACCACGGACAGCCACCAGCGCGGCAGCCGGCGCCATGCCTACCTGGTCCTCGACAACGACTACACCGGCTTCCCGAGCGGGCCGCTGAAGTCGATGCGGGTCACCGTGGCCCACGAGTACAACCACATCCTCCAGTTCAACTACGACGTCCACGAGGACAGCTGGCTGTTCGAGGACACGGCCACCTGGATGGAGGAGAAGGTCTATCCGAAGATCGACGACTACCTGAACTACCTGTCCGAGTTCACCGAGCACCCGTCCCGGCCGATGACGGGCTCGACGACCAGGATCTACGCCGAGGCGGTCTGGAACCACTGGCTCGGCGCCAGATACGGCGACGACGTCGTCCGCGACGTGTGGCGGGTCTCACCGAAGCAGCGGAGCTTCGCCGTCGACTCCTACGACGAGGCGATCAAGGATGCCGGCGGCGGGGGATTCGCTCCCGAGCTCGGTGAGTTCTTCGCCGCCACCGCGGAATGGAGGGCGCAGCCCGCGTTCCCGGACCGCGCCGCGTACCCGAACGTGGACCGCTTCGGCACGCTCGGCGGCGCGACGAAGAAGGTCAAGCTCGACAACACCTCGTTCGGCCTCTACGACGTCCACGCCCCCGGGTCCGATCCGGTGACGCTCTCGGTCGAGGCGGAGGAGGGCACGCGGAGCTCGATCTCGCTCGTCGCCCGGCAGGGCCCCGAGACGTCGGGCACGGTGACGGCCGTCACCAGGTACCTGCCGAAAGGCGGAGACGGCGATGTCTCGCTGCCGAACCCGGGCACGTACTCGCGGATCACGGCCGTCGTCGCCAACGTCGACGGCCGCAGCGACCGGCGCGACCGCAGGGGCGAGCGCGTCTATCGCTCAGACGGCTCGACCTACCGGCTCGCGCTCGGCTGACGGCGTCGCGCCGCTGCCGGCAGGCGCCACCGATACCGCGATGCCGTTGAGGGCGGCGGTGCCCGAGAGCGCGTCGACGAACGTCTCGTCCGAGATCAGGTTCGAGTTGACGCCGGCGTTGGCGGTGGCGAGCGACATCCGCATCCCGGGAGCGTCGTGGCCCCAGCCGTGCGGGATCGAGACGACGCCGGCCATGATCGCGGCGGTCACCTCGACCGGCACGACGATGCTTCCGGTTCGCGATGAGACCGTCGCGAGCCCGCCGTCGACGAGGCCGAGGCGCTCGGCGTCGCCGGGATTGACCTGCATCGTGCAGCGGTCCTTGCCGCGAACCAGGTGGGGGAGGTTGTGCATCCACGAGTTGTTCGAGCGCAGCTCGCGACGCCCGATCAGCACGATCCCCTCGCGATCGTGGTCGAGCGTGACGGCGAGGCGGTCGAGGTCGGCGACGAAGGCCGGCGGGCAGAGCTCGATCTTGCCGCTCGTCGTCCGCAGCACGCCGGGCAGCCGCGGCGCCAGCGGGCCGAGATCGATGCCGTGCGGGCTCTCCTCGAGCGCCGCCAGCGACAGCGCGATCCCGTCGCCCCGCCCCGGCCGGTCGCCGATCCCGGCGCCGTAGGGCCCGCAGCGCAACATCAGGTCGAGGATCCGCTCGGGCCCGCGCCGCTCGCCGAGCGCCGCGACGACCTCATCCGGCGCCATCCCCGCGGCCGGCGAGCCCTCCGTGGCGGCCTCCCGCCGAGCGACCTCGAGGGCGACCATTTCGTCGAGGCCCTCGATGTCGACCGTCGGCCCGGCGCCCGCGAAGAGGCCTGCGAGCCGGAGGATCGTCCGCCACTCGGGCTCGATCGTCGGTCCCGCCGCGAAGACGGGCGGACTGAAGTTGGCGACGTTGCGGATCGCGAGCTGGTAGAGCGCGAGGTCGTAGTGGGGGCGCTCGAGCGGGGTCGGGACGGGTAGGACGACGTCCGCCCGCGAGCTCGTCTCGTTCAGGTAGCAGTCGATCGAGACGATCAGCTCGAGCGCCTCGAAGGCCTCGCCGAGCCGACCGGCGTTGGGCGTCGAGACGAGCGGGTTGCCGGCGACCGTGACCAGCGCCCGGACCCGCTCCGCGCCCGGCTCGAGGATCTCCTCGGCAAGGCAGGCCACCGGGAGCTCGCCGAACGCCTCGGGCAACCCGCGGACGCGGCTGCTCCAGCGGCCGAGCCGAAAGCCGCGGCCGCGCCCCTCGGCGCCGGAGGCGTTCGACTGGGCGGCGGCGGCGAGCGTGAACATCGCGCCGCCGGGGCGATCGAGGTTGCCGGTGAGGACGTTGAGGACGTCGACGAGCCAGCTCGCGAGCGTCCCGAACTCCTGCGTCGTCGTGCCGATCCGGGCGTACACGGCGGCGGTGGGCGCGGCGGCGAGGTCGCGCGCGATCCGGCGGATCTCGGCGGCGGGGATCGCGCACGCCGCCTCGACCGCATCGGGGGCGAACCGGGCGAGTGCCCCGCCGATCGAATCGAGGCCGGCGACGTGCCCGCTCAGGGCGCCCGGCTCGGCGAGGCCCTCGGCGACGATCGTGTGCGCGAGCGCTGCCAGGAGCAGCGCGTCGCGGCCCGGCCGGATCGGATGATGCTCGTCGGCAAGCTCGGCCGTGCGGGTCCGCCGCGGGTCGATGACGACGATTCGCCCGCCGCGTTCGCGGATCGCGCGCAGCCGGCCGCGCATGTCGGGCGCCGTCATCAGCGAGCCGTTCGAGGCGAGCGGGTTCGCCCCGAGGATCAGGAGATGATCGGTGCGGTCGACGTCGGGAATCGGGATCGTCAGCCCGCCGCCGAACATCGCGGCCGCCGATACCTGCTTGGGAAGCTGATCGACGCTGGTGGCGCTGAACACGTTGCGGGTGCCGATCGCCTTGGCGAGGGCGCGCAGGTAGATCAGGCCGTCGAGGTTGTGGGCGTTCGGGTTGCCGAGGTAGATCGCGGTCGCGTTCGGATCGCCGCCGTCGCGGATCGGCCCGAGCCGCTCTGCGATCGCCGTGAACGCCTCGTCCCAGCCCGCCTCGACGAGCTCGCCGTCGCGGCGGACGAGCGGCGTCGTGATCCGGTCGGGATCGGCGTGGAGCTCGCCGATGCTCGCACCCTTCGGACAGATGAACCCGCCGCTGAAGACGTCGTCGGCGTCGCCGCGGACCTTGACGAGGCGGTCGCCGCTGATCTCGATGGCAAGCCCGCAGGTGGCCTCGCAGAGCGGGCAGGTCGCGAACCGGGTGACGCTCTCCTCCGTCATCGCCACGGCGATCTTCGCAGATGTGGCTCGATGCTAGGAAGTGCGCCGGCGGACGTTGGCGACGATCACGGCGAGGACGGTGACGAGGTAGAACTGCCCGAGCAGCGCCTCGGTCACGGCCATCGCCCGGCCGAGGTCGGATGCGGCGGTCAGGTCGCCGTACCCGACCGTCGTCAGCGTCGCGAGGCTGAAGTAGAGGAAGTCGTTGCTGGTCCCGAACTGATCGCCGGCGAAGAACGCTCGCCCGCCGATGTCCTCGATCGCGGCGAACAGGACCGCGAACGCGAGGCCGACGAGCAGGTACAGCGACAGGCCGCAGAAGATCGTCTGCACGGTGACCCGCCTGTCCTCACGGAGCTCGCGGATCACGCCGGCGACGATGGCCGCCGGCGTCAGCAGGACGAGGACGAGCGTGAGGACCCGCGGCGCCGTCGGCGCGACGTCGTTGATGCCGACGATCGCGACCCCGACCAGCGTCGCGAGACAGCCGAGCGCGACGGCGGCGACCCGGACGATGTGGCGGTTGAAGCCCGCGGCCCGGAGCGCGAGGACGATCACCGTGCTCTGCAGGACGATGGCGATGAAATGGGTCAGATCACCGTTCGGCGCGGCGAGCTGGAAGACCAGCGCGGCGACGATCGCGGCGAGGACGGTGCCGAAGCTGCGCCGCGGCTCGGTGAGCTGGAAGGCGTGGGGCAGGCCGTGCTCGGCGCGCGGCCGCGGTTGGGCGCTCATCGGTGCTTGCGCGCCACCTTCGCGACGAGCTCGCGGAGCTTGCGGACGTCGCCGCGTAGCCAATCGACATGGTCGTTCCTCCAGCCCTCGAGGTCCTTGAAGTACGGCGAGTCGTTCGCCATCGAGTGGCCGATGACGTCCTTCATCCGGATCCCGTAGCGCTGCTTGAGCCAAGCGACGAGCCGCGCCAGGGGCCCGACCTGGCGGCGTCGCGCGAGGATCGCGCGGTCAGCGCCGTGCTTGCTCGAACGGGCCTGCTGGACGACCTCGACCCCGATCGCCCTGTGGTTGAGGCCGACCGCGTGACGGCAGCGCACGCCGAGCCGCGTGAGCTGGTGGATCGTCCCGTCCTTGGCGACGACGAACTGGGCACAGACGCCGGGCTTCTCGCCGAGCGACGGCGCGTTCGACGCGAAGGTGGCGAAGGCGGGCCCGTAGGTCGAGGTCGCGGTGTAGTGGAGGACGATGACCCGGGGGTCGGTGAGGCGCCAGGTCCGCTTGCCGTAATGGCGGCGCGAGTAGTTGGCCATCTGCCGCTTGCGGCCCTTCCCGTAGGGGATCGGGTCCCAATCGGTCTTCGGCTTCGCCAGGCTCGCGCGCGCCGGCCCGAGCGGCCCGACCGGCGCGGCGGAAGCGCAGGCGGCCGCCACGAGCAGCGCCGCGAGCGCGCAGGCCGTGGCGAGCGTCGGGGCGGGGCGGCGCATCGGTACGAGGTTACGCGACCGATCCCGGTTAGGTTTCCTCTCCGTGGGAGCGCATGAGCCCAGCCGCGAGCGCCGGCCCGACGCCCGACGGAGCCGCTGAGCGCCGTGGTCGACGTCGATACCGGCTCGTTCCTGGTGATCAGCTTCACGGCCGCGCTGGCGGCCACTCTCGTGACCTTCGGGGGCCGCTGGGTCTTCGTCCCCGTCGTCGTCCTCGAGTTGCTGCTCGGGATCCTGATCGGCCCCGACCTGCTCGGCCTCGCCGACTCCGACCAGTTCATCCAGTTCTTCTCGAACCTCGGGCTCGGCATGCTGTTCTTCTTCGCCGGCTACGAGATCGACTTCGAGCGGATCCGCGGGACGCCGCTGAACCTCGCGCTCGTCGGATGGGCGATATCGCTCGTGATCGCCTACGCGCTCGGCGGCCTGCTGGTCGCCACCGGACTCGTCCTCTCGACCCTGTTCGTGGGCTCGGCGATGGCGACGACCGCGATCGGGACGCTGATCCCGATCCTCGCCGACGCCGACGAGCTCAAGACCCGGTTCGGGACCTACCTGCTCGCGGCCGGCGCGGTCGGTGAGTTCGGGCCGATCCTGCTGATCACGATCCTGTTCTCGACCGGCACGGCGCTGGGCAGCGCCGCGATCCTGCTGCTGTTCGTCGCCGTCGCCGTCTTCGCGGCGCTCTTCGCCGTCCGTTTCGTCGGGGCGGGCTGGGAGAAGATCGAGGGGGCGCTCGAGACGAGCTCGCAGCTTCCCGTCCGGGTCTCCGTGGTGCTCGTGTTCGCGCTCGCCTACCTCGCCTCCGACCTCGGCCTCGATCTGCTCCTCGGCGGCTTCGTGGCCGGGATCATCACCCGCCTGTCGCTGCGCGGCCGCGAGGTGAGGATCTTCGAGTCGAAGCTGAGCGCGATCGGCTACGGCTTCCTGATCCCGTTCTTCTTCGTCGTCAGCGGCGTCAACTTCGACGTCAGCGCGCTGGTCGCCGATCCGCGGCGCCTCGTGCTCGTGCCGATCTTCTTCCTGCTGTTCCTCGTCGTCCGTGGCGTCCCGGCGATGCTGCTCTATCGCCGCGTCCTCGGGGGCCGCGACCGTTCCGCGCTCGCGTTCTTCAGCGCCACCGAGCTGCCGCTCGTCGTCGCGATCACGACGATCGCGGTCGCCAAGGGGGAGATGCTGGCGACGACGTCGGCGGCGCTCGTCGGCGCGGCCGTGCTGTCGACGGCCGTCTATCCGCTGCTCGGCCTGCGCATGCGGGGAGCCGTCGCCGCGCCCGAGGGCGCCTGAGCCTCAGGACGTCGAGGTCGAGCGGGCCGGCTCGTGCGGGGCCGATCCGTTGCCGCCGACCGTGGGGGTGAGCGCGGCGAGGTTCTCGAGCTCGTCGTTGAGGTCGGCGGCGAGGCCGCCGAGCGTCGGCAGCCCCTCGTAGTCGCCGACCAGGCCGAAGTTGATGCCGCCGTCGTAGCTCATGATCCCGACGCAGACCGCCTGCCGCTTGGCGAGCGGCACCATCGGGAAGATGTCACGGAGCTGCCGGCCGAGCACATAGAGCGGGAACTGCGGGCCCGGCACGTTGGTGACGACGAGGTTGAAGAACCGCTGCCGCGGCTGCAGCCGTGCCGCCTGCGAGACGATCGTCGGCGGCGCGAAGTCGGTCATCTCGGCGAGCAGGTTGGCGCCGACCGCCTGCTTGGACTGCTTCAGGTTTCCCATCGCGCGGCGGACGATGCCGAGCCGCTCGATCGGGTCCTCGCACCAGACCGGCAGCGGCGCCATCATCGCCGTGACCTGGTTGCCGAGGCTGCCGTGCTGCTCGGGGGTGCGGATGCTGACCGGGACCATCGCCTTCAGGGTCAGCCCGTCGGTGTCGTGGCCGAGCGAGCGCAGGTGCCGGCCGAGCGCTCCCGAGACGACGGTCAGGACGACGTCGTTGACGGTGCCGCCGTAGACGTCCTTGATCCGGCGCAGGTCGGCGAGGTCGGCCCGGACCCAGGCGAAACGGCGATGGGGGCCGATATCGACGTTGAGCGGCGATTCCGGCGCCGATAGCCCGCGGCCGGCGAACGAGCCGGTCGCGCCGATCGCGTGGCGTACGGCCCCGAGCGCCTGGGCGGGGCGTCGGATCAGCGCCCGGACGCCGCGCGCGAACTCGGCCGGGACGGTGACCCGCTCGGTCAGCGCCGATCCGAGCAGCTGCAGCTCGCTCGGCTCCGGTCGGGGGATCCACTGCGGTGGGTCGTCGACCGCGGCGGGCTCGGGCTCGGCATCGAAGAGGACCGTGGTTATGTCAACCCCGGAGACGCCGTCGACGAGGCAGTGGTGGCTCTTGCTGACGATCGCGAAGCGGTCGTCGGCGAGGCCATCGACGATCCACATCTCCCAGAGCGGCTTCGACCGGTCGAGGCCCTGCGAGAAGACGCGGGCGGCGAAGGTGCGGAGCTGTGCCTCGTCGCCGGGTGCGGGCAGGGCCGTGTGGCGGACGTGGTAGTCGAGGTTGAGGTGGGGGTCATCGACCCAGACCGGGCGGCCCTGGTCGAGCGGCACGAACCGTAGCTTCTGGCGGAATCGGGGCACGAGGTGCAGGCGCCCCTCGAGGTGCTGCTTGAACTCCTCGAAGTCGGGGGAGGGACCATCGAAGATCATCGTCGCGGCGACGTGCATGTGGGCGCCGTCGCGCTCGAGATGAAGAAAAGACGCGTCGAGGCCGGTCAGCCGGTCGCTGCTGCTCATGCACGCATCTTCGCACCTCGGTGAAGACTGTGAGCAGCCCCACACAAGCCGGCCCGGATGCTCCCTACCGTGCCGCCGGACCGAATCAGAACCGACCGCAACCAGACCGCTCAATCCGGCCCGGCAGACCGGGCGGGAGCGGGGGACCCAGGGCCGGCCGAGGGCCGGCAGGGGCGAATCGGGTCGTGATCGACCCGTAGCGACGATCCCGCGAGGCGGGGTCGGAATGCGAGCCCGGCAGCTAACCCCGTCGGCGCCGAAAGCGAGGATCGAAGATGACGTGCTTCCGCCACCGGCGGGGATGGCTCGCAGCGCTGCTGCTGCTCCCCCTGGCCGCGCTCACGATCGGAGGGGCGGGCGCGCCGGCGCTCGGCGCGCCGGCGCGCGAGAACGGGACGTCGCTATCGACCAGCGACAAGCGGGTCCGTCCGAACGAGAGGGTGACCGTGCGCGGCCGGTTCCGTCCCCTGACGACCACGGCCGCGCCGGGCAGCGGCGCCATCGCGCCCGCCGACGCATCGGTCCGGATCCAGTTCCGCGCCCTCGGAGCTGAGCACTGGCAGGACGCTCGCTCGACCCGGGCCGGCCGGGGCGGCCGCTTCAGCGAGCGGCTGCGCATCGAGCGCAGCGGCCGGATCCGCGCCGTCGGCGCCGGTGGCCGCACGACCGCCGCGAAGCTGGTTCGCGTCCGCTCGGTGACGTACGCCCGGGTCGCAAAGCGCGTCCGGGTCGGCCGCAAGGTGGCGATCAGGGGCCGCGTGGCGCCGGCCGGCACGCGGCGGCGGATCACCGTCGAGGCGGGGGGCGACAGGCTCCGGGCCCGCACCCATCGCAATGGCAGGTTCGCGGTGAGGTGGAAGCCGCGGCATGCGGGCCACCACCGCGTCCGGGTCCGCGCCGCCGGCAACCTCGTCGCGGCGGCCAGCGCCGCCAGGGCCGGCCGGGTGGCGGTGTTCCGGCCGGCGGAGGCCTCCTGGTACGGGCCCGGCCTCTACGGCAACGGCACCGCTTGCGGGGGCCGGCTCGAGCCTTCGACGATCGGAGTAGCCCACAAGTCGATGCGATGCGGCACGAAGCTGACGATCCGCTATCACGGTCGCCAGGTGAAGGCCAGGGTGATCGATCGCGGTCCCTACATACCCGGCCGCGAGTTCGATCTCACCGAAGCCGTCAAGAACAGGCTCGGGATGGGCGGCGTCGGGACGATCCTCGTCGATCGCTGAGCGGGCGGTCGCGGCGATCGGCCGAGGCGAGCCGCTCGCGCCCGTCGCCGGCGGCACAGACGGGGGAGGGCCGCTCGCGCCCGTCGCCGGCAGTCAGCCGAGGGCGAGCTGCTCGGGGCCCGACGCGCCCGTCGGCTCGCCGGAGGAGGCGGTGCCGCTCCCGTCCGCGTGGATGAGGTTCGAGACGCCGACACCGAGCAGCCGCACCGGGGCGTCCCGCTCGAAGGCGTCGAAGAGCGCCTGGGCGGCGGCGACGACGGTGCCTGGGTCGGAGGTCGGCTCGTCCAGGGTGCGGGAGCGGGTGAACGTCCGAAACGGGGCGAGGCGGATCTTCAGCGTCACCGTCCGCCCGCCGATGCCCTGCTGGCCGAGGTGGCCGGCGACGGCGCGCGCCATCTCGGCGATCTCCCGGCGCATCAGCGTCGGATCGGTCTGGTCGCTGGCGAAGGTCCGCTCGCGGCTCTCCGACTTACGCTCCCGCTCGACCGCAACCTCGGCGCTGCCGAACCCGCAGGCGCGACGCCCGAGCGAGCGGGCACTGCTGGGGCCGAGCACCGCCGCGAGGCTCGCTTCGGGCGCCCGCGCGAGGTCGGAGACGGTTCCGATCCCGAGCGCGCCGAGCCGCTCCTCGGTCTTCGGGCCGACGCCGGGAATGATCCTGGCCGGACGCTCGCCGACGACCTCGAGGAAGCGCTCGCGGGCAAGCACGCAGAGGCCGTCGGGCTTGTCGAGGTCGGAGGCGATCTTCGCGATCAATCGGTTCGGGCCGAGGCCGATCGAGCAGGTCAGCCCCGTGACGGCGAGGACCTCGCGCTTGATCTGCCGCGCCCGCGCCTTCGGGGCCGGCGAGTCGCTGAGCTCGATGTAGGCCTCGTCCATGCCGAGGACCTCGACGAGGTCGCTGTAGCGGCGGAAGACCTCCATCACCCGCTCGGATGCCTCCCGGTAGCGCCCCATGTTGCGCGGGATCACGACCGCCTGCGGGCAGCGGCGCCGGGCGACCGCCATCGGCAGCGCCGAGTGGACCCCGAAGCGGCGGGCCTCATACGACGCGGTCATGACGACGCCGCGGGAATCGGGATCGCGGGGCCCGACGATCACCGGCCTTCCGCGCAGCTCGGGCCGCTCGAGCAACTCGACCGAGACGTAGAAGGCGTCCATGTCGACATGGGCGACGGTGTGCTCCCATTCGGAGGGGTCGCCGTACACGCGTTCGCTCGGCATCGACCGATCGTAGCCGCGGCCGCTGACGCGATCCGGCCGCGGTCGCGGCCGGGGCCGGGATGCACCGCGGGCCGGTGCGAAAGAAGCCTTGACCCCTCAATCCGGTATCCGTTATCGTCGTTCGTGGAGGCACATGCGACCCGCTGGAGACGGACCGATTTCAGCGGCGGGGAACCATGACATCGGGTGTCGAGGGCTATTCGCCTTGGCGCTGCCGCTGCTACTCGTGGCGCTGATTGCGATCGCCTCGCCGGCGAGCGCCGCGGGCTCGAACGAGACGGCGGCATCACCGGCCGCCTCGCCCGGGGCCGAAGCCGCCCCGACCACATGCGACGAGGCCAAGGCGGCCAGGGACGAGGCCGAGCTGCGCCTCGCCGGAGCAAAGCAGAAGCAGCTGCTCGCCGAGCAGCGTCTCGCCGTTGCCAAGAAGGCGCTGAAAGCCGCGAAGAAGAAGGGGTCGAAGCGGGCGATAGCGCGCGCGAGGAAGAAGCTCGCCAAGGCGAAGAAGAAGCTCGCCCGGGCGAGGCGGGCCGTTCGCGACGCAAAGGCGGCGCTCGGGGACGCCGAGCGGCTCGTCGAGGACCTCTGCGGGGCTCCTCCGTCCGACGCCTACAAGGCGGTGAGCGCCGGCAGCCGGTACAGCTGCGGGATCCGCGGCGACGACACGCTCGTCTGCTGGGGCTTCGACGAAGCAGGACAGGCCACGCCGCCGTCGGGGACGTTCAAGGCGGTCAGCGCCGGCGCCGAGCACGGCTGCGGAATCCGCGGCGACGGCACGCTGGCCTGCTGGGGCTGGAACGCCGACGGGGAGGCGACGCCCCCGGGTGGGGCCTTCACGGCGGTCAGCGCCGGTGACTACTTCGGCTGCGGCGTCGGCGGCGGGACCCTGGACTCTTGGGGCCGGAACAGCTGGGGGCAGGTGGCGCCCCCGTCCGGGGCCTTCACGGCGGTCAGCGCCGGCGGCGCGCACGCCTGCGGCATCCGCGGCAACGGGACGGTGGCCTGCTGGGGCGGTGACTGGTCCGATCAGGCTTCGCCCCCGTCGGGGACGTTCAAGGCGGTCGACGCCGGCAGCGTCCACAGCTGCGGGATCCGCGGCGACGACACGCTGGCCTGCTGGGGTGAGGACAACTGGGGGCAGTCCTCGCCGCCTTCGGGGACCTTCACGGCGGTCAGCGCCGGCGCCGACTTCAGCTGCGGCGTCCGCAGCACCGGGGCGCTGGCATGCTGGGGCTCGGACAGCGACGGGAAGGCCTCGCCGCCGTCGGGGAGCTTCAAGGCGGTCAGCGCCGGCACGACGCACGCCTGCGGGATCCGCAGCAACGGCGCCGCCGCCTGCTGGGGCAACGACGGCGACGGGCAGGCGACGCCGCCGTAGGGCGCTCGGAGCGCCTCCGCGCGAACGGCCACCGCTTGCTCGCGCCGCAGACGGCGGCCCCGACACTGCTGCTACGGTGAGGGCGTGGGAGCCGAGGCGAAGAACCTCGAGGCGATCTCGAAGGCGATCGACCAGCACAACAGCTCCTGTCCGTTCCCGGCGGCCGAGGTACGGATGAACCCGTTCGAGGTCGAGCGGCTCGGCTGGGAGGAGATCCGCGGCCTTCCGATCGTGCCCGATCCCGACCTCGGCACCGGCCGCTTCCGGATCGTCTGCTCGCGCGATCTCGACGGCGCCGAGCTCGAGGCGACCGAGGCGATCGGCACCCCGGTCGAGGTCGGCGCTCCCGCCGAGGTTCCCGCGCCCGCCGAGCCGGCGCGGTAGGCGCCGGCACGGCCCCGCTGTCGACGCTGGGGCGCATTCGTCCGGGATGTCGGCTCCAATCACCCCAGCGGTTGCCGCAGGGACCAGCAGCTGCCGCAGGATCCCAGCGGCGTCCAGCGGTTGCCCAGCGCCCAGCGGTCGCCGGAGGGGCCCGGCAGCGGCCGGTGGTTGCCGGGGGACCGCAGCCCTTGCCGTCCGCTTCCGCCGGGGACGGCGCCGACCGGCTCCCGGCCGCGCGGTCCGGCGCAGCGCTCAGACCTCGTTGAAGAAGTTGATCCCGAGGTCGTTGAGGGCCTGCTGGGCCTCGAGGTTGAGCCGCGTGAGCTCACCGGTGAAGACGAGGACGCCCATCGCGATCAGGATGACGCCGCCGACGGCCATGATCGCCGCGTAGTGGCGCTTGATGAAGCTGAAGGCGGTCGTCATCCGCGCGAAGGCGATCGCGGTGAGCAGGAACGGGATCGCCAGCCCGAGCGAGTAGACGGCGAGCATCAGGCCGCCCTCGAAAACCGAGCCGGTCGAGCCGGCGAGGGCGAGAATCGCGGCGAGGGTGGGGCCGATGCAGGGGGTCCAGGCGATCGCGAAGGCGGCGCCGGCGATCAGCGGGCCGCCGGAGCCCGCGCGCTCGATCAGCGCCTCGACGCGCCACTCGCGATTGAGCTTGACGATGAACAGCTGGGCGACGAAGAGGATCCCCATCGCGATGATCAGCACGCCTGCGACCTTGTCGAGCGTGTCCTGGTTTTGGCGCAGCGTCTGGGTCAGGCCGACCGCCGTCAGCCCGAGCAGGATGAAGATGGCCGAGAAGCTGGCGATGAAGACGAGGGCAGGGGGGACGACCGTGCGCCAGCTCGCCCGGTCGAGCTCGGCCGCGGAGACGCCGGTGACCGCCGACAGGTAGCCGGGGACGAGCGGCAGGACGCACGGGGAGAAGAACGACACGGCTCCCGCGAACAGGGCGGTCAGCAGGCCGACTCCACCGATCTCAGGCATCGGCCGCGGTCAGGTGATCGCCAGCGAGAGCCGGCGCCGGTGCGCCCGCGCGAGCTCGCTGTCCGGGCCGAGCTCGGTGAAGATCGCGACCATCACCCGGCGCAGAAGATCGACGCGCTCGGGATCGTCCGCCGCGGCGATCCCCTCCTGGAGCAGGTCGAGGGCCCGCTCGTGCTCGCCCTCGTCCCAGGCCGCGAACGCCGGCGCGACCTCGTCCTCGTCGCCGAGCGCGAGTCGGGCGAGCAGGCCGGAGGCGGTGAAGTCGGTCTCGAATGGCGCGAGGACCTCGCCGGCGTCCTCGCCGGCGCCGCGCTCGATCAGGATCCGGCCGAGCTTGACGGCCGCTTCCCGTTGGGCCGGGTCGAGCTCGAGCGCGCGCCGCAGCGACTCCTCGTCGCCGGCGCCGGCGAGCCGGTCGGCCTCGGAGGGAACGAGCGCGTCGAAGAAGGCGGCCACCTGGGCGGGCGGGATCGCACCGGTGAACTCGGCCGCGACCGTCCCGTCCCGGAACGCCTTGACCGCGGGAATGCCCTGGATCCCGAACTGCGCGGCGAGCGCCTGGTTGGAGTCGACGTCGACCTTGGCGAGGTCGACGTCGTCGCCGCGCTTGGCGGCCTCGGCCTCGAGGGCGGGCCCGAGCTGGCGGCACGGGCCGCACCACTCGGCCCAGAAATCGACGACGACCGGTACCTCGCGGGAGCGGTCGAGCACGTCGGCCTGGAAGGTCTCCTGGGTGACGTCGTGAACCATGACCACGGAAGCTTAGAGAGGCGCGATCGTCGTCCGGGCGCCGGCGTCGCACGCTAGCCTGACGGCGTGGAATCGCTCCGCGGCAACCTGCTCGTCGCCTCCCCGGCCCTGCAGGATCCGAACTTCGTCCGCTCGGTGGTCCTGATCACCGAGCACGGGGACGAGGGCGCGATGGGGATCGTCCTCAACCGTCCCGCCGACGCCGAGGTCGAGGAGGTGCTTCCGGAGCTGGCCCCGATCGCCGTCGCCGAGCCCGTCTTCGTCGGCGGCCCCGTCCAGCCGGAGTCCCTGGTCGTCCTCGGTGAGTTCACCGACCCCGACAAGGCCGCCTGGATCATCGTCGCCGACGTCGGGCTCGTCTCGGCGTCGACCGACCTCGACGAGCTGCCCGACGCGGTTCGCCGTGGTCGCGTCTACGCGGGCTTCTCGGGCTGGGGCCCGGGACAGCTCGAGGCCGAGCTCGAGGAGGAGGCGTGGTTCGTCGAGCCGCCGATCCCGCCGGAGCTGTTTCCCGAGGACCCGGCGACGCTCTGGAGCGACGTCCTCGCGCGCAAGGGCGGCGAGTACGCCCTCGTCGCCCGGATGCCCGAGGACCCGAGCGTCAACTGAGCCCCCGCGTCCGCCTCAGGGGCAGGCGGAGCCGGCGCAGTCCTCGACGCGGTCGAGGTAGGCGCTCATCTCGTCGAAGCGCCGCATCTGCTCGGGATTGTCGAGGTCGGGCCGGCCGTCCATCTCGCCGGGGTCGACGCTCCAGTCGTAGAACTCGACGAAGGGGTTCGCGGGGTCGTCGGTCTTCGTCTCGATCAGCGAGCCGCGGTCGTCCTGGATCGCCTTCCAGCGGACCGACTCGGTGAGCATGTACTCGCGGTCGTTCGCCGGATCGAACAGCGAGGTGCCGTCGACGCGGTAGCCGGGATCGACCCCGGCGACGTCATAGAAGGTCGGAGCGAAGTCGACGTTGGCGACGAGCCGCGTGTCGAGGCGGCTCTCCTTGCCGAGCTCGGCCGGCCAGCGCATGTACATCGGGACGTTGGTCGCCTCCTGGTAGGGGAAGACCTTGCCGAGCACGTCGTGGGCACCGAACAGGAACCCGTTGTCGGAGACGTAGATCGCGAGCGTGTGTCGCTCCTCGCCGGTCCGCTTCAGCGTCCGGAAGACCTTGGCGATGCCGTCATCGGCCGAAAGCAGCGTCTGCTGGTACTTCTGAAACCGCTTCGTCATGTACCCGAGGGTCTTGTCGTGGCGTTTCTCGCGCAGGTACCGGGGCTTGTCGGACAGGTCGGTCTCGTTGAACGAGATCGGCGGCCGGAACTGCGGCACCGGGGCGGCCTTGTACTTGCGCTCGGGAACGAGCGGGGCGTGCGGGGAGCGCATCGAGAGGGTCATCATCCAGGGCTGATCGTCGCTCGCCTCGCGGTCCTCGACGAACCTGGCGCCGCGATTGGCGGTGAGCATGTCGGCCTCACCGCGCGTCGCGTGATCGTGGTCGGTGCCCCGGTAGTTGTCCTTGAAGACGTCGAAGCCGGCATCGCCCTCCTGATCGGTGTCCCAGTTGTTGAGGTACTTGCCGAACTGGCCGGTGTAGTAGCCGTTGCGCTGCAGCACGGCCGGGAACGTGTCCTGCCAGAGATAGGTGCTCCCGAACTGCTTCGTCGGGTTGTTGGTGATGATCCCGTGGTTGTGGGCGTACAGGCCCGAGTACATCGTCGCGCGGGCGGGACAGCAGAGCGGCGTCGTCACGTAGCCGTGGTTGAAGTCGACGCCCTGGCGCTTGAACAGCCGCAGCGTCTGCGGCATCGCCCGCATCGAGGTCTTCTCCTGATCGTCGGTGATGATCAGGAGGATGTTCGGGCGGGTTCCGGAGACGTCGCGGACGACCGGCTTGCCGTGAGCCTTCGGGCCGACGATCGCCGACTCGGGCAGATCGACCGAGACCGCGCTCACGGCGCGGCCGCGGGTCGAGCCGAACGCCATCGTGACGAGGACGGCGAGGATGGCCCCGAGCAGCGCGACGAGCACGATCTTTCGCCGGGAGAGGGCGGGCATCGTCCCCTTCTTATACAGATCGCTCATGAATCGCTCACAATCCGCCTGGCCCATCGGAACACGGCCGGCCGTATCGCGGCCTGAAACCCCTGGCCGCCGGCGTTGTTGCGCCGGGTCGGCGCGGGCCTGCGCGCCGACGTCGCGACGTTGTTGCGCCGATTCGGCTCGGGCCTGTTCGCCGACGGCGCCGAAACCTGCTCCCGAAGCCGGATCCGGCTGGCCCGCCGGTCGCGAATGGCCATCGTGGGCGCCCGGCTCTCGTCTTCGGGCCGCGTCGGCGCAAGGGGCAGACGGACAGGCGTCGGCGCAAGGGGCGCAAGCGTCGGCCGCGGACAGGCCTCAACCCAGAGGCAGGTCTACATAACGTCGATTATCGTGCGTTGCCGGCGCGATGTTCTCGTCGGCCTTCGCCGCATCGCGTCCCTCACCGATCGGTGAGGGCCACCTCGCTCAGCTCGCCGCTTTCGACGTCGAAGATGAAGCCACGGGCCGCGCTCGAGTCGAGCGCCCGGTCGGCGGCGATTGCAGCGAGGCCGTCGCGAACGGAGCCCTCCAGCGAGTCGAACCCGCCGGGCCGCCAGTCCGGTCGGACGCCCGCGTCGGCCTCGACGCCGTCGAGGAATGCCTCATCGTCGAGGCCGAGGACTCCGCAGTCGGTGTGCGCGACCAGCCAGATCTCGCTCGTGTTCAGGGCCCGCTGCGAGAGCGCCAGCGAGCGCCGTACATCGGCCGTGACGACGGCGCCGGCGTTGCGGATCACGTGGGCCTCGCCGGAGCCGAGCCCGAACGCCGCATGCGGCTCGATCCGACAATCCATGCAGGTGACGATGGCGAGGTGCCGGGTCGGAAAGCGTGCTGCCGATGAGCCCATGGGTTGAGGAATCTAGCCGTCGCGACCGCGCCTCACCACCGGATGCATCACTTTCACTCGACGGCGGAGAGCACTAGGCCGGGGGCCGCAAGCGGTGGAGGGCGGCCGGGCCGCCGCCCGCGGCGCGATCCGCGTTGAGCGTTGCCGGCGTCGTCGCGAGGCGGACCCCGCGAAACCGCGCTGCCAGACGGCCCGAGCGGGCTGCGACGGCTTCGGTTTCGGGGTAGTTTCGTCGCATGGAAGCAGCAGCACCACCACCCGCCCCCGCCCCTCGACCCGCGGCAGGACCGCGGCAGATCCAGGTCGGCCAGGTGATCGGCGACGCGTTCGGGGTCTACTCGACCAACCTCGGCGTCCTCGTCGCGACCAGCCTCGCCGTCGCGATCGTCTTCGGACTGATCGTCGGGATCCTCAACGACGCCGGCGGCGTCGTCATGAGCTTCCTCGCCTGGGTCGTGGAGCTGATCGGCACCGCGATCTACACCGGCTTCGTGGTCAGGCTCGTCCAGGACGTCCGCGACGGTCGTCGCGACATGTCCGTCGGCGAGCTGTTCTCGGCGGCGGCGCCCGCGATCGGCCCGCTGATCATCTGGAGCATCCTCGCGGGGATCGCGATCGGCATCGGCTTCCTGCTGTTGATCGTGCCCGGTCTGATCCTGATGACGATCTGGGCGGTCGGGGCCCCGGCGATCGTCGCCGAGGACTGCGGCCCGATCGAGGCCTTCGGGCGCAGCTTCGAGCTCGTCCGCGGTCAGGCCTGGACCGTCTTCGGCGTCCTCGTCTGCGTCTTTCTGATCATGCTCGCGGCCAGCATCATCGCCGGGCTGATCGGGGCCGCGATCGGCGGCGTCGCCGGCGCGATCATCGTCGGGATCATCGTCCTGGCGCTGTTCATGCCCGTCTCGGCGCTGGTCGCCAGCACCCTGTTCTTCGACCTCGGTGGCGGCGGCGGCGAGCTGCCCGCCGCTGCGCCCGTGGCCTGAGCGCCGCGCCGGCAGCGACGATCGGAAGGGGCCGGCGCGAGCCGGCCCCTTCTTCGTGCTCTGTGAACGGGCGAGCCGCGTCGCGCCCGGCCGAACCGATCCGGCCGAACCGCTGTCAGCCGCGCTGACGGCTCAGCGCCTGAACAGGCGCCCGAGCAGGCCGCCGCTCCCGGGCCCGCCGCCGATCGCCGGGATGCCGCGGTTGATCGGCTTGGTGCGCTCCGCGATCTCGGCGGCGCTGATCGTCAGGGTGACCGCCCGCTCGAAGGTCCGCTCGACCTCGGGTGCGTCGACGAACCGCAGCGCCCCCTCCGCGTCGACGATCTCGAAGCCGTCGAGGATGTGCTCGGCGTAGTTGTCCTCGACGCGGCGCACCTCGCCAACCCGAACGCCGTCGCTCGAGTACACCGGCGTGCCGCGCTCGACCGCGGTGTAATGAATCGGGCTGCCGAACTCGGCGCTCATCGTCGCCAAGGATACGGGGCCGGTGGCGCGATCCACGTCGCACGACCGCCGATCCGTGCCGCCGCGCCCGGCCGCCGTGCGCCGAGCCGCGGCCGGCCCGCGATCAGCCGAGCCCGGCGGCGAAGGCGGCGATCTCGTGCGAGAGGCGTCCACCCTGCCAAGCGAGCGGGCTCGCCCCGGGCTCCTCGGAGATCAGGGTCGCCCGCGGCAGCGCCTCGGCGTATGCGGTCGCGACCGAGTAGGGGTGCCCCGGGTCGGCCTCGTCGTGGCTGGCGACGATCAGCGTCGGCAGATCGAGCGCCTCGAGCTCGGCGAGGCCGTCGAAGGGCAACGAGCGTGGCACCTCGCGGATCGCCGCCGCCACGGCGGCGAGGTCACGGTGGCGGCCGAGTCGGTCGCGGGCGATCCGCACGAGCGTGTCGTGCCAGTCGGGGTCCATGCCGCGCTCGTAAGCGGCGATGAAGCCGTCGACCCCGTCCTCGTCGAGGCCGTCCGCCAGCGCGTCCCACCTCGCCAGCGAGCTCGCATCGAGCGGCACCCCGATGCTCGCCGGGCCGATCAGCACGACCCCCGCCCACCGTGACGGGTCGCGGAGCGCGAGGTTGACGATCGTGTGCGCCCCCATCGAGTGGCCGGCGAGAAGCGGCCGCACGACGCCGGTCGCCGCCACCACCGCCTCGAGGTCATCGCCGAGCCGGTCGTATACATAACTGCCGACGGGGCCGGGGTCGCTCTCCCCGTGGCCGCGCGCGTCGAAGCGGATCAACTCGTGGCCCGCGCGGACGAGGACGCGGGAGCCGTGGACGACGAGATCGCGGTGGGCCGTCAGGCCGTGGGCGAGGACGATCGGGGGTCCGGATCCCTCGCGCGCCCCGCGGAGCACCACGCCGTCGCTCTCGGCCGCGAAGGCGAGCGCCGTCAAGCCGGGGTGCGGGCCCGCTCGAGCGCGGAGCGGACGTTGCCGGTGGCCCCCGCGCCCGCCCTCGCCATCTCAGCCCTCCGGGGTCGCCGACTCGATCACGACGGTCTGGGTCGGCGGGCCGTCTGCGCCGGGCGTCCCCAGCGCCTCGATCGCCTCCACGGTGTCCATCCCCTCGGTCACCTCGCCGACCAGCGCGTAGTCCGGCGGCAACCCGGCGTCGGCGCCGGTGACGACGTAGAACTGGCTGCCCGAGCGCCCCGGCGGCTCGACCTGGCTCTTCGCCATCGCGACGATCCCCTTCGTGTAGGAGAGGTCGGCCGGGGGCTTCTCGTCGATGTGGTAGCCGGGGCCGCCGGTCCCCGCCTTCGCCGGGTCGGCGCCGAGCGGGTCGCCGCCCTGGATGACGAAGCCGGGGACGACGCGGTGGAAGACGGTGTCGTCGTAGAAGCCCTTCTCGGCGAGGTACTGGAAGGAGGCGGCCGTCTTCGGCGCGCGGTCGTCGAAGGTCACGGTGAAGCTTCCGCAGCTCGTCTCGAAGGTGACGCCGGCGGCGGTCGGCTCGTTCGCCTGCGGCGGCGGCAGCTCGCCCTCCTTCTTCGGGGGCGGCGTGTCGACGCTCTCGCACGGGCTCGGGCCCGTGGTCGAGTCGGCCGCCGTCGTGGCGCTGCCGTCGTCGCCGCCACCGCACCCGGCAAGCAGCGCCGCGCCCGCGAGGAGCAGGGCCGGGAGCATCGCGATCCGGTTCAGCACGACGCGGCAGCCTAACGGGTTGCGATCATGGCGCCGTGGTGATCCCGGCGGACAGAGGCGACGACGCGGAGGGCGGTTCCGGACCGCCAACCCGGGTCAGGCTGATCGGCCGCGCCCTCAACGCGACCGTGGCCCACGCGCCGTGGCTGTGGCCGCTGCTGAGACGGCCGACGATCGCCTACTTCGACGAGCGAGCACCCGGCTGGGACGAGCGCACCGGCGCTCCCGGCGCCGACCACCTGGCGCCGCTCGCCGTCGCGGTCACGATGATCGACCGGCGACCGGAGCGGGCGCTCGACGTCGGCACCGGCACGGGCGTCGCGGCGCTGTTCGTGGCGCGCGAGTTCCCGTACGCGTCGGTCCGCGGCGTCGACGTCTCCGAGGAGATGATCCGGCGCGCGAAGGCCAAGGTCGGCCTCGATCCCGAGGGCCGGGTCGCCTTCCAGGTCGCCGACGGCGCCTCCCTGCCCTACGGCGACGGCGACTTCGACCTCGTGACGCTGCTCAACACGCCGCCGTTCTTCGCCGAGATCGCGCGCGTCCTCCGCCACGGCGGGCACGCGATCGTCGCCGCGAGCTCGGGCGAGAGGACGCCGTTCTACACCCCCGAGTCGGTGCTCGCACGGGGATTTCGCCGCCACGGGATGGCGGCCGTGAAGGCCGGGCGGATCGGTCGCGGATCCTACTTCGTCGCCCGCAAGGGGGATTGACCCGGTGCCGGATTCCGTCGCGCCGCCCTCCTACTGCCTGCTCGTCAACCCTGCGGCGGGCTCCGGACGGGCGCAAAAGCGGCTGCCGGCGATCGCCGCCGAGCTCGACCGGCGCGGGATGCGCCACCGCACCGTGATGACGAACGGCATCGAGCACGGTTGCGCGGAGGCCCGCGAAGCCGCGGCACGGGGCGAGATCCCCGTCGTCGTCAGCGGCGACGGGCTGATCGGCAAGGTCGGCGGGGTGCTCGCCGGCACCGGTACCCCGCTCGGCATCATCCCCGGGGGCCGCGGGAACGACCTCGCCAGGGTCGTCGGGATCCCGGTCGACCCCGCCGAGGCGGTCGCGGTCCTCGCGGCCGACGAGCGCCGGCTGATCGACGTCGGCGAGGCCAACGGCGAGCGCTTCCTCTGCATCGCGAGCTGCGGCTTCGACTCCGACGCGAACCGGATCGCCAACGAGGCGAAGGCCGTGCGCGGTGCGCTCGTCTACGCCTACGCGGCGCTGAGGGCCCTGGCGCAGTGGCGGCCGGCGACTTTCACCGTCACCGTCGACGGTACCGTGACGACCGTTCGCGGCTATTCCGTCGCCGTCGCCAACTCGCAGGCCTACGGCGGCGGCATGTTCATCGCGCCGCGGGCGCGCCTCGACGACGGCGAGCTCGACGTCGTGATCATCGCCGACGCGCCGAAGCGCAGGTTCCTGGTCGGCCTGCCTCAGTTGTTCAGGGGGACCCATGTCGAGCGCGACGACGTGACCTGCCTGCGCGGACGCATCGTCGAGGTCGACGCCGACAGGCCGTTCGAGGTCTATGCGGACGGCGACCCGCTGACGACCCTGCCGATGCGCGTCAGCACGCTGGCGGGCGCCCTCGAGCTGATCGCCCCCGCCCCGGAGCCCCGATGAACGCACGTGGCGGCAGCAGCCCTGCCTTCGCGGCCAAGGTCGCCGCCGCCCGGGCGGTCGGCGCCCTCAGTCGGCGCAGCGGCCGCGGCGGCGGGACGACGCTGCCGGGCCGGATCCTGCTGCGGGCCGCCCCCGACGCCATCGGCCGTCTCGGGGCGCGGCTGACCCGCTCGCGGACGGTCATCAGCGCCACCAACGGCAAGACGACGACGGCCGGGATGCTGGCTGCCGCACTGCATGCGGCCGGCCGCGAGCCGGTCCACAACCGGGCCGGCTCGAACATGGCCTGGGGCGTCGCCACCGCGCTGATCGAGGGACGGGGCGACGAGGGCCTCTTCGAGGTCGACGAGGCCTGGCTGCCGCGGGTGGTCGGCGAGCTCTCCCCCACCCTGCTCGTCCTCGGCAACCTCTTCCGCGACCAGCTCGACCGCTACGGCGAGCTCGAGCGGCTCGCCGACGAGTGGGCGACGGTGATCGCCGAGCGCGAGGGCCGCACCGGCCTCGTCCTCAACGCCGACGACCCACTCGTCGCCGACCTCGGCCGCGATCGCGAGCTGCGCCGCCGCGACGCCGTGACCTTCTTCGGGGTCGAGGACCCGAGCCAGGCCGTCGCCGAGCTCCAGCACGCCTTCGACGCCAAGCACTGCCGACGCTGCGGCTCGCCGTACGTGTACGAGCGCGCCTTCGTCGGCCACCTCGGCCACTACCGGTGCCCGGGCTGCGGCGCCGACCGACCGGCGCCGGACGTCTCCGCGACCGCGATCGAGCTCCGCGGGATCGCCGGGTCGCGCTTCAGCGTCCGGACCCCGGACGAGGTCCTCGAGATCGAGCTGCCGCTGCCGGGCCTCTACAACGTCTACAACGCGCTCGCGGCGATCGCCGCGGCCGGCCGGCTCGGCGTCGGCGGCGAGCAGATCCGGGCCGGGCTGCACGACGTCCGCGCCGCCTTCGGACGGGTCGAGACGATCGCGGTGGGCGGGCGGGCGCTCTCGATCCTCCTGATCAAGAACCCGGCCGGCGCCAACGAGGTCCTCCGCACCCTCCGCCTCGAGGCCGATCGCGACGACCGCGGGCTCGACCTCTGGATCGGCCTCAACGACAGGATCGCCGACGGCCGCGACGTCTCCTGGGTCTGGGACGCCGACTTCGAGCTCCTTGCTTCCTCGACGCGGCGGGTCCACTGCGCCGGGACGCGGGCGGCGGAGCTGGCGCTGCGCCTCAAGTATGCGGGCTGGCCGGTCGAGCGGATCGAGGTCGTCCCCGGGATCGACGACTCGCTCGACCGTGCCCTCGCGGCCGCCGGTGACCGCCTCTTCGCGCTTCCCACCTACACGGCGCTGCTCGAGTTGCGAACGCTGCTCGCGCGGCGCGGCCTGGCGACGGAGTTCTGGCGATGAGCGCACGCGGCGGCGCGCCCACGGCAGTCGCGATCGCGGCAGGAGGCGATCCCGTCGTCTGGCACGACGCCGAGAATGGGGCCTTCGCGGCCGATCTCGAGCTGTTCGAGCGGCTCGCCTCCGCGCGCCCCGGCGGGGTTGCCGACCTCGGCGCCGGCACGGGACGGGTGACGCTGGCGCTGGCCGCCGCCGGCCACCCCGTCACCGCGGTCGACACCGACGTGGCCCTGCTCGACGCGCTCGCCGATCGCGCCCGGGCCCGCGATCTCGCCGTCGCGACCGCCCGCTGCGACGTCCGTGCCCTCGACCTCGGGCGCCGGTTCCCGCTGATCGTCGCGCCGATGCAGCTCCTCCACATCGTCGGCGGCGAGGCGGGCCGGCGCCGCACGTTGGCCGGCGTCCGCTCCCACCTCGCGCCGGGCGGCCGCTTCTGCGCGGTCGTCCTCGCCGAGCCGCTACCGACCGGTGTCGGCCGCCCCGATCCGGTCCCCGACGTCCGCGAGGTCGCGGGCTGGATCCACTCCAGCCTCCCGGTCGAGGTGCGGATCGATGCGGACGGAATCCGGATGGTCCGCTCGCGCCAGCTCGTCGCCCCCGACGGGGCGCTCACCGAGGCCCGTCACGTGATCGAGCTCGACCGCTTCTCGCTCGCCGAGCTCGATCGCGACGCCGACGCCGCCGGGCTCTGGGTCGTTGGATGCGAGCGGCTGCCGAGCACGCTCGCCTACGAGGACTCGGTTGCGGTCTTGATGGAGGCCCGCGATGGCTGAGCTGCGCCTGCTCGCCCTTTATCCCGACCAGATGAACATCTATGCCGATCGCGGCAACGTGCTGTTCATCCAGCGCCGCTGCGAATGGCGCGGGATCGGCTTCGCGTACGCGAGCGCCGGGATCGGCGAGACGTTCGATCCCGAAGGGCACGACCTGATCTACATCGGTGGCGGCCAGGATCGCGATCAGCGCATGGTCGCCGCCGACCTGACCGCGACCAAGCGCGGCGCGATCGAAGCGGCGGTGACCGCCGGCGTCGCCGGGCTCGCCGTCTGTGGCGGCTACCAGCTCCTCGGCTCCTCCTACCAGCTCGGCGAGGAGCGAATCGAGGGGCTCGCGGTGGCGCCGCTGCACACCGTCCGCGAGCCCGGCCCCCGGCTGATCGGCAACGTCTCGATCGAGGTCGACCTCGGCTCGGGGCCGCGGGTCCTCGCCGGCTTCGAGAACCACGGCGGCCGCACCTACATCGACGCCGGCGGGCGACCGCTCGGCACGGTGATCCACGGCCACGGCAACAACGGCCGCGACGGGCTCGAGGGGATCGTCTGCGGGAACCTGATCGGCACCTACCTGCACGGCCCGCTGCTGCCCAAGAACGCGTGGTTCGCCGACGAGCTCATCGCCCGTGCGATCGAGCGCCGGGAGGGCGCCCGGCCGGAGCTGGCCCCGCTCGACGACCGGCTCGAGGACGCCGCCCATGCCGATGCCGAGCGCGCGGCGGCCCGCGGCTAGCCGAGCCCGCTGGAGCCGAAGCCGAGCTCGCCGCGGGCGCTTTCGGAGAGCTCCGGCGCCGCGATCGGGTCGAGGCCCGCGAACGGGACGACGAGGAGCTGGGCGACACGGTCGCCGGGCTCGATCGCGAAATCGCTGCTCCGGTCGGTGTTGAGCAGCAGGACACGGAGCTCGCCGCGGTAGCCGGCATCGATGAGGCCCGGCGCGTTGACCATCGAGATCCCGTGGCGCAGGGCGAGCCCGGAGCGCGGCAGGATCAGCCCGGCGTGGCCGCGGGGGATCTCGACGGCGATGCCGGTCCCGATCGCTGCCCGCTCGCCGGGGCCGAGCAGGGCCGGCTCGGCGGCCCTGAGGTCGAGGCCGGCGTCACCCTCGTTGGCGCGGGTCGGCAGGACCGCGCCGGGCTCGAGCAGGCGAACCTTCAGCTCCACGCGGTCAGGCGGCCGATCTGCCGTTGACGGACCAGGCGCTGAAGCGATGGGCGAGGCTGCGGGGAACGCGCGCCTTGACGAGGACCCCGTCGTCGCGGTCGCTGCGCTCGAGACGGCCGGCGATCTCGTGCAGCTCGTTGAGGGCGGCTCCCTCGCTGTAGGGAATCAGCAGCTCGACCGGCTCGAGCGTTCGCGCGAACGCTTCCTCGATCGCGTCGAGGAGGCGTTCGATGCCCTCACCCGTCACCGCTGAGACCCCGACGACGTCGCGGCTGCCGACGAGCAGGTCGCGGCGCTCGTCGGCGTCGAGCAGGTCGAGCTTGTTGTAGGCGACGATCCGCGGCGTCGCGCCGGCGCCGATCTCCTCGAGGACCGAGTCCACGGCTCGCATCGCGGCCTCCCGCGTCGCCGCGGGCTCGGAGCCGTCGACGACGTGGACGACCAGGTCGGCGAGGGCGGTCTCCTCCAGCGTCGCCTTGAATGCGTCGACGAGCTGGTGGGGCAGCTTGCGGATGAAGCCGACGGTATCGGTGAGCAGGTAGCGGCGGCCGCCGTGCTCGAATGAGCGGGTCGTCGGATCGAGCGTGTGGAAGAGCCTGTCGCCGACGCTGACCCCGGCGCCGGTGATCGCATTCAGCAGCGTCGACTTGCCGGCGTTGGTGTAGCCGGCGAGCGCCACGGTCGGGATCGCCGACCGCTCGCGCTCGGCCCGCATCGTCCCGCGGCTGCGCTCGACGACGCGCAGCTCGCGGCGCAGCGCCGCGATCCGGTCGCGGGCGAGCCGGCGATCGGTCTCGATCTGGGACTCGCCCGGCCCGCGGGTGCCGATGCCGCCATCGATGCGCCCGGCGCCGAGGCGCTCGAGGTGGGTCCAAAGGCCCCGCATCCGCGCCAGGTTGTACTCGAGCTGCGCGAGCTCGACCTGGAGCTTGCCCTCGGCGCTGTGCGCGTGGTCGGCGAAGATGTCGAGGATGATCGCCGTCCGGTCGATGACCGGGACGCCGAGCGCGCTCTCGAGGTTGCGTTCCTGACGCGGTGCGAGCTCATCGTCGCAGGCGACGATGTTCGCTCCGGCACGTCGGATCTCCGCCTTCAGCTCCTCGAGCTTGCCGCGCCCGAAGTAGCGGTCCGGATCGGGCTCGGCACGTTGCTGGGTCATCCGGCTCTCGGTGGCCACCCCGGCGGTGCGCAGGAGCTCGGCGAGCTCGTCGAGCTCGGCGTCCTCGCCGGGCCTGCCGCGGATGACGCCGATCGCGACGGCGCGCTGGCGTGCCCGGGGGTTACGGACCCCGGATCCGGGGCCATCGCGCCGTCGGTCGGGCTGTCCGGTCTCCGCGCCTTCGGTCATCGGGTCAAGTGTAGGAGCAGTGCGGGCGACCGGATAGGGTCCGGGCCGCCAATCCGCCCCAGCTCGCCCAGGGAGGACCGAGATGAGAAGAAGGACGATCGAGTACCTGATCGCGGCCCTGCTCGCCGCCGGCCTGCTCGCCGCCGGTTATGCGGTCGCCGGCGGGCCCGCAGACGGCGGCAAGACGCGGATCGCGACGATCCGGCCGACCGGCGTCGGGCTGCCGCGGATCGGCCTCGACGGCACCGTCGGGGCAGGCGACCTGGGGCCGTCGCTGTACCAGTACGAGGACTCAGGGCACTACGAGTCGGACCTCGAGAAGGTCGGCGGCAGGGCTCGCGACTACCTCGACCGGCGGGTGCCGAGGATCCGCCGGCAGGCGCGGCAGCGCTGCCGAAAGCGCGGGATCGAGCCGTGCCGGATGCCGAAGCTCGCGCTCGTCCTCGACATCGACGAGACCTCGCTGTCGAACTACGACGAGCTCGCGGCCGCGAGCTTCAGGAACGCGACGGCGGCGCTCGCCACCAGCGCCATCGCCGCGGATGCGCCCGCGATCGAGCCGACGTTGGAGCTCTTCGACGACGCCCGCAGGATGGGGGTCGCGGCCTTCTTCATCACCGGCCGGCCCGACGTCGCGATCTTCCGCGAGCGAACCGAGGCGAACCTGACCGCGGCCGGCTACTCGGGCTGGAAGGAGCTCGTCCTGAAGCCGACCGACGTGCACGGCACCGTCCCTTACAAGTCCGGCGTCCGGGCCGACATCGAAGCGGACGGGTACCGGATCGTGCTCAACGTCGGCGATCAGGACAGCGACCTCAAGGGCGGCCACGCCGACAAGGCCTACAAGCTGCCGAACCCCTTCTACTTCATCAGCGACGACTGAGCGCCGGCGCCGCCACCCGCCCCGGCGCGGTGCGGGCGATGCGCCGGCGTCGGCCGCGCTGATCGTTCAGACCGACTCGACGGCGAACAGCCGCCACTCCCCGGGGATCCCCTTCAGGGAGTGGGAGCCACGATCGCTGAACCCGATCCCCGAACCGACGACGAGGTCGCGGACGGTCGATGAGGCGAGGACCTCGCCGGGCCCGCCGAGGTCGCCGATCCGGGCGCCGATGTGGACGGCCATGCCGCCGACATCGGAGCCGAGCATCTCGACCTCGCCGGTGTGCAGGCCGGCTCGGAGCTCGATGTCGAGGTCGCTGACCTGCTCGCCGATCGCGACGGCGCAGCGGACCGCGCGCGCGGGCCCGTCGAACGTCGCGAGGAATCCGTCCCCTGTGCTCTTCACCGCGACGCCCCCGTAGGCCCCGACGAGGTCGCGGGTGATCGAGTCGTGCGCGGCGAGCTTCTCCCGCCAGCGCCGATCGCCGAGCACCGCCGCGACCTCGGTCGAGCGGCAGATGTCGGTGAACATGACAGTCGCCAGCGCCCGCTCCTCGCGGCGGGCGGCGACCGCCCCGGTCACGAACCGCTCGATCGCCTCCATGTAGGCGTCGAAGCCGTCGCCGAACGAGATCCCGTCCCGTCCCGGCAGCTCGACGAGATCGGCGCCGGGGATGTGCTCGGCGAAGTAATGAGCGTGGCGGGAGTCCATCGCCTTCGCGGCCGGGCGGTCGAGGATCAGGCTCGGCGCCTGAACGCGGGGCAGGATCTCGCGGACGTCCATCCGGCCGTTCAGCTCCATGCGCTCCCGAATCGTCGTCGGCGAGCCGGAGAGTCGCTCCCACCGGCCCCACCAGTCCAGGAAGGACGGGTCGCTGCTCGACAGCACCGGCGAGGCGATCATCCCGTTCTCCCCCGTCCCCCAGCGGGCGAGGATCGGCTCGACGAACTCGCGGTTGCGGGTCTCCTCGTCGGGCCATGCCCAGTCGTAGCCGGGCGCGGAGGTCATCCGCGCCATCGGGTGCAGGAGGATCAGGTGGCTGACCCGCTCGGGATGGGTTGCGGCGAACATCACGGCGAGCATCGCCGCATCGGCCTGGGCCTCGAGGACGACGCGGTCGGAGCTGCAGGCGTCGAGGACCGCGATCACGTCCGCCGTCTGCTCCTCGAGCGTCGCCGGCACCTCGACCGGGTCGGAGAGGCCGGCGCCGCGGCGGTCGAACGAGATCACCCGCGAGTGCTCGGTGTAGACGCCCATCAGCCGCCGGGCCGGGGGCACCGTCAGCATCTCGATCGTGCCGTTGCTCGGCAGGACGATCAGGTAGTCGCGCTCCCCGGCTCCCATCGTCCGGTAGGCGATGTAGCGGCCGTCCTCGCTGCGGACGTATCTGACCGGCGAGTCCTGCATGCCTCAACCGAGATGATCGCGCAGTCGCTCGACCGCCTCGGCGAGGCGCTCATCCGGGGTCGTAAGCGAGATCCGGAAGAACCCCTCGCCGCTCGGCCCGTACATCGAGCCCGGCGAGATCACCACAGCGGCCTCTTCGAGGACGTGCTCGCAGAACGAGGTCGAAGTGTGCTCCGGCGGGACCGGCGCCCAGACGTAGATCGTGCCCTGCGGCGATTCCACCTCGACGTCGATCGCGCGGAGCGCGTCGACTACGAGGTCGCGACGGCGCGCGTAGATCCGGTTCATCTCGGCGAGCGGCTCCGACGGCCCCTCGAGCGCCGCGACGGCGGCGAGCTGGACCGCCTCGAACAGGCCCGAGTCGACGTTCGTCTTCAGCCGCCAGTAGGCCTCGATCGCGTCGGCGTTGCCGAGGATCGCCGCGCAGCGCCAGCCCGTCATGTTGTAGCCCTTCGAGAGGCTGAAGACCTCGACGCCGACCTCGCGGGCGCCCGGAGTCGCGAGAAAGCTCGGCGCGACGTAGCCGTCGTAGGTCGTCTCCGAGTAGGCGTTGTCGTGGACGACGAGGATCTCGTGCTCGCGGGCGAGCGCGACGACCCGCTCGAACAGGCCGTCGGGCACGACCGCCCCGGTCGGGTTGTTCGGGTAGTTGAGGAACAGCAGGCGCGCCCGCTCGAGCGCCGCTGGGGCGATCGCGTCGAGGTCCGGCGCGAACCCGAGCTCGGGGAGCAGCGGCAGGACCTCGACGTCGGCCCCGGCCAGGACCGGCCCGCCGGTGTAGACCGGATAGCCGGGGTCGGAGGCGAGCGCGACGTCGCCGGGATCGAGGAACGCGAAGCAGAGGTTGTAGATGCACTCCTTGGCGCCGATCGCCGGGATCACCTCCGAATCCGGGTCGATCGCGACGCCGAAGCGCCGGTCGTAGAAGCCGGCGAAGGCCCGCCGGAACTCCTCGCGGCCGCGGTTCGACGGGTACTTCTGGTTGCCGGGGTCGGCGACCGCGTCCTGCATCGCCGCGACGATGTGCGGATAGGTCGGCATGTCCGGATCACCGATCCCGAGGCTGATCACGTCGATCCCCGCCGCCCGCTTGTCGGCGACCCTGCGCTCGAGCTCCGCGAACATGTACGGAGGGATCGCTTCGAGGCGCTTCGATGGGTCGGTCAGGGCCAAGGGTCGCGGTCCTTTCGGGGTCGCTGCCGGTCGGCGTGGGAGGCTATCTGTCCGGCGGCTGCGGGCGCAGGTGCCGACGGGGATGCGCCCGGCCCCGGGCGCGGCTCCGCGACGCGGGCCACGCGGTCGACCACGGATCGCGTGCTCCGGTGACCCCGATCCACGGTTGACCGGGCCCGGACGGACCTCGGTCCAGACGAGCGGCGCGACGGTCGGGCGGCTGCGCGCGCTGTCCGCGGTGGCGGCGCTACCGGATCCGGAACGCCTTCTTGGCCGGCGTCGCCTCGGGCGCGAGCGGGCCAATAGCGCGCACCTGGAACTTGTAGCGACCGGGCTTCAGGCCGCGGTACGTCTTCGGCGAGCGGCAGCCGCGGAAGCGGGGCTTCTTGCCCTTGCGGGTCAGCGCGCACTGCATGCGCTTGGCGTTCCCCTCCGCCTCGAACCTGAAGCTCGCCTTGCCGCTTCGGGACCTGATCCTCGCGCTCGTGATCCGGGTGTCCGGCGGATAGAAGCTGAGCGTCACCTCCACGGCGGCGTTCGCGGACTCGGTCGAGCCGGGCGCCTCGGCGGCCATCGAGGTGCTGTACTCGACTTCGATCTCGCCTTCGGCGCCCGCGGGCAGCACATCGTTGACCTGGAAGCTCTCCTGCTGGTCGATCCCGGGCGTGCAGGCGCCGCCGGCGGCAGCTTCGAACGTTCGCACGGAGGTGCCGTCGTAGAACTCGACCGTGAGCTGGGTGCAGTCGTCGGCATCGGTGTTGGCGGCTCGCAGGTAGCCGGCGAGCTCGACCGGGACCGCCTCCGTGGACTCGAAGCCGGAGTCGAAGTCCCCCGTCGCGTACGCCACCGGCACCCCGGGGGCGCCGTTGTCGTTCTTGTGGGTCTCGATGTGGAGGCGTCCGGACGTGGCGATCCCCTCGGCGTCGAACGGCGGCGTGAACGAGGGCGTGACCACCGTCGAGGCCTGCGAGGCGAACGCATCGGCCGTCCCCTCGACGCCCGACAGCGTCGCCGGGCTGAGCGCCTCCGAGAACCTGACGAAGTCGTCGCCGTCCTTGTGGCTCTCGACCGTGTCGGACGAGTTCAGGGCCTGGAAGGCGTCGATGTAGCCGTCGGTGCCCTCCACCCAGACCCCCGAGCCCGGCGGCCCCTCCCCTCCCGAGGCCGGCCCGGCGGCAAGCATTGAGACGGCGACCGTGGCCGCGAGCAACGAGGCCGCGGCGATCACCGGAACGCGGGACGGCCCAGTCGCGGTGTCGGCCGCCCGGAATCCGCTCCTGAATCCCCTATTCATCGTGCCTCCTCCGGCTCCCTGCCGGCCTTGTGCGAAACATATCACCGGATAGGACTCACGCGATGCGGAAAGCCACCGTGTGCCTCGACTGCCGCGTCGACGTTCGCTCGATCAACGCCTCCCTTCGGCGCCCTGCGCCCGCTGCGTCGCCGCGCGGCGGGGCCGAAGGAGTGTTCCGCGGGACACTCCGGGGACGATCGATCGTCAGCGGGCGGCCAGCCGCTCGATGAACGGCGCGGCCAGCTCGCCGCTGTAGACCGGCTCCGCGGTGCCCGTGAGATGGATGTCGAGATCGGCGGAGATCTCGACGTCGAGCTCGCCGCCGTCGAGGACGACGGTGATCGGGCTGTCGGCACCGCGCAGACGGGCCGCAACGGCGGCGCCACAGGCGCCGGTCCCCGAGGACAGGGTCTCCCCGACCCCGCGCTCGAAGATCCGGGCGCGAATCCCGGCGCCCTCGCGACGCCAGAAGCTGACGTTCGTGCGATCGGGGAAGATCGGCGCGCGTTCGATCGCCGGGCCGATGGCGGCGAGGTCGAGCTCCTCGAGGCCCTCGGGAACCTCGATCGCACACTGCGGGTTGCCGATCGAGACGTGCTGGAACTCGCGCTCGACCCCCGCCACCTCGATCCGGCCGATGCCGCTCGCCTCGCCGCCCGGATAGCCGTTCGACGCGGTCGCGGCGCGGCCCATCGCGACCCGCGCCGTTCGCGGCCCGGTGATCTCGGGGCTGATCTCCCCCGCCGCGGTCAGGACCGTGAACTCGTCGCGATCCGTCCAGCCCGCCTCGCGCAGGTGGAGGATCGCTTCACGGACGCCGTTGCCGGAGAGCTCCGCCTCGGAGCCGTCCGGGTTGAAGATCCGCAGCTCGGCGACGTAACGGGGGTTGGCCGGCTCGGAGAGCAGCAGGATCCCGTCCGAGCCGACTCCGAGATGGGGGGCGCAGATCGCCCGGACCCGCTCCGGGGTCAGCTCGAAGGGCAGCTCGCGAGCCTCGAGGACGATGTAGTCGTTGCCCAGCGCCTGCCACTTCGCGAACCGCATCGGCGGGAGTATGCCTGCGGCCACCCGGCGCACGCTCTACGCTCCGCCTCCCAGCCACGATCACCGAGTAGGAGGTCCCAGCAGATGCCGATGGTCCCGACAGTCGTCGAGCAGTCCTCGCGCGGCGAACGCGCCTTCGACATCTACTCACGACTGCTCGCCGAGCGGATCATCATCCTCGGTACCCCGATCGACGACCAGGTCTCGAACCTCGTCGTCGCCCAGCTCATCCACCTCGAGTCCGAGGACCCCGACAAGGACATCTCGCTCTACATCAACTCCCCGGGCGGGGTCATCTACTCCGGCCTGGCGATCTACGACACGATGCAGTACATCCGCTGCGACGTGCAGACGATCTGCTACGGGGTCGCGATGTCATTGGGGTCGCTGATCCTCGCCGGCGGCGCCGCCGGCAAGCGGATGGCGCTCCCGAACTCGCGGATCCTCACCCACCAGCCGTCCGGTGGCTTCGAGGGCCAGTCCACCGACATCGAGATCCACGCCCGCGAGACCCTCGAGCTGCGCCGTCGCGTCGAGGAGATCTACTCCCGGCACACCGGACAGACGGTCGAGCAGATCCACGAGGACATGGAGCGCGACCGCTTCTTCACGGCCGAGGAGGCGCTCGACTACGGGATGATCGACCGGATCATGGCCGACCGCGGGACGGTTGCGGCGGGCGGCTCGAACGGCGCCGGCTGAGGTCGCGGCAGGCGCCGACGGGCGCAGGCCCCACCGGCCCGGACGCATTCCGGCTCCAGCGACCGGGAGGCGATGGATCCGCATCCGCACGCTGCCGGCCGGCAGCCTTGTGGCCCCGCGTCAGGTGGCCCCGAGCTGCCGGTCGATCGCGGCCAGCGCCAGCGCCGCGGCCTCGCGGTCGCCAAGGCCGCTGCGATCGATCGCTTCGACGGCTTCCATCCGCCGCAGCCAGGTCATCTGCCGCTTCGCGTAGCGGCGGTGCTCCGCCTTCACGGCGTCGCCGTCGCCGGCGATCAACGCGTCAAACCCGAGCGCCGAGCGCGCCGTCCGCGACGCCCCCGCCCGCGCGGCGGCGCGGGCCTCCTCGGCGGCCCCGGCCGCCAGCATCGCCTCGACGCGGCGGTCGATCCGGTCGGCGAGCTCGGCGCGACCGCAGACGATCCCGAGGAGCGCCGTCGGGTGCCGCAGCCCCGCAGTCCAGAGCTCACGGCGCCGCTCAGGGGGATCGAGCCCGACCCGCTGCAGCTCGAGGGCCCGAGCCACGCGCTTGCGGTCGTTCGGGTGGATCCGCTCGGCGACGTCGGCCTCGAGCTCGGCGTGCAGCGCCGCCGGGCCACGGTCGGCGATCTCGGCCTCGACCCGCCTCCGGACCGGGGCCGGCACCGGTGGCTGCAGGTCGAGGTCGGCGAGGGCGGCGCGCATGTAGAGGCCGGTGCCGCCAACGACGATCGGCGTGCGCCCGGCCGCGATCAGGGCATCGATCTCCAACCGGGCCAGCGCCGCGAAGCGCCCGGCGCTGAACTCCTCACCGACGTCGGCGATCGCGATCAGCCGGTGCTCGAGCCGCTCACGTTCGGCGGCGACGGCGGCGCCGCTCAGCACCTCGAGCCCGCGATAGACCTGGATCGCGTCGCAGGAGACCGCGACCGGGTCAGCGCCGCGCGCCCGCAACAGGTCGGCGAGCTCGATCGCGACGGCCGTCTTGCCGACCGCCGTGGGCCCGAAGATCGCGACGACCGCCACGCCGCTCAGCGGACGCGGGAGAGCAGGACCTCGGAGCCGGTCAGAGTCTGCGAGCTGGCCGAGGCGATCTCGACCTCGACGATCTCGCCGGGCCGGGCGGTGCCCTCGAAGTTGACGGCCTTGTTGTGGCGGCTGCGACCGCGCAGCCGCGACGGATCGGTCCGGCTCGGCCCCTCGACGAGGACGTCGACGGTCCTGCCGACGAACCGCTGGGCCCGCTGCCGCGCCCGGCGCTGGACGACCTCGACGAGTCGCTGCATCCGCTGCTTCTTGACCGGGTGCGGCACCATGCCCTCGAGCCCGGCAGCCTCGGTGCCTCGGCGGGGGCTGAAGACGAACGTGAACGCTCCGTCGTAGCCGACCTCCTCGACGACCGCGAGGGTCTCCTCGAAGTCGGCGTCGGTCTCGCCCGGGAAGCCGACGATGATGTCGGTCGTCAGCGCGACGTCGGGCAGGTGCTCGCGGATCAGCGCGACGCGATCGAGATAGCGCCTGCGGTCGTAGGTGCGCCGCATCGCCTTCAGGATCCGGCTCGACCCCGACTGCAGCGGCAGGTGGATGTGCTCGCAGACCGCGGCGCACTCGGCGTGCGCGAGGATCACGTCCTCCCGCATGTCCTTGGGGTGCGGGCTGGTGTAGCGGATCCGCTCGATTCCGTCGATCGCGTCGATCGCGCGGAGCAGCTCGGCGAAGCTGCGTCGCTGATCACCACGCAGGTCGCGGCCGTAGCTGTTCACGTTCTGGCCGAGCAACGTCACCTCACGGACGCCGTCGGCGGCCAGCGTCGCGACCTCGGCGGTCAGCTCCGGCAACGGCCGGCTCGCCTCGCGGCCGCGGGTCGACGGCACGATGCAGTACGAGCAGCGGCAGTTGCAGCCCTGCGAGATCTGCACCCACGCCTGGTAGGGGCGCTCGCGGCGCGACGGGAGGTGTCCGGCGAACTCCTCGAACTCGAAGTAGCCCTGGGCGGTCAGCGAGTCGCTGGTCAGGTACTCGGCGAGCTTGTGGATCTGCCCGGGCCCGAACGCGACGTCGACGAACGGGAAGCGCTCGAAGACCTCATCCTGGACGGACTGCGCCCAGCAGCCGCCGACGCCGACGACGACGCCGGGCTGCTCCCGCTTCAGCCGCTTCGCCTCGCCGAGATGGGCGATGAACCGGCTGTCGGCGCTCTCGCGGATCGAGCAGGTGTTGAAGAGGATCAGATCGGCGCTCTCGCGGCTCGGGGCCTCGGCGTAGCCGAGCGACGCGAGCATCCCCTTCATCCGCTCCGAGTCGTGCTCGTTCATCTGACAGCCGAAGGTCGTCACGTGGAAGCGCTTGCCGGCGGTCATCTGCACCATCGCGCTCAGGGTAGCGGCGCCGGCGCCGCGGCTCGGCTCAGCCGCTCGAGGAGCCGGAGCCGCCGCTCGTCGACTGGACGAGGAAGTCGACCAGCGCCTTGATCTGCTCGGGGCTCAGCTGTTCCTTGTAGTTCGCGGGCATCGTCCCGTCGGGGAAGCCCTTCGCGACGTAGGCGCTCGGATCGACGATCGAGGTCTCGATGAACTTCGCGTCCCTGTCGGCGAGCGCGGTATCGAGGTCCGGGCCGATCGTGCCCTGGGCGTCGCTGCCGAGCGCGTCGAGCGTGTGGCAGCTGCCGCAGCCGGTCGAGACGAAGAGCTGACCGCCGTCGATGCCGGTGCCCCCGCCGCCGCCCGCCGGCTGACCCCCGGCCTGTTCATTGCCCGCCGGGGTCACCTCGGTGCCGGCCCCGGCCTGCTCGCCCGACTGGGTCTCGGAGGCCTCCTCGACGTCGGCCTTGGCGTTGGCTTCGCCGATGCGGTGCTCCTGCTCGTGCTTCGCGAGCTCGACGGCGCCGATCGCGGTCGCGGCGACGACCAGGGCGGCGACGACGATGCCGGGGATCAGGAGCTTGTCGGACGGGAACCGATCGCTGCGCAGCCCGATCAGGGTGAGGAGCAGGGCGAGGGCGATCAGGACGCCGCCGGCGACGTAGAAGAGGGTCGTCTCCATGCGAACGCGATCCTATCGAGAGCCGCGACGGGAACGCCGGCGCCGGGGTTCGCCTCCCGCGGGGTCGACTACTCCGCGAAAGCGCTGGCTCGGGTCTCGCGAACGACGGTGATCTTGATCCGCCCCGGGTAGTCGAGCTCCTTCTCGACGGCCTTCGCCGCGCGCCGGGCGACGACCGCCGCCTCCTCGTCGTCGACGGCGCCGGGATCGACGAGGATCCGGACCTCGCGCCCGGCTCGCACCGCATAGACCTTCTCGACGCCGGGATGGCGGCCGGCCACCTCCTCGAGGTCGCGAAGGCGGGTCACGTAGTGCTCGAGCGCCTCCCCCCTCGCCCCCGGGCGCGCGCCGGAGACGGCGTCCGCGATCTGCACGATCACCGCCTCGACGGTCCGTGGCCGGACCTCGTTGTGGTGCGCCTCGATCGCATGCGCCACGGCCTCGCTCTCGCCCTTGCGGCGCGCCATCGAGGCGCCGACCTCGGCGTGCGAGCCCTCGACCTCGTGGCTGACGGCCTTGCCGATGTCGTGCAGGAGCGTCGCCCGCTTCGCCGTCTCCACCGAGGCTCCGAGCTCGGCCGCGATCGAGCCGGCGATGTTGGCGGCCTCGACGAGGTGGTCGAGGACGTTCTGGCCGTAGGAGGTGCGAAACCGCAGCCGACCGAGGACCTCGAGCAGGGCGGGATCGATCCCGTGGACCCCCGCCTCGAGCTCGGCGCGCTCGCCCGCGGCGACCATCGTTGCCTCGACCTCCGCCTTCGCCTTCTCGTAGGCCTCCTCGATCGTCGCGGGTTGAATCCGGCCATCGGCGATCAGCCGCTCCAGCATCAGCCGCGCGGTCTCGCGGCGGACGCCGTCGAAGCTCGAGATGACAACTGCGTTCGGCGTCTCATCGATGATCAGATCGACGCCGGTCAGGGCCTCGATCGCGCGGATGTTGCGGCCCTCCCGGCCGATGATCCTGCCCTTCATCTCCTCGCTGGGCAGCTCGATCAGCCGCGTCGTCGTCTCGCTGGCGTGGGTGCCCGCGAGGCGGCCCATCGCGATCGAGAGGATGTTGCGGGCCCGGCGATCGGCATCCAGCTTCGTCTCCTCCTCGATCTCGAGCAGCGCCCGTCCCGCCTGACGGCGCGCATCGTGCTCGACGTCGGCGATCAGCATCTGCTTCGCCTGGCTCGCCGTCAACCCCGACAGTCGCTCGAGCTCTTTGCGCTGGACGGCTTTCTGGCGCTTCAGCTCCTCGGACTGGCCCTCCAGGTTGCGCTCACGGTCGGCGAGCGCCCGCTCGCGGCGCTCGATCTCGGCGAGCTTGAGACGGGCGGCCTCGGCGTCATGGAGGGCGCGCTCCTGCAGGCGCGCGGTCTCCTCACGGCGGGCGCGAAGATCGGCCGCGTCGGGATCGGCGTCCGCGTCCATCGATCCGTCCCGGCCGATCGGCTCGGCCGCGGCGAGCGGGCGTGGCGTCGGGCGCTGGCGGCTTGCGACCTTTCTGCGACCCCGGCGCTCCATCTCCGTTCCGATGTTAGTGCGTCAGCGCACTAGCGGACCGGGTCAGGCGGCTCGGGGACGATCGCGCTCGGCCCTGCGGACCGCTTCGTATGCGAGCTCGTACTCGTAGCCGCGACGGGTGAGGTGCGAAAGCGCCCGGGCGCGCCCCCGGTCATCGTCGAGGTCCTCCCCTCTCGCCGCGATCAGCCGGATGGCCCGCTCGAGCTCGTCCTCACGGGGCTCCGCCGCGGCGCGCTCGGCCAGCGCGGTGCCGACCCCGCGCTCGGTCAGCGCCGCGGCGATCCGCTGGGGGCCCCAGCCCGCCAGCTCGCGCTTGTCGGCCGCGTAGGCGTGTGCGAACCGCTCGTCGTCGAGCTCGCCCAGCTCGACGAGCTCCGCGACGGCTTCCTCGGCGAGCTCGTCGTCGCAGCCGCGCTCGCGGAGCCAGCGGTGCACCTCAGCCACGGAGCGCTCGCGACGCCGCAGGGCCCCGAGCGCCTTGCCCAGGGCCTCCTGGAGCGCGCGGTCGTTCCCGCTCACGCCAACTGCCCGCCGGCGGGCTATGCGGCCTCGGAGCTCTCCGCGGGCTCGCTCGCCGGGATCGGGGTCGGCCCGGCCGGGCGCTCGACTCCGAAGGCGGCGTAGATCTTCCCCTCGATCTCGTTGGCGATCTCGGGATTGTCGGCGAGGAACTGCTTGGAGTTGTTCCTGCCCTGGCCGAGTCGGGTCTCCCCGTACGAGAAGAACGAGCCCGACTTCGTGACGATGTCGTGCTCGACCCCGAGGTCGAGCAGGCAGCTCTCGTTCGAGATGCCGGCGCCGTACTCGACATCGAACTCCGCCTGCTTGAACGGGGCCGCCACCTTGTTCTTGACGACCTTGACGCGGACCCGGTTGCCGACCGCCTCGGTGCCCTCCTTGAGGGTCTCGATCCGCCGCAGGTCGAGCCGCTGCGACGAGTAGAACTTCAGCGCCCGCCCGCCCGGCTGCGTTCCGGGCTGCCGAAGCTGACGCCGATCTTCTCGCGGATCTGGTTGGTGAACAGGCAGACGGTCTTCGCGCGGTTGAGGTTGCCGGCGAGCTTCCGCAGCGCCTGCGACATCAGTCGCGCCTGCAGCCCGACCTGGGTCTCCCCCATCTGCCCCTCGAGCTCGACGCGTGGCGTCAGCGCCGCGACCGAGTCGACGGCGACGAGGTCGACCGCGCCCGAGCGCGTCAGCACGTCGACGATCTCGAGCGCCTGCTCGCCGTAGTCGGGCTGGGAGACGAGCAGCTCGTCGGTGTCGACGCCGATCCGCCGCGCATAGACGGGGTCGATCGCATGCTCGGCGTCGACGAAGGCGCAGACGCCGCCGCGGGCCTGACACTGGGCGATGATGTGATAGATCAGCGTCGTCTTGCCCGAGGACTCGGGGCCGAAGATCTCGACGATCCTCCCCTTGGGAACGCCGCCGACCCCGAGGGCCAGGTCGAGCGAGAGCGCCCCGGTCGGAATCGCCTCGACGTCCATCACGCTCTTGCTGCCGAGCTTCATCACCGCGCCGGCGCCGAATTCGCGCTCGATCTGACCGACCGCCGCCTTCAGCGCCGCATCCTTGGCCTTCGCGTCCTTCGATCCCGCCTCGATCGGGGTGGGCTTGCTTGCTGCTGCCATCTTCAAATCACCTCATCCGCCGCCTCTGTGCGGCAATTCGACATCCGCCAGAGCGCTGTAGCGCGCACCCTGGGATCGGAGCTCGGAACGGTAGAGAGCCACCCGGACGGCATCGAACGTATGTCCCTCTCCGTCGGACAGCGGCGGCAGGCCGGCTATCGCCGCACGCCGCGAGCGCCAATCGCCGGGATCGCCGCGGACCCGGGCGACGCTGAGATGCGGCCGGAACGGCCGCCCGTCCGATTCGCGGCGCTCGATCAACCCCGCGGCGACGAGCCGATCAGCGAGACCTCCCTGCAGCGCCGCCATCATGGCGCCCTCGGCGTCGAAGGCGACAACCCGCGGACGCCGGCGCGGCAGGCCCGCCGGCCTCGTGCCGAGCCGGACCGTGACCGGGCCCGCCGCGTCGAGGTTCGCGAGGACGTCCCTTGCACGCTCGATCTCTCCGTCCCCGCGGTCCCCGAGGAATGCCAGGGTCAGATGCAGCTCGCGGGGATCGACCGCCCGCATCCCCGCGCGGCCCGGCAGCGCCAGCCGCTGCCAGGCGTCAACCGTCGCGATCGTCTCCGCGGGCGGGTCGAGCGCGAAGAAGGCCCGGATCCGCTCCGGCCTTCCCGTTCCCGTCACCTGCCCCTCGCTGCTCGCCACCGTGACGACGCTAGAGGACCGGAACGCACGAGTGGGTGACGAACGTGCCGGTTCCGGGTCGGGCGCGTCACCACGGGATCGAAGCGGTGGCTAGGCTCGAGGGTCGTGCGGCCCCTGCCCGAGATCCCCGGCATCGCCGTCGAGCACGACTTCCACGACGTCCGCGGGCTCCGCATGCACGTCGCCGCGGCCGGACCGGTCGATGCCGAGCCGCTCGTCCTCCTCCACGGCTGGCCGCAGCACTGGTACGCGTGGCGGCGGCTGATCGGCCCGCTCAGCGCGCGCTACCGGGTCCTCTGCCCCGACCTGCGCGGCTTCGGCTGGACCGATGCGCCGCGCGGCAGCTACCTGAAGGCCGAGCTCGCGGCCGACGTCGTCGCGCTCCTCGACCGGCTCGGGCTCGAGCGGGTCCGCCTCGCCGGCCACGACTGGGGCGGCTTCGCCGGCTTCCTCCTCTGCCTCGACGCCCCCGAGCGCGTCTCCCACTTCGCCGCGATCGCGATCAGCCATCCCTGGGTCCGGCGCGAAAGCGGGGCCGGGCCGGCGCTGCAGGTGATCCGCCGGCTCGCCTACATGGGCCTGATCGCCACGCCGGTCGTCGGCGGCCAGCTCGTTCGCCGCGTGCCCGCCTTCACCCGCGCGATCCTCCGCGCCAGCGCCGTCGATCCCGACCGGACCTGGGACGAGGCCGATCTGGCCGCCTACGTCGAGCAGTGGAGCGATCCCGACCGGGCCGCCGCCTGCGTGGCGATCTACCGGTCGTTTCTGACCCGCGAGCTCCGCCCGATCGCCGCGGGCGCGTTCGGCGACCGCGTGATGGAGGTTCCCTGCGTCCAGCTCATCGGCATCGCCGACCCGGTGATCCGGCCCGACCAGCAGGCCGGCTGCGAGGCGAACGCGCCAAACCTCGCGATCGAGGTCGTCCCCGACGCCGGCCACTGGCTTCCCGAGGAGGCGCCGGAGGCGCTGCTCGATTCGATGCTCGCGCTCTACGCGGGGCCCGGCGCGAGCGGTTGACCCCCGGCCGGACCTGGCTGAGGGTGGCCCGAGGTGCTGGACGGGTGATTCGACCGCCCGCGGAGTGCTCCGCTCCACGCGGCCGTCCGACAACCCGGCCGCCGCGCGCCGCACCGCGGCCGCAACCTCCGGCCGGAGCACCCGACCTCAGATCGGCAGCTCCCCGCCGATCAGGAGCCGGCGGATCATGTGCATCGCCACGCTCGCGGAGCGGTCGCGGACGTCCTCCCGGCTCCCGGGGAGCGTCGGATCGCGAGCGATCGAGTTGCCGTTCGCGTCGTTGACGCAGATGCAGACGTAGCCGACCGGCTTCTCCCCGGTCCCGCCGCCGGGCCCGGCGACGCCGGTGATGCCGACGCCGATCTCCGCCGCGAGCCGCGACCGCGCCCCGTCGGCCATCGCCCGCGCCACCTCGGGCGAGACCGCCCCGCGGTCTGCGATCAGCGCCGCCGGGACGTCGAGCAACTGAGCCTTCGCCTCGTTCGAGTAGGCGACGATGCCGCCCGCGAAATAGGCGGACGCACCCGGTCGCTCCGTCAGCCGGGCCGCAAGCAGGCCACCCGTGCAGGACTCGGCGACCGCCAGCGAGCGGCACGCGAGCAGCCCGGCGACGATCTCGTCGATGCTCTCGCCGCGATCGCTGTAGATGAAGTGCCCGTGCCGCTCGCGGAGCGCGACGAACAGCGAGTCACGCAGCTCGAGGTCGGACTCGCGGTAGCGGACGTCGATCTCGAGCTCGGCTCCGCGGCGCAGGCAGGTCGTGATCTCGAGCGGGGCGAGATCGATGTCGCGCTCGATCTCGCGCAGCGACTTGGCGAGCGTCGACTCGGGGATGCCGAACATCTTCATCGTCTCGACCGCGTAGGAGTCGGCCCGCTCCAGGATTGCGGCCACCGCCGGCGCCGCGACCGCCGCCGGCCACATCGCCTGAAGCTCGCGCGGGGGCCCCGGCAGCACGACGACGACCGGCCCGTCGGTCTCGACGACGAGGCCCGGGGCGGTGCCGGCGGGATCGAGCGCCGTCGCCCCCTCGGGCACCATCGCCTGCTTGCGGGTGCCGTCGCGCAGCCCCTCGGGGTCGAACCTCATCCTCCGCGCGAAGCCGGCGAGGATCTCCGCTATCCGTCTCTCCATCGCCTCGTCGAGGACCATCTCGCGACCTGCGAAGCGAGCGACGATCTCGGCGGTGAGGTCGTCGGCGGTCGGTCCGAGGCCGCCGGTCGTGACGATCAGCTCGACGCCGGCACCGCGCAGGAACTCGAGCGCCGCGCGCAGGTCCTCGGGGCGGTCGCCGACGCAGACGATGTGGGCGACCTCGCAGCCGAGCTCGCCGAGTCGCTCGGAGACCCACGGCCCGTTGCGGTCGGCCACCCGTCCGCTCAGCACCTCGGTGCCGGTGACGATGATGCCGGCGCGAACGCTCACGGGCACTCCGGCCCGGCGTACTCGATCTCGCGGATCCCCTGCTGGTCGGCCTCGAAGCTCGCGTCGTCGCCCGCCTCGAGCTTCTTCTCCTTTCCGTCGGCGGTCAGCTTCACGGTTCCGCCCCCGACGAGATCGACGCGATAGCGCTTCTCGCCGCCGAACTCCTCCTTCGTGCCCGCGGCCTGGACCTGGGCCGAGTCGATCAGCGGCTTGCCGTCGCCGACGAGGCAGATCCGGCTCGTCGTCAGCGGCTCGATCGTGATGTCGATCGGCTCGAGCGCCGAGCCCTCGTCGGGCTTGGCGATCTCCTTCGCCTCCTTCCTCGCCTTTCCGGCGGGCTTCACCCGCTCCGGCTGCCCGTCGTCCCCGGACGTGAGGCCGATCACGGCGAGCACGACGAGCAGGGCGACGACTGCCGCGCCGAGGGCGACGATCCAGCCGCTCCGCGACGGCGGGCGCGAGCCGTGCGGCCGGCGATTGCTGATCACGGGCTCGAGTGGAGCCGCTGCCGGCGGCTCCTCGAACTCGCGCCGATACCGGTCTGCGAGCGCGCCGCCGTCGAGGCCGAGGATCTGACCGTAGGTGCGAAGGAATCCACGCACGTACGCGGGACCCGGCAGAACCTCCCAATCCTCGGCCTCGAGCGCCCGCAGGTAACGGGTCCGGATCTTCGTGCGGTCCTCGGCCTCCTTGATGTCCATGCCGAGCCGACGTCGGGCGTCCTTCAGCGTCGCGCCGATGCCGATGCCCTGCTGCTGGTCCTGTCGGCTCATCGGCCGCCCAGTATTGCGAGGTCCGATGGGCGGGAACGTGCGGCGGGCCCGGGCCGTCGCTCAGCCGGAGATGGTCTCGAGTCCGGCGCCATCGGTGCCGGAGCCCTCCCCCTCGCCGCCGCCGGCAGCGAGGATCCGCGGGATGTCGGCCGCCCCGATCAGGACCTGGCGCGGCTTCGATCCCTCGTATCCGGAGATGACGCCGCGCCGCTCGAGCATGTCGATGAGGCGGCCGGCGCGGGTGTAGCCGACCCGGAGGCGGCGCTGGATCATCGAAACCGACGCGGTCTCGGTCTCGACGCAGATCCGGATCGCGTCCTCGAGCAGGTCGTCCTCGTCCGGCGAGAACTCGCCGCCACCGTCGCCATCGACGTCGACCGCCGGCTTCTCGACGAGCAGGTCCTGGTCGAACTTCGGCTCCCCTGCTTGGACCAGAAGGTGACGACCGGGCGATCTCCTCCTCGGTGACGAACGCGCCCTGGACTCGCTGGAGCTTCGAGGAGCCGACCGGACGGAACAGCATGTCGCCCTGGCCGAGCAGCGACTCGGCGCCGCCCTGATCGAGGATCACGCGCGAGTCCACCTGGGAGGCGACCGCGAAGCCGATCCGGGCCGGGATGTTGACCTTGATCGTGCCGGTGATCACGTCCGTGGACGGGCGCTGGGTGGCGAGCAGGAGGTGGATTCCGACCGCCCGCGACTTCTGGGCGAGCCGGATGATCGAGTCCTCGACCTCGCCCGGAGCCACCATCATCAGGTCCGCGAGCTCGTCGATCACGCAGAGGATTGCGGCAACGGCGCCTCGCCGGCCCGGCGACGGATCCGGTTCAGCTCCTCGAGGTTGCGGCCGCGGGCCTTGCCCATCACCGTGTAGCGCGACTCCATCTCGGCGACCAGGTTCTCGAGGACGTTCGCCGCCACGCGGGCGTTGGTGACCACCGGCGTCAGCAGGTGTGGGACCGAGTCGTAGTGGTTGAGCTCGACCTGCTTGGGATCGACGAGCACGAGCCGGAGCTCGTTCGGGGACGCGTGCAGCAGCATCGAGGTGAGGATCGCGTTGACCGATCCCGACTTGCCCGAGCCGGTCGTGCCGGCGACGAGCACGTGCGGCATCTTCGCGAGGTCCATCGAGACCGCCTGGCCGGAGATGTCCTTGCCGAGCCAGGCGAGCAGCGGCGAGGCGCCCTCGGGTCGCCCCTGGTAGATGTCGCCGAGCCGGACCATCCGCCGGCGCGTGTTCGGGACCTCGACGCCGACTGCCTTCTTGCCGGGGATCGGGGCGAGGATCGGATGTCGGTCGAGGCCAGCGCGTAGGCGAGGTCGTCCTTGAGCTGGGCGATCTTCGCGACCTTCGTCCCGGGCGCGAGCTGGAGCTCGTAGCGGCTCACGTGCGGGCCGGTCACGGTGCCGATCAGCTTCGCCTCGATGTTGAAGTGGCTGAGGACCTCGAGCAGGGCGCGTGCGGTCTTCTCCATCTCGCGGCGGTCGGGGCCGCGGTCGCGCTCCTCGTTGCCGCGCCGCAGGAGCTTGATCGGCGGGTTTCGGTAGTCGAGCTCCTCGGACTCGGTGACGCCACCCCGCTTCGCGCCCTGCGGCGTCCGTGTCACCTCGAACTCGTCGGCGCTCTCCGCGGGGAGCTCGGGTTGCTCGGCCGCCGTCTCGGCGACATCGTCGGTCGATCCGTCCGCGACGAAGCCGACCTCCGCCTCGACCTCGTCCGGCGCCTCTTCGATCCGCTCCGTGGGAGCGAAGTCGAGCTCGTCGGTCTGCTCCTCGCCGCCGAGCGGGATCGTCGCCGCGGCATCGTCGATCGCATCGGCCCCGTCCGGGAAGTGCGCGGTCGTCCAGCCGTCGCCGACGTGTTCGCCGGCGCGGTCGCGGCGGGCGCGGACCGTGCGCGCCATCCCGGCGGTCGCGAGGCGGGCCCGGCCGGCTGCATCGGCTCCGGCGCCGAGCAGGCCGACCAGCGGCCGGCCGCTGAGCAGGAGGATGCCGCTGAGGATCATCAGCACCGCGATGATGTGGGCGCCGACGCGCTGAAACAGGCTCGTCGAGGCCCAGTAGAGGGCCTCCCGAGAACGCCGCCGTGGGTCGTGAAGTAGCCGGGATCGAAGCTGCCGGCCCGGACGGGCTGATCGGGTCCGAGCCCGGCCGTCCCGGCGGCGAACGCGAGCAGCAGGCCGGCGACGAGCAGGATCGCACCGGCGTTGACCGTCCCGGGTAGCGGATCAGCGGCCTGACGACGAGCGCGAGCCCACAGCCGGCGAGCAGCATCGGCACCGCATAGGAGACGGCGCCGCCGCTCCAGGTCAGCGCAACCTCGAGGCCGTCGCCGCCGAGCCCCCGTCCCAGCCCGCGTAGAGGACGAAGCCGAGATACAGGGCCGCCGCGAGCAGCCCGAGCCCGATCAGGTCGAGATGGCGCTGCTCGAGGTCGCGTGGCAGCGACGGGGCCCGCCGCGCAGCCGACTTGGCGCCTCGTCCGGGCGAGGCCTTCTTGCCGCGCGCGTTCGGGCGCAGGGTCGCTTCAGTGGCATCGGCCACCCCTTCGACGCAGCCCCGCCGTCCCCTGCGCGGGCCAACCCGTCGGATCCGGCGGTCGTGCCGCCGCCGCTGCGACCGGTTGGACGGCCGACGACGGTCTTAGAATTCGCTGGCGTGAGCGATGCCGACAACCTGATCGGGCGTGTCCTCGTCGTCGAAGACGACGAGGACATCGCCGACGTCCTGCGCCGATCGCTGCGCCAGGAGGGCCATGAGGTCCGGACCGCCGCCGACGGCGAGCAGGCCCTGGGCATGGCGAGCGGGTTCGTCCCCGACCTCGTCGTCCTCGATCTCGGCCTTCCGAAGCTCGACGGGGTCGATGTCTGCCGGAAGCTGCGTGCGGGCGGCGACGTGCCGATCCTGATCCTGACCGCGCGCTCGGACACCGCCGACCGGGTCGAGGGCCTCGACGCCGGCGCCGACGACTATCTCGTCAAGCCTTTCGAACGCGCGGAGCTGCTCGCCCGGATCCGGTCGCTGTTGCGTCGCCGCCCGCCACGCGGCACGGCGTCGCTCACCGTCGGCGATCTGATGCTCAACCCCGGGACCAGAGAGGTGACGCGCTCCGGACGGGTCGTCGAGCTGACCAACCGGGAGTTCGAGCTGCTCGAGTTCCTGATGCGGAACGAGCGGCTGGTGATCTCACGCGAGCGCCTGCTCGAGGAGGTCTGGGGCTACGACCCGACCTCGATGACGAACACGATCGATGTGTTCATCAGCAACCTCAGGCGCAAGCTCGAGGAGGAGGAGAGGAACGGATCCTGCACACGAAGCGGGGTGCCGGCTACGTGGTCAGAGCGTGAGCCGATGAACCCGCTGCAGGGCCTGAAGCACCTCTACGCCCGCTCGCGCCGGCTTCCGGTCCGGGTCCGGATCGCGATCGTCTCGGCGACCCTGACGGCGGTCATCCTGATCGGTTTCGCAGCGGTCGTCGGCCGGCTCGTCACCGACCGACTCCACAACGACTTCGAGCGCGAGTTGAGCGGCAACGCGACGACGCTCGCCAACGCGATCGGCCTCGACGCGACCGACCAGCCGGTCTCCGGCAGCCTCAACAACATCACCCTCGCCAACGACGCCGAGATCAGGATCGTCAGCGCTGACGGCCGGATCGACCGGGCGACGTCGGACAAGGTGCCGTTCGGCCCGCCGACACCAACCGGGTCGTCGCCGCGGGGCCCTATCAGGTCGCTTCGGCTCAGATCTACTCGACCATCCCCTCGCAGATCGGCACCACCCCGTCCCCGCTCTACATCCAGTACGCACGGCCGGAGTCCTCGCTCGGTGCGACGATCGGGCGGCTCTGGCTCTTCCTCGGCGCCGGGGTGGCGATCGGGACGCTGCTGGCCGGCGTCGCCGGGATGGCGGTCGCGCGGCGGGCGATGCGCCCGATCTCGGCATTGACCGCGGCCGCCGGAGACATCGCGACCACGCGCGACCCGTCGCGACGGCTCCCCGAGCCGGAGAGCGACGACGAGGTCGCCGAGCTGGCGCGGACCCTCGACCAGATGCTTGGCGAGCTCGACGCGGCCCGCGCCGAGACCGAGCACGATCAAGCGCCAGCGCGAGTTCGTCGCCGACGCCTCACACGAGCTGCGGACGCCGCTGACCAGCATCCTCGCCAACCTCGAGCTGCTCGAGCAGGCGCTCGCCGCCGGCGCCGCCGATGAGGACGAGGCCGCAGCGGTCGCCTCGGCGCTGCGCAGCTCGAAGCGGATGAACCGGCTCGTCGGCGATCTGCTGCTGCTCGCCCGAGCCGACGCCGGTCGCCTCGGTGGACGCGTCGAGTGCGACCTCGCGGCGATCGCCGCGGAGGCGGTCGAGGAGGTCACGCCGGTTGCCGGCGAGCACACGGTCAGCGCCGACCTGCACGGCTCGGCGCCCGTCGAGGGCAATCCCGACGAGCTCCATCGGATGATCCTCAACCTGCTCGAGAACGCGATCCGCCACACGCCGTCGGGGACCCGGGTCGCCGTCGGGCTCGCCGAGGCCGACGGCATGGCCGTGCTGACGGTCTCCGACGATGGCCCGGGCCTGTCCCCGGGCATGGAGAGCCAGCTCTTCGAGCGGTTCGTGCGCGGTGAGGGCCCAGCCGACCGCAGCAACCGCAACGGCGCCGGGACCGGCCTCGGGTCTCGATCGTCCGGGCGGTCGTGACCGCCCACGGCGGCACCGTCCTCGCTCGCAACGGCCGAGCCGGCGGCGCCTGTTTCGAGATCACGATGCCGCTCAGCGAGCCGGCGGAAGTTTGAGCGAACTATTCGCGGGGATTGAGGAGCGCTTTAGACGCCGGGCCGAGTATTCCCCGCGGACGAGACAACAGCCGCCCGGTCCTCCCCCAAAGCCGACCGAGCGGCACCTGATTGGCAAGCCTGAGCCAATTGCAGCCCGCCGGATCCCCCTCCTGATCCGGCGGGTTTCTCGTTGGCGGCCATCCCGGCCGCCGGGCGCCGGCAGCGAGCCGGCGGCAGCGGACGGCCCGCCGGAAGCAAGGCGGCGCAGCGCTTCCGGCGCCGCGGACAGCGGCGCCGTGACCTGAGCGCTGCCGTTCGCCGGCAGCGAGCCGGCGGAAGCGGACGGGCGCCCGCCGGGAGCAAGGCGGCGCAGCGCTTCCGGCGCCGCGGACAGCGGCGCCGTGACCTGAGCGCTGCCGTTCGCCGGCAGCGAGCCGGCGGAAGCGGACGGGCGAAGCCCGGAGCATTCCGCCGGAGTTACCTATACCTCGATGATCACCGGCAGGATCATCGGGCGGCGCTTGAGGCGCTCGTGGACGTGGGTCGCGACCGCGTCGTGGACGTCCTGCCGGATCAGGGCGGGCTCACGGACGTGGCCGTTCAGAGCCGCCTCGAGGTTGTCCTCGACGACGTCGGCGAGCTCGTCGATCAGCCGGTCGGCGTCGTCGTCGGACGCCATCGGGACGCCGCGGAAGCTGATCTCGGGGTCGGCCGCCACCTCGCCGTCCTCGAGCGAGACGGTCGCGACGACGATCACGAGCCCATCGGCGGAGAGCGTGCGGCGATCGCGCAGGGCGGCGTCGTCGGGCTCGCCGAGCTCGAGGCCGTCGACGAAGATCATCCCGGCCCCGATGTCGTCGCCCAGCCTGGCGCCGTCGGCGTCGATCTCGAGCGGGACGCCGTTGCGGGCGCGAAAGATCCGCTCCGGCTCGATCCCGACCGACTCGGCGAGCATCGCGTGCAGGCGGATCCGCTTGAAGTCGCCGTGCATCGGCATCACGTAGCGTGGCCGGGTCAGGTTCAGCATCAGCTTCATGTCCTCCTGGTAGCCGTGGCCGGAGGCGTGGATCGGTGCGTCGGCGGCCGTGATCACGCGGGCCCCGATCTCGAAGATCCGGTCGATCGTCTCGTTGACCGACCGCTCGTTGCCCGGCACCGGGGTCGCCGAGAAGACGACGGTGTCACCGGAATGCAGCTCGACGTCACGGTGCTCGCCGTGCGCCATCCGTCGCAGCGCCGAGAGCGGCTCGCCCTGGCTGCCGGTCGAGATCGCGACCACCTCGTCGTCGGGGTAGTCCTCGATCTCACGCGGCTGGATCAACAGGCCCTCGGGCGCCCGGGCGATCCCGAGGTTGGCGGCGATGTTGAAGTTCTTGCGCATCGAGCGGCCGACCAGGGCGACCTTGCGGCCGAGCCGGTCGGCGGCATCGACAACCTGCTGGACGCGGTGGACGTTCGAGGCGAAGCAGGTGACGATGACCCGTCCCTCGCAGCGCGAGAATGCCTCGAGCAACGCCGGCCCGACGCTCGCCTCCGACATCGCGACGCCGGGCCGGTCGGCGTTCGTCGAGTCGCCGCAGAGGCAGAGCAGGCCCTCGTCGCCGAGCCGGGCGAGGCGCGCGAAGTCGGCCGGCCGGCCGTCGACCGGCGTCTGGTCGAACTTGTAGTCGCCGGTGACGAGGACCGTGCCGAGCGGCGTGCCGACAGCGACCGCGCAGGCGTCGGGGATCGAATGCGACATGTGGACGAGCTCGATCTCGAACGGGCCCGCCGCGACCGGATTGCCGGGCGCGAGGTCGCGCAACGGCGCGTCACGGATCTTGTGCTCCTCGAGCTTCGAGCGGACCATCCCGATCGTCAGGCGGCCCCCGTAGATCGCCGGCGGGAGCCCGATCTCGCGGAGCACGTAGGGAAGCGCGCCGACGTGGTCCTCGTGCCCGTGGGTGAGGACGATCGCCTCGATGTCGTCGAGCCGGTCACGTAGATAGGAGAAGTCGGGCAGGACCAGATCGATCCCGAGCATCTCCGCGGTCGGGAACATCAGCCCGGTGTCGACGACGACGATCCTCCCGTCGTGCTCGACGACGGTCATGTTCTTGCCGATCTCGCCGAGCCCGCCGAGCGGCAGGATCCGCAGGCTGCCGCTCACCCGACGACCTCGAGGCCGGCCCGCTCGAGCGCGGCGCCGACCACCTCGCGCTGGCCCTCGTCGAGCGGCACCATCGGCAGCCGCATCCGCTCCGAGCAGAGCCCGAGCATCTGCAGGGCGCCCTTGAGCGGGATCGGGTTCGTCGTCACCGCGAGCGCCTCGTAGATCGGCGCGAGGCCCGCGTTGATCTCGCGCGCGGCCTCGATGTCGCCGGCCTCGAAGCGCTCGTGGATCGCCGCCATCTGCGGACCGACGATGTGCGAGGCCACCGTGATCCCGCCCGGGCCGCCGATCTCGAGGCACCGGAGGAAGACGGCGTCGTTGCCGGCGAGCACGTCGAGCCCTTCGATCGGCCCGAGATCGGCGTCGTTGGCCTGCTTGACGGCGACGACGTTGTCGATCGCCGCGAGCTCGGCGAGTTGGTCGGGGTCGACGTTGACGACGGTGCGCGAGGGGATGTTGTAGAGGACGATCGGCTTCACGGTGCAGGCGGCGATCGCTTCGACGTGTGCCCTGATTCCGGCCCGGTTCGGCTTGTTGTAGTAGGGGGTGACGACGAGCATCGCGTCGGCGCCGGCCGCATCGGCCTTCCGGGTCAGCTCGACCGAGTGCCGCGTGTCGTTGGTGCCGCTGCCGCAGATCAGCAACGCGTCGGGGCCGACCTCGCCACGGACCGCCCGCAGCAGGTCGATCTGCTCCTCGTCGCTCAGCGTCGCCGCTTCGCCGGTCGTCCCGGCCACGACCAACCCGCTCGAGCCATGCTCGAGCAGGTGGGTTGCGAGCCTTCCCGCGGCGGCGAAGTCGACCGCCCCGTCGCGGTCGAACGGCGTTGCCATCGCCGTGATGACGCCCCTGAACCGGGTCATGGGCTGAGGTTAGCCGCCGCCGCGAACAACGGCGGCCGACGCTCGGCCCACGGCGCCGCCTTCTCCAGCTGCGCCGCGATCCTGATCAGCAGGTCCTCGCGACCGAACGGCGCGACGAGCTGGACGCCGACCGGCACGCCCTCGCCGGTCCAGTGCAGGGGTACGCTGATCCCCGGCTGGCCGGTGATGTTGAAGATCGCCGTGAACGCGCCCGACGGCAGGCAGCGCGTGAACGCGGACATCGGGTCGGGCGCGGCGGTGTCGATCACCCCGAGCGGCGGCGCGACCTCGGCCATCGTCGGCGTCAGCAGCAGGTCGTAGCCGGTCTCGAACCAGCCCGCGACGACGCGGCTCAGCCCCTGATGGATCGCGACGTCGAGCAGGTAGCGGCCGGCGGTCCGCTCGTGGCCGATCTGCGCCATCGCCCAGGTCAGCGGCTCGACGTCGTGCTCGGTGATCGGGCGGCCGATCAGCATGCCGAGCTGCGTTAGGGTCGCCGCCTGCCCGGCCGCCCAACGGGTCAGGAAGCTCTCCTCGATGTCGGGGCCGCCCTCGCCGGCCGGGAGCATGTCGAGCGGGTTTCCCTCGTCGACCTCGTGGCCGAGCGAGGAGATCAGCTTCGCGGCCACCTCGACGGCGGCGAGGCACGGCGCTGCCACCTCGACCCCCTCGATGGTCGGCCGACGCATGATCCCGACCCGGAGGCCGCCGCTCTCGTCCTCGAGCTCATCGGTGTAGGGCCGCAGCGGCGGCGGGGCGACGTAGGGGTCGCCGGGCGCCGGCCCGTGCACCGCCTCGAGCAGCCGGGCGCTGTCGCGGACCGAGCGCGAGACGCAGAGCTCGACCGTGACCCCGGACATGACGTCGCCGACGAGCGGACCCTCGCTGATCCGCTGCCGGGTCGGCTTCAAGCCGACGAGGCCGCAGTTGGAGGCGGGGATCCGGATCGAGCCGCCGCCGTCGTTGGCGTGGGCCATCGGCACGATTCCGGCGGCGACGGCCGCCGCCGAGCCGCCGCTCGAGCCGCCGGGCGTCCGGCTCGTGTCCCACGGGTTCCTCGTCGCGCCGTACGCCTTCGGCTCGGTCGTCGCGACGATCCCGAGCTCCGGCGTGTTCGTCTTCCCGATCGTGACCAGCCCGGCGGCACGGAACCGCTGGGCGAGCGTCGTGTCCACGGGCGAGTGGAAGTTCGCCTCCTTGAGGACCTTCATCCCCAGGTGGAGGGGCTCGCCGGCGTTCGCCGCGCCGAGGTCCTTGAGCAGGAACGGGACGCCCCGGAACGGGCCCGCCCCGAGCTCCCCGGCCGCCGCCTCGAGAGCGCGCGCCGAGAGGTCGTGGATGACCGCGTTGATCTCCGGGTCGACGCGCTCGGCGCGCCCGACGGCCGCCTCGACCAACTCGACCGGCGTCGCCTCACCGCGCTCGACCAACTCCGCCTGCGCGGTCGCGTCCATCGTTGCGAGCTCGTCGCTCAAGTCCACTTCCCTTCTGCCGCTTCGCCGGATCTCAGCGCCAACCCTATCGGCACAAGACGCCCCCTCGGGCGCCGTCCGCCGCTCGAAGCTGCTTCGGCGCCGAGGGGGACGGGGCGCTCGCGGCGGCTCGGGACGTGGGTAATCCTGCCCACGTCATGCGTGGGTGAGATGACCCAGGGGGTCGGCTCGGCGGCCAGACGAGCCGATCGTCCCGGGATCGACGGTCGAGGGCCCCGGGGGCGAAGGAACGCTCCGAGACCGGTCAGCTTGGCTTTCAATCCGACCCGAGCAGTGCCTCGAGCCCGATCGTGAGCGGCTCCGGCAGCGTGCCGACCCGGCGGCAGGCGAGCACGACCCCGGGCATGAACGAGCTCCGGTCGATCGAGTCGTGGCGAATCGAGAGCGTCTCACCCGCGCCCCCGAAGATCACCTCCTGGTGGGCGACGAGGCCGGGAAGCCGAACCGAGTGAATCGGCTCGTGGACGTTGGCGCCGGCCGCGCTCAGCAGGTCGGCGGTCCGGGCCGCGGTCCCGGAGGGCTTATCGAGCTTGGCCGCGTGATGGAGCTCGACGATCTCCACCTCGGGCATGTGCCGGGCGATGCGCTGGGCGGCCTCCATCATCAGCACGGCGCCGATCGCGAAGTTCGGCGCGACGAACGCGCGGCCGCCCGCTCCCCCGTTCCAGTGGTCGGTGGCGCACTTGCGGAGCTTCTCGACATCGAAGCCGGTCGTGCCGACCACGACGCTGACGCCGGCGTGCAGGCACCGATGGGCGTTCGGCAGCGCCTGGTCGGGCACGGTGAAATCGACGACGACGTCGGCGTCGCCGAGGACGTCGTCGATCGCGGTCCCGAGGGCGGGATCGGCGCGGCCGGTCAGCTCCAGCCCGGCGGCGGCCTCGACGGCATCGCAGACGGTTGCCCCCATCCGCCCGGCGGCGCCCGCGACCGCGACCCGGACCGGGCCTGCCATCATGCGGCCAGCGCCGGGCTCACGGGCGCCGCCGCCGCGCGGAAGCAGCCCTCGTCGGGGCCGATGCACGCCGCCGAGATCCGGTCGGCCGCGTAGAGCTCCGCGGCGAGGTCGGCGACGTCGGCGATCGTGACGGCGTCGATCCGCGCGATCACCTCATCGATCCCGAGCAGCGGCAGGTCGAACAGCACCGCGGTGGCGTTACGGCTCATCCGTGCCGCGGTCGACTCGAGGACGAGGACGGTCCGTCCCTTGACGTGCTCCTTCGCGCGCTCGAGCTCCTCCGCCGAGACCGGCCGGGTGCGCAGCGACTCGAGCTCGGCAGCGATCACCTCGCAGGCCTCGGCGACGTTGTCCCGGCGGGTCCCGACGTACATGGCGACCGTGCCCTGGTCGGCGAACTGCGAGGAGTAGGAACCGACCGAGTAGGCGAGCCCGCGCTTCTCACGGACCTCGCGGAACAGCCGCGAGGAGCTCGAGCCGCCAAGGATCGTGTCGAGGACGTTGAGCACGTAGCGGCGCTCGTCGCCGCGGCTGATCCCGGGGGCGCCGAAGCAGACGTGGTACTGCTCGGTCTCCTTCTGGTAGAAGCGGAGCCGGCCCGGGGCGTCCGCGACCCGACCGTTGGCGGGCGCCGCCACGCCCGGCTTCGGGCGCAGGTAGCGGCCGACGAGATCGACGATCCGCTCGTGCTCGAGGTTGCCGCTGGCGGAGACGACGATGTTCGACGCCACGTAGCGGGCGTCGTGGTATGCGGCGATCTCGGGGATCGGGATCGAGCCGATCACCTCGGCGGTGCCGAGGATCCGACGACCGAGCGGGGCGTCGCCGTGGATCGCGTCGGCGAGGACGTCATGGACCCGGTCGGAGGGCTCGTCCTCGTACATCGCGATCTCCTCGATCACGACCTGTCGCTCGGAGTCGATGTCCGGAAAGGTCGGCTTCAGGAACATCTCCGCGAGCAGGTCGAGCACCCGCTCGGTGTGCTCGTCGAGAAACCGCGAGTAGAGCTGGGTCGTCTCCTTGCTGGTCGCGGCGTTCGTCGCCGCACCGAGCCCGTCGAAGTACTCGGAGATCTCGATCGCCGAGTAGCGCTCGGTGCCCTTGAAGAGGAGGTGCTCGAGGAAGTGCGAGACGCCGGCCTGAGCCGGCGTCTCGTTCCGCGAGCCGGTGCGGACCCAGAGCCCGAGAGCGACCGAGCGGACCGCGGGAACGATCTCGGTGACGACCTTGACGCCGTCCTCGAGCTCGCTCAGCTCGATGCCCTCGGGAAGGGTCGGCCGTGCCATCTAGTCGCGGCGGCGGCGCTCGCGATCGCCGCCGCGGCGCTCGCCCCGGCCGCCGCGGTCACGACCACGCCCGCCACGGTCGCCGCCGCGGCGCGGTCCACGATCGCCGCTGCCGACCGCCGCCAGCTCGTCCTTCGACTTGCCGGCGATCGCCGGGTCGTCGGAGCGGCGCAGGCCGATCCGGCCGCGCTCGCGGTCGACCTCGACCACGGTCACGTCGAGCTCGTCGCCCTGGCTGAGCACGTCCTCGACGGTCTCGACCCGCTCGCCCGGCTTCACGGCCGAGATGTGCAGGAGCCCGTCGGTGCCCTTGACGAGCTCGACGAAGGCGCCGAACGTGGTCGTCTTGACGACCTTGCCCTTGAACCGGTCGCCGACCTCGGCCTCACGGGTCATCGCCTCGATCTGCTTGATGCAGGCCTCGACGAGCTCGCCGTTGGCCGCGTAGACGCGCACCGTCCCGTCGTCCTCGACGTCGATCTGCGCCTCGAACTCCTCGGAGAGGCCACGGATCGTCTCGCCGCCCTTGCCGATCACCGCGCCGATCTTCTCGGGATCGATCTTGATCGACTCGATCCGCGGCGCGGTCGGGCTGAGCTGCTCGCGCGGCCCGGCGATCGCATCCGCCATCCGACCGAGGATGAAGAGCCTGCCCTGGCGGGCCTGCTCGAGCGCCTCGCGGAGGATCTCGAAGGTGACGCCGGTGATCTTGATGTCCATCTGGAGGGCGTTGATCCCCTCCTCGGTTCCGGCCACCTTGAAGTCCATGTCGCCGAGGTGATCCTCGACGCCGGCGATATCGGTGAGGACGATCACGTCGTCGCCCTCCTTGATCAGGCCCATGGCGACGCCGGCGACCGGCGCCGAGACCGGCACGCCCGCCGCCTGCAGCGCCATCGAGGAGGCGCAGACCGAGCCCATCGACGACGAGCCGTTCGACTCCAGCGTCTCGGAGACGACCCGGGTCACGTAGGGGAAGTCCTCGACGCTCGGGATCGTCGGGGCGAGCGCCCGCTCGGCGAGCGCGCCGTGACCGATGTCGCGGCGCTTCGGCCCGCGCATGAACCCGGCCTCCCCGACCGAGTAGGGCGGGAAGTTGTAGTGGTGGAAGAACGTCTTCGTCTCCTGCAGCCCGAGGTTGTCGAGCCGCATGTCCATCCGGGTCGTGCCGAGCGCCACGTTCGAGAGGATCTGCGTCTCGCCGCGCGTGAACAGCGCCGAGCCGTGGACCCGGGGCGCGATGTCCACCTCGCACTCGATCGGGCGGATCTCGTCCCGGGCGCGGCCGTCGGGGCGCTTCTTGTCGACCGCGATGCGGCGGCGGACCGTGGTCTTCTCGATCGAGCCGAACGCCCGCGCGACCTCGTCGCGGCGCGCGGCATCGGCCTCCTCGTCGCCGGTCTCGGGCGCGTACTGGGCGAGGACCGCGTCCTGGATCGCCTCGATCGCCTCCTGGCGGGCGAGCTTCTCGGGGACGCTCGTGGCTTCGTCGATCGCGTTGCCGTGGGTCGAGCGGATCTGCTCGAGCAGGCCCTCGTCGAGGGTCGGAGGCTCGATGACGACCTTCTCCTTGCCGGCCTTCGCCTGCAGCTCCTCCATCGCGGCGACGAGCTTCCTGATCTCGGCGTGGGCGATGTCGAGGGCGTCGAGCACCTCGGCCTCGGTGACGTTGTCGGCCCCGCACTCGACCATCAGGATCGCGTCCTTCGAGCCCGAGACGATCAGGTCCATCTCGAGGTTCTCGTGCTCCTCCTCCGGCGGGTTGACGACGAAGTCGCCGTCGAGCTTGCCGACGCGAACGGCGCCGACGTGCTCGGCCACCGGCACCGGCGAGATCGCCAGCGCCGCCGAGGCGCCGTTCATGGCGAGGATGTCGTAGGGATGGACGTGGTCGACCGAGAGCGGCGTCGAGACGAGCTGGGTCTCGAAGTGCCAGCCCTTCGGGAACAGCGGCCGCAGCGGCCGGTCGATCATCCGCGCCGTCAGGGTCGCCTTCTCGCCGGCACGGGCCTCGCGACGGAAGTAGGAGCCGGGAATCCGGCCGACGGCGTAGTGGCGCTCCTCGACATCGACCGTCAGGGGGAGGAAGTCGACATCGCGCAGGTTGCCCATCGTCGCGGTGCAGAGGACCATCGTCTCGCCGCTGCGAACGGCGACCGCGCCGCTCGCCTGGCGCGCAAGCTTGCCGGTCTCGAACGAGATCTCCGCTCCGCCGATCTCGACCGAGACGGTCTTGACGTCAAACATAGTCATGTATTTCGTTGTTCCTTCCGGGGCCGTCGCTTCCGGTGTCGGCGCGGGAGAGTGGGACCCGCGTGGTGACGGCCCGAGTCAATTTCGGACTGATTTTCGGGCGGGAGGTTACAGATGCGGCGGCGCGGCGCCACGACGCCGCGCTCAGCCGCGGGCGAGGGCGCTCAGCGCGAGCGCGAGATCGCCCGCGATCGGCGCGCCGGCCACGAACCCGGCGGGGGTCGCGGTCACCCCGGCCCGGACGCCGCTGCGGAAGTCGCGGCGGATGCGCTCGGCGATCGCCTCGCTGCGGCGATCGGTCTGGAAGCGGCCGAGATCGAGGCCGAGCGCCTCGACCCGCTCCCACAGGTGCGGATCGTCGACGTGGGCGCGGTCGGTCATCAGCGAGTCCCAGAATCCCCAGAACGCCGCCTCCGACTGGGCGGCCACGGCCTCGGCGGCGGCGTGCAGCGCGGGCGCGCGCGGGCGCTTGCCGGCGACCGGGAAGTGGCGCACGCAGAGCGTCAGCGGCAGCGAGGCGATCGCGGCCCACGTTCCGGCGCAGCGGGGGCAGGCGAGGTCGAGGTAGACGGTCGCGGTGGGACCGCTGCCGCGGACGTGGTCGGCGTCGCCGGGAACGGGAACCGTGCGAGTCCCGGGCTCGATCACGCCGACTCCGACGCGGATCGGCTCAGTGGCGGAGGCCGAGCTCGGCGACCAGCGAGCGGTAACGCCCGAGGTCGGTGCGCTCGAGGTAGCGGAGCAGCCGCCGCCGTCGGCCGACGAGCATCAACAACCCCCGCCGCGAGTGATGGTCCTTGCTGTGGGCGCGGAGGTGCTCGGTGAGGTCGTTGATCCGCTCCGTCAGCAGGGCGACCTGGACCTCGGTCGAGCCGGTGTCGGCGCCGTCGCGGCCGTACCTGCCGACCAGCTCGGCCTTCTTGTCCTTCGTCAGCGACATCTGCTTCTCGCAAGCATAGGGGGATCAGGGGGGCGCCGAGGGCTCAGCGCAGGTCCGTGCGGCGCTCAGCGACGCGAGAAGGTAGCACAGACCCGGCGCGCCTCCTCGACGTCCTCCTGCATCTGCGCGACCAACGCCTCGACCCCGTTGAAGCGCTTCTCGCCCCGCAGCCGCTTGATGAATGCGACCCGTAGCGACTTGCCGTAGAGGTCCTCGTCGTGGTCGATGATGTGGGTCTCGATCAGCACCCCGCGACCGCTCTCGAACGTCGGCCGAACGCCGACGTTGACCGCCGCCGGCAGGCCGTTCGCGAAGGCGGCGTAGATCCCGTAGCCGGGATGGACGTAGCGCTCGTCGGGAACCACGTTCGCCGTCGGGAAGCCCAGCGCACGACCCCGCTGGTCTCCGGATACGACCCTGCCCTCGAACATGAACGGCGCCCCGAGGCAGCGGCCCGCGGTCTCGACGTCGCCGGCGGCGACGAGGGCCCGGATCCGGGTCGAGGAGACCGTCTCGGAGCCGACCTCGACGAGCGGGACGACCGTCGTCTCGAACTCGTCGCGGGACGCGAGCAGCTCGGGCGTTCCCTTCGCCTTCGCTCCGAAACGGAAGTTCTCGCCGACGCGAACGTGGCGGGCCCCGAGCTGTCCGATCAGGACCTGCTCGCAGAACTCCCCCGGGGTGATCGTCGAGAACTGCTTGTCGAAGGGGATGACGACGAGCTCCTCGACGCCGAGGCCCTCGATCACGTCGCGCTTGACCGGGAACGGCATGATCAGCTTCGGGGCCGCCTCGGGGTGGATCACCGACAGCGGGTGCGGCTCGAAGGTGAGGACCGTGTCGGCGGCGTCGATCACCTTCCGGTGGCCGACGTGGACCCCGTCGAAGCTGCCGATCGCGACGGTGCGATCGGCCGGGCGGGCCTCGGGAAGCTGTCTTACTTCGATGCTCATCGGCGGCTGGGCGGGACCACTACTCAATCACGGAAGCACGACTTCGGTCCGCAGCAGCTCGCCGTCCGCGTGGGCGATTGCGAGAAGCCGCCCGGCACGGTCGAGCCGCAGCGGCCCCGCCCCGACGTCAGCCGGCGCCGCGATCCGGACCCCGTTGCGGACGCGGCGGGCGTCCTCGGCCCCGATCGCGATCACCGGAAGATGGGCGACGAGCTCCTCGACGGGGCGGATCCGCTCGACCTCGCCCGGCCCGGGCGGCTCGATCGCACCGATCCGGGTCCGTCGCAACGACTCGCAGTACGCGTCCCCGAGCGTCTCGATCAGCGTCCGCACGTAGGTCCCGGTCGAGCACTCGATCTCGAACGTCGCGGTCCCGTCCCCCGTCCCGACGAGGTCGGCGCGATCGACCCGGACGGATCGCGTCGGTCGCTCGGCCGTCTCGCCCCGGTGCGCCTTCCGGTAGAGGCGCTCGCCGCCGACGCGGACGGCCGAAGTCATCGGGACCGTCTGCTCGACGGTCCCGGTCGGGAGCTCGAGCCGCGCCGGGATCCGCCCGGTCTCGGTCAGCTCGCCGTCGGGGTCGCCGGTGCTCGAGCGCCAGCCGAGCCGGGCGGTCGCCAGATACGTCTTCGGCAGGGCGAGGACGTAGCGCTGCAGCCGCGTCGCGGCGCCGAGCAGCACGATCAGAAGGCCGGTCGCGAACGGGTCGAGCGTGCCCGCGTGACCCGCCTTGGCGTCGTACTCGCGCCGGCAGCGGGCGACGACATCGTGGGAGGTGACGCCGGCCGGCTTGTCCACGCAGATGAAGCCCGTCGGGCCGCGGCCGCGGTCAGCCAAGCCCGGCGCGCGTCTCGTCGCTGAGGAACTCGATCAGCTCCTCGTAGGTCTGGTCGGTCGAGAACCCGGCGGCCCGCTGGTGGCCGCCGCCGCCCATCTTCCGGGCGATCACCGAGACATCGACGCTCCCGTCGGTCGAGCGGAGGCTGACCTTGCGGGCCTCGCGATGGCCGTCGGGCTTGTCGCGGACGACCGCCGCGACCGCCGTTCCCTCGATGCCGCGGATGAAGTCGATGATCCCCTCGGTGAGCGTCTCGTCGCCGCCCGTGGCCGCGTAGTCCGCTGCCGACAGGTAGGTCGTCGACAGCGCCCCGCCGAGGCGCCGGTCGATCCGCTGGAGCGCGCGGGCGATCAGCTTCAGCTTCGCCTCCGGCACGCGCTCGTAGAGGCGCCTGAAGGTCCCGTTGACGTCGACTCCGAGCTCGATCAGGTCGGCAGCGACCCGGTGCGTGCGCGCGTCGGTGTTCTCGTACATGAACTGGCCGGTGTCGGTGATCAGGCCGACGTAGAGCGCCTGCGCGATCGACTCGGTGATCTCGACCCCGAGCCGGCGGCAGATGTCGAAGACGATCTCGGCGGTCGAGGAGGCGCTCACGTCGACGAGGTTGACGTCGGCGAAGCGCGTGTTGTCGTGGTGGTGATCGATGTTCAGCATCCGCTTGCCGCCCCGCAGCCAGTCGACCGGCATCCGGTCGATGTTCCCGCAGTCGAGGAAGATCACGGTGCGGTCGGCGAGGTCGGCCGGCGCTTCGTGGAAGACCTCCTGCAGAGGCAGGAACCGGTACTCGATCGGCAGCGGGAACTCCTTCTCGGCCAGGAACATCACCGAGTCCTTGCCGAGCTGGGTCAGCGCCTCCTGCATCGCCAGGGTCGAGCCGAGGGCGTCGCCGTCAGGGCCCTCGTGGGTGGTGATCAGGAAGCGGTCATCCCGCGCGAGCTCGTCGACGACCGCCTCCGTGGCGATCTCGATCTCCGGCTTGTCCCCGTTCGAGCGGCTCACTCGTCCATCATCCTCGTCAGCCGGTCGGCGCGCTCGACCGAGTCGTCGTAGACGAAGCGCAGGGTCGGGGTCCGCTTCAGCCGCAACTGCTTTGAGATCGCCCGCTGGATGATGCCGTGGGCCGCCTGCAGGCCGGCGAGCGTCGCCGCCTTCTCCTCGTCGGTCCCGAGCACGCTGACGTGGACCTGCGCGCTTCTCAAGTCGGGGCTTGTCTCGACTGCTGTGACGGTCACGAATCCAATCCGGGGATCCTGCAACTCACCCCCGATCGTCGCTCCGATCACCTCGCGCAGGACCCCGTCGACGCGACGCATCCGCGATACGGTCATCGCTGGCGACTATAGCCGGCACGCCGGATCGGGCCTGACGCTCCACGGCCGGCGCTACCCGAGCGTCTTCTCCACCTCGGTGGTCTCGAACGCCTCGAGCACGTCACCGACCTTGACGTCCTGGAATCCCGCCAGGGTGATGCCGCACTCCTGGCCCTCCTCGACCTCGCGGACGTCGTCCTTGAAGCGCCGCAGCGAGCCGATCCGGCCGGTCCAGACGACGGTCCCGTCGCGGACCAGGCGGGCCTGGGCGTCACGGGCGATCCGGCCGGCGGTGACCCGCGATCCGGCGATCGTGCCGATCTTCGAGGCCTTGAACAGCTCCAGCACCTCGGCCTCGCCGAGCGAGCGCTCGACCTGCTCGGGCTCGAGCATCCCCTCCATCGCGGCCCGGAGCTCCTCGGTGACCTTGTAGATCACCGAGTAGGTGCGGATCTCGACACCCTCGCGGTCGGCGGCGCGCTTGGCGTCGGCGAGCGGGCGCACGTTGAAGCCGATGACGATCGCGTCGGAAGCGGCGGCGAGCATCACGTCGGACTCGTTGATCCCCCCGGCGGCGGCGTGGACGACGTCGACCGCGACCTCGTCCTGCGGCAGCTTCGCGATCTCGTCCTGGAGCGCTTCGAGCGAGCCCGCGACGTCGGCCTTCAGCAGCAGGTTGATCTGCTTGATCTCGCCCTGGCGGGCCTTCGAGAAGACGTCCTCGAGGGTGATCCGCCGGGCCTGGCGCCGGGCCTGCGCCTCGGTCTTGAGGCGGATCGCGCGCTCGCCGGCGAGCTGGCGGGCGCGGCGGTCGTTCTCGACGACGCGGGCGCGCTCGCCGGCCTCGCCGACGCCGTCGAACCCGAGCACCTCGACCGGATCGCCGGGCCGGGCCTCGCTGATCCGGTTGCCGGTGAAGTCGTGCATCGCGCGCACCCGCCCCCACTGGGAGCCGGCGACGATCGAGTCGCCGACGCGGAGCGTCCCGCGCTGGACGAGGATCGTCACGACCGCGCCGCGACCCGGATCGAGGTGCGACTCGATCACCGTCCCCGAGGCCTCCGCCTCCGGGTTCGCCTTCAGGTCCTCGAGCTCGGTCACGAGCAGGATCATCTGGAGCAGGTTCTGAAGGCCCTCGTGGGTCTTGGCCGAGACGTCGCAGTAGACGGTCTCGCCGCCCCAATCCTCGGGCGTCAGCCCGAGGTTGGCGAGCTCCCGCGGACCTTGTCCGGGGTCGCGCCGGGCTTGTCGATCTTGTTGACGGCGATCATCACCGGCACCTCGGCGGCCTTCGCGTGGTCGATCGCCTCGACCGTCTGCGGCATGACGCCGTCGTCGGCCGCGACGACAACGATCGCGACGTCGGTCACCTTGGCGCCACGGGCGCGCATCGCCGTGAACGCCTGGTGGCCCGGCGTGTCGAGGAAGGTGATCGTTCGCCCGTCCTGGTGGACCTGGTAGGCGCCGATGTGCTGGGTGATTCCACCCGCCTCCCCGGCGGCGACCTCGGTGGTGCGGATCGCGTCGAGCAGCGACGTCTTGCCGTGGTCGACGTGACCCATCACGGTCACGACCGGCGGGCGCAGGACGAGGTCCGCCTCCTCGTCCTCGAAGGCCGGTGCGCGCTCGACCTCCTCGCCGGCGTGGACGATCTCGACCTTCCGGTCGAGCTCCTCGGCGAGGACGAGCACCGTCTCGTCGGTGAGGGTCTGCGTCAGCGTCGCCATCTCGCCCTGCTGCATCAGCTTCTTGATGACCTCGGCGCTGCTGACGCCGAACGTCTCCGACACCTCGCGAACGGTCGCCCCGGAGTTGACCTTGAGCGCCTCCGGCTCCTCGGTGCTCGGCGTCTTCAGCTCGGGGGACTCGTCGAAGGCGGGGCGCCGGCGACGGCCCCGGCGGCGCGGTGGCCGCTGCGGGGGTCCGGGGGCGATGTGCTCGCGCCGGGCGGCCTGGGAGTCGATGACGACGCGACGGCGCTTCTTGCCGGCGCCGTCGCCGCCGCCAGCAGCCGCCTGCCGCTTGGTGGGTTGGGCCGGCGCCTTGCGGGGCGCTCCCGGCCTCGCTGCGGCCCCCTTGGCGTCAGCCTGGACGGGCTTCTTGCGCGGCAGGGCGCCGGCCGCCGCCAGCGCCTTCAGCGCGGTCGCCTGATCGACGCTCGAGGACGCGGTCTTGACCTCGACGTTCGCCGCCTTCAGGGCGTCGATCACCCGCGAGCTCTCGAGCCCGAGCGCCTTCGCGATCTCGTGGACGCGCTGCTTCGCCATCTGCGCCCGCTAGGCCTCCGTCCCTTCCGTCTGCTCCCCGGCGAGCTCGGCGGCTTCCTCCGCTTCCTCGACGGCCTCCTCGGCCTCCACGACGCCTTCCTCGGCCGCGACCTCGATCGCAGCCTCATCGGTGGCGCCCGCGGGGCCCTCCTCCGCGGCGACCTCGGCGACCGCATCCTCGAGCGCGACCTCGGCGATCGCCTCGTCGACGACCTCCTCGACGGCCGGCCCCGCCTGCGGCCCGGAATCGTCCTCGGCGCCCGCCGCGGCGGCGAACGCCTCCTCGGCCCGGGCGACGATCGGAGTGACGTCGCCGTCCGCCGCGTCGGTCCGGGCGAGCACCGCGACCTCGTCATCGCTCAGCGACGACAGCACCGTGACCTGGTTGGTGGCGAAGCGGGCGAGCGCCTGGTGGGTGGGCAGGCCGCAGTAACGCGAGCCGGGGAGCGCCGCGTTCGGGCAGCGGCGGCCGGCCGAGAGCACGGCCATGCAGCGCCCGTCGAACTGCTCCTCTTCGTCCTCGTAGCGCTCGTCCTCGGCCTGCTCGGCGAACTCGCTCTCGCCGACGATGTCGACGCGCCATCCGGTCAGCTTCGCCGCGAGGCGCGCGTTCTGGCCCTCGCGGCCGATCGCCAGCGAGAGCTGGTCGTCGGGCACGATCACGGTGGCCTGCCGCTCCTCGTCGTCGACGAGGACCTCGCGGACGCGGGCCGGCGAGAGCGCCTTGGCGACGAACCGGGCGGGCTCGTCGTTGTAGGGGATGATGTCGATCTTCTCGCCGCGGAGCTCGGAGACGACCATGCGGACGCGCGAACCGCGCGGCCCGACGCAGGCGCCGACCGGATCGACTCCGTCGGCGTGGGAGACGACCGCGATCTTCGAGCGGAAGCCCGGCTCGCGGGCGACGCCGACGACCTCGACGAGCTCATCGGCGATCTCCGGGACCTCGAGGGCGAACAGCTTCTTGATCAGCTCCGGGTCCTTGCGCGAGACGACGACGCTGGGGCCCTTGCCCTCGGCGTTGACCTCGGTGATCACCGCCTTGATCCGCATCCCGTGGTCGTAGCGCTCGCTGTAGATCTGCTCGGAGCGCGGCAGCAGCGCCTCGACGCGCTCGCGGAGCTGGACCAGCGTGTAGCGGTTGTCGGACTGCTGGATGATCCCGGTGATCAGCTCGCCGACGCGATCCTGAAACTCCTCGTACATCATCATCCGCTCGGCCTCGCGGATCCGCTGCAGCATCACCTGCTTGGCGGTCTGGGCGGCGATCCGCCCGAAGTCGTCGGGCGTGACGTCGTGCGACTCGATCTGGTCCTCGTAGGGGGCGAGCAGCTCCGGGTCCAACTCCGGCTCCTCGGGCTCGCGAAGCTGGCCGGTCGCCGGATCGATCTCCGGCTCCTGGCTCTCGGCCGCCTCGGCGAGCAGCTTCTCCTCGAGCTCGGCGGGCAGGATCAGCTCGAAGACGCGGAAGTCGCCGGTCTCGTGGTCGAGATCGACGCGGGCGTACCGGGCGGCGCCGGGCTGCTTCTTGTAGGCGGACAGCAGGGCATCCTCGAGCGCCGTCATCAGCGTCTCGGAATCGAGGCCCTTCTCCTGCTCGAGGACCTTGATCGCTTCGACGATCTCGCGGCTCACAACGGCACCTCCGAGGGCTCTGGGACTAGGTTCGAGCGGTTGATCAGACCGAACGGGATCTCGATCGCCTCCCCCTCGGACTCGATGCGGACCGCCACCGCATCGGCGGCGGTCAGGCGTCCGGTGAAGTTCCGGCGCCCGTCGAGCGGCCGTCCGGTCCTGATCCGGACCAGGCATCCGACGAAGCGGGCGAAGTGCTCGGGCCTGACCAGGGGACGGTCGAGCCCCGGCGAGGAGACCTCGAGCGCGTAATCGGCGAGCAGGTCGCGGACCTGCATCGTGACCCGCTCGCAGAGGTCGATCCCGACCCCGTCCGGGTGGTCGATGAACAGGCGCAGGGAATCGTGCGCCGGCCGCTCGACGGCGATCAGCTCGATCCGTGGATCGAGCTCGGCGATCCGCTCGGTGATCTCGCTCTCGCTCGCGTTCATGCTGTTGGTCTGGCCTCCTCGGTTCGGCTCCACCCCGCTCCGATCGAGGCCGAAAAAAAGGCGGGCCGCAGGCCCACCTCTCGCAACGGATTCGTATGCGGATGAAAGGTGTGCGTCGAGTATAGCCGCCGGCCTTTCCCGATCAAGGCCATCGGGGGCCATCGGGGCCGATTCGCGCCCGGGCGGGCTCAGGTCTCGACCAGCAGGGTCACCGGCCCGTCGCCGGTCAGCTCGACCTCCATCGCGGCCCCGAAGATGCCGCGCTGCGCGCCGAGCAGCTCGCAGACCCGCTCGTAGAGCGGCTCCGCGTCGGCGGGCGCGGCCGCGCCGGTGAAGCTCGGCCGGTTGCCCTTGCGGACATCGCCGTAGAGCGTGAACTGGCTCACGCAGAGGATCCCGCGATCGCCGACCGGATCCGCCATTCGGCCTTCGGCATCGTCGAAGATCCGCAGCGCCGCGAGCTTGCGGGCGAGCCGGTCGGCGTCCGCTTCGGTGTCGCCGCGAGCGACGCCGAGCAGGACCACCATCCCCGGGCCGATCGCGCCCACCGTCTCGCCGTCGACCCGCACCGAGGCCGAGGAGACCCGCTGGACGAGCGCCCGCACGTCGCCTCAGGGGGTGCGCAGCCGCTGCCGGTAGATCCGGTAGTCCTCGCGGTCGGGACGCAGGTTCGCGGCGATCGCGAGGTGCCGCTGGGCATCCTCGGGGCGACCGCTGAGGTCGAGGGCGCGGCCGAGGCAGAAGTGGGCGAAGTCGTTGGTCGGGTACCGCTCGACGACGGCCTCGAACTCGGTGGCCGCCTCCGCGAACCGGCGCGAGCGGAACAGGGCCCGGCCGTTCGCCTCGCGGACCGACGACTTCCCCGGCTCCCGCGAGGCGACCTTGCCGAGCGGGATCGTCGCCGCGGCGTAGTCGCCGTTCTCGAGCAGCTCGAGCCCGCGCGTGTAGAGGGTGTAGGTGTCGTCGGCCCCGGCCACGCGTCCGAGTCTACGGAGGGCGTCGAGCCCGCTTCGACAGCCGCGGTCGAGCGGGGTCGAGCGGGCGCGCCGAGCCCCGCCCGGCGCTGTCTTTCAGTACACGATCGCGAGCGCCAGGTAGTAGCCGGCGACGATCGTGAACAGGACCGCATCGAGACGGTCGAGGAGCCCGCCGTGGGGGCCGAGCATCCGGCCCGTGTCCTTGACGTCGAGGTCGCGCTTGATCGCCGACTCGAAGAGGTCGCCGAGCGGCGCGAGCAGGGCGATGCAGAGGCCGAACAGCAGCGCCTGCGGCCCGCTCAGCCAGTCCTGGTAGAGCCCGGCGAGCCAGAAGCCGAGGACGCCTCCGACGATGCCGATCAGCAGGCCCTCGATCGTCTTGTTCGGCGACACCCGCGGGGCGAGCGGACGCTGACCGAAGAGCCTGCCGCCGAGGTAGGCGAACGTGTCGGTGAAGAAGGTCGCGACGAGGACATCGACGAGCAGGGCCCCGCCGTGCAGGGGCAGCTCGCGGAGCAGGACGGCGTGCGCGAACGGCAGCCCGATCCAGACGAGCGCCAGGACGGTGACCGCCATCGACCAGGTGATGTTGGCGAGCGTCGACCGCAGCAATGCGAAGACCAGCATCACCGGCATGGCGGCGACGAGCGCGAGCAGGACCTGAAAGGACGAGCCGAAGAAGGCGGCGGCGACCATCCCGGCGGTGCCGACGAATGCGGCGGCCTCGAAGGGGCGCGCCCGCGCCGTCATCCGGAAGAACTCGATCTGCACGCTCCAGGCGATGCCGACCACCGCCACCGCGAAGACCGGCCCGCCGGCGACGACGATCACGACCGCGAAGACGATCCAGGGGATCGCCCACAGCACCCGGGCGAGCGTCTCCGAGCGACGGCTGCGGCTCCGGCCCCCGCCGGGCCTGCGCCGGCGCGCCGGCGCTCGGGGCTCGGGGGGCTCCGGCTCCGACGACGCCGCCTCGGCCGGCGCCTCCTCGGGCTCGAGCGCGAAGGCGGAGCGCTCCGGCGCCGCTTCCCGCCGCGGCCGCGCCGATCCGGGTCGTGGGGGGAAGTCCATCTCCGCGAGCCTACCCGCGCCGGGCTGACTTCCGGGCGTTCATTCGCGGGCGCCGAAGCGGCGCTTGCGCGATGCGTAGGCCGACAGCGCCGCCTCGAGCTCGGCCCGGTCGAAGTCCGGCCACAGGCAGTCGCTGAAGTGGAGCTCGGAGTAGGCGCTCTGCCAGAGCAGGAAGTTGGAGAGCCGCTGCTCGCCGCTCGTCCTGATCACCAGCTCGGGGTCGGTCATCTCCGGCGCGTAGAGGAGCCCGGCGAACGCCTCCTCCCCCCCGCCCACGTAGCGCTCGGCGGCGTCGAGGATCTCGGCCCGGCCGCCGTAGTTGAAGGCGACGAACAACGTCAGCCGCGTGTTGCTCGCGGTCTCGGCCTCCGCCCAGTCCATCTGCCCGAGCAGCCCCGGCGAGACGCCGCGGCGGCTGCCGACGAAGCGCATCCGCACCCCCTCCTCGTCGAGCTCGGGCGTCTCCGAGACGATCAGCTCGGCGAACATCTCCATCAACCCTGCAACCTCGCCCTCGGGCCGCGACCAGTTCTCGGTCGAGAACGCGTAGACGGTGAGCTCGCGGATTCCGAGCGCGACCGCGTCCTTGACCGTCTGCTTCATCGTCTCGGCCCCGCGCCGGTGCCCCTCCAGCACCGGGAGCCCCCGGTCGGTCGCCCAGCGGCCATTGCCATCCATGATGATCGCGACGCACGTGGCTGTCGCGCCGGCGGCGCCGGAAGGCTCCGGAGCGACCATCTCAGACGGTCAGGATCTCCTCTTCCTTGCCCTTGACGAGCGAGTCGATCTCGCCGACGGCCTTGTCGGTCAGCTTCTGCAGCTCGACCTCGGCGCGGTGCTCCTCGTCCTCGCCGACGTCGCCGTCCTTCTTCATCTCGCGCATGTCACCCATCACGTCGCGGCGGACGTTGCGGATCGCGACCCGCCCCTCCTCGGCGACACCGTGGACGACCTTGACCATCTCGCGGCGCCGCTCCTCGGTCATCTCCGGAATCTGCAGGCGGATCACGCTGCCGTCGTTGTTCGGGTTGAGGCCGACGTCGGACTCGTTGATGGCCTTCTCGATCGCGCCCAGGGCGCTCTTGTCGTAGGGGGTGATCGTCAGCAGCCGCGCGTCGGCGGCGGCGACGTTGGAGAGCTGGTTGAGCGGCGTCTCGGTCCCGTAGTAGTCGACGACGATCCGATCGAGCAGGTGCGGCGAGGCGCGGCCGGTCCGCACCGTCGCGAGCTCGCCGCGGGTCGACTCCACCGACTTCGTCATCCGCTCCGCGGCGTCGGCCAGCAGCTCGTCGGTCAGCTCGTTCAAGGCGCATGCTCCTCTCGGTTCGAAGAGACGACGGTGCCGACCCGCTCTCCGCGGACGATCCTATCTATGTTCGACTCGTCCGCCATGTTGAAGACGTGGATCGGGAGGTCGTTGTCCATGCACAGCGACAGGGCGGTGGAGTCCATCACCTTGAGGCTGCGCTCGATCGCCTCGCGATGGGTGATCGCCGGCAGGAAGCGGGCATCCGGCACCTCCGCGGGGTCGGCGTCGTAGACGCCCTCGACCCCGTGCTTGGCCATCAGGATCGCCTCGGCATGGATCTCGAGCGCCCGCAGCGACGCCGCCGTGTCGGTGGTGAAGAACGGGTTGCCGGTCCCGGCCGCGAAGATCACGACCCTGCCCTTTTCGAGGTGCCGCATCGCCCGCCGGCGGATATAGGGCTCGGCGACCTCGCTGACCTCGATCGCCGAGAGCACCCGCGTGTCGGTGCCCTGCTTTTCGAGCGCATCCTGCAGCGTCAGCGCGTTGAGGACCGTGGCGAGCATCCCCATGTAGTCGGCGGTCGCCCGGTCCATCCCGGCGGCGGCCCCCTGCAGGCCCCGGAAGATGTTCCCGGCCCCGACGACGATCGCGATCTCGACGCCGCCGGCGCGGACGTGCGTCACCTGCTCGGCGATCCGCGCGACCCGCTCCGGGTCGGTCCCGTAGTCGAGCTCGCCCATCAGGGCCTCGCCCGACAGCTTCAACATGATCCGGTCGAAGACGCGGCCGTTGCGCTCCCCGTCGCCCATCGCTTGCGGCCGCAGGTTGCGGCTAGCCCTCCGCCCCGACCTCGAAGCGCGCGAACCGGGCGATCCGGATGTTCTCTCCGGTCTTCGCCGAGGCCTCCTCGCGGAGCTGCTCGATCGTCTTGCCCTCGTGCTTGTCGGCGTTCACGTGCTGCTGCTCGAGCAGCGCCACCTCCTTGCGCCACTTGGCGAGCTGGCCCTCGACGATCCGCTCACGGACGTTCTCGGGCTTGCCGTCCTCGGCCGCCTTCTGCTCGAACACGGCGCGCTCGGCCGCCTCCTCGGCGGCCGGCACGTCGACGGCCGCGACGTAGCGGGGGGCCGCTGCGGCGACGTGCAGGGCGATCTCGCGAGCGAACGCCCGGAAGTCGTCGTTGCGGGCGACGAAGTCGGTCTCGCACTGGACCTCGACGAGGACGCCGATCCTGCCGGTCGCGTGCACGTAGGAGGCGATGACGCCCTCGCTCGTGCTCCGGCCGCTGCGCTTGGCGGCCGACGCCTGCCCCTTGACGCGCAGCAGCTCGATCGCCCTGTCCATGTCGCCGCCGGCCTCGGCCAGGGCCGATTTGCAGTCCATCATCGCGGCGCCGGTCCGCTCCCGCAGCGCCTTGACGTCCGCGGCCTTGACCTCGGCGCTCACTTCTCGCCGCCTTCCCCGGCGGCGCTCGCCGCGGGCGCGGTCTCCTCGGCGGCTGGCTGCTCCTCGGCCGCAGCGGGGGGAGGATTCTGCTCGGTCGGGGTGGCCTCCTGCTCGGCGGCCGGCGGCGCGGGGCTCTCCTCGGCCGCGGCCGGGGCGGGCTTCGGCTCGGCCGCAGCAGCGGCTGGCCCCGGCTGCTCGGCGGCCTGCTGCTCGGCCGCCTCGGCCTTGGCGGCTTCCTCGGCGGCCTTCCGCGCCTGTTCCTCCTCGCGCTTGCGACGCTGCTCCTCCTCGCGCTTGCGACGCTCTTCCTCCTCGCGCCGGCGGCGCGCCTCCTCGGCCTGCTGGAACGCGGTGGCGGAGGTCAGGATCGACTCGCCGAGCGTGCGAACGATCAGCTCGCAGGAGCGAATCGCGTCGTCGTTGCCGGGAATCACGTACTCGATCGGACGCGGGTCGCAGTTCGTGTCGACCAGCGCGACGATCGGGATCCCGAGCCGGGTCGCCTCGTTGACGGCGATCTCCTCCGCGTTCAGGTCGATCACGAAGATCGCGTCGGGCGGGCGCTGCATGTCGCGGACCCCGCCGAGGTTGTACTCGAGCTTGCGGAGCTCGGCTTCGCGTGCCATCCGCTCCTTCGTCGGCAGCAGCGCGAGCTGGCCGTCGGCCTCGAGCTCGGTGAGCTCGTGGAGGCGCTTGATCCGCTTCGAGATCGTGCCGAAGTTGGTCAGCAGTCCGCCGAGCCAGCGGCGGCTCACGTACGGCATCCCGGTCCGGGCGGCCCATTCCTCGATCGTGTCGCGGGCCTGCTTCTTGGTCCCGACGAAGAGGACCTTCCCGCCGCGACCGGCGACGTCGGAGCCGAAGTCGCGGGCGCGGGCGAGCAGCTCCTCGGTCTGGAGCAGGTCGATGATGTGGATCCCGTCGCGCTCGCCGTGGATGTAGCGGCGCATCGCCGGGTCCCAGCGGCGCGTCTGGTGCCCGAAGTGGACCCCTGCTTCGAGCAGCTCCTTGATGCCGATATCGGCATTCGAGTCGGTCATTGAGTTCCCTTGTCTTCGCTGAGATTCCGGTCGCTGCAGCGGGCGCGGGGACCCGGGAGCGCCGGGCAGGGCCCACGATCGCTGCGGCGACCGCTTCGGTTCGGCCGGGAGTCTAGATGATCAGGCGCGGCGCGCCCGATCGAGCGCCGCCTCGAGATCGGCCGGCAGATCGCTCTCGAACGCCAGCGACTCGTGGGTGACCGGGTGCGCGAACGCGAGCCGGCGCGAATGCAGGAACTGGCGCCGCAACCCGTAGCGGGGCCCCGAGCCGTACTGCGGATCGCCGACGACGGGATGTCCGATCGCCTCGAGGTGGACGCGGATCTGATGCGTCCGCCCGGTCTCGAGGCGGAGGTCGAGGAGGGTCTCGCGCGGGAGCCGCTCGCGGACCTCGAAATGGGTCACGGCGGGCCGCGGGCGGCGACCGCCGACGACGACCCGCGCGGGCGCGCGGTGGTCACGACCGAGCGGGGCGTCGATCCTGCCGGTCCGCGACGGCGGGCAACCCTCGACGAGCGCGACGTACTCGCGGCTCACCTCCCGGGCGGCGATCATCGCGGCGAGCGCCCTGTGCGTGGCGGGCTCGCGAGCGACGACGAGCAGCCCCGATGTGTCGCGATCGAGCCGATGGACGATCCCCGGGCGCTCGGGATCGTCGCCGCCGCCGAGCGACCGGCCCTGGGCCTGAAGCTCGCCGACCAGCGACGGGCCGGGGTCTCCGGGGGCGGGATGGACGAGCAGGCCGGCGGGCTTGTCGATGACCGCCAGGTGCTCGTCCTCCCAGACGACGAGGGGCCGCACGCCGGCCCGACCGCTCACCCCGACTCCGGGCCCGCTCGGGCCCGCTCGGGCTTCGTCGCCTCGGGCTCGGGCTCGGGGTCGGCGCCGAACGCGTAGATCCAGATCAGGATGGCGACGCCCAGCGTGATCTCGACATCGGCGAGGTTGAAGGCCGGCCACGGCCCGACGTCGACGAAGTCGGTCACGGCGCCGGTACGGATCCGGTCGATCAGGTTGCCGATCGCGCCGCCGGCGAGGAGCCCGACCGGCAGCCAGAGGCCGTGCCGGTCGGAGGCGACGAGGAAGGCTGTGAGCAGCGCCGCGAACGCGACCGCCGCGAGGACGAGCACGAACGGCCCCGCGTCGTCGAGGAGGCCGAAAGCGATGCCGCGGTTGCCGACGCGGACGAGGTCGATGCCGGCGAGGAGATCGACGCGCTGACCGGATGCGAGGTTGCCGCGTACGAGCGCCTTGGCGAGCTGGTCGAGGGCGATCGCGACCACCGCGACGAGCGCGGCGCGGCCGTATCCGTGGCCCCGCCTCACGCGTCGATCAGCCCGACGACGATCGCGCGGAGCACGAACAGGAGGATGATCCCGATCATCGGGCTCAGGTCCAGCGACATGCCGCCGGCGCCGATCGGCGGCAGGAAGCGGCGCAGGAGGTTCAGGTACGGGGCGGTCGTCTCCTCGATGAAGCCGGTCACGGCGCGGAGCGGAGCGGAGAAGGGCAGCGAGCCGCGGAACGTCGTGTACCAGTTGATCACCACCGAGGCGATCAGCAGGATGATGAACACGAGGAACAGCGAATCGACGAAGCGGGCGACGTCGCTGCGGTCGATCGCGGCCGCCACGACGCTCATCGCCGGCCCGCCATCCGCTCGAGGGACGCGTCGACCGCCGCCTTGAAGGCAGCGTGGACGTCGCGTTCGGCGAGCTCGGCGAGCCCGGCCTCGGTGCTGCCTCCGGGCGACGCGATCGCCTTCCGCATCGGCTCCGGCGCGTGGGTGAGCAGGTGCTGGCCGACGCCCGCGGTCGCCTCGCTGACGAGCCGCGCGCTGAGCTCCTCGTCGAGGCCCGCCTCGACGCCCGCCTCGATCAGGGCCTCGACGGCGAGCGCGATGTAGGCGGGCGCACAGCCCATCACGGCGGTCGCGGCGTCGATCTCGTCCTCCTCGACCTCGAAGACGCTGCCCAGCGACCCGAGCAGGGCGAGCGCCTCGCCGAGCACCCCGGCTCGCTCCTCGTCGCTGAGCGGCGTGTGGCAGATGACGCCGCGACCCACCTCGACGGCCAGGTTCGGCATCGTCCGCAGCACCGGGGTCGGCGCCAGCGCCGGCTCGAGGGTCGCCAGCGGAGTCGCGCCGAGGACCGAGATGACTCCGCGCGCACGCCCGGCGATCCGCGGCGCCACCTCGTCCAGCGTCGCCGGCTTGACCGCGAGCACGACCAGGTCGGCCTGGTCGGCGAGGTCCTCGATCGATCCGAGCCGGGTCCCCCCGACCTCGGCGGCGAGCGCCTGCGCCCGCCCCGATCCGGAGTCGGTGAAGAGCATCGCCGCCGGCCGGATCGACGCCCGCGCCCAGCCTCGCGCCAGCGCCGCGGCCATGTTCCCCGATCCTGCGAAACCGACGATCATCGGCTTCCTAGACTAGAGCCCGATCGGGCCCGCGCCGCGGCGGGCCGCCGGGTCAGGACTGGTTGAAGAAGCCCTTCTCGACGAGGCGCGCCTTCTCCTCGGCGGAGACCTCGACGTTGGCGGGGGTCAGCATGAAGGTCTTGTCGGCGATCTTCTGCATGCCGCCGTCGAGCGCGTAGGTGAGGCCGCTGCTGAAATCGATCAGTCGCTTCGAGAGGTCGGCGCTGGTCGACTGCAGGTTGAGGATCACCGGCACGCTCCGCTTGAAACGGTCGGCCACCTCCTGGGCGTCGTTGAAGTTGCGCGGCGTCACGAAGTGGACCTGAACGTCGGCCCCGCTGTCGGTGACCGGACGCAGGTTGCGGCGGCGGCGCGGCGGTCCCTCGTCGGCGAAGATGTCGTCGATCTCGTCGCCCGCCGGCTCGTCGCGGCGGAGGCGCCGCACGTTCGAGGGTGGCGCCGGCTCGCGGCGGCGTCGCGGCGGCACCGCCTCCTCGCTGACCGTGTCCGGCTCGTAGGGGTCGTACTCGTCCTCGTAGCGGTAGTTCGGGTCCTCGGCGAGGCCGAAGTAGACGAGCGCCCTGTTCCATGTATCGCGTACAGCCATGTCGAGCCCCCTTCGCCCGTCGCGGGCGAAGTCCTGCGGGAGTATGACGGTCCGGTCCGGCGGTTGGAAGCCCTGGGCGGGGCTGCGATCGCCCTTGCAGCGCCGCTCAGCGAAACAGCGTGCTACCGATCCGGATCGTCGTCGCCCCCTCCTCGACCGCGACCCGCCAGTCCTGGCTCGTGCCCATCGAGAGGCGCTCGAGCCCGTGCGCGGAGGCGAGCTCCGCGAGCCGCGCGAAATGGGGGCGCGAGGTCTCCGGGTCCGCGGTGAACGGCGGCATCGTCGAGAGGCCGACGACGGGGACCGGACAGCGCTCGATCGCAGCGCCGAGATCGTCGGGATCGACGCCGCCCTTGCCCTCCTCGCCGGCCACGTTGACCTGGATCAGGACCTCGGTCCGCTCGTCGCCGTGTCTGCCGAGCTGCTTCATCACGCTCTCGCTGTGGACCGAGTGGATCAGCCGGACCAGCGGCAGGATGTCGCGGACCTTGCGGCTTTGGACGTTGCCGATGAAGTCCCAGGTGAAGGTGTCGCCCCAGCGCTCGTGCTTGACCTCGAGATCGCCGAGCCGGTTCTCGCCGACGAGCTCGACCCCGGCCTCGGCGAGCGCGCCCATCGCCTCGCAGGGGACGTACTTGCAGGCGACGAGGACCTCCGTGCCCACGGGCAGCGCGGCGCGGACCTCGGCGAGGTTGCCCGCGACCCGGACCGGGTCGATGTCGCGGAACGGTTCGACCATCAGGTCGCCCTCACGATCCCGGCCTGCCGGCCGGTCTCGGGGCCGTCGCCGCGATGCGAGAAGAAGACGTCGCGCTCGCAGCACGTGCAGATCCCGGCCTCCTCGATCGCCGCGACCCCGGCGCGCTCGAGGAGCCGCCTCGCAACCACCTTGAGGTCGAGCATGCGGCCCGCGGCGATCCCGTCGCCGAGCGGGGCGAAGGCCGCGAGGACCTCGTCGCCGACCTCGTAGCAGCAGCCGCCGATCCCCGGACCGACCGCCGCCGCGGTCGCGCCGGTCGCGTCGACGCCGACGCCGATGATCCCGGCGGCGAGGCCACGCCACCCGCAGTGCAGCATCGCCAGGCCGCGCTCGCCGACGAGCGCGACAGGCAGGCAGTCGGCGACGAAGACCAGCGCCGCCAGCCCGGAGCGGTCGACGACGTGGCCATCGACCTCGCCCGGGTCGGCCTGGGGATCGGGCCACAGCGACGGCCGCTGCGGGCCGCCGTGGCGCGCCACCGCAGCGCCGTGGACCTGGCGGCCGATCACGACGCTCGCCGGGTCGATCCCGATCGCGTCGCAGAGCCGGCGGCGGTTGGCAACGACCCGGGCGTGCTCGTCGCCGGTGAGGATCCCGAGGTTGAGGCTGCTGTAGCGACCATCGCTGAAACCGCCGAGGCGCGTCGAGAAGGCCGCCGTCGCCCCGGGCAAAGCGGCCTCGAGCCACCGCGTCCCGCCACCCTCGCGCCAGTCCATCGCCGGGAAGATCGCAGATCGGCCGGCTCAGCCGGCGTTCGCGACGATCGCGAGCGCCGCCGCGAGCTCAGCGTCGCGACCGTCATCGAGCTCTCCGTCGAGCTTGCGATCGAGAGCCCCGGCCAGCCCGGCGCCGATGGCCGGGCCGCGGGGAACGCCGGCGGCAAGCAGATCGTCGCCGGAGATCTCGAGGCGGACGTGCTTCCACTCGCGCAGGTAGGGACCGATCCAGGTGCCGCCGGCGGCGGTCGCCACGATCAGGATCGCCGGCTCGACCCCGGTGGCGAGGCGGACGGCCTCGGACGGTCGCGCCGGGCGGGCGGCGGCGAGCTCGGTTGCCCGCTCGCGGCCCGGGGCGGCCCCGGCGGCGATCATCATCGCGCGCACGGCCGGCTCGACATGCCCGCCCCAGAGCGGGTCGGTCCGGACCCGCTCGACGGCGACGAGGAGCTCGGCGGAGCCCGCGGGGAGCGTCCGCGTCCCCCACTCGTCGAGGAGCGCGAAGCCGGCCGCGGCGACGTGCTCGGCGGCGAGCCGCCGGAGCTCGGCGTCGCGGCGGTCGCCGGTGACGAGGCCGAGGTCGGCGCGGCCGAGGAGGCGCCGGGTCCGCGGCTCCGGCGTGAGGCCGAGCCGGGCGCAGTAGCGGGCGGCGCGGATCGCCCGGGTCGGGTCGTCGGCGAACGAGCCGTCGTGGAGGACCCGCAGCGCCTTCGCCGCGAGGTCCGCGACCCCGTGGTGAGGGTCGAGGACCCGGTGCGGGGCCGCGAGCGAGATCGCGATCGCGTTGATCGAGAAGTCGCGTCGGGCAAGGTCCTCCGCGATCGAGGCCGGCGCCACGTCGGGCAGGGCGCCCGGGGTCGCGTAGGTCTCGGTCCGGGTCCGGGCGATGTCGGCATGGCGACCGCCGCCGAGCGCGACGACCGCCGTCCCGAAGCGGTCGTGGCGGCGCGCCGGCAGCCCGAGCGCGTCGAGCACCGGCTCGATGTCCGCGTCGACGGCGATGTCGATGTCGGCGTCGGGGGCCGTGCCGGCCACCAGGGCGCGGGCGACGCCGCCGACGATCCAGGCGTCGAAGCCGGCAAGGACGTCGCCGACCCGGCCGAGCCCGAGCCGCTCGATCCGCTTCGCGAGGTCGACCCCGGGATCGCCCCTCTCCGATGCGCCGTGGTCCTCGGTTTCCATGACGCCATGGTCGCCGCTCTCCATCGCTCCGTGCTCGCCCCTCTCCATCGCTCCGTAGGATGCTGCGTTCGGCGATGAACCGAATCCTGACCGTCTGGCGCAACATGACCGGTGCAGAGCGGGCCGTTGCGATCGCGGCGACGCTGGCACTGTCGATCACCGTGGTCGCGGCGCCGTTCGCGCTGCTCAAGCGCCCCGCCGACGTCTCCAACCCCGACGCGGCATTCGCCCGCAAGGAGGGAGCCGGCAAGGAGAAGCAGCCGAAGCCCGCCAAGACCGTCAACTGGACCCGATTCGGCTACGACGTCGGCCGCAGCAAGTTCCTCGACTCGCCGCGTGTCCGGCCGCCGTTCCGGAAGGTCTGGAAGTGGAAGGGCGACGAGCTGATCGAGTTCCCGCCGATCGTCGTCGCCGGGCGCCTCTACTTCATCGACAACGACGGCCTCTACGTCTGCCTCGACGCGAAGACCGGCAAGACCGTCTGGAAGAAGCGGCTGGCGTCGCTGAACGCGTCCTCGCCGGCCTACTCGAGGGGCGTGCTCTACAGCGTCAGCCTCTCCCCCGGCCAGGCCCTCGCCGTCCGTGCCCGCGACGGCAAGGTGCTGTGGCGCAAGCCGCTCGACGGCCGTGCCGAGTCCTCGCCGCTGGTCCGCGGCGGTCGGATGTACTTCGGCGACGAATCCGGGCAGTTGCTCGCGCTCGACATCAAGGACGGATCGACGATCTGGGAGACGACGCTGGCCGGGTCGGTCAAGGCGGCCCCCGCCTATGACGACGGCAAGCTCTACGTGGGCGACTACGGCGGCCGGATGAACGCGGTCCGGGCCGGCGACGGGAAGCTGGTCTGGCAGACGCCCGACCTCGGCCTCGGCATCGCCGGGTCCGGGCGCTTCTACTCGACCGCCGCAGTGGCCTTCGGGCGCGTCTACGCCGGCGACGCCGACCATCGGGTGTACAGCTTCGACGCCGACACGGGCGAGATCGCGTGGACGCACTCGACCGGCGACTACGTCTACTCGGGAGTCGCCGCGGCGGACACCAAGGGCACCGGGCCGACCGTCTACTTCGGCTCCCACGACCGCAATGCCTACGCCCTCGATGCGAAGTCGGGGAAGGTCCGGTGGGCGGAGCCGGCCGGCGGGCAGATCAGCGGTCCCGCCACGGTCGTCGGCGACGTCGTCTACGTCTCGACGTTCAGCGGCAACTCGACGATCGGCCTCGACCTCAAGAGCGGCCGCCGCGTCTTCAGCTACGACGACGGCGAGTACGGCCCGGTCGTCTCCGACGGCCAGTGGCTCTACCTGACCGGCGGTTCCACCGTGGTCGCCTTCGAGCCGATCGACATCGGCAACTTCAAGTACGAGACCAAGAAGGGCCAGAAGGGCATCGTCCCGCCGCGCCAGCAGCGCCAGGCGAAGCGGGCCGCGCGCCGGCGGGCGCAGGAGGCGCCGGGCACGGGCGGCGGCAGCCCGCCGGGGCAGCCGGGCGGACGGGGACAGGGGCAATCGGGCGGACAGCAACAGCGGGCGCCGGGGTAGCCGAGCGGGGGTTCGGGCAAGTACGGGGCTCGGCCCCCATCCGGCTTCGCTCGCCGCCCGTCGCGGCCCCCGTCCGGCTCGCTCGCCGCCCTGCCGGCTCCCCCTACCTGACGTCGATGCCTGCTTCCCGCAGCGCCTGCTTCGCCGCGGCGATCGAGTAGCGGCCGTAATGGAAGATCGAGGCGGCGAGGACGGCGTCGGCGCCGCCCTCACGGATCGCCGCGGCGAGGTGCTCGAGCCTGCCGGCGCCGCCCGAGGCGATGACCGGAACCGGGACGGCGTCGGCGACGGCGCGGGTGAGGGCGAGGTCGTAGCCGTCCTCGGTCCCGTCGCGATCCATGCTCGTGAGCAGGATCTCCCCCGCGCCCCGCTCCGCCGCCTCGACCGCCCAGGCGACCGCCTCGCGGCCCTCGACCCGATGGCGGCCCCCGGCGACGTAGACGTCCCAGGCGAGCTCCGGGCCCGCAACGGCGCGGGCGTCGATCGCGACGACGACGCATTGCGAGCCGAACACCTCGGCGAGCTCGCCGATCAGCTCCGGTCGGGCGAGCGCGGCCGAGTTGACGCCGACCTTGTCGGCGCCCGCGTCGAGGACGGCGCGGGCGTCGTCGACGGAGCGGATCCCGCCGCCGATCGTGAACGGGATGAAGACCTCGTCGGCGGTTCGCCGCGCGAGCTGGACGATCGTGTCACGGTCCTCGTGCGAGGCGGTGATGTCGAGGAAGACGAGCTCGTCGGCGCCCTCGGCGTCGTAGCGCGCTGCGAGCTCGACCGGGTCGCCGGCGTCGCGGATGGCGACGAAGTTGGTGCCCTTGACGACGCGACCGCGGTCGACGTCGAGGCAGGGGATCAGGCGCTTCAGCGGCACGGCGGCAGCGTAGATGGTCGATTCGGCGGGATCGACCGTCAGGGCGGCGGTGGCGGGCCGCTTAGCCCTTCCTGCCGGCCCGCGGAACCGAGGTCGCGGCAGCGCTCTTCGCGAACGCCCCGGGCTCGAGCTTCGTGACCAGCTCCCTGATCCGCGTGCGCTCGCGCGGGCTCAGGTTGCCGGGCCTCCCGCGCGACTTGACGAGCAGCTCGCGGAGCTCGCCAACCTCGCCGGGGCCGAGCTTGTCGAGGTGGCGCTTGGCGATCAGAGCGACCTCGGCGACGAGCATGATCCGTCCCCAGACGCTCCACCTGCCCGCCGTGCTGAGCAGTCCCATTCAGTCCTTCCTCTCGTCGTCGTTGCCGGCGAGGACGGCGATCGCCTCGGCCACCGTGAATCGTCGCTCATACAGCGCCCGGCCGACGATGACCCCGCCCAGCGACGGGGTCGCCGCGGCGCGCAGCCGCACGAGGTCGTCGAGCGAGCCGACGCCGCCCGAGTAGATCAGCTCCGCCCCGGCCGCCGCGGATGCCGCCAGGATCGGGCCGAGGCGATCGAGCCCGGGGCCCTCGAGCGTGCCGTCCACCTCGACTGGCGTGAAGACGAAGCGGCGGATGCCGCGGCCGGCAAGCGCCGCGATCGCGTCCTCGACCGACGTCGCGGTCGCCTCCTCCCAGCCGGCCACCGCGACGTGGCCCGCCCGCGCGTCGACCGAAGCGACGATGCGGTCGCCGTGGGCGCCGGCGAGGGCTCCCGCGAGGGCGGGGTCGCGTTGGGCCGCGGTCCCGATCACGGCCCGCTCGACTCCGGCGGCGAACGCGGCCTCCACCGCTTCGCGGTCGCGGAGGCCGCCGCCGAGCTGAACGGGCAGGTCGACCGCGGCGGCGATCCGCTCGACGACGGCGAGATTGACCGGTGTTCCCGATCGGGCGCCGTCGAGATCGACGACGTGGAGGATCTCCGCGCCGCCGTCCGCCCAGCGGCGCGCGGCGTCGGTGGGATCGGCGTCATAGCCGGTCTCGTGGTCGTAGTCGCCGCGGAGCAGGCGGACGGCGCGGCCGGCGCGGATGTCGATCGCGGGATAGAGGAGCGGCATCGGCGCGGGCTCAGGCCGGGGCGACGGAGGCGGCGGCGATCGTCGCGAAGTTGCGCAGCATCCGCAGGCCCGCCGCGCTCGACTTCTCGGGGTGGAACTGCGTGCCGAAGACCGAGCCGCGGCCGACGATGGCCGCGAAGCGCTCGCCGTACTCGGCCGACGCGATCAGCTCGCCGGGCTCCGGGTGGGCGGCGAGGGAGTGGACGAAGTAGAACGGCTCGCCCTCGACGATGCCGTCGACCAGTGGCCCGGGGCGCTCGATCTCGAGCGGCGCCCAACCGATGTGCGGTAGCTTCAGTCCGGGCGCGCGGAGCGGCTCGACCGTTCCCGGCAGCAGCCCGAGCCCGTCGGCGCCGCCGTGCTCGGCCGAGCGCTCGAAGAGCAGCTGCATCCCCAGGCAGATCCCGAGCAACGGGGCCCCCGCTGCGACGCGATCGCGGATCGGGGCCGCGAACCCGCGGCGTTCGATCTCGCGCATCGCCTCCGGGAACGCGCCCACGCCCGGCAGGACGATCGCGTCCGCGGCCGCGATCGCGGCCGGGTCCGCGGTCACGGCGGCGGCGGCGCCGACGTGCTCGAACGCCTTCGCGACCGAGCGCAGGTTGCCCATCCCGTAGTCGGCGATCTTCAGCTCCGGCGCGCCGCTCACCGCCGCAATCCTATGGATCGGCGCGCCGTCCGGACGAGCGGGCCGGGCGCGCCGGACGCCTCGGTCGATCGCCTCGGCGGTGGCGGGCGCACGCCGGCGGGGCTGCGCTCAGCGGTGCTTGCGGATCGTCCGCTCGACCGCCTTCAGGGCCGGCTTCGGCTTCGATCGCTTCGTCACCAGGCCCGACCACGGGCACCAGTTGCAGGCGAGCTGCCCCTCCGGGAAGTCGCGCCAGCTGTAGACGTAGGCGCCGAGCAGGTTCCAGCGGTTGCGCTTTCGGGCGAGCAGGTCGAGACCGTTGCGAAGCCGCTTCGCCTGGCCCTTCCTGCCGACGACCAGCTCGCTTCGGGAGGGGCCCTTCGAGGCCCAGCCGAGCTCCCCGACGAGGAGCCCGACCCCGCGGTCGCCGGCCCGGCGGGCGACCGCGCGCAGCTCGCTGATCTGCCGCTTGACGTCGCCGACCCCGGAGCCGTACGGATGCGAGTTGATCGCGTCGAAGTGCTTGTCGATCCCGCGCACCTTGTAGAAGCGCCTCAGAAAGCCGGTCGCCTGCATCGATTTCGGGTCGCGCGGGTACCCGTACATGCCGCCGAGCACGATCCGCGCCTTCGGATCGACCTTCGAGATCCCCCGGTCGAAGGCCTTGACGAGCTTCGCGTAGGCGCGAGGGTCCGGCTTCGGCAACCAGTTGCCCTTCGAGTTCTCCTCGTTCCAGGCGATCCAGGTCTTGACCGGCAGGTCGTCGATCTCGGGATGGGCGCCGAAGTACTCGCCGCCGCGGCCGTAGCGCCGGGCGAGCGCCTCCGAGAACTTCCTCCACGCCTTCAGATCGGCCTTGCTCTCCGGTCCGTGCAGGCCCCTGGCGGTGCTCTTGTGGACGAACTTCGGGGTGCCGAAGACGACCAGGGTCGGCCGCAGGCCCTGCGTGACTGCATTGCCGACACCGTGGTCGGGCTGGCTCCAGTCGAAGCCACCGTTGCGCTTCGACTGCACGGCTGCCCAGTTGACGGGCACGCGCACGACGCCGAAGCCGGCATCGCCCATGCCGCGGAAGTCCTCGCGCGACGGGTTCTCGGCGAAGACCCCGAAGAAGTCCTCCGGCACCTTCGCCGCGTCCGCGCGGGCCGCGACCGCCGCGGCGAGCAGGGTGAGGGCCACGAGCGCCGCGGCGATCAGCCGGCCGCGGTTGCGGTTGTGGGTCGGGGTGCGGTGCATCGATGCGCTCATCTCTACCAAGCAAGCACATCGGGGCGGCCGGAGTTGCGGCGCTCGCCCGGGTCGGGCCGGGCCGTCGGCCGTCAGCCGCTCAGCGTGCCCTTGGTCGACGGCACGCCGGTCTCGTCGGGATCGATCGCGACGGCGGTCCGGAGCGCCCGCGCGAAAGCCTTGAAGCAGGCCTCGATCATGTGGTGGGCGTTGGCTCCGTAGGGGTTCGAGAGATGCAGCGTCAGCTTCGCGTTGCTCGCGACGGCGCGAAAGAACTCGCCGGTCAGCTCCGCCTCGAAGCCCGCGATCGTGACCGGCGGCAGGTCGGAGCGGAAGCGACAGAGGGGCCGTCCGGAGATGTCGATCGAGCAGCGCGCGAGCGCCTCGTCCATCGGCAGCTCGACGTGCGCGTAGCGGACGATGCCGGCGCGGTCGCCGAGGGCGCCGTCGAGCGCCTGCCCGAGCGCGATCCCGACGTCCTCGACGGTGTGGTGCGAGCCGGTCTCGAGGTCGCCCGCCGCCCTGACGACGAGCCCGAGCCGCCCGTGGCGGCCGAGCAGCTCGAGCATGTGGTCGAGGAAGCCGACGCCCGTGGTCGCGCTGACCTCGCCGCCGTCGAGGTCGAGGGCGAGCTCGATGTCGGTCTCGCCCGTCCGCCGCTCGACCTTCGCGCTGCGCGTGCCGGAGGCCATGCCGGGCTATTCCCCCTCGCCGGGACCGTTCCTGCCCTCGGCGCGGGCCAGCGCCGAGGCGCCGTGGAGCGGGAAGCCCTCGGAGCGGGCGATCGTGTCGACGGTGGCGGCGAGCGCCCGGGCCGCCTCGGGCCCGACTTCGACGCGGCTGATCCGGCGCCGGAAGGTGCCGGGACCGAGCGGGCCGCTGAAGCGACCGGCCCCGCCCGTCGGCAGCACGTGGTTGGAGCCGGCCGCGTAGTCGCCGAACGCCGTTGCCGACGTCGGGCCGACGAAGGCGCACCCGGCGGTCGTCAGCCGCCGCGCCATCGCCGCCGCATCGGCGGCGATGACCTCGGCGTGCTCGGGAGCGAGCGCCTCGGTCAGGGCGATCGCCGCATCGGGGTCGTCGACGTGGACCAGGTGGAAGACCGCTTCGCTGGCGACGCCCCGCTCCACCTGGACTGACTCGATCGCCGCGGCGAGGCGCTCGAGCCAGGCGCGATCGGCGGCGATCGCGACGAGCAGGCCGTCGTCGCCGTGCTCGGCCTGCGCGCAGAGGTCGAGCGCGACCCATTCGCAGGGCACGTCCACGAGCGCGATGGCGACCAGCTCCGAGGGCCCCGCGTAGCCGTCGATCCCGACCCGGCGCGAGCACTGCAGCTTCGCCTCCTGGACCCACGGGCTGCCGGGCCCGGCGATCACGTCGACGGCCGGGATCGACCCGGTCCCGTAGGCGAGCGCGGCGATCGCCTGGGCGCCGCCGATCGCATAGACGGCGTCGGCGCCCGTGATCGCGGCCGCGGCGAGGACGGCGGCCCCGGGCTCGCCGCTCGCCGCGTCCGGCGGCGATGCGACGACGACCCGCCCGACGCCGGCGACCTGCGCCGGGACGACGCCCATGACGACGCTCGACGGATACGGGGCCCGCCCCCCGGGAACGTAGATGCCGGCCGAGCGGACCGGCACCTCGCCGACCTCGATCCGCTGCCCGGCCGCCAGCGTGACGGTTGCGGGCTCCCCGATCTGGGCGGCGGCGACCGCGGCGACGTTGGCGGCGGCGGCCTCGAGCGCGACGCGAAGCTCCGCGGGGATCGCGGACAGCGCGGCATCGAGGCGGTCGGCCGGGACCTCGACCGGGTCGGCGGCGACCCCGTCGAAGCGGGCGCTGAGCTCGGCGACGGCGGCGTCGCCGTCCTGGCGGACCCGCGCGATCGTCGTCGCCACGGCCGCGGCCAACCCCGCCGGCTCGGACGCCGAGGCGCGAAGCGTCGCCGCGAGGCGGCCCGGATCGGAGCCGTCCCAGGCCTGCGTCCGGATCCTCATCCCGCCGCGGCCTCCCCGAGCCGCTTCACGATCGCGTCGACCTCATCCGCGCGGAGCTTGTGAGCGACCCGGTTCGCGATCAGCCGGGCCGTGCAGACGGCGATCTCGTCGACGATCTCGAGGCCGTTCTCGGCGAGCGTCCGGCCGCTGTCGACGAGATCGACGATGCCGTCGGCGAGCCCGACCAGCGGGGCGAGCTCGACTGACCCCTTGACCTCGATGACCTCCGCCTGCCGCCCCATCCGCTCGAACCACGCGGTGGCCGTGCGTGGGTACTTGGTCGCGATCCGCATCAGCCCGAGCCGCGTCTCGGCCCGCTCGAGATCGGAGCTGCCGGCCCGGGCGGCGAGCGCCATCCGGCAGCGGCCGAACCCGAGGTCGACGAGCTCGTAGACGTCGCGATCGCTCTGCTCGGCGAGCACGTCCTTGCCGGTGACGCCGAGGTCGACCGCCCCCGACTCGACGTAGATCGGAACGTCGGCGGGTCGGACGGTGACGATCGTGAGGCCGTCGAGCGCGAAGATCAGCGACCGCGAATCGCTGCGCAGCCCGGCGGTGTCGAAGCCGGCGCGGTCGAGCATCGCGAGCGATCCCGCGAACAGCGCTCCGCGGGGAAGCGCGAGCGTCAGCGCGGCGCCGGCCCGGCGCTCACGCGGCCCGGCGCTGCTCATTGGCGCTCCCGGAGCGCCTGCTCGGCGGCCTGGGCGACGTGGAGGCGCTCGAGCTGGAGGGCGAAGCCGGCCGCCGGCCGCGGACTCCCGAAGCGCCCGAGCAGGTCGTCGTAACGTCCGCCGCCGCCGATCGCCTCGCCGACGGCCGGGTCGTAGACCTCGAGGATCGCGCCGGTGTAGTAGCCGAGGTCGCGAAGCAGCCCGAAGTCGACCTGGACGCGGTCGGCGATCCCGGCGTCCTCGAGGGCGCCGAGGGTCTCCGCCAGCGAGGCGGATGCCCGCTCGATCGCCGCGCCACCGAGCCCCCGGGCGCGCTCGAGGACCTCGGGCCCTCCGCGGAGGCCGGCGAGGGCAACGATCGTCGCTCGCTGCTCCTCACCGAGGTCAGCCAGGTCGCCCGCCTCCGCCTCGATCGCGACGAGGTCGTGGGCGGCGAGCCGGTCGAGGATCCGGTCGCGCCTGCCGTCCTCGACGCCGAGCTCGGCCAGGAGCTGGCGGAACAGGTCGGCATCGCCGAGGCCGACCACGGCGCGGTCGAGGCCGATCGCGTCGAGCGAGGCCACGAGGAGCTCGATCAGCTCCGCGGTGCCGGCCGGGGCCGGGGATCCGATCAGCTCGACGCCGATCTGTCGCATCTCGCGAAGCTGGCCGCGCTGTGGCCGGACCCGCCGGAACACGCTCCCCGAGTAGGCGAACCGGAACGGCCCATCGGCGCCGGCGAAGCGGCGGGCGGCGAGCCGGGCGATCGGAACGGTCATGTCGCTGCGGAGGGCCAGCACCGACCCGGACTCGTCGAGGAACCGGTAGGTGGCGGTGCCCGCGGGCCCGGCGCCGCGCGCGAACGCGTCCTGGTACTCGATCGTCGGCGTCGCGACTTCCGCATAGCCGCGCGAGGCGAACAGCCCGAGCAGGGTCGACTCGATCGCGCGGAGCTCGCGCATCTCCCCGGCGAGGACGTCGCGGGTCCCGGTTGGCAGCGGCTGGCTCGTCATCGGCGCCTCGGGCGGGCTCAGGCCACGGCCGTCACCGGGTCGCTGGGGACGCGCTCGAGCCGGGCACCGAGCCCCCGCAGCCGCTCGTCGATCCGCTCGTAGCCGCGATCGATCTGAGCGATGTTGCCGATCTCCGAGGTCCCGTCGGCCGCCAGCGCCGCGATCAGCATCGCCATGCCGGCGCGGATGTCGGGGCTCTCGAGCCGCTCGCCGTGGAGGCGGCAGGGCCCGTTGACGATCGCCCGGTGCGGATCGCAGAGGGTGATCCGCGCACCCATCGCGACGAGCTTGTCAGTGAAGAACAGCCGGTTCTCGAACATCTTCTCGAAGATCAGGATCGTCCCGCTCGCCTGGGTGGCGAGGGCCAGGGCGATCGACGTGAGATCGGCCGGGAACGCCGGCCAGGGGCCGTCGTCGATCTTCGGGATCGCATCGCCGAGGTCGTCGCGGACGGCGAGCTGCTGGCCGGGCGGGACGAGCAGGTCGCGACCGTCGACGATGCTCTGCAGGCCGAGACGTTGAAACTGCCGACGGATCATCAGCAGGTCGCCGGGCTCGATGTCGCGGATCCGCAGGTCCCCGCCGGTGGCCGCGGCGAGCGCCATGAAGCTGCCGATCTCGATGTGGTCCGGCCCGATCGTGTGCTCGGCGCCGCCGAGCTTGTCGCGGCCGTGGACGATCATCACGTTCGAGCCGATCCCCTCGACGGTCGCTCCCATCCGCGTCAGCAGGTGCGCGAGGTTCTGGACGTGCGGCTCGCTCGCCGAGTTGGCGATCAGCGTCCGGCCTGGAGTCAGGGCCGCGGCCAGCAGCGCGTTCTCGGTGCCCATCACCGACGGCTCGTCCATGAAGATCTCGCACGCCTCGAGCCCGCCGCGTGCCTGCAGCTCGATCATCCGGGTTCCGGTGACCGTGGCGCCGAGGTCGCGGAACGCATCGAGGTGGGGATCGAGGCGCCGCCGACCGATCGTGTCACCGCCCGGGGGCGGCATCCGCGCCTCCCCGAACCGGGCGAGGAGCGGACCGGCGAGCAGGAACGAGGCGCGGATCCGGGCCGCCAGGCCCTCGTCGACATCGGTCGAGCCGACGGCGGCGGCGCAGAGCCGGACGTCGTTGAAGCCGAGCCATTCGACCTCGACCCCGAGCTGGACGAGGATCTCGATCTGCGCCTCGGTATCGCGGATCCGGGGGACGTTGCGAAGGATCACGTCCTCCTCGGTGAGCAGGCAGGCGGCGAGGATCGGCAGGGCCGCGTTCTTGTTGCCGGCGGCGACGATCTCCCCGCTCAGGGGGACGCCGCCCTGAATCACGAACTTCTCCAAGGCTTGGCTAGGGTAGCGACGGTGAGCGAGCCGAAGATGAACGCCTCCGACCGTGAAGCGGCATGGGCGCTGCTTTGCGAGTGGACGGCCTCGGACTCGCTGCGCAAGCACGCGCTCGCCGTCGAGGCCGCGATGCGGGCCTATGCCCGGATCTGGGACGAGGATGAGGAGGCCTACGCGGTCACCGGCCTCGTTCACGACCTCGACTACGAGCGCTTTCCCGACGCCGCGACCGGCCACCCACGGGTCGGCATCGAGGAGCTGCGCCGGCGCGACTACCCGGAGGCGGTGATCGATGCCGTCGCCGGCCATGCCGACTACCTCGGGGTGCCGCGCGAGAGCAGGCTCGCGAAGACCCTCTACGCGGTCGACGAGCTTTCCGGGTTCGCGATGGCCTGCGCGCTGGTCCGGCCGACCGGGATCGAGGGGATGAAGGTCAAGTCGGTGCGCAAGAAGCTCAGGCAACCCTCGTTCGCCGCCAAGGTCGACCGCGAGCAGATCAGCCGCGGCATCGCCGAGCTCGGCGTCGATGAGACGGAGCACATCGCGGTCGTGATCGGCGCGCTCGCCGAGCACGCCGAGGACCTCGGCCTGACGGCGGCGCAGGTCGAGGCCGGCTGAGCATGCGCCGGGCCCTCAAGGTCCTGTTCGTCGTCCTCGTCGCCCTGATCGCGCTCGGCGTCGTCAACATGCTCGTCCTCGACAGCCAGACGAAGCCGGCCGGCGTGACCGCCGAGGGAGGGCGGATCGAGGCGGCGTCGTCGGTCGAGCTGCAGATCTTCGACTCGCCGGCGAGCGGACCGGGCCCCGAGGGGGCGCCGATCGTGCTGCTGCATTGCTTCGGGTGCTCATCGCAGTGGTGGAACCCGATCCTCGCCGAGCTCAACGAGCGCCACCGCGTCGTCAGGATCGACCTGCTCGGCCACGGCGGCTCCGAAAAGCCGCAGAGCGGCTACGAGATCGACGGGCAGGGCGCCGCCGTCGCCGAGGCCCTGAACTCGCTCGGCGTCCAGGGAGCGACCGTCGTCGGTCACTCGCTCGGCGGAATGGTCGCCGCCTCGCTGGCCGAGCAGGCGAGCGAGCTCGTCGACAGGATCGTGATGATCGGGACCCCGTCGGAGGCGAACGAGGACTCGTTTCCGCTGACCGAGCGGCTGATCCAGACGCCGCTGATCGGCCAGGCGCTCTGGCGGCTCCGCCTCGACGCGACGATCAAGAGCGGCTACGGGTCCGCATTCGCCGCAGGGACCGACGTGAGCGAGGTCTTTCCGGACGACCCCGACCGCGTCGTCACCGACAACCGGGCGATGACCTACGACTCGTTCACCAGGTCCCACGACGAGGCCGAGGCATTCCTCGAGGAGCAGCCGGTCGCGTCGCGGATCGCGGCGACCGGGGTGCCGCTGATGTGGATCGACGGCAACGAGGACCAGATCATCGACGCGACCGCCGTCGCCGAGGAGTTCCACGCCGTGCCGGGGGCGATCACGAGGCTGATCGTCGGCGCCGGGCACTCCCCGAACGTCGAGAAGCCGGCCGCGACGGCGAAGCTGATCCTCGACTTCGCCGGCGTTGCGCCACCCGGTCCGGCAGGCAGCGCCGCGGGCGGACCGGGCGAGGCCGGGGCCGGTGATGGCGGCGGCAAGCGCGGGGCCGGGGACGGCAGTCGTGGCGGCAAGCGCGGGGCCGGGGATGGCAGTCGTGGCGGCTGAGCCGATCCGGGTGGTCGTCCTCGAAGGGGACGAGACCGGCCAGGAGCTGCTCGAGGCGTCGCTCGCCGTGCTCGACCCCGACGTTATCGGCCTGCCGGTCGCGCTCGACCGCTTCGACCTCTCGCTCGCGAACCGGCGCCGGACCGCGAACGAGGTCTGCGCGGAGGCCGCGGCGGCGATGCGCGAGGCGGGACTGGGCCTGAAGGCGGCGACGATCACTCCCGAGGGCGCCGAGGACGTCGGCAGCCCGAACCGGCTGATCCGCGAGGGCATCGGCGGCACCGTGATCGTCCGCACCGGCCGGCGGATCCCCGGCGTCGCCCCGATCGCCGGGGTCCATCACCCGATCACGGTCTGCCGGATGGCGGTCGGCGACGCCTACGGGGCCGAGCAGTGGCGCGAGCGCAGCGACGGCGACGAGCTCGCCTTCCGGACCGAGCGGATCAGCCGCCGGGTCTGCCGCGCCGTCGCCGAGCATGCGTTCCGGATCGCGGCGGCCGCGAGCGGCGATCCGCCGGCTCGCGTCTACGGCGGCCCGAAGTGGACGGTGAGCCCGGTCTACGAGGGGATGCTGAAGGAGGAGATGGACGCGGCCGCCGGGCGCCATCCCGAGGTGCCCTACGCGCCGGTCCTGATCGACGCCACCTCCGCCGGGCTCGTCGGCGGCGCCGCGACGAGCCCGCTCGTGATCCCGACGCTGAACCGCGACGGCGACCTGCTCAGCGACCTGGTGATGCCGATGTTCGGCTCGATCGCCGGCGCCGAGTCGATCCTGCACAGCCTCGACGAGAAGCTCCGCCCGGCCGTCGCGATGGCCGAGGCCCCGCACGGGACCGCGCCGTCGCTCGCCGGCAAGGACATCGCCAACCCGATGGCGATGATCCTCGCCTGCGCCGCCGTCCTCCACTACGCGGGCGAGCGCGACCACGCCGGCGCCGAGGCCGCCTCGCAGGCGATCTACGACGCGACCCTCGGCGCCGCCGGCGACGGGATCCGCACCCACGACCTCGGCGGCGAGGCGTCGACCTCGGAGGTCTGCGACGAGGTCGTCCGGCGAGTCCGCGCCGCCCGCCGCTGACCCCGGCGAGCGACGAATAGCTCACAGATATTGGGAACTTTTCGTCGCTCGCGGTTGATGGGCGGGTGAGCGGACGGGTGAGCGGGCGGGGTGGGCGGACGGGTGTTTGCCGCCGGTCGGTCCGGCAGCATGCCTAGCGAACATACGTTCGCCTAGACTGACCCGGACCCGGAATGACCATCGGTTGCATCCTCATCCCCCGCTTCGCGCTGCTCGCCGCGGTCGGTGGCCGCCGGGAGATGCTGGCGGGGCCGGTCGCGCTCGCCCCCGAGCCCGGCCGCGAGCAGGCGGTCGGTGAGGCGAGCGGCGCGGCCGAGGCGTTCGGGATCCGTCCCGGCATGCCGGTCTCGGAGGCGCTCGGGCGCTGCCCGCAGCTCGCCCTCCGCCCGCCCGACCCGGGCCGGACGGCGAGCGGCTGGGAGCGCATCCTCCGTCGGCTCGAATCGATCGGGGCCGCAGTCGAGAGCAACCGCGCCGGCGAGGCATTCTTCGCGGTCGACGGGCTCAGCGGCATCTGGGGGCCGCGGCGCGAGGACGTGTTGGCCCGGGCCGGGCGGGCGGTCGGGACGCCGGCGCGGATCGCCGGCGCGCCGACCCGCTTCTGCGCCCGCGCCGCAGCAACGATGGCCCGGAGTCGGGGACGCGGTCGCGCGGCGCCGATCCGCGTGGTCGCGGCGGGCGGCGAGCGTGAGTTCCTGGCTCCGCTCCCGGTTGACCTGCTCGATTGCGCCCTGCGCGACCGGATGGCGCCGCCCGGCCGCGACGATCCCGCGGCCGGGCGGCTCGTCGCGGCCCTCGAGCGGCTCGGCGTCAGGACGCTCGGAGACCTGGCGGGGTTGCCGCGGATCGCGATCGCCGACCGTTTCGGCGCCCTCGGCCTGCGGGCGCACGACCTCGCTCGCGGTCTCGATACGCCGCTCCGGCCCCGGACTCCGCACGAGGACCTCGTCCAGGCGATCGGGCTTCCCGAGGCCGCCTGCGGCCCGCAGCTCGAGCGGGCGCTGGATCTCCTGATCGAGCGGTTGCTCGGCGACCCGCGGCGGCAGGGGCGGGCGATCCGCGCGCTCAGCGTCGAGGCTCGGCTTGCCGGCGGCGGAAGCTGGAGCGCGACCGCGGTGCTGCGGAGCGCCAGCGCATCGCCGGAGCGGCTCCGGCTCGCGGTCGCGCCGAAGCTCGGAAAGCTCGCCGCGCCGGCCACCGCCCTCGCCCTCCGCGCCGTCGATACGACCGCCGCCGCCGGCTCCCAGCCGACGCTCGACGGGAATCCCCGCGATCGACGCCGCGAGCGGCTCACCGAGGCGGTCCGCCAGGTCCGGGTCGCCGCGGGCCGGGACGCGGTGCTGCGCGTCCTCGACGTCGACCCGGGCTCGCGGGTGCCGGAGCGGTGGGCGACGCTCGCCCCCTACAACGGACCCGGCGACTCCGACGAACCCGGTCATGATCGCCGCGGGGGCCGATGAGCCGCCCCACCAACCCCTACGCGCCCCGCGCGATCACCGTCGCCACCGTCGGCGGCCGCCCGCGCCGCATCGCCGGCCGGGCCGTCGAGGCGGTCCGCGACCAGTGGCTGGTCGAGGACCGCTGGTGGACCGCGGCCCCGCTACGGCGCCACTACCTCGAGGTGGTGCTCGCCGGCGGCCGCTGCCTGGTGGTCTACCGCGACGTCGCAACCGGCCGCTGGTACGAGCAGCGATGAGCTACGTCGAGCTCCACGCCCACTCCGCCTTCTCGTTCCTCGACGGCGCCTCGAGCCCCGACGAGCTCGCCCTGCGTGCCGCCGAGCTCGGCTACGGCGAGCTGGCGCTGACCGACCACGACGGGGTCTGGGGCGCGATGGAGTTCGCCAGCGCCTGCCACGCCCAGGGGGTCAGGCCGATCACCGGCGCCGAGATCACCGTGCTCGGCGACGGCTCCCCCCTCCCCCCTCCCGGCTTCCGCGGCAACTGCCCGCCCGGCGGCTTCCACCTGACCCTGCTGGTCGTCGACGCCGGCGGCTGGCGCAACCTCTGCCGGTTGCTGACGAAGGCCCACTCCCGAACCCGGGAGGAGAGCGACCCGCGGCCGCCGGCCGTCGCCCTCGCCGACGTGCTCGGCCACGGCGGCGGGCTCGTCTGCCTCTCCGGGTGCGCCCGCGACGGCGCCCTGGCGGGGCGGATCGCCCGCGGCGATCACGCCGGCGCCGAGCGGCTCGGCCGGGCGCTCCGCGACGCGTTCGGGCCCGACCGCTTCCGGGTCGAGCTGCAGGTGCCGCTGTGGCGCGGCGACCGCGCCCGCAACCGTCGGCTCGCCGCCCTCGCCGACTCTCTCGGCGTCGCCTGCGTGGCGACCGGCGACGTCCACGCCCACGACCGCAACCGGGCCCCGCTGCAGGACGCGCTCGTCGCCGTCCGGCTCGGGGGCACCCTCGAGTCGACCGAGCCCGAGCGCCGCGGCAACGGCGCCGCGACGCTGCTCGCCCCGGAGCGGGCGGCCGCCCGCTTCCGCGAGCATCCCGAGGCGGTCGCCGAGACCGCCCGGCTCGCCGAGCGCCTCCGCTTCGACCTGACCACCGACCTCGGCTACAGCTACCCGGGCGCCGAGGACGGCAGCGCCGACCGGCGCCTTGCGGAGACCTGCCGGGCCCGGTTCGGCGAGCGCTACGACGGCACGCCGGAGCGGGCCGAGGCCGAGCGCCGGCTCGAGCAGGAGCTACGGCTGATCTCGGGACTGAAGCTCTCCGGCTTCTTCCTCCTCCATCGCGACCTGCTCGAGCTCGCCCGTGAGGTCGCGGTCGAGGTGCGCGGCCCCGACAGCGCCCGGACGCTGCTGCCGCCCGGCCGCGGCCGCGGGTCGAGCGTCAGCTCGGTGGTCTGCTACCTGACCGGGCTCTCCCACGTCGACCCGGTCGCCGCCGGACTGTTCCTCGGCCGCTTCCTCAACGAGGAGATCACCGAGGCGCCCGACATCGACCTCGATTTCCCCCGCGACGTCCGCGAGCGGCTGATCCCGCGGATCCACGAGCGCTACGGCGCCGACCGCTCGGCCCTGGTCGCCGCCTTCCCCACCTACCGCGCGAAGGGCGCGATCCGCGACTTCGGCAAGGTCCTTGGGCTGCCGCCCGGCGAGATCGAGCGGGCGGCGCGCGCGGCCGGCCACTACGAGAAGGCCGAGGTCGAGGGCGACTCGCCCCGCCGCCGGGCGCTCCGGAAGCTGCTCGACGACGCCTACGGGCTGCCCCGTCACCCCTCCCAGCACCCGGGCGGGATGGTCCTCTCGACGCGGCCGCTGACCGATCTCTGCCCGGTCGTCCCGGCCGCGATGGAGGGCCGGCAGATCGCCCAGTGGGACAAGGACTCCTGCGCCGACGCGGGCTTTCTGAAGATCGATCTGCTCGGCCTCGGGATGCTCTCGGCCGTCGAGCGGGCCGTCACCGAGATCGCCCGCGTCCGCGGCGAGCGGATCGACCTCTCGCGGATCCCGCTCGACGACCCCGAGGTCTACCGGCAAATCCGCGCTGCCGAGACGACCGGCGTCTTTCAGATCGAGAGCCGGGCGCAGATGCAGATGCTGCCCCGCTCGCGTCCGGAGAACATCGAGGACCTGACCGTCCAGGTGGCGATCGTCCGCCCCGGCCCGATCCAGGGCGGCGCCGTCCATCCCTACCTCGAGCGCCGCAAGCGGCTTCGTGAGGACCCCGGCTACGAGATCCCCTACGAGCATCCCAGCCTCGAGCCGATCCTCTCCGACACGCTCGGGGCGATCGTCTTCCAGGACCAGGTGATCCAGGTCGCGATGGCGCTCGCCGGCTTCAGCTCCGGCGAGGCCGAGGGGCTGCGGCGGGCGATGAGCCGCAAGCGCTCCGAGGCGGCGATGCGGGCGCATCGCGAGCGCTTCGTCGAGGGCGCGGTCACCTGCGGCGTCGATCGCGCGGTCGCCGAGCGGGTCTTCGCGCAGATCCACGGTTTCTCCGGGTTCGGGTTCCCGAAGTCGCACGCCGCCGCCTTCGGCCTGCTCGCCTACCAGTCGGCCTGGCTGCGGGTCCACTACGGGCCCGAGTTCCTCTGTGCGCTGCTGAACGAGCAGCCGATGGGCTTCTATCCCCCCGACGCGCTCGTTCACGAGGCGCAGCGGCGCGGGATCGAGGTGCGGGGGCCGGATGTGAACGCGAGCGGGGTGGAATGCCGGGTGGAGCAGGCAGCAGGCAGCAGGCAGCAGGCAGCAGGATCGGCGGGCGAGGGCCTCGCCGTCCGGATCGGGCTCGGCTACGTCAAGGGCCTGGGCGAGCGCGACGCCGGGGCGGTCGTCGTCGAGCGCGGGCGCGGCGGCGCCTATCGCGACCTCGCCGACCTCGCGTCGCGCTCGGGAGCGGGCCGCGAGGGACTCGAGCGACTCGCCTGGGCCGGCGCCTGCGACGGCCTCGGCGACGGAAGCAGGCGGCGGGCGCCGCTCTGGCGGCTCGGCGTCGCCCGCGGGTCCGAGGGCGGGCAGCTATCGCTGCCGCTGCCGCTGCCGCCCGCCCCGGCGCTCGCCGAGCAGACCCCCTGGGAGCGGCTGACGGCCGACTACGGCGCCTACGGGATCGCGCTCGAGGAGCACCCGCTGAGCCTGCTCCGCGGCGACCTCGACCCGGCCACGGTCACCTGCGCGGCGCTGGAGCGGATCGGTGACGGGGAGGCGATCGTCGTCGCGGGCCTGCTCGTCGCCCGCCAGCGTCCGGCGACGGCCAGGGGAGTCATGTTCCTGCTGGTCGAGGACGAGACCGGGGTCGCGAACGTGATCGTGGTGCCGCCCGTCTACGAGCGCCACCGGCTGGCCGTCAGGACGGCCTCCCTGATCATGGTGGCCGGCCGCCTCGAGCGCCGCGAGGGCGTCGTCAACCTGGTCGCGAGCGCGGTCCGGCGGATCGAGCGCCCCGATGCGCCGCTCGCAGCGGTACACACGATCGAACCCTCCCCGCCTCGCGAGACCGGACGCGAGATCGGCGACCTCGACGCCGTTCTCCCCGCCGCCCACAGCTTCGGCCGCCGCGGGCGCTGATCCCCGCCGGCCGGGCGCCGCGGGCGCTGTCCCTGCCGACCGCCAGCGGCCGCCGTCTCCTGCCGGCCGCCGCGGGCGCGGTCCTGCAACTTCCCTTGCACGAACACTTGTACGTCCGGGGCGGCTCCTATCTTCACCCGCGTGAACAGCACGAACGAGATCCACGAGCGACCCGGGCGCCGGAACCGGACCGGCCGCGCGATCGGGGTCGCGGCGATCGACAGGGTTGCCGACCGCATCGATCTGGCGATCGACCTGCTGACGCTCGGCCAGTACGGGCTCGAGTGTCGCGAGCAGCCACGCACCGGAGCGACCGGTTGCGGGGGGAGCAGCCACGACGGAGCCCAGAGTTGGCTTCAGGAGGCTTGGGAGGCCCCCCGCACGCCGCGTCGCCCCGACTGCGATTGGCAGTGGCCGGTCCGGCGCAGCCTCTCGCGCCCACGCGACTGATCCGCAGGCTTCCCTCAGCGGCGAGGGTCCGCCCGGGGGCGCGACCCGCCGGGAGCCCCAGGGGCGCGGGTCCACCGGAAGGCGCGACCCGTCAGTCGGCGGCGCCGCGATCGATCGCGGCGATCAGCTCCGCGCCGGCCTCGAGCGTGCGCCGGACGCCGTCGGGATCGACGTTCGCGAGGACGTCCGTGGGTCGGTGCAGGTCCGGGATCGAGCCGTCCTGGACGCTGATCGTCAGCGCCCGGCCGCCAGTCGCGTGGATCGGGCTCGTGTCGTAGGTGAGGCCGGCCGGGGCATCCTCCGGCGCCATCCGCAGATCCGGCCGTGCCGCTGCAACGCTCGCGGCGGCGGCGATCAGGCCGGGGTCGGCGTCCCACTTGTCGATGACGCCCTCGCGGCGCAGGAATCGGACGCTGCCAGGCCCGCCGACGTTGTCGAAGTTGACGAACAGCCAGCCCCGGGTGTCGTGCGAATCCCGAAACGCGCGAGCGCCGAGCGTCCCCGACTCCTCGCAGCCGGTGATCAGGACCACTACCCGCGTCGACTCGAGCGGTTGCGCCCGCAGCCGGGCCGCGAGCGCCACGACGACCCCGCAGCCGGAGGCGTTGTCATTGGCCCCGGCGACATCGACGCCGCGTGCCTCCCGCTCGAGGAGGAGCCCGAGGCTGCCGAGCAACAGGATCCGGATCGCGACGAGCGCGGCGCGCACCGGCCGTGTGACGGCGAAGGGCTCGAGCAGCGCCCCCAGCAGCACGAGGGCTCCGTTCGCCCCGATCCAGCCCGGCATCCAGCGGACCAAGCGGGGATGGAAGATCAGACCGCTCCGCGATGAGTCCATGTGGGCGACCAGGCAGAGAGTCCGCCGCGCATCGCCAGCCGACTCGATCGTCGCGACCACGTTGCGGCTCGGCCGCCGCGACAGCGCCCGGGTCAGGGGCGCCCGGCGCAGCGAGCCCTCGCTGATCAGCCCGGCGGCCGCCAGCCCGGCGGCTGCCAGGCGCGGGAGCCGGCGCGGAGCCCGGATCAGCAGCGGCGCGATCGCGGCGCCGAGGATGATCGCGAAGGGCGCCGTGAAGGTCGGGTAGCCCCGGAAGGGCTCGGTGCGGGCATCGAGGCCGGCCGCCTCGAGGCGGCGGACCAGTGCCGCCGCGGCAGCGGCCTCCGCGCCGCCGGTCGGACGCCTTGGCCCGATCTCCTCCGCAAGCTCGGCCACGGTCGCCATCGCCGAGTCGAGGTCCCCGGAGGAGGTGATCGCGACTGCCGGCACGATCCGGATCCTATGTGCTGCCGGCAGCCGCCCTGCGATCCTGTCGGGAGTGGAGACGCGGCAGACGCGCGCGACCGAGCTCAGCCTGGCCCTGACCGTCGGAGTCGTGCTCGCGGACTCCTCGATCGTGACGCTGGCGCTCCCGAGCGTCCTGCGTGAGTACGACGCGACCGTCTTCGGGGTCTCCTGGGTGCTGACGGCATTCAACGTCGCCCTGGCGGCGCTGATCGTGCCGGCGGTCCGGGTCGCCCGCACGCGGCCGCGTTCCGGCTGGTCGGTCGGCCTCGCGGTCTTCGTCGCCGCCTCGATCGCCTGCGCGGCCTCTGAGAGCGCGGCGGCGCTGGTCGGCGCCCGCGTCGTCCAGGCCGCCGGGGGCGCGCTCGCCGTCGCCTGCGCGATCGAGTTGCTGGCACGCCTGCACGGAACACACCAGGCCGCGGCGCCGGTCTGGGGCGGCGCCGGCACGATCGGCATCGCGATCGGCCCGGCCGTCGGCGGCCTCTTGACGCAGCTACTCGAGTGGCAGTCGATCTTCCTGCTGCAGATCCCGCTCCTGCTGCTGATTCCGGTCGCGACGGCGATCCGTCCCTCGCCGGCCGAGCCCGGGCCCGGTGGCCTGCCCGACCTCCGTCCCGAGGTCGGGCTCGGACTGCTCTCAGCCGGATTGACCGGAGCACTGTTCCTGCTCGTCATCCTCCTCACGGAGGGCTGGGGCCTGTCGCCGATCGCCGCCGCAGCCACCGTCTCGGCGATCCCGCTCGCGGCGCTTGCCGCCCGCTGGCTGGCGCGTCGGGCCGGTCCACCGGCCTCGGCGGCGCTGGCCGGGGGGATCGCCGTCGCCGGCGGCCTCGCCGCGCTCGGCGTCCTCCCCGGCGCCTCGTGGGCGCTGACGCTGCAGCCGCAGGTCCTGGTCGGCATCGGCCTCGCTCTCGCCCTGCCGGTCCTGACCCTGGCCGCCCTCGGCGGTCGCGACCCGGAGGGCTCACGCGCGGCGGCGACGATCGCGGCCCGGCACACGGGGATCGTCGTCGGACTCCTCGTCCTCGCGCCGCTCCTCTCCGCCCAGCTGACCGCCAAGCAGGAGGCGGCCACCGACGCCGCCACGGCTGCGCTCCTCGACGCCCCGCTTCCCGCCGACACCAAGGTCTCCCTTGCCGCCGCCCTCGGCAGCCGGATCGAGAGCGCCGACGGCCGCCTGCCCGCGATCGCCCCCGCCTTCGACGAGGTGACGCCCGCGCCCGGGGACGAGGCGGCCTACGCGCAGCTCGAGTCCGACATCGAAGACCAGCTCGCCCGGGCGGCGACCAGCGCCTTCAGCCTGCCGTTCCTCGCAGCGGCGCTGCTGGCGGCGCTGGCGCTGATCCCGATCGCCCGCCTCGGCGCGCGTGCGGGTGGCGCCCCGTGGGTGAGCGCGGCGACACCGGAGGCGCCCCGTGGGTGAGCGCAGCCGGGCCCCGCTCATCGCGCTCGCCGCGTCGCTCGGCCTGATCGCCGCCTACGTCGGGTTCGGCGGCGGCTCCTACACCCCGGCTGCGACCGCTGACCCCTGCCAGACCCGCGACCTCGCGCTGCTCGAGGAGCGCGGGGTCTTCGAGGGGATTGCGCTCTCCGCCCTCGACGGCGCCGCCTGCGAGCTTCACGTCAGCCGCGAGGAGCTGGCGATCGCCCTCGCCGACCCGGGGGCGACCGACGAGTTCGCCGCCGCCCACGACATCGACTCCGAGGCCGTCGACGACGCGGTTCGCGCCGGCCTCGAGCGCGCGGTCGACGACGCGGCGGCGGCCGGGCGGATCGACGGCCTCGAGGAGGCGATCCTGCGCCAGGTGGCGCGCTACGCACCGGTCGGCCCGGCGATCGATGCCCTTCGGTCTCTCTCCGATGACGACTCCGTGCAGGGCCTGATTCGCGAGCTCGGGGACCTGACGGACCTCCGAATCCCGGGAATCGGCGACGCGGGCGGGCTGCCGCCACTCGAACAACTGCTCCCCTGAGCGCTCCGTCCACGGGCCCGATCGGGCGACACGGGCCACGATCGCGATCGGCCGCGATCGCGCCGCCCGCCGGGCACGAAAAAGCCGCCCCGCGGGGCGGCTTCGTTGCTCGATGAAGGACCGGCGGCGACCTACTCTCCCAGGCGGTTTCCCGCCAAGTACCATCGGCGCTGAGGGGCTTAACGGCTCTGTTCGGAATGGGAAGAGGTGTATCCCCCTCGCTGTAGCCACCGAAATCGGGAGGGCCCGCGGGAGCGACGCGCCGAGCGGCGACGTCGCTCCGCCATCCGGCGAGGCTTGAAAACTGCACGCAGGCCAAGCGGGAACAAGAAAACGTCAAGACCTCGACCCATTAGTACCGCTCTGCTGCGCGCATTGCTGCGCTTACACAGGCGGCCTATCAACCTGATGGTCTATCAGGGGTCTTACTTCCTTGCTGGAATGGGAGAACTAATCTCGAGGTCGGCTTCCCGCTTAGATGCCTTCAGCGGTTATCCGATCCGGGCGTAGCTAACCTGCGGTGCCCTTGGCAGGACAACAGGTACACCAGCGGCCCGTTCATCCCGGTCCTCTCGTACTAAGGATGACTCCTCTCAATTCTCCAACGCCCATGGCAGATAGGGACCGAACTGTCTCACGACGTTCTGAACCCAGCTCGCGTACCGCTTTAATGGGCGAACAGCCCAACCCTTGGGACCTACTTCAGCCCCAGGATGCGATGAGCCGACATCGAGGTGCCAAACCACTCCGTCGATGTGAACTCTTGGGAGTGATAAGCCTGTTATCCCCAGGGTAGCTTTTATCCGTTGAGCGACAGCACTTCCACTTGCTACTGCCGGATCACTAACCCCAACTTTCGTTCCTGCTCGACCCGTCGGTCTCGCAGTCAAGCTCCTTGTTGCGTTTACACTCTTCGCACGATTTCCGACCGTGCTGAGGGAACCTTTGGGCGCCTCCGTTACTCTTTTGGAGGCGACCGCCCCAGTCAAACTGCCCACCTGACACTGTTCACATCCCGGATCACGGCGATGTGTTAGAAGCCCAGAACACCAAGGGTGGTATCTCAAGGGCGGCTCACCGGCGGCCGAAGCCACCGGGTCGAAGCCTCCCACCTATCCTGAGCGAGAAATCCCAGACCCAATATCAAGTTGCAGTAAAGGTTCACGGGGTCTTTCCGTCTAGCCACGGGTACTCGGCATCTTCACCGAGACTTTAATTTCACCGAGCCCCTCGTTGAGACAGCGTCCAACTCGTTGCGCCATTCGTGCAGGTCGGAACTTACCCGACAAGGAATTTCGCTTAGCTGTCTTACCTCGTGTCAGCGAGGCGGATGATGCGCTCCTTGCAACCGCGTCATCCCTGCATGTCGCCATGCAGCTGGGACCATCTCATCACCCCGCGAGACGCGGGGTGTCCGGCGTATGGTCTCTGAGGATTCTGATCAAGTCCCTGCGGGACTTGCGCCGGTTGATCTGCTCAGCGATCTCGGCGATCTCGATCATTCCGTTCCGATCGAGATGCCTTCCCTGAGCGATCAACCGAACGCATCGTGCGAAGCAATCGAAGTCGTGTGCCTTCGACGTCTGCAGCGGATGGAGCTCGAAGAAGGGGATCACCTTCTCGAGCAGATCCGAGCGCTTGCGCACGACGAATCGGTACATGTCCTCACGGTGGTCGTCGGATCGCCGGTTGACGGCGACCTGCCCGGCTCCGAAGAAGCCGGCCAGCTCGTCCAAGGCGTGCTTGCTGCGCGCGCCTTGGACGACGACGAACTCGTGAGTGACCTGGTAGCCGATCGCGTAGCCGTTCCGGCCACCCCCGCCACCCTGGCGGACGAAGCCGATGGAGAAGCAACCTTCTCCGTCTACGAAACACGAACCGATCCTGACCAGTCTTTCCTGCTGATTGTCCGCACCGTCCGGATTTTCACTGCCCATCCCACGAGGATTGGGCGAGTACCAGACGGATACACGGGTTTTCCAGCATATAGCCAGATGCTCATCACGGCATTACTGCCGTGAAGGGCAGCGATCTACCTTAGGACCGTTATAGTTACGGCCGCCGTTTACCGGGGCTTAGCTTCACAGCTTCGCACCGAAGTGCTAACCGCTCCGCGTAACCTTCCGGCACCGGGCAGGCGTCAGCCCCTATACATCGTCTTGCGACTTAGCAGAGGCCTGTGTTTTTGGTAAACAGTCGGTTGGACCTAGTCACTGCGGCCTCCTCGGGCTCCGCCAGCAAGTGGCTTCACCCTATTGAGGCGTCCCTTCTCCCGAAGTTACGGGACGATTTGCCGAGTTCCTTAACGAGGGTTATCTCGCTCACCTTACTATTCTCTAGTAGTCCACCTGTGTCGGTTCGGGTACGGGCACGAGCAACCTGCCTAGAGGTTTTTCCAGGGGGCATGGCTTCAGGGACTTGCCGGCGGTCAAGCCAGCTGGCATCGCATCTCGTGTGAACGCCGCGACGGATTTGCCTATCGCGACTGACTACATGCTTGCCCCAGGACGACCATCGCCTGGTTCCCTTAGCCTTCCCCGTCACCCCATTGGTCATAGCGGTTGCGACGTGGTACGGGAATATCAACCCGTTGGCCATCGACTACGCCTTCGGCCTCGCCTTAGGTCCCGACTCAACCTGAGCAGACGAACTTTACTCAGGAAACCTCGGACTATCGGTGGAGAGATTCTCACTCTCTTGCGCTACTTATGCCGGCATTCTCACTTCCCAGCCCTCCACGGATCGCTTTCGCGCCCGCTTCGCAGCGCTGGGAACGCTCTTCTACCGCTCGCGGGACCCGCAGGTCCTGCGAACTCACAGCTTCGGAGACTGGCTTGAGCCCCGTTACATTCTCCGCGCCCGAACTTGACCAGTGAGCTGTTACGCACTCTTTCAAGGATGGCTGCTTCTAAGCCAACCTCTTGGTTGTCTGTGCATTCGGACATCGTTGTCCACTTAGCCAGTACTTTGGGTCCTTAGCTGGTGATCTGGGCTGTTTCCCTCTCGCGTATGGAGTTTATCCCGCACACACTGACTCCCGAGCTGGTACGATGGTCTTCGGAGTTTGCCTGACGTCGGTAACCTGGTAGGGCCCCTAAGCCAAACAGTGCTCTACGGCCAAAACGCACATACTCGAGGCTATACCTAAATATATTTCGAAAGAGAACCAGATATCTCCGAGCTTGTTTAGCCTTTCACTCCGATCCACAGGTCATCCGCCCACTTTTCAACGTAGGTCGGTTCGGCTCCTCCACGAGGTCTTACCCTCGCTTCCTGAGCCTGCCCATGGATAGCTCGCTCGGTTTCGGGCCCACCCCGCGCGACTGAACGCCCTGTTCAGACTCGCTTTCGCTGCGGCTCCGCTCATCGCTCAACCTTGCCGCGCAGGAGTAACTCGCCGGCCCGTTATGCAAAAGTACGCCGTCACACCCGAAGGTGCTCCGACCACTTGTAGGCACGCGGTTTCAGGTACTATTTCACTCCCCATCAGGGTACTTTTCACCTTTCCCTCACGGTACTAGTTCGCTATCGGTCATCAGGGTACTTAGCCTTGGAGGGTGGTCCCCAGGTTCAGACCACGTTTCACGGCAGTGGTCCTACTCAGGTGCTCGATCGACAGGCTGGTGCGCTTTCGCCTACGGGACGATTGCCCTCGTGGTGCGAGGTTCCACTCGACTTCGGCTAGCGCCCAACTGCAACTGTCGCCGGGCCGACACGACCCGGACACGAGTCCTACAACCCCGGGCAGACAACGCGTGTCCGCTTTCACCTACCCGGTTTGGGCTGGTCCCCGTCTGCTCGCCATCACTACTAGGGAGTCTCGGTTGATTTACGTTCCTCGGGATACTTAGATGTTTCAGTTCTCCCGGTTTCCTCCCGTGCGTCTATGGATTCAACGCCGGGTAGCACCGCATTACCGGTGCTGGGTTTTCCCATTCGGAGATCCGCGGGTCAAAGGCTGTTCAGCGCCTCACCGCGGCTTATCGCAGCCGTCCACGTCCTTCTTCGGCTCCTGATGCCAAGGCATCCACCGTGTGCCCTTCATATCTTGATTTGGTGAGCTCATCGGCGTTTGCATGCGCGCCGATGAGGTTCTTGTTACCCATCATTACTTTCAATGTTGGCCATTGTGCAGTTTTCAAGCGTCGCTGTGGACGGCCGGCGGGGGACTCCCGCCACGCGGTCCCTGGAAACTGAGCAGCGCTTCGACGGGGACGCGAGGTCCCCGAGCGACCGAGTCCGGTCGACGTTTCGGGAACGCCGGACGGCGCGAGGCCGTGCCGGCGGACTCCTCGCCCCGACCGTCGAGACGGCCGGGACGTTGGAAGCTCCCTAGAAAGGAGGTGATCCAGCCGCAGCTTCCGCTACGGCTACCTTGTTACGACTTCACCCCAATCACAAGTCCCACCTTCGACGGCTGCCTCCCAAAAGGGTTAGCTCACCGGCTTCGGGTGTTACCTGCTTTCGTGGTGTGACGGGCGGTGTGTACAAGGCCCGGGAACGTATTCACCGCGGCGTTGCTGATCCGCGATTACTAGCAACTCCAACTTCATGGAGGCGAATTGCAGCCTCCAATCCGAACCGGGACGCGCTTTGTGGGATTTGCTCCACCTCGGCATTGCTTCCCTCTGTGCGCGCCAATGTAGCACGTGTATACTGACATAAGGGGCATGATGACTTGACGTCGTCCCCACCTTCCTCCGGTTTGTCACCGGCAGTATCCCATGAGTCCCCAACTGAATGCTGGCAACATAGGACAGGGGTTGCGCTCGTTGCGGGACTTAACCCAACATCTCACGACACGAGCTGACGACAGCCATGCACCACCTGTGATGGTGTCCCGAAGGAAAGTGTGTTTCCTAACCGGTCACCAACATTTCAAACCCAGGTAAGGTTCTTCGCGTTGCATCGAATTAAACCACATGCTCCGCTGCTTGTGCGGGCCCCCGTCAATTCCTTTGAGTTTTAGCCTTGCGGCCGTACTCCCCAGGCGGAGAACTTGATGCGTTAGCGACGGCACGGGAGGAGTCGACACCTCCCACACCTAGTTCTCATCGTTTACGGTCGGACTACCAGGGTATCTAATCCTGTTCGCTTCCCCACGCTTTCGCGCCGCTAGCGTCAGTAACGTCCCAGCAAGCTGCCTTCGCTATAGGTGTTCCTCCTGATATCTGCGCATTCCACCGCTACACCAGGAATTCCACTGCCTCTTCCGTACTCTAGCCCGACAGTATCCACCGGCTTTCAACAGTTGAGCCGTTGACTTTCACAGCGGACTTATCGGGCCGCCTACGCGCTTTACGCCCAATGATTCCGGACAACGCTCGCTCCCTACGTATTACCGCGGCTGCTGGCGTAGTTAGCCGGAGCTTCTTCGGAGGTACCGTCAGCCGGCACGGCTGTTAACCGGCCGACCTTCGTCCCTCCTGAAAGAGGTTTACAACCCGAGGGCCGTCTTCCCTCACGCGGTGTTGCTGCGTCACGCTTTCGCGCATTGCGCAAGATTCCCCACTGCTGCCTCCGTAGGAGTCTGGGCCGTGTCTCAGTCCCAGTGTGGCTGATCGTCCTCTCAGACCAGCTACCCATCGCAGCCTTGCTAGGCCGTTACCCCACCAACGAGCTAATGGGCCGCGGGCCCTCCCGATGCGGAGGCCGAAGCTTCCTTTGTACGCAACTCGTGAGTCGCGTGCACATCCGGTATTAGCCCGAGTTTCCTCGGGTTGTCCCGGTCATCGGGGTAGATTACCCACGTGTTACTCACCCGTTCGCGGCTCTGCCCCAGGGCAAGCCCTGGTTCGTCGCTCCACTTGCATGTGTTAAGCACACCGCCAGCGTTCGTCCTGAGCCAGGATCAAACTCTCCGTAAAAAGTGACTCGAGGGTTTCAATCCCCGTCGCGGGTCAGGCAGAACGGGGCTCCTCTGTCTTACTGAGAGTTGTCATGCCTTTGGCTTCCGGCCCCCGCTTACACGTGCGGCGACCGACATGACAGGTTCATGTTATGCCCGGCTCGCCGCTGGCGACGAACCGGGTCGGACTCGATGCATCCCGGAGACGAGGTCTCCGTGACGCATGCGCTGCTCAGTTTTCAAGGACCGTCGCGCTCCGGGCGCCCGGGGGATTCCCGGGGACCGGGCGGCTGCCTACAAGGCGGCGGCGGAGTATAGCGCTCCCGCGCGGGCCTGTCCACCCGTCCGACGACGCCCCCTCAGGCCGCCACGACGCGCGCAAATCGCCGCCTGCCGAGTTGGATCACCCGGTCGACGAGCTCGCCGGCCGGCACGTCGAGACGGTCGGGCGGCACCGGCTCCCCGTCGATCCGGATCGCCCCCTGGGCGAGCAGGCGACGCGCCTCGCTGCCGCTGACGCCGAATGCCTCGCGCAGCAGGGCCGGCAGGTGCACCTCCCCGCCGCCGGGAATCCGGTGGACGGGCACGTCGGCCGGAATCTCGCGGTCCTGGTGGATCACGTTGAAGCGGGCCTCGGCAGCGCCGCCGCTCCCCGTCCCGGCGAAGCGGTCGCAGATCCGACGCGCGAGGTCGCGCTTGGCGTCGTTCGGGTGGCGCGACTCGTCGAGGTGCTCGCCGAGCAGGAGCTCCCAGTAGAGCGGCATCGCGTCATCGGGAACGCTCATCAGCTTGCCGAAGATCTCGTCGGCCGACTCGGTGACCCCCACGTAATTACCGAGCGACTTGCTCATCTTCCGGACGCCGTCGGTGCCGGGCAGGATCGGCAGGGTCATGATCACCTGCGGGGGCCTGCCGTAGGAGCTCTGGACGTCACGGCCGAACAGCAGGTTGAAGCGCTGCTCGGTGCCACCGATCTCGAGGTCGGCGGCAACGGCGACCGAGTCGTAGCCCTGCAGCACCGGGTAGAGCAGCTCGAGCAGCGAGATCGGCTCGGCGGCCGCCATCCGCTTCGTGAAGTCATCGCGTTCGAGGAGTCGCGCAACCGTGAACCTGCGGACCAACGCGAACAGCTCGGCGCTCGTCATCTCGAGCCACTCGCTGTTGCGCCGGACCTCGGTGCGGTCCGGGTCGAGGATCTTGAAGGCCTGCTCCTGAAACGTCCGGGTGTTCGTCTCGATCTCCTCGAGCGACAGCAGGGGCCGCAGGGCCGAGCGCCCGCTCGGGTCCCCGACCCGGGCGGTGTAGTCGCCGATGATCAGCACCGCGACGTGGCCCGCGGCCTGGAACTGACGGAGCTTCTCGAGCACGACGACGTGTCCGAGGTGGATGTCGGGCGCGGTCGGGTCGATGCCGAGCTTGACGCGAAGGGACCGCCCCTCCGCGAGGCGGCGCTCCAGCTCCCCCTCGGGGAGCACGTCGACGGCGCCGAGGGTCAGCCCGGTCGCCGCTTCGCCGCCCTCGAGGCCCGTTTGCCGCATCGGGGGCAATGCTAGACTCACCCGTCGCCCGGGGGCGCCCGGAAGCAGGGACCCGATCCCGACGACTACTGCGGCCCAAGGCCGCACCCGAGCGCCGCAGCCGTTCCCCGAGCGGGCCTTGGGGCGGCCGGGTTCCAGCTCTCGCTCGATGCCTGAACGCAGAGACAACATCGAAGAGGATCAGGCGACGCTCTCCGGAAACGGCGGCCCGTCCGACCGCGAGCCCGACGAGACCCGCTCCGGCGTGACGGCAGACCCGGTGCCCGCCGACGGCGCGTCGGGGGCCGGCGATGGTGGCGGCGAGGAGGGCATCGCCGACAGCACGGTCGAACCGGTCCGGCCGGCCCCTTCAGATGGGCCGACCCCGAACGGTGGCGCCGGCAAGGTCGGCTCCGACGGCGGCGGGGCGAAGCCGGAGCCGAGCACGCTCGAGCAGGCCAAGGAAGACGCCCGCCGGCGCGCCGGCGAGCGCCGGCGCAAGCGCGAGGAACGCAAGGCGGAGCGGAGCGACAGGCGGGCCGAGCGTGCCGCCGCCGGGAAGGGGCTGAGCCAGCGTCTGCGGCGGTTGCGGCGCGGCGAGGGTTGGCGCTACCGAGCCGATGAGGGCACCGCCCGGCCACGGATCCGCAAGCTGCGGATGCTGTTGGTGCTCGTCGGCCTCGGCCTCCTCGCTCTCGTCTCCTGGGTGTTCGGGGTGATGATGGCGGTCGCCCAGGATCTCCCCGACCTCGAGGCCCGCGCCCAGTACGACGCCGCCGAGAACTCGGTCGTCTACGCGAGCGACGGAACGCCGCTGACGACCCTGACCGGCAACGAGCAGCGGATCCTGGTCGAGTCCGACGAGATCGCTCCCTCGGTCAAGCAGGCGGTGGTCGCGATCGAGGACGAACGTTTCTACGAGCACCGCGGCATCGATTACCTCGGCATCGCCCGCGCCCTCCAGCAGGACATCCTCTCCGGCAGCACCGTCCAGGGCGCCTCGACGATCACCCAGCAGTTCGTCAAGAACGCGCTCGAGGCGCAGGGCGACCGGACCGTCCTCCAGAAGCTCCGCGAGGCCGCGATCGCCTACCAGATCGAGCGCCGCTGGTCGAAGGACAAGATCCTGACCAACTACCTCAACAACATCTACTTCGGAAACGGCGCCTACGGGATCGAGACCGCGGCGCGCGTCTACTTCGGATCCGCCCACCCCGGCTGCGGGGACCCCGACAACCGCTGCGCGGCGGTGCTGACCCCGGTCGAGTCGGCGATGCTGGCGGCGCTGATCTCCTCGCCGACCGCCTATGACCCGATCACCAACCCGGTCGACGCCCAGGCGCAGCGGAACGTCGTCCTCGAGAAGATGCGCGACCAGGGCGTCCTCGAGGTCAGCGACGAGGACTTCCAGGCGATGCTCGACACGCCGGTCCCGACCAAGAAGGACATCCAACCGCCGACGCAGGACTCGAAGGCGCCCTACTTCACCGACTGGCTCCGCCAGCAGGTCGTCGACAAGTACGGGCCCGGACAGGCATTCGGCGGCGGGCTGAAGATCAGATCGACGCTCGACTACGGACTGCAGCAGGCGGCCGAGCAGGCGGTCTCCGACAACCTCGCCGGCCTTGGCCCGACAGCCGCCGTCGTCGCGATCGACAACGGCAGCGGCGAGGTGCTGGCGATGGTCGGCGGCCAGGACTTCGACTCGAGCCCCTTCAACCTGGCGACGAACGGGCAACGCCAACCCGGCTCCTCGTTCAAGCCGTTCACGCTCGTCACCGCGCTGCGTGAGGGCCACTCCCCGGACGAGACCTTCGAATCAGCCCCGCAGGCGCTGCCGTTCAAGGCGACGATCCGCAAGAACGGCAAGGAGAAGCAGGTCACCGACTACTTCCGGGTCAACAACTACGACGACAACTACATGGGCACGGCCTCGATCGCGACCGCGACCACGTACTCGGACAACTCCGTCTACGCGCAGCTCGGCCTCGAGGTCGGGATCAACGACGTCGTCAAGACAGCGCACGAGATGGGAATCACCTCGAGGCTCGACGACAACCCGGCGATCATCCTCGGGGGCCTCAAGCACGGCGTCACCCCGCTCGAGATGGCCTACGCCTACAACACGCTCGCCAATGGCGGTGCGCGGATCAGCGGCACCGAGGCCAGCCAGGGCAACGGCAAGGGGCCGGTCGCGATCGAGAAGGTGACCGATCAGGACGACAAGCTCGTGCCCGACAACCTCGGCGGCAGCGGCGAGAACGAGAAGACCTCCGAGCAGGTGATCGATCCATCCGTCGCCCAGACCGCCACCGACATCCTCCACACGGTCGTCACCAGCGGCACCGGCGAGCGCGCCCAGGCCGGCGACGACTACATCTGGGGCAAGACCGGCACGACCGACAACAACGCCGACGCCTGGTTCGTCGGCGCCAACGAGGACATCACCGTCGCCATCTGGGTCGGCTACCCGGATGGGGCGACGCCGATGGAGACCGAGTTCGCGGGCGGCCCGGTCGACGGCGGCACGATCCCGGCGCTGATCTTCAGCGGGATCATCTCGGCCTGGGACGGCCTCAAGGCATCGCGCGAGACGACCGACGCGACCGCGACGACCGAGACGACCGAGACCTACGTCCCGCCGGCGACGACGTCCACCTACGTCCCGCCGGCGACGACCACGCCGGCGCCGGCGCCCACCCCAGCGCCGACCGAGCCGGCGGCCCCAGCACCGACCGAGCCGGCCGCCCCGGCACCCGGCACCGGCGGCACCGACGCCGGCGGGACTGTTCCCTAGGTGATCGATCCCGGATCCGCGCGTGCGTGGGGGGCCGCCGGGGCAGGCAGATCGAGGGCGCAGGAGGCGAAGCGGCCCTGCGGGCCGTGAGCCGACGAGGACGACGAGCCGCGCCGCGTCCGGTGGCTCATCCACGGGCGTGGGGGCCCGGGATCGATCATCTAGCCCGGCCGGCCGGCGGGGCGCGACAGGAAGGGGCTGCCCGCAAGGCAGTAGCGCCACGGGTAGTCGGCGGCCCTGCTCAGCCCGATCCGGGGCCCTGCAACGACCTCGTGGCCACCGTCCAGCTCCGGCGCCAGCAGCTCGAAGGGGTGGGCGAGCGCGTCGGCGCCGGACTGCGAGAGCTCGATACCGAGCGCCTGGCAGAGCTTGCCGGGCCCCGAGCAGAGCCCACGCTCGTCGCCGAGCCCGCGACGCTCGCGCATCGCGGCCACCCCGCGCGTCGGTGCGAGCGCCCGGATGAGGACCGCCGCGGCCGTCCCCTCGGGTTCGGCGACGAGGTTGAATATCGAGTGGATTCCGTAGCACAGGTAGACGTAGGCGCGGCCCGGGGGGCCGAACAGCGGCGCGTTGCGGGCGGTGGGCCCGCCGAAGGCATGGCAGGCGGGATCGTCGTGCTCGTAGGCCTCGGTTTCGACGATGACGCCACCGACGCCGCGATGAAGCAGCGTGCAGCCGACCAGCTCCGCCGCGACCCGGCGGGGCGGGCGGTCGAAGAAGGCCTGATCGAGCGCGCCGCCGGCAGCGTGATCAACCGCCGCGCCCGGGACCTCGAGCTCGAGCCTCGCCGTCAACGGAGGCCGGCGAGGCTCGCCTCGGCCCGCTCGAGCTGCGCGGCGACCGCCGCCGCCGCAGTCCCCCCGCGAGAGACCTTCGATTCGAGCCACGAGCCCTCGCCGAGCACTTCGTAGTACTCGGCGTCGAGCAGCTCCGAGAACCCGCTGAGCTCCTCGGGCGGAATCGCCGAGAGCGGGATCCCGGCTGCGACCGCGTGGCGGACGAGGCCGCCGACGACGCCGTGCGCCTCCCGAAACGGCAGCCCGCGGCGGACGAGCAGATCGGCCACGTCCGTCGCCGCGACCAGCTCGTCGGCCGCGGCCGCGGCCATCCGCTCCTCGTCGAAGGCGATGCCGGGCAGCATCCCGGCGAGCGTCTCGAGGCAGAGCTCGATGGTGTCGGCGGCGTCGAAGAGCGGCTCCTTGTCCTCCTGCAGGTCCTTGCTGTAGGCGAGCGGCAGGCCATGCAGGATGCCGGTCAGCGTGCTCAGGTCGGCGGCGACGCGCGATGCCTTCGCGCGGAGCAGCTCGGCGGCATCCGGGTTCATCTTCTGGGGCATGATCGACGAGCCCGAGCTGAACTCCTCGGCCGGCCGGCAGAATCCGAACTCGCTCGTCGACCAGAGGACGATCTCGGCGCCGACCCGCGAGAGGTGGGTCGAGCAGGCGGAGGCGGCGGCGAGGTAATCGAGCGCGAAGTCGCGGTTCGAGACGCCGTCGATCGAGTTCTCCGCGAGCCGGTCGAAGCCGAGCTCGGTGGCGACGGCTTCGCGGTCGAGGTCCCAGTTCAGCCCGGCGAGGGCGCCGGAGCCCAACGGCATCGCCCCGGCCGCGGCCGCCGCCGCGTCGAAGCGATCGACGTCACGGCGCAGCATCCAAAACCAGGCGAGCAGATGGTGGCCGAGCGAGACGGGTTGGGCGCGCTGCAGGTGTGTGTAGCCGGGCAGGCGGGCGTCGCGATGCTCGCCGGCGAGCGTCAGGATCCGCTCCATGCAGTCGCCGAGCAGGGCCCGGGCGATCGCAGCGCGATCGGCCACGAACATCGCCAGATCGGTCGCGACCTGGTCGTTGCGGGAGCGGCCGGTGTGGATCTTGCCGCCGACGCGACCGGTGATCTCGGTCAGCCGGCGCTCGATCGCCATGTGGATGTCCTCGTCGCCGCGGTCGAACCGGAAGTCGCCGGACTCGAGCTCGGCTTCGACGCGGTCGAGCCCGGACAGGAGCTCATCGAGCTCGCCGTCGTCGAGCACGCCGACGCCACGCAACGCCCGCGCATGGGCTCGCGACTGGCGGACGTCATAGGGGGCAAGGCGGCGATCGAAGCTCAGCGAGGCATTGAGCCGCCAGAAGGCGGGATCGGGCTCCTGCTCGAAGCGGGGCATGGCGGCAGTCTATGAACCGGCCGAGTGCCGCGAGCGCGCGCAGCGTCCCGGTCGCGGGGCGAAGCGCACTCCCGGTCGGACGCTGCGACCCGCGCGTCGGCATCGCACCGGCCGCCGGTCGCAGCCGGGGCTCAGGGGCGACGGCCGAGGGTCGCGGCGAGCGCGGCGACGACGCGCTCGATCGCATCCTCGCCGAGGGTCGGATGAAACGGCAGCGCGATCGAGCGGCGCGCGAACTCCTCGGCGACCGGGAAGCTCCCGGGTCGGGTCGCGAACCGCTCGCGATAGAAGCCCGACAGGTGGATGCAGGGCAGATAGGGCCGGGCGTCGACCCCGCGCCGGTCGAGCGCCGCGACGACCGCGTCGCGATCGACATCGGCGGGGAGGCGGAGGACGTAGACGAACCAGCTCCTGCGCGCGTCGCCGCGAGCGGCTTGCGGCAACACGATGTCGGCGGGATCGCCGGCTCCCGGCTCGGCGCCGCCGATCGCCGCAAGCCGCTCCGCGTAGGCGGCGGCGACCGCCGCGCGGCGGCCGAGGAGGTCGTCGAGCCGCTCGAGCTGGGCGATCCCGATCGCCGCCTGCAGGTCGGTCAGCCGGTAGTTGAAGCCGAGCCGGTCGTGGTCCATGAACTTCATGTTCGGCGCGCGGCCCTGGTTGCGCTCGCTGCGCGCGGCCGCGGCCTGCTCGGGCCCGGCCGGCACGAGCATCCCGCCCTCCCCGGTCGTCATCTGCTTGTTGGCGTAGAACGCGAACGCGGCCGGGTTGCCGCGGGCGCCGGCGCCGGCGCCGTCCTCGCAGACGGTCCCGAGCGCCTGGGCCGCGTCCTCGACGATCCCGAGCCCGTACCGGGCGGCGATCGACTCCAGCTCCTCCATGGCCGCGGGCCAACCGAAGATGTGGACCGGAAGAAGGCCGGCCGTGCGCGACCCGATCGCCGCCTCGGCGGCGGCCGGGTCGATGCAGAGCGTCTCCGGATCGACGTCGCAGAAGACCGGCTCGGCCCCCTCGAAGAGCAGTGAGTTCGATGTCGCGATGAAGCTCAGCGGCGTCGTCACCACCTCGTCGCCCGGCCCCCAGCCCTGCTCGCGCGCGGCGAGGTGGAGGGCGGCGGTCCCGCTCGAGACGGCGACCGCGTCCCCGACCCCGAGCGCCCGGGCGAAGTCGGCCTCGAAGCGCGGCACCATCGGGCCGAGCGAGAGCATCCCCGAGCGCAGGACCTCGAGGACCAGCTCCTCCTCGCGCTCGCCGAGGAGGGGCCGCGCCATCGGTATCCGCGGCTCGCCGCTCAATGGTCCCCGGCGATCCCGGCTGCTCCGTCCCCGGAGCCGAGGCGCCGCTGCGGCTGGAACGCGTATTCGAGCGAGTCGACGAGGGCCTCCCAGGATGCCTCGATGACGTTCTCGGAGACGCCGAGCGAGCCCCACGAGGCGGCGCCGTCGGAGGAATCGAGCAGCACCCGGGTCACCGATGCGGTGCCGTGATGCTCGTCGAGGATCCTGACCTTGAAGTTCGTCAGCTCGACCTCGGCGATCTCCGGGTGCCGTTCGGTGATCGCCGCCCGCAGCGCCCGGTCGAGCGCGTTGACGGGGCCGTTGCCCTCGGCGGTCCGGATGTAGCGCTCCTCCCCGACCCAGAGCTTGATCGTCGCCTCCGTCTCGACCCTCCCGTCGGCGCGCTTCTCCGTGATCACCCGGAAGCTCTCGAGCCGGAACAGGGGCTCGTAGGTGCCCGCCTCGCGCCGCAGCAGCAGCTCGAAGGATGCGTCGGCCGCCTCGTAGGAGTAGCCGCGATGCTCGCGCGCCTTGATCTGCTCGATCGACCTGCGGACGCCGGCCTCGTCGAGGTCGATCCCGGCTCGGGCCGCCCGCGACATCACCGAGCCGCGGCCGGCCAGCTCCGAGATCAGGATCTCGCGGCCGTTGCCGACCGCGCCCGGGTCCATGTGCTCGAACGTGCGGGCGTCGGCCTCGACTCCGGCGGCGTGCAGGCCGCCCTTGTGGGCGAAGGCGTTGCGCCCGACGTAGGGCTGCGACGGGTCGGGGGCGAGGTTGCAGATCTCGTCGACGAGGTGCGCGGTCTCGGTGAGCAGCCGCAGCCGCTCCGCCGGAACGCATTCGTATCCGAGCTTGAGCTGTAACGCGGGCAGGATCGAAACGAGGTTGGCGTTGCCGGTTCGCTCGCCGTAGCCGTTCATCGTCCCCTGGACGAGGGTTGCCCCGGCCCGGACCGCAGCGATCGAGTTGGCGACTCCGCATTCGGCGTCGTTGTGGGTATGGATCCCGACCGTCACCGGTGCACCGGCGAGCGTGCCGACGACCGCCGCGGTCGCCGCCTCGATCTCGTGCGGAAGGCTCGAGCCGTTCGTGTCGCAGAGGCTGACGTTCTCGGCGCCGGCCTCGACCGCGGCCTCGACGCAGGCGATCGCGTAGGCCGGATCGTCGCGCCAGCCGTCGAAGAAGTGCTCGGGGTCGTAGACGACCCGCTTGCCCGCTGCCGCGCAGAAGCCGACCGAGTCGGCGATCATCGCCAGGTTGTCGTCGCGGCTGACCTTGGTGACCTTGTCGAGATGCAGCGCCCAGGTCTTGCCGACGAGGGTGACGACCGGCGCGAAGCACGAGACGAGCGCCGCCAGGCCCGGATCGTCGGCCGCCTCGCGGTCACGGCGTCGGGTCATGCCGAAGGCGGCGATCGTCGCCTGCTCGAGCGGCACCGACGCAAGCAGCTCGAACAGCTCGAGGTCCTTGGGGTTGGAGTCCGGAAAGCCGGCCTCGATCATCTGGATCCCGAGCCGGTCGAGCGCCTCGACCACGCGGACCTTCTCGGTGGCCGACAGCGACATGCCCGGGCCCTGCATGCCGTCGCGCAGAGTCGTGTCGTATAGCTGAACCTCGCTCAAGGGTGACCTTCTTGCTGACCGGTGATCGGGACGGGGATGCCGCGGACCGACGCCACGGGCGGCGTCCGTGCTCGCCTGCCCCGTTCGGGGGCAGGCCTCCGCAAGCCGCTAGGCGGCCGCGGCGCCGGTAATTCGGCTCGGGGCAGCGGCGGCCGCGGGGCGGGCGGGCGGGCCGGTCTCGGGCGCGTTACGCATCAGGAGGCGACTCTACTCGGTTGGTCCACCGGGTCGAGCCATTCCGCGTACTCGGGGGCCCGGCCGTGCAGGGCGTCGTCGAACTTGGCCGCGATCACCTTGGTGATCTCGCCCGGCGTCGCGATCGGATGGTCATCGATCTCGCGCACGGGCACGAGCTCGGCAGCGGTGCCGGTCAGGAAGATCTCGTCGGCCAGGTACAGCTCGGAGCGACCGATGTCCCGCTCGACGACCTTGAAATCGAGGTCGCGGGCGATCTCGATCACCGACCTGCGACTGATCCCGTCGAGGATCGAGGCGGTGTGCGGCGGGGTCAGGATCTCGCCCTCACGGACGACGAAGATGTTCTCGCCCGAGCCCTCGCAGACGAGGCCGCGTTGATCGAGCAGGATCGCCTCGTCGTAGCCGCAGTTGTGGGCCTCGGTCTTGGCGAGGATCGAGTTCAGGTACTGCCCGGACGCCTTCGCGTGCGGGATCAGGCCGTCCGGAGAGATCCGCCGCCACGACGAGACCTTCGCCCGGATCCCGTGCTGCTTGGACTCCTCGCCGAGGTAGGCGCCCCACTCCCAGACGGCGATCGTCACCTCGACCGGCGATTCGGCGAACAGGCCCATCTCGCCGTAGCCACGGAACACGAGCGGCCGGATGTAGCAGGCGTGGAGGTCGTTGCGACGGATCAGCTCATGCGTGGCCGCGCGGAGCTCCTCGAGCTCGAACGGCATCGGCAGGTGGTAGAGCTGCGCCGACTTGCGGAGCCGATCGAGGTGGTCGTGATGGCGGAAGATCGCCGTCCCGGTCGCGGTCTCGTAGGCGCGGATGCCCTCGAAGACGCCGGTGCCGTAGTGGAGGCCGTGGCTGAGCACGTGGACCTTGGCGTCGTCCCAGGCGACGAACTCGCCGTTCATCCAGATCGTGTCGGCCTTCCGCACTGCGTCCTCCTTCTCGAATCGCGAGGGGCGATTATGGCGCATGGAGACGCCGGTGACCCGAGTCCGACGCCGTCGGGATGCGGCCGCAGGCCGGCTCGGAGGCCGGCGACGGCGGCGGCGAAGCCCCGCGCGGACGGGCTCAGAGGGCGGCGACGACCGCCGCGGTGACCTCCTCGGTCCCGACCCGGCGCTCGCCGGCGGCGCCGGTGAAGAGGTCGGCGGTGCGCAGGCCGTCGGCGAGCGCGACCTCGACGGCCGCCTCGATCCGGTCCCCGTCGGCGGCCCGGTCGAGCCCGTGGCGGAGCATCAGCGCCACCGAGAGGAAGGTCGCCAGCGGGTTCGCCACCCCCTGCCCGGCGATGTCCGGGGCCGAGCCGTGAACCGGCTCGAAGACGCCGGGACCGCCGTCGCCGAGGCTCGCCGAGGGGAGCATCCCCAGCGATCCGGTGATCATCGCCGCCTCGTCGCTGAGGATGTCGCCGAACATGTTCTCGGTGACGATCACGTCGAACTGCGCGGGGTCGGAGACGAGCTGCATCGCCGCGTTGTCGACGAGCAGATGGTCGAGCACGACGTCGTCGAAGCGGTCACCGACCTTGCCGACCACCTCGCGCCAGAGCCGCGAGGTCTCGAGCACGTTCGCCTTGTCGACCGAGGTGACCCTGCCTCCCCCCTCCGCTCCGGCCCGCCGCCGCGCCGCCTCGAACGCGGTCGCGGCGATCCGCTCGATCTCGGCCACCGTGTAGGCGCACTCGTCGAGCGCGGCGTCGGCGGTGCGGTCCTTGCGGCCGAAGTAGATGCCCCCGGTGAGCTCGCGGACGACGAGCAGGTCGGTCCCCTCGATCCGCTCGCGGCGCAGCGGGCTCGCGTCGAGCAGCGCCGCCAGCGGCTTGACCGGTCGCAGGTTCGCGTACAGCCCGAGCCCCTTGCGGAGCCCGAGCAGCCCCTGCTCGGGGCGCGGGCGGTCGGGATCGGTCGTGTCCCACTTCGGGCCGCCGACGGCGCCGAGCAGGACCGCGTCGGCGCCCCGGCAGGCGGCCAGCGCCTCCGCCCCCAGCGGCGTCCCGGTCTCGTCGATCGAGATCCCGCCGATCAGGTGCTCCTCGTAGTCGAAGCTGCCGAGCGCGTCGAGGACGGCCCGCGCCGCGGCGACGATCTCGGGTCCGATCCCGTCGCCGGCGAGGACGACGATGCGGGGAGTGGTTGCGGGCGGGCTCATCGCGGCCCGGGACCGTATCGCCTGCCGGGGGCCGCGGCGGTTAGGCTGCCGCAGCCCGGCTGCGGTTTTCCGGTCGGGAACATCGGAGATCCACTGGAGGCAAGGAATGCGCAAGCACCACCTGGTCACGCTGATGATCGTGGGCGCCCTCACCCTCGGGCTGACGGCCGCCGGATGCGGCTCGAGCGACGACACGAGCGTCACGACCGAGGCCACGACGACGACCGCTGACACGTCGGCGACCACGACCGGCGAGGACACTGCGACCACCGAAGGCACCGACACGACCGCGACCGAAAGCAGCGGCGGGACGACCCCCGACGACGTCTACAACGCCTGCATCGACGCGATCGAGGGCACGGCCGCCGAGCAGGCCGGCGAGGCCGCCTGCCAGCAGGCCCGCGACGCCTTCGAGCAGTGCGCCAAGCAGGCCGAGGCCGCGGGCGGCTCCGCCGCCGAGACCGCGCTCGGCATCTGCCAGCAGGCCGCCGACCAGGCGGTCCAGTCGCTGCAGGCGACGGGCGGCTGATCGCCCGCTGCCGCGCCCCGGACGACCGGGTGGCCCCGTCCCCGCTCAGGGGGTCGGGGTCGCCTGCTTTCGGGCCGCGATGTTGAGCCGCACGTAGTCGAGCACCGGCGCCGGGCCGAGCCGCTCCCACACCGCGTCGACGAGCCGGTCGCGGCGGTCGGCTGGCAGTCGCTCGAGGTGGGCGCCGAGACAGACGCTGCGGAGGAACTCGCGCGGCTCGGGCGGCACGACCGGCTGCTCCTCGAGGCCGCACTCGATCGACTCGAAGCCGGCCGCGGCGAGCCGTTCGGCAGTCTCGTCCGGCCCGGCGAAATAGGCGGGATCGAAGCCGGCCAGCTCCGGGAAGCCGCCGCCGGCGACGACGTCACCGACCGCCGCGTAGAAGCTCGCCACGTTGCCGGTGCCACCGCACTGGGCCACGAGCGGGCCGCCCGGCACGAGCGCCGCGGCGAGCGTCGCGAACAGCCGCGCATGGTCGGCGATCCAGTGGAAGACGGCGTTGCTGAAGACAGCGTCGACGGGCGCGGCGAGCCGGAGGCCGAGCAGGTCGGAGTGCCGCACCTCGACGCGGTCGGGGTCGAGGCGGGCCCGGGCCTCGGCGACCATCGCCGCCGAGCCGTCGACGGCGATGATCCGGCCGCCGGGCAGGCGGTCGAGCAGCATCGCCGTGACCCTGCCGGTCCCGCAGCCGGCGTCGAGGACGGTCTCGTCGCCGTGCAGCGGCAGCCGCGCGACCACCGCCTCCGCCCAGCGCTGCTGCGGTGTCGAGACGCGGTCGTAGGTCGCCGCGTCCCAGTCCCGCGACGTCGCGGCCGCCACCTCAGAGCGCCGTCGTCGCGGCGCCGAGCGCCGGGTGGGCTTCCTCGTAGGCGGCGATCGCGTCCTGCGACTGCAGCGTGATCGAGATCTCGTCGTGCCCGCCGAGCAGCCGGTGCTTGGTCTCCTCGTCGATCTCGAAGCGGACGACGCCGCCCTCGTAGTCGACCGTCTGGTCGTCGAGGTCGATCCGACGCTGCCGGCGGCGGCGATCCCGCGGCAGTGCTCGCGCGACAGGATGACCGGGAGGAAGCCGTTCTTGGTCGCGTTCGAGTAGAAGATGTCCGAGAACGACGGCGCGATCACGGCTTGAAAGCCGAAGTCGGCCAGCGCCCAGACGGCGTGCTCGCGCGAGGAGCCGGAGCCGAAGTTCGGCCCCGCGACCAGCACCGGGTTCGGCTCGAGCTCGATCTCGCCGTCGCGGATCCAGTCGTAGAACAGGAACTCGCCGAAGCCGGTCCGCTCGATCCGCTTCAGGAACTGCTTCGGGATGATCTGGTCGGTGTCGATGTCGGCGCGGTCGAGCACCGCCACCTTCCCGACGATCACGTCGATCGGCCTCATCGCGCACCTCCGTCGCTCGTCGCCGGCCATTCCCTGATGTCGACGAACCGCCCCTCGATCGCGGCGGCGGCGGCCATCCGCGGGCTGACCAGATGGGTCCGTCCGCCCTTGCCCTGGCGCCCCTCGAAGTTCCGGTTCGAGGTCGAGGCGCAGCGCTCGCCGGCGATCAGGATGTCGGGGTTCATCCCCAGGCACATCGAGCAGCCCGATGCCCGCCACTCGAAGCCGGCGGCCCGGAAGACCTCATCGAGTCCCTCCTCCTCCGCGGTCGCGCGGACCTGCTCGGAGCCGGGGACGACCATCGCGCGGACGCCCGTCGCGACCCTGCGGTCGCCGATCATCGCGGCAGCCGCGCGCAGGTCCTCGATCCGCGAGTTCGTGCAGGACCCGATGAAGACGCGATCGAGCTCGATCTCGGTCATCGGGGTGCCCGGCTCGAGCGCCATGTAGGCGAGCGCCCGCTCGGCCGTCTCGGCATCGACCGGGCCCTCGAGCGTCGCCGGGTCCGGCACGCGCCCGGCGACCTCGGTGACCATGCCGGGGTTCGTGCCCCAGGTGACCATCGGCGACAGGGTCGCGGCGTCGATCTCGACCTCGGTGTCGAACCGGGCGCCCTCGTCGCCGGCGAGCCCGCGCCACCCGGCGACGGCGGCGTCGAAGTCAGCGGGGGCGCCGGGGCGCCCGCGCACGTACTCGAACGTGGTCTCGTCGGGGGCGATCATCCCGGCCCGGCCGCCGCCCTCGATCGTCATGTTGCAGATCGTCATCCGCGCCTCCATCGAGAGGGCGCGAACGGTCTCGCCGGCGTACTCGACGACGTGTCCGACCATCCCGCCGGTGCCGAGGCGGCCGATCGTCGCCAGGATCATGTCCTTGGCGCTGACCCCGGCGGGCAGCTCGCCGCGGTAGTTGACGCGCATCGTCTTCGGCTGCCGCTGAACCAGGGTCTGGGTTGCGAGGACGTGCTCGACCTCGGAGGTGCCGATCCCGAACGCGAGCGCGCCGAAGGCCCCGTGGGTGGCGGTGTGCGAGTCGCCGCAGACGATCGTCATCCCCGGCTGGGTGAGCCCGAGCTCGGGGCCGATCACGTGGACGATCCCGCGCCGGTCCGAGCCCAGCGAGTAGAGCGGCACGCCGAACTCCTCGCAGTTGCGCTCCAGCGCCTCGACCTGCTTGCGCGACAGCGCGTCGGCGATCAGCCGGGCGGCCGGCGTGTCGTCGGTCGGGACGTTGTGGTCGGCGGTCGCGAGCGTCCGGTCGGGACGGCGGACCGGACGGCCGGCGAGCCGGAGCCCGTCGAAGGCCTGCGGCGACGTCACCTCGTGGACGAGGTGAAGGTCGATGTAGATCAGCCCGTCGGCGACCTCGTGCCGCTTCCAGATCTTCTCGAACATCGTCTCGGCGCTCATCTCCTGCTCCTCTCTCGATTGGCTCGCGTCATCTCAGCTTCGCCTCAGCCCGGCGGCGATCACGGCGAGGACCTCGGCCGTCGCCGTCCCCGGGTTGGCGAGGCTGTGGGGAAGGTCGGCGTCGAAGGTGGCGCTGTCGCCGGTCGCGAGCGGATGGTGCTCGCCGTCGACCGCCAACTCGACGGCCCCGGACAGGACGACGACGGTCTCGCGGCTGCCGGGCTCGTGGATCGGCGGATCGCCCTCGCCACCGGTCGAGCGGCCCGGACCGAGGCGGTGGCGCGAGACGTCCGCGCGCTGGCCGGGCAGGGGCGGGGTCAGCTCCTCGATCTCGTGCCCGGGGCGGCTGCTACGCCGCCCGCTTCCGGCCCGCACGATCACGACGTGGTGGCTCTCCTCGAGGCGAAGGAGCTGCGAGAGGGTCAACTCGAGCCCGTCGGCGATCCGTGCCGCCACGGTCAGCGTCGGGCTGCTCTCGCCGCGCTCGACCTGCGAGAGGGTCGCAGCGCCGACCCCGGAGCGCTCCGCGAGATCACGCAGTGACAGCCCCATGCCTTCGCGCAGGGCCTTCACCCGGACGCCGATCGCAGCCGGGTCGATCGCGGCGCCGGTCGCGGCCGCCGCTGTCGCGGTGGTCATCACGCGCTGTACGTTATCACGTACTCCCGTCCGTGATTCAAGTCAGGCGTCGGGCCCGGGCCCACCCGTCCGGGTACGCCGGCTTAGGGCCGCCCTTTCCGGGGTAAGAACTGACCGGGCTGCGACGCTAACAGTCGACGGGCCGAATCGACCCACCGACCAGAGGAGGACCGCATGGCCACCGAACAGACCTTCATCATCGTCGGCGCCGGACTGACCGGGGCCAAGGCGGCCGAAGCCCTGCGCGCGGAGGGCTTCGACGGCCGCGTGGTCCTGATCGGCGACGAGCCGGAGCGACCCTACGAGCGACCGCCGCTGTCGAAGGACTACCTGCGTGGCGAGGCCGACCGTCCGTACGTCCACGACGAGGGCTTCTACGCCGACAACCGGATCGAGCTCTGGACGGAGACCCGGGCGGCCGCCATCGACGCCGGCTCGGGCGAGGTCGTCCTCGACGATGATCGACGCCTCGGCTACGACCGCCTGCTGATCGCGACCGGCGCGGAGCCGCGCCGCCTCAGCCTGCCGGGTGCCGAGCTGGACGGCGTCCACTACCTGCGAACGCTCGCCGACTCGGAGCGGATCGGCGCACGATTCGAACCCGGTCGGCACTTCGTGGTGGTCGGCGCCGGCTGGATCGGGTCCGAGATCGCCGCCTCCGCACGCCAGAAGGGATGCGAGGTGACGATGATCGAAAGCGCGGAGCTCCCCCTGCTCAGGGTCCTCGGCGCCGAGGTGGGCCGCATCTACCGCGACCTCCACGTCGCCAACGGGGTCGAGTTCCTGCCCGAGTCCGGCGTCGAGCGCTTCGACGGCGATGGCTCGGTGGAGCGGGTCGTCACCGGCGCCGGGAAGGCGATCGAGGCGACCGACGTCGTCGTCGGCATCGGCGTCGCGCCCCGGACCGGGCTGGCCGAGGCGGCGGGGCTGCGGCTCGACAACGGCATCCTCGTCGACGAGAGCCTCGAGACGAGCGTCCCGGGAATCTTCGCCGCCGGCGACGTCGCCAACGCCTTCCACCCGTTCTACGGGCGCCACATCCGGGTCGAGCACTGGGCGAACGCGCTGAACCAGGGACCTGCGGCCGCCGGGGCGATGCTCGGCGAGCCGGTCCGTTACGAGGAGATCCCCTACTTCTTCTCCGACCAGTACGACACCGGGATGGAATACAGCGGCTTCGCGACCGAGTGGGACGAGGTCGTCTTCCGCGGCGATGTCGACGGCCGGGAGCTGATCGCGTTCTGGCTCAAGGACGAGCGCCTGGTCGCCGGCATGAACCTGAACGTCTGGGACGTCAACGATGCGATCCGCGGGCTGATCCGCTCGCGACGGACGTTGGCCGCTGGCGATCTCAGCGATCCCGGCATCGCGCTCGAGGAGCTGGCCGGCTCCGGCGTCGGCGCAGCCGGGGCGACGGACGGCGGCTGAGCCCGGACGGCGACCCGCACGGCGCCGGGCGCCGGGCGCGCTCGACCTCGAGCTCGTCGGAGCGGCGCTGCGGGCCCGCCCTCAGCGCGACTGCGCCGTCGGGCGGATCAGCACCTCGTTGATGCTTACGTGCGGTGGCTGGGTCACCGCGAAGGCGATCGTCCGGGCGATGTCCTCGGGCTCGAGCACCTTGCCGATCCTCCCGATCATCTTCTTCATCGCCGCGACGACGACCGGGTTCTCGTTGTGGCCCTGCAGCTCGGTATCGACCCAGCCCGGCTCGATCGCCGTGACGCGAATGCCGGCACGGGCGCACTCCTGACGGAGCGCCTCGGAGAAGCCGACCACCCCCCACTTCGTCATGTTGTAGACGCCGCTGCCGAGCGAGGCGACCCGCCCCGCGACCGAGGCGACGTTGACGATGTCGCCGCTGCCGGCCGCTCCCATGATCGGCAGCGCCGCGTGGGTGCAGTAGAGCAGGCCGAGCAGGTTGACGTCGATCATCCGCCGCCACTCCTCGGTCGCCGCCCCCGCGACCGGGCCGAGCAGCATCACCCCGGCGTTGTTGACGAGGACGTCGAGCCCGCCGAGGTCATCGTTGGCCCGGTCGACGAACGCCCGCGCCTGCGCCTCGTCGCTGACGTCGGTCTCGATCGCGAGCGCCCGCCCGCCGCCGGACTCGATCCGCTTCGCGAGCTCGTCGATCCGGTCACGCCGCCGTGCCGCCAGGGCGACGGCAGCCCCCTCGGTGGCGAGCGCCAGCGCAGTCGCGGCGCCGATCCCGGACGAGGCCCCGGTGATCGCTGCGACCTTGCCGTCGAGGGCGCCCATGCGCGCCGGAGTCTATCCGGGGCCCCGCTGCGCGCCGGGGCGCTCTCGGCCGGGATCTCGGCTGCTCCCGCCCCAGCGCGGGACGCGGCGCCGGAAATGGCTCGCGCCGCCGGTCCGGCCCCGGCGCCGCCGGTCGGACCGGACGCGCAGCGGCGGGCGGCCGGGTCGCCTACGGCCCCGGCGGGAACGGCGACGCCGATGCGGCGTCGGCGGCCACCGATTCCGCCTCCCGCACCGCGGCGCCGTCGAGCGCGTTGGCGAGCGCGCGGACGTACGCCTGCGCCGAGGCCTCGATGATGTCCGTCGAGACGCCCTGGCCGCTGGCGAGGCGGCCGTGGGCGCGGAGCATCACGGTTACCTCGCCGAGGGCGTCATCGCCCTCGCCGACGGCCGCGACCAGGTACTGGCTGAGCTCGCAGCGGGTGTCGACGGCCGCCTGGATCGCGCCGAAGACGGCATCGACGGGGCCGTCCCCGCCCGACTCGCCGCCGACCTCCTCGCCGGCCGGCGTCGTCACGCCGACGCGCGCCAGCGGCTGCCGCCGCGTCCCCGCCTCGACCTCGAACCAGGCGAGCTCGTACTTCTGGGCGGCCTCGCGCATCTCGTCGGAGACGATCGCCTCGAGGTCGAGCGCCGTGACCTGCTTCTTCTTGTCCGCCAGCGCCTTGAAGCGCTTGAACGCCTGGTTGAGGGCGTTGCCCTCGACGACGAACCCGAGCTGCGCGAGCGCGTCCTTGAGCGCGTGGCGGCCGGAGTGCTTGCCGAGCACGATCTGGTTGGAGTCGAGTCCGACGTCGCGCGCGTCCATGATCTCGAACGTGGTTCGCTCCTTCAGCACGCCGTCCTGGTGGATCCCGGACTCGTGCGCGAACGCGTTGCGCCCGACGACCGCCTTGTTCGGCTGGACCACGTAGCCGGTGAACCGCGAGACCATCCGGCTCGTCCGCGCCAGCTCGGTCGTCTCGAGCCCGGTGTCGAAGCCGTGGTCGCCGCGCCGCGTTCGCAGCAGCATCACGATCTCCTCCAGCGCGCAGTTGCCGGCGCGCTCGCCGATCCCGTTGACCGCGCACTCGACCTGGCGGGCGCCCGCCCGGACGCCGGCGAACGAGTTCGCGACCGCGAGCCCGAGGTCGTCGTGGCAATGGACCGACAGCCGGACGTCGCGCAGCTCCGGCAGCAGCTCGTAGAGCCGGGTCAGGTACGCGGCGTACTCGTCGGGGGTCGCGTAGCCGACCGTGTCGGGGATGTTGATCACCCCCGCTCCCTCGGCGATCGCGATCCCGCAGACCTCGGCGGTGAACCCGACGTCGGCGCGGGTCGCGTCCATGGGCGAGAACTCGACGTCCTCGCAGAGCTCGCGGGCGTGCGCGACCGCCGCCCTCGCCTGGCCGCGGACGTCGTCGCGGTCGGTCCGGAGCTGATGCTCGATGTGGATGTCCGAGGTCGAGATGAACGTGTGGATGCGCGGGCGCTCGGCGTCCTTGACCGCGCCCCAGGCCGCGTCGATGTCGCCCTTCTGCGTCCGCGCCAAGCCGCAGACCACCGGCCCCGAGACCGTCCGCGCGATCGCCTCGACGGCCTCGAAGTCGCCCGGCGAGGTGATCGGGAAGCCGGCTTCGATCACGTCGACCCCGAGCCGCGCGAGCTGGCTCGCGATCTCGACCTTCTCCTGGGTGTTGAGCGAGATCCCCGGCGACTGCTCGCCGTCGCGCAGTGTCGTGTCGAAGATCTCGACCCGCTCGCAGGCGTCGCCCGCGGCTCCCGTTACCTCTTCGCTGCCTCGTTCGGAGGCGGTTCGATCAGCGCTCATCCCGCTGACTCCTTCTCTCTCGGTGATTGGATTCCCTTGTCTCTCGCGGCTGTCGCGCCGCCCAGCGCTATTCCCCCCGCAGGGGGAGGAGAAGGAGAAGCGCGAGGCTGGCCGGCCGATCGGTCATCCGGCAGGGACTCTAGCGAAGACGGGGAACTCTGCAAGCACGGCCGGCGCCCGGCGACCCCTGCGTTGCCACCGCCACCCCGCGGGCATGCCCATGAACCGAGAAGCCATCGAATCCCGGACGGTGCTCAGGGTCGTCGCGATCGCGATCCTCACCGTCGCCGCGGCAGCGCTGCTCGGCCTGATCGTCCTCGAGGTCGAGACGACGATCCGCTGGCTGGTCACGGCCACGTTCCTGGCGCTCGTGCTCGCCCCCGCGGTCGAGCTCGTCGGGCGGGTCCGGATCGGGGGACGGCGGACGCCGCGCTGGGTGGCCATCTCCGCGACGTTCGTCGCGGCGTTCATCGCGCTCGCTTTCCTCGTCCTCAACGTGATCCCGCCGATGATCGACGAGGTCGAGCAGGTCGGCACGCTCGGTCCCGGCTACGTCCACGACGCCGAGCAGTGGGCGAACGACAACCAGCAGTTCCGCGAGCTCAACCGCCAGTACGACCTGACCGCGACGCTGAAGTCGCAGACCTCGCAGCTACCCGGCGACCTCTCGAGTGCGGCCGGGGACCTCGAGTCCTTCACGGTCAGCCTGCTCAAGCACGTCGTCAGCGCCGTCACCGTCATCGTCCTCGCCTTCTTCCTGCTGCTCGAGGGCCCCGGGCTGCTCGACCGCCTCCTGCGCTGGGTCGGCGGCGAGCGTGAGCGCCGCGGACGCGAGATCGCAACCGGGGTCTACGGCGTCGTCCGCGGCTACGTGACCGTGAACCTCTCGCTGGCCATCGTCGCCGGGCTGTTCGCCTGGGGGATGCTCGAGGTCCTCGGGGTCGATCTCGCCGTGCCGCTCGCGATCCTGGTCGCGCTGTTCGACCTCGTCCCGTTGATCGGCCTGACGATCGGCGGCATCGTCGTCGCCCTCGTCGCGGCCCTGCACTCCTTTCCCGACGCGCTGATCATCTGGGCGGTCGCGTTCATCGCCTTCCAGCAGGTCCAGGACCGCGTCGTCCAGCCGCTTCTGTACGGGCGCGCGGTCAAGGTCAACCCGCTGATCGCGATCGTCGTGCTGTTCGCTGGCGCCCAGATCGCGGGCATCCTCGGGGCGCTGATCGCGATTCCGGTAGCGGCCTCGATCGCCGTGGTGTTCAAGGCGCTGCATGGCGATCGGCGTCCGGGCGCCGAAGACGCGACCGCGCCGGTCGAGCCGGGAGCCGACGCCCCGGCTCAGCCGGCCTGACCGCCGCCCGCGCCTCGCGACGTCTCGCGGACGTGTCGCAGCGACGGCACGTGCGGCGGCTCGAGCATCCTCCGATCCGCGAAGCGGCGGCGGGCGCGCTCCTTCTTCTTCTCACTGCGATAGAACAGCCGCGCCCAGGGCGAGGTCGGGCGACCGAGGCGGAAGGCGCCGATCAGCGACAGAAGCGGCACGACGAGGCCGAGCAGCGCGATCCCGAACTTCTCCTTCGCGCAGTTGACGACCGCGAAGACGAGGCCGCCGATCCCGATGAAGCCGACCACGGCGTGGGCCGCCAGCGCGACATCGTTGGCGGCATCGACCCAGACCGTGAAGCCGAGCACGCCGAAGCTGGCGATGATCCCGGCGACGATCACGGCGTCGATCGACTTGCGGCCGTCGGCGGACCAGTAGACGTCCTTGAGCTCGAGCCAGAGCGCGAACTCGTCCAGGGTCAGGCCGGTGCCGATCCCGAACGCGGCGGCGACGATCTCGCGGCCGGGCGACTCGGGGGCGACGACGATCCCGACCCAGCCGGCGATCATCAGCAGCAGGATCCCCCAGACGAGGTGGTGGATGTGGGTGCCGCCGACCTCGACGTTGCCGGGCCACCAGCTCACCTGGGCGCGGATCATGTGCGCGCTCGTGCGGATGAACGCGAAGGTGCCGAGGAAGAAGATCAGGTAGATGAACGCGGGCAGCCGCCCGGCATCGACGATGTGCTCGTCGAAGAAGCTGCCGAGCGACGCGAGCGCGGGGGCGGCGCTCACGGCACGAGCACGACCTTGCCGATGTTGCGGCGCTCGTGGATGAAGCGGTGGGCGGCGGCCGCATCCGCGAACGGGAACGAGGCCGCGACGACCGGCTCGAACCGGCCCGCCGCCAGCTCCCCGGAGAGCGGGCCGATGAGCCGATCGAGGCCGCCCTCACGGTCCCACCAACGGAGCATGTTGAGCCCGAAGACGCCCTTGTTCTCGTTCATGATCGCCATGCTCTTCCACCACGGCATCGTCGCCGTGGTCATCGCGGCGAGGCTCCTGAGCGCGGCGGGGATGCTCCGCCGCTCCCCGGTCTGGACCTCGCTGAGCCCGTAGCAGACGAGCTTGCCGCCGGGGCGCAGCAGCCGGTAGTCCTTACGGAAGCTCGACGGTCCGATCGCGTCGAAGGCGATGTCGATCCCCTCGCCGCCGGTGATCCGCAGGACTGCCTCCTCGAAGTCGGCCGTCCGGTAGTCGATCGCTTGGTCGACCCCGTGCGCCCTGATCGCCTCGTGCTTGGCGGCGGAGGCGGTCCCGAAGACCTCGGCCCCGCGGGCCTTGGCGAACTGCACGGCCGCCAGCCCGACGCCGCCCGCCGCGGCGTGGATCAGGACGCGGTCGCCCTCGCGCAGGCCGCCCATCAGCACCAGGCCCGCGTACGCGGTCCCGTAGTTGACGGGCACCGCGGCGCCCTGCTCGAAGCTCAGGCCCCCGGCCAGCGGCAGGACGTCGCGGGCGCTGACGGTGCAGAGCTCGGCGTGGCCACCGAACCGCGTCGCCGCCATCACCCGGTCACCGACCGTGACCGTGTCGACCCCCTCGCCGACCGATTCGACGGTTCCGGCGACCTCGTAGCCAACGACGCAGGGCGGCTTCGGCGCGTCCGGGTACATCCCCGTCCGCGCGAGCAGGTCGGCGAAGTTGATGCCCGCCGCCCGGACCTCGATCCGGACCTCGCCGGGCGCCACCTGCGGGTCGCGGCGCTCCCGCACCTCGAGCACCTCGGGCCCGCCGTGGCGGGGGATCACGACCGCGCGCATCCCCGCCAACCTAACGGTGACGGCGGGGACGGGTGGCGCCGGGCGCCGCGAGCGTCCCCGGTCCGGCCCCGCTCAGCGGTACAGGAGCCTCGCGCTCAAGGACTTCTTCGACCCCGGGTCGGCGATCTTGCCCCAGATCGCGACGTCGCACTTCTTGCCGCGCTTGGGCGGCATCGTGATCCTGAACTTCACCGGCGCGGTCGATCGGTTGCCCGTGGAACGCCAGACGTCCGGGGATGAGTAATCGCGCGAGCAGGTGTTCGTGTAGGCCCACTCGACCGTCTCGTGACCTTGTCGGGACGAGATCACGCCGCGGAGCTCACGCGGGTGGTAGACCGTGCCGAGCGCGACGACGCTGGGCTTCTCCTGGTGGGAGGAGTCCTTGTCGAGGAGCCTCATCCCGCCCTTGCCGGTCGCGTTCCTGCTGACCTCGTAGCCGGCGATCCTCGCGTACTTGTCGGGGAACGGGTAGCCGTCGGAGGTGACGTTGAGAGCGGACCCGGACTGACCGCCCGGCTTGCCTCCGCCCCTTGCCGGGGCGGTGCGGGCACGGGCCCCGTTGCGGTCGCCGCCCTCGCGCACGCGCTCGCAGGATCTCAGGCTCTCGCTCCCGCCGGCGAAGATGCAGGTGTCGAACCCGGCGTCGCCCCAGAAGTCGTCTCGCCCCTCGCCGCCGGTGAGCGTGTCATCGCCCTCGCTGCCGTGGAGGTCGTCGCGGTTGTTCTCGCCGAACAGCTCGTCGTCGCCGCCGTCGCCCACGAGGTAGTCATCTGACCCACCGCCGCGGATGACGTCGTCGCCACCGTGTCCGAACAGCTTGTCCTCGCCGATGTTCCCCTGCAGGGCATCGGCGAGCTCCGAGCCGACGATCCGATCGTCGTCATAGCCGCCGTTCATGTAGGCCGCGCTCTCGGTCTCGCCGGACATCAGCCGAACCGACAACCTGTCGTTCTCGGTGCCGCCGAAGAGCTGATCGCCGGCCCCGCCCGCGACCACGTCCGACCCGTAGTCGCCGTCCGCGAAATCGAGCCCGTCGCCGGCGCTTGTGAGCCGGTCCTCCCCCGCTCCGCCGAGCACGTAGTCGTCGCCGGGGCCTCCCTCGATCCGGTCATCGTCCTCCTCGCCGTAGACGGCGTCGTTGCCGCCGTCTCCGAAGACGCGGTCGTTGCCGGTGCCGCCGCAGACGATGTCGTCGCCGCCGCGGCCGTGGATGCGGTCGTTGCCGTTGCCGCCGTTGAGGATGTCGTCACCGCGCGTGCCGTACAGGGCGTCGCTGCCGCTGCCGGCGTTGTATCGGACCCCCTTGCCGCGGAGGTGGATCGTGCGGCCCTGCTTGTCGCCCTCCCGGTCGAACTTGCGGCAGATCAGCATGTCCGCCGCCTCCGCGGCCTGCGGGACGAGCAGGGCCGCGAGCAGCATCGCTCCCAGCGTCAGGACGAGCGCACGGACCGCGCCGACCGTCATCCGCCGCGCCCTCAAAAGTCGACCGCCTTGCCGCGGTGGAAGTCATCGCGGCCGGTGATCTCCTCGATGACCTCGGGCGGGACGGGGGCATCGGTAGTCACCGCCATCACCGCCTCGGCGGCCTCGCTCTCGGCGCCGACCGCCGCCGAGACGATGTTCGCGCCGTGCTCGCCGAAGGTCGAGCCGACGAGCCCGATCATCCCCGGCTTGTCGTCGTAGCGGAACACGGCGATGTGGTCGGCGAAGGGCAGATAGAAGTCCTGGCCCCAGGCGCGGACCAGGTAGGGGTCGTTGCGGGGGCCGACGCCGGTCCCGGCAACCTCGACGGTCTCGCCGCCGGAGTCGATCCGGACCGTGACCAGCTCGGTGAAGTCGGGTGAGACGAGGTCGGTCGTCTCGCTCAGGTCGATGCCACGCTCCTCGGCCATCGTCGGCGCGTTGACGAGGTTGACCGGCTCCTCGGTGTGGCCGGAGAGGATCCCGACGAGCGTCGCGATCCCGAGCAGCCTGGTGTCGTGCTCGGCGAGTCGGCCCCGGACCTCGACCTCGACCCGGTCGACGGAGCCGTTGCCGAGGCCTTGGGCGAGCCGGCCGAGCTTCTCGCAGAGCGGCACGAACGGCGCCAGCGCCTCCATCGTCTCCGGCCGGACCGAGACGATGTTGACGGCGTTGGTGACGACGCCGCCCGTCAGCGCCGCCGAGACCTGCTCGGCGGTGACGATCCCGGCGCGGTCCTGCGCCTCGGCGGTCGAGGCGCCGAGGTGGGGGGTCACGACGACGTCGTCGCGGCCGAACAGCGGGTGCTCGGTCAGCGGCTCCGAGGGGAACACGTCCAACGCGGCCCCACCGACCTTGCCGGAGTCGAGCGCCGATTCGAGCGCATCGAGATCGATCAGCTCGCCACGGGCGCAGTTGACGATCCGGACGCCGTCCTTCATCTTCGTCAGCGCCTCGGCATCGATCCAGTCGATCGTCTCGGGTGTCTTCGGGAGGTGGATCGTGATCAGGTCGGCGCGGGCGTAGAGCTCGTCGATCCCGACGCCCTCGACGCCGAGGTCGCGGAAGCGCTCCGCCGCGACGAACTTGTCGAAGGCCAGCACCTCCATCTCGAAGGCGAGCGCCCGGCGGGCGACGAGCTGGCCGATCCGCCCGAACCCGATCACGCCGATGGTCTTCAGGTAGAGCTCGTTGCCACCGAATCGCGAGCGCGCCCACTCCCCTTCGGCGAGGGTCGCATGCGCCTGCGGGACGTTGCGGAACAGGGCGAGGGCGAGGGCGAGGGTGTGCTCGGCGGCGGCGACCGAGTTCGACTCGGGGGCGTTGGCGACGACGATCCCCCGCTTCGTCGCCGCGGCGATGTCGACGTTGTCGACGCCGGTGCCGGCCCGGCCGATCGCGCGCAGCCTCGTCGCCCTGTCGATCAGCTCGGCGGTCAGCATCGTCGCCGAGCGGATCAGGATCGCATCGAACTCGCCGATCCGGCGCTCGAGCTCGCCCTCGGGCCACTCGGTGCCGACCTCGACGTCGAAGCGCTCGCGGAGCAGATCGATCCCCGCGGCGGCGATCTTCTCCTTGACGAGGACCCTGGGCCTGTCCGCCATCACGCCCGGACTCCATCGTGGTTGTCGACCAGCCAGTCGATCGACGCGGTGAGAGCCTGCAGGTCCGCGGTCTCGATCGCGGGGAACATCCCGACCCGCAGCTGGTTGCGGCCGAGCTTCCGGTACGGCTCGACATCGACGATCCCGTTGGCCCGCAGCGCTGCGGCGACGGCCGCGGCGTCGATCGCGGCGTCGAAGTCGATCGTGGCCACCACCGGTGAGCGCTTCGCCGGGTCGGCGACGAACGGGCTCGCGAACTCGGATCGCTCAGTCCAGCCGTAGACGTGATCGGCGTTGGCGCGCGTGCGCCCCACGCACCAGCGGAGGCCGCCATTGCCCAACATCCACTCGAGCTGGTCGGCGAGCAGGATGAGCGTGGCCAGCGCCGGCGTGTTGTAGGTCTGGTCCTTGCGCGAGTTCTCGAGCGCCGTGGCGAGCGCGAGGAACTGCGGCTGCCAGCGACCGGCAACGCCGTCGAGCTCTCCGATCCGCTCGATCGCGGCCGGGCTGAGCAACGCCAGCCACAGGCCCCCCTCCGAGCCGAAGCACTTCTGGGGGGCGAAGTAGTAGGCGTCCGCCTCGGCGACGTCGACGGCCAGGCCCCCGGCGCCGGAGGTGGCGTCGATGAGAACGAGCGCGCCGTCGGCTCCGGGTGGCCGCACGACCGGTACCACGACGCCGGTGGAGGTCTCGTTGTGGGCCCAGGCGACGACGTCGGCGGTGGGGTCGGCGCGCGGCTCGGGGGCGTCGCCGGGGTCGGCCTCGATGAGGATCGGGTCCGCGAGGAACGGTGCGGCCGCGGCCGCCCTGGCGAACTTCGAGGAGAACTCCCCGTAGGCGAGGTGCAGGGAGCGTTCGCGGATCAGGCAGGTCGCGGCGGCGTCCCAGAAGGCAGTGGTGCCGCCGTTTCCGAGCGCCACCTCGTAGCCGTCGGGGGCGCCGAACAGCTCGGCGACGCCGGTCCGGACGCGGCTGACGAGCCCGCGCACCGGTGCCTGGCGGTGCGACGTTCCGATCAGCTCGCCGGCACCGGCAAGCCGGGCCAGCGCACCGGGACGGACCTTCGAAGGGCCACAGCCGAAGCGGCCGTCGGCCGGCTTGAGGTCGTCGGGGATCCGGACCGCAGTGCTCTCCGCGTCAGCCATGGGCCGCGACAGGTTACGACCTCGCCCCGTCGTCGTTCGTTGCCGAGCGCGTTGACGCGCGAGCGATCCGGGCGCGGCCATATATTCCCGGCCGCAGGTAGCAAACCGAGGAGGGAGCACCATGAACCCGATCCGCTTCGACGTGGACTACGCCGAGGAGAGGAACCGCCTGACGGTCTTCTTCCGGCTGATCGTCGCCATCCCCTGGCTGATCTGGCTTTCGCTGTACGGGATCGTCGCGCTCCTCGCCGCGATCGGGGCCTGGTTCGCGATGCTGTTCACGAAGCGATACCCCGAGGGCCTCTACGACTTCGTCGCCGGCTACGTCAAGCTCAGTACCCAGATCGGCGGCTTCGCGCTGCTGCTGACCGATGAGTGGCCGCCGTTCATGCCCGATCGCGATGACTACCCGGTCCGGGTCGAGGTTGCTCCCCAGCAGGTCGAGTACCGCCGCGCGCACACCTTCTTCAAGTACGTGCTCGCGTTCCCGCAGCAGCTCATCATGCAGGGCCTCAGCTACGTGATCTACGCGGCGGCCTTCGTCACCTGGTGGCGGGTCCTGGTCACCGGCAAGCAGTCGGCCACGATGCACGACGCGCTGCGGATGTCGGTCGCCTACAGCACCCGCGCCGGCGCGTTCCTGCTGCTCTTGACCGAGACCCATCCACGGATCCTCGACCTGCCGCCGCAGGCGTTCCCGGCCACCGCCCCGTCCCTGCCCGGCCCGGAGCAGTTGCCGGTCAACGAGGCGCCGCTTCCGGCCCAGACCACGCCGCCGGAGCCGCCGCCTCCGGCTCCGCCTCCGGCCCAGAGCTGAGACAACCCGCAAGCGACCAGCGCCGCCGACCAGCCGCGTCCGGCCCGCCGGGCGCGGCTGGCGCGGCTCAGAGCGGCCGCCCCCTGGTCGGCCATGGACGCCGAGCCGGGAGCCGGCGCGACTCAGAAGATGTCGTAGGACTCGCGCGAGATCGTGAAGCCGCGGCCGGTCTCGGTGTCGGTGCAGGTCATCCCCGACTCCTCGCTCTCGCAGACCAGCAGGCCGGCGCCGATCGAGGTCCCGTAGTCGAGCGGCTCGCCACCGCCGAGCGCCGTATCGCCGGCGCAGACGAAGTCCGCCGAGCCGCCCGCCTCGAGCTCGATCCCCTGGCCGTGGTCGAGGTTGCAGCTCGCCGGCGCCGGGGGCGGCTTCCAGTCGCGCTCGGCGATGTCGCAACGGACGCTGCGGCGATCGATGTAGCAGCCGATGTTGCCGGTCGGCGAAGTGAAGCCGGTCAGCTTCGTCACCGTTCGGTCGGTCACGGGGGTGCCCTCCTCGCCGGTCGTGGTGGTGGCGGTGCTCGTCGTTGCCGGCGGCGCCTTCCCGGTGGTGCTCGTCGCCGACGGCGCCGCTTCGGTGACCGTCACCGTCTCGTCGCCGCTCCCGCATCCGACTGCGACGATCGCGAGCGCGGCGGCGATCAGTGCGGTGAGGCCGTCCCTGGTCACCGCCGCAGCGTATCCGTCAGCGCTGGATCCAGGGCATCATCGAGCGCAGCTCGGCGCCGACCTGCTCGATCTGCTTGCCCTGGGCCTCGCTGCGGAGCCGGTCGAAGTTCTCCCCGCCGGCACGGTTCTCGGCGATCCACTCGCGGGCGAAGTCCCCGGACCGGATGTCGGCGAGGATCCGGCGCATCGCCGCGCGCGTCTCGTCGGTGATCACCCGCGGGCCGCGGGTCATGTCGCCGTACTCGGCCGTGTTCGAGATCGAGTCGCGCATCCCCCCGAGCCCCTTCTCGTACATCAGGTCGACGATCAGCTTCAGCTCGTGCAGGCACTCGAAGTAGGCGAGCCGGGGGTCGTAGCCGGCCTCGACGAGCGTCTCGAAGCCGGCCTGCACGAGCTCGCTGGTGCCGCCGCAGAGGACGGCCTGCTCGCCGAACAGGTCGGTCTCGACCTCGTCCTTGAAGGTGGTCTCGATGACGCCGGCCCGGGTGCCGCCGATCCCCTTCGCGTAGGCGAGGACGAGGTCGCGGGCGGTGCCGGTCTCGTCGGCGTGGACCGCCATCAGGCAGGGAACCCCGCGACCCTCCTCGTACTGGCGGCGGACGAGGTGGCCGGGGCCCTTCGGGGCGACGAGGCCGACGTCGACCCCGGGCGGCGGTGCGATCTGGTCGTAGTGGATCGCGAAGCCGTGGGCGAACATCAGGAGGTTGCCGGGGACGATCCCGTCGGCGATCTCGGCGTCCCAGATCTCGGCCTGCTTCTCGTCCGGCAGCAGGATCATCACGACGTCGCCGCGGCTGGCGGCTTCGCCGACGTCGAGGACCTCGAAGCCGGCAGCCTCGGCGTCGGCGCGGCTCGCCGAGCCGGGCCGAAGGCCGACGACGACGTCGACGCCCGACTCCTTCAGGTTGAGGGCATGAGCGTGCCCCTGCGAGCCGTAGCCGAGGATCGCGACCGTCTTGCCCTCGAGCGGCTCGAGCGTCGCGTCGTCCTCGTAGATCATCGTGCTGTCGTGGCTCATTCCGCCCTTCCGTTCGTCGTTCGCTGCGCCGGCCCCGCTGGTCCGGTCCGGCGGGGCAGCCTACAGATCGCCAGGACGGCGCTCCGATGGGCCGCGCGCCACACGCCGACCGCCCGACCCACCGCCCCACCCGACCTGGGTAGTCCTGCCCGCGCCATGTGCGGTTCAGATGACCCAGGCGGCGGGGCGGGGCGGGCTCAGACGAGGAGGCGGCGCAGCACCTTGCCGGAGCCGGTCCGCGGCAGCTCCGGCACGAACTCGACCGCCTTCGGCACCTCGTGCGGCGCCAGGCGCGAGCGCGCGTGAGCGATCAGGCCCTCCCGCTCGACGTCCCCGGCCCCCGGCGCGGTGACCACGAAGGCGGTCACGGCCTGTCCCCACTCACGGTCCTCGCGGCCCGCCACCGCGACCTCGGCGACGGCGGGATGGGTGAGCAGGGCGGCCTCGACCCGGTCGGGGCGGACGTTCTCGCCGCCGCTCAGGATCAGGTCCTCGCGCCGGCCCTCGACCCAGAGGTAGCCGTCCTCGTCGATCCGGCCGAGGTCGCCGGTGTGAAGCCAGCCGTCGTCGCCCAGCGCGGCCGGCGCGACGGTCGGACCGCGGACGAGGATCTCGCCGCCCCGGACCGTGACGTCGGTGCCGGCGAGCGGCCTGCCGGCGGAGCCGACCCGCGCCTGCGCCTCGGCGGGGCCGAGCGTGCAGACCTGCGAGCACGCCTCGGTGAGCCCGTAGGTCTGGACGACCGTGGCGCCGCGCCCGAGCGCCTCCTCGAGCACCGTGGCGGAGACCGGTCCGCCGCCGACCAGAAGCAGCCGCGGCCGTCCCAGCGGAGCACCGGCGTCGAGCAGGCGCACGAGCTGCGTCGGGACGAGCGAGGCCACGCTGATGCCCTCGTCGAGGGCCGCGGCCACGCGGTCGGTCTCGAAACCGGGATGAACGACGGCGCCCGTCCCGTAGATCGCGGCACGGAGCAGGATCGCAAGCCCGCCGACGTGGTTCAGCGGCAGGCAGCAGAGCCAGCGGTCGTCGCGCTCGACGCCGAGGACGGCGGCGCTGCCGCGCGCGCTGGCGAGGTGGTTGTCGGCGGTGAGCAGGACCGGCTTCGGCCGCCCCGACGTGCCGCTGCTCAGGATCCGGGTCAGCGGCAGCGCCGGATGGCGGCGCAGCGACGGCCATGGCTCGCGGCGGGCCCGGGCCCGCTCGACCCAGCAGCCGTCGAGGAAGGTCGCCCCGGCCGCGACGTCGACGCCCTCGCGCCCGGTCGGCGGCAGCGACTGCACGACCGCCCCGGCGAGGATCGCCCCGTGCAGCGCGACCGCGTGCGCGACGCCGGCAGGCAGGTCGATCGCAACCGGGTCGCCGGCTCCGACGCCGGCGCTGGCGAGCGCGGCCGCGACCGACCCGGCCTGGACGCGGAGCTCGGCGTAGTCGATCGCCTCGCCGTCGCCGGCGAGGGCGATCGTGTCCGGATGAGCGCCGGCGCTGTGGTCGAGCCAGTCTGTGGGGGCTTGCTGCATGCCATCTGAGCCGGCCGGCAGCGGCCGGCTGGCTATCGTTGCCGACATTGTTGCGCCGGGGCAGGCCCGGCCCCCTCCGACGACTGCGAGCCGATGCCCGAACGCCACAAGGACGCCCCGCCCGAAGCAGACCTCTACGCCCCGATCGAATGGGAGAGCGCCGGCGACTACGAGGACATCATCTACGAGGTGGGCGACGGCATCGCCCGGATCACGATCAATCGCCCCGAGCGCCGCAACGCGTTCCGCCCCCCCACCCTCGCCGAGCTTCGCGACGCCTTCACGAAGGCCCGCGACGATCTCGATGTCGCCGCGATCATCCTCACCGGCGCCGGCGAGGAGGCGTTCTGCTCCGGCGGCGACCAGCAGATCCGCGGCGACGATGGCTACATCGGCTCCGACGAGGTCGCCAGCCAGGGCATCGGCCGGCTCGATGTCGGCGACCTCCACGTGCAGATGCGCCGCACCCCGAAGCCGATCGTCGCCGCGGTCGCCGGCTACGCCGTCGGCGGCGGCCACATCCTCCACCTCGTCTGCGACCTGACGATCGCGGCCGAGAACGCGAAGTTCGGGCAGACCGGACCGCGCGTCGGCAGCTTCGACGGCGGCTTCGGGGCCGGCCTGCTCGCACGCCAGATCGGCGCCAAGCGCGCGAAGGAGATCTGGTTCCTGCTCCGCCTCTACGATGCCGACGAAGCGCTCCGGATGGGGCTCGTCAACGCGGTCGTCCCGACCGCCGACCTCGAACGCGAGGCCGTCGCCTGGTGCCGCGAGATGAGCTTCCTGTCGCCGCTGTCGCTGCGGCTGTTGAAGGCGTCGTTCAACGCCGCCGAGGACGGCCTCACCGGCCTGCAGCAGCTCTCCCACGACGCGACGCTGCTCTTCTACATGAGCGAGGAGGGCCAGGAGGGCCGCAACGCCTACCAGCAGCGCCGAGCCCCGGACTTCTCGAAGTTCCCGCGCCGGCCCTGACGAACGTGAACGGCCTCCGCACCTGGGCGATGGCCGCGCGGCCGCGCACGCTGCCGGCGGCGCTCGCGCCGGTGCTGGTCGGCAGCGCCGCTGCCTGGGCCGAGCTCGCCGACCCCGCCGGCTCGTTCTCGTGGGCCCGCTTCGTCGCGGCGGCGATCGGCGCGACCTTCATCCAGATCGGGACGAACCTCGCCAACGACTACTCCGACGCGAAGCGCGGCGCCGACACCGTCGACCGCCTCGGGCCCGTTCGCGTGACCGCCGCCGGCCTCGCCGCTCCGCGCCGCGTCCTCCATGCGACCTGGGCGGCGTTCGGCGTCGCGGCGCTGGCCGGGCTCTACCTGACGATCGAGGTCGGGCCCGAGATCCTCGCGATCGGGATCCTCTCGATCCTCGCCGGCGTCCTCTACACCGGGGGGCCGAAGCCGTACGGCTACGAGGGTCTCGGCGAGGCCTTCGTGTTCGTGTTCTTCGGGCTCGTCGCGGTCAACGGCTCCTACTACGTCCAGATCGAGGGCCTGCAGGCGCTGCCGGTCCTCCTGTCGGTGCCGGTCGGGTTGCTCTCGGCGGCGATCCTCGTCGTCAACAACGTCCGCGACATCGACACCGACCGCCGCGCCGGCAAGCGTACCCTCGCGGTCCGGATCGGCCGCGAGCGCAGCCGCGACCTCTACGTGGCGATCGTCGTCGCCGCGTTCGTGCTGCTGCCGCTCGCCCTGGCGCTCGGCGGCGGCTCGCCCTGGGGGCTGCTCGGCCTGCTCAGCGCGCCGCTCGCGGCGGCGCCGATCCACGCCGTCCGCGAGCGGACCGACGGGCCGGCGCTGAACGGCGCGCTCGCCGCGACCGGCGCGCTGCTCGGCGCCTACGCCGTCCTCGTCGCCGTCGGGCTCCTCGTCTGAGCGCCGCGATGCGGATCGCATCCCTGGACACGTTCCCGATCGGCCTGCCGTTCGCGCGCCCCTACCGGTCGGCGACCGGCCGGCTCGAGCGGCGCGAGATGGTCGTGGTCAGGATCGCCACCGAGGACGGCGCCGTCGGTTGGGGCGACGCCGTGCCGCTCGGCCTCCGCGGCGGCCCCGGGCTCGCGACCGTCCGCCACGACCTCGAGCAGGCCTGTCGCCCCGCGCTCGCCGGCGCCGACCTCGGCGAGGGCGTCGCCTCCCACCCGGCCGGCGTTCGGCGCTGCCTGCAGGCAGGAGCGGGGGCGCAGGCGCTGAGCGCGATCGATATCGCGCTCCTCGACCTGGTCGGCAAGGTCGAGGGCGAGCCGGCCTGGCGGCTCCTCGGCGCCGGCGCCCCGGGACCGGTGATCTGCAACGCGACGATCGGCGCCGACCCGCCCGAGCGGGCGGCCGCCGCCGCGGCCGCCGCCGCCCGGTCGCGCTTCACGACGATCAAGGTCAAGGTGGGCGACGGCGATGACCTCGAGCGGATGCGGGCGGTCCGCGCCGCGGCCGGCCCCGACGCAGCGCTGCGGATCGACGCCAACGGCGTCTGGCCGCAGGAGCGGGCGGTCGAGCGCGTCACGACGCTCGCCGGGCTCGGCCTCGAGCTGGCCGAGCAGCCCTGCGCGACGCTCGCCGGACTCGCGGCGGTTCGGGCGCGGACCGGTGTCCCCGTCGTCGCCGACGAGAGCGTCGGCGACGTCGCCGACGCCCGCGCCGCGATCGCGGCCGGCGCCTGCGACGCGGCGACGCTGAAGCTCGCCAAGGTCGGCGGTCCGCTCGCCGCGATCGCGGTCGCGCGAGCGGCGCCCGCCTATCTGTCGAGCGCGCTCGACAGCACCCTCGGGATCGCCGCCGCCGCCCACACCGCGCTGGCGCTGCCACGATGGGGGTTCGCGGTCGGGCTGGCACACGGGCTGGCGACCGCCTCGCTGTTCGCCGACAATGTCGCCGATGACCACCCCTGGTCCGGCCCGGAGATCGAGCTCGGCGAGCGGCCCGGGCTCGGGATCGACGTCGATGAGCCCGCGCTCTCCCGCCTGCGGCTGAGATGATCGACGCGACGAACGCCAACACCGCGCTCGCCTCGGCGCTAGTCGAGGAGCTCGCCCGCTGCGGGGTCCGCCGGGCCTTTCTCTCCCCCGGCTCGCGCTCCTCCCCGGTCGCGCTCGCGCTCGACCGTGAGCCCGCCATCGCGGTCACGGTCGTCCTCGACGAGCGCGCCGCCGGTTTCGCCGCGCTCGGGGCCTCGCTGGCCGGCGGCGCGCCGGCCGTCGTCGCCTGCACAAGCGGATCGGCGGCCGCCAACCTCCACCCCGCCGTGGTCGAGGCCGACCAGGCCGGCGTGGCGATGCTCGTCCTCACCTCCGACCGACCGCCGGAGCTGCGCGGCATCGGCGCCGGGCAGACGATCGACCAGATCGGGCTCTACGGCGCCGCCGTCCGGTGGTTCTGCGAGGTCGGGACACACGCCGCCGACGACCAGGGCCTTCTCCACCTGCGGGCGACCGGCTCCCGGGCGGTGGCCGAGTCCAACCTCGGCCGCGGACCGGTCCACCTCAACCTCGCCTGGCGCGACCCGCTCGGCCCCGAGCCGCGCCCCGGCGAGGTCAGCGCGACCGATCCGGCGGCGCTCGAGGGCCGCCCGGCGGGGCGGCCGCTCACGACCGGCCTCGCCGGCCGGGTTCCGTCCGACCCGCTCGTCGAGGCTCTTGGCGCCGCCGTCGAATCGGCGCACCGCGGCCTGATCGTCGCCGGCCGGCTGCCGGACCGCAGCCTGATCGCGGCGATCGTGGCGCTCGCCGAGCGGACCGGGTTCCCGGTCCTCGCCGATCCGACGTCGCAGCTTCGATTCGGCGGTCATGCCCGGCGGGCGGTCGTGACCGCCTACGACCTGATCGTCCGCGAGCCGCGTCCGGCCCTGACGCCGGACCTCGTGCTCCGCTTCGGCGACCTGCCGACGAGCAAGCCCCTGCGACTCTGGCTCCGCGCGGCCGCGGCCGACCAGATCGTGATCGACCCGCCGGGCCGCTGGAACGAGCCGAGCCGGATCGCCGGCGCGCTCGTCCGTGCCGACGCGGCGGCGCTCGTCGAGCGCCTGCTGGCGCTCCTTCCCGCGCCGCCGACACGGCCGTCGGCCTGGACGCGGGCATGGATCGACGCCGAGCGCGCGGCCCGCGCAGCCATCGACGGTGCTCTCGCCGCCACCATCGGGCTGACCGAGCCGGGGATTCAGCGCGCCCTCGGCGCCACCTTCGCGGACGGCGATCGCGTCCTGATCGCCTCGAGCATGCCGATCCGTGACGCCGAGGCCTTCCTCGCCGGCGGCGACGCGGCGGTGACGGTCCATGCGAACCGCGGCGCCAACGGGATCGACGGCCTCGTCGCGACCGCCGCCGGGATCGCGCTCGGCTCCGGCGCTCCGACCTGGCTCGTCCTCGGCGACCTCGCGCTCGCCCACGACGTCGGAGGGCTCGCCACCGCGGCGGCGACCGGCACGCCGCTGCGGATCGTCGTCGTCGACAACGGCGGCGGGGGCATCTTCGACTTCCTCCCCCAGGCAGAGCAGGTCGAGCCCGAGCGCTTCACCGAGCTGTTCACGACGCCGGCGGCGCTCGACGTCGGGGCCGTGGCCCGCGCCTACGGGATCCCCTACGAGCGGGTCGCCGACGCCGACGGCCTGCGCGCGCTCGCCGACCGCGACCTGGTCCTCGCCCACGTCGTCGTCGACCGCAGCGGCAACGTCGCCCTGCACCGCGAGATCGCGGCCGCCGTCGCGGCGGCGATCGGCTGAGCGTCAGCCCGCCAGCAGCGGCAGCAACGCGCCGAGCTTGATCTCGGTCTCGGCGAGCTCGGCGGCGGGATCGGAGTCGGCGACGATCCCGGCCCCGGCATAGAGGTGGGCGGTCCGGTCACGCAGGAGGGCCGAGCGGAGCGCGACGCAGAACTCGCCGTCCTCGACGGCGTCCATCCAGCCGACCGGCCCCGCGTACCAGCCGCGGTCGAGCCGCTCGAGCTCGGCGGTCAGGCGCTCGCCGTCGCGTCCGCGCGGCTCCGGGCCCACCGCCGGCGTCGGGTGGAGAAGCTCGGCGAGCTCGAGCACCGAGTGCGACTCGGCGAGCTGGGCGTGGATCGGCGTCGCGAGGTGCTGGATGTTGGCGACCTTGACGACCACCGGCTCCGGCGCGCGCTCGACCCAGACCGAGACCGGCGCGAGCCGCCGCTCGATCCGTCGGGCGACGATCGCGTGCTCGGCGCGGTCCTTGTCGCTGTGCAGGAGCTGCTCGCCGAGATGGTCGTCGACGGCATGCTCGGCGCTGCGCCGGGCCGATCCGGCGAGCGCGACGGTCGCGGCGACGCCGCCGCTGCGACGGACCAGCAGCTCCGGGCTGGCGCCGACGAACGCCGCCTCGGGGGTGCCGACGCAGAAGCAGAAGCAGGAGCCGAACGAGCCTCGCAGCGCCCCGAACAGCGGCGCCGGGGAGTGGGCCGCGGGGGCGGTGACGCGGACCTCGCGGGCGAGGACGACCTTCTCGAGGCGTCCGCCGCGGATCGTCCTCACCGCCTCGCGGACGGCCTCCTCGTAGCGGGCCGGGGGGCGCGCCGAGCCGACCTCGACCGGGCCGGCGGGTGCCGGGTCGAGCGGTGGCAGCGGCTGCTCGCGGAGGCTGGCCAGCCGCGCGGCGAGGCGGGCGCGGAGCGCGTCGGCGTCGACGCCGGGGCCGGCGAGCGCGCAGGCGGTGAGCAGGCTCCGGCCGCCGGATCGGACGATCAGCACCTCGGGCATCGTCAGCAGCGCCGGCGGTAGCGACGCCCAATCGCCGCCGGCCGCGCCCGCCGCGGCGAACGCCATGCCGCCGACCCAGAGCGGCCCGCCGCCGGGCGGCAGGTCGCGCGGCTCGACCGCCAGCCGGCCCCGGATCAGGGCGGTGGTGTCGTCGCGGAGGTCGGCGAAACGGGACGGCCCCCGGGAGACGACGTCGCGGACGCTCCCGACCGTCGCGATCGCGAAGCCGTCCCGGTCGGGCTCCTCCCAGCAGAACCAGCGATCGTCGGCGCGACGGGATGCGAAGGCGACGGCGCAGGGGTCGGCGAACCCGGCCTCGACGGTGACGCTGACGAGGCGGTGACGCTCGCCGCGCCCGGCACGCTCGGCGAGATCCCCGACCGCGTCGAGGAGGCCTCCCGTCTCGGCCGGAGCGCTCAGCTCTCCGGGCGGGCGCGGACGATCGCGACCTCGCCGGTCCGGGCCATCTCGATCAGGCCGTGCGGGCGGACCATCCGCTCGAACGAGTCGATCTTCTCGGTCGTCCCGGTCACCTCGACCGTGATCGAGCGGCGTGAGACGTCGACGATGTGGGCGCGGAAGATCTGCGTGAACTCGATGATCTCGGCGCGGTTGTCGGCGGCGGCGTTGACCCGGAACAGGGCCATCTCGCGGGCGACGGTGCTGCTCGGCTCCATGTCGCGGATCTTGATCACGTTGACGAGCTTGTGGAGCTGCTTGGTGACCTGGTCGATCGGGTTGACGGCGCCATCGACGGTCAGCGTCACCCGCGAGATGTCGGGGTCCTCGGTCGGGCCGACCGCGAGGGTGTCGATGTTGAAGCCGCGGCGGCTGAACAGGCCCGCGATCCGGGCGAGGACGCCGGGGCGGTTCTCGACGAGCAGCGAGAGCAGGTGCCGGCGACCGGTCAGCCCGCCTTCGGCCCGCAACTCGTCGAGATCGACCAGCTCCTTGGTTCCATCGGCCATCGCCTTGCCTCCTCAGCCGACCATGTCCCGGGCGGCGGCGCCGGCCGGGATCATCGGGTAGCAGTTCTCCTTCGCGACGACGCGGACGTCGAGCAGCGCCGGCCCGTCGGCGTCGAGCGCCGTCCGCATCGCGTCGGCGAGGTCGTCCTTGCGATCGCAGAGGATCCCGGTCCAGCCGAACGCCTCGGCCAGCTTCACCCAATCGGGGCTCGGGCCCATCTCGATCGACTTGTAGCGCTCCTCCCAGAACAGCTCCTGCCACTGCCGGACCATCCCGAAGTGGCCGTTGTTCATCAGGAAGACCTTGACGTCGACATCGTTGGCGATCGCGGTCGCGAACTCCTGGCAGACCATGACGAGGCTGCCGTCGCCGGCGAGGCAGACGACCTGCTCGTCGGGCATCGCGACCTTGGCCCCGATCGCCGCCGGCAGGCCGAAGCCCATCGTGCCGAGGCCGCCGGAGTTGAGCCACTTCCGCGGCTCGGTGAAGTGGTAGTACTGCGCCGCCCACATCTGGTGCTGGCCGACGTCGGAGGTGATGATCGCCTCGCCGCCGGTCGCCCGGTACATCTCCTCGACCATGAGCTGCGGCTTGATCGCCTGGTCGGTCGTGTCCTCGTACTCGAGCGGGTACTGCTCACGCCAGCCCTCGATCCGCCGCCACCACTCGTCGAGCCGCGAGCCGTCGGCGCCGAGCGCCCGGTACTCGCCGGTCAGCTTCGGCAGTACCTTCTTGACGTCGCCGACGATCGGGATGTGGGCCGGGACGTTCTTGCCGATCTCGGCCGGGTCGATGTCGATGTGGACGAACTTCGCGCGCGGGGCGAACTCGCTGAGCTTGCCGGTGATCCGGTCGTCGAAGCGGGCCCCGATCGCGACGATCAGGTCGGCCTCGTCCATCGCGTAGTTCGCGCTCCGGGTGCCGTGCATGCCGAGCATCCCGAGCCACTGATCGTCGGTCGCCGGGAAGGCGCCGAGCCCCATCAGCGTGCAGGTGATCGGGAAGCGGTCGGAGGCGACGAGCTCGCGGAGCTCCTCGGCGGCCCCCGCGTTGACGACGCCGCCGCCGGCGTACAGCACCGGCCGCCGCGCGTTCGCGAGCGCCTTCGCGGCGATCCGGATCTGCTTGATGTTGCCCTCTGTGTTCGGCTGGTAGCCGGGCAGCTTCGGCGCGCTGACGATCGGCTCGTAGTCGATCTCCATCTTCGTGAGGTCCTGGGGGATGTCGACGAGGACGGGGCCGGGCCGCCCGGTCTTGGCGATGTGGAAGGCCTTGTGGATGTAGTCGGGGATCTGGTGCGGATCGGTGACCAGGAACGAATGCTTGACGATCGGCATCGTGATCCCGGTCACGTCGGCCTCCTGAAAGCCGTCGGTGCCGATCAGGTCGGTGCGGACCTGGCCGGTGATGAAGACGGTCGGCACCGAGTCCATGTGGGCATCGGCGATCGCGGTGACGAGGTTGGTCGCGCCCGGCCCCGAGGTCGCGAACGCGACCCCGACCCTCCCGGAGGCCTTCGCGTAGCCCTCGGCGGCGTGGCCCGCGCCCTGCTCGTGGCGAACCTGGACGTGCTCGAAGTCGGCGTCGTAGAGCGCGTCGTAGATCGGTAGGCTCGCCCCGCCGGGGATTCCGAACACGTGCTTGACGCCCTCGGCCTTGAGGGCCTCGCAGAGAGCGTCAGCGGCGCGCATCGGTTACCTCCGGGTCGTCGGGTCGGGCGAAAAGGGGGTGCGGATGCCGCGCTCGACCGTCGGCCTGGTCGAGTCGCGGCTGCATACAAGTCTAACAGCCGATCTCGGGCCGATCCGGGCGCGAACCGGGCCTGGACGCCGGCCGTCAGGGACCCGAGCGCCGCAGGTCGGGCCCGGGGCGCACCTCGGCCGGGTCGGGAAGGTACATGTCCTCCCCACAGCGGTTGCAGACCTGCACGTAGAGCTTGTGAACGGCGCCGCAGCGCGGGCAGCGCCGCTCCGGCTCGGAATGCTCGCGCCGGTAGAGGACCGCCGCGACGAGGCCGAGCAGCGGCAGGACTCCGCCGACCACGAACCAGACGAAGAAGCTCGATCCCTTCGCGCGACCGACCAGCCCGGTCGCGACCGCGAAGCAGAGGCAGATGACGACATAGGCCATGCCCGCTGAAGGTTAGTCCGGGTCAGGCCGAGTGGCTCTCGACGAGCTTCGCCTTTCCGGAGCCGGGATGACGTTCGATCGCCTCGACGCCGACCACCGCGATCGGCGGCACGTCAACACCGCGGCCCCGCAGCGCTTCGCGCACCGCCCGCTCGACCGCCACGGCCGGGTCGCTGCCGGCGGCGGCCACGATCTCGATCGTGATCCGGGAACGTTCGTGCACGATCCGGTACTGGCGCAGGCCCGGGACCGTGGCGAGCGGGCTTCGGAGGGTGAGCGGATGGACCGCGACCGTGCCGCCGCCGGCACCGTGGAGCCTGAGGATGTCGTCGCTGCGGCCGTCGACGGCGGCCAGCGTCACCGACGGGCGGCCGCACGGGCACGGCTCCGGCGCGATCGTGACCAGGTCGCTGAGCTCGAACCGGATCAGCGGCTGGGTCCGGTTGATCAGGTTCGTGACCAGGACCTTCGCACCCGGGGTGCCCGCCGGCACCGGCCGGCAACCCTCATCGACGACCTCGACCGCGGCGAGGTCCTCGAGCACGTGCAGGCCACGGTGGTGCTCGCAATCGGTGGCGAGCATGCCGGTCTCGGTCGCGGCGTAGCCGTTGAACGGAATCGTCCCCCATGCCGTCTCGATCCGATCGCGCATGTCGGCCGTGCAGACCTCGCTCGTGGTCGCGACCGTCGCCGGAGCGATCCGCAGCCGCCCGGCGAGCTGCTCGTCGGCGAGGAGCGCGGCGACCGACGCAAAGGCCGTCAGGGCTTGCGGGCGGAAGCGGTTCAGGGCACCGACGACGTCCGCGAGCGGCGCCCGGGCATCGAGCCGGAGCATCCGGTGCGCCCCGACGTCGGCGCTCCGGCCCATCCGGGCCGTCATGTGCACCGGGCTGTCGGCGACGACGGCGGCGAGGCGACGGCGCGGCAGCCTCGGCGGCAGGCCGAGGTAGTTGCCGGTCCAGCGGAGCAGGCCGCCGAGGACCGTCGTCCAGTCGTCGCGGTCGTAGACGAAGACGCCGCGACGGCCGGTCGTGCCGCCGCTCGCCATCACCCGGTAGCGGCCGTCGAGCAGGACGTCCTCCCCGGTGCGGTGCTCGAGCTCGCCGAGGTGGCCCTCGAGTCGGGCGAGCCGCAGCTCGGGACGGCCGACCAGGTCGTCGAAGTGCTCGAGCATCGCCTGCTTGCCGAGCGTCGGCAGCGCGGTCAGCTCCAGGTCATCGTCGAGGACGATCCCCGCGAGCCGCTTGCGGTAATACGGGGACTCGGCTGCCGCGTGGCGGACGATCGCGAGCAGGCGGCGCCGCTGCAATGCCGCGTAGGCGTCGCGGTCGAGCCGGTCGTTGGCGGCGAGCGAGCGCGCCCGGCGCAGCGCTCGTGCGACCTGCCAAGCCCTGCGGACGCGCCCCGTCAACCGCCCTCCGAGCCGACCGTACCCGTCAGCCGAGCGGGCGATGTGAGCCGCCGCGCTCGTAGGCGGCGTCGGTCAGCGGTCGCGGGTGGCCGATCGAGCCGACCTCGGCTGTATCGCGGCGGAACGGCAGCCCGATCGTCCAGTCGGCGACGGCGCGGAGCTTGCGGGCCGCGCCGGGGATCTGGCTGACGTGGTAGGTCCGCGCCGCCCACCAGGCCGGAAAGCCGGACAGGGTGATCCCGCCGGGGATGCTGGCGACGGCCTTGTAGCGGCCGAGGTTCACGAACGAGCCGCGGTTGCGGTAGGCGAACGGCCGCGGCGTGCCGACGCCGAGGTTGGCGGCGATGTTGTGCGCCGCGACGCGCGCCTGGCGGATCGCGTGCTGGGCGGTTGGCGGGCACAGCCCGCCGTCGGGGTTGGGGACCGCGGCGCAGTCGCCGGCGGCGAAGACGCCGTCGAGCCCGGAAACGGCGAGGTGGTCGTCGACCGGCACGCGACCGCGGTCGTCGAGCGGCAGCTGCATCGAGCGGAGGCTCGGGTGCGGGGTGACGCCGGCGGTCCAGACGACGGTCCGGGCCGGGATCCGCTCGCCCGTCGAGAGCTCCACGCGGTCGGCCTCGACGCGCGCGAGCGTCGTCTCCATGCGGATGTCCATCCCGCGTCCGCGCAGCTCCTCGCAGGCGTACTCGGCGAGGCCGGCGTCGATCTCGGGCAGGACCCGGGGCGCCGCCTCGACGAGGAGCCAGCGCATCCCGTGCAGGCGGGCCCGCGGATAGCGCTGGATCGCGTCCGCGGCGAAGTCCTGCAGCTCGGCAAGCGCCTCGAGCCCGGCGTAGCCGCCGCCGACGAAGACGTAGGTGAGCAGCGCCTCGCGGCGGGCCGGGTCCTCGGTCGCGTTCGCTTCCTCGAGCGTCTCGACGAGGTGGTTACGGATCCAGATCGCGTCGGCGAGGCTCTTGAAGCCGATCGCGTGACGATCGAGCCCCGGCACCGGGAGCGAGCGGCTCACCGACCCGAACGCAACGAGGAGCTGGTCGTAGGGCAGCTCCTCCACCTCGCCGTCGTGGGTCGTCAGCTCGACGGTGCGGCCGGCCGGGTCGTGGGCGCTGACCGCGCCCATCCGCAGGTAGGTCCGCTTGAGGATGTCGCGCAGCGGCGTGACGACGTGCCGCGGCTCGAGCATCCCCGCCGCCGCCTCGGGAAGCAGCGGCGTGTAGAGCATGAAGTTGACGTCGTTGACGAGCACGAGCCGCGTCGACTGCCGCGGCAGGATCCGCTCGAGCTCGCGGGCCGCGTTGGCCCCAGCGAACCCACCTCCGGCGATGACGACGTTGTGGGCCACGCGGCTACGGTAACAGCTTGTAACGATGCGTCACAAGAGGCGGGCAGGCAGCAAGCGGCAGGCGGCGAGCAGCATCCAGGGTCGGATGCTGCGAGCGAGCGGCGCAGCCGCGAGCGGGCTGCCCGCTGCAGGCTGTGAGCGGGCCGCAAGCCTGCCTACAGCTCGAGCTTGGCGCGGATCAGCCTCGTCACCTCGCCGCCATCGGCCCGGCCGCGGGTCTCACGCATCACGGCGCCGACGATCGCGCCGATCGCCTTCCCCTCCCCCGCCTTGACCTTCGCGGCGGCGTCGGCCTGCTCGGCGATCGCCCGCTCGACGATCGCGTCGAGCTCGCCGGAGTCGCCGGCGCCGAGGTCGAGCCGTTCGACGATCGCCGCCGGCTCACCGCCCTCGTGGACGAGGACGGCCAGGACCTCGCGGGCGCCGCCGCGGTTGACCTCCCCGGCGGCGAGCATCGTGACCAGCGCCGCGACCGCCTCCGGGGTCGCCCCCGTCGCCGTCGGCTCCACGTCGCCCTCGCGAGCCAGCGCGACGAGGTCGCCTGTCACCCAGTTGGCGACGGCCTTCGCCTCGACGCCGTCGCCCGCGGCCGCCGTCGCCGCCTCGAAGAAGGCGGCGAGGTCGGCGTTGAAGGCGAGCAGCCGTGCAGCGTCAGGATGCAGCCCGAGCACGTCGGCGTAGCGTTCGCGACGCTGCTCGGGGAGCTCGGGCAGCGCCGTCCGTGCGGCCTCGACGTCTTCGCGCGACGGCGCCAGCGGCACCAGGTCGGGCTCGGGGAAGTAGCGGTAGTCGTGCGCGTACTCCTTCGAGCGCAGCGGCGTCAGCGTCCCGCCGGCCGGGTCGAAGTGCAGCGTCTCCTGCTCGACCGTGCCTCCGGCCTCGACGATCGCGCGCTGGCGGGCGATCTCGGCCTCGACGCCGCGCTCGAGGAACCGGAAGCTGTTCATGTTCTTCAGCTCGGTCTTGGTCCCGAGCCCGGCGCTGCCCGCCGGGCGGATCGAGACGTTGGCGTCGCAGCGCAGGCTCCCCTCCTCCATGTTCACGTCGGAGACGCCGAGCTGGCGCAGCGTCGTCCGCAACAGCGCCAGCCACTCGCGGGCCGCAGCCGGGTCGGAGATGTCGGGCTCGGTGACGATCTCCATCAGCGGCGTGCCACCACGGTTGAAGTCGACGAGCGAGGCGCCGGAGCCGTGGATCCGCCCCGACTCGCCGACGTGGCTCAGCTTCGCGGCGTCCTCCTCGAGGTGGACGCGGTGGATGCGGACCTCGCCGAGCCGGCCGTCGGCGCCGAACGGGATGTCGAACTGGCTGATCTGGTAGCCCTTCGGCAGGTCCGGGTAGAAGTAGTTCTTGCGGTGGAAGATCGACCGCGGCGCGACCTCGCAGCCGAGCGCGACCGCGATCCGGGTCGCGTACTCGATCGCCTGCTCGTTGACGACCGGCAGCGTCCCCGGGTGGCCGAGGCAGATGGGACAGGTGTGGGTGTTCGGGGCCGCCCCGAACTCGAGCTCGCAGCCGCAGAACATCTTCGTCCGCGTCTGCAGCTGGACGTGGATCTCGAGGCCGATCGTCGGTACCAGCTTCACGATTCGGCTCCGGAGGGCCGCGGCCGGTGGTCGAAGCCGACCGCGGCCTCGATCGCGTGGGCGGCGTCGAGGATCAGCGACTCGCTGAACGCGGGCCCCGTGATCTGCAGGCCGACCGGCAGCTCGGGGCCACCGCCGTCGGGCTCGGCGAGCCCGGCCGGGATCGAGATCGCCGGGATCCCGGCCAGCGACATCGGCACGGTGCAGTAGTCGGACATGTACATCGCGAGCGGGTCGGCGGCGCGCGCGCCGAGCTCGAAGGCGACGGTCGGCGAGGTCGGCGTGATCAGCAGGTCGAAGTCGGCGAACGCGGCAGCGAAGTCGCGGGCGATCAGCGTCCGGACGCGCTGCGCGCTGCCGTAGTAGGCGTCGTAGAAGCCCGACGAGAGCGCGTAGGTGCCGAGCATGATCCGTCGCTTGACCTCGGGGCCGAAGCCGGCCGAGCGGGTCCGCTCGTACATCTCGTCGAGGGAGTCGGCGTCGACGCGGAGGCCGAAGCGGACGCCGTCGTAGCGAGCGAGGTTGGCCGACGCCTCCGCGGGGGCGAGCACGTAGTAGGCGGAGATGCCGTAGCGCGCGTTCGGCAGGTGTGCCTCGGCGACCTCGGCGCCGAGCTCCTCGCAGAGCGCGACCGTCCGTTCGAACGTCTCCCTGACGCCGCCCTCGATCCCCTCCGCCTCGCTGCCGAGCTCGCGCGGCACACCGACCCGAAGGCCCTTCAGGTCCTCTCGGGAGGGCATCGCGATCGGCTCCGGAAAGCCGATCGAGGTCGAGTCACGCTCGTCGCGGCCGCCGAGCGCCGCGAGCACGAGGGCCGCGTCGGTGACGTCGCGAGTGAACGGCCCGCACTGGTCGAGCGAGGAGGCGAAGGCGATCATTCCCGAGCGGGAGATCGAGCCGTAGGTGGGCTTCATCCCGACGACGCCACAGAGCGCCGCCGGCTGGCGGATCGAGCCGCCGGTATCGGTGCCGAGCGAGCACGGCGCCAGGCCGCCGGCGACGACGGCCGCCGAGCCGCCCGAGGAGCCACCCGGGACCCGCTCGCGGTCCCAGGGATTGCGGACCGCGCCGTAGGCGGAGTTCTCGTTCGAGGAGCCCATCGCGAACTCGTCCATGTTCGTCTTGCCGAGGACGCGGGCGCCGGCCGCGAGCAGACGCTCGACCGCGGTCGCCGTGTACGGGGGCACGTAGCCCGCGAGGATCCGCGAGCCGGCCGTCGTCGGCAGCCCCTCGATGCAGAAGATGTCCTTGATCGCGACCGGGACGCCGGCGAGCTCGCCGTCCTGCGTCGACCCGAGCGCCGCCGGTTCGCCCGCTGCGGGCGTGGCCGCACCGGGGTCGGGTCGCCACAGGAAGGCGCCGAGCTCGTCCGGCGTCTCGGCATATGCCGCGAACCACTCCGCGGCGGAGAGGCTCCCCGCCGCGATCTCGCCGAGGCCCTCGGCGACGGTCAGTAGCCGCGGATCGCTCACGCCTGCGGGGAGGGAACGCGGAAGGACCCGGAGGCGGTGTCAGGAGCACCGGACAGGGCGCGCTCGCGGTCGAGGCTCGGCGCCGGCTCGTCGGGTCGGAGCACGTTCTCGAGCTCGACGACGTGAGTCGTCGGCTCGACCCCCTCGAGGTCGAGCCCACCGATCGCCTCGACGTGCTCGAGGATCCCCGAGAGCTCCGCCGACATCCGCTCGACCTCTTCCTCGCTGAGCCGGAGCCGCGCGAGCCGCGCGATGTGGAGGACCTGCTCGCGATCGATCATCGGCGCCATTGTAGGAGCGGCGCCGGGAACGGGAACGGCCGTCCGGCCCCAACCGGGCGGCCGCTTCTCGACCGCCCCTCGCCGGCGACCGTCCCGGCGCTGTCCGCTAGCTCGCCGGCGGCGGCGTCGAACCGCCGGTGTCCGCCGGCGGCGGCGGCGGAGGCGGCGCGCCACCGCTGCGGAAGTCGCTGAACGACGCGCCTTCCTCCTCCATCGCGCGCCAGCCGCCGAAGGCGATCGCCGCGGTGAGGATCAACCCCAACCAGACGCCGATCCCGCGGCTGATCCCGATGTCGAGGCCGTCGGGGATGTCGCCCGCTCCCGGCGGATCGATGATCCGGTAGAGAACGAGCAGGAAGCTGAGGATCCCGAGTCCGGTCGTGATCGCACTGACCGCGACCGGCGTGTTGACGCTCGTGGCCGTGGCGGCCACGACGGCGCCCCCGACCGCGACGATGATCGTCACGAAGAGGACGATGTCGATCCAGGAGAACGCCTGCCACGCGTTCGCACCCGTGTCGACGCCGGCGGCCTCGAACAGGCCGTTGTCCCCGAGGTCGACGCTGAACCAGGTGATGAACATCACGATGAACAGGAGGATCGCCGCCCCCGCCGCGATCATCTCTCCCTGGCTGAGCCGGTTGGTATCCAATTGACTCGCTCCCCGTTGGGTTGGTTTCGCCACAGCGCCTCTCGACCGGGCCTGCCAACCCTACACCGGCCCCCCGCCGGAATCCCGAGCCCTGGACGAATGACCTAACGGGACGCGCGGACGGTGTTCGCGAGCAGCATCGCGATCGTCATCGGGCCGACGCCGCCGGGGACCGGAGTGATCCGGGCGGCGAGCTCGGCGGCCGCGGCGAACTCGACGTCGCCGACGAGGCCGTGATCGGTGCGGTTCATGCCGACGTCGATCACGGTCGCGCCGGGCTTTACCCAGTCCCCCCTGACGATCTCCGGGCGGCCGACGGCGGCGACGAGGACGTCGGCTGCGCGGCAGACCGAAGCGAGGTCGCGGGTCCGCGAGTGGCAGATGGTGACGGTGGCGCTGGCGTTGACGAGCAGGCTCGCCATCGGCCGGCCGACGAGGATCGAGCGGCCGATCACGACCGCGCCGGCGCCGGCCAGCTCGACCCCCGAACGGTCGAGGATCTCGATCACGCCCGCCGGCGTGCACGGAACCAGTCCGACGAGCGGCTCGCCGGACTCGAGGTCGAGCGCCTCGCGAACCCCGATCCGCCCCTGGGCGAGGTGCCCGGCGTTGACCGGGGTGAGGCCGTCGACGTCCTTGCCGGCCGAGATCGCGGCGAGGACCGCGTCCTGGTCGATGCGGTCGGGGAGCGGCATCTGGACGAGGATCCCGTCTACATCGCGGTCGGCGTCGAGCTCGGCGACCAGCGCGACGAGGTCGGGCTCGGAGACGTCGCCGGGGAGCTCGTGGTGGATCGAGCGGATCCCCGCCTCGGCGCAGGCCTTGCGCTTGCTGGCGACGTAGACGTGCGAGGCGGGATCGTCGCCGACGAGCACCGTCGCCAGCCCCGGCGCCCGGCGCCCGGCGGCGACCCGGGCGGCGACGACCTCGGCTACCCGCCGCCGCAGGTCGGCGGCGATCGCCTTGCCGTCGATGACCTCGGCCGTCACCGCCCGTGGCGCCCCGGAGCGAGCAGATCGAGGACGCCGGAGGCGAAGCGGCAGAACGGGCCGGGGGCCGGCGAGGACGCCGGGCTGCGACGCGTCCGGGGCGTCACGAGGCCCTCTGGATCGGGGCGTAGTCGGCCATGAGCTTGCGGTCGTCGCCGCCACGAAAGCGGACGACGACGACGTTGCCGGGCTCGACCGCCGTCACCACCCCCTCGCCGAAGGAGGCATGGACGACGTCGTCGCCGACCGTCAGCTCGAGGGCGGCGCCGCTCGCCGCCGGCTCGTTCAACGACCGCGCACCCTCGCTACCGAGGCCGCCGGCGAGCCCGCCGCCGTAGGTTCCGCCCCAGCCGGTCGTCGTCGGCACGCTGCTGTGGCGCTCGACGAGGTGGTCGGGGATCTCGCCGAGGAATCGGGACGGGATCCCGGCGCCCTGCGATCCGAACAGGCTCCGGCGGCGCGCGTGGGTCAGGGTCAGAAGCTGCCGGGCGCGGGTCAGGCCGACGTAGCAGAGCCGCCGCTCCTCCTCGAGGTTGCCCTCGTCGATCGAGCGTGAGTGCGGGAAGACCCCGTCCTCGCAGCCGATGATGAAGACCGCCTCGTACTCGAGGCCCTTGGCGTTGTGGATCGTCATCAGCGTCACCTTGGTGGCGTCGTCGGTGAGCGCGTCCTGCTCGTTGATCAGCGAGATCTGCTCGAGGAACTCCTCCAGCGGCGCGAGCTCGCTCTCCCCCTCGAGCTCGCGGTTGGCGTCGAACTCGGCCGCCATCCCGACCAGCTCCTGGAGGTTCTCGATCCGGCCCTCGGCCTCGATCGTCCGCTCCGCCTCGAGCGCCTCGATGTAGCCGGACTCCGAGAGCGTCGCCTCGAGCAGGTCGGCGACGGGGCCGCGACGCTGCGCCCGCTCGGTCAGGCTCGCGATCAGCTCGGCGAACCGGCCGACCGCCCGCTTGGCCGCCGCGCCGAGCCCCGGCACCGAGTCGGCGTCACCGATCACCTCCAGCGGCGTCAGGCCGGCCGTGTTCGCCCAGCCGAGCAGCCGCCCCTCCGAGGTGCTGCCGATTCCGCGACGGGGCGAGTTGATGATCCGCGCCAGCGCGACGCTGTCGTCGGGATTGGCGAGCACGCTCAGGTAGGCGATCGCGTCACGGATCTCGGCCCGCTCGTAGAACTTGGTGCCACCGATCACCTGGTAGGGGACGTCGAAGCGGACCAGGGTGTCCTCGAGCACCCGGCTCTGCGCGTTGGTCCGGTAGAAGACGGCGACCTCGTCGCGCCCGATCCCCTCGTCGGCCACGAGCCGGTCGATCTCGCCGACGACCCAGCGCGCCTCCTCGTGCTCGTCGTCGAGCTCGGCGATCGTCACCGGCTCACCGCGGCCGGCGTCGGTCCAGAGGCGCTTCTCGAGCCGGTCGCGGTTGTGGGCGATCAGCCCGTTGGCGGCGTCGAGGATCGTTCCGGTCGAGCGGTAGTTCTGCTCGAGCTTGACGGTCGCCGCGTCCGGGAAGTCGCGCTCGAAGTCGAGGATGTTGCGGACCTCGGCGGCTCGGAACCCGTAGATCGACTGCGAGTCGTCGCCGACCACGAACAGGTTGCCGTGCTCGCCGGCCAGCAGCTGCAGGAGCCGGTACTGGACGCGGTTGGTGTCCTGGTACTCGTCGACGAGGACGTGGCGGAAGTTGCGGGCGTAGCGCTCGCGGAGATCGGCGAAGAGCTCGAAGAGGTTGACGGTGCGGACGAGCAGGTCATCGAAGTCCATCGCGTTGGCGGTGTGCATCCGCTTCTCGTAGAGCTCGTAGACGTCGGCGACCGTCGCTTCGAAGAACGAGCCCTGCTCCTCGCGGACCGTCTCGGCGTCGCGGAGTCGGTTCTTCGCACCCGAGATCTGCGCCTTGATCGAGCGCGGCGGGAACCGCTTCGGGTCGATCTCGAGCTCGTCCATGCAGCGCTTGACCATCCGCCGCGAGTCGGCCTCGTCGTAGATCGTGAACCCGCGCTTGTAGGCGAGCCGGTCGGCGTGCTGGCGGAGGATCCGCGCGCATGCGGAGTGGAAGGTCATCACCCACATCACCCGTGCGGCGGCGCCGGTCAGCGCCGCCACCCGCTCCTTCATCTCCCCGGCCGCCTTGTTCGTGAACGTGATCGCGAGGATCTCGCCCGGCCGCGCCATCCCGGTCGCGAGCAGGTAGGCGACGCGGTGGGTGAGCACGCGCGTCTTGCCGGACCCGGCGCCGGCGAGAACGAGCAGCGGGCCCTGACCGTGCCTGACCGCCTCGGCCTGGGCGGTGTTCAGCTCCGCGAGCAGGCCCTCCACGGCGGTCGCGCCGGCAGAGATCGGCGCTCCGGCGTCGGCTTCCGGCTCCGCGCCGGTCTCGAACTCGCTCCGCTCCATCGCCGGCCGAGGATAGCCGCGCGCCCGGCGCGGCCCGGCGCTCGGTCGCGGCTGGACCTCGAGGTCGTCGAAACCCACCGTATCGGTGGTTTTCGTCGCGCTCACGGTCGCCGGGCCCACCGCCGGGGCGGGAGCGGAGGATCCGGTCGGAGCTGCCCCCCGCTACCCGCCGGCGGTCGTCGGGCCCTGCTTGGGACGGAGCTCGTGGAGCTCGGCCTCCTCCTCGCCGCCGTCGAGGGCCGCGAGGCGGTGCTCGACCTCCACGAGGCGGGCGGAGAGCGCCTTGATCGCATCGGCGACCGGGTCGGGGAGGTGGATCCAATCGGTGTCGGGGCCTTCGGGACGACGACCCTCGACCCTGACGATGTGACCGGGGTTGCCGACGACGGTCGCCCGCTCGGGGACGTCGCTGACGACGACGGTGTTGGCGCCGACCTTGGCGCCGCGGCCGACCCTGATCGGGCCGAGCAGCTTCGCCCCGGAGCCGATCGTGACGTTGTCCTCGACGGTCGGGTGGCGCTTGCCTCGTTGAAAGCCGGTGCCGCCGAGGGTGACCCCCTGGTAGATCGTGACGCGGTCGCCGATCTCGGCGGTCTCGCCGATCACCACGCCGGAGCCATGGTCGATGAAGAAGTCGGCGCCGATCCGGGCGCCGGGATGGATCTCGATCCCGGTCACGGCGCGGGACGCGTACGCGATCGCGCCGGGAACCAGCGGGGCGCCGCCCTCATGCAGCGCGTGGGCGAGTCGGTGGGCGAGGAGCGCCTGCACGCCCGCCCACGAGGAGAGGATCCCGACCGACCCGACGTCGCGGGCGGCGGGGTCGCGATCGCGCGCCGCGGCCACGTCGTCGCGGATCTCCCTGAGGGCGCGACCGATCGCCTTGACGCCGAACATCGCGGTCAGCCTCCGAACCAGGGCAGCGACATGTAGCGCTCGCCCGCATCGGCGAAGACGATCGCGATCCGCTTGCCGGTCATCTCCGGTCGGCTGCCGAGCTCGATCGCCGCGTGCAGGGCCGCGCCGGACGAGATCCCGACCAGGAGCCCTTCCCGGGTCGCCGCCAGGGCCGCGGTGGCGATCGCCGACTCGTCCTCGACGGCGATCACCTCGTCGATCACCGACCGGTCGAGGACCGCGGGGACGAACCCGGGCCCGATGCCCTGGATCTTGTGCGGGCCGGGCTTGCCGCCGGAGAGCACCGGCGAGCCCGCCGGCTCCACCGCCAGCACGTACAGGGCGGGATTGCGCTCCTTCAGGCCCTGCCCGACGCCGGTGATCGTGCCGCCGGTGCCGGCGCCGCAGACGATCGCGTCGACCCGGCCATCGGTGTCGCGCCAGATCTCCTCGGCCGTGGTCCGGCGGTGGACCTCGGGATTGGCGGGGTTGTCGAACTGTTGGGGCATGTAGGCGTCGTCGTGCTCGGCGGCGATCGCCCGGGCCAGCTCGACCGACTCGTCCATGCCGCCCATCGACGGGGTCTCGCGGACGACGGCGCCGTAGCTGCGCAGCATCGCCGAGCGCTCGCGGCTCATGCCCTCGGGCAGCGTCAGGATGCAGCGGTACCCGCGCGCCGCGCAGACCATCGCCAAGGCGATCCCTGTGTTCCCCGACGTCGGCTCGACGATCACGGTCCGCCCCGGCTCGATCCGCCCGTCCGCCTCGGCGGCGTCGATCATCGCGACGCCGATCCGGTCCTTGATCGAGCCGCCCGGGTTGAACCACTCGAGCTTGCCGACGAGCTCGGCGCCGAGGCCGGCGCCGACGCGCTTCAGCGCCACCAACGGGGTGTCGCCGACGACCGCCGAGGCTTCGGCGGCGATCCGCAGGGTCGGGGACGCGCTCGGGGGCATGGGGAGGTTAACGGTAGCGCCGCGGGCCCACGCCGCACGCGAAGCCGGTGGTCCGGGCGGATACCGTCACCTCCGATGGCGCCGAAGCTCCGGCCGAAACGCGCGATCGCGGCGATCGACCCGGTCGCCTCGTTCCTGAAGGCCGAGGAGGGCGGTGGATTCGCCCTGCTGATCGGCTCGGTCGCGGCGCTGCTGTGGGTGAACCTGCTCGGGATCGGCGGTTACGAGTCGTTCTGGCACACCGAGCTGACCCTCGGCGTCGGCGGCCTCTCGATCACCGAGGACCTCGGCCACTGGGTCAACGACGGGCTGATGACCCTGTTCTTCTTCCTGATCTCGCTCGAGATCAAGCGCGAGGTGACCCACGGCGATCTCCGGCACCCGCGGCAGGCGGCGCTGCCGGTCGTCGCCGCGACCGGCGGTGTTCTGCTTCCGGTCCTGATCTACCTCGCCGCCACGGCGGGCCCCGGCGCCGGCGCCGGCTGGGGCATCCCGATGGCCACCGACGCGGCATTCGCGATCGCGGCGATGGCGCTTCTCGGCGACCGCGTCGGCGTCGGCGCGAAGCTGTTCCTCGTCACGATCGCGGTCGTCGACGACGTCCTCGCGATCGCCGTGATCGCGATCGCCTACACCTCGGAGCTGTCGCTGCCGTGGCTCGTGGTTGCGGTCGCGCTCCTCCTCGTGACCGTGATGATGCGGCGGCTCGGGATCGTCCGGATCTGGCCCTACGCGATCGTCGGCGTCCTCGTCTGGATCGCGGTCCTCGAATCCGGCGTCCACGCGACGATCGCGGGCGTCGCGCTGGCGTTGATGACCCCCGCCCATCCGGTCGGCGGACGGCGCGTCCTCGAGGAGCTCGAGGAACGCATCCACCCGTGGACGAGCTTTCTGATCCTCCCGGTCTTCGCCCTCGCCAACGCCGGCATCGAGATCGGCGGCGACGCGCTCGGCCACGGCGACGGCGCCGCGGCGGCGCTCGCGGTCGCGCTCGGCCTCATCGTCGGCAAGCTCGTCGGGATCGCGGCTGCCTCGCTCGTGGCGGTCCGCACCGGCCTTGGCGTCCTCCCCGCCGGCGTCGACCGCCGCAGCGTCGTCGGGATCGCGGCCCTCGCCGGCATCGGGTTCACGGTCTCGCTGTTCATCGCGGCGCTCGCCTTCGATGACCCGTTGCTCACCGAGGCCGCCAAGCTCGGTGTACTCGGCGGCTCGATCGTCAGCGCCGCCATCGGCGTCGCGATCCTCGCTGCGGGCGGGCGTCACCCCTCCCGCGAGCCGCCGGCCGCCTGACTCCGCGATCAGATGGAGTACATGCCGCCGCCCTCCTCGGCCTCCTCGCGGCGGGCGACGTCGGCGATCGTGGCCGCCGAGAAGACGGCACGCAGCGCATCGACCCCGTCGGCCCAGATGCCGCCCGCCTCGCGGCCCTCCTCGCCGAGCTTGCCGTCGAGGGCCTGGACGACCTCGAGGACGGTGATCTGCTCGGCGTCGCGGGCGAGCCGGTAGCCGCCCTTGACGCCGCGCTGGGAGGTGAGCAGGCCGGCCCGGCGCAGGGTCGAGAAGAGCTGCTCGAGGAACTGCATCGGGATCTCGCGGCGCTCGGCGACGGTCGCGATCGGCACCGGGCGGTCACCGTGGCGGGCGAGCTCGGCCATGCCGACCACGGCGTAGCGGGACTTCGCGGTGACCGAGATCATCGCGGCGGGTTCTAGCGGATCGGTCGGCGGCCGCTCCGCTACGATCGCCGCCATCCACCCACGGAGGGGGCCTGGAGGAACCGTTGGGATCCGAACGCTGCTGCATGATCATCGACTCCCACCCGGTCGTGCGGCTGGGGGTCCGGCGCCTGCTCGGCTCCTCCTGGGACTTCGAGGAGCTCGCCGACGGCCGCGGCGCCATCGACCTGCTGGCCAGCGTCGGCAACTTCGAGCTGGCGATCATCGAGATGCGCGCGGCCGCCAGCAGGGCGCCGTCGGGAACGGCGACGATCCGCGAGCTGCTCCACCAGCAGCCCGGCCTCGGCATCGTCGCCCACGGCGGCCGGGCCGACCGCCACGCGATCAAGGAGGCGCTCGACGCCGGCGCCTCGGCCTACGTCAGCAAACGCTCCTCCCCGGCGACCCTGCGCTCGGCGGTCGATGAGGTTCTGCGCTTCAACTCCTTCATCGACCCCGACATCGACGGCGACGGCGAGCGCCAGCGGGTGACCCCGCGGCAGCGCCAGATCCTGCAGATGTTCGCCGACGGCCACTCGACCGAGGAGGCAGCCCGACGGCTCGGGCTCAGCGCCGAGACCGTCCGCACGCACGCGAAGGCGACCCTCCCCCGCCTCGGCGCCCGCGACCGCGCCCACGCGGTCGCGATCGCCCTGCGCAGCAGCCTGATCGACTGAGCGGCTTCTGCGACCAAGCGGGCCCCGGGAAGGGGCCCGCGCCGCGGGCGGCGGTCGTCCGATGACGCCGCGATGCGCCGGTCGCAGGGCCGCTCAGACCCAGCCGCGCTCGCGGGCGACGAGCACCGCCTGGGCGCGGTCGGCGGCCCCGAGCTTGCGGTAGACGTTGTGGAGGTGGGTCCTGACGGTGCTGGCCGAGAGCCCCATCTCCTCGGCGATCTCCTTGTAGACCTTGCCCTCGGCGAGGCCCCGGAGGGCATCGATCTCGCGGCGGGAGAGCGGGCACGGCTCGCCGCGGCGCTGACGCGGCGCGCGAGCGTACGGGAACTCGTAAAGAAGCTGATGAAGGCGCCCCTCGTTGAGCCCGCAGGCTTCGGCCGCCGCGATCATCGATTCCGGCGAGACGGTGTCGCCGGCGGCCTGATGCGCGACGAGGTCGCTGAGCCGGACCGCGGCGGCGAGGCCGTCCGCCGTCTCGGAGTGGTGGCGCTCGATCGCGCCGGTGATCACGGTGGGCAGGCCCCAGCGGCGGGCGAGGACGCCGCCGACGATCGTGTGGTCCATGCCGAACTCGCGGCGCTCGAGCTGCGCACGGGCCTCCGGGGTCATCATGCGGTCGGCGAGGATCTCCTCGTAGCCGGGATAGAGGCGGAGCAGGACGAGCTGACCGACGTCGTGGAGGAGCGCCGCGGCGGCGAGCTCCTCGCGCCCGGCGACGTCGGCGACGTTCGCGAGGCTCTCGGCGGCATGGCGGGTGGCGACGGCATGGCGGCGGAAGCGCTCCGGCAACGACGCCCACGAGCTCGCGGTCTGGAGCATCCGGTAGGTCTGCAGCGACCCGGCGACGGCCCGGATGCCGGCGGGGGTCAGGGCCTCGACGGCGTCGGGGACGTTGGCGACCCGACCGCGTGGCCCGCCGCCGTTGTTGGCGGAACGCATCACGGCGATCGCCATCGCGGTATCGGTCTCGACGATCTCGGTGATCTCGGTCAGCGAGGAGCTCTGCTGCGAGGTCGCCTTGACGACCCGGTCGATCGTGTCCTCGAGGGCCGGCATCCGACCGACCGCGTCGAACGCTGCGGCGAGGCGTTGGCCGCCCTTTCCCCGTCCGCTGATGAGGGGCGCGCTGGCGGTCTTCTCTGCTGTGGTCATCGGTCTGTCCTGAGCCGGTCCGGGGATGGCGGGGCGTGTCCTGCCGCCGGTGCCTCCACCCTGATCGGCAGCGCGGCCCGATCCCGTTAGCCCGGGTCGGAATCGTCCCCGGGCAGGGCGTCGCCGAGGCGTCCGATCGCCCGATCCAGCCTCGCGATCGACCGCCCGCGACCGAGCGCGGCGAGCGACTCGAAGATCCCCGGCGAGACGTTCGAGCCGCTGATCGCGACGCGGATCGGCTGCAGGACCCTGGTCGCGGCGACGCCCTCGGCGTCGATCAGCCCGCGCAGGTCCCGCTCGATGGTCTCGGCGTCGAACGGATCGATCGCGGCGAGGACCGTGGCGGCCTTGCGCAGCAGCGACCTCGAGCCCGGCTTCATCACCTTGCGCCAGACCTTCTCGTCGACGCGCTCGATGTCCGGCTCGGTGAACAGGAACGCGACCAGCGGCCAGACCTCGGCGACCGTCTGGGCCTTGTCGCTGACGATCGCGCACGCCTGCAGCCGCGCCGCGGCCGGGGCCGCAGCGAACGTGGTCGCTGCTGCCGGCTCGTTGCGCTCGAGGTACGCCGCGAGCTCGGCCTCGTAGCGGTCGAGCGGCTGCTCGCGCATGTAGCGGCCGTTCAGCCAGCGGAGCTTCTTCTCGTCGAAGATCGCCGCGGCGCGGCCGACCCGGTCGATCGAGAAGCGGTGGACGAGCTCGTCGGTGGAGAGGATCGTCTCGTCATCTGCGGCCCCCCAGCCGAGCAGCGCGAGGTAGTTGCGGACGGCAGCGGGCAGGTAGCCGGCCTCGCGCAGCTCCTGGACGGAGGCGGCGCCGTGGCGCTTCGAGAGCTTTCTGCCGTCGGGTCCGTGCAGCAGCGGCAGATGCGCGTAACGCGGCGGCACCTCGCCGAGCGCCTCGAACACGAGCAGCTGCCGGGGCGTGTTCGAGAGATGGTCGTCGCCGCGGATCACGTCGGTGATCCGCATGTCCGCGTCATCGACGGCGACCGCGAAGTTGTAGAGGACCGAACCGTCGGCCCGCGCGATCACGGGATCGTCCTGGAGCGCGTTCTCGAACCGGACCTCGCCACGGATCGCATCAGAGACGATCGTCTCGCCTCCGTCGGGGACGCGCAGGCGGACCGCGGCGCCGCCGGCGGCGGCGCCCGTCAGGGGCGTCCCCCGGTAGCCCCGGCCCGGGTTGTCGCGCCGCCAGGCCTGGACCTCGGCGCCGGTCGTCGCATCCCGGTAGGCGGCGCCGGAGGCGAGCAGCTCCTCGAGCCGCTCGCGGTGACGCGGAGCCCGCTCGTGCTGGCTGATCGGGCCCTCGTCCCAGTCGAGCTCGAGCCAGCCGAGCGCGTCGAGGATCTGCTCGACGTTCGCCGCCGTCGAACGCTCGCGGTCGGTGTCCTCGATCCGCAGGATCAGCGCGCCGCCGGATCCGCGCGCGACAAGCCAGTTGTACAGTGCCGTCCTCGCGCCGCCGATGTGCAGCGCTCCGGTTGGCGAGGGGGCGAATCGAACCCGAAGGGAGTCATCCATGCTGATCGGCGCGCATGTTTCCACAGCCGGCGGGCTGGTCAATGCCGTCGAGCGTGGCGTCGAGCGCGAGTGCGACGCGATTCAGATCTTCCACCAGAGCCCGCGGGCCTGGCGGCCGACCAGATTCGAGCCGGCGGACTTCGACGCGTTCAACGAGGCGTTTGCGGATTCCCGGCTCGGCTCGGTCGTGATCCACGCGGTCTATCTGATCAACACCTGCAGCCCCGATCCCGAGATCAGCTCGAAGTCCCTCGCCTCGCTGACCCACGCGCTGCGGCTCGGCGACGCGATCGGTGCCGCGGGGGTCGTCCTCCACGCCGGATCGCGTAAGCGGGACCCGCTCGAGGAGGCCGTCCCCCGCTCGGGTGCGCTGGTCCGTGAGGCGCTGGCGGAGTCGCGGAGCTGTCCGGTGCTGTTCGAGAACACCGCCGGGACGACCGGGCCGCTCGGCCGCGACTTCGACGAGCTGGCGATGCTGGTCGACGCGGCCGGAGCCGGCGAGCGGATCGGCGTCTGCATCGACTCCTGCCACCTGTTCGCGAGCGGCTTCGACATCCGTGAGCCCGATGGGCTCGCGACGGTCGTCGACGACTTCGACCGGGTCGTGGGTCTCGACCGGCTGCGCTGCCTGCACGTCAATGACAGCGCCGTGCCGTTCGGGGCCAATCGCGACAAGCACGCCAACCTCGGCGAGGGCGAGATGGGCGACCACGGGATCGCGACGTTCCTCTCCGAGCCCCGATTCGAGGACCTGCCGGCGCTACTCGAGACGCCCGGGCCGGACAAGCGGGGGTCGGACCGCGCCGAGATCCGGCGCGCGAGGGCGCTCCGCGATCAAGGGATCAAGGAGAGGGCCGGCGGGGGATGAACCGGCGGGCGGCGCCGGCGGGGTGAACCGGCGGGCGGCGCCGGCGGGGTGAACCGGCGGGCGGCGCCGGCGGGGTGAACCGGCGGGCGGCGCCGGCGGGGATCGTCCCGATCCGTGGCGCGCCTCCTTCGCGCTGGGGTCGGTCGCGCCGACATTCCGGCGCCATCCGCCCCAGCGCCTGATCGTGCGGATCCGTCTGGTCGACGCTGCTTGCGGCGCCCTCCCTCCGGCGCCCTTCGTCCGTCCCTCGCCGCTCAGCCCGCGAGGCTGAGTGTCCCGCGGAGCGCTCCGGGCGGCAGGCGGGGGATCACATCTGGCCCGCCAGCGGCAGGCCGGTGCGGAGGTCGAACCCGGCCGGATCGCTGATATCGAAGAAGGACGGGTTCAGGCAGTTGTGATCGGGCCCGTCGCCCTCGAACGCCGGCTCGACCCGGAACTGGCACTGCGGCATCGGGGTGCCGGTCATCTTGATCCCGCCGAAGCCGCCGTTGCGCTCCGCCGCCTCGAAGCCGGCGACGTCGATCTCGGCGCGAAAGACCTTCTGCACGCAACCCATGAAACGCCGGCCGCTGAGGCCGTCGACGTAGCTCCACAGGTAGGGGCAGCGCATCGTCAGGCAGGCACGGGGCTCGATCAGCTTGTCGCAGAAAGTCCTGCAACTGCGGCACTCCCCGGCGGGGACCGCGACGGCGGCTGTACGGGTTGCCGGCATGGTCGGATTCTAGTTCCGACCCCTAAAGGGGCTGCCGGTTGCGCTCGGGCTGCCGCAACTTCGGCGTCGAGCCGGTAGGCGGTCGCCCCGGCCGGTCGGTCCGGGCGCCGCTGCCGCGGCGCTCGCTGGCTCAGGCGGCTGCTGCCTCGGCGCCGAGCAGGTCCTCGACCTCGGCGCGGAGACCGACGCTGGCATCGACGCGGTAGGCGCCGCCGAAGCGGAGCTTGTGGACTCCATCGCCGGTCTTCATCTCGAGGACGACCTCGGCGTCCCCCGGGAAGCTCGCGAACACCGCCTTCAGCTCCTCGATGATCGATGCGTCGTGCCGGGCGGCGTCGATCTGGAGCAGGAAGCGGAGCGGCTCGGCCTGCTCGCGGACCTTCTCCCGGGCGGTCTCGACCTCGGTGACGGTCGGCTCGAACGGCTCGGCGTCGTGGACCACGAGCTTGACCTCGCCGCGATCCTTGCGGTCGACCCGCCCGCGGACCAGGAGCACCGCGTCGGTGTCGATCAGCCCCCCGCTGGCCTCGAGCGTCTTCGCGAAGATGATCATCTCGACGCGGCCCTCGAGGTCGTCGAGCGTCGCGAACATCATGTTGCTGCCGCTCTTGGTCCGGATCCGCTTCGCCTCGGCGACGATCCCGCCGACCGTCACCGTGGCGCCGTCGGGGCGCTTCTCGAGCTCAGCGAGCGTGCAATCGGCCTTGACCCGCAATGCCTCGCGAACCTGGGAGAGCGGGTGGTCGGACAGGAAGGTCCCCATCGTCTCCTTCTCCATCGCCAGGAGCTCGCGCTGCTCGAACTCCTCGCCGAGGATCGGCGCATGCTGGCTGCGCGGGCCGCCGGAGCCCTCCTCGTCGAGGGCGAAGATCGATGCCTGCCCGCGCTGCGCATCCTCCTGCGCCTTCTGGCCGGCCGACTGTGCCTGCGGCAGGACCCCGAGCATCGCCTTGCGGCTCGCGCCGGTCGAGTCGAGGCCACCGCACTTGATCAGGCACTCGATCGCCCGCTTGTTGACCGCCCGGCAGTCGACCCGCTCGCAGAAGTCCCAGAGCGAGTCGAACGGGCGCTCCTCGCGGGCCTTCAGGATCGCCTCGACCGCCGAGTGGCCGACGTTCTTGACCGCGTCGAGGCCGAAGCGGATCTTGTTGCCGGAGACGACGAAGCCGTGGTCGGAGGCGTTGACGTCCGGCGGCAGCACCTCGATTCCCATCTCCTCGCAGCGATTGACGAAGAACGGGACCTTGTCCTTCGTCGACATCACCGAGCTGATCACCGCCGCCATGTACTCGGCCGGGTAGTTCGCCTTCAGATACGCGGTCCGGTAGGAGATCAGGGCGTAGCAGGCGGCGTGGGACTTGTTGAAGGAGTAGTCGGCTGCCGCCGTCATCAGGTTCCAGAGCTCGCGGGTGACGCCGGCGTCGGTGCCCGATGCGGCCGCGCCCTCGCGGAACTCGGCCTCCATCGTCGCCATCATGTCCCGCTTCTTCTTGCCGATCGCCTTGCGCAGGTCGTCGGCCCGGGCCGGGCTGAAGCCGGCGATCCGCTTCGAGATCTCCATCAGTTGCTCCTGATAGATGCAGCAGCCGTAGGTGGCCTCGGTGATCGGCCGCAGACGCTCGTCCTGGTAGCGAACGCCGTCCGGGTCACGCTTGCCGCGCGCGTAATCGGGGATGAAGCGCATCGCGCCGGGCCGGTAGAGGGCGCCGATCGCGACGATGTCGTCGAACCTGGTCGGCTTGATCTGGCGCAGCGCTTCGCGCATTCCCTCCGACTCGAGCTGGAAGACGCCGACCGAGTCGCCGCGCGTCAGCATCTCGTAGGTCCTGGCGTCGTCGAGCGGCAACGCCTCGACGTCGATCTCCACGCCCCGTGAGCGGCCGATGATCTCGACCGCGTCCTCGATCACGTCGAGGTTGCGGAGGCCGAGGAAATCCATCTTCAGCAGGCCGATCTCCTCGACCGGGACCATCGAGTACTGGGTGACGATCTTGTAGGAGCGCTCGCCGTCCTTGACCGCGCCACGGTCCTCGGCGAGCTGCAGCGGCACCACCTCCTGCAGTGGCCGATCGGCGATCACGACCGCGGCCGCGTGGATCGAGTGGTTGCGGACGATGCCCTCGAGGCCGCGGGCGGTGTCGACGATCTGGCGGGTGTCGGGCTCGCTGTCGTATGCCTTCTTCAGGTCCTCGCCGCCCTTCAGGCACTCCGCGAAGCTCGGGCTTCGGCCCATCACCGGCTCCGGGATCAGCTTCGCGACCCGGTCGCCGGTGCCGTAGTCGAACCCGAGCACGCGGGCGGCGTCGCGGGTTGCCGCCCGTGGCGCCATCTTGCCGAAGGTGACGATCTGCGCGACCGACTCGCGGCCGTACTTGTCGGTCACGTAACGGATCACGCGCTCGCGGCCCCGAACCGAGAAGTCGATGTCGATGTCGGGCATCGCCGGCGGGTCGGGTTCAGGAAGCGCTCGAACAGGAGGTCGTTCGCGAGCGGGTCGAGGTCGGTGATCCCGAGGCTGTAGGCGGCGATCGAGCCGGCCGCCGAGCCGCGCCCGGGGCCGACCGCGATCCCGTTCTCCTTCGCGAAGCGGACGAAGTCCCAGACGATCAGGAAGTAGGACGGGAAGCCCATCTCCTCGATCACCCCGAGCTCGAGCTCGAGCCGCTCGACGGCCGCCGCCGGGGCCGGATCGCCGTAGCGGCGTCGCAGCCCCTCGGCGGCGACGCGGCGCAGCATCGCCTCGGGCTCGATGCCGTCGGGGGTCGGAAACCGTGGCAGCAGCAGCTCGCCGAGCCCGATCTCGACATCGCAGCGCTCGGCGATCTCGAGCGTGTTCGGGATCGCCTCCGGCCACGGGGAGAACGATTCGTGCATCTCCTCCGCGGTCTTCAGGTAGAACTCGTTGGTGTCGAAGCTGAGCTTCGGCTCCTTCAGCGTCGACTTCGTCTGCACGCAGAGCAGCGCCGCGTGGTTGTGGTAGTCCTCACGGCGCAGGTAGTGCACGTCGGCGGTGCCGACCAGCGGCTTGCCGAGCTCCCGGGCGATCCTCGCGATCCCCTCGTTCGCCTTGTCCTGCTCGGCGATTCCGTTCACCTGCAGCTCGAAGTAGACGTTCTCGTCGCCATAGATCCCGATCAGGTCATCGACGTGGGCCCGCGCGTCGCCGGGCCGGTCCTCGACCAGGCGCCTGCAGAGCCGCGACGCGAGACAGCCGGTCAACGCGATCACCCCCTCGGAGTAGCGCTCGAGGATCCCCGGGTCCACGTTCGCCTTGCCGCGGGCGAAGCCCTCGAGGAACCCGGCCGTGCTCAGCTTGACGAGGTTGCGGAAGCCGGTTTCGTTCGCCGCCAGCAGCGTCAGGTGATTGCGCTCCCACCTCGTCTTCTGCCTGATCGACTCGACGTCGTCGACGAGGTAGGCCTCGAGGCCCATGATCGGCTTGATCCCCTGCTCACGACACGCCTTGAACAGCTCGACCGAGCCGTTCATCACCCCATGGTCGGTGAGGCCGAGCGCCGGCATGCCGAGCTCCGCGGCCCGGGCCGCCATCGCGTCGATCTTGTTGGCGCCGTCGAGCAGCGAGTACTCGCTGTGGACGTGCAGGTGGGCTGCCTGGCGGGCCGGGGTCGCGCTCACCGGGCCATCATGGCAAGGGGCGTGGATGCCAACCCCGGCCCGGTCGGGCCGCTTGCCGCGTTTTGCGGAGGCTTCGCTCAGGCCGGGGACGTCCCGCCGCGATCGAGCCGCCCGAGAACAGCGGCGAGCCGCCGTTCGGCCTCGCGAACCCGCGCGGCGGCTTGCAGCTCGGCGGCCCGCGTCCGCTCGCGAATCCGGTCCTCACGCGCGAGCGCATGCTCGGCGGCGGCGATCCGGCGCTCGCCGAGCTCGGCGAGCTCGGCGAGCGCCGCCCGGATGCGGGCCCCCTCGTCGCTCAGCGTCGCCCTCGCGTCATCGGTGAGCCGCGCGACGCGATGGCCGACCGCCGCCGCGGCGGCTCCCTCGACCCGTCGCTCGAGATCGGCCGCGGCCGCGGCGCGGATTCCGGCGGCGCGGTCGTCGAGGCTCCGCCCCGACCGCTCCGCAGCCGCGTCGAGGCCGCCGGCGAGCTCGGCCGCACGGCGCTCGAGGGCGGCGAGCGAGCCCTCGAGCTGAGCCGCCGACGCCGCCTCCGCCCGGCGCGCGTACTCCCGGTAGCTGCGCCCGGCGGCCTCTGCCCGGAGCAGCTCCAGTTGCTCGCCCGTGCACGTGATCAGCGCCCGCTGGAGCTCCTCGCCCGCTCCCTCGGCGGCGGCGGCGGCGACCTCCTGCGCGGTCCGCGCGACCGTCGCCTCGAGCTCCGGCCGGATCGCGGCCAGCGCCCGCTCGATCGCCCCCCGGGCGCTCACCTCCAGATCCCGCTCGGCCGCCTCGAGCGCCGTCGCGAAGCGCTCGTCGATCGCCGCCTCGATCCCGGCGGCGGCGGCCGCAAGCCGCGCCTCCCCCTTTGCGACCTCGCGCTCGACCGTCGCCCCGGCGGCGGCGCGGATCTCCTCGCGGCCGCTCGCCAGCGCCGCCGCACCGACATCCTCGAGCGCCGCTCGCACGGTGGCGAGACGGCGCTCGAGCTCGCGGTCGATCCTGCCGCGCAGCTCCCCGTCGAGGAGCTCGAGCTGCGCCTCGATCCGACGGCGCGCCGTGTCCTCCCGCTTCGCCGCCGCGGCCGCCTGCTCGTCGCGGAGGCCGGCGATCAGGCTCCCGACCCGGGCCTCGACCGCGGCAGCATCGCGGTCGATCCCGGACCGGGCCTGCTCGAGGTCGTGGCGAAGGTCGGCGGTGAGCGACTCGCGGACGGCGCGCAGGCGGCTTGCGGCGACCTCCTCCGCGGTCCGTGCCGCGTCGCGGACGGCCGCGGCCCGGAGCGCGTCGATTCGCTCGATCGCCGCCGCCGCTCCGGCCCTGGTCGAGGCGTCGAGATCGCGGCGGAAATCGGCACGCTCGGCCTCGAGCTCGCGGCGGAGGTCGGTCGCGGCGTTGCCCAGCGCCGCGGCCAGCTCCTCCTCGAGCCGCTGCCGGTGCGCGGCGGCCTCGCTGCGGATCCGCTCCTCGTCGATCCTCCGGCCCGCGCTCAGCGCCGCGTCGAGGCGCGACCGCAGCGCCGCCTCGGCGGTCTCGAGCCGGGCGTCGAGGGCCGCCGCCAGGAGCGGGTCGGCGCTATCGGCCGGCCCCGTCGCCGGCGCCCGGGCGGGCTCCTCGCCACGCTCCCGCGAGGGGACGGCCTCGCTGCGGGCGAGCAGCTCATCGAGGCCGGCGCTGATCGCCGAGCGCGCACGCGCGATCCGGCCCTCCGGCTCCCGGGTCGGATCGGGGCTCTCACCGCGGCTCGCCATCTCCCGTCCGTCCTACCACGATCGCGACCGCGCCGCAGCCGCCCGTCGCCGCCGTCCGGGCGCGGTCGGCGATGCTGACGCCGCAACGCCATCTACGATGCGGCCCCGTGGGGTCCCCGACCGCCGACGAGCGCATCGAAGCGACCATCGACACGGCCCGCCGCGATGGGGAGCGGATCGTCGCCATCGCGGCCCGTGAGGCGCACCGGATCGTTGCCGTGGCGGAGGCTGCCGGCCGGACCCTCGCCGCGGCGCGGATCGAGCAGCTGCGGGATCTCGGGCGCGAGATCGAGGCTCGGCAGCGGCGGATCGACGACGGCTACGCGACGATGATCGAGGCGATGGCTGCGACCTCGAACAGGCTCGTCGAAGCGGCCCGTGATGCCGACTTCAGCAGCCCGTCGGGACCGGCGGCCCGCGGTCGCACCGTGGAGGTGAAGATGGCCCAGACGCGCGAGATCACCTTCCGGTTCGACCCCGCCGGCGACCCCGCCGGCGGGCTTTCCCACGCGGTCTAGAATCGCCGCAAGGAGCGGACATCGAGGCCATGACCGAGCAGCATCCCCAGCAACCACCCAACCCGCCGGCAGGCCCGATCCGCTGGACCGAGGCATCGGCGCCGGCGCCGTCGGGCAGCGTCCAGGCGGCCATCGACCAGATGACCGCCGAGCTGCAGACGGTGATCGCCGCCGCCGAGCGCGCGGCCGAGGCGATCCGTCGTGACGCCGAGGAGCAGGCCCGGCTGCACCTCGCCGAGGCGCAGCGGCGTGCCGACCGGCTCACCGCCGAGCGGGTCGGCCTGATCTCCGAGCTGACCGACGACCTGGTCCGCCACGCAGCAACCGTCCGCGACCACTCCGAGCAGATGGTGCGGGCGCTCGAGGACGCGATCAACTCGGTCACCGACAAGCTCGAGCAGCCGGGGCTGAGCGAGCGCCTCGACCGCCCACAGCCCAGCGCTGCCGAGCCGCCGGCGGCAGCCACGCCGATCATCGGATCCCGGGCGGCGCCGGCTCAACCGGCAACGCCCCCGACCCCGCCGCTGACACCGCCCGCCCCCCCGGTGCCGCCGCCGGCCCCCACGCCCGCCCCGCCGCCGGTACCGTCCGGCACCTACACCGACATCGTCGGGGCGCCGCCGCCACCGCCGCCGGCATCCGCGCCGGCGCCGCTGCCGGCGCGGCCGCCGCACGCCGAGCCGGCGCCCGGGCCGCCGCAGCCGACCCCGGAAGCGGCCGCCGCCGCCGCGACGCACGGCGTGCTCGGCGACCGCGGCGGGTCCGAGCCCGCCGCCGAGGCCATCGATCACGCCCGCCGGCTCGCCGACGCCGGCAGCGACCGCGAGACGATCGCCAGCGTCCTCCGTCAGCTCTGGGGCGTCAGCGATCCCGACCCGATCGTCGATCGCGTCCTCGGCCGCCGCTGACGCGCGGGCTCAGCCCTCCTCGACGTCGCGTGAAGCGAGCAGGTAGGCCCCGATCGCGCCGCCGATCAGGGCGCCGGCCAAGGCGACGACGCCGACGACCTGAAGCTGGCGGCCGTACCGGCGACGGACCACGTAGACGACGAGGCGGCCGATCGCTGTGTAGACGAAGGTCATGGGCTGAGGCTAGATGATCGATCGCGAATCCGCGTGCGGGTCGGGGGCGACGTCGATCATCTAATCCCGCGGCCGCCGAACCCTCTGCGCCATCCGCGTCTGCAGCGAGAACAGCTCGATGAAGCCGGGGCTGGCGAGCTGGCTGAACTCCCCGCCCGAATCGCCGAAGCCGGCCAGCGACTTGTCGTAGAGGGCGTAGGGCGAGCTGCGGGCGACGACCCTCGCCGAGCCCTTGTAGAGCCGGACCGTGACCTCGCCGGTGACGTACTCGTTGGCGGCGACCATGTAGGCGTCGATATCCGTGCGCAGCGGCTCATACCAGAGCCCGGCGTAGCACAGGTACGCCCACTGGTTGTCGAGGCCGGCCTTGAAGTTGTTCTGGTGGATCGTCGACACGAGCTTCTCGAGGTCCTTGTGGGCGGCGAGGATGATCGTCGCGCCCGGCACCTCGTAGATGTCGCGCACCTTGAGCCCGACGATCCGGTCCTCGATGTGGTCGACGATGCCGACGCCGTGGCGGCGGCCGCGTTCGGTGGCCTGCCCGATCAGCTCGACGAGGCCGAGCCGCTCGCCGTCGATCGACACCGGTGCGCCCGCCTCGAACCCGAGCCGCATGAGCTCCGGCTCGTCGGGCGCGTCCTCGGGCCGCGTCACGAGCCGGAAGACGTCATCGGGCGGGGGCCGATCGATGTCCTCGATCACCCGGCCCTCCGAGGAACGCCCCCAGAGGTTGTCGTCGATCGAGTACGGCGGCTTCTCGGTGCCGCCCGACACCGGGATCCGATTCTCGCGGGCGTAGGCGATCTCCTGCTCCCGCCCCATCGCCCACTCGCGAACCGGGGCGAGGACCCGCAGCTCCGGGCCGAGCGCCGCGATCGTCGCGTCGATCCGGACCTGGTCGTTGCCCTTGCCGGTGCAACCGTGGGCGATCGTGTCGCACCCGTGCTCACGCGCGACGGCGACCGCGACCTTGGCGATCAGCGGCCGGGCCAGCGCCGTGAACAGCGGATAGCCACCGCCGTAGAGCGCGTTGGCGCGAATCGCCGGCACGACGAAGTCGGCGGCGAACTCCTCGCGCGCATCGACGACCACCGTCTCGATGGCGCCCATGTCGCGGGCCTTGGCGACGATCGCCTCCCAGTCCTCGTCGGGCTGGCCGAGCTCGACGGTGAGCGTCACCACCTCGGCCCGGTACTCCCGCTGGATCCAGTGCAGCATCACGCTCGTATCGAGGCCGCCCGAATAGAGCAGCAGCACCCGCCCGACCTGCTCGGGGTCGGCCTGGTAGGCGGCGATCGGTCGATGGCCGGGGGCGCTCACGGGAGGGGCAGTCTTGCAGGTGGCGGCGAGCCTGCGGTCGCAATCAGCAATGATCCCGCCGATGCGGCGACTCGCCCGAATCGCCTCGGTGGCGCTGATCACGGCGGGAGTCGTCCTCCTCGCCGACGTCGCGATCACGCTGCTCTGGAAGGAGCCGCTGTCGGCGGTCTACGCCGAGGTTCGCCAGAACCGGGCAGCGGGAGAGCTCGACACGGTCAGGGACGAGTTCCTCCACAACCCCGAGGTAGCCGACCTCGCGGCCAGCCGGGCCGCGAGCCGGGCCGCCACGGCACACCGCGCCGAGCGGCTCGCCGACCTCTTCGCGGAGCGCCTCGACAACGGCAAGCCGATCGGCCGGATCCTGATCCCGTCGATCGACGCCGACTTCGTCGTCATCGAGGGGACCGACGAGGCCGACCTGAAGCTCGGGCCCGGGCACTACCCGGACACGGCGCTGCCGGGGCAGGGCCGGACGGTGGCGATCGCCGGTCACCGGACCACCTACGGCGCCCCGTTCAACCGGATCGACTCGATCGACGTCGGCGATCCGATCACCCTCGAGATGCCCTACGGGCGGTTCACCTACGAGGTGACGGCGACGCGGATCGTCGATCCGGACCAGATCGGGATCGTCCGCGACGTCGGCCACGACCGGCTCGTGCTCACCTCCTGCCACCCGCTCTACAGCGCCGCCCAGCGCTACGCGGTCCTCGCCGACCTGAAGCGGATCGACCTGACCCGGTCCTGAGCGGCGGCGTGGCTCGCGGGCCCGAGCCGACCCGGGCAGGGCAGGGCCCTCGCTAGCGCGCCGCCCCGCCGTCGCCGGCCTGCTCGAGGATGAAGTCGGCGACCCGCGTCGATTCGTGCGTCAGGGTGCGGGCGGCGACGTAGTCGTGCCCCGCTTCGACGAGGCGGGCCCGCAGGTCGGGGTCGGAGGCGAGGGCGCTCAGCGCCGCCGCGGCGGCGTCGGAGTCGCCGGGCGGGATGAGGAGCACCGCATCGCCGACCGCGCGACGGATGCCGCCGACGTCGGTCGCCACCGTCGGCAAGCCCGCGGCGAACGCCTCGAGGAGCACCTGCGGCAGCCCCTCGGTCCAGGAGACGTGGAGGAACGCGTGGCTGTCGCGATAGGCGCGACCGAGCCCGTCGCCCTGCGATACGTAGCCGCGGAGCTCGGCCCGATCGGCAACGCCGAGCCGCTCGAGCTCGGCTTCGAGGTCGGCGGCCATCGGTCCATCGCCGCACACGGTCAGCTTCCAGCGCCCGTCATCGGCGCAGAGCATCTGCAGCGCGTGGGCGAGCAGCAGCGGGTTCTTCTCCTCCTCGAGGCGGCCGACGCTCAGCACCCGTCGCTCGCCTTCCCAGGGCCGCTGGGACGCCTCCTCGGGGCTGACGAGCTCCTCCGGCTCGACGAGCGAGACGGCGATCTCGAGCAACGCCGGACTGTGCGAGTAGGCCGCGGCGAGATCGGGGCCGACCGCGATCACCGGGTGACGTCGCGCGAGGACGCGGAACGCAAGGTCGATGACCATCGCCATCGCCTGGATTCCACGCCGGTTCGGGTGACGGGCGCGGACATAGGCAGGGTAGTCCTGGCGGACGCCGAGGACGATCCGCCTGCGGCGCAGGATCGCGAGCAGCGCGAAGATGACGACGAACGGGTTCGGGCCGAGCAGCCAGACGCAGTCGAGGTCGGCAAGCCCGCGCCAGAACCGGCCCATCGTTGCGCCGACCGCTCGCAATGCCCCGCCGAGGTCGCCCAGCGCCCGGTAGTAAGGCAGGGAGACGAAGTCGACCTCGCTGCCGAGCCGGTAGCGGGCTCGCGACGACGTCGAGGGGTCGAGCCGGCCGAACAGCGCGAGCCGGGAGAAGCGCGGCGCGAGGTGGGCGACGAAGACGGCGAAGGCCTGCTCCCCGTAGGGCTCGCCGTCGCGGATGTGGTACGGAGCGTCGGTGTAAACGCCGAGTCGCATCCGGGTAGAGTACGGGAGCCGGGAGCGGTGGCCGAGCGCGGATGGCGACCGCGTCGCCCGGGCTCCCCCCGGATCGCGAGCCCGATGGATCACCGCCTCGACACCAGCCAGCCACGGGCTCCGGCGCCCGTGGCGCGAGGCCGCCGGCCCGCTTACCGCCCCGCACCGAACCACGCGCCGGACCGATGAGACGCGTGCTGACACTCTGCTACCACGGGGTCAGCGACACCTGGCCGGCGCGATTCGCCGTGCCCGCCGCTCACATCGAGCGCCAGGTCGGCTCGCTGCTCGAGCGAGGCTACGTCGGCGCCACGTTCCGCGACGCGGTGGCCGCTCCGCCCGCCGATCGCACGTTCGCGGTCACCTTCGACGATGCATACCGGTCCGTCCACGAACAGGCGTTGCCCGTGCTCAGGTCGCTCGGCGTGCCGGCCACCGTCTTCGTCCCGACTGCCCTCGTCGGCAGCGAGCGACCGATGGCCTGGCCGGGGACCGACAAGTGGCTCGGCTCACCGTATGAGGACGAGTTGACGCCGATGTCGTGGGACGAGCTCGCCGAGCTCGCCGAGCTGGGCTGGGAGCTCGGATCCCACACGCGGACCCATCCGCACCTGCCGACCCTCATGCCGGACGACCTGCGGGACGAGCTCGAGGGCTCCCGCTCCGATCTCGAGGAGCGGACCGGGGCGCCGTGCGAGTCGATCGCCTACCCCTACGGCGACCACAGCGACGCGGTCGTCGCTGCTTCACGCCGGGCCGGCTTCACGGTCGGCGGGGCGCTGGCCGGGATGGTCGGAAAGCCGGGCGCCATGGCCTGGCCGCGGGTCGGGATCTACGACAAAGACGACGGGCTTCGCTTCCGGATCAAGGTCTCGGCGACGGTGGGGGCGCTGCGTGCGGCGCAGCCGTGGCGGATCCGGTTCCTCCTCCGACGCGGGCGGTGAGGGACGACCGCCGCGTGACGGCCTCGGCCGTCCCTACGCTCGGGGGCGGCCGAAGTCGCGCAGCATCGCCGGCACCGTCAGCAGGATGATCTTGAAGTCGAGCCAGGGCGAGCGGTTCTCGATGTAGTAGTTGTCCCACTCGACCCGGTCGGCGATCGAGGTGTTTCCCCTCAGCCCCTGGACCTGCGACCAGCCGGTGATGCCCGACTTGACGCGATGGCGGTCGGCGTAGCGATAGACGGACTCGTCGAAGAGCTGCACGTAGCTGGGGCGCTCCGGGCGCGGCCCGACCAGCGACATGTCGCCGCGGAGGACGTTGAAGAACTGCGGCAGCTCGTCGATCGAGCTGCGGCGCAGAAACGCCCCGGTCCGGGTGCGCCGGTCGACGCCCTCGACGCCGCCTGGCGCGACATCCTCCCCGCTCGTCGCTGCCGGCTCGATCTCCGGGCATTCATCGGGGTCGGGGTCGCGCATCGTCCGAAACTTGAGCACGTCGAACTCCTTGCCGTCGAGGCCGACCCGGGCCTGCCGGAAGAGGATCGGCCGCCCCAGCGTCAGCAGCGTCGCCAGCGCCGCGGCGATCATCAGCGGCGAGGTGAGCAGGATCGCGATCGCGGCGATGACCCGGTCGGACCCGTACTTGAGCGCGTACTGCCAGCCCTGCGGGTCGTTCGGACGGACCGAGACGATCGGGATCCCGCCGATCCGCTCGAGCTCGAGATCGTCGGTGACGCCCTCGAAGAGCCGCGGCAGGACCGAGACGGTGACGCCCTGCCGTTGGCAGCGACGGAGCAGGTCGAGCTCCGCTTGATGCGAGCTCGTCGAGAAGCTGACGACGACATGCGAGGCCCGCATGCTCTCCAGCGCCGCTTCGAAGCCGGGGCCGAACAGCTGCGTGCCGTCGTGCTCGACCGGCTGCGAGGAGAGCACCGGGATGGACGCCGGCTCGGCCTCGATCTCGAGTGGGTCGTCGTCGAGGAAGGCGACCGGCCGGAGGCCGAATTCGGGGCGCTGCAGGAGGCGGGCGGCGAACTGCCGGCCGACCGCCCCGGCGCCGATGATCAGCGTCCGCTGGCCGATGACCCCCTCGCGGCGCTGCCGCATCTCGACGATGTGACGACCGCCGCGGGCCGCGATCATGTAGGTGGACGCGAAGATCCAGGCACGAACCGCTTGCGCGGCGGCGTCCGGGTTGTCGAAGATCAGCACCCGTCCGAACGTCATGCACATCGCGACGATCGCCGTCGCGGCGATGATCGTGCGCGCGTCCTCGAGGAAGTGGGTGGCGAACGAGAACCGGTAGAGGCCGAGGTAGACGAGCGCGGCGAGGATGAGCACGCAGAAGACCGCCAGCGAGAACACGTCGGTCCGGAGGCTCGCCGCCGGCGCGCTGACGACCGATGCAGCCGCAGCGAGGACGAGCATCGCCGCATCGACCCCGAAGCTCGTCGCGTCGAAGATCGGCGCGCTGGAGGTGCGCACGCGGCGGCGGTCGCGGAGGCGGCCGACGAGGTCGGCGGGGCGCTGGCGCCGGCGCGCCGGCGCCACCGTGCCGTCGCTGAGCACACGCGCATCGGGCGATGTTCCGTTTCTCGCCATCTGCAACGTCCTATCGGCGGATCCTTCCCGATCCTCAACCGTCGCAACCGGGACGTCGGATTCCCGCTCCCGGGCCTTCCGGCGGCCGGGACCTGATCCGTCAGGGTGCTCTTCGGCCGCGACGGCGGCGGGGCCCGGAATGCGGTTCATGATCCTCGCCCTGCGCCGACCGACCCGGTCCACCACCGGTCGGCCCGCGATCGGCGGGTTCCCGCCGGCGCCGCGTCGTGACGGCGCAAGACGACGCGGTCGCGGCCGTCTCGGCGCGACCGGGAGCGTTCCCGGGCGCGCACCGATCGTCGCGGGCGGCCGCCGTCAGCGACCTCGGGATCGCCGCGGCTCCCGGCGGCCGCCGTCAGCGACCGGTTCCGTTCTTGCCCCGAACGCCGCCGTATACGGCGGCGTTCGGGCCAGGGTCGTTGACAGCTTCTAGTGGGCGTCCTCGCGGCGGGCAGCAATCCGAGCCATCCCGAAGCCACCCAGCAGCAGAACCAAGCCGCCGCCGGCAAGCAACTTCAGGTCGAGGCCGGTGAAGGGCAACGCGCTGCTGTTCGCAGTCGCACCACCGCTCGCGCCCGACCCGGACGCCGCGTTGCCGGAAACCGATCCGGCGACCTCGCCACCCTGGCCCCCGTAGGTGCCGACCGACGAGTTGCTCGCGAACGCTGCGGGGGCGAATGCGAGCGCAACGACCACGCCAATCGTGCTGAGAATCATTCTCGACTTCACGAAACACTCCTCGTGTCTTCCAGCGACCGGCCAATAACCCCCGGGTGCTGTATTTGACGATTATGGCCGACCGACAAACCGACGAACGGTGCCGGCGCCCAGGGGAACGGTCGTCGCATCATTACACAACTCGGAGGTCACGGCAAGGAGGTCCGAGGTCCTTGTCTAATCCTTGCAATAGCGGGTGCCTTGCGTCGGGCCCACTCGCGCGCAGACGCGGCGGACCAGCTCGCGGTCGATCGCGGTGGTGGTCAGAGGCGCATCGCTGCGAGCGCGGCGTAGCGCCGTCGCGATCAGCGGCTCGCGCGGATTCAGGGCCCGCGCCCGCCGCAGCTCCGCGATCCCGCGGGCCGACTCGCCCGCCGCCAGCTCGAGGGTGCCGAGCTCGAGCCGCGCATACCAGTTCGTCGGCTCGCGGGAGACGGCGCGGGCGAACGCCGCCGTCGCCTCCCCGGGGCGGTCGTCGCGGACCGCGATCGTGCCCGCGACCAGGTCCGGCCGCGCCGATAGCGGGTTCAGCTCCCGGGCCGTCTGCAGGTGCGAGAACGCTGCCTGCGGATCGGCCGCCCACCCGGCCGCGGCGCTGTCGGTGAGCCGGGCCGAGATCCACGGCAACGCCAGTGAAGCGACCGCCGCGACCGTGACCGCCGCCGCAGCCGTAGGCACGCCGATCCTGGCCGCCCGCGGCGCCGGCTCGCTCGCCGCCGGGGCCGGGTCGCGGACCCTCAGGCCGCCGCCGACGATCCCGAGCCAGGCCATCACCGGCATCGTGATCCCCGCGAACGTCCAGAGCCAGTCGCCGCTGCTGTGCAACAGGAAGTAGGCGGCGGCGGCCAGGGCGATCGCGGCAACGCCGCGCGCGACCGGGTCCGGCGCCCGGGCGCGGGTGCGAAAGGCGGCGACGGCTGCGGCGACGAGGAAGCCGGCGAACAGCAACGCCCCGACGATCCCGGTCCCGGCCAGCACCCTCAGCGGGAGGCTGTGCGGGTAGAACGGCTCCTCCCCGGTTTCGCGGTGCTGCAGGTAGGTCACGGCGAAGTTGTCGGCGCCGGCGCCGAGAAGCGGCGCTCCCGCGAACTCGTCGGCGAGCGCGACGCGCCAGAAGTCGTAGCGGCCGCTGCCGAGGTCGCCGCTGAACCGGGACGACCCGAAGCCGGCTTCGTCGTAGTCGCCCTTGAAGTCCTGCCAGCGGTCAGAGGCCCAGTCGGCCGGATTGCCGAGCGCGGCGAGGGCGACGATCAGGCCAGCGGCGGCGGCGAGGATGGCGAGGACGGCGCCGGCCCGTCCGGCCGCACGCGCGGTCGACTCCCCGATCTCGTGGCGACGGTCGACCACCGCGATGACGGTCCCGACGACGAGCAGCCCGACGGACGTGAGCAGCATCGCATCGGCAGCCGAGCTGAACGCCGCGCCGACGTCGCCGCCATCGGCGGCGACGGTGTAGACGTCGAGGACGTCAGGGGCCGCCAGCGCCGCCGCTCCGAGCGCCAGGATCAGCCAGATCAGGGAGCGGATCCGGTTCGGCGTCACGAGCAGGTAGAAGAGCAGCGCGAACGGGATCACGATCAGCGAGGCTCGGCTCTGCGGCATCATCGCGATCTCGACGAGAAAGCCGGCGACGGCGAGCAGCAGGCCGCGCGCGAGCCACGGCACCTCACGCCGCGAGGCGAGGTGGACGGCCGGCCAGAAGCCGCCGATGAACAGCGCCGCGACAGCGTTCGGGTATCCGGTCGGCTCGGCGAGGCGGCCGTTGACGAGCGACAGCGCCGCCTCGGCGGATCCGGCCGCCTCCGCCACGACCACGACCCCGACCACCGCGAGGCCGAGCGCATAGAGCCCGAGGACGATCATGGCCGAGTCGGCCTGCCAGGCGACGAGCGAGAAGACCGCGTAGACGATCAGGTAGACGAGGGCGCGGTTGGCGCCGTCCCAGGCGGTCCCCGGGACGTCCGCCCAGATGATCGAGGCGAAGCTCCAGGCGACGAAGCCGGCCAGGAGCGCGATCGCGATCAGGTTCGCCGGATCGAGCTTGCGCAACCGGCTCCGGTAGGCGAATGCCGCCGCGATCAGCAGGCCGAGCATGAACAGGCCCGCCGGCGCCCACGACGTCACCTCCCACCCCCCCTCGGACGCCGCGAGGACGATGAACGTGGCGAGTCCGAGCAGGCCGGGGATCAGCTCGGGGCGGCGGGCGAGCGCAGCGAGGCGATCTCCGGCCATCTCTCGCTCAGCCGGCTTCGGCGGTCGATTTCACGGGCGCAGCTCGTTCGAGCGCATCGTGGGCGGTCGCCGAACCGGCGTGAGGGGGCGGCGGCGTCACCCGGCCGTCGACCAGCCGGCCAGCGCCCGTCGGTCGATCTTGCCGGAGCCGATCCGCGGCAGCTCGGCGTGGATCACGACCCGCTTCGGGACCATGTGGCTCTCGAGCGACTCCGCGCAGTGACGGCGCAGCGCCTTCGCGTCGAGCTCGATGCCCGGGTCGGACGAGACATGGGCGATGACGGCCTCGCCGAGAAGCTGGTCGGGAACCCCGACGACGGCGACGTCGCGGACGCCGGCGAAGGAATGGAGCACGTCCTCGACCTCCCGCGGCGCGACCTTCTGCCCGCGCGACTTGATGATGTCGTCACGGCGCCCGACGAAGTACAGGTAGCCCCGTTCGTCGGCACGGAACAGGTCGCCCGTCGCCAGCACCCGCTCCCAGGGCCAGCGACCGGGCCGCAGACGTCGGTCGGTCGCTTCCTCGTTGCCCCAGTAGCCCTGCATGACGTGCGGCCCCCTGACCATGAGCTCGCCGACGACGCCCGGCGCCGCCACCTCGCCGTCCTCGTCCTCGACCCACGCCTCGGTCCCCGGGATCGCGGTGCCGACCGAGGACGGGTTGCCGTCGACCTCCCCGGCGGGCAGGCGGCAGACCCGCTGGCATTCGGTCTGCCCGTACATCAGGTACAGGCGCGCGCGCGGGAACGCCTCGCGGACGGCCCGCACGACCGGGGTGGGCAGCCCCGCCCCGGCGTTGGTGAGGAACCGCAGGTGCGGCAGCTCGCGATCGGCGAGCCCGGGCAGCGACAGCAGCAGCTGGTAGATCGTCGGCACCGCGGCGAAACCGGTGATCCGCTGCTCCTCGAAGAGCTGGACGATCCGGCCACCGGCGCCGAATCCGGGCTCGAGCACGAGCGTCGCCCCGAGCCGCACGCAGGTGAGCAGCTGATAGAGGCCGTAGCCGAAGTAGAGCGGGAGGACGCAGAGGACGCGATCGGCGGACTCCATGCCGATGCTCTCGATGATCGAGTCGGCGACGAACGCCATGTTGCCGTGCGTCAGCGTCACCCCCTTCGGCTCGCCGGTCGATCCCGACGTGTACATGACCGCGGCTAGGTCGGGGCCGACCAGCGGCGCGAAGCCGCCGTCGGGATCGTCGCCTTCGTGGGCCGGGGGCGCGCTCGCGTCGACGATCGTGGTCCCCTGCGGCGCTGCGGCAGCCGCCTTGTCGGCGGTGTCAGGCTCGCAGACGACGGCTGCCGCGCCGACGTCGACGAGGATCCGCTCGAGCTTCGCCGGCACGATCTCGGGGCTGATCGGCGAGAAGGCGGCGCCGGCGCGGAGGATCGCATAGACGGCGACGGCCATCGAGACGCCGTTGGACATGACCACGGCAGCGCGGTCGCCCCGCCCCACGCCGAGCCGGCGCAACTCGAGGGCGGCCGCGTCGACGCGGCCGTCGAGCTCCGCATAGGTGACGGATTCATCCGCGGTGACGATCGCAGCGTCGTCGGGACGGGCCGCGGCGATGGCCCCCAGATCCTCGGCGAGAACCGGCGGTCTCAGGACCCCGCTCGCTTGCGCTCGACGTAGCTGGCGATCGCGTCGACCGAGCCGAAGTTCTCCTCCGTGATCTCGACGTCCTGGACGCCGACCGCGTAGCGTGCCTCGACCTCCTCGACGATCTCGACGAAGCCGAGCGAGTCGACGATCCCCGCCGCCAGCAGGTCCTGGTCGTCGGCGAGCTCCGCGTCGGGATCCAGGTAGAGGAAGTTGTCCTCGATGAACGCCCGCATCTCGCTGCGGACGTTCTCGCCACCATCGGCTGCTGCGCTCATGAAACCTCGCTCATCGATTGGTCGATCGTACGGTCGATTCTTACGGCTGGGGCGGCGGCCTCGACGGGATGCTCCCCCGGTGCGCCGACGAACTGGTCGTGCCAGAGCTGCGTCGAGAGGATCGCGACCAGCGCCATCCCCTCGCGCACCCCGGTGGCGCGGCCGGCCCGACAGCGGCGCAGCAGGCCGTCGACGCGGCGCGCGTCCCAGACCCCGACCTCGGCCAGCGCCGCGGGAGATAGCAGCTCCTCGACCCAGGCGGGCGATCCCGGCGCGAAGAACGGCGCCACCTCCGGAGCACGGTAGGGCTGCTTGCGGCGGCCGACGATCTCGGCCGGAAGCAGCTCGTCGGCGAGCCGGCGGAGCGCGACCTTGTCGTTCGAGTCGGTCAGCTTCTCCGCTTCCGGCAGGCCGACCGAACAGGCGTAGACGCGGTGGTCGAGGAACGGGTATCGCCCCTCCACCCCGTGCGCCATCGCGACGCGGTCGCCCTGTGCCGCCAGCAGATACGGCTCGAGCAGCGTCGTCACCTCGAGCCAGGCCGCCCGCTCGAGCGGGCCCCAGCTCGCGAACCCCGCGGGCAGACCGGCGCGGATCGGCTCCAGCGCCGCGTCGACGCTGAGCCCGTCGGCGACGTCGTCGCGGTAGAAGGCCCGTGCCGAGGCGGTCGAATCGACCCTCGTCAGGTGCGAGGCGAGCGGATCGTCGCCGGCGCCGGCCTCGAGCAGGAACCGCGCCCAGCCGGGCCCGCGGCGGGCGCCGCTGGGGCCGAGGTGCGGATAGAGCCCGGCGAGCAGCTCCAGCGCCCGCTCGGGATCGTCGCGGTAGCGATCGCGGATCGCCACCTCCTTGAACAGGTCGTAGCCCCAGAAGAGCTCATCCGCGCCCTCGCCGGTCACGACCACCTTGAGGTCGTGCGCATGGACCTCTCGCGCGAGCAGGTAGAGCGGGACCGGCGCGGTCCTGACGAGCGGGGTCTCGGCGTGGCGGATGACCGCCGGGAAGGCATCCGCGATCGCCGACGCTCCCGCCTCGACGACGTGATGGCTCGTGCCCAGGGCGCGGGCCACGAGCTCCTGCTCGGCGCGCTCGTCGTAGGTCGGGTCGTCGAAGGCGACCGAGAAGGTCCGAAGCTCACCCTCCTTCTCGATCTGGGCGAGGGCGCTGATCAGGCTCGAGTCGAGGCCGCCCGACAGGTAGGCGCCGACCGGCACGTCGGCTCGCAGGCGAAGGGCGACGCTGTCGCGGAGCAGCCCCTCGAGCGACGCCTCGGCACCGGCCTGCTCGGGGTCCGGGCGCCACCAGCGACGCCGCTCGACGACCTTGCCGCCCTCCCAGACGAGCAGGCCACCGGGCTCGAGCTGCTCGACGCCGGCGAACGCCGTGCGCGGCGACTGCGGCGCCCACAGGGTGAGCACCTGATCGAGGCCGGCGAGATCGATGCGCGGGCGTACCTCGCCGGCGGCGAACAGCGCCTTGGCCTCCGACCCGAAGACGATGTCACCGCCGTCGCGCAGGGCGAAGCTCAGCGGCCGCACCCCGAAGCGGTCGCGGACGAGCGTCAGCCGCCGCTGCCGCGGCTGCCACCAGGCGAGAGCGAACTGGCCGTTGAGGCGATCGAGGCCGGCGAGGCCCTCGTACTCGAGCAGCGCGTGGACGACCTCCGTGTCGCTTCTCGTCTCGAACCCGACCCCCTCGCCACGCAGCCACTCGCGCAGCTCGGGGTGGTTGTAGACCTCGCCGTTGTAGACGAGGACGCTGCCGCCCCCGTCGCCGACGAGCGGCTGCCATCCGTGTTCGAGGTCAACGATCGACAGCCGCGTCGACACGAGCCCCGCCCCCGGGTCGAGCAGCAGCCCGAAGCCGTCGGGACCGCGATGGCGGATCGAGCGCGCCATCCGCAGCAGCGCCTGCTCTTCGACCGCGTCCCCCGCGTCGGCGCGAACGATGCCCGCGATACCGCACACCTCAGGTCTCCGGAGGGAAAAGCACCGCCGCGGCGTGCAGGTATGCGGTGGCGGTCCGCCGGCGATCGATCTCGGCGTAGGCCACCTCGACCTCCTCGACGCTCATGCCGACCCGCGCGACGAGGTCGGCGGGCTCGACGCCGTGCTCGTGCCCCCACATGAGCTCGTCCATTCGCTGGTAGGAGTGGCCGAAGTAGAACTCCTCCTGGGTCTGCGGCAGCGAGAAGGTCTCGGTGGTCGGCGACCGGGAAGTGATCGCCTCGGGCAGGCCGAGCTCGCGGGCCACCGCGTAGACCTGGCCCTTGTAGAGGCCGGCGATCGGCTTCACGTCAGCGAGCCCGTCGCCGCCCTTGACGAAGAACCCCTGGTCGTACTCGAGCAGGTTCGGCGTCCCGATGACCGGCGTAGGAGAGGCGATCGGCCCAGGGTGTACTCGCGCAGCTTGCGGACCCGCTGCTTCATGTTCGTCGCGGCCAGCAGCGACAGGTAGGCCTCGAAGCCGGCATGCGGCGCTGCTCCTGTGTGCCATCCGGCCGTTCGACGACGAGCGAGAACACGGTGATCGATGCCGAGGGAGCCGAGCGGACGAGCTTGTGCTTCCAGCTCGGCTCGTAATCGGGGAAGACCGCCCGGATCGCCTCATCGCGCTGCTCGTAGCAGCCGAGCCCCTCGAGGGCGGCGGTGATGGGCTCCTCGATGCTGTCGGCGCCGAGCGACCGCGCCAACTCGAGCGCGAGGTCGGAGGAGGCGTCGCCGACGTCGCGCTCGGGGAGCCGCAGGAGCTGGACCTTCCCGGCCCCCAGCGCCCGCACGCAGATCCCCGCGGCGGCGCTCGAGTCGATGCCGCCGGAGGTCGCCACGACGGCGCCACGGCGGCCGAGATCGCGGATCGCCCGCGCGGTCTCGGCGGCGAGTCGATCGATGCAGGCGGAGGCGTCGAAGCCGTCCATCGGGCCGTTCGGAGCGCTGCTCATGGCGGGCAGTCTAGGTAGATTCCGCCCGCATGAGAAGCATCCGAGCGCTGGCATGGGCGGATCTTCCCGCGGTGATGGCCCTGCTCCGCGAGAACCTCACCGAGGTGCCGTTCGACGAGGCGGGGCTCGCGGCAGCCACGCTCGAGGATCCGTGGTCCGACGAGGAGCTGCCCTCGCTGGTCGCGATCGAGGACGACGAGGTGGTCGGATTCATCCGCTCGCAGGTACGGCGGATGCGCTTCGACGGCCGGCCGATCCGGGGCGTCTGCCTGAGCGATCTCGTCGTCGCCCCCGAACATCGGCGCGGCGCCGCCGGGGCGATGCTGCTCAGTCGGATGATCAAGGGCCCCCAGGACGTGAGCTGGTCGGATTCGGCGAACGATTTCGTCGTCCGCGCCTGGCGGACGTTCGGCGGCCACATCGACCATGTCCGCGCCGCCGATTTCATGCTCGTCCTGCGGCCGCTCGCCTGGGCCCGCGCAATCGTCGCCGCGCGGGCCCGCGGCCGCGACGTCGGGCGCACGCTGATGCCGGTCGGCGCGATCCCCGCCCACGCTGCCGGTCCGCGGATCAGCGGCCACACCGCGCCCGAGCCCGAGCCCGGCTTCACGAGCGCGGGCGCCGACGCGGCGACGATCGCGGCGGCGCTACCCACGATCTCGAAGCGGCTGCGCGTGTGCGTCGAATGGGACGAGCCCCAGCTCGCAGCGAGCTTCCGCCGGATCGCAGCGCTCGGCGCCGGCGAGCTCGCGGTCCGCCTCGTCCATCGCGGCGAGGTCCCCGTCGGCTGGTACGCCTGCCTCAACCGCCCGGGCGGCGCCAGCCGCCTCCTTCACCTCGCGGCCGACGAGCGCTCGGTGGACGGCGTCTTCACCGACCTCGTCGCGACCGCGACCGCCGCCGGCGCCACGGTCCTCGCCGGTCGCGCCGAGCCGCACCTCGAGCGGCCGCTCCACGAGCGCCTCGCGGCCGTCGGCTTCGCGTGGCAGCCGGTGATCCGGGCGCGGGATCCCGAGCTCGCCGCCGCCATGGCGACGGGCGCGTCGCTGCTCACGCGGCTCGACGGCGAGCTCTCGAGCGTCCACTGACCGGGGCCCGTCCGGGCCTCGTCTCGAGCGGTCACCGATCGGGGCTCTGGGGGCCCGTTTCGAGCGGTCACCGGTCGGGGGCCCGTCCCGGCCTCGCGGCCGGATTCGCGCCGCCGCGGCGACGGCTCGATCACCCGGCGACCGCAGCTGCGTCGGCGCGCGCGAGCGCGGCACCGCGCCCACACCCCCGCGCTTCGGCGGGCGGCGCGACCCGATCCGATGCCGCGCCGCCGCCTCGCCGCCCCGCTCAGGGCGAGATGCCACCCGAGCCGGTGTCGGTCTGGTCGGTCGTCGTGGTCGTCGTCGGGGCGGTAGTCGTGGTCGTCGTCGGGGCGGTCGTCGTGGTCGTCGTCGGGGCGGTCGTCGTGGTCGTCGTCGGGGCGGTAGTCGGGGTCGTGGTGGTGCTGGTCGGGGGAACGGTCGTGGTCGTGTCGCCATCGCCGCCGCCGGCGAGCGCGATCACGGCGATCACCAGGCCGATCACGAGGGCGGCCACGAGGCCGATCGCAACCTTCTGCCCGGTGCTCGTGCCGGTCGGGCCGCCGTCGCGGCCTCCGCCTCCTCGACCGCCGCCGCCACCGCGGCCATCGTCGTCGGGAGGCATCACTCTCGTCGGGTCTTCGCTCATGGATGCCAGTCTATGCAGCTTCCGCTCCCGCATCGGCGCTCAGCTCCGGCATTGGGCGCGGACTCACGCGAATCGTTCGCCCCGCCATATCGGCCCCGCGGTCGCCGCTGGGGCGTATCCGGCCGCTATCCCGGCGCTGCGCGCCCCAGCGCCCGGGTCCACCGACGACCATCGGTCGCCGCTGGGGCGCATCCGGCCGCCATCCCGGCGCTGCGCGCCCCAGCACGGCCGGTGTGGCGACGGCGGCGCTCAACCGTCGATCCGGGCGCCGAGCTCGGCGTAGACCGCTGCGGTTCCGGCGATCATCCGCTCCCGGGTGAAC
>JAWKKA010000001.1:0-345876 GCA_041393495.1 Solirubrobacterales bacterium | reverse complement strand
TCTGCCGAGAGGGCTGGGAGCTGGTGAACGGGAGCTTCGTCTTCGTTCGGGCCGAAGAGGGCTTTCGGGAGACCCTGATGGGCTATTACCTGCTCCGGCGCTGCGAGGAGAACCGGGAGCCGGAGACGGAGGAACAGTTGGCGCGGCGGCTCGGCTGGACTCCGCCGGCCCTCGATAACGGCGCGAGCGAGGTGGTTCGATGCCCGGAGTGCGCCGAGCTGTTCCCCGACCTCGCGGCCTACTCGGCTCACTACCAGTCGACGCACCAGAACGTCTCCGTGAGCGCGCAGCGGCCCTGACCGGGACCGCCGCCCGGCGAGCCGTCCGCGGCAAGCCGACGAGCGGATTCGAACCGCTGACCCCTTCATTACGAGTGAAGTGCTCTACCAGCTGAGCTACGTCGGCGCGACCCCGCAGTCTACGGGCGGATGCCGGTGAACGTGGTCGGCTCGGTCGGGAGCCGGTCCGGGTCGAAGCGGGCGAGGAGGTCGGCGAGGGTGACCTGCTCGGCGGGCGCCGCGAGCTCGAGGGTGCGGGCCATCCAGGCGAGCGCGTGGGCCGGGGTCAGGCCCTCCTCGGCGAGGGCGGCGAGCGTGATCGCGCCGTGGCGCTTGGCAAGGCGGGTGCCGTCGGGGCCGAGGACGAGCGGCACGTGCGTCCAGGCCGGGCGGCGGATCCCGAGCAGGTCGCAGAGCAGCGCCTGGGCGGCGGTGGCGGGTAGGAGGTCGTCGCCGCGGACGACCTCGCCGATCCCCTGCTCGTCGTCGTCGACGACGACCGCGAGGTTGTAGGCGACGACGCCGTCGCGGCGGCGCAGGACGATGTCGTCGGCGGGCTCGCTGCGCTCGCCGTGGAGGCGGTCGCGGTAGGTGATCTCGGCGAGGCCGGCGCGGAGGCGGAGCGCATGCTCCTCGCCGGCGCCGGCCCGGCGCTCCGACTCGGCGTCGCTCAGCGCCCGGCAGGTCCCCGGATAGAAGCCCTCGGGGGCCTCGCCGTGCTGCGCCGAGGCGGCCTCGCGGACCTCGCGGCGCGAGCAGAAGCAGCGATAGACGAGGCCGGCCGCGCGCAGGCACTCGAGTGCCGCCGCGTGCAGGTCCGCCCGCCCGGACTGGCGGGCCGGCTCGCCGTCCCAGTCGAGCCCGATCGCGGCGAGGTCGGCGAGCTGGCCGCCGACGTGCTCGGCGCGGCTGCGGTCGGGGTCGAGGTCCTCGATCCGGACGAGAAAGCCGGCTCCGACGCTCCGTGCGAACAGCCAGGCGAGCAGCGCCGTGCGCAGGTTGCCGAGATGAAGCTCGCCGGTCGGTGACGGCGCGAAGCGACCGATCACGATCCTGGCGCGGTTGGGAGGTCGCTGATCAAGGAAGAGTCCGGGGAAGTGGCCGAAGGGCCACGAGCCGGGCGATGACGCCGAGCAGCGGCCTGCCGGCCCGCCAGGGGCTCACTCAGGCTCGACGAGCTTGTAGCCGATCCCGCGCACGGTCACGACCAGCTCCGGGTCCTGGGGGTCGCGCTCGATCTTCTGGCGCAGGTTGGAGATGTGGACGTCGCAGGCGCGGACGTCGCCCGAGAACTCCGACTGCCAGAGCTCCTCCATGATCTCGAGCCGGCTGAAGACCTGGCCGGGGCGCTCGGCGAGGAGCCGCAGGACCTGGAACTCGGAGCGGGTCAGGTTGACCGGCTCGTCGCGGACGGTGACGAGGTGGCGGGCGAGGTCGATCGAGACGTCGCCGGCGTCGATCGTGCTCGAGCCGCCCTCGGCGGTCGAGGCCCGGTCGAGCTCGCGGCGGCGGAGCTGGGCGCGGACGCGGCCGAGCAGCTCGCGGACGCTGAAGGGCTTGGTCACGTAGTCGTCGGCGCCGACCTCGAGGCCGACGACCTTGTCGACCTCGGCGTCCTTGGCGGTCAGGAGGATGATCGGCACGGCGCTGCGGCCGCGGATGTCGCGGCAGAGGTCGAGGCCGCTGCGGCCCGGCATCATGATGTCGAGGACGAGCAGGTCGAACGGGACCTCGCCGCTGCCGAGCTTCGCGTCGGCGTCGTCGCCGTCGGCCGCGAGCGTGACCGCGTAGCCCTCCTGCTCGAGCGCGTAGCCAACCGACTCGCGGACCGACGGCTCGTCGTCGGCCACGAGGATCCGTCCACTGCTCACATCGACCTCTTCATTCGCTCACTCCGTTGCCGGGTCATCACGATCGGGCGTCAAGCTACCGGCGTCGAGGTCGTCTCCGCGGCGCGCAGCTCGACCCTGAAAGTACTGCCCCGGCCCTCCTCGGAGTCGACGCTGATCGCACCGCCCATGACATCGACCATCCGCTTCGCGATCGCGAGGCCGAGCCCGAAGCCCTCGCGCTCGAGCGAGCCGCTGCCGCGGTAGAAGCGGTCGAAGACCCGATCCCGCTCGTCGGCCCGGATCCCGGTGCCGGTGTCTTCGACCTCGATCACGACTCTGCCCTCGCTCTCCAACCGCGCGCGAAGCGTAACCACGCCGGGGGCGGGAGTGTGCTTGAAGGCGTTGGTGAGCAGCCCGATCAGGACCTGGCGCAGGAGCACCGGGTCGGCCTCGGCGACGAGGTCGTGCTCGACCTCGGTCTCGAGGTCGATGCCCTCCGTCGTCTGCTCGTCGAGCGCCGCGATCGCCTCCCTGATCGCCATGTCGACGCTGACGACGTCGGCCTCGCCCTCGCCGATCGCCTCCATCCGGGCCAGGGTCAACAGCGCCTTCGTGAGCCTGCTGACCCGGTCGACGTCGGCGGCGAGCCGGCCGAGGAAGTGCTCGCGCGCCTCGGGGTCGTCCTTGGCGCCGGAGCGCAGGACCTCGATCGCCCCGGACATCCCGGCGATCGGGTTGCGGAGCTCGTGGGCGGCGTTCGAGACGAACTCGCGCTCGGCCTGGTCGCGGCGGAGCTCGTCGGTGCGGTCGCGGACGACGAGCAGCGCCGAGCGCTCGGCCGGCAGGTAGCGGGCGCCGATCGCGTAGACGCGGTCGTCGATCGCGACGTGGTCAGACTCGGCGCTGCCCCGGTGGGTGGCGCGGCGGATCCACGGCCGCAGCGCGTCGACGACGGCGCCGTCCTCGCCGATCAGCCTCTGCGAGGCGGGGTTGGCGAAGCGGACGTCGCCGTCGGGGTCGACGACGATCACGGCCTCGTCGAGCGAGGTGAAGATCGCCGAGAGGCGGTCGCGCTCCGACGACAGCGCGTCGAAGGTCTCGGCGAGGGCGATCCGCATCGAGTCGAGGGTGCGGCCGAGGTCGCCGATCTCGTCACGCCCGCTCGGGTAGACGGGCGTGTCGAGATGGCCCTCGGCGAGATCCTCGGCGGTCGACGCGAGCCGCTTCACGCGGGAGGTGATCAGGCTCGCGACGAGGAAGCCGATCAAGCCGGCGACGAGGACGGAGACGATCAGCGCCGTCAGCCGCTGGCCGGCGAGCGCCTGCAGCGCCGACTGGACCTCCTCCGGCCGATCCGAGATCGAGAGCAGGACGCCCTGCACGCCCCGCTCGCCGACGAGCAGGACGGCGACCATCGTCCGGTCGTCGGGCAGCTCGGAATCGACGTAGAGGTCGCCGCTCAGCGCCGCCGAGACAGCGGCGCGATGGCCGCGGATCGTCGTGATGCTGAGCCCGGCGACGCTCTCGGGGCTGACGAGCCGGGCCGGCCCGCGGGCGGGGTTGTTGAACAGCCAGGCCCGGAAGTCCTCCGACGGCTGCGCTTCCCTGAGCGCGTCCACGGGCGCGTTCCCCTTCGTCAGCCGGCCGGCCGGAAGCTCCGGCTCGACCTGCTCGCGGACGCGCAGCGTCCGGCCGACCGCGAGGTCCTGGGAGCGACTCTCGGCCGCTCCCTCGCTCGAGCCGGCGACGACGATGTAGACGGTGGCGCCGGTCAGGATCCCGATCGCCGAGAACATCAGGCCGAGCCAGAGGCGGACGCCGAACGGCCGCTTCCGCCGGATCGGCTGGAGCGCCGGACGGTCGGCGGTGACCGGAAGCTCGGGCGGCGCGGCCGGGCTCGATGGCGATGGCGAGGAGGCGGGCATCAGCCCCCTTTCTAGACGACGGCCCCGTTGTCGCGGAGCAGCGCGGCCGCGCGATGGAAGAGCGCGTCGAGCGCGAGCCCCTCGTTGACGTTGACCCGCAGGCGCCGTCGGGCCTGCATCGCAAGCTCGGCCGCCTTGCGGGCCGCGACCGGATCGGCACGGGCGGCATCCTCGCGGACGCGGTCGGCCCGGTCGTGGTTGCGGACCGCGTCGCCGGCGCCCTCGCCGACGGCGGCGACGTCGGCGTACCAGGCGGCGACGAGGCCGAGGCCGAGGTCGATCGCCTCCGTCCGGGCGCGTCGCTCGGCACGCTTGGCGGCCTCCTTCCCCTCGCTTCTGACCCGGTTCGCCTCACGGCCGCGGCCGAGCTCGGCCGCGCGCTCGTCCGCGGCCGCGACCTCGGCCTTGCCGCTGCGCTCGCCCTCCTCCTCGGCGATCTCGATCAGTCCCGCCCAGGGGCGGTCGGCGAGGCTGCCGGCGAGCGCGATCCGGGCCGCCGCCTCGGCGTGGTCGCGGATCCGTGCGCCGTTCGCCGAGCCGAGCCGGCGGGCGCGGCCGAGGTCGCCGCCGGCGAGGGCGGCCAGCGCGGCGATCTCGGCGGGATCGCGATCGGGCAGGCTCGCCGCGAGACGGCGCTCCAGCGAGGCGGGCGCAAGCGGCGCGAACTGCACCGCCGCGCAGCGGCTCCGGACCGTCTCGAGCAGCGCCGCCGGCTCGGCCGTGATCAGGATCAGGTGAGCGTAGGCAGGGGGCTCCTCGAGCGTCTTCAGGAGCGCGTTCTGGCTCTCCTCGGCCATCGCGTCGGCGGCCTCGATGACGAAGACGCGGCGGCCGCCCTCGAAGGGCCGATAGGCGACGGCGGCGATCACCTCGTGGCGGACGTCCTCGACGAGGTGCTGATTGCCGGGCGGCACGAGCCAGGCCAGGTCCGGATGCGGGGACGGGTCGGCGAGCGCCCGCCGTCGCGCCTGGCCGGGATCGGCGGCGCCGTCGGCGAGCAGCTCGGCGGCGAAGGCCCGCGCAGCCGCCGCCTTGCCACTCCCGGACGGCCCGACGAACGTGTAGGCGTGCCCGGGCCCGCTCCGCAGCGCCGCCGCGAGCGCCGCCCTGGCCGCCGGCTGCTCCTCGGTTGCGGCCGCGATCGCCTCCGGAAGCTCGCCGCTCGCCGCCCGCCGCTCCGCGCTCCTCGCTCCGCTCCCCCCGCTCCGCGCGCCGTGCTCGCCGCTCGCCGTTCGCCGCTCCGCGCTCCTCGCCTGCCCGCTTTCGTCCGTCATCTGCCCTCTTCCACGTCGAGCCCGAGTCCCCTGATCACACGCGCGTGCACCTCCTCGACGCTGCCGCCGGCGTCGATCACGACGAACCGGTCGGGCTCCGCGGCCGCGAGCCGCTCGAACTCGGCGGCGATCCGGTCCTGAAAGCCGGGACCCTCGGACTCGAAGCGGTCCGAGATCGGCGCGTCGCAGCGGCCGTGGGCGCGCTCGGTCGCGACGCCGGTGTCGAGGCGGAGCAGCACCGTGCGGTCGGGCACGCAGTCGCGGACGGCGGCGGCATTGAGGGCACCGACGAGGTCGGGGTCGATGTCGCGGGCGCCGCCCTGGTAGGCCGCGGTCGAATCAGCGAAGCGGTCGCAGACGACGTCGCGGCCGGCCGCGAGCGCCGGCACGATCACCCGGTCGACGAGCTCGGCGCGGGCGGCGCAGAAGAGCATCAGCTCGGCCCGCGGCGTCAGCTCGACGGACGCGTCCTTGAGGATCGCGCGGAGCCGCTCGCCGGCCGGGGTTCCGCCGGGCTCGCGGAGCAGCACCGTGTCGGGCCCGAGCGCCGCGGCGAGGAGCCGCGCCTGGGTGCTCTTGCCGGCGCCGTCGACCCCTTCGAGCGTGACGAACACTGCCGCGGCGACGGGCTCAGCCCGAGCGCGTCCGCGAGCGCGGCTTCGAGCCGCCCGAAGACGACCGCGCCCGCTTCGTCCGCGTCGTCGTCGGCGGCGGCTTCTTGCGACCGCCCTTGCCCCTGCCGGCGCCGTCGCCGTCGGGGGTGACGCTCGCCTCGGCCTCCGCCTTGCGCTTGGCGGCCTCCTCCCGCGCCCGCTCGCGCTCGGCGCGCTTCTCACGCATCTCGACCATCGACGGGCAGTCGTCGTTGAGGCAGAGGTTCCAGGGGCGGCCGCGGAAGCCCTTGACCTTCAGCCGCGGCGTCTCGCCGCAGATCGAGCAGCGTTCCTCGAGCCGCCAGAGCTCGTAGCCGCGGCCCGGCAGCGGCCGCGAGAACGTGCACGAGTCCGGGTCGTCGGGGTCGTCGCGGTTGTAGCCCTCGCAGCCGACGAACCGCTTGCCGCCACGCATCTCGATGATCCTCAGGCGGTTCGGCGAGCCGTCCTCGCGGGTCCGGCCGGCCTCCTCGCAGACCTTGCAGGGGCCGATGAACTTGTCCTCGTCCATCCCCGCCCAGATCACCTTGGCGAGGTCCTCGCGCCGCTCGAAGAGGTCGTCGTAGGTGCCGTGGAGCATCTCGCGGCTGATCTGCAGGACGTCCTCGCGCGAGGTCTTGCCGGCGGCGATCTCATCCATGTCACGCTCGAGCTCGGCGGTCATCTCCGGCGTCGCCATCCGCAGCACGTGCTCCTTGAACGCCCGGTACATGGCGATCCCGGTCTCCGACGGCTCGGGCGGGTTGTTGAAGACGTAGCCGCGGTCGTAGAGCTTCTGGATGATGTCGGGGCGGTCGCCTTCGTGCCGAGGCCGAGCTCCTCCATCATCTCGAGCAGCTTGCCCTGGCTGATCCGGGCCGGCGGCTGCGTCTCCTTGTCGACGAGCCAGGCGCGCCGTCGAGCTCGAGCTTCTGGCCCTGCTCGAGCGCCGGCAGCTCGGTGTCCGCCGAGCGCGCGTAGGTGTAGATCGCCGCGTAGCCGGGATCGACGACGATCGAGCCGCGGACGAAGTAGGCCTCCGAGCCGGCCTCGATGTCGGCACGGGCCGACTCGGTGATCATCGGCTCGCTGAACGTCGCCAGGAAGCGGCGCGCGATCAGCTCGTAGACGCGGCGGTGGGCGCCGTCGAGCGCGTTCGGGTAGACGGCCTGGGTCGGGTGGATCGGCGGGTGATCGGTGGTCTCCTTCTTGCCGCGCGTCGGCTTCAGCTCACCCTCGAGCAGGCCGGAGGCGGCCGCGAACTCGGGGATCCGGACCAGCGCTGCGACCATCTCGCGCAGCGGCAGCGAGGCCGGGTAGACGGTGTTGTCGGTCCGCGGGTAGGAGATGAACCCGTCCATGTAGAGGTCCTCGGCGATCCGCATCGCCCGCGAAGGGGGATGCCGAGCCGGCTCGACGCGTCGGTCGCGAACGCGGTCGTGTTGTAGGGGCCGGCGGCTTGCGGGTGTTGCGACGCTTGGTCAGCTCGGTGACGACCCCGGGCGAGTCGGTCGCGGCGAGCGCCGCCTCGGCCTCGGGCCGCTCCCAGAACTTGTCGGTCTTGTGGTGCGCCTCGAAGGAGCCGTCGGGGTGGGCGAACTTCGCGAACACCTCCCAGTAGGGCTTCGCGACGTGGGCGCGGCGCTCGAGCCTCGCGCTCGACGATCAGCCCCAGGGTCGGGCTCTGGACGCGGCCGACCGAGAGGAAGTTGGAGCCGAAGCGGCGGGTCGCGAGCGAGACGGCGCGGGTCAGCGTCGCGCCCCAGATCAGGTCGATCTCGCCACGCGCCTGGGCGGCGTGGGCGAGGTCGTAGGAGAGCTCGTCGAGGCCGGCGAAGGCGCGCTCGATCTCGTCCCGGTCAGCGCCGAGTAGCGGGCCCGCTTGACGGTGCCCTCGACGCCGGGGTTGACGGCGAGGATCTCGCGCAGCGCCTCGAGGCCGATCAGCTCGCCCTCGCGGTCGAAGTCGGTCGCGATCACGACGCTGTCGGCCTCCTTGGCGAGCTTCTTGACTGCCTTGACGACGTTCTTGTCGGTCGGCTCGGTGACCAGATCGGCGTCGATCAGCGACTTCGGGTCGGTCTCCTGCCAGTTCGAGTAGCCCTCCGGGAACGCCGGGTTGAGGACGTGGCCCTTGAGGCCGACCGTCATCTCGGCATCGGCGCCGTCGCCCCAGGAGTAGTAGGGCACCTTGTAGGTGGCGTCGGCCTTCGCCGCGCCGCCGCTGAGGATCTCGGCGATCTTCTTGGCGCTGTTGTTCTTCTCGGTGACGATCAGCCGCATCTGGGACTTCCTTCGTCGCATCGGGCCCGGACGACGGGCGAGCGGCGGGGACGGTAGCACCCGCATCAACCCCTTCCGGCGCGGCGGGCCTTCCCGCCCCGGCACGGTCGACCATCCACGCCCGGCCCGGTTCGCGCGGCCGTCGGGGATGATCCCGCGCGGGTCGACCATCCACCCCCGGTCCGGTTCGCGCGGCCGTCGGGGATGATCCCGCGCGGGTCGACCATCTACCCTTGGGCGCGATGCCCGCCCAGAGCTATCCCGGCAAGGAGTGCGTCTGCCAGTACCGCAGGGGGATCTGCGATCAGTCCTGCGTGCGCGGGATGCTCGAGACCCCCTTCTACATCGCCTGCCTGCGGCTCAGCGGCCGCAAGTGCCTGGTCGTCGGCGGCGGCGACGTCGGGCTCGAGAAGATCGAGGGCCTGCTCGCCTGCGACGGCGACGTGGTTTGCATCGCCCCCGACGCCTGCGACGAGGTCCGTGCGCTCGCCGCCGAGGGCTCGATCGAGTGGGCCCGGCGCGAGTTCGAGCCGGGCGATCTCGCCGGCAAGTTCATGGCGATCGCGGCGACCGACGACACCGACGTCAACATCTCCGTCTACGACGCCGCCGAGGAGCGGGCGATGCTCGTCAACGTCGTCGATGTCCCGTCGCTGTGCAACTTCATCCTTCCGGCGATCGTCCGGACCGGACCGCTGGCGATCGCGATCTCGACCGCCGGCGCCTCCCCGGCGCTCGCGAAGCGGATGAAGCGCGAGGTCGCGGATCTGTTCGGGGAGAGCTACGCGGAGCTCGCCGCGATCCTCAACGAGGAGCGCGGCTGGGCGAAGGGCACGCTGCCGACCTACCAGGACCGCAAGGCGTTCTTCGAGGCGATCGTCAACGGCGATCCCGACCCGATCGAGCTGCTCCGCGGCGGCCGCCGCGACGAGCTCGGAGAGCTGATCGAGGCCGCCAGGGAGCGCCACGGCGGCAGCGTCGCCGGCGGCAGCGTCGCCGCCGGCAGCGCGCGGTAGGCCGCCGCCACAGGCGCCCGGAGGCGGCGCCAGCCAGCCGCCACCCGGCCGGCCCCGCGCGACAGCCCCCGGGGCGCCGCGTGACAGCCCGCGCGGCACGGCACCCGGCCCCGGCGTCCCAGCACCGCCCCGGCGCCCCAGCACCGCCCCGGCGCCCCAGCACCGCCCCGGCGCCCCAGCACCGCCCCGGCGCCGAATCGGCACACATCCGCGACGGCTTCGCCACATTCCCGTCTTGACCCGTGACGCGACGGCGCCGACCCTGGCCACATGGCCGAACCACTGCCATTCACTGACCACAGTGATCAGGTATTGGCAACGGAACGGGCGACAGAGCTCGCCCGGCGCCAGTCCTGGGCCATCGCCCGCCACCAGCTCGTCACCCTCGGGCTCACCGAGGCGAAGATCCGGAGCTGGCTTCGCAGCGGCCGCCTTCACCGCAGCTACCCGGGCGTCTACGCCTGGGGACGCGCGGAGCTCGGCGTGCCCGGGGAGCTGGGAGCGGCCCTCCTGTACGCCGGTTCGGGATCGGCCCTCGGCGGAGTCTCGGGGCTCTGGTGGCTGGGCTTGCTCAACCGTCGGCCAGGGCTCGTCCACATCGATGCGCCGGGCCGGGTTCGGTCCCGGCCGGGCATCCGCATCCGTCACCCCGCCCGCATCGAGCGCACCTGGCACCGCGACCTGCCGGTTGCCGCCATGCCCGAGTTGCTGCTTGCCGCGGCCTCCTGCTTGAGCCACAACGCCCTGCGCCTGGTGCTCGGTCGCGCTGAATTCGCCGGCGTGCTCGACATCTCGTTGCTGCACGGGAGCCTCGGTCGGGGCCGGACAGGGGCCGCCGCCCTCCGGGTCGCCCTCGCCTCCCACCTCCCGGCTCTCGCCCGCTGCGCGAACCGCTTCGAGCGCGAGTTCGTGCTGCTCTGCGAGCGCTGCCACCTGCCGATCCCCGAGCCGAATTCGCGCATCGGTCGCTACCGGCCGGACATGCTCTGGCGGGACGTGAGGCTGATCGTCGAGCTGGACGGCCGCGACGCCCACTCGACGCCGGCCCAGCTCGCGTCCGACGCGAGACGCCAAGCCGAGCTCGAGCGGCGGGGGTTCGCGGTCATCCGATTCACGTGGGCGGATCTGGACGGGGACGCAGCGAGCGTGGTGGCCGTGCTGCGGCGATTGCTCGGCGATGCGGAAAACCCCTGGACCCGACGCGATGCTCCCGTTACCCTCGTCGGTAGTTCCCCAGCCCGCAGCAAAGGGGGTGAGGATGCAGGACACGCTCGCAAGGCACGGCCTTCTCACGATGGTCGCGGTGCTCGTCATGGTCCTGGCGATCGCGCTGATCGCGGCGCCGGCGGCCGCGTCCTTCCTGTAGGCGCGAGGTGAGCCCGGCCGGCTTCACGATCGCCGGGCTCGAGACGATCGACCGCCTGTTCGCGGCCGCCACCGGGCTCACCGCCCGCCACATTCAGCGGGAGGCGGGACGCGATCTGCCCCGGCCGCGGGCGGGGGACGTTCCAGCCGCCAGAGCGTCTCGCCGCCGGCGAGGCGGAGATCGCCGATGACCGCGTAGCCGGCCGCCGCGTACCAGGCGACGTTGGCCGGCGTCGCGGTCTCCAGGTAGACGGGCAAGGCGTCGGCATCGGCGCGCCGGTGGAGGTCGGCGAGCAGCGCCCGGCCGGCGCCGCGGCCCTGCTCGGCCGGAGCGACGGCGAGAAACCAGAGGTAATGGTGCGGGTGGCTCACGTGGGCGTCGCGGAGCGCCCGGGCGAAGGCGAGGCCGCGACGGACCGGCAGGGGGCCGGCGGCGAGCGCCCAGGCGAGCTCGTGGAGGGCGCCGCTCCCGCCGATCGGCCAGCGGCCGGGATCGAAGGCGATGCTGACGCCGATCGCGACGCCGGCCCGGCGGGCGAGGAGGACGCGGGCGCCGTGGCGGCGACCCGCGGCGACGATGCCGGCGAACGACAACGGGTTGATCGCGGCGCGATGGCGGCGTCGACGCGGGCCGATCGCCCGCGTGGCCGGATCGTCGAGGAGCGCGGCGTTGAGGATCCGGGCGGCGGCGCCAGTCTCGCGGCGGGCGACCGGGCCGATCTCGATGGCTTCCGAGCCGGGCCGTCCGGCGCTCAACCGATCGGACCGGCGTAGACCGCCACCGCCGCGAAGTGGGCGACCGCGGCGGTGACGACCAGCACGTGGAAGATCTCGTGGTAGCCGAACACGGTCGGCCGCGGGTCGGGGCGCTGGCGGGCGTAGACGACCGCGCCGACGGTGTAGAGGATGCCGCCGGCGGCGATCAGCGCGCCGGCGCCGGCGCCGGCGTTGGCGACGATCGACGGGAACGCGATCGCGCCGATCCAGCCGACCGCGAGGTAGACGACGACCGAGACCCACTTCGGCGAGCTCGTCCAGACCATCTCGACCGCGATCCCGGCCGCGGCGCCGGCCCACACCGCGATCAGCAGCGCCGTGCCGAGCGCGCCGGGGACGACGAGCAGCGCGAACGGCGTCACGGTGCCGGCGATCAGCAGGAAGATCATCGAGTGGTCGAGGCGACGCATCCACAGCCGCGCCGCCGGTCGCCGCCAATCGACCCGGTGGTAGAGCGCGCTGGTGCCGAGCAACGCCGACAGCGAGACCGCGTAGACGAGGAGCGCGAGGCGCTCGCGACCGCCGGAGGCGAAGACGACCAGCAGCGCCCCGGCAAGCAGCGAGATCGGGAACGAGAGCTCGTGGATGACGCCGCGGAGCCTCGGCTTGACCCTCTCCTGGAGGCCGGCGGCGGCCGCCCGGGCGGCGTCGACGCGCTCGCCGGCCGCGCTCTTCGCCGCCCCGACGCGCTCGCCGGTCGCCTCGCGGGCGGCGTCGAGCCGCTCGCGGGCGGCATTCGCGCGCTCGCGCCCCGCCTCTGCCGCCTTCCGCATCGCGTCGGTCATGGGACGATTATCGCGCCTCGCCACGGCAGCCTGTGTGACCGCCGCGACAGTCGCCCCCGGAGACCCTGCCGGGCGCTGGTGCCGGCGATGCCGACACCGTAAAATGCGGGGACCGCCCGAGCCCGGGTCGAGGTCCGTTTCTCCCCGTTTGCGGAATGCCGCGGAAGCCGCTCGCAAGGCCATCCCTACCCTCCGCGCAGACGCCCCACGAAGCCCCGACCGGCTCCGAACCGGGCCTTGTTACGTCCGACTCAATCGCAATTATTCGGCGTTACCACTTGAACGCGTTCCGAGGAGAGAGAAACGATGACGAAGGCAGCTTCTGAGACCCCGATCGACACGACCGCCAGGGTCGCCGAAGGCGGGCTCAGGATCGAGCGCAGGCTGACGACGCCGGACGCGGATCCCTTCGATCAGGTCGAGTGGGAGGCCCGCGACGCGATCATCGGCGACCCCGCCAGCCCCGCCTTCGAGCAGCGCGACGTCGAGTTCCCGGTCACCTGGTCGCAGAACGCGACCAACATCGTCGCCCAGAAGTACTTCCGCGGCCCGCTCGGCTCGCCCGAGCGCGAGCGCTCGGTCAAGCAGATGATCGGCCGCGTCGCCGGCACGATCGCCGCCTGGGGCCGCGCGGGCGGCTACTTCGCCTCCGATGCCGACGCCGAGGCCTTCGAAGCCGAGCTCACCCACATCCTTCTCCACCAGCAGGCTGCCTTCAACTCGCCGGTCTGGTTCAACGTCGGCTTCGAGGAGCACCCGCAATGCTCGGCATGCTTCATCCTCTCGGTCGAGGACACGATGGAGTCGATCCTCGCCTGGAACACCAAGGAGGGCCAGATCTTCCGCGGCGGCTCCGGCTCCGGGATCAACCTCTCGAACATCCGCGGCTCGACCGAGCAGCTCAGCAAGGGCGGGCTCGCCTCGGGGCCGGTCAGCTTCATGCGCGGCGCCGACGCCTGGGCGGGGACGATCAAGTCCGGCGGCAAGACCCGGCGGGCCGCGAAGATGGTCGTCCTCGACATCGACCATCCCGACATCGAGGACTTCATCTGGTGCAAGGCGCGCGAGGAGGAGAAGGCCCTGGCGCTGCGCGATGCCGGCTTCGACATGTCGATCGACGGCGACGGCTTCACATCGATCCAGTACCAGAACGCCAACAACTCGGTCCGCGTGACCGACGCCTTCATGGCGGCGGTCGAGGCCGGCTCCGACTGGGAGCTGACCGCGCGCAACGGCGGCGCCGTCATGAGGACCGTGGCCGCGCGGGAGCTGCTCGACCAGATCGCCGAGGCCGCCTGGCGCTGCGCCGATCCCGGGATCCAGTACGACACGACGATCAACCGCTGGCACACCTGCCCGGAGTCGGGACGGATCAACGCCAGTAATCCGTGCGCCGAATACATGCACGTCGACGACTCGGCCTGCAACCTGGCGTCGATCAACCTGATGAAGTTCCGGCGCCCGGACGGGACGTTCGACACCGCCGGCTTCGAGCACACCGTCGACATCGTCCTGCTCGCGCAGGAGATCGTCGTCGGGCCGTCGAGCTACCCGACCGAGCAGATCGGCGCCAACGCGCGGCGGTTCCGCCAGCTCGGGCTCGGCTACGCCAACCTCGGCGCCTTCCTGATGTCGAACGGGATGCCGTACGACTCCGACGAAGGCCGGGCGACCGCGGCCGCGATCACGGCGCTGATGACCGGACGCGGCTATCGCACCTCGGCCGAGATCGCCGCTGCGATCGGCCCCTACGACGAGTACGCCAAGAACCGCGAGGCCCACAACGGCGTCATGCGGATGCACCGCGACGCCGCCCACGAGATCGCCGACGGCCAGATCGCCGACGCCGAGCTGCTCGCGGCGGCGCGGCGCTCCTGGGAGGAGGCGGTCGCGATGGGCGACGAGCACGGCTACCGCAACGCCCAGGCGACGGTGCTGGCGCCGACCGGGACGATCTCGTTCCTGATGGACTGCGACACGACCGGGATCGAGCCCGACTTCTCGCTCGTCAAGTACAAGGAGCTGGTCGGCGGCGGGCAGATGACGATCGTCAACCGCTCGGTGCCGCTGGCGCTGGAGACGCTCGGCTACAGCCGCGAGGCAATCGAGCAGATCAGCGCCTACATCAACGAGAAGGGCACGATCGTCGGCGCCCCCGGGCTCGAGGACGGCCACCTGCCCGTCTTCGACGTCGCCGTCGGCGAGCGGGCGATCAGCCACATGGGCCACATCGAGATGATGTCGGCGACCCAACCGTTCCTGAGCGGCGCGATCTCGAAGACCGTCAACCTGCCGGAGTCGGCGACCGTGGCCGACATCGCCGAGGCCTACACCGAGGGCTGGAAGGGCGGCCTGAAGGCACTCGCGATCTACCGCGACGGCTCGAAGACGGCGCAGGCGCTCCGCACCGACGCCCAGGGCTCCGCCGACGCGGAGGAGGAGGCCGAGGCCCCCGCCCCGGTCCGCCGCCGGATGCCGGCCGAGCGCGAGTCGATCACCCACAAGTTCTCGATCGCCGGGCAGGAGGGCTACATCACCGCCGGCAAGTACGAGGACGGCTCGGTCGGCGAGATCTTCCTCACCGACATCGGCAAGGAGGGCTCGACCCTGCGCGGGATGATGAACGCGTTCGCGACGTCGGTCTCGATCGGCCTCCAGTACGGGGTGCCGCTCGAGGTCCTCGTCAACAAGTTCAGCTACATGCGCTTCGACCCCGAGGGGATGACGAAGAACCAGGAGATCCCGTTCGCCAAGTCGATGCCCGACTACATCATGCGCTGGTTGGCGAGCCGCTTCATCGACGATGCCGACGTCCACGAGGACCTCGGCATCCTCACCGAGGAGGTCCGCGAGCGCAAGAACGCCCAGCAGGCGCTGTTCAGCGCCGACACCGCCGCGCCGACGAACGGTCACGGCAACGGGAACGGGCAGGAAGCCCCCGATCCGGGGGGCCAGGCCAAGCCGGTCCCGGCCGCGGCGGCGCTCACCGACACGCCGCCGGTCGTGCCGGCGCGGATCTCGCGCGAGCTCGACCTCGGTCCCGCCTGTGACCAGTGCGGAGGGATGATGCAGCGGACCGGCTCGTGCTACACGTGCACGAGCTGCGGCAACAACACCGGCTGCGGCTGAGCTGGCGGAGGGCCGTGGCCGGCGTGCTCGTCGGCCCACGGCCCGGGCGGCTTCGCCTCCTCCGTCCCCGGCCACGACCGCTCCGGCGCTCCTCAGCATCCGGGCGTCGGCGGCCACGACCGCTCCGGCGCTCCTCAGCATCCGGGCGTCGGCGGCCGCGGGCCGAGGCGGGCCTGGGCGCTGCCGTCCAGCCATCTATGTAAGCTCTCGCTCACAAATCATCAACACCTGCCTAATCCGACCCGGGCACTCGGGCCGGAGCGGGGGAACCAAGAGGAGGGGTCGGACAGAGACCCCAGGGGCGAATCGGCCGGTTCTCCGTAGCGCGCTCTTTCCGCGCGAGCCCGACAGCTAACCCCGCAGGCGCTCTGAAAGAGAGGGACGATGACTGGATCTGCAGGCAGGGCGACGCTGATTGCGATCGTCCTCGCGGCCACGCTCGGGCTCGCGGCTACCGCGCTTGCCTCGGGTGGGCTCTCGGCCGGCGGCAATAACGGCGACGGCGGCAAGAACGGCGCTGGCGGGCGCGACGACGCGGCGTTCCCGATCCAGGCCCGCCACAGCTACGGTGACGGGCTCGGCGCCGGACGCGGTCACGAGGGCCAGGACGTCTTCGCCGGCTGCGGCAAACGGATCGTCGCGGCCCGGCCGGGACGGGTCCGCTGGATCGACTATCAGGCCGGGGGCGCCGGCCACTACGTAGTCGTCAAGGGCAAGAAGTTCGACTACGTCTACATGCACATGCTGAAGCGGCTCTCGGTGCGGCGGGGCGAGCGCGTCGACGCCGGCGAGCGGATCGGCCGGGTCGGCTCGACCGGGCGCGCCAGCGGCTGCCACCTGCACTTCGAGATGTGGCGCAAGCCGGGCTGGTACCGGGGCGGCAGCCTGGCGAACCCGAAGCCGTTCCTGAAGCGCTGGGATCGCGGCCGGTGAGCGCGGCGGACCGGGCCGCAAGCGGCCGCGACGAGCCGCTGCCCCCGCCGTGGCCGGTGCGGAGCAGCGGCCGTCTCAGCCTCCGTCAGAGCACCGCCGCCTGGATCGCCGGCGGTCTCGTCGGCCTCGTGGTCGCCGTGGCGCTGATCGCGGTGATGGCCGGCCTCGTCTGAGCGACCGTGTGGTCGCCGGGGGGGCGCGGCGATGGCCGGCCTCGTCTGAGCGACCGTGGGGTCGCCGGGGGGCGCGGCGGTGGCCGGCCTCGTCTGAGCGACCGTGTGGTCAGCCAGGGCGCGCGGTGATGGCCGGCCTCGTCTGAGCGACCGTGTGGTCAGCCAGGGCGCGCGGTGATGGCCCATCTCGTCGGAGCCGCCGCGTGGTCGCCGGGGCGGGGCCCGCCGGAGGGCGTGGCCGGCGTCCTCGTCGGCTCACGGCCCCGGATCGCCGCTCAGCCCGCGCGGCGGAGCAGCGCGTAGTGGAACTGCTGCTCGCTGCCGCGCGGGGTCCGGTGCGCGGTCAGCTCGGACATCAGCAGCTCGAACTCGGCCCCGAGCGCCGCGGTCAGCTCCTCCGGCCCGTAGCGTCGTACCGGCAGACCGCTGCACTCGCTCGGGCCCTCGGGCCCGAAGGTCGCGATGACGAGGAAGCCGCCCGGGCGCAGCGATGCCCGCAGGGTCGCCAGGTACGCCCGCCGGTCGCCGTCATCGACCATGAAGTGGAGCGTCGCCCGGTCGTGCCAGAGGTCGAAGGCGCGCCCGAAGTCGTGGGAGCGGACGTCGGCGCCGACCCAGTCGACGGCGCCGGCCCGCTCGCCGAGCTCGGCGCGCGCCGCCGCCAGGGCCGGGGGAGATACGTCCGCGACGGTGACGTCGACGTAGCCGCGATCGACCAGCTCGCCGGCGAGGCGCGAAGCGCCGCCGCCGACGTCGATGATCGCGGCATCCCGCCGGAGGTCCGCCGCCTTGATCATGCGAAGCGAGACCGCGGGGACAGCCTCGAACCAGCTCAGCTCGGCCGGCTCCCTGGCCGAGTAGACGCGCATCCAGTGCTTGGCGGCGTGGTCGATCATGCGTGCCGATGATGGCAGCGGCGGTCGTCGCTCAGGCAACCCTGCCGGCCATGCCCGCCGAGGGCGAGGCCCGGCGCGACCACCGGCGCCGCTGCGGCGCGATCGCCGCCCGGTTGGGTGTCGGATCTCAGTCCCCGGCAAGCGCCGCGTACGTGCGCCGCAGGCCCTCGGTGAGCTCGGTCTCGGCCCGCCACCCGAGGTCGGCTGCGGCCGCGGCGGGATCGATCGAGACGCGCCGGACCTCGCCGGGGCGCTCGGGCTGGTAGTCGATCTCCGCGCTCGAGCCGGCCACGTCGCCCAGCAGCCCGGCGAGCTCGTTCACATCGACCTCGCGACCCGTGCCGACGTTGTAGGGGCCGGCCTTCGCAGCATCGTCGACGGCAGCGGCGGCCGCGGTGAGAGCTGTGACGACATCGCCGACGAAGACGTAGTCGCGAGTCTGGCGGCCGTCCCCGAAGACCCGCAGCGGCGCCCCCTCGCGAAGCAGGCCCGAGAAGATCGCGACAACGCCGGCTTCGCCGTGCGGATCCTGCCGCGGCCCATAGACGTTCCCGAAGCGCATCGCGACCCCGGGCACTCCGTACATGCGCCGGTAGAACCCGAGATAGACCTCCCCGGCGAGCTTGCTGGCCCCGTAGGGGGACTCCGGGGCGGCCGTCGCGGTCTCGGGGAAGGGAAGCTCGCGGTCGGCTCCCTCGCCGTAGATCGCCCCGCCGGTCGATGCGAAGATCACGGCGGCTCCCGGTATCTGCCGCGCCGCCTCGAGGACGTTGATCGTCCCGAGCACGTTCACGGTGGCGTCGAACCCCGGGTCGGCGACCGCCTTGCGGACGTCGACCTGGGCGGCGAGATGGAAGACCTGCCGGGGCGCGAACTCGGCAACCCGCTCGGCGACGAAACGCCCGTCGGCGACGCTCCCCTCCGCGAGCGAGGCTCCGCGGCTCAACGCATCGTCCAGATTCGCAAGCCGACCGCTCGAGAGGTCGTCGAGGACGAGGACCGAATCGCCCCGGCCGATCAACGCATCGACGAGATGGGAGCCGATGAAGCCGGCTCCCCCGGTGACCAGCGTCCTCAAGCGGCTGTCTCCGACATGCGCGTCATCGGTCCGCGCAGGGTAGTCATCTGCCGGTCGCTCCGCTTCCATCTGCCGGTCCCCATTCCGCTCATCTGCCGGTCGCTCCGCTCCGCGCGCGCCGCGATCGCCGGCGCGCCGCGACGGCGGCGATCGCGTCCCTGTAGACGGGCAGCAGCCGCTGCATCCAGCTGTCGACCGTGAACTCGGCCAGAAAGCGGCCCCGGCCGCTCTCGCCGAGGCCGCGGCGCACGCCGGGATCGGCAAGCAGGGGCCGGAGCGCATCGGCGAGCGCGGTCGCGGTGGGCGGAGCGCTGATCAGGACCCCGGTCTCGTCCGGCACGACGATCTCGGGAATGCCGCCGACCGCGGTGGCGACGACCGGAGTGCTCGCCGCCATCGCCTCGATCAAGGCCGTCGGCAACGCGTCGATCAGCGAGGGGTGGATCAACACGTCCATCGCGTCGATGGCGTCGAGCACGTCATCGCGGTGGCCGGCCATGATCGCCCCGTCCCCCAACGGCTCGAGCAGGCGGCCGATCTCCTCGCGGTCGGGGCCGGTGCCCAGGACCAGCAGCCGTAGCTGGGGGAAGTCCTCGCGCAGCGCCGCCACGGCCGCGGCGGCGATGTCGTGGCCCTTCCCCGCCCGCAGGACGCTGACCATGCCCACGATCAGAGCGTCGTCGGATACCCCCAGCTCCGACCGCACCCGCTTCCCGGCCCCGGGGCGGATATCGCCGAGGATGCCGTTGCGGACGGTGACGACCCGCTCCGGCGTGTCCCAGCGCCGCGCGAGGTAGGCATCGCGGAGAGCGTCGGAGACGGCGATCACCCGCTGCGCGCAGTGGCGACGAGCGAGCCCCATCAGGCGCTCCTTCACGTGCTCCCGGGGCCCGGGCGGCTCGGCCATCGTGTGCAGCGTCGCGACGGCCGGGATTCCCAGCGATCGGGCGGCGAGCCCTCCGTAGACGTCCGAGTAGCCGAGATGGCTGTGCAGGAGGTCGGGATTCAGAGCCGCCAGGTGATCGCGTACGCGACGCCGCCCCGAGCGGCTCAGCAACCCCGAGATCGGGACCAACACCGGCTCGATGCCCAGCTCCCTGAGGCGATCGTTGACGCCCGGGCGATCGTGCAGATAGGCGACCGAGAGCTCGATGCCGGCCCGCTCCGCCCCGACCGCGTACTCGGCGAGCAGGGTTTCGGCGCCTCCCCAGTTGAGCGAGTCGATCATCGTGTGGACCCGGAGTCGCTCGCTCGAACGATCGCTCCGCCCTGCTCGATCAACCTGAACCGACGGGCCCGCCACGAAACGGATCGTATGTGAAGCGGCGGCGACCGGACCGGGTCCGGAGGTCACGTGAGAGCGTCCGTCTCATGCGCTCTCGTCGCATCTTCGGTGAGCTCGTCGAGGACTTCGGGAGCACTGCCCACCAGCTTCGACTTGAGGAAGGTGAAGGTCTCCGGCGCCGTCCGGTGCAGGACGGCGAAATAGACCACAGAGCCGAGCAGGAGGCCGACCAGCAGGGTCGGCCAGGGTGCTTCCATCGTCCGCTCGATCGCGTACATGGGCACGGCCATCAGGCTTGCGGCGATGAATGCCGGCCAGGCGGCCCGCCCGAGCTGGGAGGGAGCGACGTCCAGCAGCCTCGTCGCGACGACGAACTGCGCGAACGATCCGCCCGCGGCGACGACAACCTGGACCAGCGCGACCGCGTTGATGCCGCGGTCGACGAAGAGCAGCAGCCCGATGATCGTCAGCACGAGGTTGACCAGGGCGATCTTGAGCAGGATCCCCGCCCGGCCGGTGGCCTTGTAGGCGATCCCCGCCGGCACCGACGATGCGACGGCGAACGCATAGACCGTGAGCAGCTGCATCGGAACGATCGAGTCCACCCACTGATCGCCGAACAGGGCGAGGATCAGCGGTCGGGCGAGAACCGCGATCACGACCGCCGTCGGCAGGGAGACGATCAGCACGTAGCGAAGCGCGACCAGGTACGCGTGGCCGAGCGAGTCGCGGTCGATGCTCGAGAAGGCCGGAAACAGAACCGCGGACGCGACCACCGAGAGGTTGATGATCAACAGCTCCGGCAGCCGGAAGCCGAGCGTGTACAGCCCGAGCGCGTCCGTGCCGAGCACCCGCCCGATGAACAGGTAGTCCATGTTCGCGATCAGGGCGGCGATGAAGGTGACGCCGCTGATCGCGCCCCCGAACCCGACCATGCCCCGCAGGTGGCTCAGCTTCGGCTTCAGCCGCGGGCGCCAGGGGATCAGACGCCAGATCGCGACGTCGAGAGCGATGGTTCCCGCCAAGTAGCCGAGCACCAGGCTCCAGGCACCGAGCCCGGCCAGCGCGAACGCGATCCCGGTCAGGCCGCGGATCAGGACGTCGGCGAACTCCGCGACGGTGCGGGCCCGAAAGTCCAGGTCCCGTTGAGCGAGGGCGTAGTGGGTGGACCCGACCGACCGCAGGAAGAAGTTGGCGCCGAGCACCGGCAGGATCGCGGTCAGAGACGACTCGTCGAAGAACGAGGCCGCAGCGGGCCCGAGCGCGGCGATGATCCCGCTGGCGAGCAGGCCCAGCCCGACGCTGAACACGAACACGGTCTCGGCGCGCTCCTCCACGACCTCGTCGTCCTGGGTGATCAGCGCCTGGCTCAGCCCCAGGTCCGTCGCGCCGTCGAGCAGCGTCATGAAGGTGAGGGCGATCGCGACCAGCCCGAAGTCCTCGGGGACGAGGACGCGGGCGAGGATCGCCGTCGCGATCAGGCTGAGCGCCCGGCCCCCGGTGAAGGATCCGTAGCCCCAGAGCACTCCCCGCAGGGTCCGGGTGCCGATGCTGTGCTCGTTCTCCGCCTTCTCCGCCATCAGTGCAGCGCCGACGATAGCCCGCCGCCACCCCGCTCAATTAGGCCGCAGGGCTCGCCGATAGACTCCCGCATGCGGCCGCGCCCCTCCAAAGCATGATCCCCCATCGAGCCGAAGACGCATACGGGCTTCGCGCCGCGGCGTCGGCGGCGGCCCCGGATCGGTCCCGAGCCAGGCTGCGATGAACGCCACGGCCATCGCCGCCCGGCACCAGCACCCGCGGCCATCGATATCGCTGCCGATCCCGCCCGCCCTGCTCGCGCTCGCCGCGCTCGCCGCGGCGATCGTGATCGGGGCGTTGTTCGCCTACGACGCCCGGCTCGGCCTCGCGGGCCTGCTCGGGGCGCTCTACCTGCCGGTGGTCCTGATCAACCTGCCGGTGGCCGCGGTGTTGTGGGTCCCGCTGGCCTTCGTCGGGGCGATTCCCAAGGTCAACCTGATATCGCTGGCGTTGGTCATCCTGCTGATCGCGGCGTGGCTGGCGGTGCTTCCGGCCCGTCGCGCCTTCGTCGGCGCGCTCCTGCGCCGCAATGCGGCGTTGCTGTGGGGCGTCGCGTTGCTCGCCGCCTGGCTGACGGCATCGATCGCGTGGGCCGGCGACCCGGGCGCGGCGATCGCCAACGTCTGGAACTGGTTCATCTCGGCGGCCGTGTTCATGCTGCTCGCGACCACGATCACCCGGCCGCGGCATCTGATCGCCCTGATCATCGCGATCGCCGTGGGGGTCTCGCTCGCGGCGCTCGCCGGCTACCTGCCGAGCAACGAGACCGATCTGACCGCACAGGTCGACGGCCGCCTCAGCGGCGGCCTCGGTGATCCCAACTACCTCGCCGCGGCGATCGTCCCGGTGATGGCGCTGACCGTCGGGTTGGCGGCGACCACGCGACGACGCGGCCTGCGCTGGGCCCTGATCGCCGCCAACGGGTTCCTCCTGCTCAGCCTGGTGGCCACCGGGTCGCGGGGCGGGCTGGTCGCCGCGACCGTCGCCGCGGTCGCCGCGATCGCGCTCACCCGGTCCCCGCGCGTCCGGCTCGGCGGCATCCTCCTCACGGCCGTCGCGATCCTCGGCCTCTGGGTCGCGGCCAACTCGTCCGACACCTGGGGGCGCATCAAGGACTTCGACTCGAGCGGAACCGGCAGGGTCGAGCTGTGGACCGTCGCCTGGAGGATGGGGTTGGACCATCCCCTGGTCGGAGTCGGCGTCGACAACTTCCTCTCCGAGTCCGTGAACTACGTGCGCCAGCCGGGGCAGCTTCAGGACGTCCACCTGATCAGCGAGCAGCCGCACGTGGCACACAACATCTACCTGCAGCAGTTCGCCGAGACGGGGCTGGTCGGGCTCAGCCTGCTCGTCTTCGTCCTCGTGGCCTCGCTGGTGACGACCTGGAAGGCGGTGCGGAAGCTGGAGCGGTGGGGGCTGGACAGGATCGCCAGCCTCGGTCGCTCGATCCTGGTCGCGCAGGTGAGCGTGCTCGCCGCCTCGACGTTCATCTCGAACGGCTACGACAAGGTCCTCTGGGTGCTGCTCGCGCTCTCGCCGATCCTCGGCACGATCGCCGCCCGATCCGATCCGGACGTCGAGGAGGCCTGGGTATGAGCGTCGACGGCCCCACCGGGGGCGGCGCACGGTCGTCGGTCGAAAGCGACTTCGACTACGAGCCCGTCACCGCGCTGATCCCCTACCTGCGGACGATTCGGCTGCACTGGCGCCTGATCGCCGTCGTCGCCGTCGTCGCGATGCTGGGCTGCGCCGCCTACCTGTCGGTGCGGACCGTCAGCTACGAGGCGCAGGCCCAGGTGCTGGTCACGCCGCTCATCCCCGGCGACGCCAACTTCGTCGGCCTGCCGATCGTCAAGACCGCCCCCGGTGATCCGACCCGCACGGTCGAGACCGTAGCCGGGGTGATCGACTCGCCGCAGGTGGCACGGCGGGCGGCCGAGGACCTCGACGAAGGGGTGACGACGGCCCAGGTCGCCGATGCGGTGACGGTGCAGGCGGAAGCGGGCTCGAACGTCGTCGACGTCACGGCGATCACCGAAGGCGCGCAGCTCTCCGCCGATGTCGCCAACGCCTATGCGAACGCCGCCCTCGAGGTTCGCCAGGAGATCCTGCGCCCGCTCGTCGGAGCCCAGATCAGGAGGACCCGGCGGGAGCTGGCCACGATTCCCGACCCGACCGGCACCTCCGCCGAGGTCCTCCGGGCCAAGCTTCGTGCGCTGACCTCGCTCGTGGACCGCTCCGATCCGACGCTGTCGGTGACCCAGCTCGCGACCCCGCCCTCCTCCCCGCTCGAGAAGCCGGCGTGGCTGCTGCTCATGGTGGCGGCCGCCGCGGGCGTCCTGATCGGCGTCGGAGCGACGATCCTCTACCGGTCGCTCGCCGAGCGGCTCGTCGAGGACGAGGAGGACCTGCTGCGGATCTTTCCGCTGCCGATCTACGCCCGCGTACCGGCACCCGGGCGCCGCGGCGAGAAGAGATCACCGCGACAGGCCGCCCTGCAGGCCCGTCCCGCCTACGGCCTGCTGCGCGCCCAGCTCGAGGTGCGGGAGATCAACGCCTGGGGGCGGCACGACAACCCGGTCGATTCGACGAGCATCGTCGCGGTCGTCGGGGCCGGTGCGGCCGGGGATTCGGCAAGCGCCGCGCTCGGGCTCGCGACCGCGATCAGCCAGTCGGGCGCCGAGACGATCATGGTCGATGGCGGGTACCGCGGCGAATCGATCGATCAGCTCGAGCTCGACCCGACCCTGCCTGCGCTCGGCGAGGGCGAGTCGCCGAAGCCGACCGACGCATTCGTCGCGGTTGCCGACCAGCCGCGGCTTCGCCTCGCGACGGCCACGGAGAGCTCGACCAACGGGCGGGGGCTTGGCGGCCTCATCGCCGAAGCGACGAGGCGGGCCGACGTCGTCGTCGTCGACGTCGGCCCGGTGGGCGGCATCACCGACGACCTGACCCTGGTCCACCGGGCCAACCACATCGTCCTTGCCGTCCGCCTCGGCCGTTCGCGGGCCTCGGATCTGTTCCTGGCCGCGCAGCTGATGAGCGACGCGGTCGCCGGCGACCGGATCGGCTACCTGATCTTCAGCTCCCGGTAGCGCGACGGGTCACGGCCTCGCGGTCGCGCCCCGATCCCGCCGATCCCGATCCGGCCCGGCCGGAGGTCGAGCGGGCTCGGCCCTTGTCCTCATCCGTGGCCGTGCCCTGGTGCTGGTAGTAGTAGTCGACGTCGCGTGGTCGGGCAACTCCGATCACGGCGAACCCGGCGGGGGTGATGTCGTTGCCGGCCAGCAACTCGCCCAGCTCCCTGATCCGGCGCAGGTGCGTCTTGCCAAGGCGGACCACGATCAGCAGGCTGTCGACGCTGCGGGCGAACGGCAGCGCATCGATGACCGTGGTCAACGGCGGGGAGTCGACGACGACGCAGTCGGCGATGCTCCGCGCCTCCTCGAGCATCTGCACTCCGCCGGGCAGGCCGAGGAGCTCGGCGGCCCCCGTATCCCCGCTCGAGCGGTCCGCCATCAGCAACACCAGGTTCTCGCTCAGGCCCGGCGCCCGGATCAGCGCGTCGGTGAGGCTCACCTCGCCCCTGAGGACCGAGGTGATGCTGTGGGGAGGGCTGAACCCGAGCGTCCGGGCCATCATCGGCCGTCGCAGGTCGGACTCGATCAGGATCGTGCGGGCCCCGGATGCGGCGAGCGCGGCGGCCAGGTTGAGAGCGGTGCTCGTCTTTCCGTCGGACGGCGACGGGCTCGTGACCATGAACGAGCGCGGGATGCTCCCACCGGGCCCCGGCGCGGTCAGCGTGGCCCGCAGCGTCCGATAGGCCTCCAGCGTGGGGGCGGACACCGCCAACGGGCGCAACGGCAGATCGCCGGACGCTCCGGCCTCGCGCGGGATCCGGGCCAGGATCGGCAGCCGGAAGGTCTCGCGCAGCTGCTGCTCCCGCTTCAACCGGGGGTCGAGCACGCGGGCGATGAAGGCCGCGGCGGCGCCGAGCGCCAGCCCGAGGACGACAGCCGCGACGATCGTGAGCAGCGGCCGCGGCCAGGCCGGACCGTCCGGCGGGGTCGCCGGGGTCTCGAAGACGAACGTCGGATCGGGACCGGCGCGAAGCGACTCGAGCTGCGTCACCTGCTGCGCCAGCGAATCCGCCGCGGGACTGCTCGGGGACAGGGTCTCGAGCTGCTTTCTGAGCGGCGGCAGGACCGCATCGATCCGATCGTGCAGATCGTCGGTCCGAACGTCGACCACCCCCTTGGCGAACGCGTTCGCAATGGCGCTCGCGCGCTCGGGGGTCGATGCTTCCGCGACCACCGCGATGATGTTGCTCTGGCCGACCGGGTCGGCCCGGACCTTCGCGAGCAGGCTCTCGGCGCTGCTGCCGTCATCGAGCTCGGCGGCGGCGGCATCGGCCACCTGCGGGGTCGTGACCAGCTGCGCGGCGGTCTCGACGTCGAGCGTGGGATCGGCGGACTCGCGGATCAGCCCGAGTCCCGTGAACGACGTATCAGCGGCGGGAATCGGCTGGATCAGCAGCTTCGCCTCCCCCTCGTAGACCTTGTTGGCGACGAGCAGGTAGATGACGGCGACGGACACCGTCGCCGCGACGATCGCGAGCACCAGCCCGAGCTTGGCCTGGACGGTGTCGATGAGCCGCTTCAGCCCCGACTGGTCGACGGCCGGCCGGAGCCAGTCGTCGGACGGCTTGGATGGGCTCTTGGCGTCCACTTGCGGTTGCTGGGTCCTGAATCGGGAGTGGCGGCTCAACGGGCGGGGCGAGGATAGGAAGTCCTCGGCCTCCGTTTACGCCACGGGACCACCGCTTCCTGCCCTGGCTAGGGTATCGCTGTGAGGCCCGGCGCGAGCACCAGCGGGGCGACCCGCAGAGCCGATCACGACAGCGACCTCGGGCTGGCGCGCGACGGTGGGCGTCCGGCCGGGTCCCCGACCGGACGATCGACGTGAGGGTCCTCGTCCTCGCGACACGGTTCCCCGGGGGTCGCAAGAGCGGCCGCAAGGCGGTGATCGCGACGATCCTGCGGTCCCTCGTCGACCTCGGCCACCACGTCGAGCTCGGGGTCGTGGCGAAGGACGAGAGCGACCCCGGCGCCCGGGTGCCGGCGGACCTGACCGCGCTGCCGGTCCACAGGCTCGAGCCACCGACGCTCGTCCGCGTTGCCTGGAACGCCGCATCCCGCTTCCCACGACGACGGATGAGCCTCAACGAGTGCCTCTACTTCTCGCCGCGGTTGCGGCGCGACGTCGCCGAGCTGATCGCCGCCCGCGACTACGAGCTGGCGATCGCCGACACGATTCGGCTCACCGCCGTGCTCGCCGGCACCCCGCCCGCGCTGATCGTCGACTTCGACGACCTGCTCTCGACGCGATACGCCGCCCTCGAAGACGCGGGGGGCAGCCCGGAGGCCCTGCTCGGCTACTTCGCGAGATCGCTGCCACGTTTCGTGATCCCACCGGCAGCCGCGGTCGCCGCCCGGGCATTGCGTCGCGAGTCGTCGGTCCTCCGCGAGCGCGAGGTCGCGGTGGCCCGCGCGGCGGACGCCGTCTCTCTCGTCGGCACGAGCGAGGCCGCGGAGCTCCAACGCCGGGCCGGCGTGCCGGTCGCCTGCCTGCCGATGGCGGTGCCGGTGAGCGGTCCGCCGGCGCCGGTCGAGCGAAACCCGGGCCATCGCTTCGCGTGCCTGGGCGGGATGGACTTTCAGGCGAACCTGGCGTCCCTGCGGTGGTTCGCGGCGGAGATCCTGCCGGTGATCCGGCAGCGGCTCGCCGACTTCGAGCTGGACATGATCGGCTTCTGCCCCGATCACGTCCGTGCCGAGCTGACGCGGCCGGGCCTATCGTTCTCCGGCTATGTGGACGATCTCGCCGGCGAGTTGCGCAGCTATCGGGGGTTCGTCGCCCCCATCAACATGGGAACCGGAGTGAAGACGAAGGTCCTCGACGCGATGGCGGCCGGGCTGCCCGTGATCTCCACCCCACTCGGGGTCGCGGGACTGGACGTCGAGGACGGCCGGCAGTGTCTGATCGCCCGCGATCCCGCCGGCTTCGCGGCGGCGGTCGAGCGGCTCTCGCGGCACCCCGGGGAGGCGGCGACGATCGGCTCCGAAGCCCGAGCGCTGGTCGTCCGGTCCTTCGCTCCCGAGGTGATCGCCGAACGCTGGCGGGACGTGATCGCGAGCGTCACGGATTCACGCACGAGCAGCGGGGACGGCCATGCCGGCTGATCGCTTCCGATCGCTCCCCGACGGTCGGCGGATCCCCTCGCTCGGCCTCGGAACCTGGCAGATCCCCGACGGCCCGCCGATCGCCAACGCGGTTCGGTGGGCGCTCGAGATCGGCTACCGGCACATCGACACCGCGCAGGCATACGGAAACGAGGCGGGCATCGGACGGGCGTTGCGCGAGAGCGGCCTGCCCCGCGACGAGGTCTTCATCACGACCAAGCTCGATCCGAAGCTGGCCGATCCGGTGGCCGAAGCCGAGCGGAGCCTCGCCCGGCTCGGCATCGAGCAGCTCGACCTCTACCTCGTTCACTTCCCGCGCGGCGGGCCCACCCGTCACTGGCGCGGGATGGAGCGCGCGCAGGCCGAGGGGCTGACGCGGAGCATCGGCGTCAGCAACTTCGCAGTCAGCGACCTCGAGGCGGTCCTCGCGTTCGCCACGATCCCGCCCGTCGTCAACCAGGTGCAGCTGAGCCCGTTTCAGCACCGCGGCCGCCTGCTGGCCGCCTGCGCGCAGGCGGGCGTGACCGTCGAGGCGTACAGCCCGCTGACCCGCGGCGCCGAGCTCGACGATCCGACGCTGGCCCGGGTGGCCGCCGGCTACGGGCGGACGCCGGCCCAGGTGCTGCTTCGCTGGGCGCTCCAGCACGATCTCGTCGTGCTGCCGAAATCCGTCCATCGCGACCGGATCCTCGAGAACTCGCAGATCTTCGACTTCTCGCTCAGCGACCCGGACCTGGCGCTCCTCGACGGCCTCGACCGGACCGGCGGCACCCCAGAGGCGATCGAGAACAAGTGGTGGACCCGGTCGGGACGACTCCGGGGCGTTGCATGGCGCCTGCGCGAGCGTCTTCGCGGGTAGCCCCGGCTGTACGCTTCCGGCTCGCCGGGATCTCTGTAGATGCGAATCGCTGTGATCGAAACGGCCCCGTACGGGGGGCTTCTGCATTACTCCGTCCAGCTCGGCAACGGCCTGGCTCAGCGCGGCCATGACGTCGACCTGATCACCCCCCGCGACCACGAGCTGGTCGATCGGCCCGGCCCGGCCCGGATGCGTGCCGTGCTGACTCCCACCGTGCACTCGACGGCGCCGCCGCCGCCGGGCCTGGTTGCGGTGACGGTGAAGCGGGCGGGCGTCGCCATCAGGCTGACCCGGTCCTGGCTGCGGATCCTCTGGGAGGTGGCGCGAGGACGCTACGACGTCGTCCTGCTCGACGCCTCGGTCGACGTATCGGTCGCCGCCGCCGGCGCGGCGGCGCTCACCGCCCTCCCGGGCGGGCCGCCGATCGTCCGCATCCACCACGACGCCAGGGTCTTCAATCGATGGGGAGGCGACCGCCGATACGGGGGATCGGCCGTGTTGATGTGGCTGCTCCGCACCGCCTTCGAGCGCTTCGCCCTGATCTTCCTGCACGGCGAGCGCAGCAAGGAGGAGTTCGAGTCGCACTGGGGCGGGACAGCGCCGATCGCCCTGATCCCCCACGGCGATGAGCGCGTCTTCACCAGCGACCCGCCCGCCCCGAGCAGCGAGCAGCACACCCTGTTCTTCGGGCACTGGAACCGGGTCAAGGGCCTGCCGGTGTTGATGGACGCGTTCGACCTGGTCGGCGAGCGCCTCCCGCAGGCGACGCTCACGATCGCCGGCGCCGCGAACCCGCGGGATGTCGACGTCGACGGGATCAGGCGCTGGGCAGCGGGGCACGGAGGCCGGGTCGAGCTGATCGAGCAGTACGTTCCGCTCGACGATGTGCCGGCCCTGTTCGCGCGGGCACGGACCGTGGTGGTGCCCTACGTCGCCGGCTACCAGAGCGGCATCGTCCACCTCGCGATGACGATGGGGCGCGCCGTCGTGGCCAGCGACATCGGCGATATCGGCTCCGCCGTGATCGCCGGCGAGACCGGCCTGCTGGTTCCCCCGGGCGATGCCGCCGCCCTCGCGGACGCCCTGGAGGCGGTCCTCACCCAGCCTGAGCTGGCGGCGCGGATGGGCGCCAGCGGTCGCGACCGCGTGATGTCGGCGTCGGCGTGGGAGACCGTCGCCGAGAGCGTCGAGTCGAACCTGGAGCGCGTGGTAGCGGCCTGACCTGCCGGGCCCGCCTCAGGCCCACCACTCGCCGTCGAGGAGGCTGAGCCGGGACCCCGGCGACACCAGCGCCAGCGCGATCTCGGGATCGCGGGCGTGGATGAGCGGGCGCCGGGCGAGGCCGAGCGCCGGCAGCCGCTCCCCGAGCGCCGACACCAGGTGGGGCTCGATCCGGCCGGTCAGGATCGCGTTGCCGGATGCCCGGGCCACCGCGACGAGATCGGCGAGCACCGAGTCGCACTCGGGCTCGGGGGCGGCGATGGACAGCGCTCGTGCGGTCCCGCCGGGCAGCTGCTGGTAGGCGTACCAGCCGATCACGGCCCCCTCCCGGCGGACCAGCCGCCGGACGACGGGGTCCCCCGTCGTCGCCTCGATCAGGTTGAAGGCATGGGCGAGGCCGGCCTCGTCGTGCAGCCGCGGCAACGCAGCGCCACGGTCGCTCGCCGCCGCGTTCTCGGCGATCTCGGCGGCCGTGGCGCCGTCGCTGCTGATGTCCTCCGCGGGCTCGGGGAAGGCGCTGGCGATGGCTCGCCCGCCCGCGCCCTGCAACGGCACGGCGGGGATCGGGACGAGTTGGCGCCAGGCCTCCTCGCGCTCGGCCTTGGCCCGGACCATGGCGCGGGCCCTGCGGAGCGGCCGCAGGGCGAACCTGCCCGGGCCGAGGGCGAGCAGCCAGTCCGAGGAGCGTGCCGGATCCGGAATCCCGCCGAGCCGGCGCCAGGCGCGGGCCACCGCGTCGAGGGCCGTGTCGGTGAAGGTGAACTCCTGCGGTCCCGACAGCAGCGTTCGCAGGAGCAGGGCGGCGGCGGTCCCCGCGCCTTCCCGGGCGACGACGAGGTGCGAGCAGAGGACCCCTCGCACGGCCCGACCGGCGAAGCTGAAGGATCGCGGCTGCGATGCGACGAACCCGACGATCCGCTGGTCATCGTCGACCGCGACGAGCGACGGCAGCTCGGGATCCGAGCCGGGGTCGGTGACGAGGCTGTCGGTCAGAAACGACCGGTTGCTGCTCCACGGCCCGGACGGAAGCCGGGCTCCGAGAAGCGCCGCCACAGCCTCGATGTCGGATGCGTCAAGGGCACGTACGCGGGCCACTGCCAGGGCAGGCTACCGGCGGACGTCGTCCCCCGGAAGACCGGGGCGGCGCCGACCGAAGCCGGGCGGCGACGGCCGGCGGGAGCCCGCCGCCGGCACCGCCTCGGCGCCCAGCGGCGCCGAAGTGGCGCCCGATCCCGCTCGTGGTGCTACGGTGCTGCGAGTGGGGGCATCGTGGGGATGCTGAGGGAGAGCGTAAGGAGATCGGCCGCGAGGGCGATGGACGCCCGCTCGCGCGCGAGCCACTGCGATCGCGGCCTGGCGATCGCCTTTCACGGCGTCGGCGAGGTCGGCGAGCGACACCCGCTCGACGTGACGATCGACGTCGAGCGGTTCGAGGAGCAGATCCGGTACCTGGACGCGCACTACGCCCTCGTCCGCAGCTCCGAGCTCCTCGACGCGGTCAGGGCGAGGCGCTGGGGCGAGAAGCTCCCGGTCGCCATCACCTTCGACGACGACCTGCGATCCCACCTCACCTTCGCGAAGCCGATCCTCGATCGCCTCGGTGCGCCCGCCACCTTCTTCCTCGGGGGCGCCGGGCTGGACGGACACCTGACCTTCTGGTGGGAGCGGCTCGAGCGCGCCTACGTCGCCGGCTCGATCAACGAGGAGGAGCTGCGCGGGCTCGTTCCCCGCCGGGACGGCCGGCACGGCGCCGACACGCGCGACCTGCGCGCGATCGTTGTCGACATCGAGTTCATGGAGCCCGGCGACCGCGACGAGCTGTCCGAGAAGCTCGGATCGCGGGCCGGAAGCGATCCCGACGGTGCCGGGCTGCGACCCGCCGATATCCGCGATCTGTCCGACGGGGGTCGCTACGAGATCGGGTTCCACACCCGCTCCCACTACAACCTCGCGATCCTCGACGACGCGCGGCTGGCGAATGAGCTGACGGCGGGGCGGGACGAGCTCGCCGAGATCGTCGGCAGGTCGCTGACCAGCATCGCCTATCCGGGGGGACGCTGGAATCACAACGTGGCCGACGCGAGCCGCGATGCCGGCTTCGAGCTCGGCTTCACCTGCGATCCGATCCCCGCGGATCCCGACGCGGACCCCCTGCACATCGGCCGGCTGGTGCCGAACTGGTGCAAGACGCGGGGGCAGTTCGCGCTCGAGGTCGCATCGGCGATGGCCGGCAGGCAGCAGCCCTGGCCGATCGTCGAGCGGCCGGCGCCGGCGCCGCTGCGGCCGAGCAGCGCCTAGCGGGATCGTCGAGCGCCCCGAACCGTTCAGGCGGCCTCGCCGGCGGCCCGGAGGCCCGTCGCCGGCGGCCCGCCGGCGGGCTCCTGCTCCGCCGCCTCATCGTCGGGCAGGCGAAGCCGCTTCAACATCAGCGCGTTGACGGCGACGATGAAGCTCGAGCCCGACATCGAGAGCGCCGCGATCTCGGGGCGGAGCATCAGGCCGAGCGAGGGCTCGAAGACGCCGGCGGCGATCGGCAGCGCGATCGAGTTGTAGCCGACCGCCCAGCCGAGGTTCTGGCGCATCTTCCGCAGCGTGCCGCGGCCGACGAGCAGGGCGGTCGGGACATCGAGCGGATCGGAGCGCATCAGGACCACGTCGGCGGTCTCGATCGCGACATCAGTGCCGGCGCCGATCGCGATCCCGAGGTCGGCCTGCGCGAGGGCCGGCGCGTCGTTGACGCCGTCGCCGACCATCGCGACCCTGCTGCCGGCGGCCTGCAACTCGGCGACCCTGGCCGCCTTGTCGCCGGGCAGGACCTCGGCGATGACGCTGTCGATGCCGAGCTGCGCGGCGATGCGCTCTGCCGTCGCCTGGTTGTCGCCGGTCAGCATCACGACCTCGACGCCGGCCCCGTGGAGGGCCCGGACAGCCTCGACCGAGGTCTCGCGGGGGGCATCGGCGATGGCGAAGATCGCGGCGGCCCGGCCGTCGACGGACGCGAGGACCGCGGTGCGGCCGCTGGCGGCGATCTCGTCGCGCTGCGGCCCGATCGCCTCGAGCCGGACGCCCTCGCGCTCCATCAGCCGTCGGTTGCCGACGGCGATGCGACGGCCGTCGACGGTGGCGAGGGCGCCGTGGCCGGGGACGTTCTCGAAATCGCTGGCCTCGAGCGGCTCGGCGTCGCCCGCTTCGGCGCGCCGGACGATCGCTGCCGCCAGCGGGTGCTCGCTGGAGCGCTCGACCGCGGCCACCAGCCCGAGCAGCTCGCGCTCGCCGAGCCCGTCGACGACGACGTCGCTGACCTCGGGCTCGCCCTTGGTGAGGGTCCCGGTCTTGTCCATGACGACGACATCGATCCGGGCCGAGGTCTCGAGCGCCAGCGCGCTCTTGAACAGCACGCCGCGCTTGGCGCCGAGGCCGGTGCCGACCATGATCGCCGTCGGCGTCGCCAGCCCGAGCGCATCGGGGCAGGTGATGACGACGACGGTGATCGCGAACAGGATCGCCTCGGACGTCGGCTTGTCGCTGAAGATCATCCAGGCCGCGAGCGTCACCGCGCCGCCGATCAAGGCGACGAGGACGAGCCAGAAGGCGGCTCGGTCGGCCAGCTTCTGGCCCGGCGCCTTCGAGTTCTGCGCCTCCTGGACGAGCTTGACGATCTGCGCCAGCGCGGTGTCGGCGCCGACCTTCGCGGCGCGGACCCGGAGCGTCCCGTTCGCGTTGATCGTCGCCCCGATCACCTCCGATCCCGGCTCCTTGTGGACCGGCAGGCTCTCCCCCGTCACCATCGACTCGTCGACCTCGCTCTCGCCGTCGGCGACGACGCCGTCGACCGCGATCTTCGCGCCGGGTCGGACCAGCAGCAGGTCGCCGACGACGACCTCGGCGGTCGGGACCTCGACCGTCTCGCCGTCGCGGATCACGAGCGCCGTCGCGGGCGCGAGGTCGAGCAGGGTCCGGATCGCGTCGTTGGCGCCGCCGCGGGCGCGCATCTCGAACCAGTGCCCGAGCAGGACGAACGCGGCGAGGACGCTGGCCGCCTCGTAGAAGACCTCGCCGCCGCCGGTCAGCGTGATCGCCAGCGAGTAGAGCCAGCCGGCGCCGACGGCGACGGCGACGAGGACCATCATGTCCAGCGTCCGCTGTCGGAGCGCGCCGACGGCGCCGGTGAAGAAGATCGCGCAGGAGTAGAAGATCACCGGCAGGCTGAGGATCAGCGCGAAGACGTCCTCGCGCATCCCGAACGGCGCCGCGACGTCGAAGCCGAGGACGTCGCTGCCGATCGGCGACCAGAGCACGATCGGGATCGAGAAGAGCGCCGCGACGAGGAAGCGGTTGCGCATGTCGCGGACCATGTCGTCCATCGACATCCCCCCGTGGCCACCGTGGCCCATGACCTCGTCCGGCGCCCGCAGCCCCTCCTCGTCCCGCGCATGCGCATCGTGCCCGGGCCCCGCGAGCAGCATCGGGTCGCAGACGTGCTCGGGAACGGATTGGCCGGCGCAGTGATAGCCGCAGTCGGTGATCCAGCCACGAAGCTCCTCGAGCGAGCTCATGGCGGGGTCGAAGGTGACGGTGGCGGTCTGGCTGACCGGGTTGGCCTCGACGTCGAGGACGCCGCCTCGGCGGCCGATCGCCGCCTCGACGACCGCCTTCTCGGAGGCGCGGAGCATCCCCGCCGCCTCGACGACGACGGTCTCGGCCGTTGCTGCGGTCGTCATCCCGTCCCCCTAGATGCCGGCGACGTCATAGCCCTCGGCGCGAACCGCGGCCACGAGGGCGTCGCGATCGAGGCTCACGCCGAGGACGCGGGCGTGCCCGGTCTCGAGATCGACCTCGACGGCGCTGACCCCGGCGACGCCCTCGAGGGCCTCGCTGACGTGAGCGAAGCAGTTGTCGCACGTCATGCCGACGACCTCCAGCTCCTCGCCGCCCCTCCCGGTCGGCGCGGTCGTCCGATCGCCCCTCTCGGTCGGCCCCGTCATCTGATCGCCTCCCTCGGTCGACCCGGTCATCTGGCTGCTCCTCTCGGTCGGGTTCGAACGTCTGGATGGGGACCCTAGCATACCCCTAGGGGGTATTGTCGCGAGACCGCGAGGCCCGGGGGTCGGCGGGCACCGGCAGGAGGGCGGGCCTGCCGATGCCGCCCAGCCTCGCCCGGCACGGCCCCTCCCGCGGCCCCCTCGAGCTGCGCCCCGGCCGCGGCCCCCTCAGGCGGGCGGCTCCTCCTCGGTCAGGATCGCCTTCCGCCTGGCGTAGTCCTCAGGATCGATCGTGCCGTCGGCCAACCGGCGGTCGAGCAACCGCAGCGGATCTTCGCCACCGCCGCGCGGCCCCGTCACCAGCTCCCGCACGATCCAGGCGAGGGCGGCGATCACCAGGGCCCAGAACAGGATCATCCCGACGATCATCACGACGCCCCAGCCCCCGTCCCAGTCCATGTGCCCGTCGAAGTCGGCGAGCAACAGCGATGCCGCCGCGAATGTCCGCATGCATGACGAGCGTAGGGGCACCGGCCGGATCGGTCATCGGCAGCGTCCCGCCATCCGCTTCGGTGGTCGCTACCGAGACACCCGGGAGGCGCGTGGCCGCGCGTCGCCTGGCCGTCCTCTCTGCAAGCGCACCGCTCAGAGCTCAAGTCGGCGGCGGCGCCGGTCGATCAGGGGCGGCAGTCCCTGGTCCACCAACCGATGGAGTCACCCATGCCCCACCGACTGACCTACGCCAACGTCGTCTCGACCGTCGCCCTGTTCCTCGCGCTCAGCGGTGGCGTCGTCTACGCCGCAGCGAAGATCGGGTCGCACTCGATCAAGCGCAATGCCGTCACGACGCCGAAGATCCGGCGCGACGCGGTGACGACGTCGAAGATCAAGCCGCGGGCGGTGACCCCGAGGCGGCTCGCGCTCAACTCGGTCAAGGAGAAGCAGCTCGCGCCGCGAGCCGTCGACAGCGCCGCGATCACCAAGGGAGCGGTGACGCCGGGCAAGCTCGCGTTCCCCGTCCGCTACGTCGCCGAGCCGACGGGTGGCTCGGCCGCGGTCCCGGCCGGCTTCGAGGACTACCCGATCGCCGGCGGCAGCTGGCAGCAGCATCCCGGCCAGATCAACGTCCTCTTCGGCGCGGCGACCGCGACGCTCGCCTACGACGGCTCCGGCGCCGGCGCCTGCGAGATCTACTTCGACATCCGCATCAACGGCGAGCAGGTCGGCGGCGGCAACCTGCGCACCGACTCGACGTCGCCGGCCGAGGTGACCGGGAGCGTCGGCGCCCAGCCGACGATCGACCCGGAGACGACCGTCACGAACGAGCTGACGATGCGGATCGGGTCGAACGGCGCCTGTACGTCGGGCTCGACGATCGACTCGACGCGGTTCCGCGTGCTCGACTTCGGCTGAGCCACGGAGCGAGATCAGCAGCGACCACGGACGGCAGGGAGGCCGGCAGGGCGTAGGTTGGCGGTGGATGAGAGTCATTCCGCCGCCACCCCCCTGCCTGGTCTGTGGCGGGTCGGTCGGCCTCTGGGAGCCGATCATCGTCCCGCCCGACATGACCGCGGTCACGTCGTGGCTGAAGCTGGCCGAGACGGGGCACGCCCCCGAGCCGGTCCAGCACCAGTTCTGTCCGCACGCCGCCGGGCGCGAGGACGAGCACGGATAGGCTGCCCGGGATGCCACCCGCCGAGCCCAGCCCGGACGGGTCGAGCAAGCCCGAGGCACCCGGCTTCGCCGCCGACTGCTGCGTGATCGGCGCCGGCCCCTCGGGGCTGGCGGCGGCGAAGGCGCTCGCCGATCGCGGGATCACGTTCGACTGCTTCGAGAAGGGGTCGATGGTCGGCGGCCTCTGGCGGATCGACAACGACAACGGCGGCGCCGCAGCCTACGAGACGCTGCACCTGAACAGCTCCCGGCCGCTGACGCAGTATCCGTCGTTTCCGATGCCGGAGGACTGGCCCGACTACCCCTCCCACCGGCTGCTCGCCCGCTACTTCCAGGACTTCGCCGAGCGCTTCGGGCTGCTCGAGCGGATCACCTTCACCGCCCCGGTCGAGCGCGTCGAGCCGCTCCCCGGCCCCGGCCGGACCGGCACGCACGGCTGGTCGGTGACGACCCGGCACGGCACCCGCCGCTACCGCCACGTCCTCGTCTGCAACGGCCACCACTCAGAGCCGCGGATCCCCGACTTCCCGGGCGAGTTCACGGGCACGTCGTTTCACGCCCACGACTACCTCGAGCCCGAGGTCTTCGAGGGCAGGGACGTCGTCGTGATCGGGGTCGGCAACTCGGGGATGGACATCGCCTGCGACGCGACGAAGCTCGCCCGCAACGTCACCGTCGTCACCCGCCACGGCGTCCACGTGCTCCCGAAGTACGCGCTCGGACGCCCGATCGACCAGTTCGGCTCACCGCTCAGCGCCTACATCCCGTTCCCGGTCGAGCGCCGGGCCTTCGAGATCCTCCAGCGGCTTTCGACCGGCCGTCCCGAGGATCGCGGCCTGCCGAAGCCGGACCATCGGCTGCTCTCCGCCCATCCGACCATCTCGTCCGAGTTCTGCGACCGGGTCGGTCACGGCGACATCGTCGTCAAGCCGAGCGTCGAGCGACTCGACGGCGAGACCGTCCACTTCGCCGACGGCAGCTCCGTCCACGCCGACGTGCTCGTCCATGCGACCGGCTACAGGGTCGCGCTGCCGTTTCTCGACGAGTCGATCTACGACCCGGCCGGGAACGCGATGCCGCTCTACCAGCGGGTGCTCACCCCGCGGCTTCCGGGCCTCTACTTCATCGGCTTCGTCCAGACCGTCGGCTCGAACATCCCGCTGATGGAGATGCAGTCCGAGTGGGTCGGGGACCTGATCACCGGCGCCTGCGTGCTCGCCCCCGAGTCCGAGGTCGAGGACTGGATCGCGGCCGACCAGGCGGCGATGGCACGCCGCTACGTCCGCTCCGAGCGGCACACGATGCAGGTCGACTTCTGGCGCTACGCGCACGCGCTCGGGCAGTGCCGGAAGCGGACGGAGGCCGGCCCGCCGCGCGGCCTCGCGGCCCGGCTTCCGCGCGCGCTCACGAGCCGGCTGATGCGCGCGAGCGCCTGAGCGGCTCCGCCGGCCGGCCGCGATCGGCGCCGGCCGCCTCGATGCGGCCGAGGAGCTCGAGGCGTCGCCATCGCGTGAGCATGCCGGCGCAGCGGTCGGGACGCAGGCCGGAAGGCCCCCGCCGGGTTCTTGTATATACCCCCAGGGGGTTTGCTACACTGCCCGCGTCGATGCCCCGCCGGGCCGACACGACGTCGATGGAGGCGAAAGATGCGCACTGAGACCGAGAAGCTGGAGCTCGACGTCAAGGGAATGACCTGCGCCTCGTGCGCCAACCGGGTCGAGCGCAAGCTGAACGAGCTCGAGGGCGTCGAGGCCACCGTCAACTTCGCCACCGAGCGGGCGGCGGTCAGCTTCGCCCCCGGCGCCGTCGACACCGACGATCTGCTCGGCGCCGTCGCGCGGGCCGGCTACGAGGCGGCCCTGCCGGCGCCCGCCGCGCCGACAGCGCCCGCGCCGGCCGAGAATGCCAAGGACGTCGAGCTGCGCGACCTGCGGACGCGGCTCGTGGTCGCGGCGGCGCTCTCGGCGCCGATCGCCCTGCTCGCGATGATCCCGCCGCTTCAGTTCGACAACTGGCAGTGGCTGAGCCTGCAGCTCGCCACGCCCGTGGTCTTCTGGGCGGGCTGGCCGTTTCACCGGGCGGCCTGGCAGAACCTCAAGCACGGCACGGCGACGATGGACACGCTGATCTCGCTCGGCACCATCGCGGCCTTCTCGTGGTCGGTCGTCGCGCTGTTCTTCCTCGACGCCGGCGAGCCGGGGATGCGGATGAGCTTCACGCTGCTCCCCGAGCAGGGCTCGGGCTCCTCGGAGGTGTACTTCGAGGTCGCCGCGATCGTCACCACCTTCATCCTCGCCGGCCGCTACTTCGAGGCGAAGGCGAAGCGACGTGCCGGCGCGGCGCTCGAGGCGCTGCTCGAGCTCGGCGCCAAGGACGTCGCGATCCTCGACGCCGACGGCAGCGAGCGTCGCGTGCCCAGCGACCAGCTCGGCGTCGGCGACCGCTTCGTCGTCCGGCCCGGCGAGAAGCTCGCGACCGACGGCATCGTCGAGGAGGGTCGCTCGGCGGTCGACGCGTCGCTGCTCACCGGCGAGTCGGTGCCGGTCGAGGTCGGTCCCGGCGACGCGGTGACCGGCGCGACCGTCAACGCCGGTGGCCGCCTGATCGTCCGCGCCACCAGGGTCGGATCCGATACCGCGCTCGCGCAGATCGCCCGCCTCGTGACCGAGGCGCAGACCGGGAAGGCGCCGGTCCAGCGCCTCGCCGACCGGGTCTCGGCCGTGTTCGTGCCGATCGTGATCGCGCTCGCCGTCGTGACGCTCGGGTACTGGCTCGCCAGCGGCGAGGGCGCGACCTACGCGCTGACCGCAGCCGTCGCGGTCCTGATCGTCGCCTGCCCGTGCGCGCTCGGGCTCGCGACGCCGACCGCCCTGCTCGTCGGCACCGGCCGCGGCGCCCAGCTCGGGCTGCTGATCAAGGGCCCCGAGGTCCTCGAGTCGACGCGGCGGATCGACACGATCGTCCTCGACAAGACCGGCACGGTGACCTCGGGCGAGATCAGCGTTGGCGAGATCGTCACCGCTGCGGGAACCGGGGAGGACGAGGCGCTGCGGATCGCCGGCGCCCTCGAGAACGGCTCCGAGCACCCGATCGCCCGGGCGATCGCCGCCGCGGCGATCCGCCGCGCGGGGGAGCTCCCCGAGCTCGAGGGGTTCGCCAACAACGAGGGGCTCGGGGTCGAGGGGATCGTCGCCGGCCACTACGCGCTCGTCGGCCGGCCGGCGATGCTCGCCGAGCGCGGGCTCGAGCTGCCGGCCGAGCTCGATGCGGCGCTCGCGGCCGCGACCGAGCGCGGCGAGACGGCGGTCGTGGCCGGATGGGACGGCGAGGTCCGCGCCGTGATCGGCGTCGCCGACACGATCAAGCCGACGTCGGCGGAGGCGGTCGCCCGGCTCCGCGACCTCGGCCTGCGGCCGATCCTGCTCACCGGCGACAACCGGCGCACGGCCGACGCCGTCGCCGCCGAGGTCGGGATCGAGGAGGTGATCGCCGACGTCCTGCCCGCCGAGAAGGCCGGCGTGATCGCGCGCCTGCAGGATCAGGGCCGGGTCGTCGCGATGGTCGGCGACGGGGTCAACGACGCCCCGGCGCTGGCCCGTGCCGACCTCGGCCTTGCGATCGGAACGGGGACCGACGTCGCGATCGAGGCCTCCGACCTGACGCTGGTCTCGGGCGACCTCCACGCCGCCGCCGATGCGATCCGCCTCTCGCGGCGAACGCTCGGCACGATCAAGGGGAACCTGTTCTGGGCGTTCGCCTACAACGTCGCGGCGCTGCCGCTGGCGATGAGCGGATACCTGAACCCGCTGATCGCCGCGGCGGCGATGGCGCTCTCGAGCATCTTCGTCGTCTCGAACTCGCTGCGGCTGCGGAGCTTCCGGCCCCGGCGGTGAGGCGCGGCGAGGAGCACCGAGATCTATTACATGAAAACCGGTCGGATTTTGAGGGTTTCGGCTATGCTTGAACCGATCAGCAACGCGAAGGAGACCGACAGATGAGCCTGAGAATCGGCGACACCGCCCCCGACTTCGAGGCCGAGACAACCGAGGGGCCGATCAGCTTCCACGACTGGATCGGCGACTCCTGGGCGGTCCTGTTCTCGCACCCGAAGGACTTCACGCCGATCTGCACGACCGAGCTCGGCTACATGGCACAGATCAAGCCGTCGTTCGACGAGCGCGGCACCAAGATCATCGGCCTCTCGGTCGACCCGCTCGGCAGCCACGAGGAGTGGGCGAAGGACATCGAGCGCACCCAGGGCACCGCCCCCAACTACCCGATCATCGCCGACTCCGACTTCGCGGTCGCGAAGGCCTACGGGATGCTCGGGGCCGAGGTCTCGGGCGACCCGGGCGAGCGGACGCCCGCCGACAACCAGACGGTCCGGAACGTCTTCGTGATCGGCCCCGACAAGAAGATCAAGCTGATCCTCGTCTATCCGATGACCGCCGGCCGGAACTTCGACGAGGTGCTGCGCGTGATCGACTCGCTGCAGCTCACCGCGAGCCACAAGGTCGCGACCCCTGCCCAGTGGCAGCCCGGCGAGGACGTGATCATCTCCGGCTCGGTCTCCGACGAGGAGGCCCGCGCGACCTATCCGGACGGCTGGGAGTCACCCGCCCCCTACATCCGGATCGTCCCCCAGCCCGGCCCGTAGCGGCCGTGAACGCCGCGGAGGCCCGCCCGGTGAGCCCTCCGGACGCCTGTCCGCCGCGCCCGGCCGCCGGGCCGCGCATCGGGTAGAGCCCGCCATGCGCGTGCTGATCGCCGGCGGGCACGGGAAGATCGCGATGGAGCTGACGCGGATCCTCGCCGAGCGCGGCGACGAGGTCCGCTCGCTGGTCCGCAACCCCGACCACATCGCCGAGGTCCGCGACGCCGGCGCGCTCGAGGCGTTCGTCTGCGACCTCGAGCGGTCGAGCGCCGACCACGTCGCCGAGGCGGTCGGCGCGGCGGACGTGATCGTCTTCGCTGCCGGCGCCGGCCCCGGCAGCGGGCCCGAGCGCAAGGAGACGATGGACTACGGCGGCGTCATCAAGCTGCTCGAGGCCGCCGACCGAAACGGCATCGGCCGGTTCGTCGTGATCAGCTCGATGGGAGCCGACCCCGACCACGGCGGAACCGGGACCTTCGACGTCTACCTGCGAGCCAAGGGCCGAGCCGACGCGGCCGTGCGCGAGAGCGGCCTCGATCATCTGATCGTCAGGCCGGGGCGGCTCACCGACGAGCCCGCGGCGGGAGCCGTCGCGGCGGGAGCCTCGGTCGAGCGCGGCGAGATCCCCCGCGCCGATGTCGCCGCGGTCATCGCCGAGCTGCTCGCCGACTGGCCCGGCTCCCGGACGATCGAGGTGGTCGGCGGCCGGACGCCGATCGAGGAGCTCGCGGAGGCGCTCGCCGGCTGACGGGGCGGTCAGGGCGAGGCGCTGAGCGCCTGCTCGGACTCGGGCGGTGCGACCGCGACCGTCTCGGGCCGCGGCTCGAGGCGGCCGGCGGCGGCGACGCTCCACAGCATCGCCAGCCAGGTGGCGGTCGCGATCGCGATGTGGACCCAGACGAGCAGGGCGGGCAGCTCGAGCGCCCACTGGACGCCGCCGACGACCGCCTGCAGGGCGATCAGACCGATCATCACCGTCAGCGGCCGCATCGCCCGCCGCTCGCCGCCGTCGCGGAGGAGGATGAACCAGACCGCGACGGCCGCGACGCCGAACGCGGCGGCGAGGATCGAGTGGCGCTCGACGACCCACCGGAGGGTGTCGGCGCCCATGAAGTCGAAGCGCTGGACGAGCTGGCCGTCGTGGTCGCCCGGATGCGGCCCCGATGCCGTGCTGATCGTGCCGGCGAGGATCGTCAGCTGCCCGAGCGGCATCAGCCCCCGGACCGCCCAGACGCCGAGCCGGTCGCTGGAGCGGCGGCGCTCATCGGGCTCGTAGCGCGAGCACCACATCAGCGCGAATCCGGCGTCGAGCAGCAGCATCGAGAGGATGAAGTGGCCCATGACCAGGGCCGGCGCGAGGTGGTATTTGACGACGAGGGCGCCGAGCGCCGCCTGGGCGATCACGCCGAGCGGCAGCAGCGCCCCGAACAGCGCCAGGTGCCAGCGGTAGGGGCGGCGGAAGAAGGCGAGCACGGAGGCGGTGATGACCATGATCGCGACGAATCCCGTGAACAGCCGGTTGCCGTACTCGATGAACGCGTTGATGTCGGACGGCGGCACGGTGCCGCCGTAGCACTTCGGCCAGTCCGGACAGCCGAGCCCCGACGCGGTCAGGCGGACCGCAGCGCCGGTCAGGACGATCATCGCCAGCGACGCGAGGGCGACGGCGCTGATCACGAAGTAGGCGCGGCGGGAGATGGCGAAGCGCTGGCGAAGGTGGATGCGGCTCATCAGCGGTCCGCCACGGTAGCGAGGGCGCGCCGTCGGCCGCCCCCGAGAGCCGCGGGATCGGCCCCCCGCCCGCGCCGCCGCCGGCTCGCGTCCGGCGACCCGGCGGCGTGCGGCCCGGCGACCCCGCGACCCGGCCGTCCGGCGACCAGCGCAGGAAACTGCAAGGAATCTGTGAGCATGACTTCATCCGGGGAGGGGATCGTGTAGCCTGCGCGAACCCTGCAAACAGCAATGCCGAGTTCCGCCCGCTGAAGGGTGGGAGCCGGGGAACCGAATGTTGGGGCGAATCCGCCGATCGGTGGAGGCGCAAGCTCCTTTAGCGCCAGCCCGTCAGCTAACCCGGCAGGCCGATGAAGGAGTCCTTCGTGCGCAGAAACCTACGATTCCCGCGGATAGCCGCACTGGCTGTCCTCGCGGTCCTCGCCCTGCTGCCGACCGCGACCGCGCAGGCCGGCGGCGGCCTGTCGACCAGCACCGGCGAGACCGTCCCCGGGTCGAAGGCGAAGCTGGTCGGCGGCCGGGCGATCGCCCCCGCCGACGCCCCCCGTCGCGTCCAGAAGGTGATCGCGGCGGCCAACAAGATCCGCAACAAGCCCTACAGGTGGGGCGGCGGCCACGGCAGCTGGAACGACCGCGGCTACGACTGCTCGGGGTCGGTCAGCTACGCGCTCCACGGCGGCGGCCTGCTCGACACGCCGCTCGACTCGACGGGCCTGTCCCGCTACGGCCAGCGCGGCAAGGGGTCCTGGATCAGCGTCTACGGCAACCCCGGCCACGCCTACATGGTCGTCGCCGGGCTCCGGTTCGACACCTCGAACACGAAGGGCGACGGCCCGAGCTGGAGCCGTAGCCTGCGCTCGACGTCGGGCAGCTTCAAGGTCCGCCACCCGCGCGGGCTCTAGCGTCCAGCGACACCGAAGGCGCGGCATCGCGACGCCGAAGGCGCGGCGCCGCGAGCGCTTCGCAGGCCGCCCTGACGCAGGCGGGGCGGCCTTCCCGTCCGGGCGTGGTCGGGCGGCCGGCGGCGCCCGCGGCCCGCGCCCGTCGGTCCGTCACACTCCCGATCTGCCGATGAGCGAGATCTGCGTCCGAATCACCGAGTTCACCGATCCGAGCTGTCCCTGGGCCTACAGCGCGGAGCCGTTCCGGCATCGGATCGACTGGCTCTACGAAGGACGGATCGAGTGGGAGCCGCGGATGGTCGTGCTCGCCGACAGCCGCCGCGAGCAGGCGGAGCGATTCACGCCGGAGCAGCTCGCCGGCAGCCTCCGGAGGATCGCCGGCGAGCAGCTGATGCCGATCGACACCCGGCCGAAGCCGTACGTGCCGGCGAGCCGGCCGGCCTGCCGGCTGGTCGTCGCCGCTCGCGTCCACTCCGACCACAGGACCCTGCGCCGCGCCCTCCGCAGCCTCCGGATCCGCAACTTCCGGGGCGAGCTGATCGACGAGCCGGAGACGATCCGGGCTGCCGCCGACGACGCCGGGATCGGCGCCGAGCTGGAGGAATGGCTGCGCGACCCCGAGGTCGAGGCCGAGCTCGAACGCGACATCGCCCTGGCCCGGCGGCCGATGCCGGCGGCACGCGTTCTCGACCACAAGCTCGCCAACTGGTCGGGCGGCCGCCGCTACACCTGTCCGAGCTACGAGATCACCCGGATCGCCGATGGTGTGACGATCTCGGTGCCGGGGTTTCAGCCGTTCGCGGTCTATGACGCCGTGCTCGCCAACCTCGTGCCGGGGCTCGACCGCCGCGCCGCGCCGGCCTCGGCCGCCGAGGTCCTCGAGTGGCGCGGCTTTCCGCTCGCGACCCAGGAGGTGGCGACGGTCCTCGCCGTCTCCTTCAGCGAGGCGCGCGAGGAGCTCGGCCGGATCGCCGAGCAGGACTACGTCGGCGCCGATGGCTTCTGGCAACTGGGCGGAGCCCGATGAGCGACATCCCCGAGGTGACGATCCTCCATCCGGGGGAGCGGAGCCGCGTCGGGCCGGACGGTGCGGTGAGCTCGGCGCAGGAGGCCGAGATCACGGTCGAGCGGGGCATGCTCGAGCGGATCTGGAACGTCGACAACCTCGAGCTGATGGCGCGCGCCTACTGGGCGTTCCTGCGGCGGATGTCGCTGGGGATCATCCGCGTCCACTACGCGGCGGCATCGCGAACCGTCACCGCGTTCGGGAGGATCCCGCTGCTCCGCTTCGGCGCGCCCCGCTACGAGACCGGCGAGGCACGCGGCGAGGTCACCTGGCCGATCGACCGCGGCATCCTCGTCGCCCGCGAGGGCCGCGGCAAGGGCGCGCTGCGGGTCTCGATCGAGCGCTGCGACCGCGACGGCGTCGATGACGATGCCGACGCGAAGCCCGGCCGGGTCAGGCTGATCGCCAAGGTCGAGGTCGAGAACTTCTACCCGGGGATCCGCGGCCGCGGCCGCTTCGCCCGCTTCGGCGCCTGGTTCTACGCCCAGACCCAGCTCCGCATCCACGTGATCGTCTGCAACGCCTACCTGCGGTCGCTGTCGCGCCTCGACTTCCCCGCGGTCGACCGCTCGCAGCTGCCGGGCGCCCCGGCGGCGGCCGCGGGAGCCCGATGAGCGGCGAGGACGGCGAGACCTACCTGATCGCGGGCGCGACGGGCGTGATCGGGCGCCGTCTCGCTGCGGCGCTGCTGGCCGACGGCGTCCGCGTCCGGGCGCTCGTCCGCGACCGCGACCGCGGCCGCCGGATCCTCGGCCCCGCGGTCGAGCTGTTCGAGGCCGACCTCGAGGGAGCCCCCGACCTGGCGCCGGCGATGGAGGGCGTCGCGGTCGCCTACTTCCTCGTCCACATGCTCGGCAGCCCCGACTACGCGCAGCGCGAGCGGGCCGCGGCCGAGGCGTTCGCGAAGGCCGCCGCCGCCGCGGCAGTCGGCCGGATCGTCTATCTCGGCGGGCTCGGGCCCGATCACGGCGGCTCGCCGCACCTCGAAAGCCGCCACGCGACCGCCGAGGCGCTGCGCGGCTGGGGCCCGCCGCTGACGTACTTCCGGGCGGCGATGATCATCGGCCCGCATAGCGAGTCCTACGAGCTGCTGCGGTCGATCGCCGCGCGGCTGCCGGCGCTGCCCGAGCCGGGCTGGCTGCGCTCGCGGACCCAGCCGATCGGGATCCGCGACGTCGTCGCCTACCTGCGCGACGCGCCGCGGGTGCCCGCCGCGGCCGGCCGCGAGGTCCAGATCGGCGGGCCCGACGTCCTCGAGCACCTCGACGTGATCGCGCGCTTCGCCGCCGAGACCGGCCGGCGGCCCCCGCTCCGGATCGCGCTCCCCGACGGCATCGCCAGCCCGGGGATGGTCGCCGCCGGCGCCGCCACGGTGACGTCGGGCTCGCCGGCGGTCGCCGCCGAGCTCGCGCTCGGGCTCGGCGGCGACACCATCGTCACCGACCCGAGCGGCGCGGCTCTGTTCGAAGTCAGGCCGGAGCCGCTCAACGTCGCGATTCAGCGGGCGATCGCCGAGCAGGAGGCCGAGGATGGGTGACGTCGTCGCCGAGTCGATCGAGATCGCGGCGCCGATCGAGGCGGTCTGGGACCTCGTCATGGACCCGCACCGGCTCGGCGAGTGGGTGACGATCCACGAATCGGCCTCCGAGCTCCCCGACGGAGACCTCGAGAAGGGCAGCCGGTTCTGCCAACAGCTGCGGCTCAGGGGCGTCCCGCTGCGGGTTCGCTGGGAGGTCAGCGAGTGCGAGCGCCCACGCCGGGCCCGCTGGCGGGGGCGGGCAGCGGCCGGATCGACGGCGCGGATCTCCTATGACCTGACCGAGACCGCGACTGGGACCCGGTTCGACTACGAGAACGAGTTCGCGCTCCCGGCCGGCGCGATCGGCAGGCTCGCGGGACGGGCGTTCAACGCCGTCTCCGGCGAGCGCGAAGCGAAGCGCACGCTCGCCCGGCTCAAGGAGTTGCTGGAGAATGGACGCCGATGATCGTTGACGACACCGCTCGCGAGCGCGTCCGGACCGCTGAGGTCGGCGGCGGCATCGAGCTCGCCTACGAGACGTTCGGCGATCCGAACGACCCGTCGCTGCTCCTCGTCATGGGCCTCGGGATGCAGATGCTCGCCTGGGACGAGCGGTTCTGCGCGCAGCTCGTCGACCGCGGCTTTCACGTCGTCCGCTTCGACAACCGCGACATCGGGCTCTCGACGAAGGTCGGCGGCGGCCCCCCGAACGTGATCGCCGGCGCGCTCGGCCTGACCGGCTCGGCGCGCTACACGCTCGTCGACATGGCCGCCGACGCGGCCGGGCTTCTCGACGCTCTCGGGATCGACCGCGCCCACGTCGTCGGCGCTTCGCTGGGCGGGATGATCGGCCAGACCCTCGCCGCGCGCCACCCCGACCGCATCGCGTCGCTCTGCTCGATCATGGCCAGCCCCGGGGGCCGGCGGCCGAGCGTGATGCCGCGCCCGAGCGTGCTCGGGACGCTGTTGGCGCGCCCGCCGAGCGAGAGGGAGGCGTACGCCGAGCACGTCGCGCGGATCTTCGCGCGGATCGGATCGCCCGCCTACGAGGCCGATTTCGACGAGCTCCGCGAGAAGTCGTTGCTGATGTACGACCGCTGCTTCTACCCGATCGGCGGCGCCCGCCAGCTGATGGCGGTGATGGCCTCCGGCGACCGCACGGCGGAGCTCCGGGGGATCCGCTGCCCGACCCTCGTCATCCACGGCAAGGCCGACAAGCTGGTGCCGGCGAGCGGCGGCATCGCCGTCGCCGACGCGATCGACGGCGCCCGGCTCGAGCTGATCGAGGGGATGGGCCACGACCTGCCGATGGCGCTGTGGCCGCGGCTCACCCGATCGATCGCCGACAACGCGGCGCGGGCCCGGCCGGCTGCGGACGCGGCGGCGGCCCGCCCCTGAGCGCCGTCGGAAGCCGGATCGGCCTCGTCGCCCCCGGCGCTCGGGGCGACCGCGGCGGCGGTTCAGCGGCTACCGCTCGCGGATGAGCAGGGTCTGGGCGGCCAGCCCGATCGGGCCCCGCTCATCGTGGATGACGCTGTCGGTGAGTCCGACGCCGGTCGGCTCGGGCACGGTCACCGAGTCGAGGCAGATCCACTCGCCGACCGGCATCCGGCCCAGGTGGACGGTCAGATCGACGTTGGCGAAGGTCCAGCGCCGGAAGTCGAGGGCGGAGGAGATGCCGTTCCCGGAGTCGGCGGCGGCGAGAACGCGCACGAGCGGCGAGGGCTCCTCGCCGGCGACGAGCGGGTAGCGCATCCGGATCCAGGCGACCGCCGGCCCGGGCTCGAGGAACGAGCCGGAGGCGAACCGGCCGTCCATCGCCGTGTGGTAGCCGACGTCGTTGCCGGAGGGGAAGAAGGACTCGTTCGGCGCGAGGTCATCGGGAGGGGGCGGCTGCGGTCGGTCCCGGACCGCAATCCCCGCGGGCAGGTCGATCTCACCGCGGGCCAGCCGCCAGGCCCGGGCCCGCATCAGTGGGCGCTCGTCGCCGTCGCTCAGCGTCGCCTCGACCATCTCGACCCGCCGCCCGGGCCGGACGACCTCAGCTCGCGTCCGGATCGGTCCGATCGGGATCGGGGCGAGGATCTCGAACGTGACCCGGGCGACGACCCGCTCGGCGGGACCGTCGCCGAGCCCCTCGACCCGCTCGATCGCGCGCCCGAGCAGCGCCGCGGGCGGGCCGGCGTGCTGGGCGTCCGCGTCCCACGGGCCGCGGGTCAACCCGGTCGCGACGAAGGCCTCGTCGGCGGGCTCGTAGAAAGCCGAGTTTGCAGGGATCCTGGTGGGAATCCGGTTTTCCGCCGCCACGGCGGGGAGTATCCTCGATGTAGTGAGCGACCGCCGCCTGCGGGCTCGTGCGTTCACCGCCCGGAGGGCCGATTCATGGAGAAGATCGTCAAGACCGAGGAGGAGTGGCGCGAGCAGCTCACTCCCGAGCAGTTCGAGATCCTCCGCAACCACGGGACCGAGCACCCGTTCACCGGCAGGTACCTGGAGGCGAAGGAGGACGGCACCTACTGCTGCGCCGCCTGCGGCAACGAGCTGTTCTCGTCCGACACGAAGTTCGACTCGGGCACCGGCTGGCCCAGCTTCTTCGAACCGGCCGACAACGACGCGATCGAGACCCGTCCCGACGACAGCCTGCTCATGCACCGGACCGAGGTCCTCTGCGCCCGCTGCGGCTCCCACCTCGGTCACCTCTTCGAGGACGGCCCGCAGCCGACCGGCCAGCGCTTCTGCATCAACTCTTGTGCCCTCGAGCTCGCCGCCGAGGGCCCGCAAAGCTCCTGACCAGGAGAGGGATCGAGGGCGCGGTGTGGGAACGGCACGCCGCCCTCTCTCCCTGCGCCGATCCGGGCTGCGCAGGCCGGCGTCATCGTCGGCTTGCGTGCCGAGCACGCGGCGCCTCCTGCTTCCTTGGCCTGCGCGCCCGGATCGACGCAGGCGCCTGCGCAGGCCGGCGTCATCGTCGGCTTGCGTGCCGAGCACGCGGCGCCTGCCGGCCCGCGAGCTGAGCGCCCCCGGGATTGCGACGGGTCCGCCCTGGGAATCCTCAGAGCAGACGATGCCATCGAGCCAGGCGCACCGAACCACGGGTGGCCGCGGACACTCGCGGCACGGATGGCGCGACACGACGATCGTCGATCGGCGACGCCACGAACGGCTGCGGGGCCTGCGCCGGCTGCTGCTCGGCGACTGGACCCCGGTCATCCGCGATCCGCTCGACCTCGCCCGCCTGGCCATCCTGGTCGGCGCCTTCGTCACCCTGGCCATCGGCCCGCGCGAGCAGAGCTTCCGGCTCGCGGGCACCTTCCTGCTGGTCCTCGTGCCGCGGCGCCTCGACGCCCCCCGACCGCTCGACCTCCTGTTCCTGGCCGGGATGTCGTTTCAGGCGTGGGGCAACGTCTTCGGCGCCTTCGATCACCTCTACGGCTACGACAAGGTCGTCCACTTCGTCCTGCCCGCGGCAACGTCCGCCCTGCTCTACCTGCTGCTCGTGCGCCTGCGGGTCGTCCCCGATCTCGCCCAGCACCGGGGACTGCACGTCCGCGGCGGCATGGTGCTGACCACGTTCGCGCTCGGGCTCACGTTCGGCGGCGGCCTCTACGAGATCTACGAGTGGTTCGCCGACACCGTCCTCGGCGCCCACCTCTACACGAGCTACGGCGACACGATCGCCGACCTGCTCGACGACAGCATCGGCTCCCTGATCGGCGGGGCGCTGCTCGTCGTCTGGAGCCTCGGCGGCTGGTCGAGCCGGCGCGGGGCGCGCGGGCCCGACCCCGACCCGGCGGCCGTGGACGCGCCGGTGCCGGCGGCGGCGTCCGACGTGAACCTGCCGCGCTGGCTGGTCGGTGACTGGAGCCCGTGGCTGCGCGACGGGCTCGACCTCGTCCGCTGGTCGCTCGTCCTCGGCGCGCTCGGCTGGCTGGCGACCGGCAACGTCGAGCCGGCGGTGCGCTTCGCGCTGACCGCCCTCGCGGCGTTCGGCGTCCGCCGGCTGCAGGTGCCGCGGCCGCTCGACCTCGCCTTCCTGGTCGCGATGGCCTTCCAGGCCTGGGGCGCCGCGGTCGGCGCCGACGCGCTGACGTGGTGGGTCCTCCTCTCGCACGCCCTCGTCGCGCTCGCCTTCGCGATCGTGCTCTACCTGCTCGTCGTCCGCCTCCGGCTGGTGCCCGACCTCGCGCAGGAGACGGACCTCCACCAGCGGGCCGGGATCGCCCTGGTCGCCTTCGCGCTCGGCTTCTCGGCCGGCATCTGGTTCGAGATCTACGTCTGGATCGCCGACCACCTGCTCGGCGCCGACTTCGGCGTCGACTACGACCGCCTGATCGCGCGACTGGCGTTCGACGCGGCGGGCGCGTTCATCGGCGGCGCGGTGCTGGTGCTCTGGACGGTGCGCGGGTGGGGCACCCTCCGTCGCATCCCGGCCGCGCGGCTTCGCAGCCCTCGGGCATCGTCCGCGGATCGCGCTGGGGTCGATCGCGCCGGAATGTCGGCGCAGACCGCCCCAGCGCGAAGGAAATGGGATCGACCGGCCAGTGGTCCTCGCTGGACGCCGGCCCCGGCCGGCCCGGGAGCGAAGGCGCCGGGGTCGGCCGGCTAGCCGAGCTTCGCCGGGGCGCCGGCCTCGACCAGCGCCGCCGGGATCGAGACCGAGCCATCGGCCCGCTGGCGGTTCTCGATGATCGCGATCAGCGTCCGGCCGACGGCGACCGCCGTGCCGTTCAGCGTCGCGACGTGCTCGGGCCCCGCCCCCTCCGCGGGGCGATAGCGGCAACCGAGGCGGCGGGCCTGGTAGTCGGTCGTGTTCGACGCCGAGGTGAGCTCGCGATAGCGCTCCTGGCTCGGGATCCACCCCTCGCAGTCGAACTTGCGGGCGGCCGGCGCGCCGAGGTCGCCGGCGGGGATGTCGACCACCCGGTAGGGGATCTCGAGGGCGGCGAGGATCCGCTCCTGGGTGGCGAGCAGGCGCTCGTGCTCGGCCTTCGCCGCCGCGGGTTCGACGAACGAGAACATCTCGACCTTGTCGAACTGGTGGACCCGGAAGATCCCGCGCGTGTCCTTGCCGGCGGCACCGGCCTCGCGACGGAAGCAGGTCGAGATGCCCGCGTAGCGGAGCGGCAGCAGGCCCGGCCCGATGATCTCGTCGGCGTGCAGGGCCGCCAGCGAGACCTCGGAGGTGCCGACCAGGAACAGCTCGTCCTTCGGCACCTCGTAGATCATCTCCCGCTCGCCGGGGAAGAACCCGGTCCCGAACAGCGGGCCCTCGCGGACGAGGACCGGCGGGACGACGGGGGTGAAGCCCTCCCCGGCGAGGAGCCCGGCGGCGAAGCGGATCAGCGCGAGCTCGACCATGACCAGGTCGCCGAGCAGGTAGGCGAAGCGGGACCCGGAGGCGGCGGCCGCCTTCTCGGTCTCGATCAGGCCGAGGGCGCGGCCGATCTCGAGGTGGTCGCGGACCGCGAAGTCGAACCGCGGCCGCTCCCCGACCTCACGGACGACGACCGCGTCCTCGTCCGTGTCACCGTCGGGGGCGTCGGGGTCGGGCGGGTTCGGGATCTTCGCCGCGAGCGCCGAGCGATCCCGCTCGACGCCCTCGAGCTCACCCTCGAGCTCCCTGATCCGGCTCGAGACCTCGCGCATCCGGTCGATCTCCGCTTCCGCGTCGCGGCCCTCGCGCTTGGCGGCACCGATCGCGTCGGAGGCCTCGTTGCGCGTGGCCCGCAGGGCCTCGACCTCGGGGAGCAGCTCGCGGCGCCGTCCGTCGAGCTCGAGCAGGCGGTCGAGGTCGCCGTCGGCCCCGACCCGGGCAAGCGCGGCGCGAACCGGCGCCGGATCCTCGCGGATGCGCCTCAGGTCGAGCAGGGGGCTACCTACGAGCTGCCGGAGTCGCCTGAGCCGGAGCCGCCTCCGTCGGCCGCCGATGGCCGCGGGGTCTCCTCGACCTGCGTGCCCGAGTAGTCGCCGATGAAGCGGGCGACCTTCTCGGCGTCGCTGCCGACGACGATGTTCTGCGGCATCACGGCCCCGGAGGCGCCACCGTTGTGGATCGCGAAGAGGGCGTCCTCGTAGGAGACCTCGCGCTGGTCGAGGTTCGGTCCCTGGACCCGCAGCGAGCGGTTCCCCGATCCCTGCGTGCCCGCGGGCGTGAGCGTGTGGCAGCCGGCACAGTGCTCGGCGAAGAGCACGGCGCCGGCCTCGTCATCGGAGCTCGTGACGGAGACGTCCTCGGTGCCACAGGCGGCAAGGGTCAGGGCGGCGGCCGCGATCGGGATGAGGGCCAGTGGTCGGCGCACGGGCCGCCATCATACTTTTCAGCCGCACGCATGGCAGCGCCGGACTCAGCCGAAACCGACACCGCTCCCCCGGAGGCCCGGCGCTTCCGCGACGCGATGGCGCGGTTTCCGACCGGGGTGACCGTGATCACGGCGCTCACCGACGCCGGCCCCGCCGGACTGTCGGCGAACGCGGTCAGCTCACTGTCGCTGGACCCGCCGCTGATGCTCGCCTGCGTCGATCGCGGATCGCGAACCCTGCGCGCCGTCGAGACGACCGGGCGGTTCGGCGTCAACGTGCTCGAGGCGGGCAGCGCCGACCTCGCCGTCGGCTTCGCGCGGAAGCTGCCGGTCGCCGAGAAATGGACCGGCATCGGCTGGAGCGAGTCGCACGGAATCCCCCGCCTCGACGCCGCGATCGTCTGGATCGGCTGCGAGCTCCGCGACGTGATCTCCGGCGGCGACCACGTGATCGTCACCGGCGCGGTGCTCGCGGTCGCCGAGCGCGCCGGCGACCCGCTGATCTTCCACGAGGGCGCCTATCGCCCGCTCGGCTGACGCGGATCGGCCCCTACAGCGGCGAGGTGAAGGCGGCACGCAGCGCGAGGCCGAGGATGACCAGCGCCGAGACGGCCATGATCCCCGTCTCGCGACGCGAGATGGCCGCGGCGACGGCCGCCTGGCGGTCGCGCGGCAGCGACTCGAAGTCGAGGCCCTCGAGCTCGTGCTCGGTGGCGACGGCGCGGGCGCCCTCGCCGAGCAGGGCGACGACGATCGGCAGCAGGCCGTAGACGTAGTGGAGCCCGTCGGGGGCCTCGCGGCCCTCGAGGGTGAGCAGGGCGCCGAGGGCGACCTGGACGACGACCGCGACCTGGGCGAAGCGGAGGGCGTACCAGAAGCCGACCGAGGGCCTGCGCAGATACCAGGACACGCCGCCCCAGACGCCGGCGAGTAGGTTCGCGGCGAGGACGGTGATGCCGGTGATCAGGTGCAGGGTGAGCATCGCGCGGCGGTTGATTATCGGTGAGGCTGCCGCTGCGATGATGGGCGGCGGCGGCCCGGTGTAGATTTGGCCGCGCGGGCGGGAAGCGAAGCCCGAAAGGACCAGCGTGCTCCAGAGCTATCTACCGGTAATCGTCTTCGTCGGGCTCGGCATCATCGTCGGCGGCGCCTTCACCGCCCTCAACCGCGTCCTCGGCCCGAGCCGCCCCAGCCGCGTCAAGAGCGAGCCCTACGAGTGCGGCCTGCCCAGCGAGGTGACCCGGACGTTCCGCTTCGGGATCAGCTTCTACATGGTCGCGATGCTGTTCATCCTCTTCGACATCGAGGTCATCTTCCTGTACCCGGTCGCGGTCCTGCTCAACGTCTCGAACAGCGTCTTCGTGCTCGTCGAGATCGTCCTCTTCGTCTTCCTGCTGATGGTCGGCTTCGTCTACGTCTGGCGCCGCGGGGCGCTGAACTGGCGATGAGGCCGATGCCCCCGACGGGAGCGGCTTGGACGTAGAGCGGACCAAGCTGCGCGGGCTCAGCCCGCTCGAGGAGCCACGCTCTCCGGAGGAGCTGCGAGTCCGCCAGCTCAAGGCACGCGACATGCTGCGCGGCGATCTCGAGGGCGCCGATCTCGACCGGTACGTCGAGTCGCGGGTCCTGACGACGACGCTGGAGCGGGCGCAGAACTGGGCCCGCGGCAACTCGCTGTTCCCGGCGACGTTCGGGCTCGCCTGCTGCGCGATCGAGATGATGTCGATGGTGTCGGCCCGCTACGACACCGCCCGGTTCGGCGCCGAGGTGTTCCGGGCCTCGCCGCGGCAGGCGGACATGCTGATCCTCTCCGGCCGGGTCTCGATCAAGATGGCCCCGGTGATCCGCCGGATCTACGACCAGATGCTGGAGCCGAAGTGGGTGATCTCGATGGGGGCCTGCTCTTCGTCGGGCGGCATGTTCGCCAACTACGCGGTCGTCCAGGGCGCCGACAAGTTCCTCCCCGTCGACATCCACGTCCCCGGCTGCCCGCCGCGTCCGGAGGCGCTGATCTACGGGATCCTGAAGCTGCAGCGGAAGATCTTCGGCGAGCCCGATCTCGGCTGGCGCCGGCGCTACGAGGCCTACGGGACCGAGGAGGAGGAGCGCCCCTCGAAGGCCGGTCCGCTGCCGATCGAGCGGGTCGGCGCGACCCCGGCCGCCGGGATCGTCGAGGGACGCGGCCCGGCGCCGACCGAGGCGGAGCTGCACACGGCCCCCACCCATCCGGAGCTGACCGGCCACGAGGCCGAGGACGCCTTCGAGGAGGCGGCCGAGGACGAGCGGGTGCGACCCTCGCGCCCACCGAGCGGATGGGGCGGCGATGCCTGACGCGCCCGGGCTCGAGCTGATCGCCCACGAGATCAACGGCCGCCATCAGGGTGCCGTGGTCGGCTCGACCTACGAGCACGGGCAGGCGGCGCTGCTCGCCGACAAGGACCGGATCCGCGAGGTGCTCGCCCACCTGCGGGACTCGCCCGGCCACGAGTACCGGGCCCTGACGAGCCTCCACGCCGCCGACTACCTGCCCGCCGAGCCCCGCTTCGCCGTCCACTACGAGCTGCTCAACATGGCCCGGGTCGAGCGGCTCCGCGTCAAGGCGCTCGTGCCCGACGGCGGCGACGGCACGATGCCCGAGCTCGACTCGGTCGTCGACCTCTTCCCGACCGCCGACTTCCAGGAGCGCGAGGTCTACGACTTCTTCGGCATCCACTTCCGCGGCCATCCCGACATGCGCCGGATCCTGATGCCCGAGGACTACGTCGGCCATCCGCAGCGGCGCGACTTCCCGGTCGGCGGCGAGCCGGTGATCTTCACGAACACCGAGGACTCGGTCCCGGGCTGGACGAAGTGACGGCGATCCGATGAACCCGAAGACCGAGACACCCGGGATCACCCCCGAGTACGCCGACACGACGCGAACGCCGGAGCAGCTCGGCCGCGACGCGGTCGGTCGCACCGAGGCGCAGGTGATCGGCACCTCGCCGATCGAGCGGACCGCGCTCGAGCGCGAGGAGGAGCTGTTCACGATCAACATGGGGCCGCATCACCCGGCCACCCACGGCGTGCTCCGGCTCCTGGTCAGCCTCGAGGGCGAGGTCGTCCGCGACCTCAAGCCGGTGATGGGCTACGTCCACACCGGGATCGAGAAGTCGTGCGAGGACAAGAGCTACTGGAAGGTGATCCCGTTCATCGAGCGGATGGACTACCTGTCCTACTACTTCAACATGGAGGCCTTCTGCGGGGCGACCGAGACGCTGCTCGAGCTCGAGCTCCCGCCTCGGGCCGCCTGGCTGCGGATCCTCCACATGGAGTTGAACCGGATCCACTCGCACCTCGTCTGGCTCGGGACGACCGCGCTCGACCTCGGCGCGATCTCGATGTTCTGGTACTGCTTCCGCGAGCGCGACACGGTCCTCGACCTGTTCGAGATGTCGTCGGGCCAGCGCATGCACACCCGCTACTTCCAGGTCGGCGGCGTCGCCGAGGACATCCCGGTCGGGTTCGCGGAGCGGGTCCGGGCGTTCTGCGCCGAGATGCCGGAGCGGATCGACCAGTACATGGAGCTGATCGACCACAACGAGATCTTCCTGCAGCGGACCAAGAACGTCGGGGCCGTCCCGCGCGAGCGGCTGCTCGAGCTCGGCGTCACCGGCCCGCTGCTGCGCGCCGCCGGCGAGCCCTGGGACCTCCGCAAGGTCTCCGGCTACCTCCCCTACGGGGAGTTCGACTTCAACGTCCCGATCGGGACGGTCGGCGACAACTACGATCGCTACCGCGTCCGGCTGATCGAGATGCGCGAGTCGGTGCGGATCATCGAGCAGGCGATCGACGGCCTCCCGGAGGGGCCGTGGATCGCCGACGACCGCAAGGTCGCGCTGCCGCCGCGCTCCGAGCTCTCGACGTCGATGGAGGCGCTGATCCACCACTTCAAGCTCGTCACCGAGGGCTTTCGGGTGCCGCCCGGCGAGGTCTACTTCCCGATCGAGGGGCCGCGCGGCGAGTACGGGGTCTTCCTGGTCGCCGACGGCTCGTCGAAGCCGGTCCGCGTCCACATGCGCGATCCCTCGTTCGTCAACCTGCAGGCGCTGCGCGAGATGTGCGTCGGCGGCTACGTCGCCGACCTGATCGCGAACCTGGCGATGCTCGACCCGATCCTCGGGGGGATCGACCGGTGAGCGAACAGGCGCCGGGCGGCGAGCACGCGCGGCCGCCGGCCGATCCGCGCGCCCATCCCGGCGTCGCCGAGGGCGCCCCGGTCGAGGTTCCCGAAGGCCACGAGGTCGACGTCCCCGACGACCTCCGCGCCGAGATCGAGGCGATCATGGCCCGCTACCCGCAGGTCCGCTCGGCGTCGATCCCGACGCTCTGGGCGATCCAGCGGCGCTACGGCTGGTGCACGCCCGAGGGGATCCGCCAGGGCGCCGCGGTGATGGGGATCACCGCCGCCTACCTCGAGTCGGTGGCGAGCTTCTACGACCTCTTCCACCTCGAGCCGGCGGGACGCCACCGGGTCCTCGTCTGCACCAACATCTCCTGCTGGATGCGCGGCGGCGATCAGCTCCTCGACGCCTTCTGCGCGGCGACCGGCGCCGACCGCGAGGCCGCCGGCCACGGCGGCGCCCTCTCCGCCGACGGCGAGATCTTCGTCAGCGGGTTCGAGTGCCTCGGCGCCTGCGACCTCGCGCCGATGGTCTCCATCGACGAGCGCTACTACGGCCCGCTCACCGAGGCCGACGCCGCGAGCGTCGTCGAGGGGCTGCAAAGCGGCGCCGAGGTGCTCGCCGACCGGGCGATGGCGAAGCGGCCGCTCGCCGGCGGCCCCGAGGGCGAGCCGGACCCGCGGGTGGCCGGGACGGGCTGAGCCGCCCCGGCGCCGTCGCCGCAGCCGGCGGCGACGCTCCTCAGAACGCCTCGCCGGCCCGATCCTCGGCGAGGTCCTCGGGCGCCAGCAGGCCCGCCTCGAAGCGGCGGCGGCGATCGAGAGCGCGCCACTCCGGAGTCGAGAGGCGCTCGACCGCGAGCTGCACGCAGGGGCCGACCGCGAGCGCGAAGGCCAGGGTGCCGACGCCGACGGTCCCGCCCAGCAGCCAGCCGGCGACGAGGACGCTGACCTCGATCGTGCCGCGCACGAGCCGCAGCGAGCGGCCGCTGCGACGATGAAGGCCCGTCATCAGGCCGTCGCGCGGTCCCGGCCCCAGCGCGGCGGTCAGGTAGAAGCCGCTGCCGAGGCCGACGATCGCCACCCCGGCGGCCAGCAGCGCCCAGCGGACCACCCCGCCGGGATGCTCGGGCAGGACGAGCAGGGCCGCCTGTAGCGCCAGGCCGATGCCGACCGCGTTGGCGACGGTGCCGAGGCCGGGCGGCTGGCGCAGCGGAACCCAGAGCAGCAGGACCACGAAGCTGATCGCGACGGTGGCGGCGCCGATGCTGAGCGGGCTGTGCAGGGAGATGCCCTGGGCGAGGACGGTCCACGGTGAGTTGCCGAGCGCGGCCGCCACCAGGCAGGCCTCGCCGAGCCCGAACAGCGCCAGGCCGAGCAGCAGGCGCAGCAGCCGGGCGGGCGTCGGCACCCAGAGGCCGACCGGCAGGGGCTCGCGCGACGGATTCACCCCGTCAGTCTCGCGCCCGCGGGGCCGACCGCGCCGGGCGCCGGCGGCGTCCGCGGCGGGCGCTCGCGACGATCCGCATGATGTGGCGCCGAAAGCCGGTTCCGGTAGGTTTCGCGAGGTGCCGACGTCGGGTGAACAGCGGGCTGGCGGGCTCGAGACACGGGTCCTGTTCCGGCATATCGACGAGCCCGGCCTGCACACGATCGCGACCTATGAGCAGCTCGGCGGCTACACGGCCCTGAAGCGGGCCTTCCGCGACTGCGAGCCCGGGGAGCTGGTCAGCGAGTTCGAGGCCTCGGGCCTGCGCGGGCGCGGCGGCGCCGGCTTCTCGATGGGCAAGAAGGCGAGCTTCCTGCCGCACGGGGACATGGCCAAGTACCTGTGCTGCAACGCCGACGAGTCGGAGCCGGGGACGTTCAAGGACCGCGAGCTGATGTTCAAGAACCCGCACGGGCTCGTCGAGGGCGTCGCGATCGGCGCGATGGCGGCGGGCGCGACCCGTGCCTTCATCTACATCCGCGGCGAGTACGCCGAGGTCGCCGATCGCCTCGACGCCGCCGTCGCCGAGGCGTACGCCGCCGGCTACCTCGGCGAGGGCGTGCTCGGGACGAAGATCGACGTCGACCTGCTCGTCCACCGCGGCGCCGGCGCCTACATCTGCGGCGAGGAGACGGCGCTGCTCGACTCGCTCGAGGGCAAGCGCGGAAACCCGCGCCTGAAGCCCCCGTTCCCGGCGATCCAGGGCCTCTACGACGGCCCGACGCTGATCAACAACGTCGAGACGCTGATGAACCTGCCGAACATCGTCAACAACGGGCCCGACTGGTTCAAGAGCTTCGGCACCGAGCAGTCGACCGGCACCAAGGTCGTCTCGATCTCGGGTTGCGTGCGCCGCCCCGGCAACTACGAGATCGAGCTCGGGATCCCCGCCCGCGACATCATCTACGGCCTCGCCGGCGGCCCACCCGAGGGGCGGGAGCTCAAGGCGTGGTATCCGGGCGGCTCCTCGGCCCCGGTCCTCGGCCCCGAGGAGCTCGACCTCCCCTACTCGTTCGAGGCGCTCGCCGAGGCCGGCTCGATGCTCGGGTCGGGAGCGATCATCGTCGCCGACGACACCGTCTCGATCCCGCACATGGCGCTGCGCACGGCGCGCTTCTACCGGCACGAGTCATGCGGCAAGTGCACGCCCTGCCGGGAGGGGACCAACTGGACCGTGAAGATGCTCGAGCGCGTCGTCGCTGGCGAGGCGACGCCGATGGACCTCGACATCATCGCCTCGGTCCAGGAGAACATCATCGGTCACTGCCTCTGCGTGCTCGGCGACGCGATGGCGATGCCGGTCGGCTCGATGGTCCGACGCTGGCGCTCGGAGTTCGAGGAGACGATCGCCCGCGCCCGCGAGTCCGGGGCGGCCACGCTCGACGTCGAGCCGGCCCTGGCCGCGCCCGCCGGAGCCGGCGCATGAGCGCGCCCGGAAAGCCGATCACGATCGTCATCGACGGCGTCGAGATCGCGGCCAGCGAGGGGGCGATGCTCGTCGACGCCGCCAAGCACGGCGACGTCGAGATCCCGGTCTTCTGCTACGAGCCGAAGCTCGGCAACCCGGTCGGCGCCTGCCGGATGTGCCTCGTCGAGATCGAGGGCATCCCGAAGCTGCAGACCGCCTGCTCGACCCCGGTCCGCGACGGCATGGTCGTCTACACGCAGACCGACCGCGTCAAGGAGACCCAGAACGCGGTGGTCGAGTTCCTGCTCGTCAACCACCCGCTCGACTGCCCGGTCTGCGACAAGGGAGGCGAGTGCCCGCTGCAGGACATCTCGATGGGCTGGGGCACCGGGCGGAGCCGCGTGATCGAGCCGAAGCGCCACTTCGAGAAGCCGATCCCGCTGTCGCCGCTGATCCGGATCGACCGCGAGCGCTGCATCATGTGCTACCGCTGCGTCCGCTTCAGCCAGGAGGTCGCCGAGGACGAGCAGCTCCAGCTCCTCGAGCGCGGCGATCGGAGCTTCGTCGGCACCCATGAGGACCGGCCCTACATCGGGCCGTTTCACGGCAACATCATCGAGCTCTGCCCCGTCGGCGCGCTGACCTCGCAGGCGTACCGCTTCCGCGCCCGTCCCTGGGACATCGAGGACGCGGGCTCGGTCTGCACGCTCTGCCCGAGCCAGTGCAACGTCAAGTTCACGGTCCGCGACGAGCGCGTCGTCAGGACGCTCGCCCGCGACAACGCCGACGTCGACGACGGCTGGCTCTGCGACAAGGGTCGCTTCGGCTTTCAGATGTTCTCGAGCCCGGATCGGCCGCTGACGCCGCAGGTGAACGTCGGCGGCAGCCTCGAGCCGGCGGGCTGGGAGGACGCGCTCGAGCGCGCGGCAGATGGCCTCGCGCCGGCGATCGGCCGGACGGCGGCGATCGTCGGCGGCGGCACCTCCAACGAGGAGGGCTGGCTGATCCAGCGGCTCCTCCGCGGCGCCCTGCGATCGCACGACGTCGCCTCGACCCCCCATCGCGGGCTCGGTCGCGCCGCGCGCGGCCGGCTCGCCGCGCCGGAGCTCGCCGTCGCGACGGCCGCGATCGACGACGCCGGCGCGATCCTCGTGCTCGGCTGCGATCCGATGCACGAGATGCCGATCGTCGAGCTGCGGATCCGCAAGGCCGTGCGCCGCAGCGGCGCGAAGCTGCTCGTCGCAACCGAGCGACCGACGGCGCTCGACGGCGGCGCGGCGATCGGCTCGGCCGGCTGCCTGGAGGCGCGACGGTACGCGCCCGGCGAGGCGCGCCACTTCATCGAGGAGCTGACGGAGGCGATCGTCTCCGGCGGGGGGCACTCCGATCTCGCCGGGTTCGCGGACGCGCTCGCCGACAGCGGTCCACTCGTCGTCGTCTGGGGGGAGTCGATGCTCGCCGGCGACGACCGCGAGGAGACCGCCGCGGCACTGCTCGACCTCGCCGGCGCCCTCGACCTCGCCGGTGCCGATGGTGGGGGGCTGTACGAGGTCCCGCTCGCGGCGAACGGCCGCGGCCTCCGCGAGGTCGGCTGCGCGGAGAGCTTCGGCCCCGGCTACGCGGAGGCGGAGCGCGGCCGCTCGGCCGACGAGATCCGGGCGGCGCTCGAGGCCGGCGAGATCGATGCGCTGATCCTTGCCGATGCCGATCCGGTCCGCGACTTCGACGACCCCGACGGCTGGAAGCGGGCGCTGGCGGCGGCGCGCTTCGTGCTCAGCATCTCGATGTTCGCCGGCGCGAGCGCCAAGGCGTCCGACGTTCACCTGCCCGCCGAGGGTCACGCCGAGAAGGAGGGCACGGTCACCCACCCCGACGGTCGCCTGCAGCGCGTTCGCCCGTCGGTCCCCCGCCCCGGCGCGCTCCGGCCGCTCTGGCAGGCGCTCAGCGAGCTCTCCGCACGGCTCGGCGATGACCCGGGCGCCGGCACCGCCGGCGAGCTCTTCGACCTCGTCGCGGCCGACGTCCCGTTCTACGCCGGCATCACCGTCGACGCGATCGGCGGCACGGGGACCCGCTGGCAGGAGCGGCCGGGACGCCCCGCTGCCTCCGCATCCGCCGGCGACGACCTTGCGCCTGCCGAGGAGCAGGACGGCGGCGGACGGGGAGCGTCGGCAGCGGGGCAGCCGGCCGGCCCTGCCGACTTCGGTCAGGAGGGGGAGCTCCGGCTCGGCACCTACAAGGACCTCTGGGCCGACTACGTGGCCGAGGAGAACCCGGCGCTCCGCTTCCTCGCCGTCGCGCAGACGCTCGAGCTCAACCCCGCCGACGCCGAGCGGATCGGGGTCACGCAGGGCCAGCGCGTCGAGGTCGGCTCCGGCGGCCGGTCCCTGATCGCAACCGTGGCCCTGCGCGAGCGGATGCTCGAGGGCACCGCCTTCCTGGCCCGCGGCACCGCCGAGGAGCCGGCCGGCGCCCTCGCCGGCGCCCGGATCGCGTCCGTGGCGCCGGTCCCCGAGCCGGAGCCGAAGGCCGACGCGGGCGAGGGCGGCGAGGGCGGGGCCGACGCGGGCGAAGGCGAGGCGAGCGCCGCGCCGGCGGCGCCGGCGCTGATCGTCACCAGGCGGGAGCCGGCCTCGTGGTAGTCGCCGACGTCGGGTTCGCCGAGGCGAGCTGGATCATGGTCGTCAAGTCGATCGTGATCTTCGCCGTGATCCTCGGGATCGTGCCGATGATCCTCCTCCTCGAGCGCAAGCTGCTCGGGCGCTTTCAGGCCCGCTACGGCCCCAACCGCGTCGGCCCATACGGGCTCCTGCAGCCGCTTGCCGACGTCGTCAAGCTGCTCAGCAAGGAGGCCTACAAGCCCGAGGCCGCCGTCCCGGTGCTCTGGGCGATCGCGCCGGCGCTGGTGATCCTCAGCGCCACCGCCGTCCTCGCGATCATCCCCTGGGGCGACGTCGCCGGAGGCGACGTCGGCCTCTACGGCATCGACGTCTCGATCGGGATCCTCTACGCGTTCGCGTTCGGCGCGATCTCGTTCTACGGGCTCCTGCTCGGCGGCTGGGCGTCGGGCTCGAAGTACAGCTTCATGGGCGCGATGCGCTCCGCCGCGCAGCTGATCAGCTACGAGATCTCGATGGGGCTGGCGCTGCTCGGCGTGATCATGATGGCCGGCTCGCTCAGCCTCGTCGACATCGCCAATGCCCAGGCCGACACGATCTGGTACGTCCTCCCCCAGTTCGTCGGCTTCCTGATCTTCATGGTCGCGGGGTTCGCCGAGACGAACCGGCCGCCGTTCGACCTCCCCGAGGCCGACGCCGAGCTCGTCGCCGGCTACAACACCGAGTACGGGGGAATGCGCTTCGGCTCCTACTTCATGGCCGAGTACATGGAGATGATCGTCGTCTCCGGGATCGCCGCGGCGATGTTCCTCGGCGGCTGGCACGGGCCCGGCCCCGACTGGCTCGGGCCGATCTGGATGCTGGTCAAGATCCTGATCCTCCTCTGCGTCTTCATCTGGGTCCGGGCGACGCTGCCGCGGCTCCGCTACGACCAGCTGATGAGCCTCGGCTGGAAGGTGCTGCTGCCCCTGGCGACCGTCAACGCGCTCGTCACCGCGGTGCTGGTCGTCGTCGCCTGACCGGGTCGGTCAGCCGAGCCGGTCGAGCATCCGGGCGATCGCCTGCGTGCGCTGCCTGGTCGCGAGGTTGAGGTCGCGCAGCTGCTCGGTGCCGGCCTCGACCCGGGCCGTGTTCGCCGCGATCTGCTCCGTGCTCGCCCCGATCTGCTCGACCAGCTGCCGGGTCACCCGCTCCTGGCGCACCGTCATCTCGCGGATGAACGCCCGGTGCTCGGCCGCGATCTCGTCACCCCGCGCGAGGTGGCGGTCGAGCCGCTCGAGTAGCTCCGAATCGGTCATCGAAACCATTGTCGGCGCCGGGGCATCACGGGTCAAGGCGCCGGTCTGTCCGTCGGCACCCGAATCGGTGCCGATTGTAGGATCGGGGGTGATGGCGGAGACCGACGGACAGCCCGGGGCGGGACGCGAGTTCCCCTATCTGACCGACGACTCGGTCGTCAGCGTCCAGCGCGGGCCCGAGCCGGGCGGGGCCAAGGGCGCCTACCGGGCGTTCGGCGAGACCCTGCGCGGGCTGAAGACGACGATGGCCCGGATCGTCGAGGGGCCGGTGACGATCCAGTACCCGGAGGAGAAGACGCCGGTCTACCCGCGCTTCCGCGGCCGCCACAAGCTCCACCGCTTCGCCGACACCGGGCTCGAGAAGTGCGTCGGCTGCTCGCTCTGCGCCGCCGCCTGCCCGGCCGACTGCATCCGCGTCGTCGCCGCCGAGAACGACCCCGACAACCGCGTCTCGGCCGGCGAGCGCTACGCCGCCGTCTACGAGATCAACCTCGCCCGCTGCATCTTCTGCGGCTACTGCGAGGTCGCCTGCCCGTTCGACGCGATCACGATGGGCCACGAGTACGAGATGGCCGACTACAACCGCAACGACCTGATCTTCACCAAGGAGATGCTGCTCGCCGAGTCGCCCGTGAAGACGCCGCTGCGCAACGAGGGCGAGTGACGTCCGCGACGCTCAGCGTCGCCGGCGCTTCCTCTTGACCTCGAGGCCGGCGCAGCTTGGCGTCGAGGCGTTGCCGGCGCGGTCCCGGGAGACGACGCAGAACCGCATCTTCCCCCGGATCCGCTTCGGGACCGACCACCTGACGTAGCGGACGCCGCCGGCGGCGGGCCCGAAGCCCGTCGTCACGTCGGCGATCGGGCTGCCGCGCCGGATCACCTGGATCCGCTCGCGCGATTCGCCGCTGTCGTCGCTGACCCGGTAGCGGAGCCTTGCGAACCTGCCGCTTCTGCCGGCGCTCGCGAGCGCCTCGACGTCAGGCGGGCTCCGGTCGCCCTGCGGCGGGCTCGGCAGCCGCAGCTCGCCGCGCCCGTAGACGTTGTCCGCTCCGGGAGCGCCACGATCGACGGTGGCGTTGAGCAGGTAGGCCTTCAGGTCCTGCGGGGAGCCCGCGGCTCCGGCGCTGAGGACCAGCGCCGCCGCCCCGGCGGTGACCGGCGTCGCCGAGCTGGTGCCGTTGAAGCACCCGGGCGAGTAGGTGAGGCTCTTCACGCAGGCAGCCGCCGACAGGTCCGGCTTGATCCGGTTGTCGTTCGTCGGGCCCTCGGAGCTGTAGTTGGCGATCGTCGTGCCCAGGGCCGGATCGACAGCCCCGACCGCGACCGCGCCGGGGCTGTCGAGGTCGGCCATCGGGCCGCTCGCGCTGAACGGGTTCTGGAAGTGCTCGACGTCGCCGCCGTTGGTCATGATCTCGAGGACGTCGCCGGCGCTCCCCGATCCGGGGGCGTAGCGGCGGATCGCCATGTAGGCGACGCCGCTGTCCGGGCAGGGGTACGAGTCGATGTGCTCGAGCGGCGGCGCCGAGCCCCCGCTCGAGCCCTGGCTGTCCTCGCTGCTCGCGATCGCGGTCGGGGTCGTCTCGTCGTCGAAGAGGTAGAGGTCGTAGTCGGTCGTGCCCGACCCCTGGCCCCAGTCGCTCCAGCGCAGCCCGTTGATGTAGGCGCATTCGAAGCCCATCAGCTCGTCGCCGGGGGCGAACTCGATGAAGCCGTTGCTGTTGCCGTCGACCCACGGGCCACGCCAGTAGCTGCCGAACGTGCCGTTACGGCCGGCGCCGTTGCCGGCGGCATTGAGGTAGAACATCCCCTGCCCGACCGCGGAGCCCTCGATCACGCTCGCGATCGGCCCGGTCCCGTTGCCGGGGCCGTCGTAGCGTCCCGTCTGCGAGCGGGTGACGATCTCGACCCCCTGCGATCGGAAGTAGTCGAGCGCCGCCTGGGTATCCGCGGCGGTCATCGCAGTAGCGAGATAGAGCTTCGCCGCAGGAGCCATGTCGGCGACGGCCTCGGCGACCGCGACCCCGTGCCGATCGCCGTCGAAGACGCTCGCCGCGCAGTTCGAGCCGCCCCACCTGCAGAACGTGCCCGAAGCGGCCGGGATCTCGCCGGCGTCGACGGCGGCGTTGTAGGCGGAGCCACGGAAGCTGTCGATGATCCCGACCTTCACCCCCCGGCCGGCGATCCCGGCGGCGTGCCAGGCTGCGGCGTTCGTCTTCTCGACCTGCTCGCCGAGGTTGGGGCCGAGCCGGAGAGCCGTCGGGCGCCGCAGCTTCGCGACCCCGCCATCGGCCGGCTCGCTGTAGTCGAGGGGCGGCCGCAGATAGCGAACGGTCGGATCGGACTCGACGGCGACGAGTCCGGTGATCGGCACCCGCGCCTCGATCAGCTCGCCCGGGATCGTCGCCCGCGGATCGCCGCCCGCCTTCGCGATGGCGGCGCGAGCGGCGGCCCCGTCGCCGCGGCGGAACAGGACCTCGACGACCACGCCGCCGGACGATGCGAGGCCGTCGGCGCGGGGCGCCCGGCCGCGGCGGCCGTCAGCGCGGAGCGCCGGACCGCGACGGACGACGGCGCGGAGGACACTGCTCGACAGCGGCACGCCCGCCTTGCGCGGCGGCGCGACCGCCGGCGCCCGCTGATCGGTGAGCGGAACCGACGCCGACGCGGCGGCGGAGGCCGCGAGGGCGGCGAGCAGGACCGCCGTCACGCCCGCCGTCCGGGCCCGAAGCTTCCCTCCGATGTGCGGCTTCCGTCTCATCCCCCTCCCGGGAAGCCTCTCATCCCTCGTTCATCCCCCTCCCGGAGAGCTCCGCTCATCCCCTTCCCGGGAGGAACGCGGTCGATCGGGCCCGTCGGCACGGCCGTGCCCCCCGGGGCCCCCGTTGCGACCGTCCGCCACGCCGTCCCCGTCGGGCGCCGGGCCCCGACCGCCGGCGAGCGCGGCGATCTCCGCTTCGCCGAGACCCCACGCGGCGAGCGCAGCTTCCGTGTCGGTCCCGGGCTCCGACGGGGGCGCCGGGACGCCCGCGGGCGTGCGTCCGAACCGCGGCGCCGGACCGGGCTGGAGCTTGCCGCCGACCTCGATGAAGCTGCCGCGGGCAGCGTTGTGGGGATGGCCGGGCGCCTCGGCGAGGCTGAGGACCGGCGTCGCACAGGCATCGACCGGCTCGAGCACCGCCGCCCACTCGTCCCGCGTCCTCGTCCTGAAGGTCGCGGCGAACCGCTCCTTCAGCTCCGGCCACCGCGAGCGATCCATCTGCGGGAACTCGTCGGGGTCGAGCCCCATCACCTCGAGCAGCTTCGCGTAGAACTGCGGCTCGAGGGCGCCGACCGCGATGAAGCCGCCGTCGGAGCACTCGTAGACCTCGTAGAAGTGGGCGCCCGAGTCGAGCAGGTTCGTGCCCGGCCTGCCGGCCCACATCCCGATCTCGCGCATCGCGTGGATCAGGGTCATCATCACCGAGGCGCCCTCGACCATCGAGGCGTCGACGACCTGGCCCCTGCCCGACTCGCGGGCCTCGATGATCGCGGCGAGGACGCCGAGCGCGAGCAGCATCCCGCCGCCGCCGAAGTCGCCGACGAGGTTGAGCGGAAAGAGCGGCCGCTCCCCTTCGCGCGCGATCGATCCGAGCGCTCCCGACAGCGAGATGTAGTTGATGTCGTGGCCGGCGACCGCCGCCATCGGCCCCTCCTGGCCGTAGCCGGTCATCCGTCCGTAGACGAGCTTCGGGTTGCGGGCAGCGACATCCTCGGGCCCGAGGCCGAGTCGCTCCATCACGCCCGGCCGGAAGCCCTCGACGAGCGCGTCGGCCTCCTCGCAGAGCCGCAGCGCCATCTCGCGGCCGCGATCGCTCTTCAGATCGCAGGCGACCGACGGTCGGCCACGGTGCATGAAGTTCCACGACCCCGAGCCGAAGCCGCCACCATCGGCGCGCTCGAGCCTGATCACGTCGGCGCCCATGTCGGCGAGCATCATCGCCGCAAACGGCCCCGGCCCGATCGAGGCGATCTCGACGACCTTGACTCCGTGCAGCGGGCCCATCAGCACGGCAAGCCTATTGCCGGCCGCATGGCGTCCGCGACCCAGCCTCAACCGCCGATGCCGACGGGCCGTGAGCCGGCCGATGACGCCGAGCCGGCGCCGCCCGGCCCGTCAGGCGTCGAGCGGGTGGTGGCAGGCGGCGAAGTGGCCGCCGCCGTGGTCGATCAGCGCCGGCTCCTCCTGCGAGCAGATCTCGGTCGCGCGGGGGCAGCGGGTGTGGAAGAGGCAGGCCGGGGGCGGGTTGGCGGGGCTTGGCAGGTCGCCCTCGAGGACGATCTGCTTGCGGGCCGCGTTGGCGCGCGGGTCGGGGATCGGCACGGCCGAGAGCAGCGCCTCGGTGTAGGGGTGGATCGGCGTGTTGTAGACGGCCTCGGCGGGGCCGATCTCGACGATCTTGCCGAGGTACATGACCGCGATCCGGTCGGCGACGTGGCGGACGACCGAGAGGTCGTGGGCGACGAATATGTAGGTGAGCCGGTACTCGTCCTGGAGGTCCTCGAGCAGGTTGATGATCTGGGCCTGGATCGAGACGTCGAGGGCCGAGACGGGCTCGTCGGCGATGATCAGCTTCGGGCGCAGCGCCAGCGCCCTCGCGATCCCGATCCGCTGCCGCTGGCCGCCAGAGAACTCGTGCGGGAAGCGGTTGTAGTGCTCGGGGTTGAGCCCGACCGTCTCGAGCAGGTCCTGGACGACGCCCTTGACCTCGGACCGCTTGACGATCCCGTGCAGCAGCATCGGATCGCCGATGATCTGCGCGATCCGCTTGCGCGGGTTCAGCGACGCGTACGGGTCCTGGAAGACCATCTGCATGTCGCGGCGCAGCTCGCGGGCCCGGCGGCGGCCGATCCCGGCGATCTCGCGCCCCTCGAAGCGGACCGAGCCCGAGGTCGGCGGGATCAGCTGCAGGATCGTCCGGGCCAGCGTCGACTTCCCGCACCCCGACTCGCCGACGAGCCCCAGCGTCTCGCCGCGGTTGACCGCGAACGAGACGTCGTCGACGGCCTGGACGGCGCCGATCTGACGGTCGAAGAGGATCCCCGCCTTGATCGGGAAGTGCTTGACGAGGTGGTCGACGACGAGGATCGGGTCCTCGGTCCCGACCGCCGCGCCGGCCGGGATCGGCGTGCTCTCGGTCGCGTCGCTCATGGCGCCGGCTCCTTCGGCGCCTCGAGGCCGATCGCGCCGGTGCTCGCGACCACCCTGACCTCGCGCTTGCGCTCCGCCGCGAGCCAGCAACGGTCCCGGTGGCCGCCCTCGCCGCCGCGCTGCTCGAGCTCGGGATGCTCGGTGCACTTGGCGAACTCGTGCGGGCAGCGGTTGCGGAAGTGACAGCCGCTCGGCGGGTTGATCAGCGACGGCGGCTGGCCGGCGATCTGCGCGAGCCGGGCGAGCCGCGGCTGATCGACGCGGGTCAACGACCCGAGCAGGCCCCATGTATAGGGGTGCTGGGGGTCGTAGAAGATCTGGTCGAGCGACCCCGACTCGACGACCTCGCCCGCGTACATGACCATCACCCGGTCGGCGACCTCGGCGATCACGCCGAGGTCGTGGGTGATCAGGATCACCGCCATCCCGAGCTCGCGGCGGAGCCGCTCGATCAGCCGCAGGATCTGCGCCTGGGTGGTCACGTCGAGCGCGGTCGTCGGCTCATCGGCGATCAGCAGCTTCGGGTCGTTCGTCAGCGCCATCGCGATCATCACCCGCTGCCGCATGCCGCCCGAGAACTCGTGCGGGTACTCGCCCATCCGCCGGGCGGCGTCGGGGATGCCGACGAGCTCGAGGAGCTCAACGGCGTGGGCGCGCGCCGCCGAGTCGCTGACGTCCTGGTGGACCTGGATCGCCTCGATGAGCTGGGCGCCGACCTTGAAGAACGGGTGCAGGGCCGACAGCGGGTCCTGGAAGATCATCGAGATCCCGTTGCCGCGGATCCGCTGCAGCTCGTCCTCGCCGATCTGCAGGAGGTCCTCGCCCTCGAAGGTGATCCGCCCGGTGATCGTCGCGTTCGCGGCGCGGGTCAGGCCGAGGATCGTCAGGTTGGCGACGCTCTTGCCGGAGCCGGACTCGCCGACGACCCCGAGCATCTCGCCCTCGTGGACCGCGAGCGAGACGCCGTCGACGGCCTTGACGACGCCCTCGTCGGTATCGAAGTGGACCTTCAGGTCCTCGATCTCGAGCAGCGGCGCCGGGCTCATTCGTAGCGGACCCTCGGATCCAGGTAGGCGTAGACGATGTCGACGACGAGGTTCAGGGTGACGATGAAGAACGCCCCGAACAGGGTGATCCCCTGGATCATCGGCAGGTCGGAGCGCTTGATCGCATTGAAGGTCTCGGCGCCGACCCCGGGGATGTTGAAGACGGTCTCGGTGAGGATCGCGTTGCCGGCGAGCAGCACCGCGACGTCGAGGCCGAGCAGCGTCACGATCGGCGTGATCGCGCTGCGCAAGACGTGCTTGGCGATCACGCGCCTCTCGGGTAGGCCCTTCGCCCGGGCCGTGCGTATGTAGTCCTCCTGCATCACGTCGATCATCTGCGAGCGCAGGTAGCGCGCGTAGATGGCCGCCGTCGCCGCCGCCAGCACCAGCCAGGGCAGGATCATCGAGGCGCACTTCGCCGGGAAGCTGTCGGCGTCGGCGTAGCTGCCGATGCCGGGGAAGATCGGGATGATCCCGACGTCCTGGGCGAACAGGTAGAGGGCGACGAGGCCGAGCCAGAAGACCGGCGCCGAGATGAAGACGAGGGTCGTGACCATCGTCGTGCGATCGAGCAGCGAGCGCTGGCGGATCGCGGAGATGATCCCGGTCGGGATCGCGATCGCCATCCAGACGATCACCGCGCCGAAGACGAGCAGCGCGGTCGCCGGCAGGTCCGAGAAGATCACGTCCTTGACGTCGGCGTTCGACTGGTAGCTGTGCCCGAAGTACAGCGGCCCGGTCGCATCGGTGCCGGGCAGGTCGAACGGCGTGAAGACGCCCTTGATGTAGATCCAGAACTGCTCGAGGACCGACTTGTCGAGCCCGAGCGACTCGCGGATCGCCTGGATCTGATCCTCGTTCGCCTGGCGGCCGGCGCGGAGCTGCGCCGGGTCGGCGGACGGGAAGACGTAGAAGAGGACGAAGACGACGCCGCTGACGGCGATCAGCATCAGGAACGCCCAGAGCAGTCGGCGGACGATGTAGCGGGCCATTCGCGGCGGGTCTCGGGCGGGGGGCGGTCTGCGGGGGCGGCGCAGGCAGGGGCCCGCCGTCGGCGGGCCCCTGCTCCGGTCTACTGCGGTCGGACTCCGATCACGGCTTCAACGAGGTGTACGCCAGATCCCAGTTGGCGTTGAACTTGTTGACGACGCCGGCGACGTCAGCCGACTGGATGTTGGCCTGGTCGTCCCAGATGTAGGGGATCACCGGGGCCTCGGCCATGATCATGTCGTCGACCTCTCCCCAGGCCTGCTTGCGCTGCTCGGGATCGTCGATCAGCGTGGCGTCGTCGATCGCCTTGTTGATCTTCGGAACGTTGAGCTGCGCCCAGTTGGAGTTGTTCTCCGGCACCACGTTGGCGCCGTTGAACGTCGGGTCGAGCATCGACTGGCCGTCGTTGAAGTCCTTCAGCCAGCCCACGTTCGGACACACCTCGGGCGCGTTCGACGGGGTGCTGCAGAACTTCGTGTACATGATGTCGTGGGTCACCTTCTGGAAGTTGACCTTGAAGCCGAGCTGCTCGAGCTGGCTCTTGACGACGGCGGCCGTGTCCGAGCCCGGAGGCGAGTCGTCACCGACCATCGTGATCTCGCAGTCGGGGCCCTCGCACTTGCCGCTCTCGTAGCCGGCCTTCTTCATGTACTCGGCCGCGAGCTCCGGGTCTCCATCCGGGTTCTGGATGAAGTCGAGGTCCGGCCCCTCGAGGCCACCGGCCTCCTCGAATCCGGGGAACTCCGGCGGCAGGATGTGGGTCGCGACCGGTCCGGTCAGCTCGCCACCTCTGGTGTTGCGGAGATCGGTCCGGTTCGAGTTCGCGAGCACGGCCTTGCGAACGTTGATGTCGTCGAACGGCGGCGACTGCGTGTTCAACGCCACGTAGCGGTTGCCGCCGCTCGGCGTCAGGGTCAGCTGACCCTCCTCGCCGGACGTGGCGGCCTGCTTGATCGCGCTCGGCGGCGTCGTGAAGTCGCCGTTGACCATCGCGCTCCCCGACAGCACCTTCTTGGAGGCCGACACGGTGTCGGCGAAGCCCTCCTGGATCGTGACCTGATCGAGGTAGGCGGGACGGAAGTCCCAGTCCGGCGGTGAGCCGGCCTCGCCGCCCCAGTTCGGGTTGCGGACCAGGTGGATCTCCTTGTTCGGCGTGTAGCCGGTCAGCTCGCCGTCGCACTTCTTGCTGACGATGGAGCCATCGTCGGCGACGCAGGCGTTCTGGATCATGTAGGGCCCGGTCGCGACCTGGTGCTCGCCGTAGGTCGACGGGTTCTCGGCGTCGTACTGCTTGGCGTACTCCTCCGGCACCGGGGCGCTGACCGGCAGGGTCAGGGCGCCGATCACGCCGATCGATGTCGTGTTCGTGAGCTTGATCTCGAGCGTCGTGTCGTCCGGCGTCGTGATCCCGCTGATGTCGGGGGCGCCGCCGGTCGGGTTGTCCTGGGCCTCCTTGATCGCCTTGTCGATTCCCTCGACGCCGGCCAGGTATGTCTGCACGTAGCCGTTCGGGACGCCGGGCAGAAGCGAGCGCTCGATCGCGTACTTGACGTCGGCGGAGGTCACCGTCCGGTTGACCGGCGGCGAGAACTTGACGTCGTCGTTGATCGTGTAGGTGACCGTCTTGCCGTCGTCGGAGACGGTCGGCGCCTCGGTCGCCAGAAGCGGCGTCGGCCCCTCGACGTCGGCCGGCGCGTAGCCCTCGAGCTGCGACAGCGTCGCCGAAGTGACCATGTAGGTGAACTGGTAGTAGGCCGCGCCCGGATCGATGTAGTCGACGTCCGAGGCCGCGATCACGGTCAGATCGCCGCCCGACTGCGCGTCGGAGGGCGCCTCGGTCGGGGCCGCGTACTGCTTCGCCGCCTCGCTCGTGCCCGAGGTGGAGGTTTCGTCGCTGCCCCCGCAGGCGGCGATCAGCAGCCCGGCAACGACCAACAGCCCGGGCACGAGCGCCCGGAGGACCTTCATTCGCATCGTTGTTCCTTTCGGTTTGACGAGTGGTTCTCTTTCATGTCCCGCTCTCCTCGATCGGCTCGCTCAGCTCCGCCGCTTGCGCGGGTTGAGGGCATCCTGCATCGCGTCGCCGACGAAGTTGAAGGCGAGCACGGTGAAGACCAGCGCCAGGCCGGGGAAGAGCATGTACCACCAGGCGTCGGCGAAGACCGGGGTCGCGTCGGAGATCATCTGCCCCCAGCTCGACGTGTCGGAGCTGACGCCGACGCCGAGGAACGAGAGCGCCGCCTCGTAGAGGATCACCTGGGGGATCAGGATCGACGCGTAGACGACGATCGGCGCGGTCAGGTTCGGCAGCAGCTCACGGAAGACGATCCGCGAGTCGGAGGCGCCCATCGACCGCGAGGCCTCGACGAACTCCTTCTCGCGCAGCGACAGGACCTGGCCGCGGACGATCCGTGCCATGTAGGTCCAGCTCGTGAACGCGATCACGAAGATGACGACGCCGAGCCCCGGCTTGATCAGGCCGCCGAGGCAGCCGGCCCCACCGCCACCGCTGGTCTGCCCGAGCGTGCACGCGGCCGCCAGGCCGGTCGCCAGCAGCAGGTAGGGGATCGCGAGCAGGACGTCGACGAACCGCGAGATCAGCGTGTCGGTCCAGCCGCGGTAGTAGCCGGCGAGGAGCCCGGCGATGACGCCGAAGATCGTCGCGAGCGCGGTCGCCGCGAAGGCGACGATCAGCGACACCCGGGCGCCGTAAACCGTCCGGCTGAAGACGTCGCGGCCGAGCTGGTCGACCCCGAACCAGTGCTCGCTCGACGGCCCGGTCGGCGTCGCGAACAGGGGGTCGAGCGCGCCGGTGTCGCGCGCGTTCGGGTCGGGCGCGCCGAGGACCGAGACGATCAGCGGGGCGAAGATCGCGATCAGGACCAGCAGCGCGATGAAGGCCAGCGACGCCATCGCGAGGCGGTCTTCGACGAACCTGTCCCAGAAGAGCCGCCCGGGCGACCTGGGCGGCGCCATGAAGTCGGCCCCGACCAACTCGGCGGAGGCGCCGACCGGCGCCTCCCGCTCCTCACGAAATTGGCTCGCTTCCAAGCTGCTCCACTTGGTCGGACTGATCGGGGCGAGACCGCCCTCCCGTACGCGATCAGACTACTAGCGCGCCGGACAGGCCCGTGACGCTGCCGGACGCCCGTTCGCAAGCGCCGACCCACGGCCGTGAGGCGCGCTGCGGTCAGGAGCCCGCGCCGAGGCGCCGGGCCACGAACACGGCGATCTCGTCGAGCGCGGTCCGCGCCGAGGGCAGCAGCCGCGCGAAGAGCTGGAAGTCGTGAAAGAGGCCTTCGTAGCGCTGCAGCTCGACCTCGACCCCGGCCGCGTACGCGCGGTCGGCGAAGCGGGTCGCATCGTCGAGGAGGATCTCGTCGGTGCCGACCTGGACGAGCGTCGGCGGCAGGCGGTGGAGGTCGGCGAACAGCGGCGAGACCCGGGGGTCGTCGAGGTGGAGGCCGGCCGCGTGACTGCTGCCGGCGCGCTCGAGCCACCGGCGGCGGAGCATCGGATCGCTCCGGCCGACAAGCCCGACGCTGGCGCCCGACAGCGACAGGTCCAGCCAGGGCGAGATCAGAACCATCGCGGCGGGGTCGGGCACTCCCATGTCGCGCAGCGCGCGGACGGTCGAGACCGCGATGCCGCCGCCGGCGGAGTCGCCGATCACCGCCGTCCGCCGCGGATCGTGCCCGAGCTCGAGCACCGCCCGGTAGGCGGCGAACGCGTCGTCGGTCGGGGCCGGCTGGGTGTGCTCGGGCGCCAGCCGGTAGTCGGGGAGGTAGACGTCGGCGCCCGTCACCGACGCGATCGAGGAGGCGAAGCCGACGTACATCTCGCCGCCGCCGATCTCGAAGCCGCCACCGTGTATGTAGAGGACGGCGTCGCGACCGCTCGCGTCGATCGCTCCGACGGCCCCGGCCTCGGCGGCGCGCAGGCGCTTCATCGAGAGCTCGCCGACCCAGATCTCGCTGCGCTCGATTCCCCGCGGGCGCCCGAGGATCCGCGTCATCGCCTCGGCCCAGCGACGCTGGAAGGAGATCGGCAGGCGCGATCCGATCACCGGCCGGAAGAACAGGCGCAGCGAGATCTTCGCGAGCGCTCGCATCAGCGTTTCCACTGTTGGGGACTCTATGCGGGGAGCGGCCCCGGCGGGCCGGCGCCCGCGCGCCCCAGGGCCCTGCGGGTCGCGCGGTTGTCACTAGGATGCGACCGCATGGAGCAGGTCGCATTCTTCGCTGGCGCGATCGGAGCGCTCGGGGGGGCGATCGCGGTGATCGCGCTTCGCAACCCGTTCTACAGCGTCCTCGCCCTCGTCGTGCACCTGTTCTCGCTCGCCGGGCTGTTCCTGCTCCTCCACGCCGAGTTCGTCGCCGCCGCCCAGGTCGTCGTCTACGCCGGCGCCGTGATGGTCCTCTACGTCTTCGTCGCCGCCTACGTCGGCGGCTTCGAGGAGCCGCTCTGGGACGCGATCCCGGGCCAGCGGATCCTCGCCCCGCTCGTCGCCGGGGCGCTCTTCGTCGAGCTCTCGATCGCGGTGCTGGGGTCCGGCCTCAAGTCACTCGGCAGCGAGGGCGCGGTGATCCCGATCGGGTTCGGGTCGCCCGAGGCGGTCGGGCGGCTGCTGCTCGAGCGCTTCCTGGTCCCGTTCGAGGCGGCGTCGTTGCTGCTCTTGATCGCCGCCGTCGGCGCCGTCGTCCTCGCCGCCCGGCGACCGCAGCCGGAGGGTCGGGTCGACCGCGAGGGGACGGTCTGATGGACACGACCTGGTACCTCGTCCTCAGCGCCCTGCTGTTCGCGGTCGGCGCCGGCGGCGTCCTCGTGCGCCGCAACCCGCTCGTGATCCTCCTCTGCCTCGAGCTGATGCTGAACAGCGCCAACCTGGCGCTGCTCGCCTTCGGGCGCAACCTCGGCAACGCCGACGCTCAGGTCTTCGCGATGATCGTCATGGTCGTAGCCGCCTGCGAGGTCGTCGTCGGCCTCGGGCTGATCGTCGCGATGTACCGGCGCCGGGTCCCGCTCGACGTCGATGAGAACCGGGGGCTGCGCGGATGAGGCGGAACCGGGGCAGCGGGCGGCGGGCAGCTTCGGAGACGCCGGCGTGAGCGTCACCACCTGGGGCTGGCTCGTCCTCGCCTTCCCGCTCGCGGGGACGGTGCTGATCGGACTGCTGTTCCGGGTTCTGCCGGCGAAGGCCGCCGGGGCGATCGGGACGCTCGCGATCGCCGCCGCGTTCGCCTGCTCGATCGGGGCGCTGGTCGCGATGCTCGGCCACCCGGCCGACGAGCGGGCGTTCGCCGACACCCTCTACGACTACGCGGGCGCCGCCGGGGTCCCGTTCGACCTCGGCATCTACGTCGACCAGCTCTCGGTCTTCATGGCGGTCGTCGTGTCCGGGGTATCGATGCTGATCCACCTCTACTCGTACGCGTACATGGGCAGCGACGCCGGCTATCGGCGCTTCTTCTCGTACATGAACTTCTTCGTGTTCTCGATGCTGCTGCTGGTCCTCGCCGGCAACTACCTGCTGCTGATCGTCGGCTGGGCCTTCGTCGGCTTCGCCTCCTACGCGCTGATCAGCTTCTGGTACCGGCGCGAGACCGCGACGCGGGCCGGCATGGAGGCATTCGTGATCAACGTCGTCGGCGACATCGGGCTGGTCCTCGCCGCGATCCTGCTGATCAAGGAGATCGGGGCGATCGACTTCGGGTCGGTCTTCGAGCGCGCCCCGGACGCGTTCACCACGAACGAGTGGACGATCGTCGCGATCTGCCTGCTCCTGCTGGTCGGCGCCTTCGCGAAGTCGGCGCAGATCCCGCTCCACACCTGGCTGCCGGACGCGATGGAGGGCCCGACCCCGGTCAGCGCGCTGATCCACGCGGCGACGATGGTGACCGCCGGGGTCTACCTGATCGCCCGCTCCTACCCGCTCTTCGACCTCGCCCCGACCGCCGCCGACGTCGCCGCGTTCATCGGCCTTGCGACCCTGCTGATGGCGGCGACCATCGCCCTCGTCGTCACCGACCTGAAGCGGATCATCGCCTACTCGACGATCAGCCAGATCGGCTACATGGTCGTCGGCGTCTCGATCGGCGCCTACAGCGCCGGGCTCTTTCACCTGATGACGCACGCCTTCTTCAAGGCGCTGCTGTTCATGGCTGCCGGCTCGGTGATCGCGGCGATGGCCGCGATCCAGGACATCGACCGGATGCGCGGCTTTCGGCGGGCGATGCCGTTCACCTCGGCAACGCTGATCTGCGGCGCCCTCGCGCTCGCCGGCTTCCCGGGCACCTCCGGCTTCTTCAGCAAGGACGAGATCCTCACGTTCGCGGCCGAGCGCGGCGGCATGTACTGGATCTTCGCGATCGGCGGCTACCTCGGCGCGATCCTGACCGCCGTCTACGCGTTCCGGATCGTCTTCCGCGTCGTCTACGGCGAGCCCTGCCGGGAGGCCGAGGAGCTCGAGGGCGGCCACCTCGCCCACGCCGAGCCGGCCAACCCGGCGACCGGCGAGGCCGAGGACACCGCGGTCGGCTTCCCCGGCCCCGAGCACCACATCGCCGAGCGCGAGTGGCCGATGAAGGTCGCGATGGCGGTCCTCGCGTTCGGAGCGCTGTTCGGAGGGCTGATCCAGATCCCCGGCGTCACCGACGTCCTCGAGAGCTTCCTCGAGCCGGTCTTCGCCGCCTCGCCGATCGCGAGCGCGGTGCACGTCTCGACGACGGACGCCTACGTCGGCATGCTCGTCGGCGGCCTCTGCTCGCTGCTCGGGATCGGCGCCGCCTTCTATCTCTACATGGTCGCCCCCGGCGCGACGCTGCGGCTGCGGGACCGCTTCCCCGGCCTCCATCGCTTCCTCGTCAACCGCTGGTACTTCGATGAGCTGATCGACGCGGTCGTCTACCGGCCGGTCGTCGCCTGCGGGCGCTTCGCCTACGCGACGTTCGAGCGGGTCGTCGTCGACGGGCTCACCCGCGGGGCGAGCGACGGGGTCAGCGGCCTCGGCGCGGTCGTCAAGACCGCCCAGTCCGGCTTCGTCCGCTTCTACGCGCTGCTCGTGATCGCCGGGCTCGCCGGGCTCGGTCTCTACTTCCTGCTGGCGGCGTCCTGATGCTGAGCTGGATCGTCTTCATCCCCGTCGTGGTCGGCCTGATCGGCTTCCTGCTGCCCGCACGCGTCGTCGGCTGGTGGGCGCTGCTCGGCTCGCTGGTCTCGCTCGGGCTCGCGATCGCGCTCGTCGCCGGCTTCGACGCCGCCGGCGGCGCGCTCCAGGACGTCGTCGACCGGAGCTGGATCCCGCAGCTCGGGGTCCGCTACCAGCTCGGCGTCGACGGGCTCAGCCTGTTCCTCGTCCTGCTCACCTCGGTGCTCTGGGCGGCGACGGTGCTGTGGTCGGCGCTTCAGCATCCCGACCGGCCGCGCAACTACTTCTTCATGCTCGGCCTCGCGCAGACGGCGACGCTCGGCGCCTTCCTCGCCCAGGACCTGCTCCTGTTCGTCCTCTTCTTCGACCTGATGCTGATCCCGTTCTACTTCCTGATCGGGCAGTGGGGCACCGGCGACCGCATCCGGGCGACGATCAAGATGATCATCTACACGCTGATCGGGTCGCTGTTGATGCTGGTCGCGGCGATCGCCACGGCGGTGCTCAGCGCCGACGCGGTCGGCCAGGTCACCTTCTCGATCGAGACCCTGCGCCAGTTCCCGCTGCCGGCCGGCAGCCAGTACTGGATCTTCGCCTTCTTCTCGCTCGCGTTCCTGATCAAGATGCCGGCGTTCCTCGTCCACGGCTGGATCGTCGACGCCTACAAGGCCTGCCCGCTCCCCGTCCTCGCCCTGCTCAGCGGCGTGCTCTCGAAGGTCGCCGCCTACGGCTTCCTGCGGATCGTGATGCCCGTCCTCCCCGACGCGGCGATCCACTTCCAGGACGTCCTGCTGATCATCGCCCTCGCCTCGATCCTCTACGGCTCGGCGATGGCGTTCACCCACCCCGACATCCGGCTCATCGCCGCCTACTCCTCGGTCGCGCAGATGGGCTTCATCACGCTCGGGATCTTCAGCCTCAGCTCCACCGGCGGCGACGGCTCGGTGATCCAGATGGTCAACCACGGCCTGGTGATCGCCCCCGTGTTCCTGATCGTCGCGATCATCGCCGAGCGATCCGGAACCGAGGACATCCGCGAGATGGGCGGGATGGCCCGGCACGCGCCGGTGCTGGCCGCCCTCTTCATCATCGTCACGATGGCGCTCCTGGCGATCCCCGGGTCGGCCAACTTCGTCGGCGAGTACTTCATCCTCCAGGGCGTCTTCGAGACGAAGGTCGCGATCGCCGTCGTCGCGTCGGTCGGGATCGCGCTCGCCGCCTTCTACGCGCTGCGGATGTATCAGCAGACGATGCACGACCGCGAGGCCGCCGCCGGCGTCTCGCGGGAGATCGCGTTCCGTGAGGCGATCGTGCTGGTCCCGCTCGTCGCCTGCATCGTCGCGCTCGCCCTCTATCCGGGCCTGATCACCAGCCGCGGCACCGACGCCGTCGACCGCAGCCTCGCGGCCGTCAGCACCGACGCCTCGCCACCGCCGGAGGCGCTCGCCGAGGGCGGCTGGACCGGCTACGGCCCGCCCCTCGAGACCGCCGAGGCGCCGCGATGATCGACACCCCCGACATCGACTACGGCGCGCTGGCGCCGATCATCGCGCTGACGGCAGGGATCTGCGTCGTCCTGCTCGTCGGCCTGATCGGCCCGCACGGACGCCGCGGCCTCTCCTCGGCATTGACGCTGGTCACGCTCGGCGCGACCGCCGGGCTGATGATCTGGCGGCTCGGCGAGCCCGACGTCGACCTCGTCGCCGGCGCGCTGCGCAGCGACGGCCTGTCGCTGACGATCGGGCTGATCGTCGTCGCCGCGGCGGCGTTCGTGGTCCCGCTGCAGCTTCGCGATCCGGCCGCCGGGGAGTCCGGGTTCGGCGAGTCGCACACGTTGCTGCTCGGCTCGGTGCTGGGGATGGTCATGCTGGCCGAGGCGCAGAACCTGATCTCGTTCTTCGTCGCCCTCGAGCTGCTGTCGATCCCGCTCTACGTCCTCTGCGGTTCGCACCGCGCGCGGGCGAAGTCGCTCGAGTCCGGCCTCAAGTACCTGATCGTCGGCTCGATCGGCTCGGCGACGCTGCTCTACGGCTCGGCGTTCATCTACGGCGGCTCCGGCGGCGCGACCGACTTCACCGCGATCGCCCAGGGCATCGGCACCGACCTCGCCGACGACCCGCTGATCCTGGTCGGGATCGCCTTCGTCGCCGTCGGTCTCGCGTTCAAGGTCTCGATCGCCCCCTTCCACCAGTGGACGCCGGACGTCTACGAGGGGGCGCCGACGCCGGTGACGGCGTTCATGGCCGTCGCCACCAAGGCAGCCGCGTTCGCGGTCTTCGCGCGGTTCTTCATCGTCGCGCTCGGGCCGTCGTCGGATCAGTGGCAGCCGGCGCTCGCCGCGCTCGCGGCGATCACGATCATCGTCGGCAACGTCGGCGCGCTCGGCCAGGGCTCGCTGAAGCGGATGCTCGGCTACTCGGGCGTCGCCCAGGCCGGCTACATGCTCGTCGGCCTGCTCGTCGGCAGCATCGCCGGGATCGACGCGCTCGTCTTCTACCTCGCCGCCTACACCCTGATGAACCTCGCCGCCTTCGCGATCATCGCGATCCGCGAGCGCGAGACGACGCTCGGTGACGACATCACCGCCGTCCAGGGGATCGGCAAGGACCGCCCCGAGCTCGCCTGGCCGTTGACGATCTCCATGCTCGCCCTCGCCGGGCTGCCGGGCACCGCCGGCTTCATGGGCAAGCTGTTCCTGATCGAGGCCGCGGTCGCCGGCGACTACACCTGGCTCGGCGTCTTCATCGTCGTCGGCTCGATGATCTCCCTCGCCTACTACCTGCGCGTGGTCGCGGCCGTCTGGATGCGCCCCGCCCCGCGCCTCGCCCCGGCCATCGCCGGCGCCGCGCCGGAGGCCGGCGCGGACGGGCCCCTGCCGAGCCGGACCGGGACCCGCGGCCGCACCCCGGCGGGGACGCCGAGCGGCGGGCGCTGCTGGCTGCTCCTCGGCGTCACCCTGATCGCCGCCGCGGCGACGATCGTCTTCGGGATCGTCCCCTCGCCGCTGATCGACTTCTCGGTCCACGCCGGCCAGGGCCTGGCGTCGATGCTCGGCCTGTAGCCGCGCCGGGCAACATCGCAGCCGGCGGGCGGCGCCGGGCGGCTTGCCACCGCCTACCGCGTCTCGGCCGCTACGGCGCCGGGCGGCTCGTGATCGCGCCGCCCCCCGCCGGTCGACGATCTAGCATCGGCGCCCCTTGCGTTACCCCGTCGAGACCTTCAGCGCCGAGGAGCGGCGGGCCCTCGAGCCGCATTTCAGCAACCTCGATCGGCCCGTCTTCGCGCTGACGAACCTGCCGGAGGTGGTCAAGGGAGCGCTGTTCGCCCGCTACTCGCGCTACCAGGGCACGCTGCGGCGCCTGTACCTCGACGAGTTCGCGGCCGACGTGCCGGAGGGGTCGCGGCCGTTCGACGGCGCCGGCGGCGAGCGGGCGGCGCAGCTCTACGAGCGGATCTTCATCGGCTACGGCGACGACTCGGTCGCCCAGCTCGGCGGCGCTCATCTCGCCTGCGAGTGGGTCAGCAACGTGCTGACCAAGATCCTCCAGCGCGGCCGCCTCGCCGCCTACCTCGAGCAGTCGACGCGCTACATCCCCTACGACGCGCCGATCGAGTCGGACGTCGAGCCGGGCGCCCCGGGAAGCTGGCGCTACTGGCGCGACGACGCCCTCGGGCCCGAGTTCGGGGTGGCGATGGACGAGCTCTTCACGATCTACTCGCGGACGCTCGGGCAGCTGCGGGCCTGGGCCGAGCAGCGCTGGCCACGCGGCGAGGAGCCCCAGGGCGCCTGGGAGCGCTCGATCAGGGCGAAGGCGCTCGACCTGCTCCGCGGCCTGCTTCCGGCGGCGACGCTCTCCCATGTCGGGATCTACGCCTCGGGACAGGCCTACGAGCAGCTCCTGCTCCGACTCGCCTCCTCGCCGTTGCCGGAGGCGCGCGAGGTCGGCGCGATGGCCGAGCGCGAGCTCGGCGCCGTGATCGGGTCGTTCATCTCGCGGGTCGGGCGGCCCGACCGCGGCGGCGAGTGGATCTCCTACCTCGAACGGCGCCGCGCCGAGACCGAGCGCTGGGTCGGGCGGCTCGGCCTCGACCGCCGCGAGGGCGCCGCCGCCCCCTCGGTCGAGCTCGTCCACGTCGACGGCGACGAGGACCTGCTGCTCGCGGCGTCGCTTTACGAGGCGACCGGCCTCCCCGAGGCCGAGATCGCGAGCCGGATCTCCACCCTCGACCCGATCGAGCGCGAGGGCATCCTCGCCGACCTCGTCGGCGAGCGCGGCAACCGCCGGCACCGCCCGGGGCGCGGCTGGGAGGCGGTCCGCTACCGGTTCGAGATCGTTTCCGACTACGGCGGCTTCCGCGACCTGCAGCGGCACCGGATGCTGACCTGCCAGTGGCAGTCGCTCTCGCCCGCCCTCGGCGCCGGCGTGCCCGAGGAGGTCGCAGAGGCCGGCGCGGGCGACGAGTACCGGCGCGCGCTCGAGATCTCGCGGGCCGAGTTCGAGCGCCTCGAGGCCACCGGGATGCCGGAGGCCGCACCCTACGCCCTCTGCCTCGGCTACCGGATCCGCTACGTCCTCGACATGAACGCACGCGAGGCGATGCACGTCTGCGAGCTCCGCTCCGGACGCGAGGGCCATCCCACCTATCGCGCCGTCGCCCAGGCGATGCACGAGCAGATCAGCGCCGTTCACCCGGCCATCGGCGCCGCGATGCGCCACGTCGACTCGACGTCGGAGCCGCGCCTGGAGCGGATCATGAGCGAGATCCGCACCCACCGCAAGCGCGCCGCGCTGGCCGGACGGCCCTGACGCCTCGCGCCGGCGTCCGAGCGACGGCCTGCCGCCGATCGGTCGCGCCCGTGCCGTCCCGGGCGGGAGGGCTAGCGGCTGACCCGCTTGTAGAGCTTCTTCGCCGTCCGCGAGAAGTACGGGCCGTAGAGCGAGGTCGGCACCTGGCCGTAGCCATAGCTGACGACCGAGAGGAGCTTCCTGCCGGCGACCCAGCCGCCGCCACTGGCGCCGCCGGTCATGGTGCAGTTGGCGCGCATCGTCGGCGGTCCGCCGACCCCGCCCGCGTCGGCGCCACGATAGGTGCTCGAGCAGGAGTACTCGAACGTCTTCAGAAACGGCGGCTTGACCGGATACCCGAAGATCTCGTAGTCCTGCCTGCGCGGCTGGTCGAAACCGATCCCGCGGGCGCCGACGACCGACTGGAGCCTCCGTCCGGCCGGGTTGTGGCGGACGATCGCTGCACCGATGTCGTAGTTGAGGTTCTCGTTGCGCCTCCACTTGCGCGTGGTCGCGATCTTCTTCGCCGGCCAGGTGCCGAACGGGCGGACGTCATCGTCGCTGTAGGCGGGCACGAAAGCCCAGTTCCTCGCCCTGCCGCCACGGTCCTCCCAGTCGAAGACGCAGTGGCCGGCCGTCATCACCACGCTTCGGTTGCGGCTGTTGACAGCCGTTCCCGAGCAGACGAAGTCGTTGGGCTCGGGCAGCTTCGGGAGGGTGAAGAAGACCTTCCCGTGCATCCGGACCGCCGGCGCGGCGGGATCGGCAACCGGGACGGCGACTCCGGAGGCGGCGCCGCGGCTCGCGGTCGTACCACGGAGCAGCCGAGCGTCCGCCGGATCGGTGGCACGGGCCGGCGGGACGTAGGTCGGCGGACCCGATGCGCCGGGGACGGGCCCCGCGGGTTGGGGCGCGGGCGGATCCGGCGCCGCAGCCGGCGTCGCCTCCCGCATCCGCTCGTTCGTCCAGTAGTCGCGGACCGCCGCGGCGGGCTTGTCGACCGCGACAACGGCCGGCGCCGCGCTCGCCGCAGCCGGAGCCGCCACGCCGATGAGCGCGGTGGGCAGCAGGATGGCGATCAGCCGGGTCGGGGTCATGGTCGAAGCGGGCAGGTCGCCCGCCCGGGATTGAAACACCGCACCCGAGCGGAAGCTGCGCCGAGCGGGGTTGGCTAAGGTCCGGCCTCCGAGAGGCGACGAACGGAGGCGAGATGAGCGACGAGCAGGCGGCACCGGTGGAGGGCGAGATCGACGTTCTCCTGCACACCGAGCAGACCTTCCCGCCGCCGCCCGAGTTCGCCGCCCAGGCGAACGCGTCCGACCCCGGCATCTACGAGCGCGCCCACGCCGATCCCGAGGCCTGGTGGGGCTCGTGGGCCGAGAAGCTCGACTGGATCGAGCCGTTCGAGGAGGTCCTCGACTGGTCCGACCCCCCCTTCGCGAAGTGGTTCGGCGGCGGCAAGCTCAACGTCTCCGCCAACTGCCTCGACCGCCACATCGACGGCGGGGCCGGCGACCGGATCGCCTACTACTGGGAGGGCGAGGACGGGACCCGCAAGGAGATCACCTACGCCTGGCTGCTCGAGCAGACCAAGAAGGCCGCGAACGGGCTGAAGTCGCTCGGCATCGGCAAGGGCGACGTGGTCGGGATCTACATGCCGATGGTGCCCGAGGCCGCCGTCGCGATGCTGGCCTGCGCACGGATCGGCGCGATCCACAACGTCGTCTTCGGCGGGTTCTCGGCCGGATCGGTCGTCGAGCGGATGGAGGTCTCCGGAGCGAAGGCGCTGATCACCGCCGATGCGACCCTGCGACGCGGCAAGCCGACGCCGATGAAGGCGGCGATCGACCCCGCCATCGCCGGCCTCGACTCGCTCGAGCACGTGATCGTCGTCGACCGGGCTGGATCGAACCCGCCGATGACCGCGGGCCGCGACCACCGCTGGGACGAGCTCGTCGGCGCCGCCGAGGCCGACTGCGAGCCCGAGCCGATGGACGCCGAGGATCCGCTGTACATCCTCTACACGTCGGGCTCGACGGCGAAGCCGAAGGGGATCGTCCACACGACCGCCGGGTATCTGACCGGCATCACCGCCACCCACAAGCTCGTCTTCGACGTCAAAGGCGACGACGTCTACTGGTGCGCCGCCGACATCGGCTGGGTCACCGGCCACAGCTACATCGTCTACGCGCCGCTCGCCAACGGAGCGACCTCGGTGATGTACGAGGGGGCGCCCAACTACCCGGCCGAGGACCGCTGGTGGGAGATCGCCGAGCGCTACGGCGTGACGATCCTCTACACGGCGCCGACCGCGATCCGGGCCTGCATGAAGTGGGGGGTCGAGCACGTCGCCAAGCACGACCTCTCGAGGCTGCGGCTGCTCGGCTCGGTCGGCGAGCCGATCAACCCGCGCGCCTGGCTCTGGTACCACGAGCACGTCGGCGGCGGCCGCTGCCCGGTCGTCGACACCTGGTGGCAGACCGAGACCGGCGCGATCATGATCACGCCGCTGCCGGGGCTGACGACCACGAAGCCGGGGTCGGCGACGGTCCCGTTTCCCGGCATCGAGGCGAGGATCGTCGATGACGATGGCAACGAGATCGACGAGGGTGGCGGCCACCTCGTCCTGACGCGACCCTGGCCGGCGATGGCGCGGACGCTCTACAAGGAGCCGGATCGGTTCGTCGAGACCTACTGGAAGCGCTTCGGGCCCGAGACCTACCAGGTCGGCGACGCGGCCCGGATCGACGAGGACGGCTACTTCTGGATCGTCGGGCGCACCGACGACGTCATCAACGTCTCCGGACATCGCCTCTCGACGATGGAGGTCGAGTCGGCGCTGGTCAGCCACCCGAAGGTCGCCGAGGCGGCCGTGATCGGCGTTCCCGACGAGGACACCGGCCAGGCGATCTTCGCGTTCGTGACCCCGGCCGGCGCCGTCAGCGGCGACGGCGAGCTCGAGGCGGAGCTTCGCGACCACGTCGCCACCAAGATCGGCAAGCTCGCCCGGCCGAAGCAGATGGCGTTCGCCGACGACCTGCCGAAGACCCGCTCGGGGAAGATCATGCGCCGCCTGCTGCGCGACATCGCCGCCGGCGACGAGCTCGGCGACGTCAGCACGCTCCGTGATCCCGAGGTCGTCGAACGCCTGCAGGCCCAGCTCGCCGGCTGAGGGTGGGGTCCACCTGCAGCCCCACCAGCCGGTGGGTCACCTCAACCCCGCTATTCAGCGGTTAGGTGACCCAGGACCCGCTATTCAGCGGTTAGGTCGTCCTATTCCCAAGTCGTAGCAACAGCCGCTCATCTCACCGTCCCCATCTTCCGGGCCCCGAAGACGATATCCCCGGGGACCCGGCCCTTCGTCAACCGCCCGGTGTGGGCGCGGTCGAAGTTGTAGTAGCGCAGGTATTCCGTGAGGTCGCGCTCGAGTGCCGTGATCCGCGGCGCCAGCGAGCGTGAGAACGCCGGCCGCCAGCACTCCTCGAGGATCGTCAGCTCCTACCCGCTCGGCGCAGCCGTTCGAGTTCGGCCGCCCGGCCTTGATCCGCCGCTGGTGGCCACCCTCGCCCTCGACGGCGTCGCCGAAGAGCTGCGAGCGGAACTCCGAGCCGTTGTCGCTCGTCACCTCGCCGAGCTTCCAGCCCGCCGCCTTGAGCTCGGCGGCGACCTGGTGGCAAAGCTCGGCGGTCTGCCGCGCGGTCGGGTTGCGCTCCGAGGAGCGCAGGAACGCCCAGGTGTAGGCGGAGGCGACGTCGATCGCCGTGTATTGCCAGACGACGCCCTTCGATCCGGAGAGCCGGCCGACGTAGAAGCAGTCGATCTGGACCTTCTCGCCGGGCTCTGATGCGTCGATGTGGAGCTCCGGTGGCGGCTCTGCGGGCTTGCGCTCGTAGGGCTCGGCATGACGGGCGATCAAGCTGAAGCGCTTGTTGCGCGTGTTCAGGTTGAAGCGCTTCAAGACCCGCCAGATCCCGTGCTCAGAGATCTCGATCCCGCCCCACTTCGATCGCCTGAGCTCGGCGGAGATCCGCCGCGGACCCTGGCCCGGGTGGCCGAGCGAGTAGGCGAGGATCCGGTGCTCGAGGTGGGGGCCGATCTGGTTCGGCATCCTGGGCCGGCGGCGCTCGCGGACCCGGAGGCCGTCGAGGCCGTAGCGGTCGAGCTTCGGCTTCCAGCGGTAGTAGGTCGAGCGGTCGACTCCCATCTGCCGGCAGGCCTCGGAGACGTTGCCGAGCTCGTCGGCCAGGGTGAAGAGCCGCAGGCGGTAGCCGAACAGCACGTCATCATCAGTCATGCGCTTGCTCCTTTGCGCTTTGTGTTTTGGCGACTTGGAGCGTGAGCGAGCGCGCGGACGCCCCGGCCATGGCCGGGGCGTCCGACTTCAGGGGATCGTTTGCTTCAGGCCCGGAGTTGTGGCGACAACTCGGGGTTAGTCCGGGCTAGGTGACCCAGCTCAGACGCAGCGGAGCGCTCGCCGCCAGGTGGGTCAGGTTGACCCTGCTATTTCGCGGTCAGATGACCCAGGTGGTTGGGGTTTCTGAGGATCTTCAGACTCGTCACCGAATCGATCCACTGATGCCCCCACGCGTGCGTCCGCCTGCGACACGCTCAGCCAGTGAAGCCCAATCGCGAGCTCGAGCTCGCCAAGCTGGTCAGGCGACAGCAAGGCGTCGTCGCACGTGACCAGCTCCTGGCGCTCGGCTTCAGCCCGGGTGCTATCGAGTTTCGACTCGCCGGAGGCCGACTCTGGCGGATCCACGACGGGGTCTACGCGTTCGGGCCGGTCCCGCTCTCGATGGCTGGACGACAGGTCGCAGCCCTGCTTGCCATCCGGCCCCACCCACTCCTAAGCCATGACTCCTCGGCGGCTCGCCGGGGATTGATCAGGGAGGGAACGCTGGTTCACGTCTCGATCTCGACGCGCGTCCCGCGGCGGCTTGACGGCGTGATCGTTCACAGGCCTCGGAGGATCGCCTCCGAGGACCGAGTCAGGGTAGATGGCGTGCCGATGACGTCGCTCGCCCGGACCTACCTCGATCTCGGACAGACGCTTACTTACCCGCGGCTGCAGAAGGTCATCGAGCAGGCCGATCGGACCGACCGGCTCGACATCCGCGCGATCCAGGAGGTCATCGACCGCTACCCCGGCCATCGCGGCTGCCGGCCGTTGCGACGAATCGTCTCCGACTACCTGTGGACGCCGGATGCGAATGAGGGCATCGAGCGCGACTTCCAGCTGCTGCTCACCGACTTCGGTCTGCCGACCCCGCAGGTGAACGTGCTCGTGGCGGGGTTGGTCGTCGACTGCTGGTGGCCTGCAAGCCGCTTCGTCGTCGAGCTCGACAGCCACGGCTGGCACAAGACCTGGGAGGCGCATGAACGGGACCGCAAGCGCGATGCGATCCTCCTCCGCGCCGGTATCTCGTCGCTGCGGATCACGTACCGCCGCATCCACAGGGAGCGGGCCGAGGTCGCCGAGGACGTCAGGGCCGGGCTCGGCCTGCCGTCGTTTCCACCTGGGTAATGGCGACCCCGCTATTTCGCGGTCAGATGACCCAGGTCAGACGCGGCGCCGCGCCAGTCGCCGGGTGGGTCAGGTTGACCTTGCTATTTCGCGGTCAGATGACCCAGGTGGTGGCTGGTTGGGGTGCCGGTTGCGGGAGCCGGGGCGGCCGCGCGGCTCAACCGCGGCGGACGCGGAGGCGGGCCAGCGGCGAGCGGGCGTCGCGGAGCACCTCGCGCGCGCAGTTGCGCCCGTTGGCGCCGCTGACGCCGCCGCCGGGATGGGTGCCGGCGCCGCAGAGGTAGAGGTCGCGGATCGGGGTCCGGTAGTCGGCGTGGCCACGGACCGGGCGCAGGGTGAAGAGCTGGTCGAAGGACATGTCGCCGTGCAGGGCATGGCCGCCGCTGATCCCGAGCAGCGACTCGAGGTCGACGGGGCTGAGGACCTGGCGGGCTTCGATCGAGCCCGTGAGTCCGGGCATGTAGCCCTCGAGCGTCGCGATGGCGCGGTCGGCGACGGCATCGCGGTGCTCGTCCCAGCTCCCCTGATCGGAAGCCAGGGTGTAGGGCTGGGAGTTGACGTCGATCGTGACGACGTGCTTGCCCTCGGGCGCGAGCGACGGGTCGTGGAAGGTCGGGATGCAGGCCTCGACGTGGGGATCCGTGCCGAGCATCCCCGCGCGGGCCTCGTTCTGGGCCCGGTCCATGTCGGCGATGAAGCCGCCGAACTCCATGATGCCGCCGAGGTAGGGCTCGCGGCCGGACGGCATCCCCCTCACCTCGGGGAGGCGATCGACGGCGAGGTTGATCTTCACGCTCGTCCCCTCGCAGCGGTAGTTGCGCAGCGAGGCGGCGTAGTCGGCCGGCAGGAGCTCGGCGCCGACGAGCCCGAAGAAGGTCCGCAGCGGGTCAGCGTTGGAGAGGACACGCTCGGCGGCGATCACGGTCCCGTCGACGAGCTCGACCCCGCCGGCGCGGCCGCCGTCGACGACGATCCGCCCGACCTCGGCGTCGGTGCGGATCTCGGCGCCGGCCTCGCGGGCCGCATCGGCCATCGCCGCGGTCACGCGGCCGATCCCGCCGCGGACGAAGCCCCAGCTGCGCAGCCCGCCGCCGGCCTGCTCGGCGGCGTGGTCGTGGAGCAGCACGTACGCGGTCCCCGGTGTCGAAGGCCCCGCGATCGAGTCGTTGATCGCGTGCCAGCCCATCGCCGCCTTGACGACCTCGGACTCGAAGTGCTCGCCGAGGTACTGGGTGCAGGAGGTCGCGAACAGATAGAGGGCGTCGTTGATCTCGGACCGGTGCCGGCGCGCGGTGCCGGCGAGCCGCAGCAGTGCCGGCAGGTCGCCGGGGCGGACCCGCGCCGGGTCGGGCGGGGTCGTGTCCATCAGCGGCCCGACGATCTCGGCGAGGCGTCCGAGCGCCGCCTCGAACTTCGGCAGGGCGCGGGCGTCGGCCGCCGAGAAGCGGCGGATCTCGGCCTGCGAGGCCGGGATGTCCTCGCCGAGCAGGAGCCGCTCGCCGCCCGGAAAGCCGTACAGCGACGGCCCCGCCGGGTCGATCCGGATCCCGCGCTCGGCGAGACGCATGTCACGCCAGACCGGCTCCCGCAACATGCTGATCACGTACGCCCCGGTCGAGGCCCGAAAGCCGGGGGCGAACTCCTCGGTCACGCAGCAGCCGCCGACGATGTCGCGGCGCTCGACGATCAGGGGCCGCAGGCCGGCCCGCGCCAGGTAGAAGCCGGCGACGAGCCCGTTGTGGCCGCCGCCGACGATGACGGCGTCGTAGCTGCCGGCGGCCATCAGCTCTCGAGCCGGTTGATCCGGGCGAGCCGGTAGGCGACGAGGGCGAACAGGGCCGAGAGCACGAGCATGATGATGCTCATCGCGGCGCCGCGATTGAGATCGCCGGACTCGAGCACGAGGTCGTTGACGACGTTGCCGAGCATGTAGCCGCTGGTGCCGCCGACGAGCGCCGGGCTGGCGAAGTCGGTGAAGAGCGGGATGTAGACGAGCAGCAGCGCCACGAAGATCCCCGGAGCGATCAGCGGCAGCAGCACCCGCCGCGCCGTCGTCCACCAACCGGCGCCGAGGTCACGGGCAGCCTCGAAGACGTTGGAGTCGATCGCCTTCATCGCCCCGTAGATCGGGATCACCGTGTAGGTGATGTAGCTCGTCGCGAGCACCACCGTCACCGCGAACTGGCTGAACAGCAGGGCATCGATCGGCTGGTCGATGATCCCGACCCGCATCAGCCCCTCGTTGATCAGCCCCTCGCGGCCGAGCAGCATCCGCCAGGCGTAGATCCGCACCATCGGGTTGAGCTCGTCGGCGAGGACCAGGAAGAGCAGGATCGGAAGCTGCCAACGTCCGGCCTTGAACGCGATCACGTAGGCGAGCGGAACGGCGACGAAGAGCTGCACGAGCATCGCCGCGGTCGCGATCTCGAACGTGGTCAGGGCGACCTCGCGGTACAGCGGGTCCGTGATCACGTCGGTGAAGTTGGTCAGCGTCAGGTTGAAGCCCGGGCCGCCGTCGAGCAGGCCGCGGTCCAGCGCGACCCCGAGCATGACCAGCATCGGGCCGAGGAAGAGGACGAGCAGCAGCGCCGTCGGCGTCCCGAGGAAGGCGAGCGGCTGCAGCCAGCGGCGGGCGCGCGGGTGCCGCCGGGCCGGGACCGGGATCGAGGCGGACTCCATCAGCGCGTCCCGCCGGTCAGCAGCCCGGTCAGGGTCTCGTCGCCGTCGCCGCCGCGCCGGGTCAGCCGCTTCATCAGAAACCAGGCGCCGAAGACGGCGAGGATCTGGGCGGCGGCGATCACGGTCGAGACGGCGTTGACGATCGGCAGGTTCTCCGACTGGCGCAGGATCGAGAAGACCCAGACCGGGAACGTCTGCTCGAAGCCGCCGTTGAAGAACGAGATCTCGAAGTTGTTGAACGACCAGGCGAAGGCGAAGATCGAGGCCGCCGCGATCGACGGTCCGACCTGCGGCAGGACGACGTAGCGCAGCATCTGCCGCTGGGTCGCGCCGAGATCGATCGCCGCCTCCTCGAGCGAGCGCTGGAAGCGGACGAGCCCGGCGGAGACGATCGCGACGACGAGCGGGAACGTGACCACCAGGTGCATCAGCGCGATCGTCTTCAACGACAGCGGCACCCCGGTCTGGCTGAAGAAGATCAGCCCGGCGACGCCGATGATCAGCCACGGCACGACCAGCACCGCCCCGTTGAGCCCGGCGATGAAGCCGCGACCGCGGAACCGCAGTCGCGTCAGGCCCCACGCGGCGAGCGTCCCGAGCACCACCGAGAGCACCATCACCACCGTCGCCACGAGCAGCGAGTTGACGACCGCGTCACGGGCCTGCCCGTTGCTCCAGGCCTCCTCGTACCACTTCGTGGTGAAGCCCTCCCAGGGCAGCGAGATGATCGAGGAGTCGTTGAACGAGAACAGCGCCAGCATCAGCACCGGGCCGAACAGCACGACCATCACGAACGCCACCAGCAGCCCCCCGGCGATGCCGGGGAGCCGCTGCCGGAGCCGGTGCCCGAGCGGACGCTCGACCGGCGGCGCGGCGGCCGGCCGCGTCGCCATCGCCGGCGGAGCGGCGGTCAGCCGGCCTGGACTTCCTGCCATGCCCGCTCGTAGGCGTCGGCGTTGTCGGGCTCGGTCTGCGGGATCGCGTTGGCGAGGTTGCGCGGGTCGGCGCTCCTGCGGAACTCGGGGCTGACCATCGGCAGCGCCTTCGGGTTCATCGCCACGAAGCCCATGTCACCGGAGATCGCCTGCGCCTTCGGCGAGGCGTAGTAGTCGATGATCTTGTAAGCGGCGTCGATGTTCTCCGCCTTCGAGGTGATCGCGAGGCCGCAGACCCACGACAGCGCGCCCTCCTTCGGCGCGATCCACTCGACCGGGACCCCGTCGTCGATCATCGTCTGCACCGTGCCGCGACCGCCGTCGGCGATCACCGCCTCGCCCGACTTGAACAGGTTCACCATCGAGGCGTCCGACTCGGCGAACGCGCGGAAGTTGTCGCGGTGGTCGAGCAGGAACTGCTTGACCTCCTCGACCTGCTCGTCGCTGAGGTTCATCGGATCGTCCATGCCCATCGCCAGGGCGGCGGCCCCCAATGCCGTCAGGGGCGTCGCCTCGAGGGCGGCGTTGCCGGCGTAGGCGTCGTCGAACAGGTCCTGCCACGAGTCGACGTCGTCGGGGTCGACCTCATCGGTGTTGATGATCAGTCCCTGCGGGCCGGCCGAAGCCGGGACGAACAGGACGTTGCCGTTGGCGTCGCGGACCTGCGGGGCGTCCGCGAAGGCGAGCTCGTCGAAGTCGGGCACCGCCTTGGGGTCGAGCGGCCGCAGCAGGTCGCGCGCGAGCAGCGGCTCCATCTCGTCCGTGCAGACCTCGACCACGTCGGCCTGAAAGCCGCCCGCGAGCTTCGCCGCCGCAGCCTTGTTCGAGTCGAACGTCGCCAGCTCGAGGTTGAGGTCGGGGTTCTGCGCCTCGAACGGCTTGATCATCTGGTCGGCGACAGTGTCGCCGTAGGTGAAGACCTTCAACGTCCCGGTCGCCGGCGCGTCGGGATCGCTCGGCGGCGGCGCCACCTCCGTGTCACCACCACCGCTGCCGCATCCGGTGATCGCGATCGCCAGCGTCAGCGCCAGCGCCGCGATGATCTTCCCTCTCATCCTGCCTCTCCTCCTGTTCACTGGGCCTGGAACTCCCGGAACGCCCGCACCCAGTCCTGGTAGTTCGGGGGCTCCGTTTCCGCAATCGCGTTCTCGATCGAGCTCGGGTCGGCCGTCTTTCGGTCGCTCGGCGGCGTCAGCGGGATCGCCTTCGGGTTCGTGACGACGTACCCGTTGCCGGCGCGGATCGCCTGCGCCTTGGGCGAGGCCTGCCAGTTGATCAGCTTGTAGGCGGCGTCGACGTTGGTCGCGTCGCTGGTGATCGCAAGGCCGCAGACCCACGAGAGCGGCCGCTCGACCGGGGCCACCCAGCGCGCGTCGACGCCGGTGTCGCGGATCCGCGCGGTCAGCCCGGGGCCACCGTCGGCGAGCGCGATCTCGTTCGACTTGAAGAGGTTGACGACGTCGGCGTCGGAGCGCCACAGCGACCGGAACTGGTCGCGGCTGTCGATCAGCTTCTCCTTGACCTGCTCGAGCTGCTCGGAGGTCAGGTTCATCGGGTCGTCGAAGCCGAGCGCGAGCGCGGTCTCGGCGATCGCCGGCAGCGGGTAGTCGCCCTCGAGCGCGGTCCGGTCGGCGTAAGCGGGGTCGAACAGGTCCGCGAACGAATCGATCTCGCCCGGCTCAATCTCGGCGGCGTCGTAGATCAGGCCTTGCGGGCCGGCCGACAGCGGCACGACCATGACGTCGTCGCCGTCGCGCACCCCGTCGGCGTCGCGGAAGACGAGGTCGTTCCAGTCGCTGATCCCGGCAGGGTCGATCGGCCGCAGCAGGCCACGCTCGGTGAGCGCGCTCATCTCGTCGAGGCAGACCTCGACGACGTCGGCCTCGAAGCCGGCCGCCATCTTCGCGGCAGCCTCCTCGTTCGAGCCGAAGCTCGCGGTCTTCACGTCGAGGTCCGGGTTCGCCTCGCGGAACGGGTCGAGCATCTCGTCGGTGATCGTGTCCTGGTAGGCGAAGACGGTCAGCGTCCCGCTCACCGGCGCGTCCGGATCGCTCGGCGCCGGAGCCGGCTCGGCGTCGCCGCCGGACTCGCCGCAGCCGGCGACGAGCAGCGCGGCCATGAGCGCCGCCAGCGCCGCTGCGACCGTCGCGCGCACCCTCATCGCGCCGTCTCCGCGCTGACGACGAGGCTGTGGCGGGTCGGCCACGACAGGATCACGGGATCGCCGGGCTCGACCGTCGAGACGTCGTCGTCGTTGAGCTCGTGGACGGCGAGGCGTCCGCCGTCCGGCAGCTCGACCACCGTCTGGGAGACCGAGCCGAGATAGACGCGCTCGACCGCGACGCCGCTGACCCGGCAGCCGTTACCGGCCGTCGCCGGATCGGTACCGGGCCGGATCGAGATCTTCTCCGGACGGATGCTGATCTGGACGGTCTCACCGATCGCGGCCGGATCGGCGACGACGATCCGGACCCCGGGCCCGGGCTCCATGATCGCGAGCTCGCCCTCGCGCCGGTCGACGCTGAGCGCGAGGGCGTTGGAGGTGCCGATGAAGTCGGCCACGAACGGGGTCTCGGGGCGCTCGTAGAGCGTCTTCGGATCGGCGAGCTGCTGGACCCGGCCGCCGTCCATCACCGCGATCCGGTCCGACATCGTCAGCGCCTCCTCCTGGTCGTGGGTGACGTAGACGAAGGTCGTCCCGGTGGTCTTCTGGATCCGCTTCAGCTCGAGCTGCATCTCCCGGCGCAGCTTCAGATCGAGCGCGCCGAGCGGCTCGTCGAGGAGCAGCGCCGCCGGCCGGTTGACGAGCGCCCGGGCGAGGGCGACCCGCTGCCGCTGGCCGCCGGAGAGCTCGGCCGGGCGCCGCTCGCCGAGCCCCTCGAGGCGGACGACCGCGAGCATCTCCTCGATCCGCTCCCGCATCTCGGCCCGCGCGACCCGCTTCAGCTTCAGGCCGAAGCCGACGTTCTCGGCGACCGACATGTGCGGGAACAGCGCGTAGTCCTGAAAGACCATGTTGACGTTGCGATGCCGGGGCGAGGTCAGGGTGACGTCCTCGCCGTCGAGCAGGACGCGCCCGGTGGTCGGCTCCTCGAAGCCGGCGATCATCCGCAGCGTCGTCGTCTTGCCGCAGCCACTCGGGCCCAGCATCGAGAAGAACTCGCCGCGGGCGATCTCGATCGAGACATCGTCGACCGCGAGCGCTTCGCCGAAGCGCTTGCTGATCCGCTCGAGCCTGATCATCGCTTCTGCGAGCTCCGCCATCAGTCGCCCGAGGCCCCGATCGCGAACGCGAAGAGGTCGTTGACGTTTGTGTGGGTCGGCCCGGTCTCGATCGCGTCGCCGAGCGCTGCGACCGCCGCGCCGGAGCGATGCCGGGCGAGCGCACCACGGATGTCGATGCCCTTCGCGACGGCGCGCTCGGCGGTGGCGCCGTCGCTGATCGCGCCCGCCGAGTCGGTGCCGCCGTCGGAGCCGTCGGTGTCGAGGAAGACGGCGGCCACGTCGCTGCCGGCGAGCACTCCGGCGGCCGCCAGCGCGGCCTCCTGGTTGGGACCGCCGCTACCGAACTCGTCATCGGCGCCGAGCCGGACGGTGCTCTCGCCGCCGCAGCCGATCAGCACCGCCGGCGGCGCGAAGGGCCGCCCGAGCTCGGCGCTCTCGTAGGCGAGCCGGCCGAGCAGGCGACCGACGGGGCCGGCCTCTTCCTCGATCCCGGTCGAGAGGATCACCGGCTCGGCGCCGGCCCGCCGAGCCTCGGCCGCCATCGCCTCGCAGGCGGTCTCGCCGGTGACGAGCAGGACCGAGTGGATCTCGATGTCGCTCAGGTCGGGGACCTCGAGGCCGGGGCTCTCGAGGTGGGCGCGGACGGTCGCGGCGACCTCGCCCCAGAGATCGCGGCTGCGCAGGATCGCCGTCGCGTCGGCGGGGGTCGAGTCGTTGGCGACGCTGGGGTCGGTGATCGCGTCGAGGGCGTCACCGGCGACGTCGGAGACCGTCAGGTTGATCAGCCGCGCCGGCGCCACGGCGAGGGCGAGCCGTCCGCCCTTGAAGCCGGAGACCTGCTTGCGGACGGTGTTGACCTCCGTGATCGGCAGGCCGGCGCCGAGCAGGAGGCGGTGGAGCTCGCGCTTGTCGGCGGCGGAGACGCCCTCGGGCGGCAGGCTGGTCAACGCCGAGCTGCCGCCGGTGAAGCAGGCGATGACGATGTCCCGCTCGCCGAGGTCGCCCGCCTGCTCGAGCAGCCGCAGCGCCGCAGCGACGCTGCGCTCGTCGGGAAGCGGGTGCGCCGCCTCGAGCACCTCGATCCGGTCCGGGCGGGCGGCGGCGTTGCCGTGCCGGACGACGACGGTGCCGCCGTGCAGACGCTCGCCGAGGATCCGCTCGAGCGCGAATGCGATCTTCAGGCTCGCCTTGCCGGAGCCGAGGACGACGATCCGGCCATCGGGATGGAGGCGATGGCGGCGGCCGGCGACGACGAGGTCGTCGCCATCGATCGCCACGATCCGCTCGACCGCGAGCCCGGGATCGCAGGCGATCAGGCCGGCCTCGGCAACCCGCAGCGCGAGCCCGCGGGGCCCGAGCAGCCCGTGTCCGAGCAGCGCCGCCCGGTTGCGGATCGCCGGCGTGCTCAGCTCCGCTCCGGGGCCCCCCGGAGGCGCTTCGGTCTGGCCGGCGAGGGTCGGGTCCATCTCAGGCGGCGACGGGCGCCCGGAAGACGTCGCCGGGATAGGCGGCGGTCGCCCCGAGCTGCTCCTCGATCTCGATCAGTCGGTTGTACTTCGCGGTGCGCTCGCCGCGGACGGGAGCACCGGTCTTGATCTGGCCGGCGTTCAGGGCCACCGCCAGGTCGGCGATGATCGGGTCCTCGGTCTCGCCGGATCGCTCGGAGACGACGACGGTGTAGGAGCTGCGGTGGGCGAGCTCGGCGGCGTCGAGCGCCTCGGTCAGGGTGCCGATCTGGTTGACCTTCCAGAGCAGCGAGTTGGCGGCCCCCGCCTCGATCCCCGCGGCGAGGCGCTCGGGGTTGGTGACGAAGAGGTCGTCGCCGACGATCTGGATGCCGGAGACCCGGGTCAGCTCGGCGAAGCCCGCGAAATCGTCCTCGTCGAGCGGGTCCTCGATCGTGACGACGTCGTAGTCGCGGATCAGCTCCAGGTAGAGCTCGATCATCGACTCCGTGTCGCGGGTCTCGCCGGCGAGCTCGTAGCTGCCGCCGGAGTGGTAGTGGGTGGCGGCGCAGTCGAGCCCGTAGCGGAAGCGGCCGCTGTGGCCGGCGTCGGCGACGGCCTCGTGGAGCAGGCCGAGCGCCTCCTGGGGACTCGAGATCGCCGGCGCGTAGCCGCCCTCGTCGCCCGTGTTGAGGGCGCTCTTGCCGTAGCGTCCGAGCAGGATCTCGGCGAGCGCGAGGTTCACCTCGGTCGAGATCTGCAGCGCCTCGAGGATCGAGTCGGCCCCGACCGGGATCACGATGAACTCCTGGAAATCGAGGTCGTTGGAGGCGTGCTTGCCGCCGTTGATCAGGTTGACGAGCGGAACCGGCAGGACGTGGCCGTTGCCGTTCAGGTGCCGGTAGAGCGGCTCGCCGGCGGCGGCGGCTGCCGCCCTGGCGGCGGCGAGCGAGACGCCGAGGATCGCGTTGGCGCCGAGCCGGCCCTTGTCGGCGGTGCCGTCGAGATCGATCAGCGCCGCGTCCAGCGCCCGCTGCGAGGAGACCCCGAAGCCGACGAGAGCGTCGGCGATCTCACCCTCGACGGCGGCGACGGCGTCGCGGACGCCGAAGCCGCCGAAGCGATCGCCGCCGTCGCGGCGCTCATGGGCCTCGTTCGAGCCGGTCGAGCGGCCGGAGGGGACGTCGGCCCGGCCGCGGATCCCGCCGGCGAGCCCGACGTCGACCTGGACGGTCGGCAGCCCGCGGCAGTCGAGGACCTCGCGGGCCCGCAATGAAGTGATCTCGAGACCGCTCACGCGGTCACCTCCTCTCGCGCCTGCAGCGCATTGGTCAGGTTCTCGCTGGCATCGCCGAGATGCCGCCGGAACAGCTTCTCGACCCGGTCGGGGTCGCTCGCCTGCAGCGCCTCGAGCAGCTCCCGGTGCTCGGCGGCGACCTCGGCGGGACGGTCGTAGTGGGGGCGAAGCTGGGCCATGCAGAGCAGGATCTCCGACTGGACGCCGGCGTAGGCGCGGCTGATCCGCTCGCTGCCGGTGGCGTCGATGATCGCCCGATGGAAGTCCATGTCGAGATCGACGACCGTTCGCCACGAGGCGGTGTCGTCGAGCTCGTTGAAGCGCTCGACCGCAAGCTCGGCGTCAGCCAGGTCGGTGCCGGCGATGACGACGAGCCGCGTCGCCTCGATCTCGAGCGCCTCGCGGAGGCGGAAGATGTCGAGGATGTCGTCGGCGTCGAGGACCGTGAGCTGAACGCCGCGATTCGGGGAGCGGCGCAGCAGGCCCTCGTTGATGAGGATCTGGGCGGCCGCCCGGAAAGTGTGCCGGGCGATGCCGAGGCGGGTGGAGAACTCGGTCTCGCGGAGCCGGGTCCCGGGCTCGAGCGATCCGTCGAGGATCATCTGCCGGAGCGCGTCCGCGGCGGCATCGACTACCGATACGGTACGGAGGCGGATTTCGCGTCCGGCTTCCCCGGCTTCGGCGGCGCCGCCCCGTTCGGCTCCCTCGGGCGTGGTAGATTGTTCCACAATTCGACGATAGCACAGAATTGGAGAGATGAGGAAGATGGCAGTCAGCGTCACTGGGACGGACCGTGTGGTGGAGTTGCTCGAGCGCGAGCAGGAGCGGTTCGAGCGGCTGCACCCGCGCTCGCGGGAGATCCACGAGACGGCATCCGCAGACCTGCTCTCCGGCGTGCCGATGAACTGGATGACCCGCTGGCCGGGGCGCTTTCCGATCTACGTGGCGGAGGCGCACGGCTCCGAGGTGGTCGACGTCGACGGCAACGCATACGTCGACCTCTGCCTCGGCGACACCGGGGCGATGTGCGGGCACGCGCCGGCGGCGGCGGTCGCCGCGATCGCCGCGCAGGCCGAGCGCGGGATCACGACGATGCTGCCGAGCGAGGACGCTGGTGCGGTCGGCGAGTTGATGGCCGCCCGCTTCGGGCTCCGGCATTGGCAGTTCACGGTCTCGGCCACCGACGCCAACCGCTTCCTCGTCCGCCTCTGCCGGCAGGTCAGCGGCCGGCCGAAGATCCTCGTCCACAACCACTGCTACCACGGCTCCGTCGACGAGACGGTGGTCGAGATCGGTCCCGACGGTGGCCCCGTCCCCCGCTACGGGAGCGTCGGCCCGCCCGTGGACCCGGCCGCGACGACCAGGGTCGTCGAGATCAATGACATCGAGGCGCTGGAGCGCGAGCTCGCCCACGAGGACGCCGCCTGCGTCCTCGTCGAGCCGGCGCTGACCAACATCGGCATCGTCCTCCCCGACCCCGGCTATCACGACGAGTTGCGCCGGATCACCCGCGAGACGGGGACGCTGCTGATCATCGACGAGACCCACACGCTGAGCTGCGGGCCCGGCGGCTACAGCGGCGCCCACGGCCTCGACCCCGATGCGATCACCATGGGCAAGCCGATCGCCGGCGGCATCCCGACCGGCGCCTACGGCCTCAGCGACGAGCTCGCCGAACGGGTCCTCGCGTCGACCTTCTGGGACGCCGCCGACGTCGGCGGCGTCGGCGGCACCCTGGCCGGCAACGCGCTGCAGCTCGCGGCGGTCCGCGCGACGCTCGGCGAGGTCCTGACGCCGGAGGCGTACGGGCGGATGATCGGGCTCGGCGAGCGTTACGAGGCCGGAGTCAACGACGCGATCGCACGCCACGGCCTCGGCTGGAGCGCCGTCCGGCTCGGCTGCCGGGTCGAGTACATGTTCTCGCCCGAGCCGCCGCGCAACGGCGCCGAGGCGGCGGCCGTGATCGGCGGCCGGCTCGACGAGCTGATGCACCTCTACATGCTCAACGAGGGGATCCTGTTCACCCCGTTCCACATGATGGCGCTGATCTCGCCGGCCACGACCGCCGAGCAGGTCGACGCCCACACCGAGGCGTTCGACCGGATCGCGGCCGAGCTGGCAGCGGGCTCGTGAGCCGCTCCAGCGACGCGATCGTCCTCGCCGACCCCGGCGGCGTCGCGCTCGAGGAATCCGACCTCGACCCGGAGACGATCGTCGCCGGCTCGCCGCGAACCTTCGAGGGCGAGATCGCGACGGCGCCGCTCCCCGGCGGCAGCGCGCTCGCGACCGGCGTCTGGCGCTGCAGCGAGGGTGTCGTCACGGACGTCGAAGCCGACGAGACCTTCATCGTCCTCTCGGGCCGGGCGACGATCGAGCACGAGGGCATGAGCCACGAGGTCGGACCCGGCGACGTCTGCGTCCTCCCCGCCGGCGCCGCGACGCGCTGGACGATCCACGAGGCGCTGACGAAGGTGTTCGTGATCCACGAGCCGGGGTAGCGGGCCGGTCGCCCCGGCAGCGTGGGCTCGCGCCGTCCGGCATCGCCGGGTCGGGCCATGGCTGCGAAGGGGAAGGCGGCGGCGGGCGTGACGACCGTCGCTGCGCCATCCGGTCCCGTGCCGGGGCGGCTGGCGACGGATAGTCGGCGCGAGGCGCCCCAGCGCGGACGAAAGCCGAGCTTCCTGCTGCGGGCACCGCTCGCCGCCGTGGCGGCCGCCGCTCGGGGCCGTGGCGGCCGCCGCTCGGGGCCGTGGCGGCTCAGAGCAGGCCGCGCTCGGCGGCCACCTCGGCGAAGGCGGCGATGGCGCGGTCGATCTGCTCGTCGCCGTGGGCGGCCGAGAGCTGGACGCGAACGCGGGCAGTGCCCTCCGGGACGACCGGGTAGCCGAAGCCGATCGCGAAGACGCCGTGCTCCAGCAGGGCCTCGCTGATCGCGATCGCGTCGCGGGTCTCGCCGACGACGATCGGGACGATCGCGCTCTCGCCCACGATCGGGCGCAGGCCGGCGGCGGCGACACCGGCACGGAAGCGGGCGACGTTGACACGGAGGCGCTGGAGGCGGCCCGGGTCGTCGCGGAGGACGGCGAGCGCCGCCCGGGCGCCACAGGCGACCGACTGCGGCAGCCCGTTCGAGAACAGCTGCGGGCGCGAGCGCTGCTCGAGGATCGAGCAGACCTCCTCGCCGGCGGCGACGAAGCCGCCCGCCGCGCCGCCGAGCGCCTTCCCGAGCGTGCCGGTCGTGATGTCGATCCTGTCGGCGAGGCCGAAGTGCTCGGCGGTCCCGCGGCCGGTCGGCCCGAGGACGCCGAGCCCGTGCGAGTCGTCGACGACGAGCGTCGCTCCGCGGGCCTCGCAGAGCGGGACGATCTCGGGCAGCGGCGCCAGATCGCCCTCCATGCTGAAGACGCCGTCGGTGACGACGAGGATCCGGCTGCCGGCCGGGACCAGATCGAGCTCGCGCTCGAGTGCACGGGCATCGGCATGCGCGTAGATGGCCTTGCCGCCGGGGCGGGCGAGGCGGATCCCGTCGATGATCGAGGCGTGGTTGAGCTCGTCGGAGAGGATCCAGGTGCGCTCGTCGGAGAGCGTGTCGAGGAGGGCCTGGTTCGCGTTCCAGCAGGACACGTAGCTGACCGCCCGCTCGGTTCCGAGGAAGGCGGCGAGGTCGCGCTCGAGCTCGACGTGGGGGGTGAACAGGCCGCAGATGAACCGGACCGACGCCGTCCCCGCCCCGTACTCGCGCAGGCCGGCGGCGGCGGCCTCGACGACGAGCGGATCGGCGGCGAGGCCGAGGTAGTCGTTCGAGCAGAGGCAGATCGCCTCACCGCCGTCGGCGAAGCGGATCGCGGGCCCCTGCGGGGACGCGATCTCGCGAATCGTCTTCAGCGCGCCGCCGGCGGTGAGCGTCCGGAGCTCCTCGCGCAGCTCGGCCGCGAGGCCGGAGCTCACCGCTCGCCCTCGTGCGCGAGCGCTTCCGCGACGCTGTCGGCGACGAGCGCGAGCGCCGCCTCGAGCTCCGCCGGCGGCATCACGAGCGACGGCTGCAGGTTCAGCGACGCGGTGCTGGAATCAGCGAGGACGCCGCGCGCGAGCGCGGCCCGGGCGACCGCGTCCTGCAGCTCGGGGTCGCGCTCCCTGGTCTCCGGGTCGCGGACGAACTCGATCGCCTGAAAGCAGCCGATCGCGCGCACCTCGCCGATCCGCTCGTACCGATCGGCGAGCTCTCCGAGCCGCTCGGCCGCCACCGCCTCGAGCGCGGCGACGTTGCCGAGCACGTCCTCGCGCTCGTAGGCATCGAGGGTGGCGAGCGCCGCCGCCACCGAGCCCGGCAGCCACGACCAGGTGCTGCCGGTGCTGAGGTCGTCCACCGCTCCGAGGACCGCCTCGCTGCCGAGGACGGCGCCGATCGGCATCACCCCGCCTCCGAGCGCCTTGCCCATGCAGATCAGATCGGGCGCGACACCCCAGCGCTCGACCGCCAGCATCGTTCCCCCGCGGCCCATGCCCGTCTTCACCTCGTCGGCGCAGAGCAGCCAGCCGTGTTCGCGGCAGAGCGCGGTCAGCGCCGGCCAGAAGGCGTCCGGCGGGGCGATGCATCCTCCGGAGCCGAGGATCGGCTCGATCACGATGCCGGCGACGAGCCCCGGCTCGACGACGTGGAAGAGGAGCTCGTCGCGGATGTAGTCGATGGTGGCGTCGCCGCTGCCGCCCGGTCGCGCCGGCGCCAGCGGCGAGCGGTAGGGGTCCGGGTAGGGCACATGGATGAAGCCGGTGCCGAGCGCACGGTCGCCGGCGCTGATCGATGCGGCCTCGGCGCCGAGCGTCGCGGTCGCGGTCGACTCGCCGTGGTAGGAGCCGTGAAAGGCGAGCACGATCGGCCGACCGCTCGCCCGCCGCATCAGCCGGATCGCCGTCTCGACCGCCTCGGTCCCGTTCAGGGCGATGTCGACCCGTTCGATCGGGTCGGGCGCGAGCGCGACGAGGCGCCGCGCGAGCTCGAACATCGGCGGCGAGGCAAGCGCATGGCTGTCCTCGTTTCCCCAGCGGCGGATCGCGGCGACGGCCGGCTCGATCAGGTCCCCGCGGCCGGCGCCGAGCGGGACCGAGGCCGAGGCCGAGGCGAGATCGACGAAGACGTTGCCGTCGACGTCGGTCACGGTCCAGCCCTGCTTGCGGTCGACGACGAGCGGGGCGAGGTCCGCCGCCAAGCCCGCGTAGAGAAGCCGGGCGCCGGCCTCGAGCAGCTCGCGCGATCGCGGACCGGGCAGCTCCGTCCGGATGGCCGGAGCACGCGGTTGGTCGCCCGTCTGCACGCGCTGATTATCGCTTCCCGTCACCGGTGGCACCCGCTCTGGTCGTCTTCGCTAAGATCGCGGAATTGTTCCACAATTCTACCTCTGGGGAGGAGAAGCGATGGCATCGAGAATCGTTCACGGGAGCCACAGCCTGCGCAACAGGCTGCTGATCATCGCCGGTGCCCTGGCGGCGCTCGCGGCCGGGATCCTCGCCGCGGAGCGGCCCGGCTCGGCCGACGCGGCGGCGTCGACCGGCTACAGCGTCGTGATCATCAGCGGCGACGGGATGGGACCGGCGCAGCGGACCGCGATCCAGCTCGCCAACTACGGCTACAAGACGCAGCCGATGGACGCGCTGCCGGAGGGCGGCCTGCTGAAGACGAACTCGATCCTGCCGGTGACCGACTCGTCGGCGGGAGCGACGGCGATGGGGACCGGGCACAAGATCAAGAACAACCAGGCGGGCATCGCGCCGAACGGCAAGAAGCTCTACAACCTCGTCGAGGAGGCCCGCGACCTCGGCAAGTCGACCGGCCTGGTCGAGGACCACGACGTGACCAACGCGACGATGATGGGCTTCGCGGCGCACTCCAAGAATCGCGACTACAAGGTGCAGGCCGCACGCCAGTACCTGAACGAGACCCATCCCGACGTGATCTTCGGCGGTGGCGAGGAGGTCTGGTACCCGAAGGGGGACCCGGGCAAGCTGCCGAACGTGATCCCCGACGATCGCTCGATCGGCCATGAGAACCTGGTCGAGCAGGCGATCGACCAGGGCTACCAGTACGCCTGGAACCGGAAGACGTTCGATCAGCTCACCGGCCCGCAGGCGCTGGCGCTCGTCCAGGACGACGCCTACATCCGCGGTCATGAGATCAAGGGCTACAAGCGGTCGCAGGACCCGCACTTCGTGCCCGAGCCGAAGCTGCTCGAGAAGGCGATCGAGATCCTCGGTCAGAACCCCGAGGGCTTCTTCATCGCCGTCGACACCGACGAGATCGACGACGCCGGCCACGAGCACGACGGCAAGTCGGTGATCAAGACCGGCGAGATCGTCAACAAGATGGTCGAGGTCGTCGAGGAGTACCGGGAGACGAACCCGAACGTGCTCCTGGTCGTCACCGCCGATCACGAGACCGGCGGCATGACGATCGAGACGCCGCGCTCGCGGTCGACCAACAGCGCCGGCGACGATCCGGTGCCCGCCTACGGGACGCCGCAGAACCTGCCGCTGCCCGGCGGCAAGACGCCGCCGCGGTCGGGCCCGTTCAAGGTCAAGGGCAAGGACGCGCAGTTCAAGGTCGATTGGACGACGCCCGAGCACACCGGGCTGATGGTCCCGGTCACCGCGGCCGGTCCGGGCGCGGAGCGGTTCTCCGGCGTCCATGCGAACACGTTCGTCCACACGGTTGCCAGCGACGTGCTGAACGGCAACCCGTAGATCGAGCGACAGCGCGCCCGGCTCCTCCCCGGCGCGCGAACGGCGCCGGCGCCGCCGAGCGCGGGATCGGAATCCCCCACCGGTCCCGCGTTCGGGGCGCCGGCGCTCGTTCGTCAGGATGCGCCTGCCGATGCCGACCCCACCCGGAGGACCGACCGCTTGATCCTGATCATCGCCGCGATCGTGGTTGCCACCGGCGCCGGCGTCGCCGCCGAGCGGCGCTGGCCCGAGCGGGCCGGGCACGACTCGCGGCGGGCGCTGCTCTGGATCCTCTACCTGGTCCTGCCGCCGGTCACGTTCTTCAACCTCGTCCACGTCTCCTTCGACGCCGACCTCGGCGGCGGCATCGGCCTCGCCCTGATCGCGACGATGCTGGCGGCAGCGACGGCCTGGGCGGTCGGCTCGCGGGTGCTGCGCCTCGCCCCGCCCGAGACCGGCGCGGCGATCACCTGCACCCTCGTCGCCAACACCGCCTACCTGGGCTACCCGCTGACGATCGCGCTGCTCGGCAGCGACCAGCTCGGTGAGGCGGTCGCCTACGACATCGCGGTCGGCGCCCCCGCGCTGCTGATCGGCGCCTTCTCGGCCGGCGCCGCGTTCGGGACCCGGGCCGGCGAGGGGGCGGGGCAACGGACCGGCGCGTTCTTCGCCCGCAACATGCCCCTCTACGCCGCGATCCTGGCGCTGATCGCCCCCGCTTCGCTGGCCCCCGACCTCCTCGTCGAGGTCTCGCGGGTCGTCGTGGTCGCGATCCTCCCGGTCGGGTTCTTCGCGGTCGGGGCGGCGCTGATGGAGGACGCCGGCGCCGAGGGCCTGCGGATGCCGCCGCCGCTGACCCGCTCGACCGCGCTCGTGATCGCGACCAAGCTCGCCGTCCTGCCGGCGCTGCTCTACCTGCTGGCGCTGCCGCTGATCGACCTCCCCGACACCTATCTGCTGATGGCGCTGATGCCGAGCGGGCTCAACTCGATGATCGTCACCCACGCCTACGGGCTCGACCTCGCGACGACCGCCGAGGCGGTCACCTGGACGACCGCGATCGTCGTCGTCGTGGCGCTAGCGGCGAGCCTGCTCTGAGGCCGTCGGAGCGGCGGCCGGCGGCCGCAGCATCACGACCAGCAACCCGAGCGGCGCGATCACCGTCAGCACGAGCAGCACTCCCTCGGCGATCGCGTCGCCGGTGGAGATCCCCTCGAGGTTGAGCAGGTGGTAGGTCGTGTGCGGGACCGAGAAGACGAGAAACGAGGCGAGCGCGACGAGGACGAGGCGGCGATCGAGCCAGATCGCGGCGGCGGCGAGGACGACGGCGGTCGCGAGGAAGAGGGCGCCGACGTCGCGGACGAGGTGCTCGCTGTAGGCCGGGAGGGCCTCGACCCAGCCGCGGCCAACCGGGAAGTCGTCGTAGAAGGAGCGCGGGGCGAGCAGCGCGTAGAAGCCGTCGGTCGCCTGGACGGCCGCGAGCAGGCCGAGGACCAGCCTGGTGGCCGCCCGCGGCGCGCCGAGCGGCTCCATCGCTCAGCCCCGCTGCTTGCGCTTGCGCTTGCGCGGCTGCCCGGAGCCACCCGGCTCGGGCTCCGGTGCCGGGGCCGGTGGACGCTCGACCTCGTTGGCGGTGCCCTCGAAGTCCTCGGGCTTCGCGAGCTCCTGGTCGGAGGGTGGCGGCGGAGCCGACCGGGTGTCCGGCCACGGCACCGCGACGCCCCGCTCCCAGGCCGGCAGCGCGCCGCCGGGCCAGCGGCCGCCCGGCTGCATCCCGACCTGGAGGAACCAGATCAGGATGCCGAAGAGGCCGATCGGCCCGAGGAAGGTCGAGAGCAGGAACGCGAACCCGAACGCGATCCCGAGGGTTCCCCAGAACCTCGTCTGCAGGCCGATCCGCATCGCCTGCAGCGACGTGTAGATGACGCCGACGGCGAACGCCAGGACCCCGGCGAGGCCCATGAAGGCGCCGACCTGAAGGCCGGTCGAGCCGCTGATCATGTCCTTGGCCCGCTCGACGGCGGCATCACCGCTCGTCGCGCCGGCGGCGACGAAGTCGGAGGCGACCGAGTCGTAGGCGATCGACGTGAGCACGTTCGAGACGAGCAGCAAGGCCGGGCCGAGGATCACGAGCGGCTTCAGCGTCGAGGCGACCGCCGGGTTGCGCTTCTGGACGGCGGTGAACAGGAAGAGCAGCGTCAGGCCGAGCAGCACGAAGCCGATCCCGCTGACGATCGAGCCGGCGAGGATCGAGTCGAAGGCGTCGGTCCGGTCGACGAGCTGCTCGGCCTCGTCGGCGCCGACGCTGAGCCCGGAGGACTGCAGAACGTTGCCGCCGACGACCGCGAGGATCCCGACGACGGTGGTGATCATGACGGCGCGGGCACGCCCGCTCTCGCCGGACACGACTTGTTGGTTGCGATCGCTCTCGGCCACGGCGGCGCCCATCTTAGGCGCGAGCGGTCGCAGCCGTCCTCCGCCACTCACCTCGGCGGTGGCAGAGCCTCCTCCTCGTAGCCGGGCTCGCCGGGCAGGGGCACCGGGCCACCCGGGCGGATCGGGTAGTACTCGCTGTCGCCGGGCTCGACGATCCGGCTGATCCGGTCGCCGACCCCGAGCACGAGGTCGAGGAATGGCGCCGCGATCCCGATCAGGACCTCGATCCGGTCGCGATTGGCGAGCTGTCCGGGCGTCATCGGCGCCATGGGAGCGGCAGGTTAGCCCGGCCGCTGCCCTGCTGCTGCGCCGATCGCGGCCAATAGCATGAGCCGACCGGATGACGCCCGAGCACGAGCCCAGGCACGCCCGCTACCCCTGCCCGGCCTGCGGGCAGAAGCTGTATGGCTGGTCGGCGGCCCACGACCCCCTCCACCACGGTCGCAAGGTCGTCCTCGACCGCTGCGAGAGCTGCGGACTCGTCGTCACCCGGCGCCCGGCCCCACCCGACGCCGACGCCGAGGTCCACGGCCTGATCGAGGGCAACGAGAGTGGCACCGTCGAGATCGTCGCGCCGAACCGGAAGAGCTTGCAGGCCGGCCTCGGCGGGGCCCAGTGGGCCGGCCTCGAGCCGGAGCTGCGGCGCCTGCACCTGACGCCCGAGGCGCTGCGCCTCCTGCTCGCCGGACAGGGACTCGAGCTCGTCGAGGTCGGGACCCCGTTCCGGAACCGGTCCTTCGCGCTGATGTGGCAGACCGTGGTCAACGCGTTCACCTACCGCGACAACTTCATCCGCAACCGGCGGGCGGGGCGGCTGCCCGAGCCGGAGACGGGCCGCGACCGCTTCCTCTACGGGCTCGACTGGGTGGTCAGCGTCCTCGTCGCGATCCCGGCCGCGATGTTCGCGCTTCCGCTCGAGCTCCTCGCCACCGTCTTCGCCCGCGGCGGCGTCCTCACGGCCACCGCGCGCCCCGCGCCATCGGCCGAGCCGCCCTCCGTTCGAGCCGATTGACGCCGGCTCGGCCCGATCCCGGCCGGCGCCAACGAGTCCCTATCCTGTCGGGCATGGAAGGCGGATTCGGAATGTTCGGCGATCCCGAGGAGCTGCAGGCGCGGCTCGGGGAGCTGGCCGAGTCGATGCAGGGGGCCCAGAAGGTCGCCTTCGCCGATCAGGCGATTCAGCTCGCGGTGACGATGACCGTGGCCGCGATCGGCCAGGTCGAGCTGAGCGGCAGCTCCGACGAGCAGGCGACCCAAGTCCGCGATGTGATCCGGATGATCTTTCCCGAGGCGGTGACGCTCGTTTCCGAGGCCCGCCAGGGCCTCAGCTGAAGGTTCGGACGGCCCCTGCCCGGCGTCCCCACGGAGGGTGCCCCGGGCCGGCAGCCGAGGACGATCCGCTTGCGGCGGTCCTCCCGGGTCGTCAGGCGGCGAAGCGCGCTTGCGCGCGTGCGCGCCGCTTCGCCGCCTCGACCTCGCGGTCCTTCGGCGGCGCGCTCGTGACGAGGCCGTCGAGCAGCCGCTGAGTCGCCGCGGCGACCTCGGCCACAGCCCGGTCGAAGGCCTCGGCGTTGGCCTTCGACGGCCTGTTGGAGCCGCTGATCTTCCGCACGTACTGGACGGCGGCGTCGTTGACCTCCTCGGCGGTCGCCGGCGGCTCGAAGTTGTGGAGCTGTCTGATGTTTCGGCACATGCGGCGATCGTACGCCGCGACGCCGGCGGGCGCGACGCCGGGGAGCGGGCCGGCGAACGCGGCCGGGCCGGGCCGAAACGGGACGGCCGACTGGACCCCGGTTACGATCCCGCGCGCAAACCGGCGCGAAGATTTCACGCGGCGACGCCCACGCGAGCGAGACGGGCGCCTACCGTGCTCGCATGCCCAACGAACGGGGATCGGCGAGCGTCGAGCACGCGGCGCTGGCGCTGCTGGCGGCGCTCGTCGCCGGCGCCGTCGTCGCACTCGTCGCGATCGGCGCCGAGCGGCACGACGGCAGCCTCGCCGCGGCGATCGCCTTCAAGCAGCGATGCGCGGTCCGCTACCCCGACCCGTGCTGGCAGGACCCGCTCGCCGAGGCCTACGGCCGCGCCGTGGCCGGCGCGGTCCGGGCGCTGGCGCCGGCCCCGGAGGCGCGCCTCGGGCCGGGCGGGATCGGACTCGTCGGCGTCGACTACCGCCGTTGCCGACAGGCGAGCTGCGCGGTCCCCGCCTCGGAGCGGCTGACGACCGCGAACCGGCGGACCACCGCGTTCACGTCGATCCGCGACGATCGGCGCGGCTCGGGGACGGTCACGATCGACTACTGGATCTACCGGCCGACGATCGGCTGGGAGCGGATCAGCCGGACGATCGACTCCGCCGGGATCGCCGCCTACGAGGACACGCCGCTGCTCGACTCCGCCAGCCCGGCGCTCGTCCCGCTCGAGACCCTGCTCGGTCGCGATGACGCCCGCTTCGCCGCCGGCGAGGAGCCGCCGTGGCGCGGGCAGATCGAGAGCCGCTGGGGCCGCTGAGGTGGTCCGGAGGCGCAGCCTAACGCTGCGCCTCCGCCTCCCAGACGTTGTTGAGCGAGTTCTGCAGGTACGCCGGGAAGATGAAGCCGAGCAGGAGGTAGAGGATCAGGGCGATCCAGCCGTTCAGCGGCTCCTGGCCGGCCACCCGCGAGGTTTCCTGGACCCGCTGGGTGCCGCGCCAGAAGCTCACGAGCGGCGGCACGATGATCAGAAAGCCCGGAACCAGCGCGAGCAGCGAGTTGGTCGGGTTCTGCCCGAGGTCGTGCCCGCGGGCTTCGCCGAACTCCTTCATCTCCTTGTTGACCTTGTACCACCAGACCACGAGATAGATGCCGAGCGTGACGATCGGCAGCAGGGCGACGGCCCAGAGGCTGCGCACCTTCACGATCGACTCGGTCCCGCTGATCTTCAGTTCATCTGCCATGTGTTCCTCCTTGGGTCGATCGCCAAGAGGCCGACAACGAGCAACACCCCTGCTTTTCCGCGCATTTCACCCTCGAGTCGTGGACTTGGGCCGGGCAGGCTAACACCTTCCTCGACCGGTCAGACAGCAGCCGACCTGGCCAGGATCGCCCGCCTCATGAGCGCTCCCGACGGCACCCCGGGTCGCGACGACTCTCGATCGTCGCCTGGCTTCGGTGGTGGTCGATGGTGATTCGCGACGATCGACCGACCGACCGCCGGGTCCGGGCGGTCCCGATCGCGATGCTCGCCGTGGCCCTGCTCGCCACCGACTACGCCAACCTCATCGACCAGAACGCCGGCCTGGTCCCCTTGGCGATCGCCTTGGTGCTGGCCGCCGGAGCCGGCGAGGAGCTGATGTTCCGCGGGATCCTGCTGAGCATCGTCGTCTGGCGGCGGCGACGGCGCATCGAGCCGGCCTGAAGGGCCGGTCTCGGCGGCTCGACAGCGCCGGCAGCTGGCCGGCGCCGCCGTGGCGGAACCGGGTCGAAGCCGTTCGGGAAGATCAGGCATCGCCGTGTTCGCGGGCTCGCCTCCGTCCGGCGATCGACTCGTGCCGATCATCCGCAGCGACGGCGAATACGATCGGGCAATGGCCTACGACCCCGCCGAATGGAGCGACCTGTTCGTCGCAACCGCCGGCGCCACGGCCGCGCTGACCGGCCTTCTCTTCGTCGCGGTCTCGATCAACCTCGAGCGCATCATCACGTTCAAGGGCCTGCCCGAGCGGGCGCTGGCGACGCTGCTGCTGCTCCTCGCGGTGACGGTGGTCTCGATCTTCAGCCTGGCGCCACAGTCGCTGACGGCGCTCGGCATCGAGTTGCTCGCCGTCGGCAGCGGCTGCCTGCTCGCCGTCCCGGCGCTCTTTCGGGCGAGCTTCGACCCCGACCACCAGAGCCGCAGCCAGATGGTCGGCCAGATGATCCTCGCCCTGCTGGGAACCCTCCCGATCCTGATCGCGGGACTGAGCCTGATCGCGGAGACCGGCGGCGGCCTCTACTGGCTGCTGGCCGGGATCGTCAGCGCGATCGTCGGCAGCGGCGCCAACGCCTGGGTGCTCCTGGTCGAGATCCTCCGCTGAGCGTCAGCCCGCGCCCGGCGCTACCACTTCAGCTCGATCTCGAGCTCGCGCTCGTCGGTCTCGACCTCGAGCTCGATCTTCAGACGCACCTCGTCGGGGACCTTGACGACGATTCGCGTCCCCTCCCGCTCGAACTCGACCTCGTTGTCGCGGGCCAGCATGTCGGCGATCGCCCGCATCCGCGCGGCCGCCTCCTCCCGGCTCAGCGTCTCCTTCTGCTCGATCTCGAGGATGTCCATGGCTCGGCGCTCCTTCATCGTCGGGGGAAAGACGACTTCAGTCTCGCGCACAGCCGACCCCGGGGCATCCGCAGCCACCGCGGAGCCGCGCGGGTGCGCGCGACGGCCATGCTGGGGCGCGTAGCGCCGGATGCTCGTCGCAGGCCGCCCCAGCGGCGGGGTGCTCGCCGGCGCGGGAGCGTTCGGGAGCGCCCCGGTTCCGCGGCCTCGCTCCGCGCGCTACCAGTATGCGTCCTGGTGCTCCATGACGCCGATCCCCTCGGCGAGCTGGACGCCGTCCAGGGACCCGCTGAACCGGCCGAACGGCTGCCGGTAGCTGTACCTGACGACGAGCCGGTTCTCGTCGGCACGGCGCTCGGCATCGGCCTCGAACGTCAGCCGCGAGCCGTTGGCGAACTCGACGGCGTCGAGGCCGTCGAAGCTGACGCGGCCCGGCTCGAGCGGCTCGTCGTCGCCGTCGATCCAGATCGCCCGCTCGCTGCCCGCGTCGGGGTCGTTGACCCCCTGGACGAGGTTCCAGGCGACTTGGCGGCCGTCGGCGCCGGTGCCGACGCCGGCGGACCAGTCCCAGACCGTGTGGCGCGGGTGGTAGCCCGCCGACTCGTCCTCGATTCCCCGCAGCGTCTCCCTGATCCGGCCGCGCTCGCCGAGATCGAGGTCGAGGTTGATCCAGGACGGCCGCTTGCGCGTCCACACGTAGCCGCCCTCCCCGTTCGGGCAGATCGACTCCGCCCAGACGCCGCAGTCGGCGAACGCGAGCTTGGCGCTGACGCCGTCGGCATCGACCCTGGTCCGCAGGCGACTGCCGGCCGAGCCCAGCTCCCAGGCCTCCTGGCCGCCGCCACGCTCGGTCCAGACCTCGCCGCGCTGGGCGGGAAGAAGTTGCTTGGTGTGCTCGAGGACCTCGCCGCTGGAGCGGTCGAGGACTGCCCAGAACGTCTGCCCGAGCGGACCGACGCGGACGCTCGCCGCGCAGAGCATCACGCGCTCGCCGAATGCGCCGACGTAGCGCCAGCGCTTGCGCCAGCAGCCGCCAAGCCGCAGCGGCATCTTGCCCGGCGGCAGCGGCAGCGCCGGTCGGTCCTCGTCCGGACCCCGCCACGGCAGGCGCGCCAGCGCCGACGTCCACTCCTTCGCCACGACCGCAAACCCTAGAGCGTCGGCCGACCCATCGCCGGTCCAGTGCGGGCGCCGCGAGCGCGTGGGCCCGCGAGCGCCAGGGCCGGCCCGCCGAGCGCCGCCGCCCGCCGAGCGTCGCCCCGCCCAACGCCGCTCGCCGGCCACGCGCGGGGGCGGGATCCCGATCGCCTCGAGGCCGCGACCCGCGCGGCCGAAGGCGCGCGTGGCCTACTCGATCGTCGCGATCGGGTCGCCGGCGTTGATCGAGCCGCCGACCTCGACCGCGAGCGAGGTCACCTTGCCAGGCTTGTGGGCCGTGATCTCGTTCTCCATCTTCATCGCCTCGATGACGACGAGCAGCGCACCTTCGTCGACCTCGTCGCCCTCGGCCACCTCGACCTTGAAGATGCTGCCCTGCAGCGGCGAGACGACATCGTTGCCCGAGGCGGCGGCCGCGCCGGCCTTGCGTTCGCGCTTCGGCGGTCGCTTCGCCGTCGCGGCGGCGCCGTTGCCGTCGCCGACGGTCGCGCCGATCACCTTGACCGGGTAGAGCCGTCCGCCGACCTCGACCTTGTACTCGCGGGTCACCTCCCCGGCTGTGTCCTCGGCGTCCCCCCCTGCGCCCGCGGCGTCCGAGAGCGACGCGGAAGCTGCCTCGGGCAGCGACCTGATCCACCCGGGATCCTCGAGGAGGTCGCGGCAGGTCTCGCCGCGGGCCCACTGCTCGGTCGCGAGGATCGTCTCGTGAAACGGGATCAGCGTCGTCAGGCCCTCGATCTCGTACTCGCCGAGCGCCCTCAGCATCCGCCTCGTCGCGTGCTCGCGGTCGACGTCCCAGGTGATCAGCTTCGCCACCATCGGGTCATACAGCGGCGTCACCTCGCCGCCGCTGCAGAGGCCGGAGTCGACGCGGACGCCGGGACCGGACGGCTCGCGGTAGCGGCCGATCCTGCCGGGCGCCGGCGCGAACTTCTTGTGCGCCGCCTCGGCGTTGATCCGGCACTCGATCGCGTGGCCGCGCATCTCCACCTCGTCCTGGGAGATCGACAGCGGCTCGCCGGCGGCGATCCGGACCTGCTCGCGGACGATGTCGATCCCGGTCACCATCTCGGTCACGCAGTGCTCGACCTGGACGCGGGTGTTCATCTCGAGGAAGAAGTACTCCTCGCCGACCTGCATGCCCTCGACGGTGCCGGCGCCGCGGTAGTCGACCGCCTCGGCGGCCTCGGTCGCGATCCTGCCGATCCGCTCGCGCATCTCCGCGTCGACGTGCGGAGCGGGCGCCTCCTCGATCAGCTTCTGGTGGCGGCGCTGAATCGAGCAGTCGCGCTCGCCGAGGTGGATGACGTTGCCGTGCGAGTCGGCGAGCACCTGGACCTCGACGTGGCGGGGGTCCTCGAGGTAGCGCTCGAGGTAGACGGTGGCGTCGCCGAAGAACTTCTCGCCCTCGCGGGCGGCGCCGTCGAACGCATCGGCGAGCTCGTCGGGACCCATCGCGACCCGGAAGCCCTTGCCGCCGCCGCCGCCGGCCGCCTTGCAGGCGATCGGGTAGCCGATCTCGGCGGCGAGCTCGGCCGCATCCTCGACCGTCGCCGAGGGCTCGGTCGCCCCGGGGACGATCGGCACCCCGGCGCTCTGCATGATCTCGCGGGCGCGTGTCTTCGACCCCATCGCGTCGATCGCGTCGGCGGGCGGGCCGATCCAGGTGATCTCCGTCGCGCCGATGGCGCGGGCGAACGGGGCGTTCTCGGCGAGGAAGCCGTAGCCGGGATGGATCGCGTCGGCGCCCGACTCGGCGGCCACCGCGAGGATCCGCTCGACGTTGAGGTAGCTCTCGGCGGGCACCGCCGGGCCGAGCAGGTACGCCTCGTCGGCCTCGCGGACGTGGCGGGCGTCGCGGTCGGCGTCCGAGTAGACGGCGACGGCGCCGATGCCCATCTCCTTCAGGGTGCGGATCACACGGATCGCGATCTCGCCGCGGTTGGCGATCAGGACCTTCTCGAACATGCGGCGGCGGAGGATAGTCCACCCCCGGCGGATCGCTCCGCTTGCGCCGGTGCGGGCTCCCCACCGCAGTCGCTCGCGAGCTCGTCGCGCGCCGGGGCGGCCCGCCGTGATCGTCGTCGCCCGGCACGCCCGGGAGCGACTCTGCTTTCATGCAGGCCGCCGACCGGGGTGAGTGCCGGAACCGCATCGACCACGCGCCTGGCGGTGCATCGCGAAGGAGGGCCTGCGCAGATGACCAGCCTCGAGCTCGCTCGCTGGCAGTTCGGGATCACAACGCTCTACCACTTCATCTTCGTCCCGTTGACGATCGGCCTGGCCTTCTTCACCGCCTGGGCGCAGACCCGGTGGTACCGAAGCGGCGAGGAGCGCTGGCTCCGGGCGACCCGTTTCTGGGGCAAGCTGATGCTGGTCTCGTTCGCGATGGGGGTCGCGACCGGGCTCGTCCAAGAGTTCCAGTTCGGCATGAACTGGTCGAACTACTCGCGCTTCGTCGGCGACATCTTCGGCGCCCCGCTCGCCATGGAGGGACTGGCCGCCTTCTTCGTCGAGTCCACCTTCCTCGGCCTCTGGCTGTTCGGCTGGGGCCGGCTCAGCAGGAAGCTCCACCTGCTCTCGATCTGGCTCGTCTCGATCTCGACGATGGTCTCGGCCTACTTCATCCTCGCCGCCAACTCCTGGATGCAGCACCCGGTCGGCTACGAGATGAACGCCGCCACCGGCAAGGCCGAGCTCACCTCGATCTGGGCGGTGCTCGGCAACAGCACCGCGCTCTACGCCCTCGCGCACACCCTGCTCGCCTGCCTGCTGACCGGCGGGATGGTGATCGCCGGGGTCTCGGCCTGGCATCTGCTCAGAAGGAACGAGGTCGGGGTGTTCGGCGGATCGATCCGGATGGTGATGCCGGTGTTGGCCGCGGCCGGTCTGCTCACGATCGTGGTCGGCCATTTCAACGGGGTCCTGATGGCCGACCAGCAACCGATGAAGATGGCTGCCGCCGACGCCGTGTTCGAGACCAAGGACGGGGCCGGGCTGTCGCTGTTCGCAATCGGCGATCTGGAGAGCAACCCCGAGGGGCTGAGGCGAAACGTCGAGATCCCGAACCTGCTCTCGTTCATCATGACCGGCAAGCCGATGGGAACGGTCGAGGGGATCAACGACCTCAACCGGGACTACGCGGAGCGCTACGGGCCGGGTGAGTACGCCCCGATCGTCGCGGTCGCCTACTGGTCCTGGCGGGTCATGCTCGGCTGCGGCTTCCTGCTCGCCCTGATCGGGGCGACCGGCTGGTGGCTCGCCCGCAGAGGCCGGATCGAGTCCGCCGTCCGCTTTCTCAAGCTCCTGCTGCCAGCCGCGGCGCTGCCCTTCATCGCCAGCTCGGCCGGTTGGATCTTCACCGAGATGGGTCGCCAGCCCTGGGTCGTGTTCGGACTTCTCAAGACCACCGATGCCAGCTCGCCCACGGTGAGCGCCGGCGAGGTCTGGACCACGCTGATCGGGTTCACCCTCCTCTACGCGGTGCTCGCGGTCCTCGCCGGGATCGTCTTCTTCCGCTACATCGGCAGAGGCCCCGAGCCCGAGGGCCGGGAAGAAGACGAGAAGATGCACCTCGGAATGGCGTACTGATGGAGGACTTCACCACCCTCCAGGTCGTCTGGTTCGTACTGATCTCGGTCCTCTGGATCGGCTACTTCATCCTCGAGGGGTTCGATTTCGGGGTCGGGATCCTGTTCAAGGGCCTGGGCCGAAACGAGCGGGAACGGCGGGCGATCCTGCACACGATCGGCCCGGTCTGGGACGGCAACGAGGTCTGGCTGATCGTTGCCGGTGGCGCCACCTTCGCGGCCTTTCCCGAGTGGTACGCGACCCTCTTCTCGGGCTTCTACCTGGCGCTGTTCGCGATCCTCGTCGCGCTGATCGTCAGGGCGGTCGGGTTCGAGCTCTGGGGCAAGCGGGACGGCGCCCGCTGGCGCAACGGCTGGGAGTGGGCGATCGCGCTCGGCTCGGCGGTCCCGGCGCTGCTGTGGGGCGTGGCCTGGGCGAACATCGTCGACGGCACCCCGATCGATTCCGACGGCGAGTTCGTCGGCAGCTTCTTCGACCTGCTGAGGCCCTACACGGTGCTCGGCGGTCTCGCCACCCTGGCGCTGTTCTTCACCCACGGGGCGCTGTTCTTGGAGATGAAGACCACCGGCGAGCTGCGCGAGCGGGCCGCGAGGGTCGCGGCGAGATCGGCCCCGGTCGCGGTGATCTTTCCGGCCGCCTTTCTGGTCTGGTCGCTGCTCGAGCTCGAGTCGCTCGACGTCGGCGGCCTGCTCTTCAGCATCGTCGCGGTAGCCGCGCTGCTGTTCGCGGCTGCAACTGTCAAGAGCAGGCCGGTCAGGGCCTTCACGGGCACCGCGATCGCCATCGCCTCGATGTTCACGGCGCTCTTCATCGAGCTCTTCCCGCACACGATGATCAGCAGTCTCGATCCGGCCTTCAGCATGACCCTCAACCAGTCGGCATCGACCGAGTACACCCTGACCGTGATGACCGTGGTCGCGGCGCTCCTGCTGCCGGTGACGCTGCTCTACCAGGCCTGGACCTACTGGGTCTTCCGTCACCGGGTCGGACCCGAGGACTTCGGCGAGGTGAAGACCCCGCTCGACCTGCTCGACGAGAAGAAGCGGAAGGCGGAGGACGTTGATCGCGGATCGATCGGGTCCGAACCGGCCGCCGGAAGCGAGTAGGAGGGCCCGCCAGGCCCAGCGGCGACTGATCCGGACCTCCCGAATCGCCCGCCGCCAGCTGGTCACGACGGTCCTGATCGGGCTGGCCGCGACCGCTCTGCTCATCGCCTGGGCAAGCCTGCTGGCGGCGGTGATCGCGGGCGTCTTCATCGACGGCAGATCGGTGGCCGAGGTCACGCCGGCGCTGATCTGGCTGGTGGTCGTGGCGCTCGGCCGGGGGCTGGCCTCGGCCGCGTTCGAATCGACTGGGCGCGTCGGGGCCGCGGCGGTGATGTCCGAGCTCCGCACCCGGCTCACCAGGCACCTGCTGATCAGCCGCCCGGGGGCGCTGCAGGGCGAGCACTCGGGTGAGCTGGTCGCGGCGGCGGTGAGCGGGGTCGAGTCGCTCGAGAGCTACTTCTCGCGCTACCTGCCCCGGGTCGCTCTGGCCGCGATCACGCCGATCGCGATCCTCGCCTGGGTGATCCCGATCGAGTGGAGATCGGCCGTGATCCTCGCGGTGACCGCACCGCTGATCATCGTTTTCATGGTCCTGATCGGGCGGCTCACCGAGGCCCGGACCCGCCGGCGGTGGGGACTGCTGCAGCGGCTCTCCTCGCACTTCCTCGACCTGGCCGGCGGGCTCGAGACCCTCAGGGCCAACAACCGGGCCGGCGCCCAGAGCGAGGCGATCGCCCGGGTCGGCGAGGACTACCGGCGCGAGACGATGGGTGCGCTCAAGGTCGGATTCCTCTCGGCCCTGGTGCTGGAGCTGCTGGCGATGATCGGGGTTGCGATGGTGGCGACCGCGATCGGGATCCAGCTGGCCGAAGGCCAACTCGGGCTCGAGGCCGGACTGACCGTGCTGATTCTCGCCCCGGAGCTCTACCTGCCGCTTCGCGAGGTCGGCAACCAGTTCCACGCCTCGACGGACGGGATGGTCGCGGCCGAGCAGATCTTCGCGGCGCTCGATGAGCCGCCCGCGGTGGCGGTGCCCGACGAGACCGTGCCCGCCCCGGACCCGACGGCCGGCCCGCTCGAGCTCCAGGGGATCACCTTCTCGTATCCGGGGCGGGGCGAGGTGCTCTCCGGGCTGGAGCTGTCGGTGCAACCGGGTGAGACGGTCGCCCTGGTCGGGCCGAGCGGCGGCGGCAAGAGCACCCTCGTCTCCCTGCTGATGCGCTTCGCCGACCCGGAAGCCGGCCGGATCGAGTGCGCCGGGGTCGACCTCGCCCGGGTCCGACCGGACGAGTGGCGGGGCCGGGTGGTCTGGGTACCGCAGCGCCCGACCGTGTTCTCGGGGACGATCGCCGACAACGTCCGGCTCTATGTACCGGATGCGGGCGAGGATGAGGTCGAGCGGGCCGCCAGCGCGGCCGCGCTCGACGAGCTGCTGAGGGGCCTGCCCCAGGGCCTGCGCACCCGGGTCGGGGAGGGCGGCAGGCGGCTCTCGGCAGGGCAGGCCCAGCGGTTGGCGCTCTCCCGGGCCTTCCTCTCCCCGGCTCGGCTGGCCATCCTCGATGAGCCGACCGCCCACCTCGATGCCGGCACCGAACAGGAGATCGTCGCCGCGATCGAGCGGCTGCTGGAGGGGCGGAGCGCCCTCGTCGTCTCACACCGTCAGCGACCGCTGGTCGCGGCCGACCGCGTACTCGAGCTGACCGGGGGCCGGCTCCAACCGGCCGGGGTCGCGGCGTGATCGGGCATCGGCTTCTCCGCAGCCCGGCCGCGCGGGCAGCGCTCGCGACCCGATCACGCTGGCGGCTGGTCGCCATCTCATGCCTGCTCGGGGCGCTCACCGTGATCGCCGCGACCGGGCTGCTGACCGCCTCCGGCTACCTGATCAGCCGGGCCGCCGAGCTGCCGCCGATCCTCTCGCTGTCGGCGGTGATCGTGCTCGTTCGGTTCTTCGGGATCTCCCGGGCGCTGCTTCGCTACTTCGAGCGGCTCGTCTCACACGATCTCGCCTTCCGCACCCTGACCGACCTCAGGAAGCGGTTCTTCGAGCGGCTGGTGCCCCTGGTCCCGGCCGGGATCGGCGGGCTGCGGCGGGGCGATCTCCTCAGTCGGTTCGTCGGCGACGTCGACTCGATGCAGAACCTCTACCTGCGGGCCCTCACCCCGCCCCTCGTGGCGATCCTCTCCGGCGTGATCTGCGTCGCGGTCGCCTACCTGATCCTGCCGGCGGCCGGGCTGGCCCTGCTGGTGATGATGCTGCTCGGTGGAGTCCTCGCCCCGGTCGTGAGCAGGGTCGCCGCCCACCGCGCGGGCCGCCGCCAGGCCGAGGCCCGGGGCGCCCTCGCGACCAGCCTGCTGGAGATCCTCAACGGCTCGGCCGAGATCACCGCCGCCGGTCGCCGGGAGGACTGGCTCGAGCGGGCCGCGGCCGACGACCGGCGGATGCTCAGGCTGCAGCGGGCCGACGCGGTCTCGACCGGGCTGGCCGAGGGCCTGGTCACCTTCATCGCCGCGGCGGCGGTCGTGGCGGTCGCCTGGGCCACGGCGCCGGCGGTCGCGGACGGGCTCCTCCGTGGAGTCTGGATCGCGGCCCTGGCCCTGCTCACGATGGGCGCCTTCGAGGCGATCAGCCCGCTCAGCCCGGCCGCCGCCGGGATCGACGCGGTGAACGCGGCGGCGGGACGGATCGAGGCGATCATCGAGCGCCCCGCCCCGATCGCGGAGCCCGATGATCCGGAGCCGGTGCCGGACACGGGATCGCTTCGCCTCGAATCGGTTGACTTCGCCTACGAGCCCGGCCGCCCGGTCCTCACCGGGATCGATCTCGAGCTGAACCCGGGCGAGGCAGTCGCGTTGACCGGGCCGAGCGGGGCCGGCAAGAGCACGATCGGCGAGCTGCTGGTCCGGTTTCGGGACGTCACCGGCGGGCGGGTCGCGCTCGGCGGCGTCGATCTCCGCCGCCTGTCCGGGGCCGCGCTCCGCGACCACGTTCGCCTCGGGCCGCAGGAGTCCTATCTGTTCGCGACCACGATCCGGCGGAACATCGAGGTCGGGCGCCACGGGGCGGCCCTGGCTGACGTCGAAGCGGCGCTCGACGCGGTCGGGCTCGATCCCTGGGTCCGCTCGTTGCCGGACGGGGTCGACACCTTCGTCGGCGAGGGAGGCGTCCGGGTCTCGGGCGGTCAGCGGCAGCGGATCGCCGCCGCCCGGCTGTTGCTCTGCGGGGCCCGATTCCTGCTCTTCGACGAGCCGATGGCCCACCTCGACCCCGACGGAGCCACCGGCCTCGAGCTCCGCCTCACCGCCCGCGCCCGACAGAGAGGTCAGGCCATCCTCGTGATCAGCCACACGGTCGCCGATCCGCGCAACTACGACCGGATCGTCGAGCTCCGCGGCGGCCGCCTGGCCGGCTGATCGTGGTCCGGCGCGACCCGGACGCCGCTCCGACCCCGGTCCCCCGGGTCAGGTCTCGATGTCGTCGCCGGGCCAGACTCCCGTCGCCCGCTCGAAGGCGAGGGCGCCGCTGCGGCGGACGAGCGCCTGCACCACCTTGAGGATCGCGCCACCGACCGCGGCGGAGACCAGGACCTCGGTCCAGGTCGCGTCGCGGTCGTCGGGGTCGGAGGGGTCCTCGTCGGTGAATGCGCCCCACACCCTCTCGAAGGCCTTGTTGGCGAGCAGGCCGGCGATCAGGCCGATGACGATCGCAAAGGGCTTGTAGATCAGCTTCATCGTTCTCCAGTCGTGGCTCTGGCGGCCTCCGGGGCCGCCTCCTGCGGGTCGCCCGCCCAGATCACCTGGTCCCTGCCGGGGCCAACTCCGACGATGACGACCGGCACGCCGATGAACCCGGCGACGTAGTCGAGGTAGTCGCGGGCTGCCCGGGGGAGCTCATCGAGGCTGCGAGCGCCGCTGATGTCCTCGTCCCAGCCGGGCAGCTCCTCGTACTCGGCGGTCGCCCGGTGCAGGACCGACTGGTGGTAGGGGAACTCGTCGAAGGTCGCGCCCTCGGGATGGCGGTAGCGAACCGCCACCTGTAGCGGCCCGATCCCGGTCAGGACGTCGAGCTTGGTGATGACCAGGCCGGTCATCCCGTTCAGTCGCGCGGCGTAGCGGAGGGCGACGAGATCGAGCCAGCCGCAGCGCCGCGGCCGCCCCGTCGTGGTCCCGAACTCACCGCCGTTCTCACGCAGGCGCTCGCCGATCGGGTCCTCGAGCTCGCTCGGAAACGGGCCCGACCCGACCCGGGTCGTGTACGCCTTCGCGATCCCCCAGACGTCGTCGATGTCGGTCGGGCCGACGCCGGCGCCGACGCAGGCCGCGCCCGCGGTCGGGTTCGAGGAGGTCACGAACGGATAGGTGCCGTGATCGAGGTCGAGCAGCGCTCCCTGGGCGCCCTCGAAGAGCACCGTGCGGCCGGCGTCGAGCTGCTCCCAGCAGAGTCGGGCGGTGTCGGCGATGTAGTGCTCGAGGCGGTGTCCGTAGGTGATGTACTCCTCGGTCATCGAGTGCAGGTCGAGCTCGGGGTCCTTGGCGTGGGGGCGGAGGAGCTGCCGCTTCGGCTCCATCGCAGCCATGATCTTCTTGCGGAGGATCTTCTCGTCGAGCAGGTCCTGGACGCGGATCCCGAGCCGTGCCGGCTTGTCGCGTAGCAGGGGCCGATGCCGCGCTTGGTCGTCCCGATCATCCTGCTGCCGAGCCGTGCCTCGCCGGCGGTGTCGAGGAGCACGTGGTAGGGCATGATCATGTGCGCGTTCGCCGAGATCCGCAGGTTGGCGACCGGCACGGCGCGGCGCTTCAGGCCCTCGATCTCGTCGGTGAGGATCTTCGGATCGATGACGACGCCGTTGCCGATCGCGCACAGGGTTCCCGCGTGGAGGATCCCCGAGGGGACCAGGTGAAGCTTGAACTCCTCGTTGCCGCGGACGATCGTGTGGCCGGCGTTGTTGCCGCCCTGAAAGCGGACGACGACGTCGGCCCGCTCGGCGAGCAGGTCCGTCACCTTCCTTGCCCTCATCGCCCCACTGGGCGCCGACGATCACCAATCCGGCCATCTCGAGGGCGATTATGAAGGTTGCGGTGGGGCCGCACCGGGCGCCAACTCGACCCGGCGGTCCTGCCCGAACAGGGCAGCGGGTTCCCGTCGCAGATCTCGACGAGGCGGGAAACGGTCCGCGCTCCGACCTGCTCGGTCAGCGCCGGCTCCTCGAGATTGGTCGTGAAGACGATCGAGCGCTCGTCGTTGTAGCGGCGATCGACGATCGCGTAGAGCTGCTCGAGCACCCAGTCGGTGCTGCGCTCGGCGCCGAGGTCGTCGAGGTGGAGGAGGTCGACCGAGACGAGCCGGTCGAAGAACGCGAGGTAGCTGTCCTCGCCGCTGTCGGCGTCGAACGTCTGGCGGATCCGCGCCAGCAACGCCGGCGTCGAGTAGATCGCGACGGTTCGGCCGGCGTCGATCGCCGCCTTGGAGGCGAGCATCGCCAGGGTCGTCTTGCCGGTGCCGGGACCGCCCATCAGCCAGAGCCCGTGGCCGGCGTCGAGTTGCTCGCCGATCGTCTCGCAGTAGCGCCGCACCGCCCCGACGGTCGCGCTGAGACCGGGCTGGCGTGCCATGTCGGAGACCGGCGGACGGTCGAAGGAGACGCCCCGGTAGCGCTTCGGGAGCGATCCCCTCAAGCCGCTCGCCCGGGCCCGCTCGATCCGCCGCTGCCGGCACTCGCAGGGCCGCGCCATCTCGTCGGCGTCGATCAGCCAGCCGGAGCCGTCGCAGACCCCGAGCGGACAGCTCGCCCGCGCCGTGACCCCGGCGCCGGGATCGGGCACCGCCACCGGGCCCCCTGTCCGCGGCAGCACCGACCCGAGCGGGTCGCGCTGCGCCGGCTCCTCCGGCAGCGCCGCCCGTAGCCCCCCGAGCGGCCCCCGCTGCGGCTCATCGGAGCTCACGCAGCCTCACCGGACTCGGCCTCGGGCGCCCCCGAGTACTGCGCCGAGCTGGCCAGGTTCGCGAACTTCGGGAACTGCTCCTGAAACGCCAGCGGCACCGTCCCGATCGGCCCGTTCCGGTGCTTGGCGATGATCAGGTCCGCCTCCCCGGGCCGCTCGCTCTCGCTGTTGTAGTACTCGTCGCGGTAGATGAACGAGACGATGTCGGCGTCCTGCTCGATCGAGCCCGACTCGCGTAGATCGCTGAGGATCGGGACCTTGTCGGGGCGTTGCTCGGGGGCGCGGGAGAGCTGTGAGATGCCGATCACCGGGACCGCGAGCTCGCGCGAGGATCTTCAGGCCACGGCTCATCTGACCGACCTGCTCGACGCGGCCGACGCGCGGGTCCTCGGCGCGCATCAGCTGGATGTAGTCGACGATCACGAGCCCGAGGCCACCCTGCTGGGAGTGCAGGCGACGGCACTTGGCGCGGAGGTCGAGCAGGCTGAGGTCGGAGGAGTCGTCGATGAACAGCGGCGTCTCGGCGAGCTCGTTGCAGGCCTTCAGGACCTTGTTCCAGTCCTTGTGGATGTTGCCCTTGCGCAGCCGGTCGGAGGGATCCGCGCCCGCGAGGCGATGAAGCGGTGCGCGAGCTCGGTCTCCGACATCTCGAGCGAGAAGAAGGCGACCGGCCGCTTCGTCTTCCAGGCGACGTTCTCGGCGATGTTGCAGACGAGGCTCGACTTGCCCATCGCCGGGCGCGCCGCGAGCACGACGAGGTTGCCGGGCTGAAAGCCGCCGGTGATCTCGTCGAGCTTGCGGAAGCCGGACGGCGTGCCGGTCATCTGCGTCTCGCCGGATGCGAGCTTGTCGAGCTTGTTGAGCTCGGCGTCGAGGATCGCCTCCAGCGGGCTGAAGTCGCCGGCCTGCTCGGCGCGGGCGACGTTGAACAGCAGCACCTCGGCCTGCTCGACGAGGTCCTGCGGCTCCCCCTCGCGCCCCTGGACCGACTGCTGGATCCGCTGGGCGGCGCTGAGCAGCCGCCGCAGCATCGAGTTCTGCTTGACGATCTGCGCATAGTGGCCGGCGTTGCCGGGAACCGGCGTCGCTGCGGCAAGCGAGTTGACCGCCTCCGGCCCGCCGACCTCCTCGAGCTTGCCCTGGCTTCGCAGCAGCTCGGTGACGGTCAGCGCATCGACCGGCTCGTTGCGCTCGTAGAGGTCGTGGATCGCCGCGTAGATCGTCGCGTGACGGCCCCGATAGAAGTCCTCGGCGCGCAGCCGCGCCTCCCCCATGACCGGGTCGATCGCCGCCTCGGAGACCATCATCGCGCCGAGCACCGACTGCTCGGCCTCGAGGTTGTGAGGCTGCAGCAGCGGCGCGCCCGCGCCCCCGGCGTCGCCGTCGATCACTCCGTATGCGCTCGCTTCCATCGGCCCGACGAGACAAGCACACGGGGCGGCGTGACGCGGCCGCTGAAGAGCCTATTTGCGGGAAAGAGCCGATGCCGTGCGGAGATCGGCACAGGTCGTTCGCAAGCGGTCGCCCGGCGCCCCCCGGGTCAGCCGGCCGCGACGGTCTCGGCCGCCGTGAGGACCCGCGGCAGCGACTTGTCCTCGAACCGGTCGAGGACGCCGGAGCCGAGCAGGCGCTCGCGTCCCTCGACCGCGTCCGCGACGCTTCCGAACTCGATCCAGACGAACACCTCGCCGGGATCGTCCTCGCTCCGGTAGATCGTCCACCGCTTCGCCTTCTCGCGGGCGCGCGGGCCGTCCGCGTCGAACATCGGCTTCCAGCGCTCGTAGTCGCCGACCCGGAGCCTGGTCTGGATGAATGCGCTCATAGGGGAACCTTCCCGGCGATTGTCCACCGGCCGGCAGCGGAGCGTCGGCCGGCTCAGCGCTGCTCGGCGACGATCGTCTTGACCGAGGCCGTGGCGCCGCCCGGCACCTCGATCTCGACCATGTAGGTGCCGACCTCGCGAATCCCCTCGTCGAGGCGGATCCGCTTGCGGTCGATCTTGAGACCGCGCGCCTCCTGGATCGCCTGGGCGATCTCCTTCGACGTGACCGAGCCGAACAGGCGGCCGTCCTCGCCGGCGCGGTGGGTGATCGTGAGCACGGTCTTCGAGAGCAGCGCCGCGGTCTCGCCGGCCCGCTCGAGCGCCTCGCGGGCAGCCTTCTCGGCGGCCTCGCGGCGCCGCTGCGCCTCCTCGAGCGCGCCCTTGGTCGCTGGCTGGGCGAGCTTGCGCGGGACCAGGTAGTTGCGCAGGTAGCCGGGCGCCACCTCGATCGCGTCCCCGGGCTCGCCGAGGCCCTCGACCTCCTTGAGAAGGATCGCCTGCGCCATCGGACGTCGCGCCTACCGGTCGCTGACGTAGGGGAGCAACGCGACCTCGCGCGCCCGCTTGACCGCCAGCGCGAGCTGCTGCTGATGGCGGCGCGAGAGCCCGGTCACCCGGCGCGAACGGATCTTGCCGCGGTCGGAGATGAACCGGCGGATCAGCGTCAGATCCTTGTAGTCGATGTTGTCGACCGGGATCCGGGTGTACTTGCGCGGCCGGTTGCGGTCGAGGCCGCGGCGGCCGCGGCGGGGTGGTGCGGCGGCGGCCATCAGCGCGCCTCGCTGTTGCTCGGAAGCTCCTTCATGCGGCGGTGGATCATAGGGACCGGCGAACCTCGGCGCACCGCGGCGCGCCGATGAACGGCGAACCCCGGCGCGCGGCCGCGCGCCGAGGCGGCGACTGCCCGGACCGCTCCCGCTACCGGGGGGAACCGCTCAGAAGGGGATGTCCTCGTCGACGGCAGCACCCGCCGATGCCCCGACCGGGTCGCCGAAGTCGGTATCGGCCGGAACGTCGGAGCCTGCGAAGCCCTGGTTCGACTGGGGCGGGGCGCCGCCCTGGTCGTCGCCGCGGGCGCCGAGGAACTGCACCGTCTGCGCGACGATGTCGACCTTCGACCGCTTGCCGCCGCCGCCCTTGTCCTCCCACGAGCTCCAGCGGAGACGACCGTCGATCGCGACCGGACGGCCCTTCGAGAGATACTGAGCGCAGTTCTGACCCTGCGCGCCGAAGACGGTGACGTCGAAGAAGTTCGGCTCCTCCTCCCACTGGCCGGTCTGCTGGTTCTTGCGGCGACCGTTGACCGCGACGCCGAGCTGGCAGACCTCGGTGCCGCTCGGCAACGCCCGCAGCTCCGGGTCCCTGGTCAGGTTGCCGGTGATGATCACCCGGTTGATGTTCGCCACGTCTGCTCCTTCTGATCGTTTGCGACCTCTCCGAGTCTAGGCAACCCCACGGCCGAGCTTTTCGCCCTGCCGCGGACGGCGCGGGACGACCTCGCTAACTGCGGGGTTTGACTACTCGGAGTCGGCGCCGGCCGCCGCCGTGGCGGGCTCGGAGGCCCCGCGTCCGCCGGGCGCGTCGTCCTCGAACCGGCGCCGCGGCCCGCGGCCGCGGCCGCCACGCTCGTCCTCGTCGCGGCGCATGATCTGCTCGGTATCGGGCGGCACCATCACCGGCGAGTCGGGATCGGCCTTGAAGACGCGGAAGCGAAGCACGCCGTCGGCGATCTTCAGCGAGTGATCGAGGTCGTCGAGAAGGTCCTTGGCGGCCGCGAACTTGAAGAAGCGGTAGTCGGCGGACTCGCGCTTGTCGATCTGGTAGGCCATCTTGCGCAGGCCCCAGTTCGCCTCGTGCGCGATCTCGCCGCGCGAGTCGAGCTTCGACTTCACGTCGGCCGCGATCGCGTCGCGCTGCTCCTCCCCGGCCTGGGGGTCGAGCATCAGGATCATCTCGTAGGTGAGGTCGGCCATCGGCGGCGGCGGACTATAGCGGGGGTGGCGGGGCCGCGGCCCGGGGCGGGGGCTGCTCCGGCGGGATTGAACGGGCATGGCCGGCATGAGCGTGAGCTGGCGGCACGCGGCGCGGGCGCTTGCCTGCGTCGCTGCCGCGATCGGCGCCCTGGCGCTGCTGCCGTCGCTGTTGCGGACCCCCGAGCCGCCGCCGCTCCCCCCCGACGTCGGGCTGACCGGACTCGCCGAGGGATCACCGCTGACGACGCCCGCCACGCGGGGGCGGAGCGCCGGCGGCGCGAAGGGCGCACGCGAGGGGGAACGGGGAGACTCCGGGCCGCGCCGGGCCGAAGATCGCGGCGGCCGAGGGCCGGGGGACGATCGGCCGACCGCGAGCAGGCGGCGCGAGCGCCGCCGAAGCGGAGAGGAGCAGCGGCCGCCATCGCCGCCACCGGAGCAGCCGTCGCAGCCGGCAGCCTCGCCGTCGCCTCAGCCGTCGTCACCGTCACCTGCTCCGCCGCCGTCACCTGCTCCGCCGCCGGCTCCCACCGCCCCACCGCCCGTCGCCGTGCCCACGCCTCCTCCGTCGCCGAGCGAACCGATCGGGCCACCGCCCGGCATCCGCCAATTCGGCCCGTGACGCCCCCCGGCCGCCGATCCGGCCAGGTCGGGCTCGACCGGGTCGCCGTCGGCTCAACCGCCGGCCACGGCAGACCCGGGAATGGCGGACGCCGGCTGAGAAGATGGCGGCGCTGCTGTTGCGTTGACCGCCCGAGGCCGCGGTAGATGAGATCACCCGGGTGGCGTTCAGCCGCCGCGCTTCGCCTCGAGGTCGGCGAGCTGGTCGTCGACCCAGTCGCCGGGGTCGCGCGCGTCAACGATCTCGCGGAGCCTGTCGGCGCGCTCGCGCCGTTCGATCCAGTCCATGCTCAGGGCCGTGTAGATCGCGGCAGCCTGCTCCTCGATGTCGAACGGGTTGACGCTCAGCGCGCACGTGCCGAGCTCCTCGTGCGCGCCGGTGTTCTCGGAGAGCATCAGGACGCCGTCGCGGGTGTTCACGGCCGGCGCCTCCTTCGCGACCAGGTTCATGCCGTCGAACAGGGAGTTGACCATCAGCAGGTCGAAGTGCTTGTAGCGGGCGACGGCCTCGTGGAAGTTCTCGTAGATCCGCAGGTCGATCGGCATCCAGTCGGTCGTGCCGTGGCGGTGGTTGACGACCGCGACAGCGCCTCGATCCGCTCGAGGTATTCCTGGTACTCGGCGACGTCTGCCGGGACGGCTGCAGGTGGGCGATGAACGTGACCCGCTCGTGGAGCTCCCTGTGATCGGTGAGGAACTGGTCGAACGCGGTGAACCCGCGCAGCACGTTCTTCGAGAGGTCGGCGCGGTCGACGCGGATGATCAGGTGCTCGCGGCGGCGGGCGAGCAGCTCGCGCTCGTAGTCGGCGACCTCCTCGGTCGCGGCGATACCCGCAGCCGCTCGGCATCGATGCCGAGCGGATGGCTGGACCCAGATCTCGCGGTCGCCGTAGCGGACGATCTCGTGGCGGTAATCGACCTCGCAGCCGACCAGCTCGCGGCAGCAGTCGAGGAAGTTGTGGACGTAGGCGGCGGTGTGGAAGCCGATGATGTCGTTCGAGAGCAGCCCGTCGAAGATCTCGTCGCGCCACTCGCGCGGGAGGATCCGCCAGGCGTCGGGGTGCGGCCAGGGGATGTGGACGAAGTGCTGCAGGGTCGCCTCGGGTCGGGCCGCGCGGACCAGCGCCGGGGCCGTGTAGAGGTGGTAGTCGTGGAACATCACCAGCGGCCGGCGGCGGCCGTCGAGACGCGTCAGCACCGTCCGGGCGATGTCGTCGTTGACCGCCTTGTAGCCGTAGCGCCACGCCGCCTTCTCCTCGGCGCGGATGTCGGGCGCGTTCGAGAGGTCCCAGAGGTAGTGCTGGGTGAACCAGAGCTGCGGGTTGGAGATGACGCTGTAGAACAGCTCGTAGGCGGTCGGGTCGGAGGCGACGAGCTCGACCTCGTAGGAGCCGCCCTCGAGCTCGATCGTCGTCGGGCCGTCGGACTCGCGGGCGACGACGACGTCCTCCTCGGTCATCGCGGAGGCGATCCAGAGCACGTCGCGGTGGCTCGCGAGCCCGGTCAGCGCCGTCACCAGGCCGCCGCCGCCGCGGCTGATCACCCGCTCGCCGGCCTCGTCCCGGTCAAACTGCGCAGGGCCGCGGTTCGAGACGATTATCAGCGGCTCGCCGTCGCTCATCGCTCGAGCTCGTTCATCACGCCGGAGGCTATCGACGCGCCGGTCGGGGGACGGCGCGGCTCAGCGCGGGCCGGTCGCCCGCAGCCGCTCGATGCCGGCGTCGAGCGACGCGATGATCGCCGCGTGCAGCGCCGGGGTCGCCGCGCAGACGCACGACATCTGGTAGTCGTGGCCGGAGCCGAGCAGCGGCCGATCGTCGAGCCGGCGACCGCCCGCGTCGGTCAGGATCGCGCCGGCCTCGTCGAGGATCAGCGCCGCCGCGGCGAGGTCGTAGGGCGAGTTGTTGAGGACCGCGCCGCGCCCGACCCGCTCGAACTCGCTGCGGACCCAGCCGAGCTCGGCGATCATCCGCGGCCCGGGCTCGACGTAGGCATCGAGCTGGCCGGTGACGAGCCGCGTCATGTCGTAGGTCGCCGAGCCGAGATCGAACGTGCCGCCCGATACCGAGGAGCGGTCGAGGAGGTCGGCGAGGACGATCGCCGTCGGCACCGCCGGTCGGCCCCGGAAGCCGTAGGTCCAGAGCATCCGCTCGACGCTCGTCTGGCGCGACAATCGCGGCGCCGGCTCGAGCCCACCGCCGCGGATCGCGAGGAAGCGCTCGCCGGACTTGATCTCGACGACACAGCCGACCTCGACGTCGCCCATCCGCGGCTCGGCGACGAACGGGGCGGCGGCGACCGAGACGCAGGCCGACTCGAGCCCGGCCAGGGCCGGACGCGTCCCGTCGATCGGGTCGACGATCAGCACCCAGCGGGGCTCGCCACCGGGATCGACGAGGCCGCGGTCCTCCGAGTAGAAGGCGACGTCGGGGGCGTTGGCGGCCAGGTAGGCCTCCATCCGCGCCTCGGCGCGCTCGTCGATCGCGAAGGTGACGTCGCCGCCGGCGCCGGCGCCGGCGTGCTCGCGGCCCGCGTCGCGACCGAGGTGCGGAAGCACGACCGCGCGGAGCTCGGCGGCGAGGTCGGCGACGAGCCTGCCGATCGGGTGGTCGTCGGCCGCCAGCGGCTCAGCTCACGACTCGGGCCGCGCCCCGAGCGTCACGTCGAGGTCCATCTCCTTGCCGTCGCGGATGATCGTCAAGGACACCTGATCGCCGGGGTCGTAGGTCGCGACCAGCCGCGAGAGATCGTTCTCGGCGACGAGCTTCTGTCCGTCGACGGCAACGATCGTGTCGCCGCCGACGTCGACCTTGCGCCCCTGGAACTCGATCTTCTCGCCGGAGCCACCGCGGAGCCCCGCCTCGTCAGCGGGGCCGCCCGGCACGACGCGCGAGATCAGCGACCCCGTCGGCGCGTCGATCCCGAGCTTGTCGGCGAGCTGCGGGTAGAGCGGCTGGCTCTCGACCCCGATGTAGGCGTACTCGACCTCGCCGTTGGCGCGGAGCTGGTCGATCGAGCGCTTGACGAGGTTGATCGGCACCGCGAAGCCGACCCCCTCGTTGCCGCCGGATGTCGTGTTGATCTGCTGGTCGATCCCGACCACCTTGCCGTCGGCGCCGATCAGCGGGCCGCCGGAGTTGCCCGGGTTGATCGACGTGTCGGTCTGGATCGCGCCGTCGATCTTGAACTTCGTCAGCGAGTCGATCGAGCGGTCGGTGGCGGAGACGATCCCGACCGAGAGCGACTGCTCCTGGCCGAACGGGCTGCCGATCGCCGCGACCGGGGCGCCGACCTGGACGTCGTCGGAGTCGCCGAGCCCGATCGGCTCGAGGTCGAGCCCGTCGGGCTCGACCTCGATCAGGGCGACGTCAGCATTCGGGTCGATGCCGACGATCTCGGCCGGGACCTGATTGCGATCGCCGAACTCGACGTAGACCTCGTCCGCCTCGTGAATCGGCTGGCCGCCGCCGGCCTCGGTGGCGTCGGTGACGACGTGCGCGTTGGTGACGATCTCGCCGTTCTCGTTGATCACGAAGCCGGATCCCTGGCCGGCCGAGGTCGGGTTCGCCGAGTCGCCGATCAGCGAGAGGATCGTGACGACGCTCGGGGCCGCCTCGGCGTAGATCGCCTGCGGGTCGAAGCCGGAGGACGAGATGGAGGCAGCGAGGCGGGGCCCGGACGTCGTCGTGGTCGTCGTGGTCGCGACCGTCGTTGCCCCGCTCGTCGGGCCGGAGTCGCCGCAGGCGGCAAGCCCGAGGGCGAGCAGCAGCATGAGCGACCCGGCCACCATCACCGGGCCGACCCGCCGCGATGTCGGCGTCACGCCGGCGCTCCCACGGGGCGGGCGCTGCCGACCGGCGGCAGGATCAGGCTGAACGCCGCGCCGCGGCCGCGGCGCGGCTCGAGGACGACGTCGCCGCCCATCGCGCGGGCGAGCTCGCGGGCGATCGCGAGGCCGAGGCCGGAACCGCTGACGGAGTCGGCGGTGTAGAAGCGCTCGAAGACGCGCTCGCGCGAGCGCGGATCGATCCCGGGGCCGTCGTCGGCCACCGTCAGTCGCGCTGCGGTTGCGGTGCTCGAGGTGCTGATCGCGATCTCCGTTCCGGGCGCCGTGTGCTTCAGCGCGTTGTCGATCAGGATACGCAAGATCTGCGCCGTCCGCCCACGATCGGCTTGGGCAAGCGGTTCCTGGGAGTTCGTCGCGACGGCGACGGTGGTTCCGTGCCGCTCGGCGGCGGCCGCGAACTCGGCCGCGACCTCGCTCGCGAGGCCATCGAGGCCGATCGGCTCGCTCTGCAGGCTGAGGGCGTCGGCGTCGAGCCGCGAGAGGTCGAGGAGGTCGGTGGAGAGCTTCGTCAGCCGCTCGATCTGGCCGCGCATCGTCCGCACGAACTCGGCCCGGGTCGCGGCGTCCGGCTCGGGATCGTCGTCGAGCAGCTCGATGAAGCCGCCCAGCGAGGCGATCGGCGTGCGGAGCTCGTGCGAGGCGTTGGCGATGAAGTCGCGGCGCGCCGTCTCGAGCCCGCGCAGCCGCCTCCGCATCTGCTCGAGGGTGTCGGCGAGCTGGCCGAGCTCATCGCTGGCGCCGGCCGGGATCGGGGCGCTGAAGTCGCCGCGCGCGACCCGGGCGGCGGCCTCCTCGAGCCGGCGGATCCGCCGCGCGTGGTAACCGGCGGCGATGAACGCGGCGAGCAGCGACGCGGCGAGGGCGATCCCGCCGGCGATCAGCGTCTGGCGGCGGATCAGCGCGACGTTGGCCTCGACGTCGTCGAGCGGGGTCGAGAGGACGATCACCCAGCCCGGGGCCCCCGGCGCCGCATCGGCACCGCCGGAAGCGGGGACCTCGCCGCCGACCGGGAAGGCCGCCTCGCCGATCCGGCTGCCGCCGACCGTCTCGACCGCCGAGCGGACGTCGCCGGCGGCTGCCGCGCCGCTCGCCGCCGGGTACTCGGGGTCGAGCGCGTCGCTCTCGAGCGCGGAGTCGGCGATGACGAACGCCGGCTCCCCCTCGCGGAGCCCGAGCAGCGTGATCCGCGAGTCGACATCGGCGGCGGTCCGGCGGACGAGCGCCTCGAGCCGGCGTTGCTCGAGCCCGCGCCGCGCCGCGGTCCGCAGCTCGTCGAGCTCCCGGGCGCCCTGCTGCTCGAGCCGGTCGAGCTGCTCGGACTCAAGCCGGGAGCTGAGCTGGGGGACCACGTAGAGGTAGACGAAGCCGATCGCCGTCGCGGTGATCGCGAAGAACAGGAGGACGAGCCGGGTCCGGATGCTGTCGAACCTCGAGACGGACCGGGGCGGCACGCTCAGCACTCCTCGTCGCGGAACCGGTAGCCGACGCCGCGCACCGTCAGCAGGTGCTCGGGCCGTTTCGGGTCCGACTCGATCTTCTCGCGCAGGTGGCGGACGTGGACGTCGATCGTGCGCGGATCGCGGTAGGTGCTGTCGCCCCAGATCCGCTCGAGCAGGGAGCCGCGATCGAAGACGCGACCGGGCGCGCGGGCGAGGGCGGCGAGGAGCTCGAACTCGACGTAGGTCAGCTCGACCCGCTCACCGCGGACCGTGACCAGCCGGCGCCCCGGGTCGATGCTCAGCTCGCCGGCCGCGATCGGCCCCTCGACAGGCTCCTCCGACGCCATCCGGGTTCGCCGCAGCGCCGCCTTGACGCGACTCGAGAACTCGCGGACGCTGAACGGCTTCGTGATGTAGTCGTCGGCGCCGATCTCGAGGCCGAGCACCTTGTCGATCTCGTCGTCGCGGGCGGTCAGCATGATGATCGGGACCTGGCTGCGGGCGCGCAGGCGCCGGCAGACCTCGATCCCGTCGATGCGGGGCATCATCACGTCGAGGACGACGAGGTCGAAGCGGCCGGCCGCGAACTCGTCGAGGCCCTCGCGGCCGTCGCGGGCGACGACGACCTCGTAGCCGTCCCTGCGCAACGGATACGCGAGCAGCGTCTGGATCGACTCCTCGTCGTCGACGAGCAGAATGCGAGCCGAGGCTTCGGCCATGTCGAGAGGTTAGTTTCACCGCCCCACCGATGTTCGACCCGAGGATCTATCGCGCCGCCCTGCTGCCCGCGCTCGCCGCGTTCGTCGTGATGATGTTCTCGTTCCAGTCGATCCCCCCGCGGCTGTCGCCGCCGGCAGCCACCCCGACCTTCGACGGCCCCGAGGCGGCCCGGACCGCCCGCGCGATCGTCTCGCTGGCGCCGGACCGGACGCCGGGCTCGGCCGGCGACGAAGCCGTCGCCGACCTCGTCGAGGAGCGCTTCTCGGCGATCGAGGGCGGCGACGTCACGACCGAGTCGTTCGACTCGAGCTTCGACGGCGAAGGCGTCCGGCTCGAGAACGTGATCCTGACCCTGCCCGGGAACTCGGACCGGACGATCGTCGTCCTCGCCGCCCGTGACTCCGCCAGCGGCCCGGGCGCGACGACGAGCGCCTCCGCGACCGCGACGCTGCTCGGCCTCGCCGACGCCCTCGGCCGCTCGCGCCACGAGCAGACGCTGATCTTCGCCTCGACCGACGGCGGCGGCGGCGGCGCGGGGGCCGAGCAGCTCATCGACGCGCTGCCCGACCCGGCCGCGATCGACGCGGCGCTGGTGATCTCCCAGCCGGGCGTCCCCGATCCCGAGCCGCCGTTCGTGGTCGCATCGGGCTCCGGGCCGTCGAGCCCGTCGGCCCAGCTCGTCGAAACCGCGCGGGACCTCGCCGCCGGCAACTTCGGCGAGCGCGACCCGGCGCCCGGCGCCTGGGTCGGGCTCGCGCGGCTCGCCTTTCCGGCCGGCCTGGGCGAGCAGGTCGCGCTGCGTCGGTCCGGAATCGAGGCGCTGGCGATCAGCGCCCACGGCGAACGCCAGGTGCCGGCGGCCACCGACGACGCCGAGGCGATCTCGCCGCAGACCCTGACCGCCGCCGGCGGGACCGTCCTCGATCTCGTCCTCACCCTCGACCACGCCGAAAAGCCGGCCGACGCCGGTCCCGACGACTACATCCGGGTCGGCGACAACCTCGTGCCCGGGTGGACGCTGTCGCTGCTGGCGGTCACGCTGATATTCGCGCCGCTGCTGACCGCCGGCGACACCTGGCTGCGCGAGCATCGCAATGACTGGCGCGCCCGCAAGACGCTCTTCTGGGCCGGCGAGCGCGTCCTGATCCCGCTGGCGGCGGTCCTGCTCATCCACCTGCTCGGGCTCGTCGGCCTCGTGCCCGACCCGACCTTCCCCTACGACCCGGCCCTCCATCCCGCCGGCGGCGCCGGGCCGGTCGCCTTCGCCGTGCTCGCCGGCGCGGTCGCTCTGACGGTCCTGCTGATCCGCCCGATGCGAACCCCGCTCGACGCCGAGCCGCAGACGCTCGCCGCGGCCGCGGGCCTTCTCACCGGCTTGTCGGCGCTCGGCATCTGGCTGGTCAATCCCTACCTGGCCCTGCTCTTGGCCCCGACGGCGCACGTCTGGCTGTTCGCCGCCCGGGCGGCGGGCCCGCCCCGGGCCGTCGCCCTGGCCGCGATCGCCTGCGCGTCGCTGATCCCGGCCGGCGCCGGCTTCGTCACCTGGGCGCACGAGCTCGACCTCGGGCTCGGGGCGCCCTGGCACCTGCTCCTGATGATCGCCGACGGGCAGGTCGGGCTGCTGCTCAGCCTGCTCTGGTGCGGGGTCGTCGGCGGCCTGATCGCCTGCGTCTCCGCGGCCGGCGGCGAGGAGCGCCCCATGCCCCCCTACGGTCCCCGCGGAAGCATCCGGGGGGCCGGCACCCATGCCGGCCCGGGGGCCCTCGGCTCGACCCCGCCCGCCGTCCGCCGCCACGGCTGAGCGGGTCTGGACGCGGTTCTGGACGCGCCGCTGGACGGGCGTCCGAAGCCGCTAAAGAGGAGCCGGTCAGGGTCGATGTGGCCGGTACAGGTCATCCCCCGAGCAGAGACAGGGAAACGGAGAAACGAGCAAGTTCCATGCGTGCCACAGACGAACAGCTCACCGACGTCCAACGGCAGGTCTCCCGCGGCGAGTACGAGATCAACTCGCAGCGCGTCGCGATGGCGATCCTCGAGCGGATCGGCGCGATCCAGAGCCGCGGTCGACTCAGCGGCCGCGGCGGAGGTGGTCATGCCCTGCTGCACGAACTGAACGGCCCCCGGGAAGCCTGAGCCGGACGGCGGCGCCGGGCCCGACCCGGCCGACCTCGGTCAGCGCGACACCGGTCCTCTCGACCGCGGCGACGCAGGCGGCGAGCCGCGCCCGCGGGACCGCGCAGAGCAACTCGTAGTCCTCGCCTCCGGAGGCGATCAGCTCGACCGGGTCGCGTCCCGCTGCCCGCGCGACCTCGGCGACGCCGAGGCCGACCGGCACCCGATCGAGCTCGATCTCGAGGCTGACGCCGGAGGCGGCGGCGAGGTGCTCGGCATCGGCGCCGAGGCCGTCGGAGACGTCGATCATCGCCCGGGCGCCGGCGCCGGCGAGCGCCTGCCCGGCGGCGATCCGGGGCTCCGGGTCGAGCTGCCGGTCCCGCGCCGCGGCGGCGGCGGGCGCGGGCACGGCGGCGCCGAGCTCCGGGTGCTCGAGCAGCATCAGCCCGGCGGCCGCCGACCCGAACGACCCGGTCACGCAGACGGAGTCGCCGACCTCGGCGCCGGCGCGGCCGACGAGCAGCTCCGGCGCCGGCGCGGTGCCGATAGCGGTGACCGAGAGGGCGAGGACCGGCGAAGCGGTGAGGTCGCCGCCGAGCAGCGCCGCGCCGGCGCCGCCGATGACGTCGGCGAGGCCGGCGCAGAGCTCGAGGGCATCGTCGCGGCCGAGGTCATCCGGCATCCCGAGCCAGACGTAGGCCTCGGCCGCCCGGGCGCCCATCGCCGCGAGATCGCTCAACGCGGCGCCGGCCGCCTTGCGACCGATCGCGCGCGGCGGACACCAGCTGCGTCGGAACGAGACGCCATCGACGATCGCGTCGACGGAGACGGCGCGGGCATCGCCGGCCGGCCCGGTCGTGACGGCGGCGTCGTCGCCGATCCCGATCCGGACGTCGGGTCCCGCGGTCGCCTCGCCGAGCCGCTCGCGGATCGCCGCGATCAGGTCGAACTCGGGCGAGCTCCGCATCCGCGGCTCGCTCACGTCGGCACTCCGTTGATGACCTGGAACACGGTGAGCAGGATCGTCGCACCGACGAGCAACCGGTCGCGTGCGATCGCCACGACCGGGAGCAGCCAGATCAGATACCAGGGGACGAGGTAGGCGGAGGCGACGAGCAGCCCGAAGCTCGCCCAGCCGGCCGCGCGCACCCAGTCGAGGCCGCGCGCGACCGCGACGAGGAGCGCCGCGACAGCGAGGCCGAAGGCGACGGCTGCCAGCGCCCGCAGGGCGTCGACGTCGATGCCGGACAGCCGCGCCAGCGTCGCCGGCACCCCCCAGCGGCTGATCCTGTCCTGGTTCTCCCCGGCGACGCTGAGCGCTTCGCTGACCGGCGGTCCGAACGCGAGCAGCGCGATCGCCGCCGCGGCGACGGCGGCGGCGAGCGCCCCCGCGAGCAGGCGTCCGCGCCCGGCCGCCCCGGCGAGCGCGAACGGGGCGTAGAGGATCCCGGCGACCTTGATCGTCGCGGCGAGGACGAACCCGCCTCCGGCGATCGCCGGGCGCGCGGTCAGCGCGGCGGCGACGCCCGCGAACGCGAGCGCGGCCATCACCGCGTCGTTGTGGGCGCCGCCGACGAGCTGGACGAGCACGATCGGGTTCAAGGCCACGAACGCCACCGCCGTCGCCGGGGTGACCCCGCGCAACGCCGCGAGCCGGGCGACGAGCCAGGCGATCGCCGCGACCGCGAGGCCGGCGAGCAGCTTCAGCGACCAGACCGCGAAGCCGACCCCGGCGGCGCCGAGCGGGTAGGTGCCGAGCGTGAACAGCGGGCCGTAGACCGAGACCGCGTCGCGATAGTCGACGACCCGCGCCGCGGCCGCATCGCCGGGGATCTCCGCGGGGACGTGCTCGTAGGGGTTGAGCCCGTGCTCGACGCCGAGCCGCGCGTAGGAGACGTAGCTGAAGACGTCGAGCGAGAGCAGCGGCGCGGCGAGGACGAACAGCGCGATCAGGGCGGCGGCGAAGGCGGCGACGGCGCGAAGGCCGAGGTCGCGGGCGCAGAGGAGCAGCCCCGCCCAGAGGAGGGTGGCCGCGTAGAGGAGCCCGAGGAAGCGGCCGCCATCGAGGTCGAACCCGTTGCCGAAGGCGCCCATCACCCAGCGCGGTGCGTTCGAGCCGACGGTCCCGGCCCCGGGCACCAGCTCCGACCCCGGCGCCGCGAGCGGGATCGAGACGAGCACCAGCCCGGCGGCGAGCCCGAGGCCGACCCGTCGCCGACCCGGCGCCGGGGCGGGCCTGCATGCGCTGATCGGGGCGTCCTCCATTCCGCTCGTCGAGAATGTATTCGTGCCCGCCCCCTACCGCGCCTGCCTGATCGACGCCCTCGGGACGATCGTCCGCCTGCTTCCGCCCTGGGAGCGACTCGATCCGGCGCTCGTCGCCGGGATCCCCGCCGAGCGGGTCCGCAGGGCGTTCCGCGCCGAGATGTCCTTCTACGCCGCCAACGCCCAGTCGGGCCGCGACGCCGCATCGTTGGCGACGCTGCGGGCCCGGTCGGCGGAGGTCCTCTCGGCCGGCCTCGGTCGCCGCATCGGGGTCGCCGAGATGATGGACGCGATCGCGTTCGAGCCCTATCCGGACGCGCTCCCCGCGCTGGCAGCCCTGCGCGACCGCGGCCTGACGATCTGCTGCGTCTCGAACTGGGACTACGGGCTCGGGGAGGTGCTCGAGCGGATCGGGCTCGCCGCTGCGCTCGACGACGTCGTCACGTCCGCGGCCGTCGGCGCCCGCAAGCCCGACCCGGCGATCTTCGCGGCGGCGCTGGCCGCGATCGGCTGCGCTGCGGCCGACGCGATCCACGTCGGCGACAGCGCCGAGGACGTTGCCGGCGCCCGCGCGGCCGGCATCGACGTGCTGAGGATCGACCGCGAGGGCGGCGCCGACGTATCCTCGCTCGCCGAGATCGTGGATTTCGTGGAGCCGAGGCAACGATGAGCGAGGGGCGAGAAGGCGGGCCCGAGCCGGAGCGGGAGCGCGCCGAGGCTCCGCCCGTGGGCTCGACGCCGCCGCAGGAGCGCCCCGGGGCTCCGCCCGGACCCCGGCGGGAGCGCGCCGAGGCTCCGCCCGTGGGCTCCACGCCGCCGCCGGCACGGCCCGCCTCGACTCCGCCCCCCGCCGCCGACCCCGGCGCCACCCCGCCGACGGGCTTGGCGGCGTCGACGCCACCGCCGACCGGCGAGCAGCCGGACCGGGCGGCGAAGGGCGGCCGCTTTCTGACCCGCTACGCGGGCCTGCCCGAGGTGGGCTGGGGCGGCGGCATGGTCGCCGTCGGCGTCCTGATCGCCGCCGCGGCGATGCTCGCCGGGACGATCTGCGTCGCGATCTTCGACCCCGGGCTGGAGACGCCGGCAGCTCGCGACGCGGCGCAACTCGTGGTCGCGCTGAGCCTGATCGGCACCGCGCTCGGCTTCGCCCTGTTCGACGCCCGCGGCCGGATCGGGGTGGCGTTCGGCAAGCTCGGGCTCGGCGGCCGGATCGCGGTCGGCGCGATCGGCCTCGCCCTGCTCGCATGGTTCGTCTACGTCGTCTTCGCCGGCTTTCTGGCGCCGATCCTGCAGCCGGACCAGGAGGACGTGACCCGCGACCTCGGCACCGACAAGGACGAGCTCGGCAGCGTCGCCGTCGCCGCGTTCCTGATCGTGATCGCGGCGCCGATCTCGGAGGAGACGTTCTTCCGCGGGTTCATGTACGGCGGCCTGCGCCGCTCGCTCTCGATCTGGCCGGCGGCGCTGATCTCGGCGGTGGTCTGGGGCTCGCTGCACCTCGGCGCGGGCAATCTCGGCGTCGCCGTTCAGCTCGCCGTCTTCGGGGTGATCCTCGCCTGGCTGTACGAGCGCAGCGGCACGCTCTGGGCGCCGGTGCTCGCGCATGCGATCAACAACACGATCGCGTTCGTGCTGCTCGTGACCGACGTCGTCTGACGCGATCGGACGGCGCCGGCCGCGTCGCTTCGTATGATCCGCAGCCAGATGCGCAAGGGGTATCGCGGTCCGCTCGTCCTCCTGTCCGTTCTCGCCATCGCGATGACGGTGCCCGCCGCTGCGGCCCCGGCGCGAGACGCCGCTGCCGTGGAGCCGGCCGCCCCGGCCGGCGGCGCGACCGCGAGGGCGCCGGCAGACCCGCTGCAGCCGACGACGACCAAGCTTCGCCTCAAGGGCCTGCGCGGCGGTCGCGTCACCGCCGGCAACCGGATCAAGCTCGCCGGCACGGTGCACCGCTTCCGGGTCGGCCAGAAGGTGACGATCGTGCTCAACCGCGGCAAGCGGACCGTCAAGCGCACGACCGTCAAGGTCCGCGACAAGGGCAAGCACTCCGACCTCGGCCAGTTCCACTGGTCGCGGAAGATGATCGCCCCCGGCATGTACCGGATCGAGGCGATCCTCCACAAGGGCGCGACCTGGGCCGGCTCGCAGGCGCGAAGCCGCGGCTTCCGGCTCCGCTACCCGAGCCTCCGGAAGGGCAACCGCAGCGACGCGGTCGCGGCCCTGAACGACCTGCTCGACGCGCGCGGTTACGTGCCCGGCAAGGGCTCGCGGTACTCGTCGGCGACCGGGCGCGCCGTCCTCGCCTTCCGCAAGGTCAACGGGATGGCCCGCAAGGAGAAGGCGACCGGGCGGATCTTCAAGCAGCTCGCCAAGGGCAAGGGCGGGTTCAGGCTCAAGCACCCGGGCGCCGGCAAGCACGTCGAGGCCGACCTGTCGCGCCAGGTGATGGTGCTCGCCAGCCATGGCAAGGCGGAGGAGATCTACCCGATCTCCTCGGGCGCGCCGGCGACGCCGACGATCACCGGCAAGTTCCGCTTCTACCGCAAGGACGCCGGCTACAACAGCCTCGGGATGTACTACTCGGTCTACTTCATCCGCGGCTACGCGACCCACGGTTATCACAGCGTCCCGACCTACCCGGCAAGCCACGGCTGCCTCCGCAACCCGATCCCCGACTCGGTCCACATCTACAACTGGATTGACATCGGCGACCCCATCTACGTCTACCGGTGACGGCCTGGGAGACGCCTGACCGGCGTCCTCGTCGGCTCACGACCCTTCGGTCGCTTCGCCGACTGCGTCCCTGGTCAGCCGCCTCCCAGGCTCGTCACGGTCGGTGAGGTGGACGCGCGCAAGACACTGATCGGGGAGCTGCGCGAGCACGCGCTCGTGATCGGCGAGGTGACGCTGACGAGCGGCGCCACCGCCTCCTACTACGTCGACGCCAAGCGGGCGATCCTCCGCCAGCCCGGCTTCGGGGCGCTCGGTGAGCTCGTCGCCGCCGAGGCGGTGCGGCTCGGGGCTGCTGCCGTCGGCGGGATGACGATGGGCGCGGACCCGATCGCGAGCGCCGCGATCTCCGATCCCGCCGGCCGCGAGCTGCTCGCCTTCTTCGTCCGCAAGGAGAAGAAGGCGCATGGCCTGCAGCGCTGGATCGAGGGGCCGTTGCTCGCGCCCGGCACACGCGTCCTGATCGTCGAGGACGTCGTCACGACGGGCGGCTCGACCGTCAAGGCGATCGAGCGCTGCGCCGAGGAGGAGCTGGTGATCGCCGGCACGGTGTCGGTCCTCGACCGCCTCGCCGGCGGCGGCGCCGCCATCGAAGCCGCAAGCGGCGCCCCCTACGTGCCGCTGGCGACGATCGACGACGTCCACCCCGGGCGCGACGACCGCTAGCCGGGGCCGGACGTCGCGCCGGCGGCCGGTCGACTTGCTCACGCGAGTGCACAAACCGACCCCGGGAGCCGGCTTTTGCTCCCGCGGCGAGCGGACGAAGCTGCCTGGCCCGATCAGGGTCGCGGGCGGCTCGGGACGGAGCCCGCGAGCGAGCCGTCGACGGCTTGCTCGAGCGGGTTCGCGAAGCGGCGCTCGCCGCCCCGCTGCGAGTCGATGACGGCGGTGAGCTGACGCTCGCAGATCGCCGCGGCGAGGTGCTCGTCGGCGGCGCGCAGCCGACCCGCCTCCCACTCGGAGTCGATCCAGTGCAACGCCCGCCCGATCACTTCGCCCTGGATCCCGATCGGGTCGATCCCGCCTTCCAGCGCCTCGGCGATGACGATCCCGGCGCGCTTCGCGTCGCCCGCGAGGAGCGCCTCGCGGAACGACTCGCGAGCCGCGACCAGCGCCGCGCTGTCGCTCGCCCGGGTCGCCGCGAGCGGTCCGGCGGCGATCAGGCCGGCAGCGTCGCGGGCGGGCACCGGGCGGGCGAGCATGTAGCCCTGGGCCCGCCGGTAGCCGAGCGCGAACAGGTGGGCGAGCTGGCCCTCGGTCTCGATGCCCTCGGCGACGACCTCGATGCCGAGCGATCGCGCGAGCGGCAACACCCCGGCGGCGAGGGCGGCATCGGCGGATGCGGCGCCGAGGCCGACGACGAACGAGCGGTCGAGCTTGATCTGATCGATCGGCAGCGAGCGGAGCTGGGCGATCGAGGTCGATGCGGTGCCGAAGTCGTCGAGCGAGATCCGCACGCCGAGCGCACGGAGCTCGGTGACGCGGGCCAGGTAGGCGCCGGCCGCCCCGCTCAGCGCCGACTCGGAGATCTCGACGATGACGCGCTCGGGCGCGAGGTCGAGGCGCCCGACGAGCTCCCCGATCGCGGCGATCAGCCGCTCGGAGCTGAGCTGGCTCGACGAGACGTTGATCGCGAGGGCGACCTCGCCGGTCGGGTCGCTGGCGGCGATCGCGGGGAAGTCGCGGGCAGCATGGTCGAGCAGGCACGCGAGCAGCTCCGAGCCGACCCCGGCCTCCTCGGCGACCGCCACGAACAGCTCCGGGGAGATCGCCCCGCGCTCGCGATGGTGCCAGCGCGCGAGCGCCTCCACCGACGCCACCCGGCCGGTCGCGATGTCGACGATCGGCTGGTAGTGGAAGGTGACCTCGTCGGCGGCCAGGGCCGCGGCGAGCTCACGGCCGATCTCGGCGCGATAGCGGATCCGGTCGCGGAGCTCCTCGTCGAACACCTCGAGGCGGCGCGCGCCCGAGCGATCGCGCTCGAGGGCGGCTTCGGCATCACCGACCAGCGACTCGGGCACGGCGTCGGGCGCATCGGAGACGACCACCCCGACCGAGGCGGTCACCGTCACGACCTCGGCGTCGAGGTCGAAGGGGTCGTCGAACGCGGTCAGGATTGACGTCGCGAGGTCGGCCACGTCGGAGCTGCTGCGGAGGCGGCTGAGGACGACGAACTCGTCGCCGCCGGCGCGCGCGACCAGATCCCCGGGGCGTACCGCCGAGAGCAGCCGGCGGCCGGCCGAGAACAGGAGCAGGTCGCCGGCGTCGTGGCCGAGATCGCGGTTGACCCTCCGAAAGCCGTCGAGATCGGCGAGCAGGACGGCGACCGACCCCGGCTGCTCGCCGAGGCCGGCGAGCTCGGCGGCGAGGTCGGCGAGGAATCTCCTCCGATCGGGCAGCCCCGTCACCGGATCGGTCTCGCCACCGCCCCCGGGCGGGCCGGCAACCCGCTTGGGAAGCGACGAGAGCACCCCGCCACCTTCGCTGTCGGGCCCGTCACTCCTGCCGTGGACGCGGGCGCGGCGTCAGCGATGGCGGCGCTTGCCCGCGACCCGGACCGTCAGCCCGCGCTCGACGCTGCCGCCGTCGTCGCTGGTCAGCTCGACCGTGACCTCGTAACGGCCGTTGGCGCGACGCTTCGTCCGGATCGGGACCCGCGCCACTTCGGGCTCGCCCGGGACAACGATGTGGCGGTTGCCGCAGCGTCCCGGCTTGACCCAGCGCCGCGCCTTGCCCGCAGCGGTCGCGCAGACGAGCGTCCCGTGCAGGTCCTGGTTGCCCGCGTTGGTGACCCCGACCCGGACGACGGCGCGCTCGCCGGGGCGGATCTCGACCCGCCTCGGCTCCGGAGGGGAGGCGGCGAGCACCGGGGCGATCCCGGCCATGTCGGGATTCGGCCTGCAATGGCTCGAGCCATCGGGGCGCGGGATGTCCTTGGCGCAGAGAAAGGCGGTGAGCCGGGAGGGCTTCATGGCCATGAAGCCCTGGACGCCGAGGTCGAGCATGTGCTGGTAGAGAGCATCGTCCTCGGTGGTCCCGTTGGCGCCCCAGGCGTGGATCGCGTAGTCGTCGCCGCGCTGCTCGGCGATCGCCTTCAGGAAGGCGGGGGCGTCGATCAGCGCGCCGCCGAGGTCGTAGGTGTCGGGCGGCTGCAGCGCCTCGGGGGGAGGCTCGATCGGCTTGCCGTCGAGCGCGTAGTCGCTCGTCGCCTCGAGGCTGGCCGCGAGCGAGTCGTGCTCGGGCATGGCGGCGTGGAAGGCGGCCATCTCGGGCTGTCCGAAGGAGACGACGAGGACGTTCTCGTTGTCGCCGCCGGGCTGTGCGGCGAGGATCCGGGCGAGCTCCCGGGCCGCCGCGATCCCCTTGTCGGTGAACCCCGGCTGGTCCTTCAGCTCGATGTTGATCCGCGTGTGCGGGAAGGCCGCGAGGACCTCCTCGAAGGTCGGGATCCTGAAGTCGTTCGGGTCGTAGCCGGCCGGCGGCGGCACGGCGCCGTCGGCGACGCCGCGAAGCTCGTAGTCGCCGGCCGGGCGGCCGTGGTCGTACTGACCGGTGCCGGGCGCGAACCAGTAGGCGTCGTCGAGCTTCTTCAGCTCGGCGACGGTGTAGTCCCAGATCTTGTCCGAGGCGCCGGGCTCGTTGAACGGCGGCGGCGCGCTCGGCGTCCCGAAGTTCGTCGTCCCGTTCAGGGTCGCGTCGTGGCCGATCACGAGTTGCCCGTCGGCGCTGATGTAGGAGTCCATCTCGATCGAGTCGGCGCCGCGCTCGCGCATCGCGCTCTTGAACGCGTAGAGCGTGTTGCCCGGCGCCTCGAGCTCGCCGCCCTGGTGGGCGATGTTGAGGAACTGGTCGGGCGGCACGAGCCACGGATTCGTGGCCGCGGTCGCCGCTGCGGGGGCGATCGCCAGCGCGACCGTGCCGAGCACGGCCGCCGCGATGATGCCGATGCGGCTCATCCCGCGCGGCGCTCAGCGCGGCCCGCGCATCAGCCCGAGGCCGCCGAGCAGCATCAGCAGCCCACCGGCACCGGTGACGAAGACGCCCGTCGCGGGCGACGGCTCGGCGCTCCCGCTCTCGGCGGCCCGGGCGATCTCCTCGAGAGCCTTCGGATCGGGGGTCTGCCCGCCGGTACCGCCGATGCTCGGCAGGTTCGGGAGCCCCGTGGCTTCGAGGTCATCGACCCCGGCCAGGCCGGCGTAGGCGGCGATCGCGATGACGACCACGCCGAGCAGGACCAGAAGCCAGGTCCGGGAGGCCTTGACGTAGGCGATGGCGGCAACGACCGCACCGATCGCCGCAGCGGCGATCACCGCCAGCCCGTACGTCTGGGCCACCATCGTGTTGTCGGCGAGATCGACGATGTCGCTGGAGCCCATCGGCAGAAACGCGCCGACGATCGCGACGACCGCGCCGAGGATGCAGATGACGGCCGGCAGGGAGCTGTCGGAGCGGGCCTCGGCGCGGGAGGCGGCGGGCACCGCGGCGGCGCTCACGGCGCCGGCGGCGGCCGGAGTCGCGGCCTGCGCGTACTGCTCGGTGCCCGCGGCTTGTGCGGGCCCGGCTGCCGCGGCCTGCGCGTACTGCTCGGCGCCCGCAGCTTGCGCCGGCTCGGCTGCGGCGGCCTGCGCGTACTGCTCGGCGCCCGCAGCCTGTGCGGGCTCGGCTGCGGTCTGGGCGGGCTGCCCGGCCGGAACCGCGGCCGCCTGCGCGGGCCGCGTCTCGGTGCCCCAGGCGGCGCCGTCCCAGTAGGCCTCCCAGCCGGGCGCCGTCGGGTGCGGGTACCAGCCCGCGGGCACCGCCGGCTGGGCCTCGCCCGGGGGAATCTCAGCGCCGTTGCTCATCGGCCGCAAGGAAGCGTCGCACATCCGGCGGCGGCCCGCCCGACCGCCTCGGCAGTGCTCCGCGGGACACTGCACACGCCCGAGCGGCAGGGGAGCGGTCACCGCAGCGAGGCGCCGCTCGAACGACCACGGCCCGGCCAACCAGATCGATCGAGTGAAGGCGGATCGGGCGCGATCGGGCGTGCTGGGGTGGATCGCCGCGGAATGTCGCCGCCACCGACCCCAGCGCGACGGGAGAAGTCCGGCTGGGCGGGACCCCAGCGCGACGGGAGAAGTCCGGCCGGGCGGCCCCCCGTGCCGACGGACCGGGAATCGGTCGGCCAGGGGGCCGGCGAGCGGTGGTGGCCGCCTGCGTGGCCGCCATCACACCGGTCGGGCCCGCCGCCGCTACGCTCGTCGGCGTGAGAGCGGCCGCGATCACCGGGGAGGATGCGGACATCGAGCACGTCGACGTCCTGATCATCGGGGCCGGGATCTCCGGGATCAGCGCCGCCTGCCACCTCCGCGAGCGCTGCCCCGGGAAGAGCTTCGCGATCCTCGAAGCGCGGGACGCGATCGGCGGCACCTGGGACCTGTTCCGCTACCCGGGGATCCGCTCCGACTCGGACATGTTCACGCTCGGGTTCTCGTTCCGTCCCTGGGAGGAACCCGAGGCGCTCGCCGACGGCGACTCGATCCTCGCCTACCTCGATGCGACCGCCCGCGAATACGGGATCGACCGCGAGATCCGCTTCCGCCACCGGGTCGTTCGCGCCACGTGGTCGAGCGAGGACGCCCGCTGGCTGGTCGAGGCCGAGCGCGCCGGTCCCGACGGCCCGCCCGAGACGGTCCGGATCGGCTGCAGCTTCATCTGCGGCTGCACCGGCTACTTCCGCTACGACCACGGCTACGAGCCCGAGCTCCCCGGCAGCGACCGGTTCGCGGGGCCGATCATCCACCCGCAGCACTGGCCCGCCGACCTCGACTACGAGGGCAAGCGCGTCGTCGTGATCGGCAGCGGCGCCACCGCCGTCACGCTCGTGCCCGCGATGAGCAGCAGTGCGGCGAAGGTGACGATGCTGCAGCGCTCCCCGACCTACATCGCGTCGATCCCGGGCCGCGACGCGATCGCGATCGCGCTGCGGCGGCGGCTGCCGGGGTCGCTCGCCTACCGCCTGACCCGCGCCAAGAACGTCGCGCTGCAGATGCTCAGCTACCGGCTCAGCCGCCGCTTCCCGGGCCTGATGAGGCGCCTGATCCGTCGCGGGGTCGCGGCGAGCCTTCCGGCCGGCTACGACGTCGACAGGGACTTCCAGCCGAGCTACGACCCCTGGGACCAGCGCCTCTGCCTCGTCCCCGACGGCGATCTGTTCGAGGAGATCTCGGCGGGGCGGGTCGAGATCGCCACCGACCGGATCGAGACGTTCACCGAGACCGGGATCCGGCTCCGGTCGGGCCGCGATCTCGAGGCCGACATCATCGTCAGCGCGACCGGCCTCGAGCTGCTCTTCTTCGGCGGCATCGACGTCGTCGTCGACGGGCGCCCGATCGATCCCGCCGAGGCCGTCACCTACAAGGCGATGATGCTCTGCGACGTCCCCAACCTGACCTTCTCGGTCGGCTACACCAACGCCTCGTGGACGCTGAAATGCGACCTCGTCGCCAAGTACGCCTGTCGCCTGATCAACCACATGGACGAGCACGACTACGCGTATTGCGTGCCCCGCCCGCCGGGGCCCGGCATCGGGCTCTCGCCGGTCATCGACCTGAACGCGGGCTACGTGCTCCGCGCCCTCGACCGGCTGCCGAAGCAGGGGGCCCGCGCACCATGGCGACTCCGCCAGAGCTACCCGTACGACGTCGCGATGCTCCGCTGGGGACCGATCGACGAGGCGATGGACTTCCACCGCGCACCGTCCGCCCGGCCCCTCGCGGCGACTGCCGCCCGCTGACGGGGGGCGGGCGGCCCGCACCGGAGTCGCGTCGCCGGGGCACCGGTCCGGGCCGCCGACGCTTCTGCTGCCCGGTGACGACGAGCCCTCTACTCTGGGGGGTGGGAGATGGCATCGCGTCAACTGCACCGCGTGTTGAAGGACGGCCGCGCTCGGCTGAACGACGCCGTCGGCGTCGGGGACGGGTACGCGGCATCGACGAGACGGCGGCTGCTCCGCCACTGGGCGCTCGTCCTGCCGCTGATCGCCGCTTTCGTCGCCGTCGCGATCGGCGGCTACTCGCTCGGGGCATCGCAGCGCAGCGACGCCGACCGGGCGCGGCAGGCCGGGACGATCGCGGGCGAGGTGCGCGGGAGGGCCATCGGCACCATCGAGGGCTATCCGAGCGCGTTCAGGTCCGCTCGCAGGCATGCCTACCACGCGGCGTACCGCGAGGCCTACAGATCCGCCTACCGCAGCGCGTTCGAGCGGGCGGACCTGACGGCGCCGCGGCGGGTGGAGGTGAGCGGGCCATGAACCTGCCGAGCGGCAGCGTCGTGATCGAACCGGTGCGTCGGCGCTGGCGACTGGGGATCGACCGCCGGGTGGGGTTCCTGCTCCTCGCCTGCTTCGTCGCCGCCGAGATCGGGATCTGCGCATACCTGGTCGCCAAGTTCGAGGGCATCGATGGCTCGCAAGCGGCAGCGATCCGGCGCGAGGCGTCCCGAGTCTCATTCGACCGGGCCCGGAGGCAGGCCGCCGTGGATGCCCGGCAGTCCGGACGGAGCGCCGGGCGCCGCGAGGGCGCGCTGGCCGGGGAGCGGGCCGGGGCCCGCGTCGGCGCGCGCCGTGGCTCGGCGGCCGCCGAGCGCAGGCGGGCGGCGATCGCCGAGCAGCAGGCGGCCGCGGCCGCGGCTGCCGCGGCCGCGCAGCGACGTGCGGAGCGCACCGAGCAGCCGCCCGTGCCTGCGCCCGTGCCTGCGCCGGTGACGACGCCCACCCCGGCGCCGGCGCCGACACCGGCCCCGCCCGCACCCGAGCCACCCTGCTTCGACGCATCCGGCCACCCCTGCTGAGCAGCCGGCTTCGGCGCGTCCGGCCCCCTGCCGAGTGGCCGGCTTCGGCGCGTCCGGCCCCCTGCCGAGCGGGCCCCGACTAGCGCAGGCGTGACGTCTCGTTGCGGTCGGTGAGCAGGAAGCGAACGCCCTGCGCCTTGACCCGGAAGCGGTACGAGAGACCGGCCCCGAGCTTGACGGCGCCCCGCCCGCTCAGCTGGTAGCCGCGGAAGCGGCTCGAGAACCTGCACCCGAACCCGTAGCGGCCGCGGCGCTTGCAATCGATCCGGACCGACTTCACGACCCGGTGCGCGAACCCGTGCCGGTTGAGGGCGGTGATGACGGTCCGCTTCGCGACCGACGCCCGCAGCCGCGGCGTCCGCAGCACCCTGAACCTGACCGCCACCGGCCTGCCGACGTTGCCGACCTCGTCGGTCGCTCGGATCATGATCCTGTGCTTGCCGCCCTTGCCGCTCTTCGACCTGACCGTGGCGCTGTAGGGGGACTTGCAGGGGCGGTACCTGCCCCCGTCGAGCTTGCAGCTGTACGCCACGCCGGCCTCGCCCGTGAACGAGACCACGACCCGCGCCCGCTTCTGCTTGGTCTTGATCCTGCTCTTCGGCCGCTTGGTGATCGTCGTGTCGGGCGGGCGCGTCGTATCGACGGTGAACTCGCGGCTCGCCGGGCTCGGGTCGGCGTTGCCGGCCGCGTCGATGGCGCGGGCCCGGAACGTGTGCGGACCGTCGGCGAGTGCCGCGGTCGTGAAGGTGCCGCCGCCATCCGGTACCCCGCAGGCGGCGAAGGGTTCGTCATCGATCCGGCACTGCAGCCTCGCCCCGGGCTCGGAGGAGACGCCGAAGCTCGGGGTGTCGTCGGAGGTCGGGCCGTCGGGGCCGAAGCCGATCGTGGTGTCCGGCGCCGTCGTGTCGATGGTGACGTCGCGGCTCGCCGGGCTCTGGTCGGCGTTCCCGGCCGCGTCGGTGGCGCGGACCCGGAACGTGTGCGGGCCGTCGGCGAGCGGCCCGATGGTGTGCGAGCCGGGCCCGCACGCGGCGAACGAGTTGCCGTCGACCCTGCACTCGAACGTCGCGCCGGCATCGCCGGAGGAGAAGCCGAAGGTCGGCGTGTTGTCGTTGCTGAGCTCGCCGGGGCCGGAGGTGATCGTGGTGTTGGGCGGGTCGGTGTCGACGGTGAACGTGCGCGTCGCGGGGTCCGGGTCGGGGTTCGCCTCCGCGTCGATCGCGCGGACCGCGAACGTGTGGGCGCCGTCGGCGAGCGGCGCCGGCGTGTGGGTGTCGCCGGGACCCGAGCAGGCCGCGAACGGATCGTCGTCGATCCGGCACTCGAACGTCGCGGCGGGATCGTCGGGGGAGGAGAAGCCGAAGGTCGGCGTGTTGTCGTTGGTGAGGCCCGCGGGCCCGGAGTCGATGGCCGTATCGGCCGCGAGGGCGCCCCCCGGCAGCAGCAGGCTCACCAGCACGGCGACGAGCAGCGCCCCGCGCAGGCCGCCGCCGCGCGAGACTCTCGCCCAGCTCCTCAGCCGATCCTTACCCACACCCCGAGATTAGCCCGTCATCGCCCCTCGCGACGCACCACCCGCGGCGCGGGAAGCCCCGCCGGGCAGCCGTCCGCCGGGCGGAAGCCCTACCGGGCCGCCAATCCGGCGGGTCGGTGCCGTCGAGCGTCTCCGATCACCACGATCGTGCGATCCGGCGGGCGAGGCCAACCGTTGTCGTCAGCCAGGCGGCGAGGGCGATCGCGAAGAACACGTGCGGGATCGGGTCGAGGAAATCGAAGCCGATCGCCCGCTCCATCTCGAAGGTGGCGACCGAGTACATCCCGAGCGGGAAGACGGCTCCCCAGTAGAGCGGGTCGTAGGTGAGGGGCTGGCGACGGAAGCCGTAGCGCCAGACGGCGAGGATCGCGATCATCGGGATCCACCACGTCCCGGTCGCCCAGTAGAAGACGGTGAAGCCCTCGAGGAACGGCCGCAGCGAGTCGAGGTAGGGCGCGTCCGGCGTGTTGAGGATCAACAGCGACCCGGCCAGGGTCGAGATCGCCATCGCCCCCATGTTGATCCAGTAGGGCGGGGCGAGGTCGCCCGGGGAGAAGCGGAAGAACGTGTAGCGGTAGAAGATCAGCGACACGATCCAGATGTAGAGCATCCCGCCCCACAGCCACATCGAGAACGCGACGAAGTTGGCGTGCATCCGCAGCGGCTGCTCCCAGTGCCCGCTGAGGTGCGCGATCAGGACCGCGATCGCCTGGGTCGCGACCACCGACAACAGCCAGCCGCCGTTGATCCCATCCGGCAACGATGGCTTGTCCGGCTTGATCGTGACCGCGGTGAACACCGTGTAGGTGATGATCAGCCAGAGCACCGCGGCGATCGCGAGCAGGACCGTCGCGATCGTGAAGTGGCCGGTGATCACGATCGTCTCGGTGCCGAGCACGCAGGTCCCGGCGACGATCGTGAAGAACCCGAACGTCACCCGGTGGTCGGTGAGGTCGCGCAGCAGCGCCGCCCGGTGGCGGGCGATGCGGACGATCGTCAGCGCCCAGAGGACGACGTAGGCGGCGACGTTGAACGCGTACAGCGCGACCGCGACCCCCTCGACGTCGAGCAGGTGAGCGCCGACGGAGACGATCCCGGTCGCCATCACGAGGGCGAAGTAGGACGGCGCCAGCCCGGCCGCCGCTCTGTCCATCCGCGCGAGCACCGGCAGCTCAGCCGATCGCGCGGGCGGTCCGTCGGCAGCAGCGCATGGCGGAAACCTAACGGCCGGAGTCGACACCGCGGCGGCCGCGGAGCGAGCCTGTAGCTTGCTGGCGTGAGCGGCGGCGAGGAGATCGCAGCGGGCCTGTGGAGCTGGTCGCGGCGGCATCCGGAGTGGCATCCGGGGGAGTTCGGCGCGGAGGTCGTCAGCTTCGCTGCCCGCGTCGGGGACGAGACGCTGCTGATCGACCCGCTGCTCGGCGACGCCGATGACCCGATCTGGGAGCTGATCGCCGCGACCGGGCCGGGACCGATCCGGATCCTGGTCACGATCACCTACCACGTGCGCAGCAGCGAGGCGGTTCGCGACCGCCTCGCGAACGGGCGCGAGGTGACGATCCACGGCCACCCGGCAGTCGCCAAGCGACTCCGCTCGAGCCGCGGCTTCGCGCCGTTCAAGCCCGGCGACGAGCTGCCGGCCGGGGTCAGCGCCCACCCGATCGGCAAGCCGCGACGCTTCGAGACGCCGCTTCTGATTCCCGCCCACCGGGCGCTCGTCTTCGGCGACGCGATCGTCGGCACCTCCGCCGGGCCGCGGATCTGGTCGGGCGAGAGGATCGACGCGCGGGTCCGGCGCTTCTACGCGGAGCGCTTCGTGCCGACGCTGACGCCGCTGCTCGACCTCGACTTCGACCGGCTGCTGTTCACGCACGGCCCGTCGGTCCTCGCCGCCGGCAAGCAGGGCCTGCGTGAGGCGATCGCGGCGCCGGTCTGGTACCACCGCGGCTGAGCGCGGCGAGAGGCGTCAGGCCTGCTGCCGGGCGTCAGGCCGGCTCGTCGGAGCCGCCTTCCTCCTCGTCCTCGTAGAGCGACTCCGACGCGATCTCCTGCAGGCGTCGATTCCAGAGCTTGATCTCGCAGAACAGGTCGTCGCCGAAGCCGTGGACGGCGTCGACGGCCAGCAGCGTGAAGCGGCCTTCGCTCACGGCCGCCTGGTCGAGCACCTCGCCATCGAGCTCGGCGGTGACGGCGAGCGCGCCCCGGACCAGCGGCGTGCCCCAGATCAGCGTGACGTCGCCGCCACGGCCGCCGTCCGAGCGCCACTCGCCGACGACGTCGTCGTTGAGGTCGACCTTCCAGTCCGGGTTGGCGGCGGCGGTGACGTCGCTGAAGTCGGCGGCCGCCGTCAGATCGCCGGGCTCGCCGGCGGGCGAGCGCACGAACGAGACGTGGCCGAAGAACTCGGGGACGATCCCGTCGACGGCCGCGGCTCCCGGCGCGACGACGGGAACGTAGGTCCGCTCGCCCCAGCTGCGCTCCGGAAAGAAGCGGATCGCCTCGGGGTCGGGACCGGTGCCGGCCTCGTCGGCCAGCCCGCTGCAGGCCTCGGCGAACGACTCGCTGAGCCGCTCCTGCCAGCGTCCGTAGGGACGGGACTCCTGGGCGCTGTCGGCGATGAAGCGCGGAAACGGTCGGGAGAGCGGCGGCATCGGCCGCCGGAGGCTACCCGGATGAGGCACCGGCGGTCGGGTCAGTCCCCGATCGCCTCGCGAAGCTCGGCGGCCGCCCGCTCGGGGGCCACCGCGTTGATCTCGATCCCGGTGCCGAGCTCGAAGCCGGCGCGGATCGAGAGCCGCGGCGCGATATCGATGTGCCAGTGGAACTCGGCGCAGCCGCGCGGGGCGGTCCGGACCCAGAGGTTGAGCTCGGGGCTGGCGCCGAAGCGCGCCGCGAGGGCCGCGAGGGCCCGCCCGAGCAGCGCGCCACCGCGGTCGTCGCGCTCGAACCGCGGCGCGGCGCTGCGCGGCACGAGCCGCATCTCGTAGGGCGAGCGCGAGGCCCAGGGGCAGAGCAGCGCGGCCTCGCCGTCGATCGCGACGAGGCGGTCGCGCCGCCGCACCTCCTCGACGAGCACGTCCTCGAGCAGGTGGCCGCCCATCGTCCGCTCGTGGTAGGCGGTGAAGCGCTCGCGCTCGCGGGCGATCTCGGTCGGCACGAACGGGAGCGCGAAGAGTTGCGCATGCGTGTGTGGCAACGTCGAGCCGGCGAGCGGGCCCTCATTGACGCAGAGGTGCACGCAGGACGCCTCCTCCGCGTGGGCGGCGACCCGGGTCCGCCAAGCGGCGATCGCGCCGGCGAGCTCGGCTTCGTCGAGATCGGCGAGGCAGGTGACGTGGCGGGGCGCGTTGACGATCACCTCGTGAGCGCCGTGGGCCGACGCGGTCCGAAACAGCTCCGGCTCGGCCGCCCGGGCCGAGCTCCGCAACGGATCGGCGGCGCTCGTCAGGCCCGGGTCGCGCCCGGGGGGCTCGTCGTGCCCGGCCGCGTCCGGCCCGGCCAGGACCGGATAGAGGTTCGGCACCGACCGCTGGCTCCAGCCCGGTCCGTCCGGCTCGCCGCCCTGCGGCCGGCTCGCCCAGACCTCGGATGGGGTCCGCTCCTCGTGGCCGGGGCAGAACGGGCAGCTCCCGGCGGCGCCGCCGAGCGGCTCGGCCGCCGGGGCGGCGAAGGCGCGGGGACGGCCGCGGCGGCCGGGCGCGAGGATCGCGCGCTGGCCGGTGAGCTGGTCGATCCGGACCTCGGGGGACGGGCCCGGAGCCGCGCCGGCGGCCGGACCCCGTGAACCGGTCCGTCTCGCGTGAGAGTCGGTCATTGGCGGGTGCGAGGGCAGATCATCGGCAGTGCCTCACCACGAGCGACGAATAGCTCCCAATATCTGTGAGCTATTCATCGCTCGCGCCGGGGACCCGAGGTGGCCGGGATCATGAGCCGCCGTCACGCTCAGATCGGTGGCTCGGTCGGGCCGGCGGGCGGGCGGGCCGGCGGGCGGTGGTTGGGGCGGCGGCTCACTCGGACCAGCGACTCGGTCGGGCCGGCGGGCGGGCGGGCCGGTGGCTCACTCAGACCGGCGGTTCGGTCGGGCCGGCGGGCGGTGGTTGGGGCGGCGCGTCGCTACCCGGCACCGGCGCCGCGACGAGGCTCTCGTTGCTGCCGATCAGCCGCGAGAACGTCTCGAGCAGCTCGATCGGCAGCGGGAAGACGATCGTCGTGTTGTTGACGCCGATCTGCAGCAGCGTCTGCAGGTAGCGAAGCTGCATCGTCGCCGGGTTGCGACTCATGATGTCGGCCGCATCGGAGAGCTTCTGCGCTGCCTGGTACTCGCCCTCGGAGCCGATGATCTTGGCGCGCCGCTCGCGCTCGGCCTGGGCCTGCAAGGCGATCGCCCGCTGCATGTCCTGGGGCAGCTCGACGTCCTTGACCTCGACCGTCGAGACCTTGATGCCCCACGGCTCGGTCTGCTCGTCGATGATCGACTGCAGCTCCTGGTTGAGGCGCTCACGCTCCGACAGGAGCGCGTCGAGCTCGGCCTTGCCGAGCGTCGAGCGCAGCGTCGTCTGCGCGATCTGCGAGGTCGCGACGAGGTAGTTCTCGACCTCGGTGATCGCCCGGTTCGGGTCGAGGACGCGGAAGTAGGCGACGGCGTTGACCCGGACGGTGACGTTGTCCTTGGTGATCACCTCCTGCGGCGGGACGTTGAGCGTCACCGTCCGCAGGTCGACGCGGACCATCTGGTCCACGATCGGGATCAGAAAGCGCAGGCCGGGGCCGCGGAGCGCGATCAGGCGACCGAGCCGGAAGACCACGCCGCGCTCGTACTCGCGGAGGATCCGCACCGAGGCCGCCGCGATCAGCAGCGCGATGATGACCAGCGCCGCGACGATTCCCAATGCCACCATCATTCGCTCCTTCCGCCGGCTTGCCGATCGCCCCGACTCTATCGGGGTGCTCGCGCGCACCCGCCGGCGCCGCGCCGCGGCCGCCTCCGCCGGGCGGCCGACGCGGTCGCCGATGCCCCGACCGGCGGCCTGTCTGGCCGGTCCCGACGCCGCTACTCGTCGTCCACCTCGCCGGTCGCGACGCCCCGACCAGGATTCGAACCTGGGGCCTACTCCTTAGGAGGGAGTCGCTCTATCCAGCTGAGCTATCGGGGCCGAGGGGCAGGGTATAGCGGGGATTCGCACAACCGGCGACGAACGCCGCTGCTGCCGTTACCCTGCTCATCGTGCCGAAACGCTTTCCTTACGGATTCCTCATGCAATCGGCAGCCGTGGCCGTCCATGCGGCGCTCCTGCTCGCGCTGTTGGCGCCGACGGCTTCGGCAGCGGACAAGCGCTGCCGGCTGGGGAGCTTCAGCAACGCGAACCCGCCCGGCCCGTGCTGGCGACCGTTCTCGCCGGCGAGCCCGTTCAACCGGCCGCTGCCGACTCATCCGAGACAGGCCGCGGGCTCGCCGCTGATCGGCAGCCGGACTGCATCGTTCGGCCTCGGGCCGAGCTTTCAGGCGGGCACCGCCGGGACCGTCGACGACTACTCGCATCCGATCTACTTCGCGAACCGGAACGCGCCGCGGTACAGGATCGACTGCATGAGCTACAGCGGCTGCGAGATCCAGGGGCGTCACATCAGGATCCCGCGGGGCGCACAGCCGGCCGGGGGCAGCGACGGACACCTCGGCGTGATCGACCGGCGGCGCAAGTGGGAGTACGACTTCTGGCAGGTCCGCGACCGATCGAAGCAGGGCGGACAGCTTCACGTCAGCTATGGCGGGCGCACCAGGATCGGTACGCCGGGATCCAAGGGCCTGGGCTCGGCGGCCACGGCGGCGCAGTTCGCGACCTCGGCGGGGGTCATTCGCCCCGAGGAGCTGCGCGCCGGTCGCATCGACCATGCGCTCTTCATGGTCGTCAGGTGCACGAACGGGCACTCGGTCTATCCGGCGAAGGGCCCGAGCACCGGCCGCAACTGCTCGGAGCTCGGGCTGCCGAACAAGCACGCACCGGCCCTCGGGCAGCATTTCTACCTCGACATGTCGATGCGCCGGATCGCGGCCCTCCCGGTGGCGGGCTGGAAGAAGACGATCCTGGCGGCGATGTCCCGGTACGGGATGTTCGTGGGCGACACCGGCGGCGACGGATGGGGGCTGCAGCTCTGGTCGGGTATGGGCCATGCCGGCGGCGACCCGTGGGTGAGCCTCGGCAGAAGGCTCGGACTCCCCTCGTTCGGGGTCGGCGACTCGACCAGGTACGTATTCGACCTTCGCGACGTCGTCGACTGGGGGAGCGTCCTTCGGGTCGCTCGCCCCTGCGTGAGCCGGCGGAGCTGCTGAGCCCGCGGCCAGCCCGGCGGAGCGCGATCAGGCGGTCGGGTCGGAAGACGCGCCGGCCCGGGGCTCGGGCGCGCCGTCCGCCGCGGACGGATCGACGACGAGCGTCAGGCCGTCGATCGCTGCGACCGTGACCCTCGACCCGGCCTCGATCGGGGCGCCGTCGCGCGAGCGGGCGCGCCACAGGGCCCCCGCGACGAATACCTGTCCGACCGGGTCGATCGGCGCGCGCACCGTCGCGGTCGCGCCGACCAGCTCCTCCTCGCCGGTCCGCACCCGCTGGCGCCGCGCCGCGATCACGCGCTGGCCGACCAGGAGCAGACCGCCGCCGAGGACGATCGCGACCGGCGCCGCCACCCAGGGGCTGACCGAGGGGCCGCCCTCGCCGGTGCCGAACATCAACAGGCCGCCGGCGATCAGCGCGGCGATCCCGACGACGCCGAGCAGGCCGCCCGTCGGCAGGTGCGCCTCGGCGATGAACAGCACGAACGCGAGCACGAGCAGCAACACGCCGACGGCGGCGACGGGAAGCTGCAGCGTCCCGATCAACCCGAGGGCGAGGCTGACGCCGCCGACGAGGCCCGGCACGATCGCCCCCGGCGAGAAGATCTCCAGGGCGATGCCGATCAGCCCGACGAGAAGCAGCAGGTAGGCGACGTTGGGGTTGACGAGGACCTGGAGGACCTCGTAGCGGAGCGGCATGTCGCGCTCGGCGACCGACCAGCCGGTCGTATCGAGGGTCGTCCGCTTCGGGCCCCGGACCTCGAAGCCGTCGAGCTTGCCCAGCAGCTCCGACTGGTCGGCGGCGATCAGGTCGATGAGCCCGGCGTCGAGCGCCTCGGCCGCGGTCACGCTGGTCGCCTCGCGGACCATCTGCTCGGCGAGCTCGGGGTCGCGGCCGTGCGCGGTCGCAAGCGCGCGGACGAAGGCGGAGGCATCGTTGGTGATCTTGCGGCCGAGCGTGCCGCCGATGTCGCCGCCGGTGCTCGTGATCGGCGTCGCCGCGCCGATGTTCGTCTCCGGGGCCATCGCGGCGACGTCGGCGGCCTCGGTGATGAAGACGCCGGCCGACCCCGCCCGGGCCCCGTTCGGGGAGACGTAGACGACGACCGGCATCGGCGCCGCGATGATGTCCTTGACGATGTCCCGCATCGAGCTGTCGAGCCCGCCGGGGGTGTCGAGGCGGATGATCGCGAGCGGCGCGGCGTCGTCGGCGGCGTCGGCGAGCGCCGTCCCGATCCAGCCCGCCGTCGCCGGCGAGATCTCGCCGCTCAGCTCGATCGAGGGCACGCTCGTCGACCCGCTGGCGGTCGTCCCCCCGCCCCGTCCGCTCGCGACCGTGCTCGCGACGAGGGTCACGGCAATGCCGAGCAGCACCGCGATCGCGACCGGGGCCCGCACGGCCACCTCGCTAGGACTCGCCGAGGGCGTACTTGCGGATGTCGGCCTCGAGCGCCGCCTGGTCGGGATAGACGCCCTGGTGGGTGTAGACGAGCTCGCCGCCGGGGTCGAAGAAGAGCGTGTTCGGGAGCCCGCCGACCAGCGCTGCGCCGGTCCTGCCCGCCAGCTCCTTGTCGGGGTCCGCAAAGCTCGGATACGGCACCGGGTGGTCGGCGAGGAAGGTCTTCGCGGCCGCTTCGCCGTCGTCGGTGTTGACGCCGATGAACGCGACCCGATCGAGATTGTCGGCGGCGGCCCGCTGCAGCCACGGCCACTCGGTCCGGCACGGGCCGCACCACGACGCCCAGTTGTTGACGACGACCGGGTACCCCTCGAGATCGGCGAGCTGCTCCGAGAAGGCGTCGAGGCCGCCGGGGACGAGCTTGCCACCCCGCTCGTAGAGCGCCTTCAGCTTCGATGGGGCCTTCGCGACAGCCACCGAGTAGTCGGGGGCTTCCGCTCCGGGGTCGGTGGAGGAGTCGTTGCCGCAGGCGGAGATCACGAGCCCGAGCACCGCCACGAGCAGCGCCACGGCGGTCGTCGTCGCCCGCTTGCGGTTCTCGGGGTTCATCCGGCTTGATCTACTGCTTTAATGGGTGCTGCGGTCCGAGGGGAATTGGCGGGCCGCCGGGGCCGCGGCCACACCTGAGATCTGACCGCCTGCCCCATCGAGCTTACTGCGCAGCTCGCTCCGTCTTGGACCGAACAAGCGCAGCGACAGGCCTTCTCATGGCAGAAACCAGCGAACTCGCCGCAGTCGCGGCCCACGAGCCATCGGGCGCCGATCTCGAGCGCGTCCAGGAGTTCACGCGCGAGCCGATCCTGCTCGACGGCGAGACGCTCGCCGACCTTCATCCCGGCACCGCCCGCCGGCTGGCGCTCGATGCCGCCCTCGTCGAGATCGAGGAGGGCTTCGCGGAGCCGTCGCCGCAGTGGCGCCAGGACTTCTCGCTGCTGCTCGGGCTCGAGCGCGTTCTCGCCGAGGACCATCCCACCCTCCGCGACGGCGCCGAGCTCTCCGAGCACCAGATCGACGCCCTCTCGGGGACGCTCGCGGCCGTGATCGCCGAGATCGAGGAGCCGGGGTCGAGCCGCAACGGCAACGGGTCCGGCGGCCGCGCCGTCGAGGGGCCCGGCAACGGCGCCGGCGAGGAGGAGGATGCGCTCAGCGAGGACGAGGAGCCGCAGGACTGGGCCGACGAGCCCGCCGGCGAGGAGGAGGACCTCGTCGCCGATGCGGCGGAGGACCCCTACGCGAGCCGTCGCTTCTGGTTCGAGCACGCGACCGGCGCCGGCAAGACCGTGGCCGCAGTCGGCTTCGTCGAGGCTTCGCGGACCGGCGGCATCCTGATCCTCACCCATCGCCGCAACCTCGTCGACCAGTTCATCGGCGAGATCTCCGACCGCGGCTACGGCGACCGCCTCTCGCCGCCGCTGCTGAGGGGCAAGGACGACGCCCGCGGCCCGGTCACGGTCGAGACCTACCAGTGGTTCGTCCGCAACGCCGGCCAGATCTCGAACGCCTACTCGATCGTGATCTGCGACGAGGCGCACACCGCGCTCGGCGAGAAGACGAGCGCCTGCATCCGCGCCTGGCAGGGCCCGGTGTTCATCGGGATGACAGCCACCGGCGCGCTGATCGCCCGCCACGTCGCCGACCTCTTCCCGACCCAGACCTCGCGCTTCGACCTCGCCCAGGCGGCGCGACGGGGCGTGATCGCGCCGCTGCGCTGCATCCGGATCCCGCCGGGGCGGGCGTCCGCACCCTCGCCAACGTGCCGCTCCGCCGCGGCGAGGTCGACCAGGACTTCGACCAGGAGGAGCTCGCCAAGCTCCTCGACCAGGGACCGTTCAACGTCGCGATCGCCGACCTCTACTCGTCGCGGTTCAAGAAGGTCCCGGGCGTCATCTACACGGCCGGCGTCACCCACGCCAACAACGTCGCCGCGGCGATGCGCGAGTTCGGGATCAACGCGCGGGCGGTCTCCGGCGAGACCCCGAAGCGGGCGCTGGCCGAGATCCTCGCCGCGTTCGAGCGCGGCGAGGTCGACGTCCTCTGCAACGCGATGCTGCTCGCCGAGGGCTGGAACTCGCCGCGGGCGACGATCTGCATGCACCTGGCGCCGACCGCGTCGAAGCGGATCTACCAGCAGCGCGTCGGCCGGGTCACCCGCCGCAACCCCGGCAAGGAGGCGGGGCTGGTCATCGACCTCGTCCACCCGGCGACCCGCCACGACGAGGCGATCGTCACCCTGCACAGCCTCCTCGACCGCGACGTCTACCGTGGCGGCGCCATCGTCGTCGGGCCGGTCCGCCGCGGGCGCGGACGCCGCGTCCGCGTCGAGAAGCGCGTGGTCCCGGTCTCGGCCGACCCCGACCGGCGCCTGCAGGTGCTCGAGCGCGAGATGTGGCGGATCGCCGTCGAACGCCTCGACTACTCCGAGCAGCACGTCTGGGCCGCCCTCGCCGGCGCCCGCGTCCAGCAGAACTCATGGCGCAAGGCGAAGGCGATGCTCCAGCACGATCAGGCCAAGGAGCTGCGCCGCCGCTTCCTGCTGACCTGCATCCAGCGCAACCGCTCGACCCAGCTCAAGCTCAAGGCGCTCGGCGAGCTCGCCGCGACCCGCGAGGCCGAGCCGTTCGACGAGGCGATCGACATGGTCGGCACCTGGCAGCGCGACCAGCGTCGCGCCGGCGTCCGGATCCTCCTGCAGGCCCTCGCCGAGAACCGGATCGGCCGTCGCGATCAGGCCCAGGCCTGGGTCTGGCGGCTCGCCGAGTTCACCCGCGAGTCACACGAGGAGTACGCGGTTGCCCGCTGGCCGGAGACGAAGCGGCTGCTCGGCCTGTTCGTCAACTCCTCCGGGCGTGCCCACGGCAAGAACGCCCGCCGGCTCGTCCAGGCTGCCCGCAACCAGGACCGCCGCCTCGCGGTGGCGCTGCTCGCCGCCGCCGTCGCGCACACGCCCGAGGCCGAGGAGGTCCTCCGCGGCGCCCGGATGCGGATGGCCCGCAAGCCCTCCTCGGTTGCCCGCGAGCTGCTCCGCAACCTGCCGAAGGGCAACGGCAAGAAGCGCCGGCGCCGCAGCAAGCGGGCGCCCCAGGGGGATGGCGCCGGCGCCACGGAGGCCGAGGAGAACGGCCTCGGGGTAGCCGCGGACGGCGAGCCCGGCGGCGTCGACGACCGGGCCGTCGAGGAGAACGACCTCGAGATCGACAGCGGCGGCGGGGAGTCCGGCGCCGATGGCGCCCCTGATGACGGCGAGGGTGCCGTCGGAGACGGCAGCGACGGGGACGACGGCGCCACCGCGGCCGAGGACGACCTCGAACCGGCCTCGCCACCCGTCTCCGCTTCCGACCACGGCGATCCCGAGGCGGACGCGCCGCCGGAGCCCCGCTCCACGCGCCGCCGCGCGGCCTGATCCGCCGGGTCGCTCCGCCCGCGAGCGAGCCCCGCCCCCGCCCGCGAGCGACGAACGGCTCCGCCGATCGCGGAGGAGGTCGTCGCTCGGCGCCGATTCCGGATCCCGGCTACCCCTGGTCCAGCAGCTCCAGCAGGTCGTGCTCGATCTCCGCCACCCGGCGGCCGATCGCGGCGCCTTCGAGCGAACGCTCCGATCCGTCCCGGTACTGGACGCCGCGCATCATGAAGACGGCGCCGGTGAACAGGTGGGCCAGCACGTCGGCGTAATGGAGCGCCGCGGCGTCGATTGCCCGGCCCCCGGCCGCTTCGTAGGCGCGGTGGAGGTCCGCGCGCCGGCCGATGCCGCTGACCTCGCGCTCATCGGCACCGAAGCGCCACGCCCGCATGCAGAGGAACGCCAGATCCTCGTGGGGATCGCCGAGGTGCGCGAACTCCCAGTCGATGATGCTGCGCAGCCCTCCGTCGCCGAGGATGTAGTTGGCGGTGCGGAAGTCACCGTGGACCAGCCGCAGGGCTTCGTCGGTCGGTGGGTTGTCGGCGCACCAGCGCAGGGCGAGCTCGAGGACCGGGCGGGCCGGGCCCCGGTCGAGCAGCGCCCGCACCACCTCGAGCTTCTCGGCGGTGCCGCGGCGCGGGAGCGGGGGAAGATCGCCGGCGCCGAGCGCGTGTATCGCCGCCAGCGCCGTGCCGAGCTGGGCGGCGAGCGAGCCCTCGCCGGCGCTGTCGCCGTACTCGCGGACGATCACGTGGGGGCGCGATTCCCCGGCGATGCGCTCCATGATGAACGAGCCCTGCAGCTCCTCCGCCTCCGGAAGGACCACCGGCCGCGGTACCGGCAGGCCGCGGCCGTGCAGGACCTCGAGCAGCGCGTACTCGCCGGCGCGGTCCAAGGCATCCGGGCGGCCCGCCAGGACGTCGGGGTTCTGAGTGGCCCCGCCCGGGAAATCACGCCGCAGCAGCAGCTCCCGTCGCGTGCCCGCGGCATCGCCGGCGTCGAAGGACCACGTCTCGCGCGAGGCCCCGCCGGTGAGCCGCCGCAGGTTCTCGACGCGGACCTTGCCGAGGAGGGGCAGCAGCGCCCGCTCCAGCGCGGCGCCGAGCCCGTCGATCGTCTCGTCCGCCATGTCCGGAGTTCTAACGGCACGCGGGGGGCGGCGCTGCCGGGCACGGAGCGTCGCCGCCACGCCCCCAGTAGTGTCGCCGACCGGTGAGCGAGAACCAGCCTTCGGCCGGCGAGCTCGTCGGCGCTGTGATCGAGTTCCTGGCGATGACGGTCCGCCCGGCGCTCGCCGGCCACGCGCGGTTCGAGACCCTCATCGCCATCCGCCTGCTGCAGACGGCGGCCGCCGACTACGAGCTGGGACCGGCGGCGCGCGAGCGTGACCGCGAGCGCCTCGAAGCGCTGCTCGGACGCAGCGGCGAGCACGCGGAGCTCGAGGCGGAGCTGGTCGAGCGCATCCGCGCCGGAGCGATGGTCGGCGACGAGCGTGCGGCGCTGCTCGAGGCGCTCCGGGCCTCGGTGCGGGATCAGCTGCGCATCGCCAACCCCGCGTACCTGCGCGAGGGCTGAGCCGCCGGCGTGCGGGCCGGGGCGCCCTAACGGCCCGCGGCGTCCGGCCAGGCGGGAAGGTCGCGCGGCCAGATCGCGTCGGCGCCCGGCCCGGGCGGGGGGTCCTCCCTGAAGAGCCGGCGGGCGACCTTGCGGATCTGGATCTCCTCGGCGCCCTCGGTGATCCGGTAGCGGCGGTGGCGGCGATAGATGTGCTCGAAGGGCATGTGGCGGCTGTAGCCGACGCCGCCGCAGACCTGCATCGCGCGATCGGCCGCGTCGCAGCCCAGGCGGTTCGCCCGGTAGTTGCACATCGCCACCAGATGGGAGATCTCGGTCGCCGGCTGCTCGTCGAGAAGGGCGGCCGTCGAGCGCAGCAGCGCCCGCACCATCTCCGCCTCGGTGTGCAGCTCGGCGAGCGGGAACTGGATGGCCTGGTTGCTGCTGAGCGGTCGCCCCCAGGTGCGCCGCGAGCGCGCGTAGGCGACGGCCATGTCGATGCAGTACTGCGCGGCGCCGAGGCTCTGGGCGGCCTGGCGCATGCGCTGGTCGTGGACGAAGTGCTGAACGGCGACGAGCCCGCCGCCGACCTCGCCGAGCACGGCCGTGCCGGGAACCCGCACGTCGGCGAGCGTGACCTCGGCCGCGTCGGCGGGCATGTTCATGGTCCACCAGTAGAAGTCGACCGTGTAGCCGGGGGCGTCGGTCGGGACCAGGAACCCGGTGATCCCGAGCGGCTCCCCGGGCTCGCCCGAGGTCCGCGCGAACACGACGTTGTGGGAGACCACGTGGGCCGCCGAGTTCCAGCGCTTGCGGGCGTTGATGACCCAGTCGTCGTCATCGGCGACGGCGCGCGCCCGCATGCGGGTGGCGTCGGAGCCGTAGCCGGGCTCGGTCAGCGCGATCCCGACCGGACGCTCACCCGTGATCATCGGCTCGATCCACTCCGCCCGCTGATCGTCGGACGCGACGGCGTCGAACATCACGACCACGGGGAAGTTGCCGACGACGGAGCTCTCGTAGAGCGCGTCATCGTGCAGTCCGACGCCGCGGTGCGCGAGGTGCTCGCGGATGAGCGCCATCTCGAAGTGGGATGCGCCATGTCCACCGAGCCGCTCCGGAAGCCCCCAGCGCAGCCAGCCCGCCTCGTCCGAGCGGCGCCGCATCTCGCGGATCAGCTCCTCCCATTCCCGGCTCGGCACCCCGTCGCGCTCGAAGTCGGTCCGCGCCCACTCGCGCCGGTGGTCGAAGAAGCGCGCGTTCTCGTCGGCGAGCTCGAGCGGCCGGATCCGGGCCTCGATGAACTCGTCGAGCGCGGCGAGCGTGCCCCGGATCTCGGCGGACGGCTCGAGCGGCCCGCTCACGACGGTGCCGGAACGGCGCGGTCGAGGAAGGTCGCGAGGGCGCGGTTGACCTCCCGGGGGTGGGTCAGGTTCACGGCGTGGCCGCCGCCGGGGACCACCTCGAGCGATCCCTGCGGCAGTCCGGCGGCCAGCGCACGGGCGCGCTCGGCGGAGATCGCCGCGTCCCGGTCGCCCCAGATGACCAGGGCCGGGCGGTCGAGCTCGCCCAGTCGCGCGGTGAAGTCCTCGCGGGCGAGCAGCGGCGCGAGCGTCCCGCGCAGCGACGCGGGGTCCATCCGCTGCCACTTCTCGATCCACACGGCGCTGCCCTCCCAGTCCGCGCCGAGCACGATGGCGGCGACGGTCCGCGCGAGCTCCGGGCCGAGGCCGTCACGCTCCCAGGCGTCGAGGAGCGCGCCGTAGAGCCCGACCTTCTCGGGGTCCTCGGTCCCCGCCTGGCTGGCGACGAAGACGAGCGACTCCACCAGCCCGGGCATCTCGACGGCCGCGCGCTGGGTCAGATAGCCGCCCTGAGACATGCCGATCAGGGTCGCGCGGGAGACCCGCAGATGGTCGAGCAGCGCCACCAGGTCGCTCGCCGACTCCCAGTAGGTGAAGCTGGCCCCGTCCGACTCGGTCCGGCCGTGGCCGCGCTCGTCCCAGGTGATGCAGCGGTAGCGACTGCGCAGCGCTTCGACCTGCGGGTCCCACATCGAGCCGTCCATCAGCAGGCCGTGCGAGAACGCGAGGACGGGGCCGTCTCCCCCGGTGTCCTCGAAGTGGATGCGCTGTCCGTTGACGTCGGCGAAGGCCATCGCTGATCTCGCTCTGCTCGAAGCCGTGCGCCCGGCCGCTGCCGGCGCGTGTGCCGATCGTAGATCGCGGGACCCGGTCCATTAGGGTCCAATCGACTGCCCGTGTCAGGTGCCAATCTGCCGCTTCCGATCACGATCGACCGCAACGCGCCGGTCGGTCTGAGCCAGCAGCTCCAAGACGCCCTGCGGGACCTGATCGGCCGCGGGGGACTGCCCGCAGGGACCGTCCTGCCGCCCACCAGGCAGCTCGCGCCGGCGCTCGGGGTCTCACGAAACGTGGTGTTGGACGCCTACTCGCAGCTGCGTCACGAAGGCCTGCTCACCGCACGGACCGGCGACGGAACGCGGGTCAGCGGCAGGGTCCGAAAGCCCGCGGTGAGCGCTGCGCGGACGCGAGGGCGGATCGACCTGCATCCCGACGTCACCGACCTGTCCGGCTTTCCCCGCCTGGCCTGGGGCCGAGCCGTGGACGCGGCGCTCCGCGAGCTGCCCGACCGGGCGCTCGGATACGGATCGCCGCGTGGCATCCACGAGCTTCGCGCACAGCTCGCCGCGTATCTGGCGCGAACGCGGGGGATCGTGGCGGACGCGGAGTCAATCGTGGTCTGCGACGGCTTGATGACCGCGGTGGCCATGCTGCGGGAGGCGCTCGACCTGCGACGGGTCGCGGTGCCCCGGGTCGGCTACCCGGCGCTCGCTGGGGCGCTTCAGCGTCCCGGACCGCCCACCAGCTGGCTGGACGTCGACGAGCAGGGGGCGGTCTTCGAGCGGCTTCCGCGAGGTTCGGGGTGCGCCGCGGTGGTGCAGCCCGCGCATCACTATCCGCTCGGCGTCGCCATCGGCGAGGAGCGTGCGGAGCTCCTCCTCGCGTGGGCGCGCCACCGCGGAGGCCTGATCCTCGAGAACGACGCGAACGCCGACGTCTTCCACGACGGCCCCGGGCCCGTGGCGCTGCAGGCAGGCGCTCCCGAGTGCACCGTCCTGATGGGGTCGGTCAGCCGGACGCTCGCTCCGGGCCTGCGGATGGGGTGGCTGGTCGCTCCACCGGATCTGGCGCGCCGCCTGGGAGCCCACCGCGCGCGCACCGTCCCGGGCCCGCCGGTGATCGACCAGATGGCGTTCGCGCGCTTCCTGGCGGACGGCGCGCTCGATCGCCAGGCTCGGCGCCTGCGCGGCACCTGTCGCAGCCGCTCACGCGCTTTGACCGCGGCCCTGCGCAGGGAGCTGCCCGACGCCGCGGTGCCCACGCCCACCAGCGGCTTGCACGTGACCGTCGCGCTCGGGCCGGGGGCCGACGAGGAGCGGGTCAAGGCAGCGGCCGCCGATGGCGGCGTGCGGCTCTTCGGGCTCGCTGAGCACGTCCTCCACGGAGAGCCCCTGTCGCCGGGCCTCGTCGTCGGCTTCGGCGCGCTGCCGGAGCCCTCGGCGCCGGCCGCGGCGCGCGCGATCGGGCGCGCGGTCGCGACGGCGCGCTCATCTAGGCGCTCGCCCGCGCGGCGAGCTCGTGCTTGGCGATCGTGAGCAGGTGCACCTCGTCGGCGCCGTCGCCGATCCGCAGCGCGCGGGCCACGACCCACATCCGAGCCAGGGGCGAGTCGTCGGACATGCCCAGGGCGCCGTGCACCTGGATGGCACGGTCGACGACGTCCTGGATCATCCGTGCGACCTGGACCTTGGCGATCGAGATGTCGCGATAGGCCGCGCGCTTGCCGTGCAGGTCGATCGTGCGGGCGGCGCGCAGGACCAGCAGCCGGCCGGCGTCGAGCGCGATGCGTGACTCGGCGAGATGCGCCCTGACGAGCTGGGTGTCGGCGAGGACGCCATCCCGGTGCCCTCGCCGGAGGGCCCGCTCTGCCGCCAGGCGGAGGGCCCGCTCGGCGGCGCCGATCTGGCGCATGCAGTGGTGGATGCGCCCGGGGCCGAGTCGGTCCTGGGCGATCGCGAAGCCCTGGCCGACCTCGCCCAGCAGCGCGTCGTCGCCGACGCGACAACCGTCGAAGCGCAGCTCGCAGTGGCCCGGCCCCGTGTCGTGGCCGAACACCGGGACCCGGCGCACCAGCTCGAGGCCGTCGGCGTCCATGGGCACCAGGAGTGCGCTGAGGCGACGGTGACGCTCGCCGCCGTCGGCGGTGCGCACCATCGTGATGCAGACCGAGGCGCCGACCGCGCCGGTGACGAACCACTTGCGCCCGTCGATCGCCCAGCCGTCCCCGTCGCGGCGGGCAACGGTCTGCAGCCCCGTCGGATCGGAGCTCGCGACATCGGGCTCCGTCATCGCGAAGCAGCTCCGCGTCGAGCCGTCGAGGAGCGGATCGAGCCAGCGCTCGCGCTGGGCGGCGTCGGCCTGCTCGAGCAGGATCTCCATGTTGCCGGTGTCGGGGAAGCTGCAGTTGAAGACGGCCGGGGCCCATTCGTCCTCCCCCATCAGCTCGCAGAGGTGCCCGTAGTCGACGTTGGAGAGCTCACCGCCGTGGGCGTGCTGGGCGAGAAACAGGTTCCAGAGCCCCTGCTCGCGAGCGCGTGCACGCAGCTCCTGCATGAGCGGCGGATATGCCTCGGGCCCCTCGACCGAGCCCATCGCGGCACGGATCTCCTCCGACAGCGGCAGCACCGCCTCGTCGAGGAACTCCCGCAGCCGATCCGCCAGCCGCGCGCCGGCATCGGAGAGGCTGAGGTCGAGATCGGTCGGCTGCAGCATGGCTGCACCGTAGGGATTCATCCATCGGCCGCGCGAGGGCCAATTCGAGGTATCCCGGGGGAGCCAAGGGCAGCGGTAGAGCCGGGGCGCGAGTCGCGATCGGCGGGATCCCGCCGGAGCAGCCGTGCCTGGAGCGCCAGGCCGGGATCGGCCTGGCCGGGCTCAGCCGAGCGCGAGCTGGACCTCGCCGGAGCCGAGCGCCGTCAGCTCGCCGCCGGGGCCGCGGACGAGCAGGTTGCCGCGCTCGTCGATCCCCTCGCCGACGCCGGCGCGCCCGCCCGCGACTGGCCCTCCCTCCCAGGTCAGCGGCCGGCCGCGGAGGGCGTCGCGGGCGGCGAACACGTCGAGGACGTGAGCCGGCTCGGCGACGACCCACTTGCCGAGCGCGCGGTCGACCGCGACGCGGAGCCGGTCCGGCTCGACCCCGTGGTCGAGCGAGGTCGCCGGCCAGCGGAGGTCGGCCGGGAACTCGTCGGCGGCGATCGAGAGGTTGATCCCGATCCCGATCACGGCCCAGTCGGGCGGCCGCGCTTCGATCAGGACGCCGCCGAGCTTGCGCTCACCGATCCAGATGTCGTTGGGCCACTTGATCTCGCAGCGAACCGGGGCCAGCGACTCGCAGGCCTCGCAGACCGCGACCGGCGCGGCGAGCGGCAGCAGGACGTGGTCGAGCTCGAGCGGTCGGAGGATCGCCGAGTAGAGCAGCGCCGTGCCGGGCGGGGCGGTCCAGACGCGATCGGCGCGGCCCCGGCCTTCGGTCTGCTCGGCGGCGGTGACGACCGTGCCCGACGGCGCCCCCGCCTCGGCGAGCGCCTTCGCGCGCAGGTTGGTCGAGTCGGTGACGTCGTGGTGGTGGTGCGGGGATCCGAACTCCATGCCGGGAATGGTATGACTGGCCGCAATGGCGCCGACGCCGCCCGTCCCGGCCGCGATCGCGGTCCGCGACCTCGATGTGGTCAGGGGCGGCAACCGCGTCCTCCACGGGATCACGCTCGAGGTGCCCCGGGGACGGATCACCGGACTGCTCGGGCCGAGCGGCTGCGGCAAGTCCACCCTGATGCGCTCGATCGTCGGCGTCCAGATCGTCGCCGCGGGGACGGTCGAGGTGCTCGGGGAGGCGGCCGGCTCACCGGCCCTGCGGCCGCGTGTCGGCTACCTCACCCAGGCGCCGTCGGTCTATGGAGACCTCAGCGTCGCCGAGAACCTCCGCTACTTCGGGGCGTTGTTCGGCGTCGGCGCGGAGCGGATCGCCGCGACGATCGCGACGGTCGGCCTCGGCGGCTTCGAGGGGCGGATCACCGGCACCCTCTCCGGTGGCCAGCGCTCGCGGGTCTCACTCGCCACGGCGCTGCTCAACGAGCCCGAGCTGCTCGTCCTCGACGAGCCCACGGTCGGCCTCGACCCCGTCCTGCGCGCCGACCTCTGGGAGACGTTCGGCCGGCTCGCCGCCGCCGGGGTCACCCTGCTCGTCTCCAGCCACGTGATGGACGAGGCGTCCGAGTGCGATGGGCTGCTGCTGATGCGGGAGGGACGGGTGCTCCGCGAGACGACCCCGCAGGGACTCCGCGACGAGACCCGCGAGAGCGACCTCGCCAGGGCCTTCCTCGCCCTCATCGAGAGGTCGGGCTCGGAGCGGAAGGCGTGAGCCGGCGTTCGACGCTCGCGACCGCGCGCCGGGTCCTCTGGCAGATCCGCCGCGACCCGCGCACGATCGGGCTGCTCCTGGTCGTGCCGCCGATGCTGCTGACGATCCTCTACTTCGTCTTCGACGCGCAGGAGGGGACGTTCCAGAAGATCGGAGCGCCGCTCTGCGGGATCTTCCCGTTCACGGTGATGTTCCTGATCACGTCGATCGCGATGCTCCGCGAGCGCACCACCGGCACGCTCGAGCGGCTGATGACGATGCCGCTGGCGAAGGGGGACGTGCTGTTCGGCTACGGGATCGGGTTCGCGCTGCTGGCGGCGGTGCAGGCGGTCGTGATCTGCACCGTCGGGTTCGTCGCGCTCGGCCTCGACTCCCCGCACGGCGCCTGGCTGGTCGGCCTGCTCGCGATCGGCAACGCCACCCTCGGGATGGCGCTCGGCCTGTTCGCGAGCGCCTTCGCGCGGACCGAGTTTCAGGCGGTCCAGTTCATGCCCGCCTTCATCTTTCCCCAGTACCTCCTCTGCGGCCTCTTCGTCCCCCGCGCCGAGATGGCGCCGGCCCTCGAGGGCTTCTCCTACGCGCTGCCGCTCACCTACGCCTACGACGCGCTCGCCCGTGTCACCGAGCCCGGCTCGCTCGGCGGTGGCTTCGCCCGCGACGTCCTCGTGATCGTCGCCGCGACCGTCGCGGCCCTCGCCCTCGGGGCGCTGACCCTGCGCCGGCGAACGGGGTGAGCCGCCGCCCCGGGCCGGCGAAAGCGGCCGCGCGACGCTAGGGCGCCGGCTCGAGCTCGACCACATCGCCGACGCGGAGGTCGAGGACCTCGCTGGCGTCGCCGCGGTTGACGGCGATCGCCATCCGGCCCGAGGAGTCCTCGTAGAAGAGGAAGCCGCCGTCGGCAACATCCTCGAAGGCGTTCGCGCGGGTCGCGGTGCGGCGCCGCTTGCGGGAGCCGACCGAGACCCGGGTCGCGCCGGCGAGCGGGTGGCCGTCGAGGTCGTCACGGCAGAGGTCGAGGGAGATGTTGCCGAAGCCGTCGATCCGCTCGGCGTGCGCGAAGGCACGGAGCTGCTCGAGCCGCGCCCGCGACACCGGCTGGCGCTCGAGGCTCGCGGGCTCGATCGGGACGCCGGCCGACGCCAGCTCCCGGCCGAGCGCGAGATGGGCCGCGACGGGGGCGAACAGGTCGCGGCCGTGGAAGGTCGCCGACGGATGCTCGAGCCGGTAGTCGGAGGCGCTGATATCGACCGCCTCGGTCGCGCCGCCGAGGCGGTCGATCGCCGGCGGCAGCAGCCCGTTGTCGGGGCCGACGAGGATGTGGTCCTCCCCGGTGTGGACGGCGACAGCACGGCGCGGTCCGCCGACGCCCGGGTCGACGATCGCGAGATGGACGGCGACCGGCGCGTAGGGCACCGCGTCGGCCAGCACCGCCGACGCCTGGCGCACGTCGTGGCGGCCGATCCCGTGGCTGATGTCGATCACGCGCGCGTCGGGTGCGATTCGCGCGATCACGGCGCGGCAGACGCCGGCGAAGTCGTCGGCGACGCCGTAGTCGGTGAGGAAGGTGATCGGCAGGGCCATCTCCGGGGTCACTGTAGTGCGTACGTATCGCCCCGCCCTCCCCGACGTGGGTCATCTGATCCACGCCAGACGCGGGTGAGATGACCCGGGTCCCCGAACGGCGCTCCGACCATTGACGTGGGTCATCTGATCCACGCCAGACGCGGGTGAGACGACCCAGGTCAGGAGGCGTCGGCGAGGAGGGCGGCGAGGAGCCCCTCGGGATCGTGCCGTTCGGCCTCGACCGCTACCTCGAGGCCGAGCTCGCGGGCGGTGGCGCTCGTCACCGGCCCGATCGAGGCAACCCGGGCGCCGGCGGGAAACGACCCGCCGACGGTCTCGAGGAAGTACCTGACCGTGGAGGACGACGTGAAGGTGACGTAGTCGGCGCCGGCGAGCGCGGCGAGCTGCTCCGCCGTCGCCGGCTCGCGAACGGTCTCGTAGAGAGGGACGACATCGACCTCGGCGCCGCGCTCCGCCAGCGCCTCGGGCAGGAGGTCGCGCGCCTCGGCGGCGCGCGCGATCAGCACCGGCCGCCCCTCGACCTCGACCTCGCGCAGTGACTCGACGAGCGATTCGGCGATCGATCGCGGCGGCACGATGTCGGCGATCAGCCCGAGCTCGCGGAGCCGCCGGGCGGTGCCCGGGCCGATCGCCGCGATCGCCGCGTTCGCGAGCGCCCGCCCATCGAGACCGCGGTCGGCGAGCGCCGCCACCAGAAGCTCGGCCCCGTTCGGGCTCGTCAGGCAGACGAGCGCGTACGCGTGAACGCTCTCGATCATCGTCGCAACCTCGGGTGCGTCGATACGCGGCTCGATCCGGATTGCCGGCAGCTCGACGACCTCGGCGCCGAGGCCGGCGAGGGCCGCGGCCAGCGAGCTCGCCTGCGCCCGCGCCCGGGTGACGACGACCTTACGGCCGTGCAGCGGTCGCCGCTCGAGCCATCCGATCTGCTCGCGCCGCGCCGCGACCGGCCCGAACAGGAGGATCGTGGGCGCACCAAGCCCCGCCTCGGCAACGGCGCCGGGCAGCGTCGCGGTGGTGGCGACGACCGTGCGCTGGGCCGGCCAGGTGCCGCGCTCGATCGCCGCGGCCGGTTCGGCCGGGTCGCGGCCTTCGGCGATCAGCCGCTCCGAGATCCGCGGCAGGTTCCCGACCCCCATGTAGAGGACGAGGGTGCCGGGAAACGAGGCGAGCGCCGGCCAGTCGATCGCCGACTCGTCCTTGCCGGGATCCTCGTGGCCGGTCACGAACGCGACCGCGGAGGCGTCGTCGCGGTGCGTCACGGGGATTCCCGCGTAGGCCGGCGCGGCGACCCCGGCGGTGACGCCCGGGACGACCTCGAACGGCACCCCGGCGGTGTGCAACGCCTCCGCCTCCTCGCCGCCGCGCCCGAACACGAACGGGTCGCCCCCCTTGAGCCGGACCACCGACCGGCCCCGCCTGGCGATCTCGACCAGCCGCCGCCCGATCTGCTCCTGCTTCATCGCGACCGCCCCCGGCGCCTTGCCTACGTAGATCAGCTCGGCGTCGGGACGGGCGCCGGCGAGCGCCCCGTCGGGGATCAGGCGGTCGTAGAGGATCGCGTCGGCGCCGGCGATCAGCCCGAGCGCCCGGCTGGTCATCAGGCCGGGATCGCCGGGCCCGGCGCCGACGAGGTAGGCGACGCCGGGCCGGGGCCCCGCGCCCGACGGTCTCGACTCAGCCGCTGCCATCGCCGGCTCGCGCCCCGCGCCGCACGGTGTCCGCTCAGCTCCCGCCATCGCCCGAAGATGATGCCGCCCGCTCGAGCAGCTCGGCGGCACCGGCAGCGACCATCCTCCCGACGAGCGCCTCGCCGAGCGCGACCGGCTGGGCGGCCTCGCCGCGGACCTCGTCGTAGAGGTGCTCGCTCCCGTCGGGCAGGCCCGCGTAGCCGCGGATCACCAGCGCCTCGCCGTCGTGGCGGGCACAGGCTCCGACCGGCGTATCGCAGCTCGCGCCGAGGCCGGCGACGACGGCTCGCTCGGCGGTCACCTCGACGAGCGCCTCGCGATCGGTCAGCCGGACGGCGGCGGCGCGCGCCTCGCCGCTTGCGGCGCGCGCCTCGAGCGCCAGCGCGCCTTGCCCCGGCGCCGGCGTCAGCACCCGCAGGCCGAAGCGGAATCCCGCCTCGCCGCCGCGGCCGAGCCGCTCGAGCCCGGCGGCGGCGAGGACGAGGCCATCGACCTCGCCGGCGCCGAGCTTGCCCAGCCTCGTGTCGACGTTGCCGCGCAGCTCGACCACCTCGAGGTCGGGCCGGAGCGCGAGAAGCTGCGAGCGACGGCGGACGCTGGCGGTGCCGACCCGGGCCCCCGCCGGGATCTCGGCGACGGACCCGCCGGGCCCGATCCAGGCATCGGCCGGGTCCTCGCGGGCGGCGACGCCGGCGAGGGCGAGCCCGTCGGGCAGCTCGGCGGGAAGATCCTTGGCGCTGTGGACGGCGAGGTCGATCTCGCCGTCGAGGAGCGCGCGCTCGATCTCGCGCACGAATCGCGACTTGTCGGTCCCGCTCGCGGCCGCGGGCCCGCCCTCGTCGCCGGAGGTGCGGATGACGATCAGCTCCGAGCCGTCGACAGCGTCGGCGACGGCTTGCGCCTGCGCCAGCGCCAGAGCGCTGCCGCGGGTCCCGATCCGCAGCCCGCCCAGGGCGCTCAGTCTCCGGCCCGCTCGCTGCGCCGGCGCAGCGGGGTGACAGCGGCGCCGGTCCCCTCCGGCTCGGTGCCGACGTCGAGCCCGAACAGCTCGCGCAGCGCCGCCACCTGCTGGTAGGCGTCGGACTCCTCGGCCGCACGCTTCAGTCGCAGGGTCGGCTCGTGCAGCAGCCGGCTTGCGATCGAGCGCGCCATCGCCTCGATCCGCACCCGGTCGTCGCGGCTGAGGTCGTCGAAGCGGCCGATGTTCTCGGCGAGGACGCGGCCGACGATGTCGTCGGCGCGGAGCCGCAGCGAGGCGACCGTCGGCAACACCTCGAGCGAGCCGAGCCAGCGCTCGAAGCGGGCGAGCTCGGCGCCGACGATGACCTCGGCGCCGCGCGCCTCGACCTCGCGCCCGGTCGCGTTGCGGTCGGCGATCGTCTGGACGTCATCGACGTCGCGAACGACGACGCCGGCGATCTCACGGCAGGACGGGTCGATGTCGCGCGGCACCGCGAGGTCGATCAGGAGCAGCGGCCGGTCCCCCCTGGCGTCGGCGACGAGCTCGAGCTCCTCGCGCTCGACGATGTGGTGCGGCGCGTTGGTCGAGGAGACGACGATGTCGGCGACCTCGAGCTGCGCGGGCAGGTCCTCGAGCCGCACGGCGCTGCCTCCGAACCGCTCGGCGAGCCCGATCGCGCGGTCATGGCGGCGGTTGGCGACGAACACCGTCTCGACGCCCCGCGCCGTCAGCGCGGTCGCGGTCAGCTCGGCGGTCTCGCCGGCGCCGATCAGGAGCACATGGCGGCCGGTCAGCTCGCCGTGCGTCCGCGTCGCCAGCTCGACGGCGGCCGAGGGGACGCTGATCCCGCCCGCGCCGATCCGCGTCTCTCCACGGACGCGCTTGCCGGCGGCGAGCGCTCCCCGGAACAGCCGGTTGAGGATCGCGCCGGTGGCGCCCTCGACGAGGGCGAGCTCGTAGGCGCGCTTCACCTGGCCCTGGATCTCGGCCTCGCCGACGATCATCGAGTCGAGGCCGGCGGCGACGCGGTACAGGTGGCGGGCGGCCTCGATGCCGCGGTGTGAGTAGAGGCTCTCGATCAGCTCGGTCGGCCGGATGCCCGCCTGGCGCGAGAGCGCGCCGAGGGCGACGCTCTCGGCCTCGACCGGATCGGTGACGACGAGGTAGAGCTCGGTCCGGTTGCAGGTCGAGATCGCGGCCGACTCGCTGACCTGCTCGTGGGTGCCGAGCTCGTTGAGGACGCCGGCCGCCCGGCCCTCGGTCAGCGCGAGCCGCTCCCGTAGCTCGAGCGAAGCGGTCTTGTGCGAGATCCCGAGCGCGAGCAGCTCGCTCAACGGGAGACCTCCGGCGTCTCGATCCCGGCCTCGGGGTCTGCTGCCGATTGCTGCCGGCTGCCGGCTGCCTGCTCCCGCTCCGCCCGCTCCGCGATCTCTTCGATCTCCTGCGAGATCCGGCTCAGCTTCGCAGCCATGATCCCGATGTAGACGACGAGCAGGACCACGAAGACGATGTACGCCGCGGCGACGTACTTGCCGGCCTCGTCGAGCGGCAGGGCGGGCATCAGCGGGCCCCCGCCCTGCCCGGCGCGATCCGTCCGCCGACCCCGGTCGCGGATGGATCGGGGTCGCCGTCGGCGAGCGCGCGGCGCAACCGCGCGAGCCGTCCGGAGGCCCGCTTCGCGGTCAGCTCGAAGCTGACGAGCGTCACCCAGAGCAGCGCCAGCCCGGCGAAGCAGACGAGGAACGTCAGCCACATGTCGGTGGGCATCCCCCCTTCGACCGTGCCGAACGTGCGCGGGTGGACGAGCGACTGGGCGGCGCGGACCGCCATGAAGTTGAGCGGCACGAACGCGCCGGCGGTGATCGCGAAGACGGACGCGTAACGCGCCTGGCGCTCACGGTCCTCGATCGCGTAGCGCAGCGGGTAGTAGGTGCAGTAGAGCAGGAAGACGATCAGGAAGCTGACCAGGGTCGGCTCGTCCCAGACCCACCAGCGGCCCCACGAGGCCTTCGCCCAGATCGCCCCGGTGACGAGGACGGCGACGCCGAAGATGACCGAGGCATGGATCGAGACGTAGGAGCGCGCATCGTGGACCGCCTCGCCGCTGCGCAGGTGCCTGATCGCGTGGATGCCGGCGACGATGAAGCCGCCGAGGGCGATGATCGCGAGCGGCACGTGCAGGTAGAAGATCTTCTGGACGAAGCCCTGGTCGGCCTCGTTGGCCGCGTAGAAGAAGACGAGCGCGAACCCGGCCCCGATCAGCAGGGCGGTGAGCAGAGCGAGTGTCCCCAGGACGGACGGTTTCATCGCATTCTCCGGCTGTCGATGCGGGCGCCCAACGCCAAGCGCGTCAATCCTCGATCAGGAAGTCGAAGGCTGCCCATCCGATCAGCAGGAAGACCAGATCGTACAAGCAGAGCACGGCAAGCCAGGTTCCGTACTGCTCGTAGGACGGCCCGCCGGCGGCGAGCAGGTGCTGCCCGGCTCCGGCCGCCGCGATCAGGGCCGGGACCAGGAGCGGCAGCAGGATCAGCGGCGCGATCAGGTCGCGAGCGCGGGAGTTGGTCGCCATCGGCGCGATCACGGCGCCGGTGATCGCCAACGAAGCATCGAGCAGCAGCAGCACCGGCAGCATCGGCACGAGCCCCGCGGCATCGTCGAGGAAGAACAGCCAGAACACCGGCAGCGCGAACAGCTCGAGCACGACCAGGTAGATGAGCAGCGCCGCGGCCTTGGCGAGGAACATCGCGGTGGCGTCCGCCGGCGCCAGCCGGATCGCCTCGAAGCCGCCCTGCTCGCGCTCGGCGACGAAGATCCGGTTGATGGCGAGCAGGGCTGCGAACAGGATCGTCACCAGCAGGACTCCGGCGGCAAGGGCGCCGTCGAGCCGCGTCCGGTCGAGGCCGAACCGGAAGACGACGAAGATCGTCGTTGCGAAGAGCAGCATCGCGGGAACCGACTGCAGCGTGCGCAGCTCGACGCGCAGGTCCTTGGCGAGGACCGTCGCGACGACGCCCAGGACCGACGGAGTCGCCCGCCTCATGCGGCGGCTCCGGCCCGCTCCGCGTAGATCGACCGGGCGCGGTCGGCGCCGACCGCGGCGACGGGCGCCGCGAACGCGACGCTGCCGTCACGGTGCAGCCCGAGCACGCGGTCGGCCTGCTCGAGCGCGGCATCGACGTCGTGGGTGACGACGACGCGCGTCCGCCCGGGCGCGGGGCCGAGCAGCGGCGCCACCGTCGCGACGCCCTCGGGGTCGAGGTTGGCGAGCGGCTCGTCGAGGATCAGCAGGTCGGGATCGTGGAGGACGGCGCGGCAGACCGCGACGCGCTTGACCATTCCCGCCGACATCTCGCCGACCCGCGTCGTTGCCCGACGGGCGAGCCCGACGCGCTCGAGCAGGTCCGCTGCGCGCCCGGCGCCCGCGTCCCCGAGCCCGAACAGCTTCGCGTGGAAGGCGAGGTTCTCGCGCGCGTCGAGGTCGCGATAGAGCAGCGGCTGATGGCCGAGGTAGCCGATCCGCCCGCGCAGCCTCCAGGCTTCGCCGGGCAACTCGTGGCCGCCGACCGCGACCGAGCCGGCGGTCGGGCGCAGGAGCGTGGCGAGGATCCGCAACAGCGTCGATTTGCCGGCTCCGTTCGGCCCGAGCACGGCGAGCGTCTCGCCGGCGCCGAGGGCGAGGTCGAGGTCGCGCAGCACCCAGCGGTCGCCGTAGGCATGGCTGAGGCCGGCGGCGCGCAGCGCGCGGGCGTCGGCCGGCTGCGGGGCCGGTGCGGACACGGCCCGAAGGCTAGAGCGGTCGGCGGGGAGCGCGCCGACGCCGCCACCCCACGGGCGGCTTCCGCCGCGGGCGGCGGCCGGGTCGCGCGCTCCCGCCGGCGGCTGCGGCCCCCCGTGTAGCTTGCGACAGCGTGGACTTCCGTTACTGCCCACGCTGCGGCGCCGAGCTCGAGTTGCGCCGCTCCACCGGCCCGGACCCGGACCGCCCGACCTGCCCGCGCTGCGGGTTCGTCCACTACGACAATCCCTTGCCGACCGTACAGGCTTGGATCGAGCGCGACGACGGCAGGTTCCTGGCGCTCCGGCGCGGCAACGAGCCGCTCCTGGGCGAGTGGAACCTGCCGGGCGGGTTCGTCGAATCCGGCGAGGGCGGGCCCGACGCGATCGCCCGTGAGGTCCGCGAGGAGACCGGTCTTGAGATCGAGGTGGTCGAGGTGATCGGGATCTTCGCGTCGGCCTACGGCAACGACGCGGACGCCCGGGCGATCTTCGACGTCGCCTACCGGTGCCGGCTCGCCGGCGGCGAGCTCGTCGTTTCCGACGAGTCCGCGGAAGCCGCGTGGTTCGGCCCCGACGACTTCCCCGTTCCGGCCTTCGCCGGCGAGCGGCGGGCGCTGGCGGAGCTCCGCGCCGCCCGGCGCTGATCAGCCGCCGCGGACGGTCCGGGCCGCCGTCTACGGCAACGCCACCGCCCGGCGCTGATCAGCCGCCGCGGACGGTCCGGGCCGCCGTCTTCAGCATCGCCGCGCCGCCATCGCGAAGCACCTTCGCCCGCGGTCCGGCGCCGCCGTAGAGCAGGCCGGCGCTGGCACGGACGGCGCGCCCGAGGGTCTCGTCGTAGGGATGCCACCAGAAGTCACGGCTCCGGGCCGGGTTCCAGGTGACCGTCTTGACCTCCACGCACTCGCGAAAGCCGAGCTCCGAGTGGGTACGGCCGAGCCCCGAGTCCTTGACCCCGCCCCACGCGCACTGGACCGCCGCGTGCGAGTAGGCATGATCGTTGATCCAGACCATCCCCGACCGCAGTTGCCGCGCCATCCGCTCGCCCTTCGGGCGGTCGCGGGTCCAGACCGAGGCGCCGAGGCCGAACTCGGAGTCGTTGGCGAGCCGGAGGGCCTCCTCCTCGTCCGCGACGACGACGACCGGCAGGACGGGACCGAAGATCTCCTCGCGCATGATCCGCATCTCGTGGGTGACGGCGGCCAGCACGGTCGGAGCGATGTGCTCGCCGGGCGAGCCGGGGACTTCGACCCGCCCCCCCGAGATCCGCTCGGCGCCGGCGGCGATGGCGTCGTCGACGAGCTCGGTGACGATCGCGGCCTGCTCGGCGGAGATCATCGGCCCGATCTCGGTCTCCCAGCTCTGCGGATCGCCGACCCGGAGCCGGCCGGCGGCGGCGGCGAGTCCGGCGAGGAACCGGTCGGCGACCTCGGCGACCACGTAGACGCGCTCGATCCCCGAGCAGGTTTGCCCGGCGTTCGCGAAGCCCGCCCAGGCGATTCCATCGACGGCGTTGCCGAGGTCGGCGTCGGCGCAGACGATCGCCGGGTCCTTGCCGCCGAGCTCGAGCACGGCGCCCTTCATCCGCTCGGCGCACGCGGCCCCGACGGCATAGCCGGTGGCCACCGAGCCGGTGAAGAAGACCTTGGCGACGCTCGACTCGACGACCGCCCGGCCGACCTCACCGGCGCCGTGGACGACCTTCACGAGCCCTTCGGGGACGCCGGCCTTCTCGAACGCGACCCGGATCCTCTCGCCGCTGAGCGGCGTCAGCTCGGAAGGCTTGAGGACGACGCCGTTGCCGGCCATCAGCGCGATCGCGATCTCTCCGAACGGGATCGACCACGGGTAGTTCCAGGGCGCGATCACCGCGACCACGCCGAGCGGCGCGAAGCTGTGACTGGCGCGCTTGCCGATGAAGACGCCGCCGCCCATCTTGACCTGGCGCTCGGCGAGGATCTCCGGTCCCTCCGCGACGATCCAGTGGAGAGCGTCGATCGTCGGGACGACCTCCATCGTGTATGCCTCGGCGATCGGCTTGCCCTGCTCGCCGGCGAGGAGCCGCGCGACCTCCTCGAGATCACCGGCGAGGATCTCGGCGGCGCGCTGCAGATAGCGCCCGCGGTCCGCAGGGGCCAGCTCGCCCCAGAACGGCTGCACCTCGGCGACCTCATCGACGGCAGCCTGCACCGCGCCGGGATCGGTCGTCTCGACCGAGCCGATCAGCTCGCCGGTGGCGGGATTGAAAGACTCGATCGTCCCCATCGACCCGGGCGGAGCCTAGATGATCGGATCGGTATCCGATCGCGGTGCCGGTCCGGTCCCGGTCGCCGCCTCAGTCGCCGGACGGGTCGGCGCCGACGGGCCCGCCCGCCCCCGGCCTTCGGCGCCGCAGCCGCTCGGCCAGCTCCACCTCGAAGCCGCGGTCGGTCGGCTCGTAGAAGCGGGCATCGCCGAGGGCGTCGGGGAGCGTGCGCTGGTCGCTGACGCCGCCGGGCTCGTCATGGGGGTAGCGGTAGCCGGCGCCGCGGCCGAGCTCCTTCGCGCCCGGGTAGTGGCTGTCGCGGATCGCCGCCGGAGGCTCGGCGGCGCCGTGGCGGCGGACGTGCTCCTCGGCGGCGAGCAGCGCCTTGTAGGAGGCGTTGCTCTTCGGCGCCAACGCCAGGTAGACGGCCGCCTGGGCGAGGTTGATCCGGCACTCGGGCAGCCCGACGCGGTCGACCGCGGCCGCCGCCGCCGTCGCCACGGCGAGGGCCTGCGGGCTCGCGTTGCCGACATCCTCGGAGGCGAAGATCACCATCCGGCGGGCGATGAAGCGGGGATCCTCGCCGCCCGCGAGCATCGCCGCCAGGTAGTAGATCGACGCGTCGACGTCGGAGTTCCGCGTCGCCTTGATCCAGGCGGAGATGTAGTCGTAATGGCGGTCGCCGCCCTTGTCGTAGAGCACCGCCCGCCTCTGCAGCGCATCCGCGGCGGCGGCGAGGTCGACGCGACCGCCCGGCCCGACCGCCGCCGCGGCCCGCTCGAGCGCCCCGAGCGCGGTCCGGGCGTCGCCGCCGGCCCGCGCCGCGATCATCGCGAGCGCGTCGTCGTCGAGCTGCGGCGGGTCGGGCAGGCCGCGCTCGGGGTCGGCCAGCGCCCGGCGCAGCAGCTCCGCGACCGCCTCCTCGTCGAGCGCTCGCAGCTCATAGACCTGCGCCCGCGAGAGCAGCGCCGAGTTGACCTCGAAGTAGGGGTTCTCGGTCGTCGCTCCGATCAGCGTCACCAGGCCGTCCTCGACCGCGGGCAGCAAGGCGTCCTGCTGGGCCTTGTTGAAGCGGTGGATCTCGTCGAGGAAGAAGACCGTCCGGCGACCGCTTCGCCGCCGCTCCTCGGCGCGGACGAGCATCGCGCGAACCTCGGCGCGGCCGGCGTTGACGGCCGACTCCTCCTCGAAGGCGCCGTCGGCCGCCGTGGCGACGATCCGGGCGATCGTCGTCTTCCCGCTCCCGGGCGGACCGTAGAGGACCATCGAGTGTGGCTCGCCGCGCTCGATCGCGGTGCGCAGCGTCGAGCCGGCGCCGAGCAGGTGCTCCTGGCCGACCAGGTCGGCGAGCGTCCGCGGGCGCATCCGCACCGCCAACGGTACCCCGGCGCCCGAGCCCGCTCCGACCCCGGACGTGCCCTCGCTCTCGAAGAGTCGGTCGCTCACCGGCCCCAGTATCCAGACGCGCAAGGCCGGAAGCATCCACGGGCGCAAGGCAGGAAGCCGCGGGAGCGTCGCTAACCTGGACAGCCGATGGGCGGAGCCGAGCAGACCCCAGACACGCCGGCGGGCGGGCTCGGCCCCTCGACGAACGGCGCCTCGGCCAACGGCGGCGAGCCGAGCCGAGCCGAGAAGCTGCGGCTCGGCGGGATGGCGCTCCGCAACGGCCTGCTGATTCACGGCCCGACCTGCTGGGCGGCGGCGGCCCGGGCGGGCGACGGAACGATCGACGTCGCCGCCGGCCGGAAGCCGAACTTCGGCGGCAACCGCTTCGTGAAGGTGCCGATCATGCGCGGCCCGCTGCGCCTCGCCGAGGCGTTCGCGGTGATCCCGATCGCACGGATGTCGGTCCCCTCGGCACGGCTGCCGTTCGAGGACCCCCGCGTCCTCGGCGCCGGCATCGCCTGCTCGGTCGCCGGCAACCGGATCCGCGGCCGGGGACCGGCCAAGCCGGTCCGCGAGGGAATCGCGGCAGCGCTCGGGTTCATCCCCGCCCTCGTCTCGCTGGCGGGATCCGATCTCGCCGCCTACCACGCCGCCGAGCACAAGTCGATCGGCGGCTACGAGCAGGACCGCGACCCGGCCGAGGTCCCGAAGGAGCACGAGCGCTGCGGGTCGAACCTGATCGGCCCGATGCTCGCCTTCTCGCTCGCCGGCCAGCTCCTCGTCGAGCGACTCGTCGAACGCCCCGGGCGGCTGGCGCGCGCGGCTGGCGGCGTGGCGGCGCTGTCGCTCGCAGTCGAGGTCTTCGTCGCCGCCGAACGGCATCCCGACTCGCCGGTCGGGCGCGCCGTCCACGCCTCCGGGCACTTCATCCAGGCGAGCTTCGCGACCCGTGAGCCGACCCCCGACCAGCTCGAGGTGGCGGTCACGGCCCTCGATGCCCTGCTCGCCGCCGAGCGCGGCTAAACGGGGCCCCCGGATCTGCCGATGGGCCTGTGGATGAGCCTGCTGACGGCGATCAACACGGATCAGATCCTCGACGACCTGGCGCAGTGGATGCCGGTCTTCTCGATCGTGTTCATCGTCCTGCTGCTCTACGTGATGTTCCGGATGCTCGCGGTTATGCCGAGGACGAAGCCGCAGGAGATCAGGGCATCGAAGCGGAGCGGCGTCCGCTGGGAGGACATCGCCGGCGTCGAGAGCACCAAGGACGAGCTCCGCGAGGTGGTCGAGTTCCTCTCCGACCCGAAGCGGTTCAAGGACCTCGGCGCGAAGGTCCCGAAGGGGATCCTCCTGCACGGCCCGCCCGGCACCGGTAAGACGATGCTCGCCAAGGCCGTCGCCCACGAGTCGGGGGCCAACTTCTTCAGCCAGTCGGCCTCCTCGTTCGTCGAGATGTTCGCCGGGCTCGGCGCGGCGCGGATCCGTCGCCTCTTCAAGGAGGCTCGCGACCACGCGCCGGCGATCCTCTTCATCGACGAGCTCGACGCGGTCGGCAGCGCCCGCGGCAACGACGTGTCCGGCGAGCGCGACCAGACGCTCAACCAGCTCCTCGTCGAGATGGACGGGTTCGAGTCGAGCGAGAACATCGTCGTGATGGCGGCGTCGAACCTGCTCGATCAGCTCGACCCGGCGCTGCTCCGGCCGGGTCGCTTCGACCGCCAGGTCTTCGTGCCGCCGCCCGACCTCCGTGGTCGCGAGGACATCCTCGCCGTCCACACCCGCGGCAAGCCGCTCGGCCAGGACATCGACCTGAACCGGGTCGCGCGCCACACCTCCGGGCTGACCGGTGCCGACCTCGCCAACCTCTGCAACGAGGCGGCGATCCAGGCCGGCCGCAACAAACGGCCGTTCATCGCCCAGTCCGACTTCGACAACGCATTCGAGCGGGTCGTCGCCGGCCTGCAGAGCCGGAAGATCATCACCGACCACGAGAAGCGCGTCGTCGCCTGGCACGAGGCCGGCCACGCGCTCGTCTCGGAGCTGTTGCCGACCGTCGACAAGGTCCAGAAGGTCTCGATCGTGCCCCGCGGCAAGGCGCTCGGCTACACGCTCAACCTCCCGCAGGAGGACCGTTACCTGAAGTCCCGCCACGAGCTGATCGACTACATGAAGGTGCTGCTCGCGGGCCGGGTCGCCGAGCAGATCGCGTTCGGGCGGGTCACGACGGGCGCCTCCGACGACCTCGCCAAGGTGACGACGATCGCACGGTCGATGGTCTACGAGTACGGGATGGGGACGTCGATCCGCTCCCACCAGGTCCCGGCCAACGACTGGAACGTCTCGGAGATGATGCGCCAGCGCCGCGACGAGGAGGTCAACGAGATCGCCGAGGAGGCCTACCGGGGTGCCAACCGGCTGCTGACCCAGCATCGCGGCCTGCTCGATGAGATCGCCCGGCGGCTGCTCGTCGATGAGGTCATCGAGCAGGGCGAGATCGCGGCGATGATGGCAGCCCATGGCGCCTTTGCCCCGGAGCCGGAGTTCCCCGAGCCCGACGCCGGGGCCGCGCCGTCGGGCAACGGCGCGGCCGCCGTCGCGCGGGCCGATCAGGATGCCGGGTCGCGCCGGCGCGGCTCGACGCCCCCGCCCGCGACCGGGCCCTGACCGGCCGGCAGCCGCGATCGATCGGCGCCGGCGGTGAAATAGACTCCCGGCCGATGTTCGACCGGATCGACCACACCGGCGTCGCCGTCGCGGACCTCGAGGCGGCGATCGAGCTCTACGAGGGGACTTTCGCGATGCCGCTGGTCCACCGCGAGGTCGTCACCGAGCAGGGCGTCGAGGCCGTCCTCCTCGACGTCGGCGACGGCCACGTCGAGTTGCTCAGCCCGCTCGGCGAGGACACCCCGGTCGGCCGGTTCCTGGCCCGCAACGGGCCGGGCCTGCATCACGTCGCCTACGCCGTGGCGGACATCGATGCCACCCTCGGCCGGCTCGCCGCCGCCGGCGTCGAGCTGATCGACTCCTCGCCCCGGATCGGGATCCGCCGGAGTCGCGTCGCGTTCCTGCATCCGCGCTCGACCGGCGGGGTCCTGACCGAGATCGTCCAGCCCCGCGAGCACTGAGGAGAACGTCGATGGCCGCCAACCTGCGACGGATCGAGGTCGGCTTCGACGGCGGGCAGGTCCTTGCCCTGCGGCTCGCCGACGACGAGCTCGACGGCCTGCGGACCGCGCTCGGCCGCGGCGGCTGGCATCGGGTCAGAAGCGAGGACGCCGAGGTCGAGCTGTTCCTCGACAAGCTCGTCTTCGTCAAGACCGCCGGCGACGAGCACAAGGTCGGGTTCTGAGCCGCCTTCGCGTCGGTGCCGCCGCTGCCATCGCCGCGACACTCGCCGCGGCGCTGTGGTGGCGACGGAACCCGTCCGCCTGCCCGTACTCGCAGCGCTTCTGGGTCGAGGCGCCGCACCCGCTGATCACGCGCGGACGCCTCCGCGACGTCCTCTCCCCGGCTGTTGGCGAGACCGTCCTCGAGATCGGCCCCGGGACCGGCTACTACTCGCTCGACCTCGCCGCCTGGGTCGGGGCGGAGGGCCGCGTCGAGCTGTTCGACATCCAGCAGGAGATGCTCGACCACACCATGCGACGCGGCGGCGAACGCGGCCTCGCCAACCTGACGGCGACGCGCGGCGACGCCGCCGCGCTCCCCTACCCGGACGCGAGCTTCGATGCCGTCGTGCTGACGACCGTGCTCGGCGAGATCCCCGACCAGCGCGCGGCGATGGCCGAGGTCGGCCGGGTCCTCCGCCCCGGCGGACGCCTCGTCGTCGGCGAGCTCTTCGGCGACCCGCACTTCACGACGCCGGCCAAGGTCGAGCGGCTCGGCGCCGCGGCGGGGCTCGCGTTCGACCGCCGCTCCGGGCCCTGGCTGGGCTCGTTCACGCGGCTCGTCAGGCCGCCCGCCGGATAGCCCGCGCCGTCGTCGGCACGGGCCGGATCGGATGCCGCCGCGGCCGCTAGCGGCGGTGCCCGACGACCCGGAACCGGAAGCCCTCGGCAGGGCCGCGGGCGCCGTCCGCGCCGATCGCGCGGACCCGGAAGCGGTGCCGGCCGCGGCGCAGCCGGTAGCGCTGCGGCGACGAGCAGCGCCGGAAGCTGCGGTCGTTGAGCCGGCATTCGAACGCGCGCGCCTCGCCCCGGGCCGCGAAGCGGAAGCGGACGCGCGCCCGCCGCTGGTGGCGGCGCAGCTCGACCCGCCTCGGCGGGTGCGCGGTGATCACCGTCCGCGGCGGCCGTGCCGCCGCGAGGGCACGGTCGATGAAGGTCATGATCGCGTCGGTCTCGCCAGCCGGATCGTCGGCCGAGCCGACGGCCCGGTTGATCGCGCCGTGGTCGTAGGGGACGGCCAGGAGCTCGCTCGGGGCGCCGCCGAGGGCATCGACGAGCGCGGCGCTCGCGGCGATGCGGGGCGACTGGGCGGCCTGCGTGACCGCGAGCATCGCCGGGTCGTCCGGGCCGGCGAAGCGGACCGGCGAGGCCCGTGCCCAGGCGTCATCGACGGCGTTCTCGGCCGGCGTCGCGAAGGCGTTGTAGAAGAGCATCCGCATGCGGGGCGAGCCGGTCATCGCCGTGCGGGTAACGTCGTAGCCGCCGTCGAGCGGGACGGCGGCGACGATCTGGCGCCGGTCGACGCCCCAGCGGCCGACGTAGCGGCGGTCGGTCGCGAGCAGCGCGATGATCTGCGCGCCGGCCGAGTGGCCGACCAGGATGATTCGCGTGGGGTCGCCGCCCCAGTCGGCGACGTTGCGATCGATCCAGCCGACCGCCTCGCCGACGTCGTCGGGGTGAGCGGGGAAGCGGACCCGGCCGGGCGGGAAGGCGGGATCGATCGGGTTCGGCGACAGCCGGTAGTTGACGCTCGCGAACAGGTAGCCGGCCCCGGTGAACAGGTCCACCTTGTCGGCGATCGCGTTGCGCTTGTCGCCCTTGCGCCAGCCGCCGCCGTGCACGTAGACGACGATCGGCCGGCGATCGCCGGGCGTCGCGCCAGCGGGCTGGTAGAGGTCGAGCCGATTCAGCGCCGGCGGCGACGGGGGCGGCGAGCCGTCGAGGTCGTAGTCGATCCCGCGCGTCGCGGTGGCGGCGCCCGCCGGCGCCGGGCCGGCGGCGAAGGCCGCCAGCAGGGCCACGAGCAAGCCGGCGCGAAGCGCGTTCATCGGAACGACAAACCCGGGCGGAACCGTCCGGTTGCGGTCGCCGGGCTCGCCGGCAGCGGACGGGCTCAGGCGGCGGCGAGCCGCGACCAGAGGCGCTCCTCGTCGGCGAGGACGCGGTCGGCCGCGGCGGCGATCCGCCTCCAGCCCGCGGCGTCGGGCTCGTCGCTCTCGCTGGCGGCGAACAGCTCCGCGGCGAGCGCCGTCCAGGCGGCGGCGGCCTCGGTAGCGATCGCGGCGCCCTCGGCGTGGCCGACCTCGGCGAGGAAGCGCGAGTAGAGGGTGCGGAAGTTGCCGCCGCCGGTGCCGCGGCGCTCGATCACCTGGTAGTTGAAGCGGGCCGACCAGCTCCAGTCGGCGGCCGTCTGCGGCCACGAGCCGACCTCGGCCGCGAAGCGGCGCAACGCCGGCAGGCCCTCGACCTCGCCGAGGTCGGGCTCGAGCATCAGCTGCGCCGCCCGCGCGATCGCCGCAGGGGCGGCGGCCCGAAGGCTGGCGACGCTCGGCGCCTCGCCGGGGACGTCGATCATCTGCCCGGCGAGCGGGTAGAAAGGGTGCTGGCCGTGCCGGGCCCGGGCGAGGCCGGCCAGCGAGGTCCGCTGCAGCTCATCGAAGGCCGTGTCGGAGACGTAGGCGAACTCGTCGTCGTAGCCGGCGAGGACGACCGCGTGGCCCGGGAAGTGGGCCGAGTTGCCGTAATGGTCGAGGTAGTAGAGGTCGGTGAGCAGGAGCACCGGGCGGCCCTCGTCGACGACCTCGCGAGCGAGCCGCCACGAGTCTTCCGGGTCGGACGCCGTCCGCAGTCGCAGCGGCGCGTCGGTGAGCTCGAGGAAGCCCTCCTCGAGCCTGGCGGTCCGGCCGTTGGTGAAGCGGGTCGGCGACAGGCCCCCGGAGAGGTAGTAGAAGCACGCGCCGGCGCCGAGCCCGAAAGCGAGCTCCTCGCTGATCTCGGCGCCGTGGAAGCCGAGCAGGTTGCGCAGCGCCGTCGAGCCGCAGTGATGCCCGGGGCGGTGCACGAAGCCCGAGACCATCGTCGCCGTCCGACCGCTCGCCATGGGATCGCAGTCTGCCAGCCCGCCGCCGGCCGGCCGCGATCGACCGCTCGCCATGGGCCGCGATCGCGGGGGCGACGCGCCCGCGGCCGGCAGCGGCTTCGATCCTGCCAGCGGCCTGCCGCCTATGCTGCGCGGCCGTGTCGACGCTGCTCGATCGCACCCCGCCGCGCCGCCTCTGCGTCGCGCCGCCCCCCGCGCGGGGCCGCTGCCTGCGCAGCCACGGCCGGGCCCGTCGCCGGCCGCTCGGCTCGCTGCTGCCCGTCGCCCGCCGGCTCGACCGCTCGCTGCTGATCGCCTTACGGACGCGCGGTCACCGGCGCTCCGCCGAGCGGATCGCGCAGGGCCTCGGCGCCTTCGGCGAGCTCGGGATCGGTTGGGCGGCGCTCGGGCTGGGCGGCGCCGCGCTCGATGCCCGGCGGCGGCGACGCTTCGTCGCCGCGGCCGTCGCGGCTCCCGCCGCGGTCGCGATCAACTACGCCGTGAAGGCCGGAAGCCGCCGCGGGCGACCGACGATCGCGGGGTACCCCCCGCTCGGACGGGCGACGAGCAGGTTCTCGTTCCCGTCCGCGCACGCTGCCTCATCGCTCGCCGGCGCGACCGCGCTCGGCCGGGTGGCGCCGCCCGCCCGGCTGCCGCTTCTCGCCGTCGCCGCCCTCGTCTGCGCCGGCCGCCCCTACCTCGGCATGCACTACCCGAGCGACGTCCTCGCGGGAGCAGCGCTGGGCGCCGCGATCGGCCGGCTTTGGCCGCTGCCCGCGGAGCGCGCTCGGATCGATCCGCCACCGGCGGCGGCGCGATGAAGATCGGCATCGTCGGGATGCCGAACGCCGGCAAGTCGACGCTCTTCAACGCCCTGACCCGAGCCGGCGCCGAGGCCGCCGGATATCCGTTCACGACGATCGAGCCGAACGTCGCGATCGCCGCCGTTCCCGACGAGCGGCTCGACCGCCTCGCCGAGCTGCTCGGCTCCGATCCGGTGGTCCACGAGACGCTCGAGGTCCACGACATCGCCGGCCTCGTCCGTGGCGCCTCCGCCGGCGAGGGGCTCGGCAACCGGTTCCTCGCCTCGATCCGCGAGACCGACGCGATCTGCCACGTCGTCCGCGCCCACTCCGACGCCGGCGTTCCCCACCCCGAGGGCGAGATCGATCCGGTCGCCGACGCCGAGATGGTCGAGGCGGAGCTGATGCTGGCCGACCTCGAGACCGCGTCGGGGCGCCTCGAGCGGGTCGGAAAGCAGGCGAAGACGCTCGCGGCGGAGGCGATCGCCGAGCGGGACTGGCTGGTCGAGGTCGTCGCCGCGCTCGAGCGCGGCGAGCCGGTCCGCTCGGTGCCGGTGCCGGAGGCGGTCGATCCGATCGGGCCCCGGAACCTCCAGGCGCTGACGTCGAAGCCGGTGCTCTACGTCGCCAACGTCGACGAGGGCACCGATGAGCCGCCCGCGGCGCTCGTCGAGCACGCCCGCAGGAGCGGCGACCGCGCGATCGCCCTCAGCGCCAAGATCGAGGCCGAGCTCGCCGAGCTCGACGCCGCCGAGGCCGAGGCGATGCGGGCCGAGCTCGGGATTGCCGAGTCCGGGCTCGACCGGATGGTTCGCGCCGCCCACTCGCTGCTCGACCTGATCAGCTTCTTCACCGCCGGCGCCGGCGTCGAGGCCCGCGCCTGGAGCCTGCGCCGCGGCGGGACCGCCTGGGAGGCGGCCGGGAAGATCCACACCGACATCCAGCAGGGGTTCGTCAAGGCGGAGGTGATCGGCTGGGACGAGCTGATCGGGTGCGGCGGCTACGGCGCGGCCCGCGACCACGGGCTGCTCCGGATCGAGGGCCGCGACTACGTGATGGAGGACGGCGACGTCCTCACCGTCAAGCACACGTGACGGCCGAGAAGCCCGCTCACCCCCGTCAGGAGTCGAGCAGCGGCGCCGCTTCCTCCGAGACCGTGATGTGGATCGCGTCGGGCTCGTAGGCGTAGTCGATCACGTCGAGCGCGCGGAGCCGATCGAGCATGAACTGAAACGCCTCGGCCTGGCGGTCGCCCGAGTACCGGCGCTCGATGTCGAACGCCCAGCCGGTCGTGTGCAGCGAGTAGGCGGCGCTCGCCTGGTCGTTGATCGCGACGAGCGCGTCCTGGTACTGGCGGTCGCGAACGGTGCTGGTGACGTTGAGGGCCCCCTCGCCGCCGTTGATCTCGCGGACCCGTGCCGCCATGTAGATCAACGTCGCCAGCGCCTCGGGCCGGAGCGCCCGGTAGAGGTCGGGCTCGGCGCCGAGCTCCGGCGCCAGCTCCCCCATTCGCTTGTCGATCGTGAAGCCGTAACCGGCGCCGCGGGGAAGCCGCAGCAGCGCCCCGTCGTCGATCGCGGCCCCGATGTCGTCGGGGGTGGCGAAGACCTCGGTCTCCCCCTCCGGGTGGAAGACCTCCTCCTGGGTTGCCTTCCGGCCCTGGAGCCCGGCGAGCCGCTCGAGCTCGCCGCGGTCGGTGCGGTAGAGGGCCATGATCCGCTCCGCCGCCAGCACCCGCCACAGGTAGGTCGAGCTGTCGTCGCCGAACGAGGCGAGAAGCTTCCAGGCCGCCGCGTTGCGAAGCGGCGAGGAGTCGAAGAAGAGCTGTCCGTAGCCGGGGTCGTCGGCCGGGGTCTGCTCCCGGTAGGCGGCGATCACGCTCTCGAGGTTGCCGATGCCCATGTGGTAGCTCGTCGTCGCGAGGTCGCTGCGACCGAACCGCTCGCCGGCGATCTCGAGGTAGCGCGCCATCCCGTCGAGCGCCCGCCGAGGATCGAAGCGCTGGTCCGAAGCCGCGCGCCGCGCCCGCAGCCGGCGCTCCTTCGCAGGCAGTCGCCGGAGCTCCTCGCGCGCCTTCGCGCGGACCTTCGGCTCGTCGCTCTGCGCCCGCTTCCTCGCCTTCGCCAGCTGCGCCTCGACCGCGGCGATCCGCTTCGTCAGGGCGCGGCTCGAGGCGAGGTCGACGCGCATGTCGAGGAGGTCGGTCCCGGTGCTCGCGACGATCTGCGCGAGCCCGCTCGCCGCCTCCGGGTCATCGCCGGCGATCACCTCGGGGCGCCCGGCGCTCTCGAGCAGGACCATCGCCTCCATGACGTCGGGATCGACGCCGTGGGCAGCGGCCGCGGCCTCGATCCCGCCCCGCCAGCGGGCGGTCCGGCGGGCGCTGGCGACGATTCCGCCCGGGCTCTTCTCGTAGAGCACGTGCGAGAGCCCGAGCGCGGCCCGGCGCTCGAAGTCGGCGTTGCGTTCGGGCTCCCACGCGAACGGGTCGGAGGGGCCGTCGCTGCGGCCCGCCTCGGCGATCCGGGCGGCATCGAAGCCCCCGCCGCCGCCGATCGCGCCCCCGAGCAGCAGGACCCCCGCGACCAGGGCCGCGGCGGCGAGCGCGAGCAGCGCGATCGTCCGCGGCCGGAAGATGCCTGCCCGTCCGGCCGGGTCCGATCGTGGGCGATCCATCCGCCCACTCTTGCAGCCGCGCGCTCCGAGCCTCGCGGGTACGCTGCAGCGAGTGCGCACCGAGGCCCGCTTCCCGTCGATCCCGCCGGCCTCCGGCCACTACGAGAGCTTCTACGTGAAGGCGGCCGCGCCCGAGGGCGGACGCGCCGTCTGGATCCGCCACACCGTCCACAAGCGACCGGGCGAGCCGCTGACCGGGGCCGTCTGGATGACGTGGTTCGACGCGGACAGCCCGGCGCCGGTCGCCGCCAAGCAGCAGGTCGACGCCGCCGCGGTGTCGGTCCCGGAGCAGGCCTACGTCCGCGTCGGCGAGTCGGAGATCGCCCCGGGCCGCGTCCAGGGGCAGGTCGAGGCAGGCGACGTCGCCGCCGCATGGAGCCTTCGCTTCAGCGACTTCGCGGAGCCGCTCAGGCACTTCCCCGCCGCCTGGATGTACGAGCGGCCGCTGCCGCGGACCAAGCTGCTCAGCCCGCACCCGTGCGCCGTCTTCGACGGGATCCTCGAAGTCGGCGGCGAGCGGGTCGAGATCGAGGCGTGGCCGGGAATGGTCGGCCACAACTGGGGCGCCGAGCATGCCGAGAGCTGGATCTGGATCCACGGCGCGACCGTCGATGCGGACGGCGCCCGCGGCTATCTCGACCTCGGCGGCGGTCGCGTCAGGATCGGACCGCTGTTGACCCCGTGGATCCTGAACGGGGAGATCCTTCACCGCGGCGAGCGGCTCCGGCTCGGCGGGATCGGAAAGCTGCCGCGGACCCGCGTCGAGGTGGAGCCCCGGCGCTGCGACTTCACGGTTGCCGGTCCACGGCTCGTCGCCCGCGGCTCGGTGGTCGACCCGCCCGGGCAGACCGTCGGCTGGCTGTACGCCGACCCGATCGGCGCCGACCATCACTCGCTCAACTGCTCGATCGCCGACCTCGAGCTCGTCGTCGAGCGGCGCGGCGCGGCCGATTTCACGATCCGGGTCGAGGGCGGCGCCGCTTACGAGCTCGGCACCCGGCGGTTCGACCACGGGGTCCCGATCCAGCCGTTTGCCGACGGGTAGTCTGAGCGCGAGTCCCGCAAACGAGACGAGCGAACGAGAGGTGGTCGATGAGCGGCGCGACTGAGCAATCGGTGATCGAGTCGGTTCCCAAGCAGATCCTGATCGGCGGCGAGTGGCGCGACGCGAGCGGCGGCGGCGGCTTCGCGGTCGATGACCCGGCGACCGGCGAGACGCTCTGCGAGATCGCCGACGCGACCGCCGACGACGCGCGAGCGGCGCTCGACGCGGCCTGCGCGGCCCAGGAGGAGTGGGCCGCCACGCCCCCCAACAGCCGCTCCGACATCCTCCAGGGCGCGTTCGAGCTGATGGGCGAGCGCAGCGACGAGCTCGCGCTGCTGATGACGCTCGAGATGGGCAAGTCGATCACCGAGTCGAGAGGCGAGATCGCCTACGCCGCCGAGTTCTTCCGCTGGAACGCGGGCGAGGCGCTGCGCCTGACCGGCGACTACAAGGTCGGCGGCAACGGCGCCAGCCGCATCCTCGTGATGCGCCAGCCGGTCGGCCCCTGCTACATGATCACGCCGTGGAACTTCCCGACCGCGATGGGCACACGGAAGATCGGACCCGCGATCGCCGCCGGCTGCACGATGGTGATCAAGCCGGCCCGCAACACGCCGCTCTCGATGCTGGCGCTGGCGGCTCTGCTCGAGGAGTGCGGCCTGCCGGCCGGCGTCCTCAACGTGATCACGAGCACGTCCTCGAGCGCGGTCTCGAAGCCGATCATCGATGACCCGCGGCTCCGCAAGCTCAGCTTCACGGGCTCGACCGAGGTCGGGCGGCTGCTGATCGAGCAGGCCGCGGGCAACGTCCTCCGGACCTCGATGGAGCTCGGCGGCAACGCGCCCTTCATCGTCTTCGAGGACGCCGACATCGACGCCGCGGTCGACGGCGCGATGGTCGCGAAGATGCGCAACGTCGGCGAGGCCTGCACGGCCGCCAACCGCTTCCACGTCCACGAGTCGGTCGCCGATCGGTTCGCCGCCAAGCTCGCCGAGCGGATGAGCGGGCTCAAGGTCGGCCGCGGCACCGAGGAGGGCGTCGAAGTCGGGCCGCTGATCGACGACGATCAGCGCGCGAAGGTCGCCGAGCTGGTCGATGACGCCGTCGGCAAGGGCGCCCGGGCGCTGATCGGCGGCAAGGCCGTCGACGGCCCCGGCTCCTTCTACGAGCCGACCGTGCTGGCCCCGATCGCCGACGGAGCCCGCCTGCTCACGGAGGAGATCTTCGGGCCGGTCGCGCCGGTCGCGACGTTCACGACCGAGGAGGAGGCGATCGCGGCCGCCAACGACACCGAGTTCGGGCTCGTCGCCTACGTCTTCACGAGCGACGTCAAGCGGGCCCTGCGCGTCTGCGAGAAGCTCGAGACCGGCATGGTCGGGCTCAACCAGGGGCTCGTCTCCAACGCCGGCGCCCCGTTCGGCGGCGTCAAGGCCTCCGGGCTCGGGCGCGAGGGCGGCACCGAGGGGATCCTCGAGTACCTCGAGACGAAGTACGTAGCGATCAACGTCTGACGGCCCTCCGACGGCCGGCGAGGCCCGCTGCCTGCGTCCTCGCCGGCAGGCCACCCGGTGCGTCAGATCCACGTCCGGCCGCGCCCGTCGGTGGCGCCCCCACGGACGCTCAGCGGCCGAGGAGGCTGCCGAGCAGGCCGCTCGGCGAGCGGCGCTGCTCGAGGTAGCACTGGTGGTAGCCCTCCGCCATCCAGAAGCCGGTTGCGGGCTCGATCGACGTCGCGACCGGGTCGGCGTGACGCTGCTGCTGCTCGGACTTCGAGGCCCGCGCGGCCGCCTCCTGCTCGGGCGAGTGGGTGAAGATCACGGTCCGGTACTGATCGCCGACGTCGGGTCCCTGCCGGTTGACCTGGGTCGGATCGTGCATCGCCCAGAAGCGTGCGAGGAGCTCGTCGTAGGAGACCCTGTCGGGGTCGTAGGTGACGCGGACGACCTCGGCATGGCCGGTCGTCCCCGAGCAGACCTGCTCGTAGGTCGGGTTGGCGACGTGGCCGCCCTCGTAGCCGACGGCGGTCTCGACGACGCCGGGCACCTCGCGGTAGAGGGCCTCCGGCTTCCAGAAGCAGCCGGCGCCGAAGGTCGCGACCTCGGTCCGCTGCGGTCGTTCGGCCCCGGCGACGGCGGTCCCCTGCGGCTCCCCTCCTCTGGCGTCGTTCATCTCGATCTCCTCGCGTGGCTCGCGACCGATGATGACAGGGCCGTCCACCCGCTCGGGACCGTCCACCCACTCGGGGCCGTGCTCAAGGAACTGCATCCCGATCCGATAGGAAGCGCGACGGTATGTACCTGCTCGAATTCGTGAACAAGGTCCGCGCCGCGCAGAGCTACGGCGAGCTCGGCCGCCTGCCCGACCCCGGCGCCGACGGGAGCACGCCGCTCGAGCTCGCGATGGGCTGTCGGCTCGAGGATGACGTGATGAGGCTCTCGAGCCCGCAGGCGGCCGCAGCCGTCGCCGAGGCCACGGGCCAGCCGGTCGCGGCCGACCTCATCTCGGTCACGCTCCCCGCCGCCCTGGCCCCGCATGCACATGCGGTCGCCGCTTCCCGCCTCGGCCACGCCGCGGCGGGCTGACGGCGGCGCAGCGGACGCGACCGACAGCCCGACCGGACCCGGACCCGGGAGCCGCGAGGCCGAGGACGCAGGAGGCGAAGCGGCCTTCGGCCGTGAGCCGACGAGGACGCGGGCATCGCGCCTTCGGGGCCTGATCCTGACGGAGCCGGGAGCCGCGAGGCCGAGGACGCAGGAGGCGAAGCGGCCTTCGGCCGTGAGCCGACGAGGACGCGGGCATCGCGCCTCCCGGGCCGTCAGGTGCGGTGCGGGTGGGCCATGCCGACGAAGTCGAGCGCCTCATCGAGCGTCGCCTCGTCGACGCCCTCCTCGATCGCGACCTCGCGGACGGTGCGGCCCGACGATGCCGCTTCCTTGACGATCTCGGCGGCTCGGTCGTAGCCGATGTGCGGGTTCAGGGCGGTCGCCACCTGCAGGGTCGACTCGGCGTGCCGTCTCAGCATCTCCTCGTTCGGCTCGAGGCCGGCCACGCACTTCTCGTCGAGCAGGCGACAGGCGGAGGCGAGCAGCTTGATCGAGTCGAGCAGGTTGCGCGCGATCAGCGGGACCCGGACGTTGAGCTCGAACTGTCCCTGGGCGCCGCCGAGCGTGACCGCGGCGTCGTTGCCGATCACCTGGTCGCCGACCTGGATCACGACCTCGGGGATCACCGGGTTGACCTTGCCGGGCATGATCGAGGAGCCCTTCTGCAGCTCGGGGAGGCGGATCTCGGCGAGGCCCGCGCGCGGGCCCGAGCCCATCAGCGCCAGATCGTTGCCGATCTTGATCAGCGAGACGGCCAGCACCTTCAGTGCCCCCGAGAGCTCGACGAGCGCGTCGCGGTTGGCCTGTGCCTCGAACCGATCGGCCGGCGCCGAGATCGCCAGGCCGCTGTCGGCCGTCAGCTTCTCGCGAACCCGATCGGAGAACTCGGCATGGGTATTGATGCCGGTTCCGGTGGCGGTCCCGCCGAGCGGGATCTGGCCGACCCGGTCGAGCGTGCCGCGGATCCGCTCGGCGCCGAGCCGGATCTGCGAGGCGAATCCGCAGAACTCCTGACCGAGCGTGACCGGGACCGCGTCCATCAGGTGCGTCCGTCCCGACTTGACGTGGTCGGCGAACTCGGCACCGCGACGATCGAGGGTGGCCGCGAGGGCATCGACCGCCGGCAACAGGTCGGTGCTCGTCCGCTCGAGCGCGGCGAGGTGGACCGCCGACGGGAAGACGTCGTTCGACGACTGGCCCATGTTGACGTGGTCGTTCGGGTGGGCCCCGTCGCCGGCGATGTTGGCGATCACCTCGTTCGCGTTCATGTTCGAGGAGGTCCCGGAGCCGGTCTGAAAGACGTCGACCGGGAACTGGTCATCGTGCTCGCCGCGCCCGACGGCGTCGCCGGCGGCAGCGATCCGTTCGGCGAGCTCGGCGTCGAGCTTGCCGAGCTCGGCGTTGGTGCGGGCGGCGGCAGCCTTGAGGCGGCCGAGCCAGTGGATCACCGGGGCCGGCACCGGATGCCCGGAGACCGGGAAGTTGGCGACCGCCTTCTCGGTCTCACCTCCCCAGAGCCGCTCGCCGCCGTCGGGTGTCTGGTTCGTCGGTTCCTCAGCCAATTCCGGTTCTCCGTTCGGGTCGTTCTGGGATGCGGCAGCGAAGGCTAGATGGTCGGTCGCAGGCCCGGGTTCGAGCATCTCGATCCGCCACCTAGAATCGGCCGCCCCGATGAGCCGTCACGCGCCAGTCGATCCCAAGCAGTCATTCCCGGCCCTCGAGGAGGCGATCCTCGCGCGCTGGCGCGAGGGCGAGACCTTCCGCCGCCAGCTCGCAGCCGGCGAGGGGAAGCCGATCTGGAGCTTCTACGAGGGCCCGCCGACCGCGAACGGCAAGCCCGGCTCCCACCACGTGCTCGCCCGGGTCTTCAAGGACGTCTATCCCCGTTACAAGTCGATGTGCGGCTACGACGTCCCCCGCAAGGGCGGCTGGGACTGCCACGGGCTGCCGGTCGAGCTCGAGATCGAGCGCGAGCTCGGGATCAGCTCGAAGGAGGAGATCGAGGCGTTCGGGATCGCCGAGTTCAACCGCCGCTGCCGCGAGTCGGTCTTCACCTACGTCGGCGACTGGAACCGGATGGTCGAGCGGATCGGCCACTGGATCGATCTCGAAGACCCCTACGTGACCATGGACACCGACTACATCGAATCGGTCTGGTGGTCGCTGCAGCGAAGCTGGGAGCGGGGCCGCCTCTACGAGGGCCACAAGGTGGTCCCCTACTGCCCGCGCTGCGGCACCGCGCTGAGCTCGCACGAGGTCGCGCTGGGCTACAAGGACGTCGTCGATCCGTCGGTGTACGTGCGGCTGGCGGTGGTGGCAGCGAGCAGCGAGCAGCGAGCAGCGAGCAGCGAGGTGGCCGGCGGGGACAACCTGCTCGTCTGGACGACGACGCCGTGGACGCTGATCGCGCATGCGGCGGTCGCGGTGGGACCGGAGATCGACTACGTGCGGGCGAGGCTGCCGGACGGCGAGGTCGTCGTCGTCGCGCTGGCGCTCGCCCCGAGCGTCCTCGGCGATGACTACGAGACGCTCGCGACGTTCACCGGCGCGGCGCTCGACGGCGTCCGCTACGAGCCGCCGTTCCCGTTCATCGCCGGCGAGGACTTCGGACCGCGCGGCCACTCGGTGCTCCTGGCGGACTTCGTGACGACCGCCGACGGGACCGGCCTCGTCCACACCGCGCTCGCGTTCGGCGAGGACGACTTCCGGCTCGGCGAGCGCTACGGGATGACGCTGCAGAACCCGGTCCGCCTCGACGGCACCTATGACGAGCGCGTCCCCGACTTTCAGGGCAAGCTCGTCCGCGAGCACGACCCCGAGATCGTCGCCGCGCTCGAGGCGGACGGCAAGCTGTTCAAGCAGGTCCCCTACGAGCACGCCTACCCGCACTGCTGGCGCTGCGAGACGGCCCTGCTCTACTACGCGAAGGCCTCCTGGTATCTGCGGACCTCGGAGGTGCGCGACCGGATGCTGGCCGAGAACGAGCGGATCGGCTGGCACCCAGAGCACATCAAGCACGGCCGCTTCGGCAAGTGGCTCGAGGGCAACGTCGACTGGGCGCTATCGCGCGAGCGCTACTGGGGAACGCCGCTGCCGATCTGGGAGTGCGGGACCGACGGCTGCGACGAGCGCGTCTGCGTCGGCTCGGTCGCCGAGATCACCGAGCGCGGCGGCGAGGCACCCCGCTCCGAGTCCGGCGAGATCGACCTCCACCGCCCCTACATCGACGAGGTCGTCCTCGCCTGCGACGTCTGCGGCGGCGCGATGCGTCGCGTGCTCGAGGTGATCGACACCTGGTACGACAGCGGCGCGATGCCGTTCGCGCAGCTCCACTACCCGTTCGAGAACGAGGCGGAGTTCGAGCGCCGGTTCCCGGCCGACTTCATCTGCGAGGCGATCGACCAGACCCGCGGCTGGTTCTACTCGCAGCTCGCCGAGTCGGTCCTGCTGTTCGACCGGACCGACTACCTGAACTGCGTCTGCCTCGGGCTGATCCTCGATCCCGAGGGACGGAAGATGAGCAAGCGCCTCGGCAACCTCGTCGACCCGCACGAGGTGATCGATGCCCACGGCGCCGACGCCTTCCGCTGGTACTACCTCGCCTCCCAGCAGCCCTGGGCCGGCTACCGGTTCAGCGCCGACACCGTCGGTGAATCGGTCCGGCAGTTCCTGCTGACGCTCTGGAACACGTACTCGTTCTACGTGCTCTACGCGAACGCGGCGGAGGGCCCGCAGCGGGCAGCGGGCAGCGGGCAGCGGTCCGATGCCGATCTGGCGATGGACAGGTGGCTAGTCTCGCGGCTGCAGGCCACGACCGACGTCGTCAGGGAGCGGCTCGACGGGTTCGACTCGGTGACGGCGGGGCGGGCGATCGCCGCCTACGTCGACGAGATGTCGAACTGGTACGTGCGGGTCTCGCGGCGCCGCTTCTGGGACGGTGACGACGAGGCGTTCGCGACGCTGCGCCACTGCCTCGTCGAGACCGCGAAGCTGCTCGCGCCGTTCATCCCGTTCACCGCTGACGCGATCTGGCTCAACCTCGTGTGCGGAGCCGCGCCGCCGCTCGAGGCGTCCGTCCACCTCGAGGACTACCCCGAGCCCGACGAGTCCCTGCGCGATCCCGACCTCGAGGCAGGGGTCGAGGCGGCGCGGCGCGCCGTCGAGCTCGGCCGCGCCGCGCGGGCCCAGGCCGGCGTGAAGATGCGCCAGCCGCTCGCCCGGGCCGTGATCGTCGCGACCGAGCCCGAGCGACGCACGATCGAGGGGCTGGCCGAGATCGTCCGCGCCGAGCTCAACGTCCGCGAGCTCGAGTTCGTGAGCGAGGAGGCAGAGCTCGCGAGCTGGACGGTCAAGCCCGAGTTCAGCAGGCTCGGCCCGCGCTTCGGCAAGGAGATGCCGCGGGTCAAGGCCGCGGTCGAGGCGCTCGATGCGGACAACGTGCGGGCGACGATCGACGCCGGCGGCCAGGTCGGCATCAGCATCGACGGGCGCGAGCACACGCTCGGTCCCGACGAGCTCAGCTTCGCCATGGAGCCGCTCGAGGGCTACCGGGTCGAGTCGGAGGCGGGTCGCGCGGTCGCGGTCGCGCTCGAGCTCGACGCCGACCTGATCCGCGAGGGCCAGGCCCGCGAGATCGTCAGGGCGATCCAGAACGCCCGCAAGGACGCCGGGCTCGAGGTCAGCGACCGGATCGACCTCGCCCTCGGCGGCGACCCCGAGCTGCTCGACGCCGCCCGCGCCCACGAGGACTACGTCACGGGTGAGACGCTGGCGAGGAGCATCGCCTACGACGGCGCCGACGGCGCGGCGGCCGTCACGGTCGACGGTCGGCCGCTGGTCATCTCGGTTCGGCGCACGGGCTGACCCGGAGCCGTGGCCACGCTGAGCGGCCGGACCTGCGGGTGCATCCGTGGCCGCGGCGAGGGAAACGGACCTGCGGGTGCATCCGTGCAGCGGCCCGATCTGCAGCCGCAGCCTCGATCATCGCGGTCTGCGGCGTAGGATCGGCGGATCGAGATCGGCAGCGACACCAAGGCGGTCGTCCTCGCGGCGGCGCTGATCTTCCTCTGGGCGCTCCTACTCGGCGTCTGGAAGTACCGACAGATCGTCGCGTCGGCGTCCGCGCAAGCCCATCCCTACGTCGACATCGCCCACCGTGCTGCCCTGCTCTACAGCTTCGCGACGCTGCTGCTCGCCGCCCTGGTCGAGCTGAGCGGCTTCGCGGTGGCCGTGAACCTGGTCGCGGCCTTCGTGCCGATCTTCTTCTTCGTCGCCGCGATCGCGGGCTACACGGTGCACGGCTGGCGCCGCGACACCGACAACCAGTTCCGCGACCCCGTCCGCGGCACCCACGCGTTCATGTGGGCGCTGATCGCCGGCGAGGTCGGCGGGACCCTGGTGCTGCTCGCCGGCTTCGTCGACGGCCAACTCCTCTGACGGGCCGGGAGACGCGATCCCGGCGTCATCGGCCGGCTTGCGGCCGCAGCCGCGGCGCCGACCTCTTCCTTGGCCTCGCGCCTCCCGGCCTCGTCAGAGGCGTACCGGTACCGGAATGACCGCGCGGGGGGCTACGCGAGCGCCGGCTCGAACTCGGCCTCGAGGCGCTTCTTCGGCATCGCGCCGATGATCGTCTTGGCGGGCTGGCCCCCCTTGAAGACGATCATCGTCGGGATCGACATGACCTGGTAACGGCTCGCCGTCTCCTGGTTCTCGTCGATGTTCAGCGAGACGATCTTGACGTCGTCGCGCTCGCCGGACATCTCCTCGAGGATCGGGTGCACGACGCGGCAGGGCCCGCACCAGGGAGCCCAGAAGTCGACGAGGACGGGCTCGGTCGAGTCGAGTACCTCGGCCTGGAAGTTGCTGTCGGTCACTTGCGGGAGGTTCGCCATTTCGGTGCTCCTCGTTGGGTGCTGGGGCGTCGTTGTATACCGATTCGATCAGCCGGACCGTCGGTCGCGGCGTCTTCGGACACCTTACTACAAAAAATGAAGTATTGGAAGGACGCTAGCCCCAGCGGGTGCCCCGGAGCCGCATCAGCGGCACCCTCCAGGCCGCCTCGGCGACGATTGCGCGGCTCATCTTCGACTCGCCGACGCGCCGGTCGCGGAACACGATCGGCACCTCGACGACCCGGAACCCCGCACGAGCGGCGCGGTAGGTCGTCTCGATCTGGAACGCGTAGCCGAGCGCGCTGACCGTCTCGATCCGGATCGCCTCCAGCACCTCGCGGCGGAAGCACTTGAACCCGCCCGTCAGGTCCATGACGTCGAGCCCGAGCCACGTCCGCGCGTAGATGCTGCCCCACCGCGAGATCGCCTTCCGGGCCCGCCCCCAGTCACCGACGCCACCGCCCTCGACGTAGCGCGAGCCGAGCGCGAGGTCGGCGCCGTCGGCGCCCTCCATGGTGGCGGCGATCAGCCGCGGCACGTCGGCGGGGTCGTGGGAGAAGTCGGCGTCCATCTGGACGATCCGCTCGGCGCCGTCGGCGAGCGCCCGCCGGAAGCCCGCTACGTAGGCCGGCCCGAGGCCCTGCTTGCCGGCCCGGTGCAGCACCCGGATCCGCTCGTCGGCGGCCGCGAGGCGGTCGGCGATCGCGCCGGTCCCGTCCGGGGAGGCGTCGTCGACGACGAGGACCCCGGTCCCCTCGGGGGCGGCCGCGAGCACCGCGGCCGCGATCGCCTCGACGTTGTCGGCCTCGTTGTAGGTCGGGAGCACGACCGTGATCAGCTGCTGGTCCGACATCGGTGCGGGCGCAGACTAGATGGTCGATCGCGCGTGATCGTGCGCGTGCGATCCCGCCGGGTCAGGCCATCTAAGTTAGGCGGATGCGCAACGCCGAGATCGCCGCCGCGTTCCGTGAGCTCGGCACCCTCTACGAGCTCGATGGCGCCAACCGCTTCCGGGTCCTCGCCTACCGCGATGCTGCCCGGGCGATCGCCGAGTGTCCGGCCCCGGTCGGCGAGCTTGCGCTGGAGGGTCGGGCGACCGAGCTGCAGGGGATCGGCGACACGATCCAGGAGAAGATCGTCGCGCTGGTCGAGCAGGGCGAGATCCCGGCGGCCGCGAAGCTCAAGCAGACGCTCCCGGGAACGCTCGTGGAGCTGACGCGGATTCCCGGGGTCGGGGCGAAGACCGTCCGCCGGATCTACGACGAGACCGGCATCGCGACCGTCGGGGAGCTCCGTGCCGCAGCCGAGGCCGGGCAGCTCCGCGACCTCCGCGGCCTCGGCGCCAAGTTCGAGGAGAACGTGATCGCCGGCCTCGACCGGATCGCGGCCGAGGGAGCCGAGGAACGCCGGCTGCTCTCCGACGTCCGCGACCTCGGCAACGAGCTCGTGCGGGCGCTCGCTGAGAGCGACGCCGCCGACGAGGTCGTGCTCGCCGGCTCGGCCCGTCGCTGGGCGGACACCTGCAAGGACATCGACATCGTCGCGACGGCGATCGACCCGCTCGTCCTCAGCCGCGAGCTCGCCGCGCACCCGCTGGTCGAGGAATCGGGGAACCCGAGCGAGAGCGGCGTTCGCGTCCGCACCCACAACGGGATCGCGGTGGACCTCCGGATCGTGCCCCCGGAGGAGTTCGGCAACCTGCTCCAGCACTTCACCGGCTCGAAGCAGCACAACGTCAAGCTCCGCGAGCGGGCGCTGCGCATGGGGCTGTCGGTCTCCGAGCACGGGATCACCGACACCGAGACCGGTACGGTCACACGCTGCGAGGACGAGGCCGGCGTCTACCGGCGACTCGGCCTCGCCTACATCGAGCCGGAGCTCCGCGAGGGCCGCGACGAGATCGAGCGGGCAGCCGCCGGCGAGCTGCCGGAGCTCGTCACGGTCGCCGACATCCGCGGCGACCTGCATTGCCACACGACCCTGTCGGATGGCAGGAACACGCTCGGGGAGATGGCCGAGGCGGCCCGGGGGCGCGGCTACTCCTACCTGGCGATCACCGACCACTCCGCGAGCCACGGCTTCGGCGACGACGTCCAGCCCGACGCGTTGCTGCGGCGGGTCGAGGAGATCGCCGCCTGGAACGTGGAGCACGGCTCGCGCCGCTTTCGGCTGCTCGCCGGCACGGAGGTGAACATCCTCACGGACGGTTCGCTCGACTATGCCGACGACGTCCTCGAGCAGCTCGACTGGGTCCTCGCGAGCGTCCACACCTCGTTTCGGATGTCGAAGCGGAAGATGACCGATCGCGTCATCGCGGCCGTCCGCCACCCGCTCGTCGACTGCCTCGGCCATCCGACCGGCCGGCTGCTGCTGCGGCGCGAGCCCTACGAGATCGATGTCGAGGCCGTCGTCGCCGCGGCCGCCGACGCGGGGACGATGATCGAGATCAACGGCAACCCCAATCGCCGCGACCTCAACGACCGGCACGCCCGGCTCGCCGCCGAGGCCGGAGTCCCGATCGTCTGCAGCACCGACGCCCACCGGACCGCCACCCTGCGCAACATCTCCTACGCGGTCGCGACCGCGCGGAGGGCCGGGCTGAGCGCGAAGCAGGTCGCCAACACGCGGACCTGGACGCAGCTCCGCAAGCTCTGAGCGGGCGAACCGCTCCCGAGGGGGGACGGTTCCGCGTGCGCTGGGGACGGCCGAAGCGGTATTGCGGCGCGATTCGCCCCAGCGCGCTCGATTGCCCGATGCCCCGCGGGAAGCTGCCGCGCAGCGTCGTCTGATCGATCAGCGGGTCGGCGACGGCGTCGTCCCGCGGCGGAGCCCCGGCGTGCGGATCAGCCTGATCGGCCGCAAGGCCGAGCCGTGCTCGACGTAGAAGCAGACCCCGTCGCGCTCCTCGACCGCCGTGACCGTCGCCTCGCGGTTGCGCCAGGCGGAGGCGACGCCGAGCGCGAAGCCGGTCGCGATCGCGGGCACCTGTGGAAACCAGGGGCCGGCGGCGCCGGCGACGATCGCGAAGAGCGCGATCGGCCAGAGCCGCGCGAGCGCGATGCGGACCGGCGTCTCAGCGGGAAGCTGCGTCGAGGTCTTCGCGGCGGCGAGCGGGCCGCGCAACACCGCGGCGACTCGTGACGGACGCCCGAGCCAGATTCCGATGGCGATCGCGACGAGCCACCAACCGAACGCGAGCGCGGCGAGGACGTCGTCACCGGTGCCGTTGATCGTGACCGCCGAGATCGCGGCGAGCCCGGTCGCTTCGATCGCGACCAGGAGCACCGTGCCGCGCAGGAGGTCCTTGTACTGCATCAGCCCCCGAGCGCCACGAGGATCGGGACGAGGCCGGCGGGTCCGTCGACGACGACGTCGGCGCGCTCGGTGATCTCCGCCGGCCCCTCGGTCGACGCCACGCCCACCCGAACGGCGACGCCGAGCCGGCCCGCGGCGGCGAGCCGCTCGAGCGCCGCGAACCCGTCGAGGTCGGTGCGGTCGTCGCCGGCGTAGAGCGCCGCCGTCACCGCGGAGCCGAGCAGCAGCGACTCGATCGCCGTGCCCTTGTTCACGACCCCGTTCGGTCGCAGCTCGAGCACCTTGCGACCGCGATGGAGCACGAGCCCGTCGGCCCGCGCGCTCGCGGCGATGCGCTCGGCGAGGTCGGCGGCCACCGTCTCGTCGGCGGCGCCGCGCCAGTGCAGCGCGATGATCGGCCCCTTGTCCTCGACCCGCAGCCCGGCGGCGTCGAGCGCGGCCGGGTCGAGGCGCTCCACGAACTCGGCGGCGTCGCGGCCATGGGGCCCGAGCCCGGGGGCCGGGCGTGCCTCGGGCGCATTCGGGAGCAGCAGCTCGAAGCCGTGGTTGCCGACGTAGACGAGCTTCTCGAGGCCGACGATCCCGCGCGCGACGGTCGCCCGGCGGCCGCTGACGACGGCGGCGAGCCCGAAACGGTCGGCGACCCGGGCGAGGGCGACCCGCGCCGCGTCGGGGACCCGGGCGAGCTCGGGGCGCTCGACGATCGGCGCCAGGGTCCCGTCGAGGTCGCAGAGGACCGCCGCAGCGGCCGGATCGGCGAGCAGCGGCTCGATCGCGGCGGGTCCTCCGGGGGCGCTCATGACTCGCCTAGTATCGCGCCGTGGCCTCGACCCGGACGATCCGCTTCGCCGGTATCGGGATCCTCGCCGGCGCCTTCAGCGGCCTCTTCGGAGTCGGCGGCGGGGTTGTGATGGTTCCGCTGCTGATCATGCTCGGATTCGGCGAGCGCCGGGCGACGGCGACGTCGCTGTGCGCGATCGCGGTGATCGCCGCCCTCGCGGCCACGCTGCAGGGCGCCTACGGGAACGTCCAGCTCGGCGACGCGGCGCTGCTCGCCGTCCCCGCGGTCGCCGGCGCCGGCCTCGGCGTCGCCGCCCAGCAGCGGATTCCGGAGCGGGCGGTCTCGCTGCTCTTCGCCTTGCTGCTCGTGATCGTCGCCGCGGAGCTGATCGTCCCCTGATGGACGTCGCGCTCGCCGTCCTCCTCGCTTTCGCCGGTGGCGCCGTCGGCGGCCTGCTCGGCGTCGGCGGCGGAATCCTCTTCGTGCCGGCGCTGGCGGTCTTTCTCGGCCACACCCAGATCGAGGCCGAGGCGACGTCGCTCGTCGTCATCGTGCCGATGGCCCTCGTCGGCACCTGGCGACAGCTCCGCCACGGCAACGTCGAGCTCCGCGAGGGGCTCACGATCGGGATCCTCTCGATCCCCGGGGTGATCGTCGGAGTCGTCGTCGCCAACGTCCTCCCCGAGCGGGCGCTCGAGCTCGGATTCGCCGTCCTCAGCCTGATCGTCGCCGCCCGCCTGCTGATGCGGGTACTCGAGCCCGAGGCCGGGCCGGCGCGATGAGCGACGGCATCGACATCGGCCGTGGCGTCGTGATCCCGCTCGCCGAGATCGAGATCCGTGCGAGCCGATCGGGCGGACCCGGCGGCCAGCACGCCAACGTGACCGCCTCACGGGTCGAGGCGGCCTTCGACGTCCGCGCGTCCGCGGCCCTCGGCCCGCAGCTCAAGGCCCTGATCGCCTCCCGCCTCGGGCCCCGCGTGACCGCGGTCGCGCAGGAGTCGCGCGGCCAGGCGCGCAACCGCGAGATCGCGATCGAGCGCCTCCGCCGCCGCCTTGCCGACGCCGCGACGCCGCGCAAGCAGCGCCGCCCCACCCGCCCCGGCCGCAGCGCCCGCGAGGCGCGCCTGCGCGCCAAGCGGCGCCGCTCCGAGCGCAAGCGCCTCCGCCGCCCGCCGACCGAAGAGGACTGAGCGGCCCCGGCGTTCACGGCGCCGAGCTACCGTAGGCCGCGCTCCAGCGCTCCCTTCACGGACGCGTCGAGCGCGTTGATCCGGGCGAGCGCGAGCGCCTCGGCCGATGCGAACCCGGAGCCACCGCCACGGACGCGCCCGGCCGCCTCGGGACCGTGGTGGGAGAGCACGCAGTGCAGCAGCGCCAGGCGGCGAGGCGGCTCGAGGCGGGTGGCGGCGGGCTCGATCAGGCTCGCGCCGATCGCGAGGTGGCCGAGCATCGCTCCCTCGTCGCTGATCCCGAACTCGGCGCCGTAGGTGAACTCACGGGCCTTGCCGACGTCGTGCAGGAGCGCCGCCGCCATCAGCATGTCCGAGTCGAGTCGGGGATGGAGCTGGCAGACCTCGCCGACCAGGGTGCCGACGGCGACCGTGTGCTCGAGCAGGCCGCCGAGGTAGGCGTGATGGCCGGCCCGCGTGCAGGGCGCGCGGCGGAACTCCGAGGCGACCGGCTCGGTGTCGAGGACGCGCTCGACGACCTCGCGCAGGGTCGGGTCGTAGACCTCGCCGGCGAGGTGCTCGAGAAAGCCGTTCAGCTCGTCGATCGAGCGGTAGGCGGACGGCAGGAACTCGGCCGGGTCGAACGACCCCGGCTCGATCCGCCGCAGCGCGGTGACCTCGGCGGTCAGGCTGCCGCGGAACCGCTCGACCCTGCCGCGGACCTCGACCGCGTCGCCGCGCTCGAACCGGGCGCCGAGGACGTCGACGTCGCGGAAGACCCGGGCCGGGATCGAGCCGGTCCGGTCGCGGAGCTCGAGGCTCAGGTAGGGAGCGCCGTTCTTCGCCTGCTGGCGGTCCTTGCGTACCACCGCGAAGCGCCCCGCAAGGGGCCGGCCCGGTTGCAGCGCGGCGATCCCCTCGGGGGGCGGAGCGGCCGGGGGATTGGCGGCGGCCTCATCGATATCGCGATCATGCTGACCGACCCGGACGCACAGCGCCCGGCCCGGCCGCGTCCCGGCGGCGCTACTGTGGACGCGATGGATCCGATCGTCTGGGAAAGGGAGCCGCCGGAGCTGCGCTCGCCGGTGCTCGTCGCCTCCTTCTCGGGGTGGAACGACGCCGCCAGCGCCGCCGGCACCGCCCTCGGCGCGATCGGCGCCGGGTTCGAGACCGAGGTCGTCGCCCGCATCGATCCCGAGGAGTTCTTCGACTTTCAGGCGAACCGGCCGACGATCGAGGTCGCCGACGGCACGATGCAGGGAGTCGAGTGGCCCGACAACGTGGTCGTCGCCGCCCGGACCGGCGAGGCCGAGCGCGACCTGCTCCTGATCAGCGGCACCGAGCCGAGCACCCGCTGGCGCACCTTCTGCGGCTCCGTCCTCGACATCGCTGAGGCCTGCGGGACCGAGTCGGTCGTGACGTTCGGCTCCCTGATCGCCGACGTCGCCCACACGCGGCCGGTGCCGATCACCGGCCTCGCGACCGACGAGGCGATGATCGACCAGCTCGGCTTCGAGGACGTCGCCTACGAGGGGCCGACCGGCATCCTCGGGATCTTCCACGGAGCGTGCCGCGAGCGCGAGCTCCCGGCCGCGAGCCTCTGGGCCGCAGTCCCCCACTACGCGGCCGCCGTGCCGAACCCGAAGGCCGGGCTCGCCCTGCTCCGCCGGCTCGAGGGGATGATCGGGATCGCGGTCGATGCCTCCGGCCTCGAGCAGGCCGCGGTCGCGTTCGAGCAGCAGGTCAGCGAGGCAGTCGCCGCCAATCCCGAGATCAGGGAGATGGTCGAGCACCTCGAGGAGCAGCAGGACGAAGTCGCCGGCCTCGCCCAGGAGGACGTCCCCACGGGGGATGCGATCGCCCAGGAGTTCCAGCGGTTCCTGCGCCAGCAGCGGGAGTAGACAACTCCGGCGGAATGCTCCGGGCTTCGCCCGTCCGCTTCCGCCGGCTCGGTGGCGGGCCGCGGCGACGCTGAGATCACGGCAGCGCTGACGTGCTGGCGGCGGCGGTGCGCCGCCTTTCGGCGGGTGCGGCTTCGCCCGTCCGCTTCCGCCGGCTCGGTGGCGTCGGCGGCGAAACCCCTCTGAACCGCGCTCAGGCTTCGCTCGCCGGGCAGATCAGGCGGTAGTCGCACCAGGAGCAGACCTCGAACGAGGGGCGTGGCTCGAAGTCCTGTCCGGTGATCCCGGCGGCGACCTCGGCGACCGTGCGCTCGACCCGGGCGAGCGCGCCGGGCTCGCCACCGGCCGGGACCTTCTCGTCATCGAGCACGTACCAGTAGGCGCCATCGGCCGCCTCGATGTCCCAGGCCTCGCGTGCGGCGTAGCGGTAGAGGGCGATCTGGAGGTCATCGGCCAGCTCGGCGGCGCTCTTGGCGGCGCCGGTCTTGTAGTCGATCAGCTCGTAGCTGCCGTCGGGATGACGGTCGACGCGGTCGACGCGGCCGCCGACGGTGGTCGCGCCGATCTTGAACGAGAAGCGGCGCTCCAGCCAGACCGGACGCGCGGCGCCGGCGGTGTGGCGCTCGTGGTAGCGGGCGAGCGCCGCCACGGCGCGGTCGCGGTACTGCAGCTCGTCGTCGGAGAAGCCGAACCCGGTCCGGCGCCATCCCGCCTCGAACAGGTCGAGGAGCCGGCTCAACCCGCCGTCGGCACCGGTCTCGGCGGCCGCGTCCCGGATCTCCTCGGCGTGGTAGCGCTCGAGGACGTTGTGGATCAGGATCCCGAACCGCTGGTTGATCGTCGGCTCCTGCGGGATCGCGAAGACGCGGGCGAACTTGTACTTGAGCGGGCAGGTCCGGTAGAGGTCGACGTCGGAGGCCGACAGGGCGAGCCCGCCGCCGCGCTTCGGCAGGAACGCGTCGAGTCCGGGCTCGGCGCGACTGGCCAGCTCCTCGCTGCGCCGGGTCCGGTCGCGGCCCTCGTCGAGGACGTACTCGTCGAGCGCCGAACGGTTCAGCTCGGCGAGCTGCTCGGGCGTCGCGATCCTGCCGATCAACTCGTTCAGCGCCGCGATCGCGTCCCGCTCCGACTCGGCACCGGGCCGCTGGATCAGCGCCGCCAGCTTCAGCAACTCGAGGTAGCGAGCGACGGCGCGGTTGACGTCGTCGGCCGTGTCGAGGCGCATCTCGCTGAGCGCGGCCCCGGCGCGCCACGACGCCTCGAGGACCTCGTCGCGGAGCATCCGATAGGTCGCGTGCAGCCCTTCGGCGGGACCGAAGAGCTCCTCCTCGTGCGGCTCCTCGAACCCGTCGAGGACGGCCCGAACCGCCTCGAAGAGCGGCGAGGGGATCGTCGCGGTGCCGCGGACCTCCTCCGGGCGGGAGAGCACCACCGATCCCCGAGCGCGGCTCAACGCCAGATAGGCACGGCGGGCGCGCAGCGCATCGGCGACCTCGTCGGCCGGCGGCCGTTCCCCTTCGAGGAGGTCGGCCGGGATCCACTCGGCCCGCTCCGCGCCCCAGCGCAGCGCACTTCGGCTCAACCCGAGCAGATAGACGCGATCGAACTCGATCCCCTTCACCTGCTCGGGCTCGGCGAGCAGGACCGCGCCCGTCGGGGGCGGCTCCGCGGCCCGGCTGAAGCGCCGGCCGGCCTCGGCGACCGCGGTCAGGTAGCGGACGAAGTCACGGGTCGAGCCGTCGGGCCGGCGTCGCGTCCAGCCCGCGGCGAGGTCGGCGAGTCGCGAGAGGTTGACGAGGCGCTCGGCGGTCTCCGGGCTGGCGGCGAACAGCCCGTGGCGACGGAAGCCGACGCGCTCGATCAGCCGGCGAACGAACGCGTCGGCACGGAGCCCGTCGAACGCGCCGGCCGCCGCCCGGTAGAGCTTCAGGAATGCGCGCAGGCGGTCCCGGGAAGGCGGCGCGAGCTGCGGGCTCTCGAGCGCCGCCTCGACCGCGGAGATCATGTCGAGCTTGCGACGCCGGGCGATCGTCGTGCAGCGCGCGAGGTCGACGGAGCGCAGCTCGACCGGCGGGCGCGTCAACGCCCGGACGACGGCGGCGGAGTCATTCGGGTCGGCGAGCGCCCGCAGCCAGGCGATCGCGTCGCGAATCTCGGGGCGTCCGAAGAACACGGCCGAGGCGGCGCTCCGGAACGGGACGTTGCGCTCCTCGAGCGCGGCGGCGACGAGCCGGCTCTCGCGGGTCGAGGCGCCGGTGAGGATGCAGATCCCCTCGGGACGGGCCGCGCCGGTGGCGAGCAGGTGCTCGATCTCGCGCGCCACCGCCTGCGCCTCGGCACGCTCGTTGGCGCAGCGCCAGAAGCGGACGGATACGCCCTCGCCACCCTCGCCCGGATCCGGGGGAGCAGCGCCGAGCGCGTCGCGATACGAGCCGGGCACGAGGCCGGCGACCGTCTTGACCGCGGCGGCGACGGGACCGGTTGAGCGGCGGCTCGGGCCGAGCTCGATCCGCTTCGCGTCGGGGAACGTCCGCAGGAACGCGAGGGCGGCCGCCTCGCCGTAGCCGCGGCCGGCCCGCAGGCCCTGGTCGGGATCGCAGACGGCGAGGACGTTGCGGTGCGGGGCGAGCAGCGGCACGGAGCCGATCTGCGGCCGGCCTGCGTCCTCGAGCTCGTCGACGAGCAGCCACTCGAAGCGGCGCCCGAGCGTCGCGCTGAGGTCGGGGTGGCGGGTGAGAAGGCGGCCGAGCTCGAGGACGAGCTCGTTCTCGTCGAGCATCCCGAGCTCGAGCATGATCGCGTCGTGGCGGTCGAAGAGCTCGGCGAACTCGAGCTCGCGCAGCGCCACCTCGCGCTCGGAGCGGCCGGCCGCCCCGCGCTCCGCCGCCCGGGCCCGATCGCGAAGGTCGGCGGGCCCGATCCCCTCGGCCTTGAGCGCGTCGATCCGCTCCAGCAACCCGGCGAGCAGGCCCGCCGGGTTGCCACGGATCTCATGCCGGCGCAGCGGCAGCTCGTCGAGGCGGTCGAGCAGCAGCGCGAGCCGGTCGGCGGGGCCGGCGACCTCGAAGAACGGGTCGATGCCGGCCTCGAGCGCGTAGTCGCGGAGGAGCCGCTCGCCGACCCCCGGCCAGGTCTCGATCCAGGCCTCCTCGAACGAGCCGGCGAGGAGCGCGGCGACGCGCTCGCGCAGCCGGGCCCGGTCGGCCGCGGTCTGGCTCAGGACGATGATCCGCTCGGCCGCGGTGCCGGCCTCGACGAGCGCCGCCGCCTTGCGGGCGAGGAGCTCGGTCCGCCCCGACCCGGCCGTCCCGAGCACCAGAGCGGGTCCGGCGCCGAGCCCGATCGCCCGCTCGAAGCCGTCTTCGTCCCGGGAGCCGTCCATCGTCGCCGGCAACGGTAGCGAGGGCCGCATGGCGGCCAAGCCACCCCAATACCATTCGCCCCGTGGAGCCCGAGATCGATTGGCTGGACGCGTGCCGCCGGATGGCTGCCCGCCAGGCGGACCTGTTCGCGCGGACGCGGAGCATCGCCGAGCGGACCGAGTACGAGGGCCGCGGCGAGGGCGGCGACATGACCTTGAAGCTCGATCGACAGTGCGAGGACATCGTCTTCGAGGAGCTCGAGCGCATCGCCGCCGCCGGCCTCCCCCTCGCCGCCGTCAGCGAGGAGCGCGGCGAGGTTCGCCTCGGCGCCGGTGACCCCCTCCAGCGGGTCGTTATCGATCCGATCGACGGGTCGATGAACGTCCGGCGGACGATCCCCTCGCACTCTCTTTCCGTCGCCGTCGCCGACGGCGACTCGATGGCCGACGTCCACTTCGGATTCGTCCACGACTTCGGCGCCGCCGAGGAGTTCTCGGCGAGCCGGGGCGCAGGCGCTCGGCTCGGCGAAGTGAGGATCGAGTCGCCCCGTCCCGGGATGCCGCTCGAGGTCGTCGGCCTCGAGTCCGCCGACCCGCGCTGGATCCTCGGCAGCATCGACGACCTGCAGGGGAAGACCTACCGGGTCCGGGCCATCGGCTCGATCGCGATCTCGCTCGCATACGTCGCCTGCGGCCGCTTCGACGCGATGCTCTCGGCCCGCGGCTGCCGCTCCGTCGACGCCGCCGCGGCGCAGCTGATCGTCCGCGAGGCCGGCTCCGCGATCGCCTTCGTCGGCTGTGATCTCGATGCGGCGTCGCTCGACCTCGATGCCCGCTATCCGGTCGCCGCGGCACGGCTCGCCGATCAACTCGAGGTCGTGCTGGCCGCCCAGGAGGCGGGCGCCGCCCGCCAGGCCGGCTGAGCGCGGCGTCCGTGGCCGACCTCGTCGACTGGGACCTGGCCCGGCGGGTCGCCGGCATCGGCCTCGGTGGCGGCCGAACGGCGATGCACGGCTCTCCCGACCTCGCCGCCGCGGGCGAGCGCTCGACCGCGGCGGTTCTCGCCTACACGGGCCTCGAGCCGGTCGAGCCGTTCCCCGCACCGGAATGGGCCAGCCGCAGCGACTGGGTCGCAGCGAACCTCCGGTCGGCCCGGGAGCTGACGGCGGTCGTGGCGATGCGACTCGGCGCAGCCGGCGAGCGGCAGCCTCTCGCCGCCGTCGCGCGGCGTGTCCTCGCGGTCGAGGTCGGCGCCATGCTCGGCTTCGCCTCGCGGCACGTGCTCGGGCAGTACGAGTACCCGCTGCTCGGCGGCGAACGGCCGCCGCGGCTCATCTTCGTCGGCGAGAACATCGACAGCGCAGCGCTGCAGCTCGGCGCCGATCCCGCCCGCGTCCTCGACTGGATCGCGCTCCACGAGAGCACGCACGCGATCCAGTTCGCGGCCGCCCCGTGGCTGCGCGACCATCTCGGCGGGCTCGTGCGGACGCTCCTCGCCGAGTCGCCGATCCGGTTGCCGGCCCGGGAGATCCTCGACCGGGCCCGGCGGATCCCCACCGCCGACCCGCGGCGCCTGCTCGCCGAAGTCCGCTCGTCGGACCCGGTATCGCTGCTCGCGCCCGCCGAGTCGGTGGCGACGATCAACCGCATCCAGGCCGCGATGGCGGCGATCGAGGGCTACGCCGACCACGTCATGGACGCCGCCGCCGACCACATCGGGCCCGCCGTCGCCGAGCTGCGGGCCCGGCTCGATGCCAGGCGCCGCAACCGCAGCCTCCCGGTCCGGCTGATCTCCTGGCTGTTCGGCTTCGAGCTGAAGCTGCGCCAGTACGAGCAGGGCAAGCGCTTCTGCGACGCGGTCGTCGCCGCAGCCGGGATCGAGGGACTCAACGCCGCCTGGCACGGACCCGACTCGCTTCCCGATCTCGACGAGCTGGCCGAGCCGCGGGCCTGGGTCGCCCGGGTGCCGCGGGCGGCGACCGCCGCCTGAGGCCGCACGCGGACGGGCGCGCCGTCGGGGCGGTGACAGCGGCAGGGGGCGCTCGCCGGCGAGCACGCCACCCGGGCGTCGCGACAGCAGATGGCGGTGGGAGCCGTGCGACGAGCCCCTCCCGCGTGCCCGGCGGCCTCGCCACCCGGCTCTGTGACGGGGCTCACTCCCGTCCTCCGTAACCGGGCCGGGGCGCCCGGGTAAGAACATGCGTTCGGTGCTACAGTCTCCGATATCCTTAGTTGTAAGGAACTTAGATTAGGCACTGCTTTCCGGAACCAACCAATCCCGAGGGGATGAGAACCCGAATGGCTACCAACAACTCCACCGCCGCCTCGACGAGCGCGGCCAAGTCCAAGTCCAAGGCCCAGGCCACGAAGACGAAGAGCGCGGCCAGGAAGACCGCCGCATCGGCGAAGACGACCGCCCACGAGGCCGACGCGACCGTCGACCAGGCCCGCGGTGGCGTCGCCGCCGCCGGCGACTACGTCGTCGCCGCCGCCGAGACGGCGATCGACGTTCCCGTCGGCGCCGCGCTGACGGCGGCCGAACGCCTCAACGAGATCAGCGACCGGCTCAACACGCCGAGCAAGCGCGAGGTCGAGGTCCGGCGCGTTCGCACCCAGCTCCGCCGCGAGCTGAACAAGGTCGAGCGCCGCGGCGGCACCGCCCGCCGACGCGCCATCCGCCGCGCCAAGCGGACCCGCACCCAGGTCGAGCGCGAGGTCAAGAAGGCCCGCACCCAGGTCGAGCGCGAGGTCAAGGCCAGGCGCCGCGACGCGCAGTCGACGCTGAAGGCGAACCGCAAGGAGGCCGAGAAGCGCGCCCGCGAGGTCCGCGAGCGGGTCGCCTCGTTGGTCTGAGGCCGACTTAGCCCGGATGCCGGGCCGCGAGCCGACGTCGCGGCCCCCGGAGAGGAGGCATCCGGAGAGATCTGCCCGCACACATATTCCGCGGGCAGACCGGGGAGCTTCGGCTCCCCACCTCTCCTCCCCGACACAGCGGGCCCCCGGGCCCGCTGTGTCTTTTCGCGGGCCGGGAGACGCCTGAGCGTTGTCCTCGTCGGCTTACGGCCGCAGGCCGCTGCGCCTCCTGCGTCCTCGCTCAGCCGCCTCCCGGCCGCGCGAAAACGCCGTGCCTCTGTCCTCGTCGGCTTACGGCCGCAGGCCGCTGCCCGGGCCGCGGTGGCGACTTTGAGAAGATGGGCGCATGGCAGCACCCACGCAGGAACAGGTGACCGAGGCACTCCGATCCGTGATCGATCCCGAGCTGCGCCGCTCGATCGTCGAGCTCGAGATGGTCCGATCGATCGAGATCCACGCCGACGGGCGCGTCGACGTCGTCGTTTCGCTGACGACACCGGGCTGTCCGATTCGCGCCCAGTTCGAGCGCGCCGTCGTCGAGAACGTCGGCGCAGTCGAAGGCGTGACCAGCGTCGGCGTCGGCTTCGACGTCCTCACCGAAAGCGAGAAGGCGGGCCTGCAGCAGAAGCTCGGCCGGACCGGCGGACTTCCGGAGGGCGCGCTCGCCCAGGTCAAGAACGTGATCTGCGTCGCCTCCGGCAAGGGCGGCGTCGGCAAGTCGACGATGACCGCCAACCTCGCCGCGGCGCTGGTCGCCGAGGGCAAGTCGGCCGGCGCTCTCGACTGCGATGTCTACGGATACTCGATCCCGCGGATGCTCGGCGTCAACAGCAAGCCCGAGGTCAACGCCGAGCGCAAGATCGTCCCGCTCGAATCGGCCAGCGGGGTCAAGGTCATGTCGATCGGCTTCTTCGTCGAGGAGAACGCCGCGGTCGTCTGGCGCGGGCCGATGCTCCACAAGGCGATCCAGCAGTTCCTCGAGGACGTCGACTGGGGCGAGCTCGACTACCTGCTGCTCGACCTGCCGCCGGGGACCGGCGACGTCTCGATGACGCTTGCGCAGCTCCTCCCCCAGGCGAAGATCCTCGTCGTGACGACGCCGCAGCCGGCCGCGCAGAGCGTCGCCGCCCGTGCCGCCGAGATGGCGTCCAAGGTCGACCTCGAGGTCCTCGGCGTGATCGAGAACATGTCGGGCTTCACGGCGCCCGACGGCCAGCGCTTCACGATCTTCGGCGAGGGCGGCGGCCAGGTGCTCGCCGACGAGCTCGACGTGCCGCTGCTCGGCAAGGTGCCGCTCGAGGAGGCGTTGCGCGAGCGCGCCGATGCCGGTGATCCGCTTGCGACTTCCGACCCGGACGCTGCAGCATCGATCGCGATCCGGCAGGCGGCGCGCGGGATCATCGCTGCGACGCCGGTGGAGCTGCCGCTGATGCAGGCGGTGGCGGCCGACACGCCGGCGGCGCCGGCTCCGATCGGCGGCACCGAGCTGCCGGTCGTCCAAGCCGGGGGCTGAGGCTAGCGGGGCTGCGCCGAGGGATCCTCGGCGGCGAGCATCGCCCAGGCGAGCGCCATCGCCGAGGCGACGCCGGCGACGACGATCGCTCCCGCGGACAGCAGGAAGCCGGCGCTGGTGCTGGTCCACGGGATGCCGCGATAGCTGAGCGCGGCGAGAGCGAACAGGCCGAGGCCGCCGAGGGCGAAGCCGAGCAGGCCGAGCTCGGTCGCCTGTCCACGGGATCCCGCGGTAGCTGAGCGCCGCGAGGGCGAAGGTCCCGAGCCCGCCGAGCCAGCGCCAGCAGGCCGAGCCTCGGTCGCCGATCCGGATCCGCGCGGGCGGCGGGTTCGCACGCGCGGCGGCCTCGGCCCGGTCCGGGAAGGCGTGGCCGAATGCGCAGCGCCGCGACCGCGATCACGACGAAGAACGCCCCGACCGCGTCGCTGGGCGGTGCCAACCGGCCGCGACAACCGCCACCCCGAAGGCGGAGCCGAAGATGCCGGAGCGAACGCCGTCGGCACCGCGCCGCCGCGGCACGACGAGCATCACGGCAACCGCGACGGCCATGCCGACGGTCGTGTGCCTGGAGGGATAGGAGTTGTCGACGATGTTCGCGGCGATGATCGGCGGCCGCTCGAGAACGAGGTGCTTGAGCACCTCCGTGCAGATGATCGATCCGGCGATCGACGTCGCCGCGAGCAGGGCCAGGCGCGGGCGACGGCGGACGATCGCGACGGCGGCGACCAGCGTCGTCGCAAGCAGCAGCGAGCCGATCGACACGATCCGCAGGAAGCTGCGGGCGTCTCCTCGCGCGAGCTGAAGAAGTCGTGGCCGACGAAGGCGTGCTCGTCGAGCCGCTGTCCCCAGTAGGTGCGGACGACCAGCAGATAGATGACGAGGACGGCTGCCGCGCTCGCGAGCGCGAGCAGGATCAGCGGCGGTAGCGCCGCCGGGCGTCCGGCGGCGGGGAGGGCGAGCTACTTGTTCGCGTAGTAATCGGCGTTGAGCTGGGCGAAGTGCGCCCACTCGCCGGGGAGTTGGTCCTCGGCGAAGCACGCGTCGACGGCAGGCCTCGACGCAGGCGTCGCAATCGATGCACTCGTCGGGATCGATGAAGAGCTGCTGTGGGCCTCGTAGTCGGGCTGGGCTCGTCCGGGGTCGGGTGGATGCAGTCGACCGGGCAGACCTCGACGCACGAGTTGTCCTTCTCCCCGATGCAAGGCTCTGCGATGACGTAGGTCAAGGGTTTCGTCTCTTCTCTCGGGTATCGCTTCGGGCCGCGGTTCGCGGCGCGGCAGAGCGTCAATTCTACGGACAGCCGCCGGAGCGCATGCTCGGGGGTAGTTGGGGCGATGATTCTGCTCACCGGAGGGACCGGGGTCGTCGGCCTGGCGCTGCTGCCGCTCGACCGCGGACACGATGTCCGCTGCCTCGTGCGCGACCCGCGCCGGCCTCGAGCGCGTCCGCGTCCAGCTCTCGCTCGCCGACCTCGGGGACCAACCTCCGGCGCGCGGTTCGCGGCGCTGACACGGTCATTCATCTCGCCGCTGCGATCCGCGACCAGCCACCGCGCCGGGTCGAGGAGATCACCGCGCTTGGCACGCACCGGCTGCTCGCCGCCGCCGAGCATCGCCGGCGTCCGCCGGTTCGTCTTCTTCCAGCGCCCTCGGCGCGACGAGCTTCCAGCGCACGCGCTTCTTCCGCGCGCGAAGGCGGCTTCCTCGCCGAGGCCCGCGTCCGCTCCTCCCCGCTCGAGACGACGATCTTCGCTCCGCCGATCATCTACGACCCTGACGGCACCTGGGTGACCTGGATCCGCCGGCTCGCGCTGTTGCCGCTGCTGCCGATCTCGGGCCGCGGACAGGCCGCCTACGAGCCGATCTTGGCCGAGGATGGGCGCGGGCCGTGGTCGCCTCGCTCGACCGTCCGCCCGGACCGCTTCGGAGCCTTCGCCGGCCCGGAGCGGCTCACCCACAAGCAGCAGGCGCGGCTGATCGCGGTCACCGCCGGACGCCAGCGGCCGGCGATCCACATCCCGCTGCCGTTCGTCCGCTCGGCGCTGATCTGGCCGCGCCGGATCTTCGGCGAGGTCGCCTTCGCGACCTGGGAGGAGGCCGGTTGCCTCCTCGAGGTTCCGTTGATGGTCATGAGCGCGGCACGGCAGACGTCCGCGGCTCCTGGCGTCGAGCCGGCCCGCATGGCGGCGGTGCTCGCCGCGACCTGAGGATCAAGCGGCGAGGTCGATCAGCCCCGCGGCCTCCACCTCGGCGCCGGCGGCCATCACCTCGACGCCGTCGATCAGGTCGGCGTCGGTGTTGAAGGCGAGAAGAGGCGGTCAGCGAGCGAGACGGCGGAGACGCGGAGCGCGTGGCGGAGCCCGATCTCGGCGATCGTGTAGAGCTGCTCGACCGGAGCGCCGAGCACGCTGACCGGCCGTCGGGGCCCGGGCACGTTGGAGACGCTGACGGCGAACTCCGCGCGGGCTCGCTTCGATCCGCTCGACGAGCGTGGCGAGCTGCGACGAACGCCGCCCCAGCGTCGCGAGCACGCTCGATCCGTTCGCCGTCGTGAGCGCGCTTGCGGGCGGTCGTTTCGCGTTTGATCGTCCGCAGCCGCTCGATCGGGTCGGCGATGGTGAGCGGCAGGCGGGGCCGAGAAGAACGAATCGCGATTGGCGGTCGCGTCCCCCTCGTGGTGGAGGCTGACCGGGACGCGGACGCGGACGTCGTCGAGCCGGCCGTGACAGCGCTCGATCCAGCGGCGCAGCGAGCCGGCGACCACCGCGAGGACGGCGTCGTTGAGGGTTGCCGAGGCCAGCTCCCTGGCGGCGTCGTGAACCCGGTGCGAGCGCGAGCCTCGGCGGACCGCGATCCGGCGCCGCGCGCCGACCGTCCCGTCGAACGGCGAGCGGTGCCGGGGAGGCGGCGAGCCTCGCGCTCGACGAAGGCCGCCAGATGGGCGCGGCGGCGGGCCTCGAAGTGCTCGCCGCTTCGAGAGCTGCCTCGCCCCGGGCCGGGGCGGCGGGGCCCGAACCGGCATCCCAGAGAATCGCCCTCGGCGAACCTCATCGCGGCGGTCCCGTCGGCGAGCGCGTGGTGGATCCGCCAGACGAGCAGCGATCCGCCGCCCGAGCGGGGACGCGCCCGATCGCCCACAGCGGCCGGTCGTCGAGGCGCCGCTCGAACAAGCGGCGACCTCGACCCTCGGCGGCGCGGTCGGCGGCCGGATCGAGCGCGGATGGGCGGACGTGCCGGGCGAGGTCGAACCCGGGGTCCGGCACCCAGGCCGGCGTCTCGTCGTCGCCCCCGAGCATGCGCGTCAATCCAAGCGCGGCGGCGATCCGGGCGGCGATCATCGTCCGAGCCTCGTCCACCGCGGGGCGCGCCGGGTCCGATCCGCACCACCTTGCAGGTGTGACCGGCGATCGACGGGGACTCGAGGTCGAGGATCGCTCTGTCCTCGGGGCTGAGCGATTGCCGTCGGCCGATCCACGACCGAATCCTGCAGCCCGGCACCGGGGTGACCACCGAGGCGAATGGGCGGCGGCTGCCGAGGACCGGGCCGGCGCCGCGCGAAGATCGTCGCGGTCGCAGGCGCAGGCATCCCACGGGGTCGAGTGATGGAAGACGGATCCGAGCGAGCAGTCCCGATACCGGTCGACAAGCCGATCTGGAGCCGGTTCTTCACGGTGTCGCCGCTCGTCATCATCGGCACCGTCGAAGGCGACGGCTTCGACCTCGCCCCCAAGCACATGGCGATGCAGCTCGGCTGGGAGAACTGGTTCTGCTTCGTCTGCAGCCCCCGGCACGCGACCCAGGGCAACGCCGAGCGGACCGGCGCGTTCACCGTCAGCTTCCCGCGACCGGACGAACCTCGCGGCGAGCCTGGCGGCCTCGCCGCGCACCGACGATCACGCCAAGCCGGCGCTGGCGGGCGTCGAGACGTTCCCGGCGCGCGTTGTCGAGGGCGTCCTCGTCGCCGACTCGAACCTCTGGGCTCGAGTGCGAGCCGAGCGGATCGTCGCGGGCTTCGGGACCAACACGCTGGTCGTCGGCCGGATCGTCGCCGCGGCGGCCGCCCCGGCGGCGCTCCGGGCCGCCGACGACGATGACGCCGACCTGATCTTCAACCAGCCGCTGCTCGCCTACCTGAGCCCGGGGCGGTTCGCGCGCGTCTCCGACAGCCTGTCGTTCCCCTGGCACGTCAACACGAGGATCTGGTGGAGCGGCGTCGGCGCCCCGGCACTGCTGGCCTGGCTGCGCGACCGCACCCCGGCGGAGATGGCCGGGCTGCTCGAGCGCCCTCGCCCGGGCCGAGTCCCCGTCCGACGACGCCGTCGCGCAGCAGCAGGTCTTCGTGATCCTCGAGGAGCTGCTCGCCGGCCTCGGGTTCGCAGTCGAGCGGATCCCGGGTCAGCAGCGCGGCGACCACCTGCTCGCCCGCCACGACAACGGGTCCGGCCCGCAGCTGCTGCTCGGGCACCTCGACACGGTCTGGCTGGACGGGAACGCTCGAGCGGATGCCGGTCGAGGTCCGTGACGGCTCGCTCTACGGGCCGGGCGTGTTCGATATGAAGGGGGGCCTGGCACAGATGTCTTCGCGCTGCGCGGCATGGCGGCGGTCGTGGCTCGAGCCGGCCTGCGAGCCGGTCATCATCCTCATCAACGCCGACGAGGAGCCGAGCAGTCCCGAGTCCTGCGACCACATCGTCGTCCTCGCCAGCGAGGCGACGCGGGTGTTCGTGATGGAGCCCTCGGCCGGCCCCGCCGGCAAGCTGAAGACCGCCCGCAAGGGGGTCGGCCGCTTCGAGCTGAAGATCAAGGGCGTCGCCAGCCACGCCGGCCTCGCGCCCGAGGGCGGAGCGATGATCCTCGAGGCCTCCCACCAGGTCCAGAGCCTGTTCGCGCTCAACGACCCCTGCCCGGGGGTCACCGTCAACGTCGGCACGATCGACGGGGGCTGCGACCGAACGTGATCGCCCCCGAGGTGGTCGCGCAGGTCGAGGCGCGCGTCGCCACGGCCGCGGACGCCGACTGGGTCGAGGCGCACATCCGCGGCCTCGAGCCGGTCACCGACGGCATCTCGCTGGAGATCGACGGCGGCTTCCGGCGGCCGCCGCTGGAGCGGACGCCCCGCAACCGCGTCCTCTGGGAGCAGGCGCGGCGGGTCGCGGGCGAGATCGATCGAGATCGACGAGGCGCTCGTCGGCGGCGCGTCGGACGGCAACCTCGCGAGCGCCCACGCCGCTACCCTCGACGGCCCGGGGCCGTCGGCGATGGCGCCCACGCCGACCACGAGCACGTGATCGTCGAGCGGATGCCTCGAGCGCGCGGCGCTGCTCGGAGCGCTGCTCGCCGCCGAGGTCCACGGTTGAGGCCACCGCGGACGGTGATCGGCAGCGTCGCTCGCGGCGGCGACTTCGCCGCGAGGCCGGCCGATCCCGTCCCGCGGCCGCGCAGCGAGTGGGCGCGACCGGCGACTACGTCGTCGCCGAGAGTTCCCCGGCGCCGCCGGCCTGGTCGCGCCGCCGGAGGGCGGTCTTCGAGAGATCGGCCCGGGGACCGGCTGATCGGCGCGCTCGGGACCCGGGCGGCGACCCTGACGATCGTCGGCGGCTGGCGCGACGCGGCGACGACCTCGTCCTCGAGACGCTGACGCAGGCCGGCGTCCGGGCGCTGCACCTCGACGGCGGTGCCCTCGGCCCCCGATCGCGAGGCTCCGATACGTCGGCCACGCGACCCGCAACGGCGGATTCCGACGATGGGCGGATCGGTCGCGCCGCCTCCACCTGTCGAGCCTTCGAGGCGCCGGTGATCCTGATCATCGGCACTGGATGGACGCCGGCAAGACCGTGGCCGCTGTCGCGATCGTCCGCGAGCTCGAGGCGATGGGCCTGCGGGTCGCGGGCGCGAAGCTGACCGGGGTCGGTCGCGTCCGCGACATCCTCGCGATGCGCGACGCCGGCGCCGACAGCGTCCTCGACTTCGTCGATGCCGGCCTTCCCTCGACGGTCGTTCCCGCCGCTGACTACGAGCGGGCCCTCGCGATCAAGGCACAAGCTCGCCGTGAGCACCTCGACGTCGTCGTCGCCGAAGCCGGCGCCTCGCCGCTCGAGCCCTACAACGGCGAGCCCGCGATCGCGGCCTCGGTGAGCGGGTTCGCGCGACCGTCCTCTGCGCCTCCGATCCCTACGCCGTCGTCGGGGTGATCAGCGTTTCGGTCGCCGCCCCGACCCTTCGTCAGCGGCCGGGCGACGAGCACGAGCGCCGGCATCGAGCTGGTCGAAAGCTCGTCGGCATCCCCGCGGTCAACATGCTCGACCTCGGGATCGGCGCGAAGCTGCGCTCGTTCCTCGGGCCAGCGGCTGGCGGCCGCGCGCCCGGCCTGAGCCGCCGCTCCGCCCGCGCGGCGAGCGCCGGCGCCCAACGCGAAGGGCCCGGGATCGCTCCCGCCCTTCGTAGCGGTGCGGCCGACGCCATGGCGGCCGCGGAGGTCCCGGAGGGGACCCTTACATCATCCCGCCCATGTCGGGCATCCCGCCGGGCATACGCCGGCCGCCGGCTCCTCCGGCGGCTCGGCCACGATGCACTCGGTGGTGAGGATGTTCTTGGCGATCGAGGCCGGCGTTCGCAGCGCCGAGCGCGTCACCATGGTCGGGTCGATGACGCCGTCCTTGATCAGGTCGCCGTAGTCGCCGGAGCCTCGCGTTGAGGCCCTTCGCCGGGCTTCACAGGTCGCGCACCTTGTTGACGACGACCGAGCCCTCGAATCCCGAGTTCTCGGCGATCTGGCGGAGCGGCTCCTCGAGCGCCCGGCGGATGATCTCCGCGCCGGTCGCCTCATCGGAGTCGAGGCCCTTGACGTCGATCGCGTCCTGGGCGTTGAGGAGAGCGACGCCACCGCCGGGGACGATGCCCTCCTCGAGGGCGGCCCGTGGCCTGCAACGCGTCCTCGACGCGATGCTTCTTCTCCTTCATCTCGGTCTCGGTCGCGGCAAAGTTGACCTGGACGACCGCGACACCGCCCGCGAGCTTCGCCAGGCGCTCCTGAGCTTCTCCCGATCGAAGTCGGAGTCGGTGTTGTCGATCTCGGAGCGGATCTGGTTGATCCGGCCCTCGATCTGCTCCTTCTCGCCGGCCCCGTCGATGATCGTCGTCGTGTCCTTGCTGACGACGACGCGGCGGGCCTTGCCGAGCTGGCTGAGCCGGGTGTTCTCCAGCTCAGGCCCATCTCCTCGGTGATCACCTCGCCGCCCGAGAGGATCGCGATGTCCTCGAGCATCCGCTTGCGGCGATCGCCGAAGCCGGGCGCCTTGACCGCGACGCCGGTGAAGGTGCCGCGGAGCTTGTTGACGACCAGCGTCGCCAGCGACTCGCCCTCGACGTCCTCGGCGACGATCACGAGCGGCTTGCCGCCCTGCATCGTCTGCTCGAGGATCGGCAGATGTCGCGGACCGAGCCGATCTTCTGGTTGGCGATCAGGATGTAGGGGTGTCCTCGAGGACGGCCTCCATCCGGTCCTGGTCGGTGACCATGTACGGCGAGATGTAGCCCTTGTCGAACTGCATCCCTCGGTGAACTCGAGCCTCCATCCCGAAGGTCTGGCCCTCTTCGACGTTGACGACGCCGTCCTTGCCGACCTTCTCGATCGCGTCGGCGATGATGTCGCCGATCTCGTCGTCGGCGGCCGAGATCGATGCGACGCGGGCGATCTGCCCTTGCTGCCGACCTCCTTCGACTGCTTGCCGCGGAGGTCCTCGACGACCTGGTTGACGGCCGACTCGATCCCCTTGCGGAGCGCCAGCGGGTTCGCCCCGGCGGGGCGACGTTCTTGAGCCTCGAGCGGACGATCGTCTGCGCGAGCAGGGTCGCCGTCGTGGTCCCGTCACCGGCGACGTCGTTGGTCGCGGTCGCGACCTCGCGGACGAGCTGGGCGCCCTGGTTGGAGAAGACGTCCTCGATCTCGATCTCGCGGGCGATCGTGACGCCGTCGTTGGTGATCGTCGGCGCGCCGAACTTCTTGTCGAGGACGACGTAGCGGCCCTTCGGGCCGAGCGTCACCTTGACGGCATCGGCGACGGCGTCGACCCCGTCCTGCAGGGCGGTACGCGCGTCGGCGCCGTACTTGAGCTCCTTGTGAGCCATATCAGTGATTCCTCCTGATGCTGGGTGGTTTCGTGGCTGGGCGGTCGGCTAGGCGACCTTGGCGAGGACGTCCGACTCGCGCAGGACCAGCAGGTCCTCGCCGTCGACCTTGACCTCGGTGCCGCCGTACTTGCTGTAGAGGACGATGTCGCCGACCGCCACGTCGAGCGGGATCCGCTCGCCGTCGTCGTCGCGGGCGCCGTCGCCGACGGCGAGGACCTCGCCCTTCTGCGGCTTCTCCTTGGCGGTGTCGGGAAGGACGATGCCGCTGGCGGTCGTCTCCTCCTCTTCGACCGCCCGGACGATCAGGCGGTCACCCAAGGGCTTCAGATTCATGCGTGGTTACCTCCGTTGAGGGATTGGACTTCGATTCGTCGGAAGAGGCTTCCGGGGGAGGCTTGGCACTCTACCCGTGAGAGTGCCAACGGCCGCGGCCGAGTCTAGCGCGACCGGAGCAGCGGTCAAGCGATCTCAGCGATAGCGACTGAGATCGGCTCCCCGGCCCGGTCGCCTCGCGGCGGCCGCGAGCAGCGAGCCGGCGGCCTCCGGCAACCGGGCGGCGCGCGGCGATCGGCTCAGGAGGAGGCGAGCAGGCGGCAGCCGAGGTGGCGGGCGAGGCCCCGGCCGCCGCGGCGCATCACCTGGTCGTGGTTCCAGCGGAAGACCGGAGCCGCGAGCGGGGCGATCAGGTTCATCCACGGCTTCGTCGTCCGCACGCTCCACTCGTAGAGGGCTGCGGTCGTGCCGTCGTGCTCGTAGAAGCGCCAGCAGCCGATCCCCTCGAGCTCGCCGCTCGCCTCACCCTCGATCACGAACGGTCGCTCGACCCGGGTCGAGAGCACGTCGAAGCGGATCGGGTAGGGGACCCGGCTGCGCCAGGCGTAGCGGCCGCGGCGGCCGATGCCGCACGGCGTGCCGGGGTCGATCTCGGTGGCCTCGACGACGCCGCGCCACCAGCCCGGCCACGCCTCCGAGTCCCAGATCGCGTCCCAGACCTCCTCCCGCGGGGCGTCGAGCAGCCAGGTCGTCAGGAACTCGTAGCCGGCCATGCCCCGCCCCGCCGGGTCACCTCAGTTGCGTGACGGCGTCTCGCCGTTGCCGAAGCTCGAGTGCGGCCGCTCGATGATCTGCGAGAAGCGGATCACGGTCACGATGTCGTCGGCCTCGACCGGACGGCCGTAGATCTGCTCGAGGAAGTTGACCGTGTCGTCGAGGCGACGGAACTCCGGGTTGTCGTGCTCGATGTCGCGCGGCGAGAGGTCCTTGACCCGCTTCACCTCGACGTCGTCGATCACCGCGGCGAAGATCTTCTCGCGCGCGGCGTGCCGGTGGCCGACCGTGATCCAGACGACCTGGCCGCGGTCGTACTTGCGCGTCTTGTCGCCGAGCCGGATCGTCGCCGTCTTGCGCCCCCGCTTGAGCTGATCGACGAACAGCGGCGAGTAGAAGTTGAGGACGTAGAGGGCGCTCATCGTGCAGCGGAGCCTACTGCCGCGCGGGGATCAGAAGATGTAGGCGCGGAGGCGGTGCGGTTCGAGGACCGTGACGCGGCCACGGCCGACGCGGACGACCCCGGCCCGCTCGAGCACGGCGAGGAAGCGGCTGACGCTCTCCCGCGAGGTGCCGGCGAGCTGGGCGAGGTCGGCCTGGTTCATCCGGATCGTGACGCCGTCGCGGCGGTGGTCGGCGCTCTCCTCGGAGACGAGCTGGGCGAGAACGCCTGCGACCCGGCTCGGGACCGTCTGGAACGACTGGCTGCTGATCCGCTCATTCGCCTCGCGCAGGCGCCTGGCCAAGGCGACGACCAGCTTCGCGGTGATCTCGGCGTTGCGCTCGAGCAGGCCCCGCATGTCGGCGGCCGAGACCGCGAGCAGCTCGAGGTCGGTCAACGCCTCGACGCTGGCCGAGCGGACTTCGCCGTCGATCATCGCCAGCTCGCCGACGAGCTCGCCGGGGCCGAGCGTCGCCAGCGCGATCGCGCGGCCGTCGGGATGCTCGCGGGTGACCCGCACCTCGCCGGAGCGGATCACGTAGCAGGCGTCCGACGTGTCGCCCTCGTGAAAGACGCGGGCGCCCTTCGGGAACGAGCGCGGGATCGCGACCTGCGCGATCCGCTCGAGCTCCGCCCCCTCGAGGCCGGAGAGCAGCGGGACGCGAGCGAGCAGCTCGACGGCGCTTGCCTCGTCCTCGCCCATTGCCGGTGATTATCACGTCATCGCGGCGCGGCGGCGGCCGGTCCGACCGCTACCGCCGATGCCGGCTGGCCGTGAGCGGCCGCCCCGCCGGGGCGGCTTGCGAGCAGGCGCCCGGCGGCGCTCCGACAGCCCGGCCCGTCCGGCCGGGCATCAGCGGCCGAACCGCGTAGCATCGAAGCGGTGAGAGACCAGCGGACAGCCGGCCTCGTGATCGCACTGCTCGCGTTCCTCGCCGCGCCGGTTGCGCCCGCGAGCGCCGCGGCGCCGCCGCGCGTCGTCAGCCTCGGCTACTTCATTCGCGACGACGGCAGCCTTCCGCACACGCGGCTGCTGGCGACCGTCCGCCGCGCCGACGCGGTCTCGTTCGCGACCAGCTTCCACGGCCGCCGCGCCGCGGCGCCGGCGCGGCTCGACGACAGGATCTCCGGCGAGCCGTGGGTGCTCCAGCACAACCGCGGCGCCGCGGTCTACCGGCTGGTCCGCCGCTCGCTCGCGCGCCGTGGCTCCGCCGCGGTCCGCGTCCGCGCCCGCAACGACGCCGGCAGCGACCGCGTGAAGCTGAAGATCCGCGAGTCCGAGTGCACGAAGGACCCGCCCTTCTACCCGCTCGACTGCACGATCGATCGCTGATCGCCGCCGTCGGCCTACGGCTTCAGCCTGCGGCCGGTCTGAAACAGCCACTGCGCCCAGGCGACCATCGCGACCGCGACCAGCGCGGTGAAGCCGAAGGCGAGGCCGGCGCTGACGTCGCTCGAGCCGAGAAAGCCGTAGCGGACCGCATCGACCATGTAGAAGATCGGGTTCGCGTGCGAGAGCTCCTGCCACGGCGAGGGCAGGATCGAGATCGAGTAGAAGACGCCGCCGAGGAAGGTCAACGGCAGGATGATGAGGTTGTTGATGAAGCTGTGATGGTCCCAGTTCTCGGAGTAGATGCCGACGACGACCCCGAGCGCGGCGAAGAGAACGACGAGCAGGAGCACCGCGACGAGCAGGTGGACGGGCCGCTCGATCGGGACCCCGGTCAGCGGCAGCGCGATCGCGACCAGCGCGATCCCGATCACGAGCGACCGGAAGACGCCGCCGAACATGTAACCGAGGTTCATCCGCCAGGGCTGCATCGGCGAGGCGAGGACGTCGTTGATGTAGCGATCGTTGCGGGCCTGCAGGAGCGACGAGGAGTTGTTCGAGAAGGCGGCCTGCGCCATCGCCATCGCGATCAGCCCGGGGACGATGAAGACGTCGTAGTCGAAGCCGTCGATCGACTTGATCCGGTTGCCGAGCGAGAGCCCGAAGACGAGGATGAATAAAGCCGAGGAGATGACCGGGGCGAGGATCGTCTGCTTCCACAGCCGCGTCACCCGCCGGCACTCGCGGAGGACCAGCGCCCGCATCGAGCGGGCGGGGTCGGGCGCCGCGTAGGCCGGCGGCGCGGCGGCGATCACGGCGGTCCGATCGGCGGTGCTCATCGCTGCTCCTCCTCGGCGGCCATCACCGCCGGCAGCGACGTCGAGACCGTCTGCAGGTAGACCTCCTCGAGCGTCGTCGCGTCGTAGCGCCGCTTCAGCCCCGCCGGGGTGTCGCGGGCGATGATCCGCCCGGCCGAGATCAAGGCGATGTCCTCGCAGAGCGACTCCGCCTCCTCCAGGTAGTGGGTCGTCAGCAGGATCGTCGTGCCCTGCCGGTGGAGCAGTCGGATGTAGTTCCAGAGGTCGTGGCGGAGCTCGATGTCGACGCCGGCGGTCGGCTCGTCGAGGATCACGAGCAGCGGCTCGTGTAGCAGCGCCCGGGCGAGCAGCAGCCGCCGCTTCATCCCGCCGGACAGCTTCGCGGTGCGGACGTCCGCCTTCGCGCGCAGGTCGAAGACGTCGATCATCTCGTCGGCGCGGCGGTTCGAGTCCGCGTCGCTCATCCCGAAGTAGCCGCCGTGGTAGACGAGCGACTCGCGGACGGTCAGGAAGCGGTCGAGGTTCGGGTCCTGCTCGGCGACCCCGACGAGGCGCCGCGCCGCCATCGAGTCGTGCGCGAAGCCGAACACCGAGATCCGCCCGCCGCTGGTCCGGATCAGGTTGCAGACCGAGTTGATCAGGGTCGTCTTGCCGGCGCCGTTGGGACCGAGCAGGCCGAAGAACTCGCCCGCGGGCACCTCGAGGTCGAGCCCCTCGAGCCCGACCGTCCCATCGTCGTAGACCTTCGCGAGGCCCTCGATCGTCAACGCCTGCGTCGCGTCCGCCACAGCGCGGAGATTAGGGGGCCACGATCGGGTGCCTCCGACGGTCGCCTCGCAGCGGTCGGCGATCGCACCCGCTCGACGTTCGTTGCCTGTGCAACGATGGCCGCGAATCCTGGGTGCAGATCCACTGACGCAGCCCGACAACAAGAACGACTCGCCCGACGAATCCTCCCAGTGGGAGCTGCGCAGCCTCGCCCGGCGCAGCATCCCCGCCTTCGTCGCGATCGCGGCCCTGATCCTGGTTGCGTGGACGGCGCCCGGACTCGGCGAGGTCCGCGACCTGCTGCCGGACGCCGCGCCCGGATGGGTGGCGGTCGCGATCGCGTTCGAGGCGCTCTCGTTCGCCTCCTACATCGTCATGTTCGCGCCGGTCTTCTGCCGCGGCCTGAGCTGGCGGCGGAGCTGGCAGATCGGCGGCTCCGAGCTCGCGGTCGGCTCGATCATCCCGGCGAGCGGCGCCGGCGGCCTCGCGTTCGGCGCCTGGGTCCTGCACGAGGGCGGCATGGACGCCGACCGGATCGCCCGCCGCTCGGTCGCGTTCTTCCTGATCAAGAGCTCGGTCAACTTCTTCGCGGTCGCGATCATCGGGCTGCTCATGTACGCGGGGCTGTTCGGCGTCGACGAGCCATGGACGCTGACGCTGTTGCCGGCGCTGATGTCGATCGCGACGATCGTCGTCGTCACGATCATCCCCCGCTTCGGAGCGGGCCCCGAGCCCGACGGCGGCGCCCCGCGGGCTACCCGGTTCATCGCCGCCTCGCGCCGGGCGCTGACGACCGGTACCGAGGGTGCGATCGAGATCATCCGCTCCGGCAACGTCCGCGTCCTCGCCGGCACGATCGGCTACTGGGCGTTCGACAACGCGGTGCTCTGGGCGACCTTCCACGCCTTCGGCTACGAGCCCGCGATCTCGATCGTCCTGATGGGCTACCTGATCGGCCAGCTCGGCGGCCTGTTGCCGATCCCCGGCGGGGTCGGCGGCATCGACGGCGGCCTGATCGGGACGCTGATCGTCTACGGCGCTCCGGCCGCGGTCGTCGCCGCCGCCGTCCTCGCCTACCGCGTCATCCTCTTCTGGCTGCCACTGCTAGCCGGCGCCGCCGCGTTCTTCGACCTCCGCCGCGACATGCCCCGCGACGGCGAGCTCGCGACCTGCGAGGCGGCTGCGGCCGCTGCGTCGGCCCGCCGCGCCGCGGCGGCGGCCCGGTAGGTCGGCGGCCGCCCGTAGCCTTTCGCCGGTGCGTACCCGCCTGGCAGCCGCCCTGTCCGTCGCCGCCACGCTCGCCGTCGCGGGGGTCGCGGCCGAGGCGGCCCCGGCGCCGCGCGGCATCGGCTTCGAGCTGCGTCGGGCTTCGATCTCCCCCAAGCACCCGACCTTCGACGGACGGCGTGAGATCGAGCTCCGCTACCGCTTCGCCGCCACGCGGGCCGCCGATCTGCGCGTCGAGGTCCGCCGGGTCCGAAGCGGCAACGTCGTCCGCGTCTATCGCGAGCGCGACGCGCGTCCCGGTCGGCGCCTCGGCCGCGTCTGGAACGGCCGCACCCGCCGCGGCAGCGTCGCCGGCGACGGGCGCTACGACTTCCGCGTCGGCCCGGTCGGAGGCGCGATGCGCTTCGCCGGGCGCTTCCGGCTCCGGACCCACGTGTTTCCGGTCGACGGCCGGCACGGCACCCGCGGGGCGATCGGCGGGTTCGGCGCGCCGCGCAGCGGCGGCCGCACGCACGAGGGCTTCGACATCACCGCCGGTTGCGGCACCCGCCTCGTCGCCGCCCGCGGCGGCGTGGTGGAGAAGGTCGGCTACGACCCGGTGCTCTACGGCTACTACGTGCTGATCGACGGCCTGAAGACCAGCCAGGACTACTTCTACGCGCACCTGATCGCGCCGCCGCCCGTCCACCGCCGCGAGCGGATCCACACCGGCGCCCGCGTCGGCCGGGTCGGCAGGACCGGCAACGCCGCCTCGACCCCCTGCCATCTGCACTTCGAGATCCGGGTCCACGGGCGCCCGGTCGATCCCGAGCCGTACCTGCGCGACTGGAGGCGCTGAGCGCGAAGGGGTGGCGCCGGCCGCGCCGCCGTGCGAACATGGTCGCCGGATAGTCGTAGCTTGCGATCCGGGAAGGGGTACGCCATGGAGCCGACCGTCGCGCCGACGAACGAGGAGGAGGTCGAGGCCTGGAGCGGGGTCCTGTTCGACCGCTGGGTCGAGTTCCGCGACGTCGTCGCGGTCCAGATCAACCCGTTCTCGCAGGAGGCCTACCGGATCTGCCGGCCCGGGCCGGGCGAGCGGGTGCTCGACATCGGCTGCGGGCTCGGCGAGACGACCCTGCAGCTCGCCGAGCTGGTCGGGCCGGAGGGCGAGGTCGTCGGGATCGATGCCGGCGAGCGCTTCGTCGTGCGCGCTCGCGACGAGGCCGCCGAGCGTGGCGCCGCCAACGTCAGCTACCGGACCGGGGACATCCAGGTGGCCGACCTCGGCGCCGGCTTCGACCTCGCCTTCTCGCGCTTCGGGACGATGTTCTGCGCCAACCCGGTCGCGGCGCTCCGCAACGTCCGCACGTCGCTGGCCCGCGGTGGGCGCCTCTGCATGATCGTCTGGCGGCGCAAGCTCGACAACGACTGGCTGCACCGTGGCGAGCTCGTCGCCGAGCGGCACCTCGAGCGGCCGGAGGAGACCGACGAGCCGACCTGCGGACCGGGCCCGTTCTCGATGGCGAACGCTGACACGACCACCGACGTGCTCAGACACGCCGGCTACGAGTCGATCGCCGCGCACCGCTTCGACATCGACTACCGGCTCGGCGCCGATCTCGACGAGGCCCTGGCACTGGTGATGGCGATCGGCCCTGCCGGCGAGCTGATCCGGCTCGCCAAGGACGATGCCGAGCGGATGCGCGACGTGCTCGACGCGGAGCTGCGCGAGGCCTACGCCGACTTCGTCCGCGATGGCGGCGTCTTCGCGCCCGCCTCCGTCTGGATCTTCACGGCCCGGGCGCCCGCCTGAGGACCAAGCCCGGCCGGTCGCCGGCGACTCGGTCAGGGCGCCGCGACGAGCCGCCGCGGCTGGCGCTCGAAGCCGGCGTCGATCAGCGCCTGCTCGCACCCGTGGCCGAGCGCCGCCTCCCCGTCGATCCGCTCGATCGCCAGGCGCGGGACCCGGCGGGCGCCGACGGCTGCGACGAGGGCGGCGAGCGCGCGGCCGAACCCGTCCTCGTCGAAGCGGCGGAGCCGGAGCAGGCCCTTGCCGCCGCGCTCGACATACAGCGCCGGCTCGCCGTTGCGAAGCAGGACGTGGGCGCCGGCGACGCGGCTGGGGCGGCGGCCGCCGCGCCCGTCGCCGCCATCCGCACGGGCCGGCAACCGCGGCCAGGCGAGGCTCGCGCCGTACGGCTGAGCGGGGTCGGTGGCGGCGAGGACGACCAGCTCCTCGTCGACGCGGGGCAGCGAGCGGAGCCGCTCGACCGCGCCGGCGAGCGCGAACTGGGCACCACCGAGGCCCTCGACGAAGTAGCCGCGTCGGGCGGTGCCGAGCATCTCGAGGTTCGCGAGCTCGCCGTACAGCGACGAGAAGCCACCGGGCACCCCCTCCGAGAGCACGGTCTCGCGGGTGACGATCCCGTAGCGCTCGAGCATCAGCTCTGCCTGGGCGCGCAGGCGCGGGCCCGACGGCGGCGCGCCGCGGAACAGCGATTCGGTCAGCGACCAGCGACCGACGACCGCCTGGCCGGTCGCGTTGCGACGGGCGCTGAAGCGCCGGCCCCGGCGTGTCGGCGAGGGCTCGGCCGCCTTCAGGCGCGGCGCCCGCAGCGGCGCCACCGCGTCGTTGGTGACCTCGCCCGCCCAGGCGAGGTCCCAGAGGGCCGCGTGCAGCTCCTCGCGCCCGGTGCCGCCCTCGCCAAGATCGACGACGAGGTCGAGCCAGAAGCAGGGACGCTCGGCGAGCAGCTCGCGGATCGCATCGTGGACCTCCCCCTCGGGGCGCTCGAGCTTGGCGTTCGCCGGCGGCGGCCCCGCGATCCGGACGTCCTCGCGGAAGTAGAAGGCGACCCGGCCGCTGCGACCGACCGGCCCGGCGCCGATCCAGACGATCTCGCCGCCGGTCGCGAGCTGGTCGAGCCAGGTCTGCGAGTAGGCGCCGATGCGGCGCGGCAGGACGTCACGTTCCCAGACCTCCGGGGTCAGCGCGACGCCCTGGAGCGGGACGAGGATCTCGCGGAGCCGGTCGGGCCCGGCGCCGGCGGCCCGGTAGGCGTCGACGTTCTGCCAGGAGACGAGGAAGCGGGCGAGCTCGGCCGGATCGGCGGCCTCGACCTCCTTGCGGAGGACCGCGAGGCTGGCGCGGCGGAGGCGGCGCAGCACGTCGGGGTCGCACCACTCGCGCTCGCTGCCGCCGGGCAACAGCTCGCCGCGGACGAGCTCGCCGGCCGCCTCGAGCCGCTTCAGCGCCGGGGTGGGATCGACGCCGAAGCGGTCCCGGGCCTGCGCGGTCGGAAACGGGACGTGGGTGCGCGCATAACGGCGCAGCAGCGCCTCGATCGGCTCCTCGACGACCTCGAGGAACGCGTCCGGCAGGCCCGGCGGCACCGGGACGCCGAGCGCGTCGCGGTAGAGGCCGCCATCCTCGGCGGCGATCCAGCGCTCCTCGCCCGCGACCCTGATCCTGACGGCGCGACGCTCGGACTCGAGCTTGGCGAGCATCGAGGGAGCCGAGTAGCCGGCGGCGACGCGCTCGGCGGCCTCTTCGCCGCTGAGGTCGCCGAGGCGGCGGAGGATCACCTGGAGCTGGTCGCGGTCGATCGCCCGCGCCTGCTCGGTGCGGTGCTGAAGCGAGTCCTCGACGTCGGCGAGGGCGGCCGGGTCGATCAGCTCACGCAGCTCCTCCTGGCCGAGCAGCTCGCGGAGCAGGTCGCGGTCGAGCGCGAGCGCGGCGGCGCGGCGCTCGGCGTTCGGCGTGTCGCCCTCGTACATGTAGGTGGCGACGTAGTCGAACAGGAGCGACGAGGCGAACGGCGAGGCGGTCTTCGTCTCGACCTCGACGAGCGAGAGGCGGCGCAAGGAGAGGTCGCGGAGGATCTCGCCGAGCGCCGGCAGGTCGAGGACGTCGCGGAGCACCTCGCGGTAGGTCTCGAGCGTGACCGGAAAGCGCGGGAAGTCCCTGGCGACCTCGAGCAACGACTGCGACTTGAGCCGCTGCTGCCACAGCGGCGTCCGCTTGCCGGGATAGGCGCGCGGAATCAACAGCGCCCGGCCGGCCGCCTCGCGGAACCGCGACCCGAACAGCGCCGAGCCGGCGAGCTCGCCGACGATCAGGTCCTCGACCTCGTCGGGCTCGAGCAGGACGAGGGCGGAGTCCGGCGCCTGATCGGAGTCGGGGAGGTGGATGACGATCCCGTCGTCGGACCAGATCGCGTCCGCCTCGAGCTCGAGCTCGGCGCGGATCTTGGCCGCGAGCGCGAGCCCCCAGGCGGCGTGGACGCGGCCCCCGAAGGGCGAGAGCACGCAGAGGCGCCAGTCGCCGATCTCGTCGCGAAAGCGCTCGACGACGATCGTCTGATCGGAGGGGACGACCCGCGTCGCCGCCTGCTGCTCGCGCAGGTAGGCGACGAGGTTCTCGGCGGCGAGCCGGTCGAGGTCGTAGTCGGCCGCGAGCTGCTCGGGCTCGGCGGCGACGGCCTCGCGCGAGAACGCGCCGATCGCCCGGCCGAGCTCGACCGGGCGGCCGATCCCCTCGCCGCGCCAGAACGGGATCGCCCCGGGCACGCCCGGCGCCGGGCTGACGATCACGCGGTCACGGGTGATCTCCTCGATCCGCCACGAGGAGGCGCCGAGCAGGAAGACCTGCCCGGCCCGCGCCTCGTAGACCATCTCCTCGTCGAGCTCGCCGACGCGGCGGCCGTCGGGCAGGTGGACGCCGTAGAGGCCGCGGTCGGGGATCGTCCCGGCGTTGGTGACGGCGAGCTGGCGCGCCCCCTTGCGGCCGCGGACGGTGCCGGCCGCCCGATCCCAGACGATCCGCGGGCGGAGCTCGGCGAAGCGCTCGGACGGGTAGCGGCCGTCGAGCATGTCGAGGACGTTCTCGAGCTGCTCGCGGGAGAGCTCCTCGTAGGGCTCGGCCGACCTGACGACGCGCTCGAGCTCGTCGAGCCCCACTCCTCGTCGGCGGCCATCGCGACGATCTGCTGGGCGAGGACGTCGAGCGGGTTGCGCGGGATCACCGTCTCCTCGATCTCGCCGCTGCGCATCCGCTTCGCGACGACGGCGCACTCGAGCAGGTCGGAGCGGAACTTCGGGAAGATCCGCCCCTTCGAGACGGCACCGAGCTCGTGCCCGGCGCGGCCGACCCGCTGCATCCCGCGCGCCACCGACTTCGGCGACTCGACCTGGATGACGAGGTCGACGGCGCCCATGTCGATGCCGAGCTCGAGCGAGGAGGTCGCGACGATGCAGGGAAGCTGCCCGGACTTGAGCAGCTCCTCGACCTTGAGGCGCTCCTCGCGGGCCAGCGAGCCGTGGTGGGCGCGGGCGATCTCGTCGTGGTCGTCAGGCGGTGGATTGCTCGCGGCGGGTCCTGCCGGGGGGCCTCCCATCGCGGCTGCGCCACCGGCATTGCTCGCCACGATGGGACCCCTCCTCCCGGCACCCGCCGCATGGGCGTCCTCAGCCGGCGCTCCGGGGTCGCCGGCGTTGGTTAGGGAGGCGGCACCCTCCTCCTGCTCGGCGTTCATCTCGTTCAGGCGCTTCGCTAGGCGCTCGGCGCCGCGACGGTTGTTGACGAAGATGATCGTCGAGGTGTGCTCGCGGACCAGCTTCAGCAGCTCAGGGTAGATCGCCGGCCAGATGCCGCGGTTCGGCGAGTCGCCCGGAGCGACTGCCGTCGCAATGTCCGGCCGCGCGTCCGCTGCCGCCGGTTGGCCGGCTTCGTCGATGCCGGGCCCCGGTAGCTCGATCCCGTCCGCATCACCAGCCGCCGCTCGCGGACGCGCGGCGGAGGACGCGGCGGAGCTGTTCGCCGGATCGGCCATGTCGGCGACCGGGACGACGATCTCGAGGTCCATCTCCTTGCTGACGCCGGCGTCGACGATCGTGCACTCGCGGCCCGGCCCGACGAGAAAGCGCGCGATCCGCTCGAGCGGGCGCTGCGTGGCCGACAGGCCGATCCGCTGGATCGGATCGTCGCGGCCGGTGCCGCCGTCGGCGTTCACGGCGACGTGGCGTTCGAGCCGCTCCAGGGTCAGCGCCATATGCGCGCCGCGCTTGGTCGGCGCGACCGCATGGATCTCGTCGACGATCAGCGCCTCGACGTCGGTGAGGATCTCGCGCGCCTGCGAGGTCAGCATCAGGTAGAGCGACTCAGGGGTCGTGATCAGGATGTCGGGCGGCCTGCGCAGCATCGCCTGGCGATCGCGCTGCGGCGTATCACCGGTTCGTAGCGCGACGCTGAGCTCGGCGCCGATCCCGGCGAGGGGCGCGCGGAGGTTGCGCTCGACGTCGTAGGAGAGCGCCTTCAGGGGGGAGACGTAGACGAGCCTCACCGTCGGCGCGATGCTTCGCTGCGCAGCCGCTTGCGCCGGCTCGCCGCCCGCGCCGGCCATCGCCGCCGACCGCTCACGGGCGAGGCGGTCGATCCCCCAGAGGAACGCGGTCAGCGTCTTGCCGGATCCGGTCGGCGCGCAGATCAGCGTGTTGGCGCCGGTCGCGATCGCCGGCCATCCCTGCTCCTGGGCCGGGGTCGGCGCCACGAACGACCGCTCGAACCACGCCCGGGTGCGCTCGCTGAACTCCGCCAGCGGGTCAGCCGTCTCAGTCCGTTTCGCAGTCGTGGCCAATCGACCGACTCTAGCGAGCGGTCGGCATCAACCGGAGCGGCCGCCGGCCTGCAGCCGCGACTTCCCGCCGGCGACGGTGTTTCCGCCGATGACCGCTGATGTGTTTGGGAGGCTTCGGCAGATGAGAGGCGCGCTGGCCGCGATCGGAACCGCCGTCGGGCTCGCCGTCGCGGCGATGCTGCCGGCGTTCCCGTGGGCCGGGCCCGTCGCGGCGGACGCCGCCGCCGCCGCGGGGCGCCCGAACGTCGTCGTCGTGATGAGCGACGATCAGACGCTCGAGGAGATGCGGTTCATGCCGAAGACCGAGCGGCTGATCGGCGCGGCCGGGGCGACGTTTCCGACGACGGTCACGAACTGGCCGCTCTGCTGCCCGTCGCGGGCGACGTTCCTGACCGGCCAGTACGCGCACAACCACGGCGTCCTCGGCAACAAGGAGCCGCTCGGCGGCTTCGCCCACCTCGACAGCGAGCACACGCTGCCGGTCTGGCTGCAGCGCTCCGGTTACTACACGATCCACATCGGCAAGTTCCTGAACGGCTACGAGTCGAGCCCCGTCGGGGTGCCGCCGGGCTGGTCGGATTGGCACGGCTCCAAGGTCAGCTACGTCTACTACGGCTACCGGCTCTGGGAGCTGGGCCGGGAGGTCCAGTACGGCTCCTCCGACGAGGACCCGGACGCCCCGGCCGATCCCGGGCAGTACTCGACCGATGTCTACACCGACAAGGCGGTCGCGGCGATCGCCGCGCAGGCGCCCTCGAGTCGGCCGTTCTTCCTCAGCGTCGCCTATCTCGCCCCGCATTCGGGAGGCCCCGAGACGGCGCCGCCCGGCCGCTGCGCCGACACGGCGAAGCCGGCGGCCCGCGACGCCGGCGCGCTCGACGGCGAGCCGTTGCCACAGCCGCCGAGCTTCAACGAGGCCGACGTCTCCGACAAGCCGGGGATGATCCGCGCGCTCGACCCGATGGCGCCACCGCAGATCGCCCGCGTGACCCGCAACTACCGCTGCCGGGGCGAGTCGCTGCTGGCGATCGACGACGGCGTCAAGCGGATCGTCGACGAGCTCCGGGCCCAGGGCGAGCTCGAGAACACGGTGATCGTCTACACGTCCGACAACGGCTTCTTCCACGGTGAGCACCGGATCCGCGGCGGCAAGGCCCGCGTCTACGAGGAGGCGATCCGGGTGCCGCTGCTGATCCGCGGCCCGGGGTTCCCACGCGGGGTCGAGATCGTCGATGAGGCCGTCAACGCCGACGTCACCGCGACGATCGTCGACGTCGCGGGGGCGAGCAGCGACTTCCCGCTCGACGGCACCTCGCTTCTGCCCTACGTCCGCCATCCCGACCGCATGCACGGCCGCGAGCTGCTGATCGAACAGGACTCGCCCGAGGGCGAGGACGGCGAGCCGCGCGGAGCCGAGTACGAGGCGGTGCGGACGAACCGCTGGAAGTACGTCCGCTACTGGAACGGGGAGGTCGAGCTCTACGACCTCCGCCACGATCCGGGCGAGCTGCGAAGCCTCCACGCCGATCCTGCCTACGCCGCGTTCGTGGCAGCGCGGGCGAGGCGCCCCGCCAGGCTCCGCGACTGCGCCGGCGACAGCTGCCGCAAGCAGCCCGCCCTGCAACTCCGCCTGCCCGGCAAGGTCCGCAAGGGCGGCATCAGGTGTCGCAAGCCGGGCGACTTCGTCGCCCGGGTCCGGCAACCCCGCACCCCGGCCGCGGCCGACCTCGTTCGCGTCTCCTTCCGCGTCGCCGGCAGCCGCTCCGGGACCGTCCGCGAGCGGCCGTTCAAGCGCAAGCTGCGCCCGAGCCTGCTGCGCTCGCAGCGGCGGCCGCTGATCGAGGCCGACGCCGAGCTGCTCGACGGCCGCATCCTCACCCTCCACGACCGGGTCCGCGTCTGCCGGTAGCGGCGGCCAGCGGCCCGCGCAACGTCACGAACCCCTTGAGGGCCTCCGGAGATCGTTGCGTTGTCATCGCTCTGGCCACGGGTTCGCAACGACGAGCGGGATCGGCTGGGGGTTCGTTACGAAACGGGGGGCACCGCGGGATCCGGCGGGGTCGATCAGGGCGGTGCCATCCCCCACCCTCGCCGCGATCGTCGACCTCGCCGCCCGCCAGCACGGGGTCGTCTCGACGCGGCAGCTGACCAGCCTCGGCCTGAGCCACGCGGCTATCCGCCATCGGCTCGCCACCGGTCTGCTGACCCGGATCCACCGCGGTGTCTATTCGGTCGGGATCGCCGCCCTGACCGACCGGGGTCGCTTCGCCGCGGCGCTGCTCGCCTGCGGTCCCGGCGCGCTGTTGAGCCACCGCTCCGCGGCGATCCTCTGGGGGCTGCTCGCGATGAGCGACGGGCCGGTCGACGTCGTGACTCCCGCCCGGCAATCACGATCGCGGGCCGGGATCCGCGTCCATCGCACGTCCGCGCTCCGCCCGCGCGACCGGCGCATCCGGGACGGCCTCCCGGTCACCTCTCCGGCCCTGACGATCCTCGATCTGGCTTCACACGACGGCGACCTCGCCGCCTCGGCATTGAACGAGGCGCTGCTCCACCGCCTCACCGGTGAGCGGGAGGTGCGGGAGTTGCTGGCCGATCGCAACGGGCATCCGGGGGCGGGGGTCCTCGGCCGCCTGCTCGCGGCGAGCGGCGGAGGGTTCAGCCGGCAGGTGGCCGAGAAGACGCTGCGACGCCTGATCCAAGAGGCCGGACTGCCGAAGCCGCGTCGCAACTCCCGCGTGCACGGCCACGAGCTCGACTTCTGGTGGCCGGAGGCACGGCTGAACGTCGAGATGGACGGATACCGGTGGCACTCGACCCGGGCGCGGTTGAATCGCGATCGCGATCGCGACGCGGAGCTCAGCTTCCACGGCATCCGGGTGCTGCGGATCAGCTACGACCAGCTCGCGCGGCCGCAGTGGGTCGTCGCCCACCTCGCGGCCGCGATCGTACTCGGGCGTCAGTAGGCGAACGGGAGCCCGTCGACGACGTCGGCGAGCCACGGCGCCTGCTCGTCGCGCGGCGACAGCAGCGGATCGTCGACCGGCCACTCGACGCCGACGTCGGGGTCGTCCCAGGCGATCTCCGACTCGGTCTCGGGGTCGTAGAGGGAGGTGAGCTTGTAGGCGACGTCGGCGACCTCGCTGAGCACCTGGAAGCCGTGCGCGAAGCCGACCGGGACCCAGAGCTGGCGATGGCGCTCGTCGTCGAGGACGTGTCCCTCCCACTGCCCGTAGGTCGGCGAGCCGCGGCGGAGGTCGATGGCGACGTCGAAGATCGCGCCGCGCGGGCAACGGACGAGCTTGCCCTGGCCGGGGCTGGTCTGAAAGTGCATGCCGCGGAGCGTCCCGCGCTGGGTCGAGCGCGAGTGGTTCTCCTGCACGAACGTCTCGTCGACGCCGAGCTCGGCCCAACGGTCGGCGCGGAAGCTCTCGATCAGAAAGCCGCGGGCGTCGCCGTGGACGGTCGGCTCGATCGCGACGAGGCCGTCGAGGCGGGTCTCGATCGCGGCCGTCATCCGGCGCCCAGCTTGATCCCGTACTGGCGCTCGTAGTAGTCGCGGTACTCGCCGGAGCGGATCGGCTCCCACCAGTCGCGGTTGTCGCGGTACCAGGCGACCGTCCGCTCGATGCCCTCCTCGAAGTGGACCTGCGCCCGCCAGCCGAGCTCCTCGGTCCGCTCGGCGGAGAGCGAGTACCGGCGGTCGTGGCCGAGCCGGTCGGCGACGTGATCGATCAGCGACCCGTCCCGCCCGGTGAGCTCGAGGATCCGCCGGACGACCTCGATGTTCGGCAGCTCCTCGGGACCGCCGACGTTGTAGACCTCACCCGCCGCGCCGCGCTCGAGGACGACGTCGATCGCCCGCGCGAAGTCCTCGGCGAAAAGCCAGTTGCGGACCTGCATCCCGTCGCCGTAGACCGGCAGGCGATCGCCCGCCATCGCGTTCAGGACCATCAGCGGAATCAGCTTCTCGGGATGCTGGAAGGGCCCGTAGTTGTTCGAGGCGCGGACGATCAGCGCGTCGGCGCCGTAGGTGCGGTGAAACGCGCCGACGAGCAGGTCGCCGCCGGCCTTCGATGCCGAGTAGGGCGAGGAGGGCTCGAGCGGCGAGGACTCGGTGAACGAGCCCGACTCGATCGACCCGTAGACCTCGTCGGTCGAGATCTGCAGGTGGCGGATCCCGGCGTCGCGGGCCGCCTCGAGCAGGACGAAGGTCCCGAACACGTCGGTCTGGATGAACGCGTCCGGCTCGGCGATCGAGCGGTCGACGTGCGACTCCGCCGCGAAGTTGACGACCGCATCGCAGCCCTCGATCGCCGCCGCCACGGCGTCGCGGTCGGCGATGTCGGCCTCGACCAGATCGCAGCGGCCGGTCGGCGCGCCGACGAGGTTCTCACGGCGACCGGCGTAGGTGAGCTTGTCGAGCACGACGATCGTGTCGTCGGGTCGCTCGGCGAGCCGCGACCGCACATACGTCGAGCCGATGAACCCGGCCCCTCCGGTGACGAGGAGTCTCATCCGGGGGGAGCCAATCAGATCGACGCCCGCATCGCCATCACAACCGCGCCCCCGATGGCATCAGGGCCGCGCCAGGGCCCGGTCGGCGAGGTAGCGGCGCAGCGCGTCCTGCCACGCCCGCAGCAGGATCGCGTCGGCGCGGGAGTGGCCGAGCACCGAGTAGGCGGGCCGCGGCGCCTTGCGGGCCATCATCTCGGTCGTCGCGCTCATCACCCGCGTCTCCATCCGCGCCTGGTCGAAGATCTCGACCGCGAAGTCGAACCAGGTGCAGTCGCCGCCGCCGACCATGTGGTGGATCCCCCAGCGGTCGGTGCCGATCAGCCGGACGATCCCGTCGGCGAGGTCGGCGGTGCTGGTCGGACAGCCGCGCTGATCGCTGACGACGAGCACCTCGGGCTGCTCGGAGCCGATCCGCAGCATCGTCTCGACGAAGTTGCCGCCGCCGAGCCCGTACAGCCACGAGGTCCGGACGATGAAGTGGCGCGGGTTCGCGGCCGCGACCGAGACCTCGCCGCCGAGCTTCGAGCGCCCGTAGGCGTTGACCGGCTCGGGCATGTCGCCCTCGAGGTAGGGCGATCGCTTGGTCCCGTCGAAGACGTAGTCGCTGGACGGGTAGAGGATGCTGGCGCCGACCCGGGCGGCGCCGGCGGCGAGCAGCCCGGCGCCGGTGTCGTTGATCGCCATCGCGCCGCGCTCGTCGTCCTCGGCGCCATCGACATCGGACCAGGCCGCGCAATCGATCACGGCCTCGGGCCGGACCTCGGCGACGACCCGGTCGATCGCCGCCGGGTCGGTGATGTCCAGCTCCCTGCGCGTCGCCGCCGTGACCTCGTGGCCGCGGCGCTGGGCGGCATCGACGACGTCCTGGCCGAGCATGCCGGCGGCGCCGGCGACCAGGACCCTCATGCGAGCGTGATCTCGGAGCGGTCGCCGACCAGCATCCGCAGCGTCTTCGGCAGCCCCTGCGCCCGCGAGATCCGGACGTGGCGGCCGAGCAGGCTCGCCTCCATCCGCGTCGGCAGGTGGCTGACGCTGGCGCCGGCGAGGAGGATCGAGTGCTCGATCTCCGAGCCGACCACCTCGCAGCCGGGCGCGATCGCCGTATAGGGCCCGACGTAGGAGTCGACGAGACGGCTGTGAGCGCCGATCACGGCCGGGCCGCGGACCGTGCAGCGCTCGAGCGTCGCCCCGTCCTCGACGACGACGCGACCGGCGACGTTGCAGTCGATCAGCTCGCCGTCGATGCGCGGCTCGAGGTCCTCGAGGACGAGCCGGTTCGCCTCGAGCATGTCGGCGAGCTGTCCGGTGTCCTTCCACCAGCCCTTGACGCGGTGCTGCTCGACCGGGTGGCCGGTGTCGATCAGCTTCTGGATCGTGTCGGTGATCTCGAGCTCGCCGCGCGCCGACGGCTCGATCGCGCGGGCGGCCTCGAAGACGACCGGCTTGAACATGTAGACGCCGACGAGGGCCAGATCCGACGGCGGGTCGGCCGGCTTCTCGACGAGGCGGACGATCCGCTCGCCGTCGAGCTCGGCGACCCCGTAGTGCTCGGGGTCGAGGACCTGGGTGAGCAGGATCAGCGCGTCGGGCTCGTTGCGCCGGAACGCCTCGACGAGGCCGTTGATCCCGTCGCGCAGCAGGTTGTCGCCGAGGTACATCACGAACGGCGAGTCGCCGAGGAACTCCTCCGCGGTCAGGACCGCGTGGGCGAGCCCGAGCGGCTCCGCCTGGGGGATGTAGGTGACCTGCGCTCCGAGCGCGGCGCCGTCGCCCACGGCCGCGCGGATCTCCTCCCCGGTCTCCGGCGCGATCACGATCCCGATCTCGGTCACGCCGGCGGAGACGAGCGCCTCGATCCCGTAGAAGAGCACGGGCTTGTTGGCGACCGGGACGAGCTGCTTCGCCGAGGTGTGCGTGATCGGCCGCAGCCGCGTCCCGGCGCCGCCCGAGAGGATCAGTCCCTTGAGCTTCTCCATTCCGGCAGGCAGGCTAACGGCGCGCCGCCGACGCAGGCCCATCGGGCCGCTTCGGGACAGAATCGTTGCTCGCTCGCGTCACCGGTTGCGCGTTCGCGGATTGCCGTGCATCCGGCTCCATGCGCAGGCAACCGCAGCGGCGCTTCTGGGCCGTGAGCGACGAATTCCTCACAAGAAAGCGGAGATATTCGTCGCTCGCCGGCGGACGGGCGGGGATACGTCGTGCGCCGGACGCGCAGGCGGGACGCCCGTGTTCGCCGACGGGCGGGCGCGGGTATCCCCCGGCCGCGCGGCCCAACCGTCACCCCGCGCCGCTCTCGCGCAGCCAGGCGAGCACGGCGAGGACGCGGCGGTGGTCGTCGCCGCCGGCGGGGAGGTCGAGCTTGGCGAAGATGCTGGAGATGTGCTTCTCGACGGCGCCCGGGGTGACGACCATGGCCTTGGCGATCCCCGCGTTGGTGCGCCCCTCGGCCATCAGCTCGAGTACCTCGCGCTCCTTCGGGGTCAGCGAGCCGATCCCGGCGTCGGGGCCGGCCGGCTCGGAGGCGCGGACGAGCCGGCTGACGACCTCGCGATCGAGGACCGTGCCGCCCGCGGCAACCCGCTCGACCGCCTCGACGAAGGTGCGGACCTCGCCGACCCGCTCCTTGAGCAGGTAGCCGACGCCGCCGGTCCCGACCTCGAGCAGCTCGGTCGTGTAGGCGGGCTCGACGTACTGGGAGAGGACGAGGACGCCGAGCCCGGGCTCGCGGCGGCGCGCTTCGAGCGCCGCCCGCAGCCCCTCGTCGGTGAACGTCGGCGGCAGCCGCACGTCGACGATCGCGACATCCGGCTTGTGGGCGCCGATGGCCCGCAGCAACCCCTCCGCGTCCTCGGCCTGGGCGACGACGTCGATCGATTGCTCGCGGAGCAGGGCGACGATCCCCTCGCGGAGCAGCGCCTGGTCCTCGACCAGCGCTACTCGCATGGCAACTCCGCGGTCACCGTGGTCCCGGCGCCGGGCGGGCTCTCGATCGTCAGCGTCCCGTCGACGGCCTCGACCCGGCTGCGCAGCCCCGAGAGGCCGCTGCCGGCCGGGTCGGCGCCGCCCGGGCCCTCGTCGCTGACGGTGACCCGAAGCGTCTCGCCGGCGCGGGTCACCGCCACCGACGCCGGCGTGCCGGCGTGCTTGGCCGCGTTCGTCAGCGACTCGGCGACGACGAAGTAGGCGACCGACTCGATCGCGGGAGCGAGCCGCTCGCCCTCGGCGGCGGTCACCTCGACCGGGATCGCCGAGCGCGAGCCGAGCGCCTCGAGGGCGGCCGCAAGGCCGCGGTCGGCGAGGACGGGCGGCGCGATCCCGCGGGCGAGGTCGCGGAGCTCGGCGATCGCCGCTCCCGCCTCCTCGCGGGCGGCGCGGACGAGCTCGCGGTCGGCGGGACGGTCTCCGAGCCGCTCCTCGGCGCGACCGAGCTGCATGCTCAGCGCGACCAGCCGCGCCTGGGCGCCGTCGTGGAGGTCGCGCTCGATCCGCCGCAGCTCCTGAGCCTGAACGTCGAGGGCGCCGCGTCGGGTCCGGGTCAGCTCGACGACCCGCTCCTCGAGGTCGTGCTCGTCGCGGGCCTCGATGCGGCGCAGGATCAGGGCGTGCAGGACGACGGCGGCGACGAGCACCACGGTCGTCACGAGCGGCCAGTAGGAGCCGCCACCGCCGAGCGCCCAGATCAGGAACAGCACGACGATCACCCAGACCGAGAGCCCGCCGTGGACCGCGAGCTTGAGCCGCCGGCCCTCGGTTCCCGCGGTCGCCGCGGGAAGGATCCAGAAGAGGCTGATCGGGACGAGGCCCGCGAACCAGATCCAGGCGGGCCAGTAGGCGCCGAAGCCGGTGCCCGCCCAGATCACCGTGCACGCGAAGCCGACGACCGCGGTGACCGGGACGAGCAGCGTGAGCGCCGACTCCCGATTCCGGGAGACGGCGCTCGCGATTGCCTGCTCAGCGATCATGGATCGGCCTCAGGGTGGACTCGCCACCGCGAGCGATGATCGCACGGCGTCCGCGGACCCGGCGGACGCGCCAGCGGCGCTCGCCGAGCAGCGCGACGGCCGCCGGCAGCGCCACCCCGCGGACGATCGTCGCGTCGATCAGGATCGCCGCGCCGAGCCCGACGCCGAGCTCTTTCATCTCCACCAGCCGCAGCATCGCGAACAGGCTGAACACGGCGACCATGACGATCGCGGCGCTGGTGACCGCGCCGGCGGTCGCGCCGACGCCCTCGGCGACGGCGCTGCGCGGGTCGAGGCCCGCCCGCCGCGCCTCGCGGATCCGCTCGAGCACGATGACCGTGTAGTCCATCGAGAGCCCGAACAGGATCACGAACGCGAACAGCGGCACCCACGGGACGACCGAGCCGTTGCTCGTGAACCCGAGCAGGCCCTCGCCCCATCCGTGCTGGAAGACGACGGTGAGAACGCCGTAGGCGGCGGCCACCGACAGCAGGTTCAGCGCGATCACCGAGAGGGCCAGCCACGGCGATCCGAAGGCCGCCACCAACAGCACGAACGCCAGCCCGAGGACGATCGCGACGACCACCGGCATCGCGTCGTGGAGCGCCGTCGTGAAGTCGGCGCTCGCCGCCGCGTCGCCGGTCACCGTCACCGAGCCGGCGTCGGTCCCGTCGGCGAACTCCGAGCGGAGCTCGTCGACGACGGCCGTCGCATCGTCGCGGCTCATCTCCGGCATCGACACCGACACGGCAGCGACCCGCCCGCCGTCGCCGATCCGGACGTCGGGCTCGCCGCTACCGCCGGTGAGAGCGAGCGCCTCGGCGCCGATCCCGTCGAGGTCGGCGCGGCCGGCCGGCGAGTCGAGCCGGCTCCCCTCGACGACCAGCACCGCATCGGCTGGCGCGCCCGGGAACCGCGCCTCGACATGTCGCAGCGCGACCACCTCGGGAACGTCGGCGGGCAGGTCGTCGACCGTCGACTCGCCCAGGTGCATGCCGGCGGCGGGAACGGCCAGCGACGCGAGCACGAAGACCGACGCGATCAGCGACGCCACCGGACGGCGCGTCACCAGCGCCGCGAGCCGCGACCAGAACCCGGCGCCCGCCCGGTCCTGGAGCCGGCCGACGAACGGGATCCGTCCGCGGTCGACCCGGTCCCCGAGCAGCGTCAGGACCGCCGGCAGCACGGTGATCGAGCCGATCACCGCCATCAGCACCACGACCATCGTCCCGAGCGCCAGCGACTCGAACACCGCCAGGCCGGTGACCAGCAGCCCGGCGAGGGCGACGATCACGGTCAGGCCGCTGACGACGACCGCCCGGCCGACCGTGGCCGCGGACGCGTCGAGGGCCGCAACCGGCCCGTTGCCGCGGCGCCGCTCCTCGCGCTCGCGGCGGATGTAGAACAGCGAGTAGTCGACTCCGACCGCGAGGCCGATCAGGACGACCAGCGAGGCGGTGGTGCCGCTGTCGGGCGCGACCTGCGAGATCAGGCCGGCCGCTCCCAGCGCGCCGGCAACGGCGGTGACGCCGAGGATCAGCGGGACCGACGCGGCCGCGAGCGCGCCGAACGCGATCGTGAGGATCGCGAGGATCAGCGGCAGCGAGAACATCTCGACGCGGCCGAGGTCGTCCGCGACGACCTCGTCCATGGCGCTCTCGACCGACGCGGTGCCGGCCTGCTCGAACGTCGCGTCGGGGTTGGCCACGGCGACGCGGTCGATCTCGCGACCGAGCGCCGTCGCCTTGCCCGCCGCGTGGTCGGGGTCGCCGCGCAGCTTGACCTGCACCAGCCGGGCCTGGCCGCCGTTGGCGGCGAGCTCGGGCGCGGTGGGATCGGAGATCGAAGCGACGACACGCGAATCCGCGAGCCTCGCCGCCAGCGCATCCGCGGCCGCGGCGGTCGTCGCGCGATCGGCCGAGGTGATCAACACCGATTCGACCGCGGGATCGGCGAGGCCGGCGTCGGCCAACGCCCGCTCGGCGTCGCCGGACTCGCCGACGCCGGCGGCGCTGCTGCTCAGTTGCTTCGTACCGGTCATCGAGCCGGCCGCAACGAGCCCGACGACGAGGACGAGCCAGAGCGCGATCGCCGTCTTCGGGCGCCGCCCGGAGGCGCGGGCGGCGCGCTGGACGAGGCCCGCGAGACCGCGGGCCGGGGGGGACAGGGACTGGAACTGTTCGCTGCGTTTGCTCATGCGGGCCAACCTAGGCCCGCGAATACCGCATTCCTATGGGGATGTTCCCCATCTCAGCCCGCGTCGTCCCCCGTCCCGGTGGTGGGGTTATCCCCCGCCCTGCCCGCCGGGCCGATCGGGCTTGCCCTGCGGCACGGTCGCACGGAGTGCTCCGCGGAACACCGCCGCGGAGGCCCGGAACCGATCCCCTAGTACGTGCCGCCGAGCTTGCGGTGGTCCCAGGTCGCGACCCGGACCGGGTGGAAGTGGATCGCGACCCGCTTCGGCGCCTGGGCGCGGAGGGCGGCGGCGGCGTCACCCTCGATCGAGTCGATCCCCTCGGCGTAGCGGACCGCCAGCTCGGCGCCGAATCCGTAGACCCGTTCGGGGTCGCGGATCAGCTCCGCCTCGGCCTCGATCTGGACGCCACGGAGCTCGCCGTACTCGACGCCCGCCTCGACGAGAAGGGTGCAGCGCCGGTCGCGCTCCAGGTTTCTGACCTTCTGCGACTTCGCGAAGGTCCACGACCACAGCTCGCCGTCCCGCACCGTGTACCAGAGCGGCATCGAATGGGGCCAGCCGCGCGGCCCGTTCGTCGTGCAGACGACGACGCGCTCCTCGTCGAACAGCTCGAGCTGCTCGTCCGGAGTCATCTTGATCTGGTCGCGTCGGTTCATCTCAGGGCCCGCTCAAGCTTGACACGGAACGCCTTGGCGTCGATCGCCGGGAACCGGTACAGCGTGGGCTCGATGGCAGCGAAGAGCTCGCGCAGCTTCGCAGGCTCGACCAGGCCCCCGGCGAGCATCGCCGCGACGTCCCCGAGGTCGGTGTCGAACCCGCGCTCGATCTTGGCGAGAGCCTGCGAGTAGAGGTCGTAGTCGAAGATCTCGACGTTGCCGGAACGGAACCGGAATCGCGATCGCTCCCGCCAGCCCGGCAGCTCCGGCATGACAGCCCTCGAGCACCGCCGTCGCCCCGCCGACCAGGTAGACCCTGGTGCTGCGCGGCGCGATGCGGCCGAGCTCATCGAGCAGGCGCCGGACCCGCTCGGCGTCAGCGAGCTCGCGCACCTTCGAGGGCCCGGGCGAAGCTGTCGACCCGGCGCAGGATCGCGTTGTAGCGGGAGTGGGGATCGAGATCGTCGGCGAGCAGGCGATAGAGGTCGTGGCCGGGCTCGCCGGCGTCGGGGTCGCGGGGTGGGACCGCAAGGCCCCCGGCCCGCAGTCGCCGTGCCGCGACCTGGACGGCGGCTGCTTCGGCGGTCTCCCTCCCCCGCATCGAGATCGTCGAGCCCCTTGCGCACGATCTCTGCGCCCGGGAGGGCCCGCATGGCGGCGGGGAGCGCGCTCATCCGTCGATCGTAGGCGCTCGCGGCGCTGGTCCGGGCGGAACGGAGATCATCAGCCGGATGATCGAGGACCGAGGTCGCCCGGCAGCCGGCCCTCGCCGGCGAGCTTCTCGAGGTGCGCCCGCAGCGCCAGCGCCGCGGCCGGTCGCATCGGCGCGGGGACGTCGGACCAGGCGGCGTCGAGCAGGTCGTCCTCGGAGCGCAGGCCCGAGTCGAGCGCGGCGACGAGCAGCCGCTCACGCTCGCGGCGGTGGGCCGCGTACTCGGCGAGCTTCGCGGCCGGGTCCGTGATCCACCCGCCGTGACCGGGGCAGAGCAGCGACGCGCCGAGCGCCGCGACGGCGTCGAGCGAGCGCATGTAGTCCGCGAGCGAGCCGCCGCCGGCCGCGGGAGGCACGATCGTCGACCCCTCGCCGAGCACGAGGTCGCCGCAGAAGCAGACTTCGCCGTACAGGAAGGCGACGTGGTCGGGCGCATGGCCCGGGGTGGCGATGACCGCGAACGGGCCGATCGCCTCCTCGGTCGGCGCCGGCGGCAAGGGCTCCGGATCGGTCGCGAGCAGCGCCGCGAGGTCGTCGAAGCCGTCCTCGTTGCCGACGACGATCTCCACCCCGAGCAGCTCGCAGCCCGCGTTGTGATCCGAATGGGAGTGGGTGAGCAGCACCCCGGCGATCCCGCCGCGGGTCTCGCCGACCCGCCGGACGAGGTCGATGTGGTCGCGGTCGGCGGGGCCGGGGTCGATCACCCAGGCCGGCGAGCTGCCGACGACGTAGGTGTTGGTCCCGGTCAGCGTCATCGGCCCCGGGTTGCCGGCGCGGACGCGGACGACGGCCGGATGGCCGGGAGCCTCGACCGCGGGCTCCTCCACCCCCGCCCCTCAGGCCTTCTCGGTGACCGCCTCGAGGACCGCCTCGCGGGCGTCGTCGGGCTCGAGCACGACCATGTCGCCGGCGCCCTTGAGGACCTCGCGGACCAGCCATGAGGTGCCCGCGAAGGGCATCTCGATGACGAGCGCGCCGTCGGCGAGCTCCTCGACCACGGTCCGCTCCTCGCGGACCCAGCGGGCGCGCTCGGGCGACACCCAGACGCGGGCGATGCGGGCGTCCTCGGGCTCGCCGACGGTGAGCCACTTCTGCCGCTCGAGCTCGTCCTCGACGGCCCCGTCGCGCTCGAAGGCCTCGCCGGTCGGCTTCGCCTCCTTCGTCCGGTCGAGACGGAAGTGGCGGACCGCGCCGCGCTTTCTGTCCCGGCAGCCGACGTACCAGCCGTCGGCGCCGCGCGCGAGCCGGTAGGGCTCGATCTCGCGCGAGGTGAACTGGTCCTCGTTCTCCTTGTAGTAGTGGATCCCCAGGACCGAGCGGGAGGCGATCGCGTCGTTGACGGTCTTGACGATCTCGGGCTCGTCGCGCTCGATCGTGATCTGCAGCCCCTCCTCGGAGGGGTCGTGGCCGAGCGCGGCGACGATCTTCTCGCGCGCGGTGTCGAGGCCGGCCTGCGGGAGATGGTCGCCGAAGAAGTCGATCGCAGCGACGAGCGCCTTCGCCTCGAGCGGCAGAAGGCGCGCCGGCCGCGCGAAGCTGTCGCCGTAGGCCTCCGGATCGACCTCGATCTCCCCACCGACGACCTCGGCGTAGAGGACGTAGGTGCCGCCGCCGAAGTTGACGACGTTGAGGACGTCGATGTCGCTGGCGAGCTCCTTGGCCGTGATTCCGAGCTCGTCGCAGACGTCCGCGGTCAGCAGCCGACGGTCGTGGCGGGCGGAGTCGATCAGCATCCCGGCGAGGGTGACGAGGCGGGCGAAGCGCTCGGGGCGGATCACCGTCTCGGCCTTGCCGTTGGAGCGGCCGCGGCGCTCGCCGCGGCCGGCGGCGCGGCGGGCGCGGGGCTTCGCCGTCGCGAAGCCGGCCGAGTGGCGCTCGCGGAGGAGCTTCAGCCGCTCCTCGGCCTCGACCGCGAGCTCGGGAGGCTCGATCACGGCCGCGTTCCGGCGCCAGCCGAGCAGCCACGCGACGAGCTGCCGCGAGGACGCGTAGTCGGTCTCGAAGACCGAGCCCCTGCCGAGCTTGCCGGCGCCGTTGCTGGCCGGGCCGATCTGCCCGTACTGGCCGTAGTCGCGCTCGACGAGCCAGTCGATCCGGTCGCGGAGGAAGATCCGCGCGGTGCCCTCCTTGGCGCCCATCTGCCAGTCGGCGCGGGAGGCGTAGTCGCGCCGATCGAAATCGCCGGGGGGGCTGAAGTCGTGCTCGGCCTTGCTCGCGTAGGAGACCTTCTCCTGGATCCGCGAGAGCCGGAAGACGCGGACGGCGTCGCGCTCGTGCGAGTAGCCGATCAGGTAGAACTGGCCGGAGCGGAAGACGAGGTGGTAGGGATCGACCTTGCGGTCCATCGTCGCGTCGCGCTCCATCGTGTAGTAGCTGAACTGGATCGTCTTCCGGCGCGAGATCGCGGTCTCGATCTTGGCGAGTCGCTGCGAGAGCTCGCGGCCGCCGGCCGAGGCGGTCATCGCCATCTCGATCGGGGCGTCGGCGTCGGCGGCGAGCGGGCTCTTGCGGCCCCACGAGACCTGCTGAAGCGCGAGCCGGAGCGGCTCGGCGTAGGCGAACCGGCCGTCGAGCAGGGCCAGCGCCGTCCGCAGCGCCGCCAGCTCCGAGTCGGTGAACTCGATCGCCGGCAGGTAGTAGTTCTCGGGCGGCAGCGCGTACAGCTCCGACTCGAGGAAGCCCTCGCTCGGCTTGTCGACCTTGAGCGCGATCCCGAGGCTCTCGAGCTCGGCCCGATCGGCGTAGAAGCGCCGCGCGAAGGCATCCTCGTTCATCGAGCTGTACCCCTCGACCTCCGACTTGATCTCGAGCGCCGAGACCGGTCGCCGGTTCGCCATCAGGAAGGAGATCAGGGAGAGCTGGCGGATCAGCTTCTCGGTGTCCTTGGCCACGCCCCGAGGATAGTTGCCGCCGGCCCGCGCACCCGCCTGCGACGGCCGGGATTTGCGCAGTTTGCGCTCTCTGGTGCGGCTTCCGTGCGCTTCGACGTCGCCGCCTGCGGTTAGATTCGACCGCAGATGTCCGAGGCGCTGGCTCGCGGCCTGATCCGATTGATCGTCACGGTGGGAATCCTCGCCGCCGTCTACTTCCTGCTGCTCCGGCCGATCCTCGACACGACCAACAACACGATCGACAAGGCGTTCGACAGCTTCGGCGGCATCGAGAGCTCGATCGACAGTGCCTTCGACGACGCCGGCGTCAACCCGCCGAACCTGAGCGGCGTCGGCAAGACCGACGCCGAGAAGGTGCTCGCCTGCGTCGAGCGCGTTCAGCCGAACGCGTCGAAGATGCAGAAGTGCGCCGAGCGCTTCGCGCGATAGCGAGCCGTCGCCCAGAGCGCCCCGGCCTCCGGCGGCCTCTGCCGTATCAGGAGCGGGCGGCCCGCCGCTCCCGGTAGGCGCGGTTCTTCATGCGGTTGCCGCAGACCTGCATCGAGCACCAGTGGCCGCCGCGGTTCTTCGAGGCGTCGTAGAAGGCCCACCGGCAGCTGTCGGCGGCGCAGATCTTCAGCCGCTCCCAGCTGCCGTTGATCTGAGCCTGCAGGACGATGCCGATCAGCTGCGCGATCAGCGCATCGACCGAGGCGGCCGGTTCGAGGTCGAGCGCGAGCCGGCCGTCACGGCCGGCCCGCACGGAGACCGGGTGGCGGGCGGCGATCGCGGCGAGCTCGGCGTTGGCGGCCTCGTCCTGAACGCCGGTCATGTTCGCGTCGATCAACGCCCGGACGCAGCGGCGAAGCTCGAGCAGGCGCTCGCGATCGGCCTCGGTGACCGCGATCCCGTCGGCCCCGAACCGGAACCGGAGCAGCCAATAGCGGGTCGTCTCGACATCGTGCAGCAGCTCCCCCTGGTCCTCGGAGGGATGCGAGTTGGCCAAGGCCTGGACCGCGATCAGCGGCTCGGGGGCGACCTTGTCCCCGAGCCAGCGGCTGAGCGTGACCAGATCCATGTCGGGAGCGTATCGCTCCGTGACCAGCAATTCAACTTGACAGGTCATGCTAACCGCTGTACGGTTGTTGCTGGTCACTGTCCCACCGACGAGAGAGGAAGCTCCGATGCTGTCCATCGCCACCGCCCAGTTCATTGCCCGCACCGTCCGCCAGGACCCCGAGCTGACAAGCGCCCGGGCGCACGCCCGCAAGCGCGCCCGGGAGCGCTAGGCGGAGAACGCCCCGGGCGAGCCTGGGCCCGTGCAGATCAAGGACCTAGGAGGCGAAGCGGCCGCAGGGCCGTGAGCCGACGAGGACGCCGAGCTGCGCGGGCCCGGGCCGTCCGCCGGGCTCAGGCCGCCCGGCCGCGGAAGTAGGCCGGGCCGTCGATCCCGCGGTCGAAGCCGGACCAGGTCTGGCCTTCGGCCAGGGTCCGCTCGATCCGGTCGAAGCTGCCGAGCTTGCCACCGAGGTTGTCCATCATGTGGACGAGGGTGGCCTCGCGCGTCGCCGGCGTCACCGGCGAGCCATGCTCGAGGGTGCCGTGGTGGCTGAGGATGATGTGCAGCACGGCCCGGGCGAGATCGGCGTCGAAGCCCTCGATCGACTCGATCTCGCGGCGGACGCGGTAGTAGCCGAGCGGGATCTCGCCGATCAGCCGGCCGAGGTCGGTCATGTCGATCGCGAGCGGGTTGTCGTTGTAGGCCTCGAGCTTGCCGATGTCGTGCAGGAGCGCGCCGCTGACCGCGACGTCGCGGTCGATGCCGCCGAACAGCGGCGCCGCGGCGCTGACGCCCTGGGCGACCGACAGCGTGTGCTCGAGCAACCCGTGCCGGTAGGCCTGGTGGAAGTGCTTGGCGGCGGGGGCGTCGCGGAACCGCTCCCAGAGCTCCCCCCCGGGGGCGATCAGCCGTCCGAGCAGCTCCCTGAGGTCGTCGTTCTGGATCGTGCCGATCAGGTCGGCGAGGTCCGCCTGCATCCGCTCGAGCGGGATCGGCGAGGTCTCGAGCAGGTGGGCGGGTTCGTAGTCGCCGGCGCCGGCCGGCGCGATCGCCTCGATGATCAGCGCATCGCCCCACTTCGGGTTGCGCTCGAAGCGGCCGACGAGATGGACGACCGTGCCCGGCTCGGCGATCGCGAAGCGGGCATCGATCTCGTCCCAGGACTTCGCGGGGACGGTCGCGGTGCGGTCGGCGATCCGTAGCGACAGCCACTCCCCACCCCGCTTGGTCGGCCTGCGGCTGCGCTCCCGAACCGCGTAGCAGCCCTCGACGCGCTCGCCGTCGGCGAGGCTGACGAGCTCCTGGTGGGCGGCGGGCTCAAGAGCTTCGCCGGCGATGTCCGCGAGCTGTGACTGCAGCGGCTCCATGGCCGCAGGGACGGTAGGGATGGGTGCGGACGGCGCCGTCCGGCCACGCCCCCCGCGATCGCCGCCATTCCGCTCTGGTTGCCGATTCGTCATCGTTCCTCCACGAGAGAGGTCGCGCCGCAGCGGCGATTACTGACGAAGCGGCGCGGCGCCACCGAGCGGCGCCGCATCGGAGCGGCCCGAGCCCGATCCGGTTCGAAGCTCGATCAGCCGCGAGACATCGGTCATCGAGAGCAGCCCGACGAGGCGGTCCTCCTCGAGGACCAGCGCCCGACCGAGGTCGTTCTGGACGAGCTCGACGGTGGCGTCCCCGAGGTTCACGTCCGGGGCGAGCACGAGCACCCTCCCCATCGGTCGTGCGACCGCGGCGATCCTGGTGTCATCCCACTGCGAGGTCGGGATCGCGGTCAGGTCGCGGAAGCCGAGCATGCCGACGACACGCTCGCCGTCGAGCACCGGGTAGGCAGCGTGGCGGCTGCCGCTGAAGCGCGTCTCGATGAACTCCGCCACGGTCGCGCCGGCGGGCGCAACGACCGGGGCCGTCGCCATCGCGTCCGCCACCCGCAGCGGGCCGAGCGCCACCGCGATCGTCGCCATCCGCGTCTCCGCGGTCGCCGCCGCGATCAGAAACCAGCCGATCAGCGCCAGCCAGAGGCCGCCGGGGGCGCCCGCCACGAACACGAGCAGGATCCCGCCGGCGATCATCGCCTGGCCGAAGAACCGGCCGACCGAGCCGGCGATCTGCGTCGCCCTCGTGAAGTCGCCGGTCCGCTTCCACAGCAGCGACCGGAAGACCCGGCCGCCGTCGAGCGGCAGCGCCGGGAGCATGTTGAAGACGAGCAGGATGATGTTGATGCTGCCGAGCCAGGCGACGACGACCTCGACGGCGTCGGGCAGCGGCGCCGTCGACAGCCCCAGCATCGTCACGCCGATCAGGAGGCTGACGAGCGGGCCGGCGATCGCGATCCGGAACTCGGCGCCGGCGGACGGGAACAGGCCCTTGAACTTGGCGACCCCGCCGAACAGCCAGAGCACGATCCCGTCGATCTCCATTCCCTCGCGGCGGGCGACGACCGCGTGGCCGAGCTCGTGCAGGAGCAACGAGCCGAAGAACAGGGCCGCGCCGACCGCCGCCATCGCGATGTAGGCCCCGGTGCTGAGGCCGGGGGCCCCTTCGGGGAAGACGACCGCCGCCAGCGACCAGCAGATCAGCAGGAAGATCACGGCCCAGCTCCAGTTGACGCCGATCTCGACCCCGGCCCAGCGGCCGAGGCTGAAGCTGGCGTGCATCGGCCCCGCGCCGGCTTGCTGGGCCGGCCTGCTGATCCCGTCCTGCGTCGCGCTCGCCATCGCCGCTCAGAGCGCGGTCGGATAGGTCTCGGGAGGCTCGCCGCGCTGCCACTCGACGGTCCGCTCGAGCGGCTCGACCGCGCGGGTCTCGTCGAAGTGGACCACGTAGTCGAACTGCTCGGACAGGTGGGCCTCGAAGTAGTGGCTGGCGAGCTCGTTCTCGGGTCGGTAGATGACGCCGATCGCGCGCTCGAGACGCGGCGCGAAGAGCTCCCCGGCGGCGCGGCCATCGTCGCGGAGGCGTAGCCAGAAGGCGTCGTGGCCGACCGCCCCGAAGATCGCCTCGACGCTGTCGTCGCGGGGCGGGCGAACCCGCTTGCGCTCGACCGCCGCGCCCCAGTCGGAGGCGGCGCTGACGGTCCCGGTGCAGGTCGTGAGCCCGATCAGGACTGCGCCGAGGCCGTATCGCTCGCGGGCGAGTTGGCCGATGTTGTGCTCGCCGCGCAGCCCCATCGACGTCCGCCGGGCATCGCCGACGTGCGAGTTGTGGGCCCAGACGACCGTGCGTGAGCGGCCGCGGGCCTCGAGATGCGCGATCAGCCGTTCGAGCGTCCCCGCCATGTGGCTGTCGCGCAGGTTCCACGACGAGACCGGCCCGGTGAACATCGACCGGTAGTACTCCTCGGCGGCGACCACCAGCCGGGCGTTCTCCTCGGCGTAGAACTGCTCGTCCTCGGCGGCGATGCCGTCGCGGCGCAGGTAGGCCTCCCCGGTCTGTCGCAGGTCGAGGAGCTGGTGCAGGACGCCCTGCTGACAGGACGGTGTCAGCCCGCGCGCCGCCGCGTATCCGTACGCCTGGCTCTCCTCGAAACGGTCCAGGCACGAGTAGCGCTCCCGCGCCCGGGCCGCGGCGGGAGGGTCGATGCGCTCGAGATAGTCGATGACGGCCGCGACCGAGCGGTAGAGGCTGTAGAGGTCGAGCCCGTAGAAGCCGGTCGGCAGCGCGGCGCGCTCGTTGTGGGAGCGAAGCCAGCCGACGAAGTCGAGCACGTCGGCATTGCGCCACATCCAGGTCGGGAAGCGCTCGAAGCCGCCGAGGGCGCGCTCGGCGTCGGGGTCGTCGTCGGCGCCATGGACCCAGCGGTTGACCCGGTAGGCGTCGGGCCAGTCGGCCTCGACGGCGACCGCGCTGAATCCCTTCTCCTCGATCAGCCGCTTCGTGATCACCGCCCGGTGGCGATAGAACTCGTGCGTCCCGTGCGTCGCCTCGCCGATCAGGACGACGCGGGCGTCACCGATCGCCTCGATCAGGCCGTCGTAGTCGCCGGGAGCGCCGCTGACGGGGTGCGCCTCGGAGGCGATCAGCTCCGCGGCCGCCTCCGGGTCGGTACGGGAGACGGCGCCGATGCTCATCGCGCCCCACCGGCGGCCCGGAAGGCAGCGTCACCCTCGGCGATCCGGATCTCGAGGAAATCGGCGGCGAGCCGCGCCGCCCGGGCGAGCGTGCCGGGCTCCTCGAAGAGGTGCCCGGCGCCGGGGACGACGGCGAGCTGGCACGGGCCGGCGAGCTCCGCGGCGGCTCCCTTGTTGAGCGCCAGGACCTCGGTGTCGCGGCCACCGACGATCAGCAGGACCGGCACGGTGACGTGACCGAGCGCCGCGCCGGCGAGGTCGGGACGGCCGCCCCGCGAGACGACGGCGCCGACCCCGCTCGCGGTCTCGGCGGCGGCCTTGAGGGCGGCCGCGGCGCCGGTCGAGGCGCCGAACGCCGCCACCGGCAGCCGCGCGAGCGCCTCCTGGCGGCGCGCCCAGTGGATCGCGTCGCCCAGCCGTCGGGTCAGCAGGTCGATATCGAAGACGTTGCGGCGGTCGGCGGCCTCGGCCGGGGTCAGCAGGTCGAAGAGCAGCGTCGCGAAGCCGCGTCCATCGAGGTAGCGGGCGACCGAGTTGTTGCGGGGGCTGTGCCGGCTCGAGCCGCTGCCGTGGACGAAGACGACCAAGCCGATCGGATCGGGCGGCAGCCTCAGCATCCCGCCGAGCTGCTCGCCATCGGCGGTCGGGATCGTGACCTCGCCGGAGCCATCGACCGGATCGTCGCCTCGGGGCGGCTCGTGCCCGCGCGCGTCCTCCAGCAGCGCGATGACCTCGTCGTCCCTGGTCTGCGAGAAGTCCTCGTACCAGGCGCCGACGCTGCTGAAGTTGCGGGGCGCCGCGAGGGTGACGATCTGGTCGATGCCGCCGTCGAGCCGCTCCGGCGTGCCCTCCGGGCAGACCGGGACGGCGAGGATCACCTTGCTCGCTCCCTGCGCCTTCAGCACCCGCGACGCCGCCGAGGCGGTGACCCCGGTCGCGATCCCGTCATCGACGACGATCACGGTTCGGCCCCGGACCGGCACCGGCGGGCGATCGCCCCGGTAGAGGCGACGGCGGCGGTCGAGCTCCTCGGCCTCACGGCTGGCGATCGGCTCGAGCTGCTCGCGGGTGATCCCGAACGCCGCGAGCGCGCGCTCATCGACCGCGACGACGCCGTCCTCGCCGATCGCGCCGAGGCCGAGCTCCGGTTGATTCGGATGGCCGAGCTTGCGGACGAGCCCGACGTCGAGCGGCGCCCGCAGCGCCCTGGCGACCTCGTAGGCGACGGGGACGCCGCCGCGCGGCAGCCCGATCACGACCGGGTCGCCGACGTCCATCTCGGTCAGCCGTGCGGCGAGCATCCGCCCCGCCTGGCGGCGGTCGCTGAAGGTGCTGCGGCGGGTCAACGGCATCGCGACCGGGCGATCTCTGCGTGCGCTGGACAGGGCCTCATCGCATCCTCCTCTGGGAGTGCAGTACCCAAGTCTGGAGCACGCCGACCATCGCGTCATCGGCATCGCTCACGCTGCGTCATCGGTGGTCGCTACTGACACGAGCGCCCGCCGCCGCGGCGATCTGATCCCGTCGGGCCGACCCCAGGTAGCCTTACCGACCGACTGGGGCGAGGTAGCTCAGTTGGTAGAGCACACGACTGAAAATCGTGGTGTCGCCGGTTCGATTCCGGCCCTCGCCACTACTACTACACACGTACGTACATACTTGCCGCAAACGCCATCTCACCGCCTCAGCGACGCCTCCGCGTCAGCCGGATCCGCTTGCTCAGCGACGACCCGCCGCCCGCGGTCGCTCGGTAGCGGACGTTGACCCGCACCCGCACCGCCCGGCCGCCGTCCATCCTGCGCAGCAGGCGGCTGCGCGGCCGCACCGTGAACCGCGGCCGCCGCGTGTGCACGGTGCGCGCGCGCGGCTTGACCCGGTGGCCGCGCAGCTTGACGCGGCCGGGCTCGGGGACCGCCAGCACGAGCGTGGCGGTGCCGCGCCGGCGGTGGCGCCTCACCCGCTCGAGCGAGATGTCGGGCGGTGGCACGTTGCACGCCGACTCGGGCGGGTTGGCGCCCCCCACTCGCCGCTGAAGCCGGGATCCACGCCGCTGGCCGGATCGTCGCGGTCGATGACGAGCGAAAGCTGCTGATCGACCATCGGGCGGAGCTTGCTGCTCGCGGTCCGGGCGGCCACCGAGTTGATATAGGCGAGCGCGCCGTTCATCCCGTCGCCGGACGGGTGGGTGGGTCCGAGCCGGGGATCGCTGAGCGGGACCAGCAGTTCGGCATTGCCGAAGACGTGTACCCGTTGCGGCGACCTCGGGGGCTCCTGCGACCAGAGCCACCCGATCCAGGGATAGACGCGCGGCAGCGCCGCCAACGCGTAGCCGTAGGCGTGAATGGTCCGACAGAACGCCAGCAGGCGCTCGCCGTACCCGGGCTCGTCGGACTCACCGACGAACTGGCGGACGCCGATGTCGTCCTCCTTGTTGATGACCGGGACGATGCTCAGGTCCAGGCCGGGCCAGCGGTCGAGGTAGTGCGCGGCCAGGTCGGCGACGTCGTAGCAGCGGTCGCCCTCGGCGGGAGAGTAGGCGCCACCGGCGACGGTGCATGGAAGCTCGGTGCCGTACTGGCCCAGCTGGCGCTGCACGTCGGCGAGGTGATCGGCATCGAGGGTGAGCTGCTCCTTCCCCGCGTCCCAGTAGTGATCGATGGGGGAACCGGCCATCGGCAGGATCGTCAGCCGGGCACCGGGCCGCCCATAGATGGAGTCGCCGATGCTCCGGGCGTTGTACCAGGCGCCGAAAGCGCCGGCCGACCCACCGCCGAGAAGTACGTCGATCTGATCCGGGTCGACGCCGGCCGCATACAACCGCTGCTCGATCAGGGGCATCGCCGCCTCGAAGTTGATCGCTCCCCGGTGGCGGATCTCGACCTCGAGCCGGGTGACGGTGACGTTGGGGCACGCTCCGGTCACGTCGAGGACCACGATGTGGTGCTGGGCCTGTAGCTGGCCGGGCGTCGGCGCCAGGCCGCAGTCGCCGCCGTCGCGCCCGCCGTTGAGGGTGCGCGCGACATCAGCCGCCAGCTCCGAGTCGGTGAAGTCGTAGGTGGTGGGAGCCGCGCGGGTGCCAGAGTGCCAGTCCTGCGTGCAGTAGGGCAGGTACACCCACTGCGCATCGCCGATGAAGCCGTCGTTGGCGCGGTGGTCGATGAACAGGCCCGGGCCGGACGGAGGCCTCGTGTTCGAACCGGCGTTGAGCCGGCCGTCGAGCCTGGCGAGGCTGTTGATCGGCGTGGTCAGGGTGCCGTCGCGGCCGACCCACGTCGAGCCGCCGCCGCGCATCCACATGAACACACGATCGGAACCGGGATCGCCGACGCTCTGGGAGAACCAGAACCTGAACGGGGTGCCGTTGCCGCAGCTCGCTCCGGGCACCGTGATCCGCTGCCAGGTGCGGTCGTCGTAGTAGGGCCACTCAGCGGCCACGGCGCGCTCGGCCGAGCCGATCGCGAACGCCATGAGGACGATCGCCGCGGTGACGGCGATCCTCGACCTCCCATTCGACGGCATGTCCATCATCCTCACAAAAACACGGGCGGGTTCGATCTTGTTGCGGCCCCTCCGATCGTGCCGCCCCACGGAATCTCATGACACGCCACCGGGGGACGCGCCGACCGCCGGCGGACAGGGCGACGCGCTCGAGCGCGTCGGCGTCAGTGGCGCGGGCGGCGCCGGCTCGGTGCCCGGGGGCATCGCGATCAGCAGCCGCAGCGATCATGGAGCTGGCGTAGTCGTGGCGGAGCTCGTGGAAGCCGATCGGCCGAAGACCCGCCTTCCTCCACAACCGCTGCGCGCTGCGAAGGGCGTTGCTCGGATCAAACGGCTTCTCCCCCGGTCGTCGAGAAGACGAAGCCTTGCCCACCACAGCACCGTCGGAGCCGGTGTGCCTGAAGCTCGCCGGAAGAAGAGCCCCTCAACGGGGTCGCTTTCGCCGGGAATCAGGTTGAGATTGACCCTCCAGCCTCTGCGAGGTCGAGCGCTTCCACGAGGCCCTACGGCCAGCCGCGGCGGTACCCGTGCTGCCGGGTGCCTGTCCAGCGACGCCGGCTTCGCGTCATCGGACCTCATCGTGTCTTGATCCACCCCACCGCCGCAAGTAGCATCGCGGCATGGGAGCACCGCCGGCAGAGGACGGGTCGGCGTCGGGTCCCGAGCCGCCGGGCGTGGTTCAGTTCCCGCACCTGTTCTCGCCGCTCGAGATCGGGGGGGCCACGCTCCGCAACCGGATCGTGCTGTCCGCCCACGACACGACGCTGGCGGTCGACGGTCGGGTCAGCGATGCCCTCGTCGCCTACCACGAGGCCTGTGCCGCGGGGGGCGTCGGCATGATCATCGTCGAGGTCGCCGGTGTGAACGAGTCGGCCCGCTACACCTCGCACATCCTCATGGCCAACGATGACGATTGCCTGCCCGGCTACCGTCGTCTCGCCGACGCCTGCCATGCCCACGACGCCGTCGTCGTCGGCCAGGTCTTCCATCCCGGGCGCGAGGTCATGGAGTCGCAGGACGGCAGCGCCCCGGTCGCCTACTCGGCCAGCGCCGCGCCGAGCGAGCGCTTTCACGTCATGCCGCGCCCGCTCGATCGCAAGGAGATCGAACAGGTCGTGGCCGATTACGCCGGCGCCGCCGACCGGCTGGTGCGCGCCGGCCTCGACGGGATCGAGGTCGTCGCGAGCCACGGCTATCTGCCGGCGCAGTTTCTCAATCCGCGCCTCAACGACCGCGACGACGCCTACGGCCGCGAGCCGATCCGGTTCCTGCGGGAGGTGGTCGAAGCCGCGCGTGACGCGGTCGGCAGCGGCGCGATCGTCGGCCTCCGGATCAGCGTCGATGAGCTCTCCCACGACGGCCTGCAGCCCGACGAGTCGCTGGCCGCGATCGCCTCCCTCGCCGAAGGCGGGGCGCTCAGCTACGTCAACGTGATCGTCGGATCGTCGGCGACGCTGGCCGGCTCCGATCACATCGTGCCCCCGATGCACGTCGACAACGCCTACGTCGCCCCGCTGGCGGCGCGGGTCAGGTCGGTCGTCGACATCCCGGTGATCGTCGCCGGGCGGATCAACGAGCCCCAGCAGGCCGAGCGGGTGCTCGCGGCGGGCCAGGCCGACGCCTGCGCGATGGCCAGGGCGCTGATCTCCGACCCCGAGCTGCCGCGCAAGGCCCTGGACGGCCGGCTCGACGCGATCCGCGCCTGCGTCGCCTGCAACCAGGCCTGCATCGGCCACTTCCACGCGGGTTACTCGACCTCCTGCATCCAGTACCCGGAACGGGGTCGGGAGCTGCAGTTCGGCTCCCTCGAGCCGACGTCGCGGCCCCGCCGCGTGCTCGTCGCCGGCGCCGGTCCCGCCGGCCTCAAGGCCGCCGCCGTCGCGGCCGGGCGCGGCCACGACGTCACCGTCCACGAGGCCGGCAGGCGGGTGGGCGGGCAGGTGCTGCTGGCCGAGCGCCTGCCGGGCCGCGCCGAGTTCGGGGGCGTGGCCACCAACCTCCAGTACGAGGCCGAGAGCGCCGGCGCCCGCATCGTCCTCGGCTCCCGCGTCGACCGCACGCTCGTCGAGCGCGAGCAGCCCGACGTCGTCGTGATCGCCACCGGCGGCCTGCCCCGCCGCCCTCCGCTCGAGATCCTCGGCAACCCGACCATCGTCGACGCCTGGGAGCTGTTGTCCGGCGCCGAGCTTCCGGACGGCCACGTCGTCGTCGCCGACTGGCCCTGCGACTGGGTCGGTCCCGGGATCGCGCTACACGCATCGATGACGCGCAGCCCCGTGACGCTCGCCGTCAACGGCTACATGCCCGGGCAGCGGATCCAGCAGTACGTCCGCGACGGTCTGATCGCCGATCTCCACCGCCGGCACATCACGATCATTCCGATGGCGCGGCTCTACGGCGCCGACGACGACACCGTCTACTTCACACACACCGTCAGCGGCGAGCCGGTCATCGTCGAGGACGCGGCCTCGCTCGTCCTCGCCCACGGCCAGATCGCGAACGGCTCCCTCGGCGCGGAGCTCGCCGCCGACGGCATCGAGTCGGTGCTGATCGGAGACTGCCTGGCGCCGAGAACGGTGGAGGAGGCCGTGCTCGAGGGGCTCAAGGCGGCGGCGACGCTGTAAGTGGGCGCGGACCGACCGCCTGAGCGGCCGCTCTGCGAACCGGGCGGCACACCACGCCTCGCGCCCTGCCGCGGGCACACCGCGCCACGTCCAGCGGCGGGCACACCGCGCCTTTCGCTCGGTGGCGGCATGCCGCGGTAAGAACCGCCGTCGGGCGGTCACCAACAGGGACATGAGCTTTCTCGAACCGATGCCTCTGGGCGAGGCGCCAGCGATTCCTGTCCCTTCCACCACCCCGCCGCCGCGGGTGATCGACCGCCGGCGAGCCGAGCATGCCGCGGCCGACCTGCTCGAGGCACTCGGCATCGACATCGACGACGAGAGCCTCCGCGAGACGCCGCGGCGGATGGTCGACGTCTACACGGAGCTGCTCAGCCCGGCTGCCTTCAGCCCGACGACGTTCCCGAACGACGCCGGCTACGACGAGCTCGTCGTCGCGACCGGGATCCCCTTCCACAGCCTCTGCGAGCACCACCTGCTCCCGTTCGTCGGCGTCGCCCACGTCGGCTACCTGCCCGGCGAGCGGATCATCGGCCTCTCGAAGCTCGCCCGGGTGGTCGTGCAGTTCGCGCGGTCCGTCCAGGTCCAGGAGCGGCTGACGACGCAGATCGCCCGCTGGCTGATGGACGAGCTCGACCCACAGGGGGTCGGCGTCGTCCTCGAGGCCGAGCACATGTGCATGTCGCTGCGCGGCGTCCAGAAGCCGGGGGCGCGCACGATCACCTCGGCGCTGTTCGGCGCCGTCCGCGACGACCAGCGAACGCGGCAGGAGTTCCTCGCGCTCGCCGGCAAGCCATGAACGGGGCGGCGGCCGCGGCGCCGTGCCTGCCGCCCGCGCCGGTCCCGTCGCCCGTCGCCCGTCGCCCGTCGCGACTGCCGCCCGCCGCGCCCGGCGGCTACCCTCGACCGGTGGCCCTGCCCGGAAGCGAGCGGCCCTCGCGCGAGCGCGAGAACCGCGACTGGCTCGACGCGCTCCGCGATCGCGGCCCGGCGCGCGAGGCCGCCGTCGCGCGCCTGCACGGCCTGCTGCTCAAGGCGGCCCGGTTCGAGCTCGGCCGTCGGCGCGCGGCGCTGAGCCACGTCCGCGGCGAGGAGCTCGACGACCTCGCCGTCCAGGCGGCCGATGACGCGCTCGTCTCGGTGCTCGGCAAGCTCGACGACTTCCGGGGCGCGAGCCGGTTCACGACCTGGGTCTACAAGTTCGCGATCGTCGAAGCCGGGGTGAAGCTGCGCCGGCGCGCCTGGCAGTCGCGCGAGGTCACGTTGCAGGACGGCAGCTGGGAGCAGTTCGCAGATCACGGCCGCAGCGCCCAGGAGCAGCTCGAGAGCGCCGAGGTCCTCGAGCGCCTCCGGGCAGCCGTCGAGTCGACGCTGACGCCGCACCAGCGATCGGTGTTCGTCGCGCTGGCGCTGAACGGGATCCCGATCGACGTGATCGCCGAGCGCACCGGCTCGAGCCGCGGCGCGCTCTACAAGACGCTTCATGACGCCCGGCGCAAGCTCCGAACCGAGCTCGCCGCCGAGGGCCTCGCCCGCCCGCCCGTGAGCACGGAAAGGAGGTCATGACGATGAGCAGCAACGAGTCCGACGCGTTGAGCAGGATGCTCGGTCCCGCCGAGGCCGAGGTCAGCTGCGATGAGTGCTTCGACCGGCTCGACGAGTACGTCGACCTCGAGCTGAGTGGAATCGACGCCGACCGGCAGGTGCCGGGCATGCGCCCCCACCTGGCCGGCTGCCCGGCCTGCGCGGAGGAGCACGCGAGCCTCCGGGCCCTCGTCGCAGAGGCGGCCGAGGGCCCGGGCGGCGGCTGAGCCGACGGCGGCTCACGCGCGGCGGAAGCCGGCGGTGGCGCTCGTCGTCCGCCTGGCGACCCCCTCAGGACCCGACCACGGGCTCGGCGTCGAGCCGCTCCGCCATCACCTCCCGCCACTGCTCGGCGTCGATCCGCTCCGCCAGGTGCACGGGGCCGGCAACGTCGGCGAACACGTCGCCTGCTTGCGCTGTCCCGCCGCCTCCACAGCGGCGGCGAGCCCGCTCGCTCGATGTCGGCGACGGTGAGGACGAGGTGGTCGATCCGGCCTGACTCAACGGATCTCGGCGACGATGCAGCGCTTCAGGGCCCGCTTGCCGGTCCCGCCATAGTCGCGGATGAAGTCCTGTCTGTCGGTGCGGCGCTCATGCTTGCACTCCTGCTTGGCCGCCCTGTGGATCTCGCCGGCGCCGGCGCTCAACGGCAACGCCAACATCGCGGCGGCCGCAAGCGCGGCAACGATGGCGATCAGCAATGTCTTCGCGGTCACTCCTGGCCTCCTGTCGAACGATTGACTCGCGCGGACGATGCCAGCCGCGACGGCACGTTGATATGGGGCCATCTGTGTATCTCGGGACCTCGGCCAGCCGGCGAACGCGTCCAACCGCCCCCCCCGGCGCCCGTCTTGGCGTCAGGCCTGCGCCGCGGGAACGCCGGCGCGCGTCGTCGGGGCGGGCTTCGTCTGCGGGGCGCGCTCCCCGTGGGAGATGCGGGGCAGCCATTGCAGCCACCGCGGCAGCCACCAGTTGCGCTCGCCGAGCAGCACCATCGCCGCCGGCAGCAGCACGCCGCGAACGATCGTGGCGTCGATCAGGACGGCGACGGCGAGGCCGACTCCCATCTGCTTGAACTCGATCATCGACAGGGTCCCGAAGATCGAGAAGACGGCGACCATCACCACAGCGGCGCTCGTGACCACGCCGGCGGTCGACCTGATCCCGTGTGCGACCGCGTCCTCGGTCCGCGATCCGGCGCCCACCGCCTCGCGGATCCGGGTCAGGATGAACACGTGGTAGTCCATCGAGAGCCCGAACAGGACCACGAACAGGAACAGGGGCAGCCACGAGGTGATCGCGCCGGTCGATTCGATCCCGAGCGGCCCGGCCAGGTGCCCGTCCTGGAAGACGAGCTTCAGGACTCCGTATGCCGCCCCGACCGAGAGCAGGTTGAGGGCGATCGCCTTGAGCGGGATCACGATCGAGCGGAAGCTGACGAGCAGCAGGACGAACGCCATCGCGAGCACGAACGCGAAGACGTACGGGACGTTCGACTTCATCACGTCGTTGAAGTCCTGGTTGGACGCGGTGATGCCGGTCACGGACGCCTCGGCGCCGGCTTCCTCGACCGTCGCCGGGATGATCTTCCCGCGCAGCGCCTCCAGCGCGGCGATCGAGCGCTCGTTGGTGCCGTCGCCGGCGATCGGCAGCGACACCTCGGCGACGCTGCGGTCGGGCGAGACCCGGACCGAGACCGGCCCCTGGAAGTCGCCGCTTGCGAGCGCGCGCCGGTTCATCGCCTCGATCGCAGCGCCGACCTCCGGCGAGGTCACGTCGTCCGCCTCGACGACGACCTCGGCCGGGAGCTGGTTGCCGGGGAAGGCGGCCTGGATCCGGTCGTAGGTCCGGATCACGCCGATCGAACGCGGGAACGTGTCCACGCCCGGCAGCGCCGTGTGCATCGAAAACGCCGGGATCGCCAGCGCGACCAGCAGCCCGCCGGCGATCAGCAGCGACGCGAGCGGATGCCGGGTCACGCGGTCGACGACCGCCCCCCACAGCCGCGAGCCGCGGCCGGAGCGCTTCAGCCGCCCGATCACCGGCACGCGTCCGCGCTCGACGCGGTCGCCGAGCTTCGACAGCACGGCGGGCAGCACGGTCAGCGAGCCGAGCACGGAGACCGCGACGACCAGGATCGTCCCGGTGGCGAACCCCGCGAAGGTCGCCGCCCCGGCGAAGTACATGCCGGCCATCGCGACCATCACCGTCAGGCCCGAGATCAGCACCGCCCGCCCGGAGGTCGCGGCAGCTGCTTCGAGGGCGGCCTCGGGGCCCCGTCCCGCCGCCCGCTCCTCGCGCTCGCGGCGCAGGTAGAACATCGCGTAGTCCACCGCCACCGCCAGGCCGATCAGCAGCACGACCGAGGTGATCGCCTCATCGACCGCCATCAGCCGGCTGACGGGCCCGATCAGCCCGAGCGCCGCGGCCACCGCCGAGATCGCGAGCAGCAGCGGGATGCCCGCCGCGACCAGCGCGCCGAAGGCGACGACGAGGATCACCAGGGTGATCGGCAGCGAGGTGGTCTCGGCCTTGCGGAAATCGTCCGCGAACGCCTTCGTCAGCGCGTTGTCCGCGCTGGCGAAGCCGAACTCCTCGATCCGGAGGTCGCCATAGCGCCGGTCGACGTCGCCCACGGCCGCGAGCACGTCCTCCACGCGCTCTCCGGCGAGCTCGTCGCCGCCGGCGATCTCGAACCTGATCAGGGCGGAGCGGCCGTCCTCGGAGATCGCGCCGCTGGCGGCGTACGGGCTCGTGATGCCCTGCACGCCGGGCTCGTCGCGGAGCGCCGCGATCGTGTCGCCGACCGCGGCCTCGAAGCGCGGCTCCGACGCCGTCGGGCCGGCGCTCTGCACGAGCACGGTCTCCTCGGCGCCCTCGTCCGGGAACGCCGCGGCGATCGCCTGGTCTGCATGGCGGGACTCGCCGACGCCGCTGTCCTCGTCCGCGAGCGTGCTCGTCCCGACGGCGGCGCCGATCGCGACCGCCGTGATCACGAACGCGAGCCAGCCGAGGAACGCCTTCCTTCGGTGCTGCGCGCTCCAGCGGCCCATGCGGGCGGCCAGGTTGCGGGGTGCACTGGTGCTCTTCGTCCGGGCTTGCATGACCTCTCCTTCGCTCGTCGGGTCCATGCGGCGACCGTATGCGCGAGGCGGGCCCGCTTCATCGTCGCGAGGGACGATCTCTTCTCCTACTCAGGTCGGAGGCGGCTCCCCGGGGGCTCCAGTACGTTCAGCGCGTGAACCGGGTCTGGCATCCCGCCCGCGCGTATGGCCTCGATGCCCTCGTCCTGATCGCCGCGGGCGCGAGCGTGCTCGAGGCCGCGACGAGGAACGACCCGGCGCGAGAGCTGGAGACCTCGATCTGGCTCGCCGCACCCGCGATCGCGCTCGTGGTGCTGCCGCTCCTGGCGCGGCGGCGCTTTCCGTTCGCGGCTCCCGCGGCGGTCTGGATGCTCGCCGCGGCGGCCTCGTTCCTCGACGGTCGGCTGATCACCTACAGCCCCATCGCCTTCATCGCCGGGTTCGTGGCCGCGTTCCTGCTCGGCAACGTCCGCGACGCCGCCCAGGCGCGACTCGGCCTGCTCATCGTGGTGGCCGGGGCGGCGATCGTCGTCTACAACGATCCGACGAGCGACGCGGGCGACTTCGCCCTCACCCCGCTGCTGTTCGCGATCAGCTGGCTGGCCGGCTTCGCGATGCGCGGGCGGGTCGAGCAGGCAGAGGCGGCCGAGCTGCGCGCGATGCAGGCCGAGCGCGAGCGCGAGGCGGCGGCCCGCGTCGCGGTCGCCGAGGAACGGGCCCGGATCGCCCGCGAGCTGCACGACATCGTCGCGCACGCGGTCAGCGTGATGGTGCTCCAGGTCGGCGCCGTGCGGCACCGTCTGACCGCGACGGACCCCGAGGAGATGGAGGCGCTCGCGGGAGTCGAGCGGACCGGCCGCACCGCGCTTGCGGAGATGCGCCAGCTGCTCGGCGCCATGCGCCACGATGGCGAGGAGGTCGCGCTCGGACCGCAGCCCGGCCTCGCCGATCTCGGCCCCCTGCTGGAGCGGGTCGGCGATGCCGGGCTGCCCGTCGAGCTCCATACCGACGGCGAGCCCTACCCGCTGCCGCAGGCGCTCGACCTCACCGCTTACCGGATCGTCCAGGAAGGGCTCACCAACGCGCTCAAGCACGCACGGGCGAGCCACGCCGACGTCACCGTCCGCTACCGCACCGGCGAGCTCGACATCGAGATCCGTGATGACGGCCGCGGCGCCGCACCGGACGCAGACGCCGGCCACGGCCTCGTCGGCATCCGCGAGCGGGTCAAGGTCTACGGCGGCGAGCTGACGGCGGCCGCCGCGGACGAGCCCGGCTTCGTCCTCAGGGCGCGGCTTCCCCTCGACGGGGGCGGCGAGTGATGATCCGCGTGCTGGTGGCCGACGACCAGTCGATGGTCCGGGCCGGCTTCCGCATGTTGCTGTCCGGCGAGTCGGGCATCGAGGTCGTGGCCGAAGCGCGCGACGGGCTCGAGGCGGTGGCGAAGGCCGCACGCTGTGACCCGACCGTCGTCCTGATGGACATCCGGATGCCCGAGCTCGACGGGCTCGAGGCGACCCGGCGCATCCTCGCCGCCGACCCGGCCGCCCGGGTCCTCATCCTGACGACGTTCGGCCTCGACGAGTACGTCTACGAGGCGCTCAGCGCCGGCGCCAGCGGCTTCGTGCTCAAGGACGACCCCCCTGAGCAGCTGATCGCCGCGATTCGCACGGTCGCCAGCGGTGATGCGCTGCTCTCGCCGGCGGTGACGAAGCGGGTGATCCGGCAGTTCGCGCGGGTCGCCCGGCCCGAGCCGCCGGAGGGGTTCGAGGAGCTGACCGACCGTGAGCGGGAGATCTTCCGGCTGATCGCCGCGGGGCTCTCGAACGCCGAGATCGGAGCGGAGCTCCAGATCGAGGAGACGACCGTCAAGACGCACGTCACGCACATCCTCCAGAAGCTCGAGCTCCGCGACCGCGTGCAGGCGGTCGTCCTCGCCTACCGGACCCGGCTGTTCGAGGCGGACGGACATGAGCCGGTCGGTCAGGGGGAACGTCCGGCCTCGTGAGCACGCCGGAGCCACAAGTCAGGGCACACGACCGGGCTCATTCGCGGGCTCGAAGCGGGTGAGCGGGCGTGCTCAGCCCCAGCAGCCGAGGGCACGGGAGAGAGTCGATCAGGACGCCGGGCGCGGGGCGAGATTGCGCGTCATCGAGAGGGTTCGGCCATGGCCGCTACGCGGAGCGCTCACGGACAACGGTCGCGATGTCGAGGCTCCGCACGGCGCGCAGGCCGGGAACCTGCGAGAGCAGGGCAACGAGGACGATCGCAAGCGAGGAGATGATCAGGGTCGAGGTCCTGAACTCGAGATCGAAGCTGAACTGGTCGCTCGAGAACGACGCCATGAAGCCGCGCGCGACGAGGTATCCGGCGATCAGCCCGGGGACGATTCCCAGCAGAGTCAACAGAACGTTCTCGGCGGTGATCATCCGCGCCAATGATCGGAACGGGATCCCGGCCGCTCGCAGCGTCGCCACCTCGACGGAACGCTCGGCGAGGTTCGCCTGGATCCCGTTGTAGAGCAGCGCGAACGCCATCGCCCCGCCGAGGGCGAGCATGATGCCGACGAAGGCGTAGTACAGGCCGAGGTAGGCGTCGACGGTCTCGCGAAGCTGGCGGGAGTCCTCGAACGCGACGACCCCGGGGAGCCGGCTCAGCCGGCGGCGCATCTGGTCGCGGTCGACCCCGGGCGCGTAACGAGCCAACACCAGGTTGCCGACGCCGAGGCGATCTCCGATGCGTCCGCGGATCGGGGCGAGCGACGCGTAGACGTAGGTGCCGAGCGGCTCGTCGACGAAGGCCGACACCGGCGCCCGCACCCGCACCGGAGGCTGGGGGATGCTCAGCTCGACCGGATCTCCCCGTGCGATCCCGAGCTCATCCGCAAGGGCCTTGCCGGCGATGACGCCGGCTCCTTCGAGGGTGGCCGGGTCACCGTCGGCGGGCAGGAAGCCGTGCATGTCGGTGTCCGGCTCGAGTCCGATCAGGGCGGTCTCGTAGCTGTGGCCGTTGGCCGATACGGAAACGGGCGTCTCGAGGCCGGGCTCGGCTTCCGCGACGCCGGCGGTGCGGCGGACCCGCCCGAGATCCGCCGCCGACGCTCTGCCATGGAAGTACAGCTGCGCGTCCTGGCGCTCGACCTGATCGAACTGCCGGGCGATCAGGATCTGCGCCGTGTCGACCATCCCCCACGAGACGAGGACGAGGGTGAGCGCGAGCACGACGCCGACCACGGTCGCGAGCGAGCGGCGACGGTTGCGCCCGATCGAACGCAGCACCAGCCGCCAGCGAACCGGGGCCTTCCGCAGCCCGGGGATCGCCCGCTCGGCAAGGCTCTCGCCGGCCGCGCTCGGCGGAGAGATGCTTCGCATCGCCTCGGCGGGCGGGACCTTCGCGGCGGCGCGGGCGGGCAGCGCGGCGGCCAGCGCGCCGACCAGGACGCCGAACGCGAGACCGGCGAGGACCGTCAGCGGCGAGACCCGCACGAGGGTCACCGGGATCGAGAGCGCGTCGGTGTAGGCGTGGGTCATGGGGCCCGCGAGAGTGACCGCGGCGATGGCACCGGGGACGCTCCCCGCGACCCCCGCCGCGAGGCCGAACGACAGGTAGTGACGCGTGACCTGGCCCTGGGAGTAGCCACAGGCCCGGAGCATTCCGATCACGGGGCGCTGCGAGGTGACCAGCCGCCGCATCAGGATGCCGGTGGCAAGCGCCGCGGCAGTCAGGAAGAGCAGCGGAAAGAGGATCGCCATCTCCCGAAAGCCCTTGACGTCCTCCTGCAGCGCGCTGTTCGAAGGCTGATCGACACGAGCGATCGTCGCGCTCGCCCCGTGGGTCGCGGCCATCCGGGTCAGCGCTGCGGTGAGCCCGGCCGACGCCTCGCCCCCGTCGTAGTAGACGACGACCTGATTCGGCCCGCTGGATCCGGCCAGCCGCTCGGCAAGCCCCTCGCCGGCGAAGATGACGCCGAAGTCGTCGGGGGAGGGAAGGATGTCCTGGCGGCTTCGGGCCGGCCAGAAGTACTCAGGCGACTCGGCGACCCCGGCGACCTCGACGCCGACGTCGCCGCCAGGCCCGGCGACGCGAAGCGAATCGCCGGGCGTGAGGTCGAAATGCTCCGCCATGTGCCGCTCGACGAGCACCCCCCGGGGGGAGGAAGCACGAAGGTAGCCGCCCGCACCGACCTCGACGCGGTCGACCGGTGGCTGCCGACCCGCCGGCATCCCGACCACGCGCCCGAGCAGCTTCGTCTCGCCGACCTCGAGCGGGAGGTCCGCCTCGACCCTGCTCGCCACCGATTCGACCCCGGGCATCGATCGGGCGCGATCCGCGATTCGGGCGATGTCGCCGCCGCTGATCGTCAGGTTCGCGAAGCGATAGTCGACGAAGGCGCGGGCGTAGGAGTCGTTCAGGTTGCGATAGGCGTCGTAGGTCGCCCCGAACAGCGCCACCCCGAGGAAGATCGTCAGCCCGATCGCGAAGAACTGCGCTCGCTGCCGGCGCACGTCGCGGCGCAGCTTCCTGCGCAGCGTCCTCACGGCCTCACCACTCGAGCTCCCCCGCCGCCACCGGATCCTGGTTGCGGTGGTCAGCGACGATCCTCCGTCACGGAGGCTGAGGACGCGGTCGGCCATTCCTGCGATCGCGGCGTTGTGGGTGACCAGGACCATCGTCCGCTCGAGCTCGTCGCTGAGCTCGCGCAGCAGGTCGAGGACCAGCCGTCCGGTGTCGAGGTCGAGCGCGCCGGTCGGCTCGTCGCCGAGCAGCACCTGCGGACCCCCGCGAGCGCCCGTGCGACCGCGACCCGCTGCTGCTCGCCGCCGGACAGCTGCGCCGGGAAATGCGCGAGGCGATCGGCGAGCCCGACCCGCTCGAGCATCTCCTCGGATCGGTCGGGGCGGTCCGAGAGCTCGGCGACGAGCTGGACGTTCTCGAGCGCGGTCAGGGTCGGGATCAGGTTGAAGAACTGGAAGATGAACCCGACGGTGCTGCGCCGGAACTCGGTCCGCTCGTCCTCGCCGAGGCCCGAGAGCGACCGGCCGGCCACCTCGACCTCGCCCGCCGTCGGCGGTTCGATGCCGCCCACGACGTTGAGCAGCGTCGTCTTCCCCGATCCCGACGGGCCGAGCATCACGACGAACTCGCCGGCAGCGATGTCGAGGTCGACGCCGGAGAGCGCGTGGACCGCAAGGATGCCTTCGCCGTAGGTCTTCGTGAGGGCCGTCGCCCGGATCGCTGCGGGACGTCCGCCGCCCGACTCCACGGCCTCGACGCTACCTCATTGCCCTGGGGTTGTGGGATCGGCAGGCGCCGCGAATCCACGGCTGCTGCCGCGTTGATCGCCGGACTCGCGTGGCAGCCCCCGACGTTCAGTCGATGAACGCAGCAGGTCCTTTCAGGCCGGATCGACGTTCGGCAAGCCTTCGAGGGAGCCCCGTAGCGCCGGCGGCGCGGCGCCCGGCCGCTCAGCCCGGCGGCGCCACGTAGCCGACCATGATCCCCATCACGTCGGGGATCGCCTCGGGCGCGTCGTAGCTGCTTCTCAGCTCGAGGTTGTCGCCGGCGTTGAGCGTCCCGACCGAGCGGCCGAGGCAGCCGCCGACGCTGTCGATGTGGCCCATGTAGGATGGATCGTTGTCGTAGCCGGCGGCCGCGTCACAGAGCAGCTGCCCGGTCGTGGTGTCGGTCGCCGAGATGTGCGTGCCGTGGTCGTGGAGGTGGCCGCCGATCGCGACCAGCCTGCCGGCCATCTCCGGCGTCACGGTGAAGCCACGTACCGCGGTGTGATCGCCGGCCGGGGTCTCGTACTGCGAGCTCCCGCAGTTGTTGATGTCGAGCCAGAACGGCTTCGCCGGCTGCAGGCCACTCGCGCCCTCGACGTAGGCGAAGCTGACCTTGATGTAGAGGTCCTTCGTCGCCGCGCCCATGTTCATCAGGTGGGTGATCAGCCGCCAGCGATCGCCGGCCGCGACCGGGTAGCCGAAGCCGCGGGGGAGCAGGAGAGGGGTACGCTCGTTGCCCGCCGCGAAGAAGCGCTCCGGCCGACCGGGGCAGGTCGCGTCCCTGGCCCCCTGGTTGAAGAGGACGACGTGGTGCAGCATCGACTCGGTGTCGTAGTTGGCGCTGCGGCCGTCCGCCTCGGTGAGATCGGCGGACATGGCGACGATCTGGCAGTCCTCGCAGGGCTTGTCGATGTTGCCCAGCGCGGTGTTGAGGCCACCGTGGCCGTGGCCCATGCCGGGCTCGACCGAGAAGGGACCGTACGTCACCGTGCGCTCGTGAATGCGCGGCGAGTTGGCAAGGCGAGCACGGAAATCGGACGGGCGGCACGACCCGTGGCGGCGGTGCCGATTCATCCGCACGACCGCCCCCTTGACCTGGTTCATCGTCACAAACCGGCCCCTCGCCTTGAAGATCGTCCGGCCGCCGCGGCGCTTGCGGGCGATGAAGCGACCGTCACCAGTGCTGAAGCGGGCGCTCACGCCGGCACAACGGAGTCGGACGACGCCGCGGAACTGCTCGTGGCTGTTGCTGGAGCGGACCTTGACCACGACCCGCTTGCCGGTCCCTGCGGCCGCCTTGCCGACGTACTTGCCACCGGGCAGCGGCGCGGTCGGCGCAGCGCTCGCGGTCGGCGCGAAGGCCGCGGTCGCCGCGGTGGCCACCAGCGCCAGAAGAAGTGCCCTCGATCTCATCTCATCGCTCCTGCATGCCCCAGTCGCTCGCAGCCCGGTACAGACTGCATAACAGGGGCGCGCCGGGAATGTTGCGTTCGCCACGCACGCGACACGACGAGGTGACGGGCAGGTGGAGCGCAGGTCGTGGGCCCGCAGCGCACGGGGTCGGCTCAGGGCCCGACGGCCGGCGCGGCGCCGAGCCGCTCGAGCGCCCCGGCGGCGTCGATCGCGCGCGCGATCGCGATCGCCTCGGCGAGCGCCGCGCGGGACTCCTCCTCGCGCCCGCCCGCCGCGGATGCCGCGGCGCGGACGCGCAGCGCCTCGATCAGCATCGGCCTCATGCCGAGCCGCCGCGCGGTCCGCACGCCCTGATCGATCACCACGGAGGCGCGCGCGAGCGACTCGTCATCGCCGCGGTCCACCAGCACCTCAGCGAGGACGCTCGACGCCGTCGGCACGAAGGCGTTGAAGCCGATGTCGCGGACCCTCCGCAGGGCCCAGTCGGCCGCCTCGGCCGCCTCGTCGATCCGGTCGCGGGCCGCGCAGGCGCGCGCGAACGCGATCCGCAGCGGCGGCTCGAACTCGACACCGGTCCCGCGACCCGCCAGCATCCCGATCCCGTCGGTCGTGGCCCCCAGCGCGCGATCAGGCTCGCCCGCCGTGACCAGCAGGCTGGCCTGCCAGGTGAGCGCGACGACCCGCAGGAAGACGTCGCCGATCTCGGCAGCGAGGTCCACCGCGCGAGCGGCGTCGGCCATCACCGTCGCGTCAGGCGGGCGCTCGCCGAGCTGCGCGAGCGCGCCCGAGCAGATGTAGGTCACGATCAGCGACTCGGGATCGAGCCGCTCGCAGGCTTCGATCCCCTCCTCGAGCGCCGCCCGAGCCTCGGCGAAGCGACCGAGGTATCCGAAGAACCAGCCGCGGAACGAGACCGCGAAGGCGCGGGGATGGACGACGCCGACCCCGGCGCCGGCGTCGAGGTCGGCGTCGGTCAGCTCGATGATCCGCTCCAGCTTCTCGATCCCGGACTCGAGCTCACCCGAGAAGAAGTCGGCGTAGGTGATCGCTGCGAGGGCGCTGACCCGCAGACCGAGATCCGCGATCCGGCCCTCGAGCGCGAGGACCAGATCAGCCGCCCGAGCGTACTCCGGGAACCGGCCGGCGATCGTCGCCTCACACCATCCCATCGCGGCGTGCAGGTTGGCCAGCACGCCCGCCTCCTCGCGCCGCTCGGCGATCGCACGGGCCTCGCCGTAGAGGTGGCGGAGCCGGTCGATGTCGCCGCCGAAGAGCGGCGAGCGGCTGAGCACCATGAGCCGCCAGGTCAGGCGCAGCCGATCGGCCTCCTCGCCCTCGTGGACCGCGAGCTCGTCGTCGAGCGCCGCGAGCGCCTCCCACTGGGTGAGGCCGGCGGACGCGCCGATCCGCTCCGCCCAGGTCGCCGCACGGACCCGCCAGGTCGCCGCTCCGAGTGGGCGCCCGCCGGCCTCGAGGTGCTCGGCGATGGTCGCGGCGCTCTCGTCGAGATGGTCCCGCTCGACCTCCTCGAGCGCGGCGGCCGCCGCGACGTGGAGGCGCTGGCGCTCGGCAAGAAGCTGCGTCTCCAGCGCCACCTCGCGGGTCAGGGGATGGACGAACGAGAGCCGACGGCGGGGATGGGCGCTGGTCTCGCGGACGAACTCGGCGCCGACGAGCTCGCGAAGCGCCTCCTCGACACCCGGGCCGGCGTCGCCGAGCACCCGTTCAAGCACCTCCACGGTGAGCTCGGGGCCGATCACCGCCGCCGCGTGGAGCGCCGCCCGGCTCGGGTCGGCCAGACGGTCGATCCGGGCGGCGAGGACCGCCTGCACGGTCGCGGGGACGACCAGCTCGTCGATCTCTGCGGCCAGCCGGTAGTCGCCGCGGCCTCCACTCAGCACACCGCGCTCGTCGAGCTCGCGGACGACCTCCTCGACGAAGAACGGGTTGCCGCCGGTCCGCTCACCGACCAGCGCAGCGAGCCCGTCGAGCGACGGGTCGGCACCAAGCAGCGCTCGCAGGAGCTCGTCGAGGCCGCTGCCCCGGATCTCGCGCAGCGGGAGCTGGCGATAGGAGGAGCTCGCCATCCAGTCCGCCTGGTACTCCGGCCGCATGTTGACGACGACCAGCGTCCTCGTGCCGGACGCAGCCGCGACGAGCGCCGCGAGGAACCGGTCGCTCGCGGGATCGATCCAGTGCAGGTCCTCGACCAGCGCCAGCGCCGGTCCGAGCCGCTCGCGCGAGAGGACCATGCGCCGGACGAGGTCGTTGAGGCGGCGCTCGCGTGCCTCGGCGCTCATCTGCGGCCGGTCGGCCGGATCGCCGACGCCGAGGAAGTCGAGGATCAGCGGCAGCTCCGCCTCGAAGGACGGGTCGAGCGCGAGCAGCCGCTCCTCGACCTTGGTACGGGCCGCAGCGGGGGCCTCGCCGTCCCCGATCTCGAAGTAGCCGCGCATCATCCGCAGGACCGGCAGCAGCGGCAGGTCGCGGCCCTGGGGCTCGCAGCGGGTCCCGTAGACCGCGACCCCCCGGTCGCGGCAGAGGGCGACGAGCTCGTGGCAGATCCGGCTCTTGCCGACCCCGGCGGCGCCGATGATCCCGACCACGCCGCCCTCGCCCTCCTCGGCCCGCGCGAGCGCCGCCTCGAGCTCGGCCATCTCGGCGCTGCGGCCGGCGAGCGGGGTCAGGCCTCGCTCCCGGGCGACGTCGAAGCGGTCGCGGGCTGCGCCGACGCCGGTCGGAGCGAAGGTGCCGACCGGCACGGTCGAGCCCTTCACGTCAACGGGCCCGCGGTCCTCGAGCTCGATGTAGCCGCGGACGAGCCCGGCGGTGCTCTCGCTGATCAGGATCGCGTCGGGAGGCGCGAGCGACTCCATCCGCTGGGCGAGGCCGACCGTGTGGCCGATCGCCGTGTACTGAAGGTCATCGCTCACGCCGAGCGCGCCGATCACGAGCGTCCCCGAGTTGATCCCGATCCGGACCCGGAGCCGGATGCCGAGATCGCGGTCGATCCGCGCGGCGTAGGCCGGCGCCTCGTCGCGGATCTCGAGCGCGGCGAGACAGGCGCTGCGCGCGTGGTCCTCGTCCGCGATCGGGGCTCCGAACAGCGCCATGATCCCGTCGCCGGTGAACTTGTCCACGGTCCCGTCGTGGCGGTGGACGGCGTCGGCGAGCAGCTTGAAGAGGCCGTCGATGACCTCGCGCCACTGCTCGGCGTCGAGCCGCTCCGCGAGCTCCATCGAGCCGGCGACGTCGGCGAAGAGGACGGTCGCGTGGCGGCGCCGGCCGGCCGCCTCGGCGGCGGCGGCCCGGGCCCGCTCGCGCAGCTCGGGCGGCGGCGCGAGCGCGCCCGGGGTGGCGATGATCGTCAGCTCGACCCCGCAGGCAGCGCAGAACCGCGCGCCCGGTGGGTTGACCTGTCCGCACCGGGTGCAATGGGTCCTGCCGAGGGGGGAACCCTCCATTACCTAGAGATCGTAGCCCGCGTTACAAGCTCCGCAACCTCGCATCGAGCCCGTTCGGCATCCGCCACCGGCCGTACGGGCGGAGCGGGGCCGGCCGGCGGGGGATCGGCCAGCACAAGCACGATCCGTCTAGCGCCCGAGCATCCCGCTCATCAGCTCGAGCGCACCCGCCTTGTGGAGGTGGTCGTTGAGGTTGCCGCACTTCGGGCTCTGGATGCAGGAGGGGCAGCCGTCCGCGCAGGGGCACTCGCCGACCAGCCGGGCCGCGTCGTCGACGAGCCGCTCGAACTCGTCGTAGCCGCGGCGGGCGATCCCGACGCCGCCGGGATGGCCGTCATAGATGAAGATCGTCGGTCGGCCGGTCTGCATGTGGACGTTGGTGGAGAGCCCGCCGATGTCCCAGCGGTCGCACATCGCCAGCAGCGGCAGGACCGCGATCTGCGTGTGCTCGGAGGCGTGCAGGGCGCCGAGCTGGACGTCGGGCGGCAGCGCCGCGGGGCCGGCGAGCTCGTCCGGCAGCACGTACCAGAGCGCCTGCGTCGGGTAGCTCTGCTCGGGCAGGTCGAGGGCGACGAAGTCGAACGCCTCGTCGCCGTGGCCGTCGCCGGCGCCGATCCGCTTCCGCTGGAAGGCGATCACCTGCTCGCTGACCGAGACGATCCCGAAGTGGAGCGCGACGCCGAGGACGTCGCGCTGCGCCTCGATCCGCTCGATGTAGATCTCGGTCTCCTGACGCGGTTGCGTGTACCAGTCGCCCCGGAACGGCTCGACGATCGCCCGCCGCCCCTCGAGGTCGAGCTCGCGGACCTCGTAGGAGCGGCCGAGGTGCAGGTAGACGGCGCCGGGATGGACGGTCGAGAAGGCGCGTTCGGCCTCGACCGTGCCGAGCAGCTCGCCGCTGGCCACGTCGACGACGGTCACCGAGTCGGCCGACGCCGAACGGAGGCTGACCGCTCCCGCCGGGTACCCGGACCCGCGAACCGCGAGCAGGCCGTCGCGCCGCCTGCGCAGGTGACCGTGGGCGACGAGCGCCTCGGCGCGCTCGCGCCAGCCGGCGCCGAGGATCGCGTCGTCGCGATCGCCGCCGAGCGGGGCCTCGAATGCGGCCGCGAGCAGGTGCGCGGACTGGATCCGCTCGTTCGTGTGGTCGAGGATCGCCGCCTCGACCGGGCGGGCGAGGAACTCGTCCGGGTGGCGGCAGAAGAACTGGTCGAGCCCGTCGATGCCGGCGAGGTAGACGGCGAGGCCGTCGCGGCGGCGTCCCGCCCTCCCCCACATCTGCCGGAGGCTCGCGACGGTTCCCGGGAAGCCGACGCAGATCGCCGCGTCGAGCTCGCCGATGTCGATCCCGAGCTCGAGCGCGTTCGTCGCGACGACCGCACGGAGCTCGCCGGCGGCGAGCCGCGCCTCGACGTCGCGGCGCTGCTGGGGCGTGTAGCCGGCCCGGTAGGGCGCGATCGCGTCGGCGAGGTCGCGATGCCCGCGCTCGGCGAGCTGATCGCGGGCGAACTTGTGGATCAGCTCGGCGCCGCGGCGGCTGCCGACGAAGCAGATCGTCCGCGTCCCCGCGATCGTCAGCTCGCAGAGCATGTCGGCGGCCTCGGCGAGCGCCGAGCGGCGGGCGCCCGCGGCGCGGTCGGTCAGCGGCGGATTCCAGATCGCGATCCGCCGCCCCGCCCGCGGCGCCGCGTCGGTGTCGATCGCACGAAACGGTGTGCCGACGAGCCGCTCGGCGAGCTCGAGCGGGTTGGCGATCGTCGCCGAGGCGAGGATGAACCGCGGCTCCGACCCGTACTGCGCTGCCACCCGACGCAGCCGCCTGAGCACGTTGGCGACGTGGGAGCCGAAGACGCCGCGGTAGACGTGGGCCTCGTCGACGACGACGAACCGCAGGCGGGCGAAGACGTCGCCCCAGTTGCGGTGGTGAGGCAGGACGCCGACGTGGAGCATGTCGGGGTTGGTGAGGATCAGGTTCGAGCTGCGCCGGACCGCCGGCCGCTCCTCGCGCGGCGTGTCGCCGTCGTAGATCGCCGGCCGCAGCCCGCCCGGGGCGATCTGTGCGAGCTTGCGGGCCTGATCCTGGGCGAGCGCCTTCGTCGGATAGAGGTAGATGGCCCGCGCCGTCGGGTCGCGGGCGATCGCGTCGAGGACCGGGATGTTGAAGGCGAGCGACTTCCCCGAGGCGGTGCCGCTGGTGACGATCACGTCCGCCGCCTCGCTCGCCCGCAGAGCCTCGAGCTGATGCGCATAGAGCGTCGCGATCCCGCCGCGGTGGAGGGCCTCCCGCAGCTCCGGGTCGAGCTGCGCGGGCAGCGGCACCTCGCTCGCCTCCTGCTCGCGCTCGGCGCTCTCGGCGACGAGCCGGCCGTCGCCCCGCCCGGGGTCGATCGCCGCCCGCCAGGCCGCGTCGATCGTCGAGCCCCAGGGCAGGTCCACGGTGTCGGCGGCGCCGCTCACGCCGACGCGGCCGCCGCGATCCGGTTCGCCATGCGGACGGCGTCGAGCGCCTCGGGGTCGTGGAGGCGATGGATCTGCGCCCCCTTGGCCGCAGCGATCGCGGCGGCGGCGATCGTGCCGTTCCCACGCGCCTCGGCCCCGAGGCGCTCCTCCCATGAGCCGGCGAGCAGCGCGCCGATGAAGTCCTTGCGCGAGAGCGAGACGTAGAGGGGGCGACCGAGCCCGTGCAGCTCCTCGAGGCGGTTCAGGACCTCGACGTCGTCGGCGACCGTCAGGTCGAAGTCGAGCCCGGGGTCGATCGCGATCGCCTCCTCGGCGACGCCCAGCGCCAGCGCCCGCTCGATCCGGGCTGCGAAGAACTCCTTGAGGCGATCGACGACGTCGTCGTAGCGCGGCGCCGGCCGCTCGACCCGCGGCGGCCCCTCGATGTGCATGAGCACGTATCCGCAGCCGGCTCCGGCGACGGCCTCGAGCATCGCGTCGGTCCCGCCGCCGATGTCGTTGACGGCGACCGCTCCCGCCGCGGCCGCGGCAGCCGCCACCTCGGGAGCGAAGGTGTCGGCGCTGATCGGGACCCCGGAGCGGGCGGCGAGGCCGGCGACGGCGGGGACGAGCCGCCCGATCTCCTCGGCGGCGGGCACCGGCGGGCCGGAGCGGGCGGCGACGGCGCCGACGTCGAGCATCTCGAAGCCGCGCCCGGCGAGCGCGATCCCGTCGGCGACCGCCTGCGCGGGCGTGCCGCTGCGGGAGGTCGGGTGCATCGAGTCGACGGTCACGTTGACGATCCCGACACCGATCGGGCGGTCGAGCTCGAGGGTGCGATCGGCGAGGCGCCAGGCCGGCATCGGCACCGCTAGGCGAGCCGGAAGACGTCGTCATATGCGGCGACATCGAAGTCCACGTCCTCGCCCCGGCCTTCCGCGTGCGCCTGAAGCGACGCATGGAGGCCCGTGAAGAACTCCCAGGTGCGGAGCGCCGGACGGACCTCCCAGCGGACCGTCGCCGACTCGTCGGGGTGGCCGCCGAACTCGTGCGGCGTGCCGGCCCCGATCGTGAGCTCGTCGCCCTCGCGGAGGTCGCGCTCGGCGCCGTCGACCCGGACCCGCACGACGCCGGCGAGGACGACGAAGCGCTCGTCCTGTCCCGGGTGGAGGTGCGGCGGCGCGGGAGCGGCACCGGCGCGGTAGGTCGATTCCATGACCAGCAGCTCGTCGCTCTCGGCGAGCCGCTCGATGGTCTGGCCGGTGAACGGGTTGGTCAGCACCCGTCCCACTATCCCAGCTTCCGACCGCCCCACCAGCCCGGTCGGAGCGCCATTACGCTGCTTGCGGAAATGGCGCTGCGCTGCCTGTACACGGACCTCGACGGCACCCTGCTCGGTCGCTTCGGATCGCTGTTCGCCGATGCCGAGGGCAACTTCTCCCGCAACCAGGCGCTGCTGCTCGAGGCCTGCCACCGCGCCGGCGTCGAGGTGGTCGTGATGTCGGGCCGCCGCGAGGCGCAGGTCCTCTCCGACTCGCGGTTGATGGGCCAGGGCTCCTACATCTACGAGGCCGGCTGCGGGATGGTGATCGACCGCGAGAAGACGATCCTGACCGGCGAGCGCTGGATGCCCGACGAGCGCGGCAACCCGGCCGACCGGATCGTCGCCTCGGGGATCCCCGAGATGCTGTTCGAGAGCTTCCCGGGGCGGCTCGAGTGGCACGCGCCGTGGCACGAGGGCCGCGTGCTGTCGCTGCTGTTCCGCGGCCATGTCGATGTCGCGGCGGCGAACGAGCTGATCGCCGCCGATCCCGACGGCGCCGACCTGCGGTTCCTCGACAACGGGGCGATCAGCAGGCCGATGAAGGGTGTCGAGATCGCCCATGCCTACCACCTCGTCCCCGGCGGGGCGAGCAAGGGGATGGCCGTCGCCGCCCACATGCGGGCCCGCGGCTACCTGCGGGAGGAGTGCATAGCCGCGGGCGACTCGATCGAGGACCTCGGCGCCGCCGAGCACGTCGGCCGGTTCTTCTGCATGGCGAACGGCTACGAGAAGGACGCGGAGCTGCGGACCGCGCTCGGCGCCTTCGACAACGTCACCGTCACCGAGGGTCGGATGGGCGACGGCGTCTACGAGGCCGTCGTGGCGACGCTGGCGCGGCGCTGAGCGGTCCCCGGCCGCCGCCTCGGCGCCGGGGACCGGCAGCCGCCTCGGCGCTGAGCGGCGGCCAAGGTGACCGGCACGGCCCCGTCCGGTCTTGCACTAGGCTGGCGGCGGCCGGCTCGCACCGGCCAAGCCACGCCAGGAGAGGAAAGCCTTGCCGAAGCTCGTCGTCCTGCTCGCCCTCGGCGCCGCGCTGATCGCGGCGCCGGCCGCGTCCGCCGCGCCGCTCACCGCCGACGTCTTCGGCGGCGATGTCGGCTGCGGTGAGGTCACCGCCGACGGCAACGTCAGTGGCGCCACCGGCCAGACCTGGTGCGGATCGATCCGCGCCGCCGACGACATCGCCGCGACCGTCGCTCCGGCGCTGCCGACCCAGCCGAGCGGCTCCGACCCGGCGGTGCGGAGCACGACGGAGACCTTCGACGGCGTTCCCCTCGACGTCAACGTCGCCTTCCCCGCCGGCGGCAGCGCCCCCTACCCGGTCGTCGGCCTCTACCACGGCTGGGGCCAGTCGAAGCTGAGCTTCAAGGAGATGCAGCACTGGCTCGAGCAGGGCTACGCCGTCTACACCCTGAGCCAGCGCGGCTGGGGCGAGTCGTGCGGCAGCCAGGCCGCCCGCGACGCCGACCCGGCCGGCTGCGCGAAGGGCTACCTGCACCTGATGGACCTCCGCTACGAGGTCCGCGACTCCCAGCTCCTGCTCGGCGAGCTCGTCGACGAGGGGCTGGTCGATCCGAACCTGATCGCCGCGGTCGGCGGCTCCTACGGCGGCGGCATGTCGCTCGAGCTGGCGGCGCTGAAGGACCGGACGATGAAGATGGACGGCACGCTCGTTCCCTGGAAGAGCCCGGCCGGCACGCCGATGAGCCTCGCGGTCGCGCTGCCGAACGTCCCCTGGAGCGAGCTCAGCTACGCGCTGACCCCGAACGGCAACAACCTCGACTACATCGAGGACGCCGGCTATTGGGGCAAGTTCGGGGTGATGAAGGAGTCGATCGTCCAGGGTCTCGCCAGCCAGGGCTACCAGGCGCCGCAGGGGTCCGATCCGCAGGCCGACGTCGTCGGCTGGACGGAGCGGCTCGAGCAGGGCGAGCCCTACGACGGTGATCCCGAGATGGAGGCGATCCTCGAGGAGATCAACACCTTCCACTCCGCCTACGGGGTCGAACACGGCGAGTCGCCGGCGCCGCTCTTGATCAGCTCCGGCTTCACCGACGACATCTTTCCGGTCAGCGAGGCGACCCGCTTCTACAACCGGACCCGGGCCGAGCACCCGGACAGCCCGCTGGCGCTGTTCTTCGCCTCCTACGGCCACCCCCGCGGCCAGAACGCGGTGAACGTGCTGAGCGCGCTCAGCGACCTCCAGGACCAGTGGGTCGACCACTACCTGACCGGGAGCGGGCCGAAGCCGGACTCGAACGTCACCGCCTACACGCAGACCTGCCCGAACGGGAGCGACGGCGGCGGCCCCTACACGGCGCCCGACTGGGCTTCGATCGCGCCGGGCGAGATCCGCCTGCGCGACGACGGCGGCCCGCAGACGATCGACCCCGACGGCGGCGACACCGCGGTCGGCGCGGCGTGGAACACGTTGGGCTACCTGTTCAACCCGGACTGGGGAACCGCCTGCACGACCGCGGCCGGCGCCGAGGAGACGGGAACGGCGAACTACGAGCTGCCCGCGGCCCGGCCGGCGGCTACACGGTGATGGGGGCGGCGACGCTGATCGCCCGGATCACCCCTGCCCGAGGGCGACGACACCTCCGAGGTCGCGGCGCGGCTCGTCGACGTCTCCCCGGACGGGACGACGAAGACGCTCGTCGAGCGCGGCCTCTGGCGCCCCAAGGACGGCGGCCTGCAGGTCTTCCAGCTCTTCGCGAACGGCTGGAAGGTCAAGCAGGGCCACGTCCTGCGGCTCGAGCTCCTGCCCCGCGACGCGGGGCAGACGACCCCGGGCTTTCTCGTCAACTACGGGCGGCCCTCGAACGACCAGCGGCCGGTGACGATCGCCGACGTCGACCTCCGCGTCCCGGTGCTCGAGGCGCCGGGCTCGCTCGGCGGCCTCGTCACCGCGCCGGCGCCGAAGGTGCTGCCGAAGCGGCCCGGCGTCGCGCTCGCCCCCGGCTACGAATCGGTCGGCGCGGTCGCGATCCAGGGCGACATCGGGCTGGTCGGAAAGCCCGTCGCCAAGGGCAAGCGCCTGGAGGTGAAGCTGCGCTGCGAGGGCGACGCCTACTACAGCTGCCGCAAGGCGCGGTTGAAGCTGGTCGGGGCGCCGAAGGGCAAGCACGCCCGCGGCAAGGGCGCCGTGCTCGCCCGCGGCGAGAACCTCCGCGTCGACGCCGGCGCGACCGACGCCGTGAAGCTGAAGCTGACGAAGCGGGCGCGGAAGCTGTTCGGCGGCCGGAACGCCCCCGGCAAGCTGCGGACCAAGGTCTTCATCCGCGGCGAGTCGGCCGGCTTCACGACGACGAAGAACAGGCAAGGGTAGGGCGCGGCCGGGCGGCGGCGCTCCTCGCGAAGCGGCACGGCCCTGTTCGGCTTGCACTAGGCTGGCGACGGCCCCGGGCGACCGCCGGGCACAACACCGATCGAGGAGTGAGACCGTGCGGAGACTCGCAGCCCTGTTCGTCGTCCTTGCCGCGCTGATCGCGGCGCCAGCGGCGCTGGCCGCGCCGCCTGCGACGGTCTTCGACGGCGACGTCGACTGTGCCCAGGTCACCGCCGACGGCAACCTCCCCGGCTCGACCGGGCAGACGTGGTGCGGCTCGATCAAGGCTGCCGACGACATCACCTCGACGCTCGCGCCACCGGGCCTGCCGACACAGGCCACCGGCAGCGATCCGATGGTGCGGAGCACGACCAAGACCTTCGACGGGGTCCCCCTCGACGTCAACGTCGCGCTGCCCGCCACCGGCAGCGCTCCCTACCCGGTCGTCGGCACCTACCACGGCTACGGCGGCTCGAAGCTGAGCTTCGATGACATGCAGCATTGGCTCGAGCAGGGCTACGCCGTCTACTCGCTGAGCCAGCGCGGCTTCGGTGAGTCGTGCGGCAGCCAGGCCGCCCGCGACGCCGACCCGGCCGGCTGCGCGAAAGGCTACGTCCACCTGATGGACCTCCGCTACGAGGTCCGCGACTCCCAGCTCCTGCTCGGCGAGCTCGTCGACGAGGGGCTGATCGATCCGAACAGGATCGCCGCGACCGGCGGCTCCTACGGCGGCGGCATGTCGCTCGAGCTGGCGGCGCTGAAGGACCGGACGATGCTGCCCGACGGCACGCTCGTCCCCTGGAAGAGCCCGGCCGGCACGCCGATGAGCCTCACGGTCGCGCTGCCGACCGTCCCCTGGAGCGAGCTCACCTACGCGCTCGTGCCGAACGGCAACAACCTCGACTACATCGAGGACGCGGGCTACTGGGGCCGGGTCGGAGTGATGAAGGAGTCATACGTCCAGGGCCTGGCGGCGGCGGGCTTCAAGGCGCCGATCGGGTCCGACCCGGGCGCCGACATCAACGGCTGGAAGGCCCGGCTCGACCAGGGCGAGCCCTACGACGGCGATCCCGGGGTAGCGGCGATGATCGACGAGATCAACAGCTTCCACTCGGCCTACGGGGTCGACCACAGCGAGTCGCCGGCGCCGCTTCTGATCGCCTCCGGCTTCACCGACGACCTGTTCCCGGTCAACGAGGCGACCCGCTTCTACAACCGGACCCGGGCCGAGCACCCGGACAGCCCGCTGGCGCTGTTCTTCGGCTCCTTCGGCCACTCCCGCGGGCAGGACCAGGCCAACGTGGCCGCGGCCCTCAACGACCTCCAGGATGAGTGGGTCGCCCACTACCTGACCGGAAGCGGGCCGAAGCCGGACTCGAACGTCACCGCCTACACGCAGACCTGCCCGAACGGGAGCGACGGCGGCGGCCCCTACACGGCGCCCGACTGGGCTTCGATCGCGCCGGGCGAGATCCGCCTGCGCGACGACGGCGGCCCGCAGACGATCGACCCCGACGGCGGCGACACCGCGGTCGGCGCGGCGTGGAACACGTTGGGCTACCTGTTCAACCCGGACTGGGGAACCGCCTGCACGACCGCGGCCGGCGCCGAGGAGACGGGAACGGCGAACTACGAGCTGCCCGCGGCCCCGGCCGGCGGCTACACGGTGATGGGGGCGGCGACGCTGATCGCCCGGATCACCCTGCCCGAGGGCGACGACACCTCCGAGGTCGCGGCGCGGCTCGTCGACGTCTCCCCGGACGGGACGACGAAGACGCTCGTCGAGCGCGGCCTCTGGCGCCCCAAGGACGGCGGCCTGCAGGTCTTCCAGCTCTTCGCGAACGGCTGGAAGGTCGAGCAGGGCCACGTCCTGCGGCTCGAGCTCCTGCCCCGCGACGCGGCCTCGAAGACCCCCGGCGGCTTCCTGATGAACTACGGGCGGCCCTCGAACGACCAGCGGCCGGTGACGATCGCCGACGTCGACCTCCGCGTCCCGGTGCTCGAGGCGCCGGGCTCGCTCGGCGGCCTCGTCACCGCGCCGGCGCCGAAGGTGCTGCCGAAGCGGCCCGGCGTCGCGCTCGCCCCCGGCTACGAATCGGTCGGCGCGGTCGCGATCCAGGGCGACATCGGGCTGGTCGGAAAGCCCGTCGCCAAGGGCAAGCGCCTGGAGGCGAAGCTGCGCTGCGAGGGCGACGCCTACTACAGCTGCCGCAAGGCGCGGTTGAAGCTGGTCGGGGCGCCGAAGGGCAAGCACGCCCGCGGCAAGGGCGCCGTGCTCGCCCGCGGCGAGAACCTCCGCGTCGACGCCGGCGCGACCGACGCCGTGAAGCTGAAGCTGACGAAGCGGGCGCGGAAGCTGTTCGGCGGCCGGAACGCCCCCGGCAAGCTGCGGACCAAGGTCTTCATCCGCGGCGAGTCGGCCGGCTTCACGACGACGAAGCGCACCGGCAAGGTCAGGTGAGGGCCGCGGGCGGGTCGGCGGCGGGCGCCGTCCGCCTCCGGCTCCCCGCGTGAACGCAACATCGCGGAACCATGGGTGCCGTTTCGTTGCGTTGACCGGGGGCAACCGAGGTCGGTCGCTCCCCGATCCGGATGCGGCGGGAGCCGGACATCCTCGGTCGCCCCCCGATCCGGTGGGCGGGTCGCGACCGCCTGATCGCTGGGCTGGGGACTAGGCTCAGCGCGTGAGCGCGCTCTCGGGCCTCGCCCCCCCGGCCCCTCTCGCCGACAACCTCCTCGCCGCGCGGGAGCTGATGGCGTTCACGCTCGGCTTCCACATCATCCTCGCCTGCGTCGGGGTGGCGTTGCCGGCGATGATGCTGATCGCCGAGCTCAAGGGGCGCCAATCCGGCGACGAAGTCGCCCTCGACCTCGCCCGGCGATGGTCGAAGGCCGCTGCGGTCCTGTTCGCGGTCGGCGCCGTCACCGGCACCGTCCTCTCGTTCGAGATGGGGTTGCTGTGGCCGCGCTTCATGGAGCGCTTCGGCGACGTGTTCGGGACCGGGTTCGCGATCGAGGGGATCTTCTTCTTCACCGAGGCGATCTTCATCGCGATCTACATCTACGGCTGGAAGCGGATCGACGGCTGGAAGCACTGGTGGACGGGGGTGCCGATCGTGATCGCCGGGATCGGCGGTGCCTTCAGCGTCGTCGCCGTCAACTCGTGGATGAATCAGCCCGACGGCTTCCGGCTCGACGCGTCCGGCAACCCCGTCGACGTCGAGCCGCTCGGCGCCCTCTTCAACCCGGCGACCGGCTACGAGTTCCCGCACATGCTGCTCGCCGCCTACATGGTGGTCGGCTTCGGGCTCGCCTCCGTCTACGCGGTCGCGATGCTCCGCGACCCGGCCAAGCGCGGCGACCGCCGCCACCGGCTCGGGCTGCTGATCCCGCTGACCGTGGCCGCGGTCCTCACCCCGGTCCAGCTCTTCGTCGGCGACACCGCCGCGCGCGGGGTCGCCGATCACCAGCCTGCCAAGTTCGCCGGCTTCGAGTGCATCCAACGGACGGGGCCCGACCAGACCGAGTGGATCGGCGGGATCTGCACCGCCGACGGCGTCGAGTACGGGATCGGCATCCCCGGCCTCGACTCGCTGCTGGTCGGCTTCAGCACCGACACCGTCGTCACCGGCCTCGACCAGATCCCCGACGACGAGGAGCCGCCGGCGAACACGATGCTCCACCTCGCCTTCGACGCGATGGTCGGGATCGGGTTCGCGCTGCTCGCGCTCGGCGCCTGGCTCGGCTTCGGCTGGTGGCGCCACCGCGAGATCCCGGCGACGAAGTGGTTTCTGCGCGCTGTCGCGCTCAGCGGCATCGGCGCGGTCATCGCGATGGAAGCGGGCTGGATCGTCACCGAGGTCGGCCGGCAGCCGTGGATCGTCTACGAGGTGATGCGGACCTCCGAGGCGGTGACCGCCGCCGGCGGCCTCTGGTTCTGGCTCGGCGGGGCGATCCTGCTCTACGCCGCGCTCGGCACCGTCGCCGTGCTCGCGCTGCGGCGGATCGCCCGCCGCGACGAGGCCGACGCCGCGGCCGGCGGGCCCTACGCCCCGCCGGCCGCGCCCCGCGCCGCCGGCCGCGCTCCACCCCGGTGCTAGACTAAGTTGACGTGTACGTAAGAAGTAGGTCGTTCGGAGAGCGGCTCGGGGCTGGCCCCGCGAGCCCCCGCTACAAGTGGTGGGCCCTGTCGTGCACGAGCCTCGGGATGCTGCTCGCGACGATCAACTCGGGGACGCTGATCATCGCCCTGCCGGACCTCCAGCAGGCGCTCGGGACGACGATCCTCGAGCTCGTCTGGGTGATCCTCGCCTACATGATCGCGTCGACCGTCCTCGTGCTCACGGCCGGACGGCTCTCCGACCTGTTCGGGCGCAAGCAGGCGTACGTGGGCGGGTTCGTGATCTTCGCGCTGGCGTCGCTCGGAGCCGGCTTCGCGGCCAGCGGCAGCGAGCTGATCCTGTGGCGGATCGTGCAGGGGATCGGCGCCGCCTTCCTGTTCGCCAACTCGGCGGCGCTCGTCACCGACGCGTTTCCCAGGGGCCAGCTCGGCCTCGCGATGGGAACGAACACGATGGTCGCCGCCGTCGGCCTCGTCCTCGGCCCGATCCTCGGCGGGTTGCTGGTCGAGATCGACTGGCCCTGGGTGTTCTGGTTCAACGTCCCGTTCGGCCTCCTCGGGGCGCTGTGGGGGTCGATCGTCCTCCACGAGCTCGCCAAGCCCGATTCCGTGCGCGGGCTCGACCTGCTCGGCACCGGCGCCTACGTGGTCGGGCTGACCGGGCTCGTGCTCGGGATCTCGAAGGGCGGGATCTCCGGCTGGGGCGATCCGCTCGTCCACGCGAGCCTGATCGCCGCCGCCATCCTCCTTCCCGCGTTCCTGTGGATCGAGCGGCGCGCCCGGGCGCCGATGCTCGACCTCTCGATCTTCCGCGATCGGATGTTCTCGGCGGCGACCGGGGCGGCGTTCATCAACGGGCTCTCCCGCTTCGCGCTGATGTTCGTCTTCGTCTTCTACTTCCAGGGCGCGCTCGGCGACAGCCCGATCGCGGCCGGAATCAAGCTCGCCCCGATGGCGATCGGGATGCTGATCTCCTCCCCCCTCGCCGGCATCTGGGCCGACCGGCGCGGCTCCCGGGAGCTCGCCTGCGCGGGGATGATGGTCACCGCCGTCGGCCTGGCGCTGATGACGACGCTCGACGCCTCGACGCCGTACTGGCACAGCATGCTGTGGCTGTTCGTCGTCGGCGTCGGCTCGGGGATGTTCAACTCCCCCAACACGGCCGCGATGATGGCGGCGGTGCCCGCAAAGCGGCGCGGGATCGCGGCCGGCGCACGGGCGATGCTCCAGAACACCGGCGCCGTGATCTCGATCGCGTTCGTCCTCGCGGTGATCACCGCGGCGATCCCGACCGACGTGCTGCTGAAGATCTTCTCCGGCGTCGCCTCCGGCCTCTCCGACGCCAAGCTCGCCCCGTTCATCTCCAACATGCACACGGCCCTCTGGGCGCTCGCGCTCACCTCGGTGGTCGGAGCTCTGGTCTCGCTGCTGCGGCCCCGGCGGCCGGGTGGGGAGTGGGCGGCGACGGACGGTGGGCAACTGGCGAGCGGGGCCGCCTCATGAGCGCGGCGACGGCGCTGCGGATCGGCGAGGTCGCGCGCCGCTGCGGAACGACTCCACGGACGATCCGCTACTACGAGGAGATCGGCCTGCTTCCGGCCGGGCGCCGCGAGCCCGGCTCGCACCGCCTCTACGGCGAGGGCGACGTCGAGCGGCTCCGCGAGCTCCTGCGGCTCAAGGATCTGCTCGGAGTGACGCTGGAGGAGCTCGGCGAGATCGCGACGGCCGAGAGCGCCCGGGCGGCGCTGCGACGGGAGTGGCGCGAGAACGAGCCCGAGCCGGCGCGGCGGGCCGCGATCCTCGAGGAGGCCCGGGCACATCTCGACCGACAGCTCGAGCTCGTCCGGCGCCGGCGGACGGAGCTGGAGCGGTTCGAGCGCGACCTCCTCGCCCGGCGCCGCCGGATCGGGGAGCGCCGGCGCGAGCTGGCACGCGAGACCGGCGGCCCGGCCCCGTTTCGCGGGAGCGGCGGCGCGGCCCCGGTAGGTTCCTGACCAAATGGCCGACGACGACGGGCGTGACGAAAGCGAGCGGGTGAGCGGCACGAGGCCGGCACCGGCGGCGGCCTCGGCGCGGCCGACCCGGCCCGCTTCGATCGCGGGGAGCCCGACGGATGCGGCCGACCACGGCGGCTTCGACCCGGGGAGCCTTGGCGGATGAGCAAGGCCGACGTCGTCGCCGCGATCCTCTGCCTCGGCGCGACGCTCTACGCGATCTTCGGCGGCGCCGACTTCGGAGCCGGGATCTGGGAGCTGCTCGCGGCGCGGAGGGGCGACCGCGAGCTCAGGGAGCGGATCGAGCACCGCGTCACCCTCTCGCTCGGCCCGGTCTGGGAGGCCAACCACGTCTGGCTGATCTTCACCCTGGTCGTCCTCTGGACCGGCTTCCCGGCGGCCTTCGGACCGATCATGGAGACGCTCTATCTGCCGCTCGCCGTCGCCGCGCTCGGCATCGTCCTCCGCGGCGCCGGCTTCGCCTTCGGTCACACCTTCGATGCCGCCGCGGCGCGGCGGTCCAACCTCGTCTTCGCGGTCGCGTCGCTGATCACGCCGTTCTGCTTCGGGTGCGTGGTCGGCGCGATCGCCTCCGGCGCGGTCGTCGCCGGCGGCTCAGGCAGCGCGTTCGGCTGGTTCGGCGTGCTCCCGGTCGTTGTCGGGCTCCTGTTCGTGGCGAGTTGCTCCTACGTCGCCGCCGTCTTCCTGCTCGACGACTGCCGCCGCGCCGGCGATCCCGTCCTCGAGGACTGGTTCCTGCACGGCGCGATGGCCGCTGCCGTGGTCGCCGGCCTGCTCGCCCTGATCGGCCTGGTCGCGCTCCACGCCGACGCCCGACCGGTCTTCGACGGCCTCTTCGCCGAGGGGCTCCCGCTCGTGGTCGGCTCGGCGCTGTTCGGCCTGCTGACGCTGACCGGCCTCGTGCGCGGCTGGGCCCGGGCGCTGCGGCCGCTCGCGATCGGCGCCGTGGCCACGATCATCGCCGGCTGGGCGGTCGCCCAGCATCCCTACCTGCTCCCCGGGACCCTGACGGTCTCGGAGGGCGCCGGGGACGGGGCGACCCTGACCGCGCTGATCGCCGTCTTCGCCGCCGCGCTCGCGATCGTCGGGCCGGCGCTGGTGCTGCTGCTCCGGCTCGCCCAGCGCCAAGCCCTCGAGTGAGCCGGCAGGGCCCGCCGGGCGCCCGGGACGGGTACCCTCCAAGCCGATGAGCGGTAGCCAGGCGACAGTCGCGGAGGAGGAGTACCTGCAGGCGCTCTTCTGGCTTCAGGAGGCGGAGCTGCCGATGACCGGGGCCAACGTCGCCCGCGCGATGCAACTCTCGCCGCCGACCGTGCACGAGATGGTCGGCCGCCTCGTCGACGACGGCTACGTCGCCCGCGAGCCCGACAAGTCGCTGCGCTTCACCGCCGAGGGGAGACGCCACGCCGAGGCGATCGTCAGCCGCCACCGCCTGATCGAGCGCTTCCTCTCCGACGTCCTCGGGATCCCCTGGGACGAGGTCCACGAGGAGGCCGAGCGGATGGAGCACGCGATGTCGCCGCGCCTCGAGGAGCGGATGCTCGCCGCGATCGGCGACGCCAAGACCTGTCCGCACGGCCATCCGATCGTGTCCGGGGAGCGGGTCCGCGGCTCGCTGCTCGCCGACTGCGAGGTCGGCGCGAAGGTCCGCATCCTCCGCTTCGAGAACGAGGCCGAGGAGCTGCTCCACTACCTCCGCGACGCGGGCTTCGAGCCCGGCATGGAGGCCACCGTCAAGAGCTCCGACGCCGATGAGGTCGTGATCAGCTCCGCCGACGGCGACCACACCGTCTCCTACAGCGTCGCCGAGACGGTCTCGGTCACCGCCGACCCGGCGCCGCCGCCCCGCGCCGCCCTGCCCGAGCAGCTCGTGCTCTCGCGCGACAAGTACGGCCGCTGACAGGCACCGGCCGGCCGCGCGCGTCGACGACGCGACCACCGAGCGGATCGTCCGGTCGGAGGCCGGCCCCGGCGCCCAATGCCGCCGCCGAGCGGATCATCCGGATCGGAGGCCGGCCCAACGCCGGGCGCGACCGCCGGGTGGATCCTCCGGATCGGAGGCCGGTCGCCTCAGCGCTGGGGCGTCCGCGGCCGATATCTCGGCGCGCTCGACCCCAGCGCGCTCGAACCGCACCATCTCATCGACCCCAGCGCGCTCGCACCACACCATCTCATCGACCCCAGCGCGCTCGAACCACCGATCGGCCCGGCGCGCGCCGGATCGGGCAACCGATCGGCCCCGGGCGCGCTCGATCGGGTTTCTATCCCTTCCGACAGGTGAGCGTGAAGTGCACCGTGCCGCCGGACTGCCCGGTGACGTCGAAGGCCGCGTAGCTGTACTTCTTGAGCGAGAGCGGCGCGAGCTGGTCGACGACGATGCCGCCGTTGCTCCCGAAGCCGCCGTCCATCGCCACGTAACGACGCGGGCACGTGAGCGTCCCGCCCTCGGAGCCGTTCGCTTCGACCGGAAGCTCCTTGGTGCCGTAGAGCTTGACGACCCACTTGGGGGCGCGCCGCGGCTGCCCGTCCAGCGACCCGGTCGCCGCCGCCACGCGGGTCGCAATCAGGTGCTGCTCGAGCGGCTGCGGGTCGCCGATGTCACGGCTGCCGGTCAGCGTCGGGTCGGCCTCGCCCGTCGACGTGATCGCGATCGCCGCCGCCACCGCGATGACCACCAGCAGTCCTGCGCCCTTCTTCATCGCTATCTCCCTCGGTGCCTCGATTTCCGTATCGCACCCTATGCACAATCACGGACGGGCCGGGTCAGGGGCTCCGAGGCCGGGCAGCCGGCGGCTCGCGTGGTTGCCTGGCGTCAGCGGGCAGCCGGCGGCTCGCGTGGTTGCCCATCAAAGCGGGCGACCGCGGCTCGCGTCGCTGCCCGTCATCGCCGGGCAGGCTACCGCCGGCCGAGCCGCCGGCCCGGTCCGACCGGGGCGGCCGTCAGGCCCGGACCGTCGCGAGCGCCCGGGCGATCCGGGCGATGCCCTCGGGGACGTCGCCGGGCGGGACGCTCGCGAACGAGAGCCGCAGCGAGCGCTCGCCGCCGGCGAGCATGAAGTCGGGGCCGGCGACGAAGGCGACGCCCTCCTCCTTCGCGGGGCCGAGGAGGTCGCGCGTGTCAGTGCCCTCGGCGAGGTCGAGCCAGAGGAAGTAGCCGCCCCCGGGGACGACGAACCCGGCCTCGGGGACCTGCTTGCCGAGCTCGGCGACGACCGCGTCGCGACGCTCGGCCAAGGCGGCGTTGACGGCCCCGATGTTGCGGTCGAGCCCACCCGAGCGGCAGAGCTCGAAGACGATCGCCTCGGCGAGCATGTTCGGGGAGATGTAGGTCTCGTTGGCGGCCTTGGCGAGCGCCGCGATCTCCTCGCCGGGGCCGATCAGGTAGCCGATCCGGACCCCGGGGCTGACGGTCTTCGAGAACGATGAGGCGTGGACGACCCTGGCGCCGGTGCCTTCGGCGAGGGCGAGCATCGTCGGCAGCTCGTCGCCGCCGAAGCGGACCTCGCGATAGGGGTCGTCCTCGAAGATCCAGAAGCCGTGCTCGGCCGACAGCTCGACGAGCCGGCGGCGCTTCGGCTCCGACAGCGTGCAGCCGGCCGGGTTGTGGAAGTTGGGGATGACGTGAACGAGCTTCGGCCGGTGGCCGTCGGCGAGCGCCTGCTCGAGCCCGGCGACCTCGATCCCGTCAGCCTCGAGCGGGACCCCGATCCGGTCAACGCCGAGCTTGTCGAGCATCAGCAGCGTCCGATCGTAGGACGGCTGCTCGACGACGGCCTCGTCGCCGGCGGCGAGCAGGTGGTTGAAGAGCATCCAGCCGGCCTCGAGCGAGCCGTTGGTGACCATCACGCGGTCGGGGTCAACGCCGCCGTGGCGCTCGCCGATCCACTCGCAGAGGCCGCGGTGGCCGAACCCGGTGCCGTAGGAGAGGGCGCGGGTAGAGTCGTCCTCGAGCGCGACCCGGGCCGCGGTCCGGACCGCGTCGACGGGCAGCAGATCGGCGCTCGGCGCGCCGCGGGCGAAGGAGATCATCGGCTCGGCCATCGCCGGGCGAGTATAGGCCCAGCCCCGTGACTCATCCCGGGCCCGGGCGCCTCCACACCATCCGCAGCCGCTGCGGCGGCGCGACGGCGTAGCCGAGGCGCTCGTAGAAAGGAACCATCGACTCGATGCAGATCAGCTCGATGCGGCCGCAGCCGGCCATCGCCGGGTGGTCGTGGACGCGGCGGACGAGCTCGGCGCCGAGGCCGCGACCGCGATAGCGCGGCGCGACGATCAGGTCGAAGAGGACGCCGCGATAGACGCCGTCGGTGATCGCGCGGACGAAGCCGACGAGCTCGCCGCTCGCCACTTCGACGACGCTGATGACGACGTCGCTGCCGGCGAGCATCCGCTCGACGTCGGCGCGCTCGCGGCCCCGCGTCCACCACTCGCGCTCGTAGAAGCGGAGCAGCTCGCCGACCAGCTCCGGCGCGACGCCGTCGGTGATCTCGATTCCGGCGCGGTCGGCCCTCAGAGCGCAGCGAGGGTCTCGGCGGCGATCCGGGCGGTCTCGCTCGGGCTCCGCCCGACTTGCACGTTCTTCGCCTCGAGCGCCTCCTTCTTGGCCTCGGCGGTCCCCGACGAGCCGGAGATGATCGCCCCGGCGTGGCCCATCTGCTTGCCGGGCGGCGCCGTGAAGCCGGCGATGTAGGCGACGACGGGCTTCGTCACGTGCTCGGCGATGTAGTCGGCGGCGCGCTCCTCGGCATCGCCGCCGATCTCGCCGACGAGGACGATCAGCTCGGTCTCGGGGTCGTTCTCGTAGAGCTCGAGGATGTCGATGAAGTCGGAGCCGACGATCGGGTCGCCGCCGATGCCGACGATCGATGAGTTGCCGAGCCCGGCCTGCTTGAGCTCGTTGCCGATCTGGTAGGTCAGCGTCCCCGACTTCGAGACGACGCCGATCGAGCCCGGAGCGAAGAACTGGGCGGGGATGATCCCGACGTTGGCCTTGCCGGGCGAGAGCGCCCCCGGGCAGTTCGGGCCGATCATCCGGACGCCCGCCTCGCGGGCCCGCCAGTAGGTCGGGAGCATGTCGTGGACGGGGATGCCCTCGGTGATCGCGATCACGGTCCCGATCCCGGCGTCGATCGCCTCGTTGATCGAGGCGGCCGCGAAACGGGCGGGCACGAAGACCATCGACGTGTTCGCGCCGGCCTCCTCGACGGCCTCCCTGACCGTGTCGAAGACCGGGACGCCGTCGACGTCCTGACCGCCCTTCTTCGGCGTCACGCCGGCGACCAGATCGGTCCCGTAGTCGCGGTTGCGGAGGCCGTGGAAGCTGCCCTCGCGACCGGTCAGGCCGCTGACGACGAGCTTCGTCTCGGTGCCGACGATTATCGACACGGGCGCGCCTCCTCATCCACGAGCGGGCAGCGGGCGGCGGGCGGCGGGCGGCGGGCGGCCGCGTGCTGCGTGCTGCGTGCTGCGTGCTGCTCAACCATTCGCCAACCCCACCACCATCTCCGCCGCCCCGAGCATCGTCTCCGCCTTGTGCAGCCCGTCGAGGTTCGCCTCGGCGAGCATCGCGAGGCCCTCCTCGGAGTTGGTGCCGTCGAGGCGGACGACCAGCGGCACGTCCATATCGACCCGCCGGTAGGCCTCGATGATCCCCTTCGCGACCTCGTCGCAGCGGGTGATCCCGCCGAAGATGTTGAACAGCACCGCCGTCACCTTCGGATCGGAGGTGATGACCTCGAGCGCGTCGACGATCGCGTCGGCCTTCGAGCCGCCGCCGGCATCGAGGAAGTTGGCGGGCCTGCCGCCGGCGTTGGCGACGACGTCGAGCGTCGACATGCAGAGGCCGGCGCCGTTGCCGAGGATGCCGACATTGCCGTCGAGCTTGACGTAGGTGAGGCCCTTCTCCTTCGCGAGCCGCTCCTGCGGATCCTCGGGCGGATCCTCGATCGCGGCCAGCTCCTCGTGGCGGAACAGCGCCGCCCCGTCGATCGTCACCTTCGCGTCGAGCGCGACGACGCGGCGGTCGGCGGTGACGATGAGCGGGTTGACCTCGATCAGCGTCGCGTCGTTGTCGTTGAAGGCCGCGTAGAGCTTGACGAGGATCCCGGCGACACCCTCGACGACGTCCTCGTCGATCCCGGCGTCGACCGCGATCGACCGGGCCGCGTCGAGCGAGAGCCCGTCCCGCGGGTGGACGTGCCGGCGCACGAGGGCGTCGGGATCGGTCTCGGCGATCTCCTCGACGTTCATGCCGCCCATCCGCGAGAGGATCACGAGCGGCTTCTTGGCGGAGCGGTCGAGGATGATCGAGGCGTAGTACTCGACGTCGATCTCGGACGCCTGCTCGACCCAGACCTGATGAACCCGGAACGGGCCCTCGCCGCGCGGGCCGCGGATGTCCATGCCGAGGATCGCGTCGGCGTGGGCGCGCGCCTCGCCGGCGTCCCTGGCGACCTTGATGCCACCGGCCTTGCCGCGGCCGCCGATCAGGACCTGGGCCTTGACCACGCAGGGAAACCCGATCCGCTCGGCGGCGGCGGTGGCGCCCTCGACGGTGTCGGCCGGCTCGCCCTCGGGAACGGCCACGCCGGAGCGTGCGAACAGCTGCTTGCCCTGGTATTCGAGGAGATCCATTGCGTGCGAGGGACGGCCGCGGCGAGGCAGCGGCCGGGAACCCTATCCGAAGCGTCATCGAGGCGCGAAAGGCGATTGGATTACGGACGCCGAATCGGGGTATTGAGCATCCGAGACGCGACGAACAGAGAAGGGAATGTCATTCGAATGAGTACCTGGACGTTCATCACGAACCACGCCCGGGTGATGATGGTGATCACACAGGACCCGACGGTGCGCCTGCGCGACATCGCCTCGACCCTGGACATCACCGAACGTGCCGCCCAGCGGATCGTCACCGAGCTGGTCGACGAGGGCTACCTCAGCCGCAAGCGTGAGGGCCGCAGGAACACGTACACGGTCCACCCCGACAAGCCGCTGCGCGCCGCGACGGCGAACGGGACCCGAATCGGCGAGTTCATCGACCTGCTGCTCGCCGAGAACGCGAAGCATCTGCGACTGGCGAGCTGACCGGGGCCGACGGCGGGAGCCATCGACGCGCGGGATGCCATAATCCCGCGCCGTCGTGCCCCTACCGAAGCGCAGCGAGATCGAATGGGTGACCGTGGATTGCTACGGCACCCTGATCGACTGGGACAAGGGGATCTCCGAGGCGTTCGCCGCCGAGGCCGCCGAGGACGGCCTGACCCTCGACGTCAAGGCGCTGCTCGGGCGCTTCCACGAGATCCAGTACGAGGTCATGGCGGGCTCCTACGAGCTCTACGCCGAGGTCCTGCGGCGCGCCGCCGTCAAGGCCGCGAAGGAGGTCGGCTGGAGCCTCGAGCCCTCGCGAGCGCAGTTCCTGCCCGACTCGATCGGGAACTGGCAGCCGTTCCGCGAGGCGAACGCGGCGATGGACCGGCTCGGCGCCAAGTACCGGCTCGGCATCATCTCCAACATCGACGACAAGCTGCTCGGCGTCTCGCGGCGCCATCTGCGCACCGAGCTCGACCTCGTCGTCACCGCCCAGCAGGTCCGCAGCTACAAGCCCGAGCCCGCCCACTTCAAGGAATGCGCGCGGCGGATCGGCAAGAAGAAGGGCTGGGTCCACATCACCAGCGGCCACTACACCGACGTCGAGCCGCTCGTCAAGATGCGGGTCCCGGTGATCTGGGTCAACCGGCGCGGGGAGAAGCTGGACGGCGCGGCCAAGAAGCCCACGGTCGAGGTCAGAAACCTCCGCGACGCCGCCAAGAAGCTGGGTTGCTGAGGACCGGCGCGGGAGGCAGCGAGGGTTGCGCTTCTCGATCGCCGCCGACGAGCTGACCGGGATCGCCGCCGCGATCGCGGCGGCGATCGAGGAGCGCGGGCACGAGGTCGCCGCCCGCCACGGCGCCCTCGCGGCGGACGAGCGCGACGACTGGGCCTGGGCGTCGGAGTCGGCGGCCCGCGACGTCGCCGCCGGAGTCGCGGAGCAGGGCGTCGTCGCCTGCTGGACCGGGACCGGCGCCGCGATCGCGGCGAACAAGGTGGCCGGTATCCGTGCCGCCCTCTGCGGCGACGCCGAGACGGCGCGCGGCGCGCGGCGCTGGAACGATGCCAACGTCCTCGCGCTCAGCCTCCGCTCGACCTCCGAGCACGAGCTCGCCGAGATCCTCGATGCCTGGCTCGAAGCGGGGCCATCCGCCGAGGCCGATGACCGCGCCAACGTCGACCACCTCATCGAGATCGAGCGTGGAGACGCTTGACACGCCGCTGCGCCGGCTCCTGCCGGAGCCCGGGATGACGACCGTCGGCGAGCTCGTCGGTGAGCTCGACCCGGCCGCCGCCGCTGCCGCCGACCGCCCGTTCGTCTACACCAACTTCGCGCTCACCGTCGATGGCCGGGCGACGATCGGCGGCCGCTCGGGGCCGATCGGCTCCGCCGCCGACACGGCGCTGCTCGTCGGCCTGCGCATGCGCGCCGACGCGGTGATGATCGGCGCCGGCACGCTCCGCGCCGAGGGCTACGGACGGGTGATCCGCGATCCCGCCAAGCGGGCCGAGCGCGAAAGCCGCGGGCTCGCGCCCGATCCCCTCGTGGTGCTCGTCAGCAACCGCCTCGAGCTCGCCTGGAACGCGGACCTGTTCACCGAGGGGTTCGGCGCCGTCGTGATCTTCACCGCCGCCGACCGCGAGCCGCCGCCGACCGCAACCCCGGTCGAGGTGGTCAGACACCCCGGCCGGGTGGATCTGGCCCGAATGCTGGCGGAGCTCCGCGCCGATCACGGCGTCCGCACGCTGCTCTGCGAGGGCGGTCCGACCCTGCACGGCGCCCTGCTCGCCGCCGGACTGGTCGACGAGCTCTTCGTCACCCGGGCGCCACGGCTCGCCGGCGGCGCCGGACCCGGCCTCGTCGCCGGGCTCGAGGCCGGCGTCCGCGAGCTCGAGCTGATCTCGCTCTGCGAGTCCGCCGGCGAGCTCTACGCCCGCTACCGATCGCCTGAAGCTGCCGTGAGACGGCGCTGACCGGGCTCCCGGCCGGTTTCTGCAACCTCGCGGCGAACCGGTTGTCAGGAGGCGCGCTCGCGCGCCTCGTCGGCGAGGGCCAGCCCGTGGTCGACCGCCTCGAGGATCTTCTCGAGCTCCTCCTCCTCGACGATCAGGGGCGGCGCGATGAACAGCGAGGTCTGCTCGCCGCTCGTCGCGATCAGGGCGCCGGCCTCGAGCGTCCGGGCGGCTACCCGTGAGGCGAGGGGATCGGGGTCACGGCCCTCCCACTCGCGCCAGTCGGGGCCGTGCAGCTCGATCGTCCAGTGCAGGGCGCGACCGTCGATCCGGGCGACGCCCGGATGGGCGGCGGCGAGCCGGCCCATCTCGGTCGCCATCCACCCGTCGAAGCCGGCGGCGCGCTCGGCGAGCCGGTCGCGGGCGGAGACGCGGACGTGGGCCTCGGTCGCGGCGACCTGAATCGGGTGCGCACGGTAGCTGCTGTAGGACTGCCAGCCGCCGCCCTCGAGCCGCTCGACGAGGTCCTTGGAGAGCACGGCGGCGCCGGCGGGCGCCCCGCCCGCGGCGAGTCCCTTGCCCATCGTCACGATGTCGGGCCGCGACTCGCCGGCCTGAAACTGGAACCAGTGGCCCATGCGACCGAAGCCGGAGACCGTCTCGTCGGCGACCCACAGGGCCCCCGCCTCGCGGGCCAGCTCGGCGAGCCGGTCCTGGTAGTAGGGCTGGTGGTAGACGCCGCCCTGGCTGTAGTCGATCAGCACCGCCGCCGCGGTATCCAGTTGCGGCGCGGCCGCGTCGAGCGCGGCCAGGTCCGCCGCGAGGTCGGGCTCGGGGCCGACGATCCGGGCGCCGGTCGGGGCCGGCAGCTCGACGACGTCGGCGAGCCGCGGCGCCGCCATCACCCGCTCGTGGTAGGAGACGCCACCGTGCCAGTGCGGCTGGATCGTCAGCTCGCGGGCATAGCCGACGCCGCCGTGGTAGGCGCGCTCCCGGGTCGCGAGCGCGGAACGCCCCGTCAGCGCCTGGGCGAGGGCGAGGATGACGTCGTTCGCCTCGCCGGCGCTGATGAAGAAGCGGACGGCGCCGACCCAGTCCTCGCCGGCGAACGCGGTCTCCAGCAGCGCTTCGGCAGCGCTCTCGCGGGGGCCCCAGCGCATCCCCTCGTTGAGGGCGGGGGCCGAGGCTGCCGTCCGGACCGCCTCGACGATCTCGGGATGGCAGTGCCCGAGCGGGGCGGCGGTGTTGGTCCCGTCGATGACGCGGCGGCCGTCGTCGAGGGTCAGCCACATGCCCTCGCCGGCGACGACGAGCGGCTGCGAGCCCGCCGTCAGCGAGGTCGAGAGCAGGCGCGAGGCGGCCACGGCTACTTCCTGACCTCGCCGCCGAACCCCCAGTTCGCCGGCGCCACGCCCTGAACGACGACCCACGTCTCCGCGCGCGCCTCCTCGCCGAAGACGTCGCAGAGGGCGTCGGTGAGCCCGGCGATCAGCTTCTCGGTCGTCTCGGGGTCATCGAAACGGCGGTCGAAGGCCTTGACCTCGATCAGCGGCATCTGTCCCACCTCCAGTGTGGAATCCTCGTTGTGTTCGGATCTCGGAACGAAGTGGAAAGCCCGGGAGCGGGCCGATGAGCGGCGCCGCGACGTCCGGTCGCGATTCGGTCGCGTGCCTGGTGCTCGCGGCGGGCGCCGGGCGCCGGTTCGGTCGCGGCGGGCCCAAGCAGCTCGCCCCGCTCGCCGGCCGGCCGCTCATCGAGCACGTGCTCGCGCACGCCGGCGCGGCGGCGGTCGGCCGCGTGATCGTGGTCCTCGGCGCCGGGGCGGACGCGATCCACGAGCGGATCGCCCTGCACGGCGCCGAGCTCGTCGTCTGTCGGGCCTGGGAGGAGGGCATGTCGGCGCCCCTGAAGGCGGGGATCGCCGCCGTCGCCGGCTGCGATGCGGCAGTGGTCCTGCTCGGTGACCAACCGCTGATCACGGCCGCGGCCATCGACCGCGTGGTGGCGGCGCGGCGGCGCGACCGCGATGCCGTCCGCGCGACCTACGGCGGCCGGCCCGGCCATCCGGTCGTCCTCGAGCGCGGGCTGTTCGCGGCGATCGGGCGGCTCGAGGGCGACGCGGGGGCGCGGTCGCTGCTCGCAGCCGGGCGCACCGTCGCGGTGCCGTGCGAGGACGTCGCCGATCCGCTCGACGTCGACTCGCCGGCCGACCTGCGGGCCGCCGAGCGGGCCCTCGCTCGCTAGGCCGATCACGCCGAGAGCCCGAGCAGCTTCGCGGGGTTAGCCTTCGTCATCAGCTCGAGCTGGTCGTAGTCGGCGCCGTAGTCGAGCAACGCCGTCAGCAGCATCCGCATCCCCTCCGGGTGCGGCGCAGCCGAGGGCTGGCCGAGGTCGGAGCTGAAGACCAGGTTCTCTCCCCCGAGCTCCCCGATCCAGCCCGCGAGCTGCTCGGGATCCTGCTCGAAGAAGGTCGGCGAGACGCACGAGACCGCGACGTACTCGAGGATCGCGCCGTCGTCGATCAGCGCCTTCTGCTCCTCGAGCGGGAACTTCGTCAGCGCCCAGTTGGCGTGGGTGACGAGGAACTTCTTGACGCCGCGCGCGTTCGCCTCCTTCTGCAGCGCCTTCGTCTCCGCGAGGCTGAGGTGGCCGGTCGCCAGGCAGGCGTCGGCCTCCGCCACGAGGTCGCAGATCACCCCGACCTCGGGCTTGAGGTGGCCGCGCTCGTCGAAGACGGTCACGCCGTCGCCGGGAAGCTGCTTGTGGCGGCGGCCGAGCTGCGGGTAGTCGGGCATGTCGAAGAACTCCGCGTGGTGCTTGGAGTGGTTGCTCGGCATCCAGATGACCTTGGCGCCGTACTGCAGGGCGGACTGGACGACATGGGGGTTGATCCCGCCGACCGAGCGGTTGAGGACGACGGCGCCGAACGCCTCCAGGTGGGGGAATTCCTTGTTGACGTGGTAGGCGCGCCCGGTCGTCGAGCTGTCGTGGTCTTTGAGCACGAAGCCGCGCATCCCGAAGTCCATCGCGTGGCCGGCCAGGTCGGAATCGTCGATCGGGCGGCGGAACAGGGCCGGGTGGGTATGCGCGTGCATGTCGATCGCATCGACCAGCAGCTTCAGGTCACGTCTCATCGTTCCTCCATGGATGCCGTCCGAACGCGTCGATCGTATCAGCGCAATTCACGATGCGGTTGGTCTTTTCATCATGTGGACGGCGCGCCAGGGCCGGCGGCCGCCTCCCGGCCGCCGTCGTCGACGTGGATCGGGCCGCTGGTCTCCGTCAGCCGCTCGCCGCCGCGGCCGGTCCGCGCGGCGACCACCTCGGCGAGGATCGAGACGGCCGTCTCCTCCGGGGTCCGGGCGCCGAGATCGAGCCCGCAGGGCGCGTGCAGCCGGCTCAGCTGCTCGCTGCCGATGCCGGCCGCGCGGAGCCGCTCGGCCCGCTCGGCCTGAGTCCGGCGACTGCCGAGCGCGCCGACGTAGCCGGCGCCGCTGCGCAGGGCCGCTGCGAGCGCCGGCTCGTCGAACTTCGGGTCGTGCGTGAAGACGAGGACGGCATCGCGGGGGCCGAGCTCGCGGCGCGCCAGGTCGCGGTCGGGCCAGTCGACGACGACGTCGGCGACGTCCCCGTACCGCTTCCCCGCCGCGAACGCGGGACGCGCGTCGCAGATCGTCACCCGATAGCCGAGCTCGGCGGCAACCCGCGCGAGCGCCGCCGAGTAGTCGATCGCGCCGTAGATCACCATCTCCGGCCGCGTCTGGAACGCCTGGATCAGGACGTCGAGCCCCTCGCCCATCACCTCGCCCCCGGTCCCGTAGCTGCGCAGCCTCGAAACGCCTTCCTCGAGGAACCCGCGCGACTCGCGCTCGACGTTGTGGTCGAGGAGCTCGAGGCCGAGCTCGCCGACGGTCCCGGCGCCGAGCACGGCGAGCTTCGCGCCGGCGCCCGCCCCGCTCAGCAGCGTCGCCAGCGCCGCGGGCTCGCCGGCGGCACGCGCGGCCACCACCGCGGCGAGGGCCGGACGCTGCGACGGTCCGATCTCGTGGACGAAGACCGAGACCGTGCCGCCGCACATCAGCCCGACCTCGAACGCCTGCTCGTCGCTGACGCCGTAGCGGACCAGCCTCGGACCGCCTCCGGCGAGCACGGTCTGCGCCTCGGCGACGAGGGCGCTCTCGACGCAGCCGCCGGTCACGGTGCCCTCGATCCGACTGCGGTCGTCGATCATCATCTCGGCGCCGGGGTCGAACGGCGCCGAGCCGATCCGCTCGACGAGCGTCGCGGCGACGACCCGGCGGCCCGCGGCGAGCCAGTCGCAGGCCACTCCGCCGCGGTCGCGACCGCGGTCGTCATCGCGGCTCGCCCCCTGACCAGCGCATCGCGACCAAAGCCAGCGCCTGCGCGGTGGCGACGAGGTCGGCGACCGGCACGTACTCGTCGATCGCGTGCGCCATCGTCTCGCCGTCGTTGGCGAGCCCCGACGGCCCGTAGCTGATCGTCGGCGTCCCGAACCGCGTGAAGGTCGCGGCATCGTGCCAGCCCTGCAGCGCCGCGGCCACGCCCGGCCGCCCGGCGGCGGCGCCGGCGGCGAGCGCGCAATCGACGATCGGATGGTCGGGCTCGACCTCGGCCGGGGCGAGGTTCGTCCCCACTCGAAGTGCGGCGGGTTCTCGGCGAGCCACGGGTCGCGGCGGGCGACGGCGGCGACCCACCCTCGATCTGCCGCTCAGCGCCTCCGCCCAGCCACCGTCGGGATCGCCCTGCTCGGGCAGGTAGGTGACGTCGATGACGACCGTGCAGGAGGCCGGGTAGTTGACCCACACTCGCCGCCCTCGATCACCGTCAGGATGAGCTCGCCCGGCACGAGCAGCGGGTGGGCGCTTCCCTCCCGCGCCCAGCGCTCGCGCAGCTCGCGGACCGCCTCGAGCACCACCACCGCCTTCTCGATCGCATTGACGGCGCCGCCCTCGCGCCAGTCCGGCTGCGGCATCTCGGCGTGGCCGGGCCGGCCGCGCACGGTGATCGTCGGGTTCACGACCCCCAGCAGGCGATCCACGGCTCGAAGCCGGTCGCCTCCGGGATCACGCCGGCGTCGGCGCTGACGCCGTGAGCGACCGCGGCGAGCGAGCCGGCGCCGTTCCACTCCTCGTCGGTGACCGTGTTGACGAGCAGCTCGCCGCCGGGCAGCGCCTCGGCGGCCAGCGTCTCGGCCGCGATCACCATCGCCGCGACGCCGCCCTTCATGTCGCAGGCGCCGCGGCCAATGGAGCCGACCGTCGCGGACCTCGGGCGCGAACGGGTCGCTGGCCCAGCGCGCCCGTGGCTCGGCCGAGACGACGTCGATGGCCGTTGAAAGGGCGAACGGCCGCCGCTCGTGCCGGCGAAGCGGGCTAGCAGCTGCGGCCGCCCCGCGAACGTGAGCCCCTCCGGCACCTGCCGCGGCCAGCGGTCGAGCTCGCCCGGAGCCGGCTCCCAGAGCTCGACCTCGGCGCCTGCGGCCTCGAGGATCGCCGCAAGGCGCGCCTGCAGCAGCTCCTCCTCGCGTGCCCGCTCGTCCGGCTCGCCGCGGGTCGTCGTGTCGAGCGGATCAGCTCCGCGGCCAGCGCAACGAGATCGTCGGCCCGCTCCTCGATAGCGGCCAGGACCCGTTGCTCATCGCTCATCGCGCGGCGAGCTGCTCGGTCGCGGTCCTCAGGCTCTCCTCGCGGACGGCCTCGAGCAGCCGCGACTGCTCGAAGAACTCCGGCGTCGAGCACCTCGAACGTGCGCGGGCGTGACGCCGATCGTGATGTCCTCGCCAGTCTTGCCCGGCCGCGCCGTCATCACCAACACCGGTCGGAGAGGAACACCGCCTCGTCGATGTCGTGGGTCACGAACATCACCGTCAGCCGGTGCTCCTCCCAGATCCTGGTCAGCAGCTCCTGCATGAGCTGGCGCGTCTGCGCGTCGAGCGCCCCGAACGGCTCGTCCATCAGCAGCACCTCCAGGCTTGTAGGAGGGCGCGGGCGATCGCGATCCGCTGCCGCATCCCGCCGAAGCTGGCTCGGATAGGCGTCGGCGAAGCCCTCGAGGCCGACCAGCTCGGGTGCTCGCGCGCGACCTTGGCACGATCCGTCCGCGAACCTCCCTCAGGGCGAACTCGACGTTCTTCTGCGCGGTCATCCACGGGAACAGCGTGTAGGTCTGAAAGACGACGCCACGGTCGCGGCCGGGGCCATGGACCGGGTGCCCGTCGACCAGCACCTCGCCCGCGGTCTGCTCCTCCGAGGCCGGCGATGATCGGAGCAGCGTCGACTTGCCGCAACCGCTCGTTCCGATCACCGAGACGAACTCCTTCTCGGCGATCTCGAAGTCGATCCCGTCGAGCGCGACGACCTCGCCGGCCCGGCCCTCGAAGGCCTTGCGGACGCCCCTGACCGAGGCTTTGGCGCGTTCGCGCTCATTCCGCCCCACCTGAAGATCCGCTTGCCGGTGAACTTCATCGCCTGGTCCATGATCGACCGACATGCCGATGACGAGGATCCCGACGAAGATCGTGTCGGTCTGGAGTAACGCTGCGCGACGTTGATCCGGTGGCCGAGCCCATCCGAGGCAGCGACCCGCTCGGCGATCACGAGCCGGAGGTCCAGGCCCAGCCGAGCGTGATCCGCAACGTGTCCCAGATCGCCGGTGCTGCGGCGGGCAGGACCACCCGCCGCAGCACCGCGTGATCGCGCATCCCGAGCGTGTGGCTGATGTCGACGTACTCGCGCGGCACCCGCTTGACGTTGTCCATGACCAGCAGGACCTGCTGGAAGAAGGTGCCGATGAAGATGATCAGCCATTTCTGGCTCTCGTCGACCCCGACCCAGACGATCGTCAGGGGCAGGAACGCGACCGCCGGCATGTAGCGGATGAAGTCGACCGGCGGCTCGATCGCCGCCTCCGCGAGCGGTAGGTGCCGATCGGGATCCCGATCGGCAGCGCGATCGCGGTCGAGATCGCGAATCCGATCGTGATCCGGACGAAGCTCACCTTGGTGTCGGCCCAGAGCGTCCCGTCCTTGGCCAGCTCGACCGCCCGGTTCCAGACGTCGACCGGACTCGGCAGGAAGATGTCCTTGGCGAGGTTGATCTCGGCCGCGATCCACCAGCCGATGAACAGGACCACGAACGCCAAGATCGCGATGATCATGTAGGTCCGCGGCTCGATCGGGTCGAAGATCCCGGCGAGCCGGCGGCGGCGCTGCTTCCCCGGCCGGTCGGCCGGGGCCGCTTCGGGGCCCCGGCTTCCGGCGTTCCGGTCGATACGACCTCGGCCATCGTGGACTACTCGTTGCCGCTGTCGAGGGCCTGCTGGCCCAGGTCGGTGTTCAGGTAGTCGTTGACGTCCGGTACCTCCTTGATCTGGCCCTGGTCGAGCATGATCTGGCCGATGTCGTCCCAGAGCGTCGCGTAGTCGTTCTCGAGGAAGTCCTGCGACTCCTCGGGATCGAAGAGCGATGCCCTTGAAGCTCGGCCCCAGCGCATCGGGCTTCTCGCCGACCGCCTTGGCGATGATCGCCTGCGCCTCCTCGGTGTCGGAGTTGTAGAAGTCGACCGCATCGTCCCAGGCCTGCATCACGCCGATCACCGCGTCCGGGTTGGACTCGGTGAACTCGGTGCTGAAGCCGAGCGCGTCGGAGATCAGCCCCGGGCGCTCCTTGGCCGTGTAGATGATCTTGCAGTTGTCGCCCTCCTCGAGCGCCGCCTGCAGGTAGGGCTCGTAGGTGACGGCGACGTCGACGCGACCGGCGACCGCGGCGGTGCCGGCGTCGGCCGCCGGGATCGGCACGTACTCGATGTCGTCGAAGCTGATCCCGGCCTGCTCGAGGGCGTAGCGGAACAGCACGTCGGAGACCGAGAACTCCTCGAACGCCACCTTGGCGCCGGCGAGGTCGTCGATCGACTTGATCTGCGGGTTGCAGGAGACGATCGCGTCCGCCGTCAGCGAGAAGTCCTCCATCAGCGTCACCTGGAAGTCGATCCGGGTCGGCGAGGCGGATGTAGGTGTTGTTGGCGTTGCTGGCGCCCTGGAACTGCCCTCGCGAACCCGGACTCGAGGTCCTGGTCGGTCGAGAAGTTGACCATCTTGATGTCGACCCCGTGATCGAGGTCGAAGCCCTTCTCGTCGGCGACCCAGAGCGGCCCGTAGCCGATCCACGGCTGCGTTCGATCGCGACCTCGGTCACCTCGCCCGATTCGCCGCCCGACGTCGCCTCGGTCGAGTCGTCGCTGCCGCAGGCCGCGAGCAGGCCGGCCGCGAACAGGCTCAGCACGCCCGCGCCGATCGCCCTCGCCGCTTTCACTTTGACCTCCATGGGGTTCCCTTTCTCCTTGCTTGGCTGGTCATGGTCGTTGCTTGATCGAGGTCGTCCTCGCGCCGGGGATCGGGGCCTACCCGCTCTCCTCGAAGGCCTGCTGGCCGGTCGGTGTTGAGGTGGTCGTCGACGTCGGTACCTCCTTGATCTGGCCTGATCGACCATGATCTGGCCGATGTCGTCCCAGAGCGTCGCGTAGTCGTTCTCGAGGAAGTCCTGCGACTCCTCGAGGTCGAAGAGCTTGATGCCCTTGAAGCTCGGCTCCAGCGCATCGGGCTTCTCGCCGACCGCCTTGGCGATGATCGCCTGCGCCTCCTCGGTGTCGGTGTTGTAGAAGTCGACCGCATCGTCCCAGGCCTGCATCACGCCGATCACCGCGTCCGGGTTGGACTCGGTGAACTCGGTGCTGAAGCCGAGCGCGTCGGAGATCAGCCCCGGGCGCTCCTTGGCCGTGTAGATGATCTTGCAGTTGTCGCCCTCCTCGAGCGCCGCCTGCAGGTAGGGCTCGTAGGTGACGGCGACGTCGACGCGACCGGCGACCGCGGCGGTGCCGGCGTCGGCCGCCGGGATCGGCACGTACTCGATGTCGTCGAAGCTGATCCCGGCCTGCTCGAGGGCGTAGCGGAACAGCACGTCGGAGACCGAGAACTCCTCGAACGCCACCTTGGCGCCGGCGAGGTCGTCGATCGACTTGATCTGCGGGTTGCAGGAGACGATCGCGTCCGCCGTCAACGAGAAGTCCTCCATCAGCGTCACCTGGAAGTCGATCCCGAGGTCGGCGAGGCGGATGTAGGTGTTGTTGGCGTTGCTGGCGCCCTGGAACTTGCCGCTCGCGAACCCGGACTCGGGTCCTGGTCGGTCGAAGTTGACCATCTTGATGTCGACCCCGTGATCGAGGTCGAAGCCCTTCTCGTCGGCGATCCAGAGCGGCCCGTAGCCGATCCACGGCTGCGTTCCGATCGCGACCTCGGTCGGGGCTTCAGGCTGCCGCCCGAAGTCGCCTCGGTCGAGTCGTCGCTGCCGCAGCAGGCCGAGCAGGCCGGCGGCGAGCATCGCCACGAGGCCGGCGCCGATCGCCTTGATCCCTTTCGCCTTGTTCCCCATCGGGCTCCCTCTCTCCTTACCTGATTGTCATGGACGGTGCTTGATCCAGGTCGTCTTCAAGCCGGTGTACTTGTCGAGCGCGTGCAGCGACAGGTCGCGCCCGAAGCCGGAGCCCTTGAAGCCGCCGAACGGGTCTGCGGGCTGAGGGCATCGACGGTGTTGACGGAGACGGTGCCGACCCGGAGCCGGCGGGCGAGGCGGTGGGCGCGATCGAGGCTCGAGGTCCAGACCGATGCCGCGAGGCCGAAGCGGCTCTCGTTCGCGATCCGCAACGCCGTCGTCCTCGCCCTCGAAGTCGAGGACCGACAGCACCGGCCCGAAGACCTCCTCGCGGGCGAGCCGGGCATCGCTCGGGACCCGGTCGAAGATCGTCGGCGCGACGAAGGTCGCGCCGGAGCCGTTACTTGGCGAACCGCTCGCCGCCGGTCCGAGCTCGGCGTCGGCGCACCCGCCAGCAGTGAAGCCCATCACCCGCTCGGCGTGGCCCTCGTCGACCAGCGGTCCCATCCAGGTGGCGAGGTCGAGCGGATCGCCGACGACGGTTGCCTCGGCGCGCTCGACCAGCTTCGCGACCAGCTCCTCGTGGATCGGGCGCTCGACGAGCAGCCGCGAGTTCGCCGAGCAGACCTCGCCCTGGTTGGAGAAGATCCCGAACGCCGCCATCTCAGCCGCCGCGTCGAGGTCGGCGACGTCGGCGGACGAGGTTCGGGCTCTTGCCGCCGCACTCGAGCCAGACCGGCTTCGCGTTCGACTCCGCCGAGTAGGAGAGGAACAGCCTGCCGACCTCGGTCGAGCCGGTGAAGGCGATGCAGTCGACATCGGGGTGGAGGCCGAGCGCCCGCCCCGCGGTCTCGCCATAGCCGGGCACGACGTTGAGGACGCCGGGCGGGATGCGCCGAGCGCGTCACGGCGAGCGGATCGCCGAGAGCGGCGACTGCTCGGCCGGCTTCGGACGACGCTGTTGCGGCGGCGACGCCGGCGCGACCTTCCAGGCGGCCAGGTCGAGCGGGAAGTTCCAGGGAACGACGGCGCCGACGACCCCGAGCGGCTCGCGGGTGACGAGGGCGAGATCGCCCGCCCCGGTCGGCGCGATCGTCGTAGAGCTGTCGATCGCCTCCCCGTACCACTGAAACAGCCCGGCGGCGCCGGGGACGTCGACGGTGGCCGCGTCCTCGACCGGCTTGCCCATGTCGAGCGAATCGAGCAGCGCGAGCTCGTCGCGGTCGCCGTCGATCAGCTCCGCCAGCCGCAGCAGCGCGGCCTTGCGATCGGCCGGCGCGGCCTCGACCAGACGCCGGACTCGAACGCCTCGCGCCCCGACGGACGGCGCGATCGACATCCTCGGCGTCGCCGGCGGCGACGTGGCCAGGGTCTCGGTCGCCGGGTTGATCGAGGCGAAGGTCGCACCCGAGGCGGCGTCGGCGAGCTCGCCATCGATCACCGCGCCGGCGCTCGGCTCGAGCCCGTCGGCGAAGGACGCCCATTCCTCCCGGGTGTGCGTGCTCGTCGCCATCGCCTCGCCCCGTTCAACCCCGCGACGGCAACCGACCGTCGCTGTCGAGGCCGCCCGATCACGTCACCAAGCCTCTCCTCGGTCGCTTGACCATGGCCACTGTAACACTAGCGTGCTTCTCACTTCGCAGTAAAGGACTCTCACATCGTGAGACACGATCCAGACGACCCTTCCGATCACGAACCCGATCACCAGCCCGATCAGCAGCAGCCCGACCGGCTGCACCCACGCCGGCAGCGGGTTGAACGGCTCGACCTCACGGGCCGGGGCCGGCCGGTCGCCCCCGCACGCCGCCCCCGCCGGCCGGAGCCGCGGCGCCTTCGCTCGCGCGAGCCGCAGTCGGGGGGCCGCCGGCCGGGCTCCGCAGGGCCGCAGGCTCGCTCCCGGCACGGCGTGCCGCTCGTCGCCCCCGGCGCCGGCGCCCGGAGCGCCGCTCGCCTCGAGGTTGCCGCAACGTCTCGATGATCATCTTCCGGCTGACCCCCGGGGCGAGCCGCTGGCCGATCCCCGCGACCGGGCCGGTCAGCTTGAACTCGCCCCTGTAGGCGACCTCGGTGCCGGCCTCGGCGGCGCGCAGCTCGATCTCGCCCTGCCCGTCGATCGTCCCTTTCTCGCCGCGCCCGGACACCTTGATCGTGCAGCGCTCCGGCTCGGCGATGTCCGCATAGACGACGGTCCCGTCGTAGACGCCCTTGACTGCCCCGATCGCGACCGCGATCGAGGTCCGGTAGCGATGCTCCTCCTCCTCGTCGCGCTCGAGGCCGCGGCAGCCGGGGATCGCGGCGCCGAGCATCTCCGGGTCGTTGAGCAGCTCCCAGACGCGCTCGCGGGCCAGGGCCAGGGTCTCGCTGCCGTCAACCCGGGCCATCGCCGGCCTCCCCGCCCCGCAGCGCGCCGACAACCCGCTCGGGGGTGAAGGGCAGCTCGGTCAGCTCGATGCCACAGGCGTCGTGGATTGCCGCGGCCACGGCCGGAGCCGGCGGCCCGATCGGCGGCTCGCCGATCCCGCGGGCGTTGAACGGGCCCATTCCCTCGCCGCTCTCGAGCACGACCGACTCGATCGCGGGCATCTCGACGGCGGTCGGGATCAGATACTGGGCGAAGGTCGCGGTCAGGTTCTGCCCCTCCTCGAAGACGACCCGCTCGGAGAGCGCGTAGCCGAGCCCCATCGCCACGGCGCCCTCGATCTGGCCCTCCACCGAGGTCGGGTTGATCGCCTGGCCGACGTCGTGGCCGGCGATGTAGCGCAGCAGCCGGACCTGACCGGTGTCGAGGTCGACCTCGACGTCGACGGCGTGACAGCCATAGGTGAAATCGGGGAAGACCCGCCCCCGCCAGCTCTCGTCGGCCTGCCACGGGACCCCCTTCGGAGCGTGGTGGGTGGCGAGGACGTGCCAGGGCACGTCGACCGAGGCGGCGGCGGCGAGCAGCTCCTCGAACGGCAGCGTCCGGCCGCCACCCTCGCCGACGCCGCCGGGGCCGAACTCGACCCGCTCGGCGTCGACCTCGAGCAGCCCGGCAGCGACCCCGGCGAGGGCCGCGCGCAGCTCGCGCGCCGCCTTCAGGACCGCGTTGCCGGACATGTAGAGCTGGCGGGTCGCCGTGGTCGTGCCGGTGAGCGGGTTCAGGGCCGAGTCGCCGATGTGGATCGTGATCCGCTGCGGCGGCACGCCGAGCACCTCGGAGGCGATCTGGATCAGCGAGGAGGCCTGGCCGCCACCGATGTCGGGGACGGCGATCCTGATCACCAGCGTTCCGTCGAGCTCGAAGCCGACCCAGGCGCTCGACCAGTCGTTGAGCCAGATGCAGCGGCCGTAGGACTGCAGGTTGCAGGCGTAGCCGCGGCCGACCGCGCGACGCGGCCCGTCCGGCTGCGGCGGCTCGCCGGCCCGCTCGCTGACCGCGTCGATCAGCGCCGGCAGCTCGACGACCGTCTCCAGCTCCTGGCCGATCGGCAGCGTGTCGCCGCGCTCGACGAAGTTGCGGCGGCGGATCTCGAGCGCGTCGATCCCGAGCTCGCGGGCGAGGCGATCCATCTGGCCCTCGTAGCCGAGCACCACCTGCATCCCGCCGAAGCCGCGCATCGCGCTGCACGGGGTGTGGTTCGTGTACACGGTCCGGGCCCTGATCTTCACGTTCGGGCAGCGGTAGGGCCCGGCGGCGCAGGTCGTCGAGTAGAGGAGGACGAGCGCGCTCAACAGCGCGTAGGCGCCGCCGTCGGAGAGGATGTCGATGTCCATCGCGACGAGCCGGCCCTCGGCGTCGGCCCCGGTCCGGTACCGCATCCGGACCGCGTGGCGGTTCTGCCGCGCGGTCAGCGACTCCTGGCGGCTCCAGACCATCCGCACCGGTCGCCCGGTCAGCGCGGCGACGATCCCGAGGTAGGGCTCGACCGTCATGTCCTCCTTGCCGCCGAACCCGCCGCCGACGTAGGGCGTGATCAGCCGCACCTTGTTGTCGGGGAGCTCGAGGATGCGGGCGACGTCGCGGAAGTGCTCGACGACCTGGGTCGCGGCGCGGATCGTTATCACGCCGTCGGTGTCGCGCCAGGCGACGCCGGCCTCCGGCTCGAGGTAGGCGTGGTCGATGAACTGGGTCCGGTACTCCTCGGCGACGATCGCCGACGCCGACGCGAAGCCGGCCTCGACGTCACCCTCCTCGAGCTCCCACTCGGCGAGCAGGTTGCCGCTCTCGTGCACCTGGGGAGCGTCGGCGTCGAGCGCGTGCTCGGGATCGTCGACGACCGGCAGCGGCTCGTAGTCGATGACGATCGCGTCGCGGGCCGCCAGCGCCGCGTCCTCGGTCTCGGCGGCGACGAGCGCCACGGGCTCGCCGTGGTAGCGGACGACCTCGTCGGCGAGGACGTTCGAGCGCGCCTTCAGGGCGCCGACCTCGAGCGTCTGCCCGGGGACGTCGACCCAGACCGTGTTCTGGGGAACGTCGGCGGCGGTGTAGACGGCGACGACGCCTTCGATCGCCTCGGCGGCGGAGGTGTCGACGCTGACCAGGCGCGCGTGCGCGTAGTCGGAGCGCTTCAGCATCGCGTGCAGCATCCGCGGCAATGCGTGATCGGCCGCGTAGGAGGTGCGGCCCTGGACCTTCTCGATCGCGTCGTGGCGGGCGATCCCCGCGCCGATGACGCGCCCGCCGGCCTTGACCTCGACCCCGCTCAATGTCCGACCCCCACACCCGGCGAGGCGGCGCTGCCGCCGCCCTCGGGCCGGTGCTCGTGCTCGCCGGCCTCAGCCGGGAAGTCCTCCGGCGCCCTGCCGTCGCGGTACTCGGCGACGGCAGCGACGATCTTGCCGTAGCCCGTGCACCGGCAGAGGTTGCCGGCGAGGTTGTGGCGGATCTCCGCGTCGTCGCCGGCGGCGCCGATCCGGACCGCCTCGAGCGCGCTCAGCACCATCCCCGGCGTGCAGAAGCCGCACTGCACGGCTCCGCGGGAGACCATCGCGGCCTGGAGCGGATGCAGCTTGTCGCCCTCGGTCAGGCCGCCGACCGTCTCGACGCTCGCGCCCGCGACCTGTGGCGCCAGCACCGAGCAGGAGTTCACCGCGACGCCGTCGACGAGGACGGCGCAGGCGCCGCAGACCCCCTCGCCGCAGCCGTGCTTGGCGTCGGTGCGGCCGGCGGCGTCGCGGAGCATTCGCAGGAGGGTCCAGTGCGGGGGGACCTCGACGCGCTGCGCCGCCCCGTTGAGGGTGAACTCGACCTTCATCGGGCACCTCCTCCCGCTCGCTCCCATGCCGCCCCGAGCGCTCGCGCCGCGCAGGCGCCGGCCACCCGCTTCCGGTAGCTCGCGGAGATGAAAGCGTCGGTCTCGGGGCTGACCGCATCGGCGACCGCGGCGGCCACCCGCTCGAGCAGCGGCCCGTCGAGGACGGCGCCGCGGCAGAGCTCCTCGCCCGCGGCGATCCGGCGCGGCCGATCGTCGACGCCGGCGAGCGCGAGCCGGGCCTCGGCGCAACTCGCGCCGCTCGCGTCCAGCGTGACGACCGCGGAGGCGGCGGCGATCGCGAAGTCGTCGGCACGGCCGGCGACCTCATGGAAGCCGTGGCCGCTGCCGTCGCCGGGGACGTCGAGCTCGACGGCGGTGAGCAGCTCGCCCTCGCCGACCGCCGTCGCGAAGAAGCCGTGGAAGAAGTCATCGAACGCGACCGCGCGCTCGCCGCCCGTCCCGGTCACGATCGCCCGGCCGCCGTAGGCGAGCACGACCGTGCCGAGCTCGGAGGCCGGATCGGCGTGGCTGAGGCTGCCTCCGAGCGTCCCCCGGTTGCGGACCCGCGGATTGCCGATGAAGCGGGCGGCCTCGGCGGCGAGCGGCGCCATCCCGGCCAGCTCGGCGCTGCGCTCGAGCTCGCGGTGGCGGGTCAGGGCACCGAGCCGGACCGTGGCTCCGCTCCGCTCGGCGCCGGCCAGCGGCAGCCGGCCGATGTCGACGAGCCGCTCCGGCGCCGCGAGGCCGAGGCTCATCATCGGCACGAGGCTCTGCCCGCCGGCGAGCGCCCGCGCCTCGCCGCCGTCGGAGGCGAGCGCCCCGAGGGCGTCAGGGACGCTCTCGGGGCACACGTAGTCGAACGGCCGCGGGAACACCTCAGACGTCCCAGCCCGCGTCGACGACGATGTCGTGCCCGGTGATGTTGCGGGCCCGGTCGGAGGCCAAGAAGCGCACGGCCTCGGCGATATCGACCTCGTCGATGAACCGGCCGAGCGCCGTCTGCGAGGCGAAGTCGGCATAGACCTCGTCGAAGGTCTTGCCGAGCCGCTCCGCCTTCCCGCTGACGATCTTGTCCATCCGCTCGCCGTTGGTGACGTTCGGGCAGATCGCGTTGACGGTGATGTCATGCGGGCCGAGCTCGAGCGCGAGCGTTCGCGTCAGCCCACGCACCGCCCACTTCGACGAGGAGTAGCCGGCCCGGTTGCGGTAGCCGCGCAGGCCGGAGGTGCCGGCGATGTTGATGATCCGGCCGCCGCCGCCCGCGATCAGGGCCGGGATCACGGCCCGGCTGGGCAGGAAGGTGCCGACGACGTTGACGTCGAGGACGAACCGGAACTCGTCGACCGGGTACTCCTGGGCCGGCGTCTCGATCGGGCCGATCACCCCGGCGGTGTTGACGAGGATGTCGATCTTCCCGAACCGGTCGGTTGCCGCCGCCGCCAGCGCCACGGTCTCTGCCTCGTTGGTGACGTCGCAGCGGACGGTGATCCGCTCGCTGTCGGGGAACTCGGCGGCGAGCTCGGCGGCGTGGGCCTCGATCGCATCCATGTCGCGGCCGGCGAGGACGAGGTCGGCCCCCTCCTCCGCCAGGGCCCTGCAGATCGGACCGCCCATTCCCTTGGCGGCCCCGGTGACGACCGCGACCTTGCCGTAGAGGTCGAGGGGTCGCTCCCGGGTCGGCACCGCCTCGGTCCCGCTGGTCGCGCCGTCAGCCATCTCCGTCTCCTCTCCAACCCCTCTCACGATGTGAGAGAGGTTCTCACGTTCTGAGCGTGACGATAACATGTCCGCCGGAATCCGCAACCCCGGATACCGTGAGCCGCCGAAGATGGAGCCGACAACGACCAGCAGGAAGACAGCAGCACGCGGCAACGCCGCCACCGGCCCGAAGGTCCTCGAGAAGACGCTCCGGGTCCTCGATCTGTTCACGGTCGAGCACCCGTCCTGGTCGGTGAGCGAGATCTCACGCGAGCTCGGGATGCCGACCGCGACGGCGCACCGGATCATCCGCGCGCTCGAGAGCCGCTCCTACCTGGCCCGGATCGACTCCCGCTACCGGCTCGGCTTCGCCGCCGTCGACCTCGGCCGCCGGGCGATGGCGTCGGTCGACCTCCGCTCCCGCATGGCGCCGGTGCTCCGCGACCTCGGCCGCGCCACCGGCGAGACGGTGCTCCTCAACATCTACGACGAGGCCCATCACGGCTCGCTCTGCATCGACCGGATCGAGGCGACCCACGACCTTCGCCTGACGATCCAGATCGGTCGCGTCACCCCGATCCACGCCGGCGCCTCCGCCAAGGCGATCCTCGCGTTCCTCGGCGAGCCGCTGATCGCCGAAGCGCTCGCACATCCGCTCGAGAAGCTCGCGCCCGGCACGATCACCGACGCCGACGTGCTGCGCGAGGACCTCGCCAGGATCAGGCGCCGGGGCTGGGCCTCCAGCTACGAGGAGAACAACGCCGGCGCCTGGGGCCTGGCGGCGCCGATCGTCGTCAACGGCCAGCCGCTCGCCTCGATCGGGCTGGCGGCGCCGACCGCCCGCTACTCGAAGTCCGCGGTCCGCGACCTCGCTCGCCTCGTCCTCTCGGCGGCACGGGACGGCGAGGCGCAGCTCGGCGCCTGACGGTCGCCGTGGTCGGGGCCGACTCCGCCCGTCCCGCGCCGGCAGTGCCCGCCTCCGCCCGTCCCGCGCCGGCAGTGCCCGCCCTGCCGGAGACGGTCGCGCGATTCCCGCGCCGGGGCGGTTTCGGCCTATGCTCAGGCGGATGGGCGCCGCGGAAGGAGCTGAGATCGCTGCGGCCGGGCTGACGCTCCGCGCCGACGGGCTGCGGCCCGACGAGGTCGTCGCCGTCGCCCGGACGGATGCCGCCGTCGCGATCGGGCCGGAGGCGATGGAGGCGATGGAGCGCTCGGCGGCGGCGGTCGCCGGGCTCGCGGCGGGCGGCGAGCCCGCCTACGGCATCTCGACCGGGTTCGGGTCGCTGGCAACGACGGCGATCCCGGCCGCCGCGCGAGAGCAGCTGCAGCTCTCGCTGCTGCGCTCGCACGCTGCCGGGATGGGCCCGGCGGTCGAGCGCGAGGTCGTCAGGGCGATGATGCTCTTGCGGGCGCGTTCCCTCGCGATGGGTTATTCGGGCACCCGGCCCGCGGTCGCCGAGCAGATCGTCGCCCTGCTCAACGCACAGATCACGCCGGTCGTCCCCGAGCACGGCTCGCTCGGAGCCAGCGGCGATCTCGCCCCGCTGGCCCACTGCGCGCTCGTCCTCGTCGGCGAGGGCGAGGCCGAGGCTCCGGACGGCCGTCGGATCGGCGGCGGCGAGGCGCTCGCCGCGGCTGGCCTCGAGCCGCTTGCGCTCAGCGCCAAGGAAGGCCTGGCGCTGATCAACGGCACCGACGGGATCCTCGGGATGCTGGTCCTCGCCTGCGCCGACCTCGCGGCGCTGCTGCGGCTCGCCGACGTCGCCGCGGCAATGTCGGTCGAGGCCCTGCTCGGCACCGACCGCGCCTTCGCCGCCGACCTCGTCGCCCTCCGGCCCCAGCCCGGCCAGCAGCGCTCGGCCGCGAACCTGCGGCGCCTGCTGGACGGCTCGGAGATCGTCGCCAGCCACCGCACCGACGACCCGCGCGTCCAGGACGCCTACTCGCTGCGCTGCGCGCCGCAGGTGCTCGGCGCCGCCCGCGACGCGCTCGCGAGCGCCGAGGCCACCGCCGACGCCGAGCTGCGCTCGGCGATCGACAACCCGATGGTCCTCCCCGACGGCCGCGTCGAGTCGTGCGGGAACTTCCACGGGGCGCCGGTCGCGATCGCCTGCGACCTGCTCGCGATCGCCGCCGCCGAGGCCGGCGCGATCGCCGAGCGGCGCACCGATCGGCTCCTCGACGCGAGCCGCTCGCACGGGCTGTCGCCGTTTCTCGCCGCCGACCCCGGCGTCGACTCCGGGCTGATGATCGCCCAGTACACGCAGGCGGCGCTGGTCGCCGAGAACCGCCGGCTCGCGGCGCCCGCCGGCGTCGATTCGATCCCGACCAGCGCGATGCAGGAGGACCACGTCTCGATGGGCTGGGGCGCCGCCCGCAAGCTGCGATGCTCGCTCGCCAACCTGACCCGGATCATCGCCGTCGAGCTCGCCGCCGCGGCGCGGGCGCTCGAGCTGCGGGCGCCGCTGCGACCGGCCGCCGGCACCGGCGCGGCGCTGGCGGCGCTGCGCGAGGCCGTGCCCGGTCCCGGCGCCGACCGCTTCCTCGCCCCCGAGCTCGCCGCCGTCGAGCGGCTGGCCGCGGGCGGCGCCGTGCTCGCCGCCGTCGAGGCCGCGATCGGAGCGCTCGAGTGAGCGCCGCGAGCGGGCCGCGCCCCGTCCGGGCCCCGCGCGGCAGCGCGCTCTCCTGCCGCGGCTGGCAGCAGGAGGCGGCGCTGCGGATGCTGATGAACAACCTCGACCCCGCGGTCGCCGAGGACCCCGACCGACTCGTCGTCTACGGCGGCACCGGGCGCGCGGCCCGCTCCTGGGAGGCCTTCGACGCGATCGTCGCGACCCTGCGCGAGCTCGGCGACGACGAGACGCTGCTCGTCCAGTCCGGCAAGCCGGTCGGCGTCTTCCGGACCGGCGAGTCCTCGCCGCGGGTCCTGATCGCGAACTCGAACCTCGTCGGCGAGTGGTCCACCTGGGACGAGTTCCGGCGCCTCGAGGAGCTCGGGCTGACGATGTACGGGCAGATGACCGCCGGTTCGTGGATCTACATCGGCAGCCAGGGGATCGTCCAGGGCACCTACGAGTGCTTCGCCGAGATCGCCCGCCGCCGCTTCTCCGGCTCGCTGGCCGGGACCGTCACCGTCACCGCCGGGCTCGGCGGCATGGGCGGCGCGCAGCCGCTCGCGGTGACGATGAACGAGGGCGTGGCGCTCTGCGTCGAGGTCGACCCGCAGCGGATCGAGCGCCGGCTCGAGACCCGCTACCTCGACGAGCGCGCCGACGACCTCGACGATGCGATCGCCCGCTGCGAGCGGGCCCGGGCCGAGCGTCGGCCGCTCAGCGTCGGCCTCTGCGCGAACGCCGCCGACGCCCTGCCGGCACTCCGCGAGCGCGGCTTTCGGGCCGACATCGTCACCGACCAGACGAGCGCCCACGACCCGCTCAACGGCTACGTGCCGAACGGGCTCAGCCTCGGCGAGGCGGCCGAGCTGCGCGCCGGGGATCCGGCCGGGTACGTCCGCCGCGCCCGCGCCGCCTGCGCCGCCCACTGCTTCGCGATGGTCGCCTACAAGGACGACGGCGCCGAGGTCTTCGACTACGGCAACAGCCTCCGCCGCGAGGCCCAGCTCGGCGGCTTCGAGCGCGCCTTCGACTACCCCGGCTTCGTCCCCGCCTACATCCGGCCGCAGTTCTGCGAGGGCCGCGGCCCGTTCCGCTGGGTGGCGCTGTCCGGGGATCCGGCCGACCTCGCCGCCACCGATCGCGCCGTCCTCGACGAGTTCGGCGACGACGAAGCGCTGGCGCGCTGGATCCGGCTCGCCGGCGAGCGGATCGCCTTCCAGGGGCTGCCGGCACGGATCTGCTGGCTCGGCTACGGCGAGCGCCGCCGGCTCGGGCTCCGCTTCAACCGGATGGTCGCCGACGGCGAGCTCGGCGCCCCGATCGTGATCGGCCGCGATCACCTCGACTCCGGCTCGGTCGCCTCGCCGTTCCGCGAGACCGAGTCGATGGCGGACGGCTCCGACGCGATCGCCGACTGGCCGCTTCTCAACGCGCTCGTCAACACCGCCGCCGGCGCCTCCTGGGTCAGCGTCCACAACGGCGGCGGCGTCGGGATCGGGCGCTCGCTGCACGCCGGGATGGTCTGCGTAGCCGACGGCACCGACCTCGCCGCCGAGCGGCTCGACCGGGTGCTGACCGCCGATCCCGGGATGGGCGTGATCCGCCACGCCGACGCCGGCTACGAGCGCGCCCGCGAGGTCGCCCGCGAGCGCGGCGTCCGCGTCCCGATGGAGGAAGCCGGCGGAGCGGCGGGATGAGCGTCCGCGAGATCGTCACGATCGGCGATCCGCGGCTGCGCGAGCCGGCCCGCGAGGTCGGCGCCGACGAGCTCGCATCCGCCCCCGTCCAGGAGCTGATCGACGCGATGATCGCGACCAAGCGTGCCGCCGACGGCGCCGGCATCGCCGCGCCGCAGGTCGGCGAGCCGCTGCGGATCGCGCTCGCCGAGGTCGATCCCACCAACCGGCGCTACCCCTACAAGCCGCCGATTCCCCTGACGGTGATCGTCAACCCGGTCCTCGAGCCGATCGGCGAGGAGCTCGTCATGATCAACGAGGGCTGCCTCTCGGTCCCGGGCCTGCGCGGCGAGGTCCCCCGCCACCTCCGCGTCCGGGTCCGCTACCGCGACCGCGACGGCGCCGAGCGCGAGCTGGTGGCGAGCGGGATGACGGCCGGCACCTTCCAGCACGAGGTCGACCACCTCGACGGGATCCTGTTCTGCGACCGCGCCGACCCGCGCAGCTTCAGCACCTGGGAGCAGTTCGACCGCCACCACCGCGAGGGGTTCGTGCGCCGGATGGAGGCGCTGACCGAGCGGCTCGCGCGCGAGGACGGCCCGTGAGCGGGCGAACGTTCTGGTGCGAGCTCGCCTGGCTCGGCGGCGATCGGGCCGAGGCCGGGGTCCTCGTCGAGGTCGAGGGCGAACGGATCGCGTCGGTCCGACCCGACGTGGCGGCCGCGCCGGCCGGGGCTGAGCGGCTCGACGGGCTGACGATCCCGGGACTCGCCAACGCCCACTCGCACGCCTTCCAGCGGGCGCTCCGCGGCCGCGCGCAGGAGCGCGGCGGCGGCTCGTTCTGGGACTGGCGCGAGCGCATGTACGCGCTCGCGGGGCGCATCGATCCCGATGGCTACCGGGCGCTTGCCCGCGCCTGCTACGGCGAGATGGCGCTGGCCGGGATCACCGCCGTCGGCGAGTTCCACTACCTCCACCACCGGCCCGGCGGCGAGCCCTACGAGGACCCGAACGCGCTCGGGCTGGCCGTGATCGAGGCGGCCGCGCAGGCGGGTATCCGGATGACGCTGCTCGACGTCTGCTATCTCGCCGGCGGCATCGGCGAGCCGCTCGGGCCCCGACAGCGCCGGTTCGGCGACCGCGATGCCACCGTCTGGGCCGAGCGCGTCGACGATCTCACCGCGCCTGGCGACGCCCTCGTCGGGGCCGCGATCCACAGCGTCCGCGCCGTCGATCCCGCCGCGGCGGCGACGGTCGCCGCCTGGGCGGGCGCACGGGACCGGCCGCTGCACGCCCACGTCTCCGAGCAGCCGGCCGAGAACGAGGCGGCGCTGGCCGCCCACGGCCGCACCCCGACGGCGATCCTCGCCGACGCCGGCGCCCTCGAAGCCCGCTTCACCGCCGTCCACACCACCCATCTGACCGACGGCGACGTGGCGCTCCTCGGCGGCTCGCGCGCCTGCTGCTGTATCTGCCCGACGACCGAGCGCGACCTCGGCGACGGGATCGGTGACGGCCGGCGGCTCGCCGACGCGGGCTGCTCGCTGGCGCTGGGCAGCGACTCGCAGGCGCTGATCGACCCGTTCGAGGAGGCGCGGGCGCTCGAGCTCGACCAGCGCCTCGCGAGCGGGCGTCGCGGCGTCCACTCCGCCGCCGAGCTGCTCGCCGCCGCGACGGCGGGCGGACAGGCGAGCATCGGCCGCGACGACGCCGGCTCGATCGCGGCGGGGATGCGCGCCGACCTCGTCAACGTCGCGCTCGACGGCCCGCGGCTGGCCGGGACCGCCGCCGCGAACGCGCTCGAGTCGCTCGTCTATGCCGCCGCCCCGGCCGACGTCCGGGCGGTGATCAGCGGCGGCCGTGAGATCGTCTCCGGCGGCGTCCACGCCGCGATCGACGTCGGCGCCGAGCTCGAGGCCGCGATCGCGGCGCTGGAGGGGGGCTGAGGTGGGCACCCTCGCGATCGACGACATCGGCATGCTCGTCACCAATGACCGCGGGCTGGGAGAGGGCCCGCTGGGGATCGTCCGCGACGCCGCCCTCGTCGTCGCCGACGGCCGCGTCATCGCCGTCGAGCCGGCCGGCGCCGCCGCCGACGGGCGCCTCGACGCCGGCGGTCGCTGCCTGATCCCCGGCTTCGTCGACAGCCACACCCATCTGATCTTCGCCGGCGACCGGGCCGAGGAGTTCGCGGCGCGGATGGCCGGCCGCGACTACGAGGCGGGCGGGATCAGGATCACGACCGCGGCGACCCGGTCCGCCCCCGACGACGTCCTGCGGGCGCTGGCGGCGGCGCGGCGGGCGGAGGGGCTGCGGGGCGGGATCACCCACGTCGAGGTCAAGTCCGGCTACGGCCTCGACGTCGCGACCGAGCGGCGCTCGTGCGCGCTCGCCGCCGAGCTGACCGACGACGCGACCTTCCTCGGCGCCCACGTCGTCCCCGCCGAGTACGAGGGCCGGGCCGACGACTACGTCGAGCTGGTCTGCGGCGAGATGCTCGCCGCCTGTGCTCCGCTCTGCCGCTGGATCGACGTCTTCTGCGAGCGCGGCGCCTTCGACGCCGAGCAGTCGCGGGCGGTGCTCGAGGCCGGGCGTGCCGCCGGCCTCGGCCTCCGCGTCCACGGCAACCAGCTCGGGCCCGGGCCCGGCGCCCGCCTCGCGGTCGAGCTCGACGCCGCCTCGGTCGACCACTGCACCTACCTCGACGACGCCGACATCGAGGCCCTCGCCGCGAGCGACACCGTCGCCACCTACCTGCCGGCGACCGACTTCTCGACCCGCCAGCCCTACCCGGACGCCCGGCGCGCGATCGACGCCGGCGTCAGCGTCGCGATCGCCACCAACACCAACCCGGGCTCCAGCAACACGACCTCGATGCCGTTCTGCATCGCGCTCGCCGTCCGCGACCTGCGGATGAGCGCGGAGGAGGCGCTGCAGGCGGCGACGCTCGGCGGCGCCCGGGCGCTGCGACGCGACGACGTCGGCCGCCTCTCCCCCGGCGCCCGCGCCGACGCCTGCCTGCTCGACGCCGCGAGCTACGCCGACTTCGTCTACCGCCCCGGCGTGCCGCTCGTCGCGGCGACCCTGGCCGGCGGAGCGCTTGTCGCCGGATCCTTCGACGGCGGCCGGGGGGACGGATGATCTTCGACCCCGGCAAGCGTTGGCGCGAGCACGGCTACAAGCCCGACTTCGCCGGGATCCTCACCTACGGCGGGCTGCCGCTCACCGAGGAGGCGGCCGAGCTGGCCGACTTCGACGTCGCGATCGTCGGCGCGCCGTTCGACGGGCTCGCCGGCCTCGACGCCGGCGCCCGTTGGGGCCCACGCGCGATCCGGGCCGCCGGCATCGAGCACGGGCCGCACCTCGAGGCCGGGGTCGACGCCTTCGAGCAGCTCCGCGTCGTCGATTTCGGGGACGCGCCGGTGATCCCGTTCGACGCTGCCGCCTCCCACCGGGCGATCGAGTCGACGATCGCCGAGGTGGTCGCGAGCGACACACTGCCGCTGACCCTCGGCGGCGACCACTCGATCTCGCTGCCCGCGATTCGCGCCTGCGCCGCGGCGTTCGGCCCGCTCGGCCTGATCCATTTCGACACCCACACCGACACCGGCGATGACGAGCTCGGCGTGCGGGTCACCCACGGGACGCCGATGCGGCGGCTTGTCGAGGAGGGCTCCGTCGATCCCGGCCGCTACGTGCAGATCGGCCTGCGCGGCTACTGGCCCGGGGAGCCCGAGCTCGGCTGGCAGCGCGAGCGCGGCGTCACCTCCTTCTTCATCCATGACGTCCGCGAGCTCGGCATCGACGAGGTCATCCGACGCGCCGTCGCGGTCATCGGCGCCGGCCCCGCCTACATGACCGTCGACGTCGACGCCCTCGACCCGGCCTTCGCACCGGGGACCGGCACCCCCGAGCCCGGCGGCCTCACCCCGGCGGAGCTGCTCCGCGCCTGCCGCACCGGCGCCGAGGACCTCGAGCTGATCGGCGCCGACGTCGTCGAGGTCGCACCGACCGCGGTCGGCTCCCGCGACCTGACCGCCCTCGTCGGCGACCGGATCGTCCGCGAGATCCTCACCGGCATCGCCCTGCGGCGGGGCTGAGACGGCGGGCCGAGTCGCCGGGCCGAGTGCCGCCGGGCCTCCTGCCGCCCGACCGACGAATAGTGCCCAATACTTGTGAGCTATTCGTCGCTCGCGGGGTCGGCGCGCCGTGGTCGGCTCGCGGCGTCGGGGCGGGCGGGCTCAAGCGGGCGCCAGCCGATCGGCCGACCCCGGCGTGGCCAGCTCGGTGACCTCGCGGAGCGGCAGCGCGGTGGCGGCGTCGGGCTCGTCGAGCTCCTCGGCGTAGCGGTGGCCCTCCCAGACCGCGGCGGCGATCGTGCCCGGACACCAGCAGTCGCCGACCGCCTTGACGGTGCGCAGGCCGGCGTCCGCCCACTCCTCGCGGCGGGCGAGGAGCTCACGGTAGAGCGTCTCCTCGGGAAGGCGGGCGGTGACGAAGACCGCCGCGTCGCAGGCGATCTCGCGCTCGGCGCCGGTGAACGCGCAGCTCGTCATGACGCCGCGCGTCGTCGTCGCGGTGACCGCGCGCGAGGCTTCGATCCCGACCTCGAGCTCGAGCAGGCGGGCCTGGATCCGGTGCTGCTCCATCGTCGCGGCGGTCCAGCTCGAGACGCAGACCCCGGGGGTGACGAGCGTCACCTCGTGGCCCTCGGCGCGCAGCAGCTCGGCGAGGACGCCGCCCATGTAGTAGTGGTCGTCGTCGTAGATGACGACGTGCCGCCCCGCGGGACGCTCACCCGCCATCAGGTCGTCGGGGGTGAGCACCGCCGTCCCCGGATCGAGCGGGATCGGCCGCGTGTGGTGGCGGCCGACGCCGTCGCCGCGCCAGCGGGCCCCGGTCGCGACGGCGACGTGGTCGAAGTCGTAGCCGAGGACCTCGTCGGCGGTGACGACGTCGCGCGCCTCCTCGACGTTCGGGAGCCGCTCGATCTGGCCGGCCCGGTAGTCGACGACCCGGATCCAGGCCGCGAGGCCGGGCAGCCGCGCCTCCTTCGCCACCCGCCCCCCGAGGGCCCGGTTGGCGTCGACGAGGATCACCTCGTGACCGCGCTTGCCGAGCGCCTGGGACGCCTCGAGGCCCGCCGGGCCGCCGCCGATCACGAGCACCTTGGCGTCGGAGGCGCGGGGGCGCATCCGCTCGGGGTGCCAGCCGCGCCGCCACTCCTCGCCCATCGACGGGTTCTGGGTGCAGCGGATCGGCGTCGCCGTGAAGTCTCCCGATACGCAGATGTTGCAGCCGATGCACTCGCGGATGTCCTCGAGCCGGCCCTCCTCGATCTTCTTCGGCAGGAACGGGTCGGCGATCGAGGGCCGGGCGGCGCCGATCAGGTCGAGCACCCCGGAGCGGACCATCCGCACCATCGTGTCGGGGGAGGTGAAGCGGCCGACGCCGACGACCGGCTTGGTGGTCAGCTCCTTGAGGCCGCGGACGTAGGCCTCCTGCTCGCCCTCCTCGCCGAACCGCGAGGTGACCGAGTCGTCCTCCCAGCTGCCGAGCACGAAGTCCCAGAGGTCGGGCAGCTCGCCGAGCGCCTCGACGACCTCGCCGATGTCGGCGCGGGTTATCCCCTCCTCGCCGAGCAGCTCATCGACCGTGATCCGGCACGCGACCGCGGCGCGACCGTCGACCTCCTCGATCGTGTCCTCGAGCACCTCGCGCAAGAGGCGCATCCGGTTCTCGATCGGGCCGCCGTACTCGTCGACGCGGTCGTTGTAGCGCGGCGACAGGAAATGGTGGATGCCGCCGAGCGCGTGGCCCGCGTAGACGTAGACGAGGTCGTAGCCGGCGGTCAGCGAGCGCCGCACCGCCTCGCGATGCCAGCGCCGCAGGTCGGCGATATCGCCCTTGTCCATGCGCCGGGCCTGGACCGGGTCGGCGGTGAAGGTGGCGACGGGCAGGTGCGCGGGCCCCATCGGCGCGACCCGGCTGTAGAGGTTCGGCCCGTTCATGCCGTTGTAGCAGAGCTCGATTCCCGCGAGCGAGCCGCCGTCGTGGATCCGCTCGGCGATCCGCGCCATCGCCGGGATGTCGCGATCGTCCCAGGCGCGCAGCTCGATGAACGGCGTGATCTCGGAGCTGTGGTGGATCTCGGCCTGCTCGGTGCAGATCACCGCCCAGCCGCCCTCGGCCTTGACCGCGCGCATCTCGGCGTGGGCGCTGACGTCCCGGTAGCCCATCCCGTTGCAATGCGGGACCTGGAAGAACCGGTTGCGGGCCGTGATCGGCCCGATCTCGACCGGCTCCAGCAGGACGTCGAAGCGGGAGGCGTTCATCTCAACTCCTTTCGCCCGTCACGGTCGCGGACCATGGCGAGCAGTTCGTGCAGGATCGCGAGGGAGCTGGTGGTGCCGGCCGACTCGCCAGTGACGAGTTGTTGGAAGGCGAGGCCGTCGATCGCGGCGAAGACGAGGCGGGCGAGGTCGCGATCGCCCGGGACGCCGACGGCGGCGAGCGCGGTGGCGGTCGCCTCCAGATAGCCGTCGTAGAGCTCGATGGCCAGGGGCGCGAGGTCGGCACGCCGCCGGGCCTCGAGGGCGATCTCGAACTGGAACGCCTCCTCGCCGGGCGCCTCGGCGACGCGCCGGGCGAGGCCGGCGGAGAGGTCCTCGAGCCGCTCCGGCGGCGGCTTGATCGGCGAGCGCGCCAGCGATGTCCGCGAGGCGTGCTCGAGCGCGGCCCGGACGAGCTCCGACCGCGAACCGAAATGGTGGGTGACGAGGCCCTGGGTGACCCCCGCCTCGCGCGCCACCTCCCGGTAGGTGAGCTGCCGCAGCCCGCCGTCGCCGACCACCCGGACCGCCGCTTCGATCAGCGCCTGTCGCCCGGCGCCGGGCCGGGTCCGGTGAGCCTCCTCGGTGCTCGCCATGGCGCGAAGCTAGCAGACACTAGGCAAATGCCTAGGTGCCTTTCACGATGCGGACGGCCCGATGAGTCGGCCCGTGGATGGGGCGCCGGGACCGACGGGCTCGATGGCATGTGCGACGACGATCGGCCCCGGCGGGCTGTGCGATCAGCCCGGGATCCGGCCCTCCTCGGCGGCGTGGGTCTCGCCGCGCTGCAGCATCCGCATCCCGAGGATGACCGCGGCGAGGAACGAGGCGACCGCCAGCGAAGCCTGGACGCTGAGCACGCCCTCGCGGCTCCAGTAGACGTCACGGAGGTTGAGCAGCAGCGCCGCCTCGTCGAAGGTGAGCCCGACGCCGATCCCGAACGGGATCGCCAGCGTCGTCTCGACGCTCTCGTTGTCGCTGATCAGCGCGCCCGCGCCGGAGCCGAACGCGATCAGGATGCCGGGCACGAAGTGATGGATGTGCCGACCGCCGACGCGGACGTTGCCGCGCCACCAGCCCTCATGGACCCCGAGGGTCGAGACGCGGATGAACAGCGAGGCGCCGACGAACCCGGCGAACATGTTGAACAGCGCGACCTCGGCCCGCGACGCCGACCGGTAGCCGCTGACGGCGACGCGGACGGCGTCCTGGGAGGCGAGCCCGGCGACCTCGAGCGCCTCGGCGGAGGATTCCGGGCGCGGTAGCCGGTGCGGATCCTCCGGATGGCGTGCGGCGATCCGGCCCCGGTAGCGGCGGATGCCCTCACCGAGCAGGACCGTCGCCGTGGCCGCGGCAGCGATCGGGGCGAGGACCCGGGTGAGCCGGTCCTCGAACGGCCGCAGCTGGCGCCGGCGACGGAGCACCTCAGAGAAGGACGACGTTGTCGGCCGCGAGCGCCCTGGTGACGCCGCGGAAGTCGATCACCAGGGCGGCGCCGGCGACGAGCCCCCCGTAGTCGATCCCGTCGTGAGCGGTCACGATCGCGACCGCGTCGGCAGCGGCGACGGCAGCCTCGAGGTCGGTCGAGGCGAGACCCTTGCCGGCCAGCTCCGGCACGTGCGGATCGTGGTAGGAGACGTCGGCGCCGAGCTCGCGAAGGTGGTCGATGATCTTCAGCGCCGGCGACTCGCGCAGGTCGGCGACGCCGGACTTGTAGGCGACCCCGACGATCAACACCCGCGCCCCCTTGACCGGCTTCCCGTGGTCGTTGAGGGCACGCTGGATCCTGCTCACGCAGAACAGCGGTTGCGACTGGTTGATCTTGCCGGCGAGCTCGACGAACTCGGTCGCGAAGTCGTGCTGGCGCGCCTTGAAGGCGAGGTAGAACGGGTCGACGGGCAGACAGTGGCCGCCCATCCCGGGGCCCGGCTCGAACCGCATGAACCCGAACGGCTTGGTTGCCGCGGCGTCGACGACCTCCCAGATGTCGATGCCGAGGCGGTCGCTGAGCTGGGCGAGCTCGTTGACGAGGGCGATGTTGACCGAGCGGAAGATGTTCTCGAGCAGCTTCGCAAGCTCGGCGGCCTCCGGCGAGGAGACCGGCACGACCTCGTCGCAGACCTCCGAGTAGAGGCGCTCGGCCCGCTCGAGACAGGCGGGAGTGATCCCCCCGACCACCTTCGGCGTCGTCGCGATCGTGTGGTTGATGCGGCCGGGGTCGATCCGCTCCGGCGAGTAGGCGAGAAAGAACCCCTCCCCGACCGCGAGGCCGCTGCCTTCGAGTCGCGGCAGCAGCTCCTCCCGGGTCGTCCCCGGGTAGGTGGTCGACTCGAGCACGACGAGCTGGCCCTCGCGCAGCACCGTGGCGACCGTCTCCGCCGACTCGCGGACGTAGGTCAGGTCGGGTTCGCGCTCGGCGATCAGCGGGGTCGGGACGCAGACCAGGATCGCGTCGCACTCGCCGAGCACGGACGCGTCGGCGGAAGCCGTGAAGCGGTCGCCGATGGCGGCGAGCTCGCGGGAGGGGACGTCCTCGACGTCGCTGATTCCGCGTCCGAGTCGCTCGACCCGGTCCGCATCGACGTCGTAGCCGGCCACCCGGTGCCCGACGCGGGCGAACGCGGCGGCGAGCGGCAGGCCGACGTACCCGAGCCCGACGATTCCGATCCTCATCGGTCGTCAGTCTAGGCGCGGCGGGGGCGCCAGCCGCCGCTCCTGCTCCGCGCATGCGGGTAAGCTCTCGCCCATGAGGCGCTTCTTCGGGCACTGCCTGATGCCGGCCGCCGCGACCGTTGCGGCGGCCCGCCACCTCGCCTGGTACCTCAGCTACCAGATGTCCGGCGAGGCCCGCTGACCCGGTGCGGGTCGCGGTCGCAGGCGCCACCGGGGTCCTCGGCCGGGCGACGATGCCGGCGCTGCGCGCCGCCGGCCACGAGGTCCGCGGGTTCGCCCGCTCCGCGGCCGGCGCCGAAGCCGTCGACGCGCTCGACCTGCTCGACCGCGATGCGGTCCTCGCCTTCGCCGCCGACTGGCGCCCCGAGGCGATCGTCCACCTCGCGACCGCGATCCCCAAGGAGGCCGGCCGGCGCGACATGAGCGGGCAGTTCGCGGCGACCAACCGCCTCCGCACCGAGGGCACCCGGATCCTCGTCGACGCCGCCGAGGTGGCCGGCGGCGCCCGCCTTCTCTCCCAGAGCATCGCCTTCGTGTGCCGCCGCGGCGAGGGCCCGGCCAGCGAGGAGGTGCCGCTACGCGACGACCCGGCCGACCCGATGACGGCGGCCGCGGCGCCGATCGCCGAGCTCGAGCGGCTCACGCTCGCGGCGGGCGGCACGGTCCTCCGCTTCGGCCAGCTCTACGGCCCCGGAACGATGTTCGCCACCGACGGCAGCTTCGGCCGCATGGCGGCCCGCGGGCGGATGCCGATCGTCCACCGCGGCGGGCGAACCTCGACGTTCTCGTTCATCCACTGCGACGACGCCGCCAGCGCGGCCGTCGCCGCCCTGGCGAGCGGCGTGAGCGGCGTCTTCAACGTCGTCGACGACGAGCCCGCCACCGTCGCCGAGTGGCTGCCGGTGCTCGCCGCGGCGCTCGGCGGCCGCCGGCCCCGACGCCTGCCCGCCTGGCTCGTCCGGCCGCTGGTCGGCGCCTACGGGGTGGCGTTCATGACCGACCTCCGCGGCGCCACCAACGCGAAGGCGCGGGCCGAGCTCGGCTGGCGGCCACAGGTCCCCTCCTGGCGAGCGGGGTTCACCGCCGGCTGACTGTCCGATCCGCGCCCCCGACCGATCGCCCCCCGACCGATCCGCGCCCCCCGGCCGGTCCCTGTCCACCCGACGTGGGTGACCCTGCCGGCGCTATGGGTGGGTGAGATGACCCAGGTGCCGCGGGCGGGCGGGAGCGCCCGCGAGGCGGTTGGATGGCGGGGCGGTTCAGTGGGCGGGGCGGGTTCGGTGGGCGGGCGGTTCAGTGGGCGATGTAGGGCTCGAACCTACGACCTTGAGATTAAGAGTCTCCTGCTCTACCAGCTGAGCTAATCGCCCGGAGCGATGATGGTAGCGAGCGACGCCGGCCGGGCGAGGGCCGCGCCATGCCCGGTGTCGTCCCGGGTGCGGCATCCCCACGGCGGTCGGCGCAGCCGCGCTCAGCCGCCGGCAGGGGCGGTGCCGCCGGGGCCGGGGGCGGTGCCGCCGGGGCCGGGGGGCGGTGCCGCCGGGGCCGGGGCGCGCTCAGCCGCCGGGCGGGGGCGCGGTGCCGCCGAGGCCGCCGAGCGGGTTCTCGAGCTGGCTCTGGTCGGGGGCGCTCTGCTTGATCGCCTTCGCAATCGCGGCGCCCTGTGCCTTGGCCTGCTTGACCTGCGCCTTTGCCTGCGCCTTCGACGCCGAATCGGGCGCCTCCTCGAGCGCCTTCTCCGTCGCGTCGGCGCCGGTCTTCTCGTCGCCGGCGTAGTAGGCGTAGGTCGCCAGTGCCAGGTAGGTGCCGAAGCTCGGGCGCGCCTCGGCGACGATCTGCGCCGCCCTGTAGGCCCCGTCGATGTCGCCCTCGATCCGACTCGGGTCGGTCCCGGCGAGCCCCGTGTAGGCCTGGAGCATCAGCGAGGCGACCCCGTCGTCGGGCTGCTTGGGCTTCGTCGCCAGGTACCGCTCCCAGGCGTCGGTCGCCTGCCGGTATTCGGCGAGGGTCTCGTCCGTGTATTGGACCTGGCCCTGGTCACCGGTCGTGGTCGCGGACTGGCCGGCGAGGAAGTGGGTGCGCGCAAGCGAGGTCAGCGCCCGCTCGTTCTTCGGGTCGGTCTGCAGCGTCTTCTCCGCCCGCTCGATCTGAGCGTCGTACTGGGGCGAGGAGGAGGTGTCGCCGCCGCCGATCCCGATCGCGTCGAAGAGGCCGCCGCTGACGTTGCTGCCGATTCCGAGCCCGACCAGGCCGACGAACATCAGCAGCGCCAGGCAGACGTAGATCACCTGGATCAGGCGCTTGCGCTTGCCGCCGAGCTCGAAGAGCATGCGCGGGAGGCTAGCTGGTCGATTGCACGGGGGGCTGCGGCCGCTCGACGTCGGTTCGAACGCTCGCGGCGGGGCGGCCGAGCACCCGCGCGAGGACGAGGCTGAGCTCGAAGAGGAGGATCAGGGGCAGCATCGAGAGCAGCATCGTGACCGGGTCGGTCCCCGGCAGCAGCATCGCCAGGACGGCGATGATCAGGATCGCGTAGCGGCGGTTGTGGGCGAGCTGCGCGGGCGTGACGATGCCGAGTCGGGTGATCGCCAGGATCCCGATCGGGATCTGGAAGAGGATGCCGACCGACAGCAGCGACAGCGCGAAGAAGCTGTAGTACTCGCGGGCCCGGATCTGGATGTTGAACTGGTCGGCGTTGAAGTTGAGCAGGAACTTGATCGCGGCCGGGACGACGACGAAGTACGCGAAGACCACCCCGGCCACGAACAGCAGCGGCACCATCAGGAGGATCGGCAGGATGACCTTCTTCTCGGTCGGCGTCAGCGCCGGGAGCACGAACGCGTAGAGCTGGAAGAGGATGATCGGCAGGGTGACGAGGATCGCGCTGTAGAGGACGAGGGTCAGCGTCGTCAGGAACGGCTCCGACGGCGAGAAGGTCAGCGGCTCGACATCGTCGGGAAGCGGCGCGTTGGCGATGTCGAGGAGCAGGTGGTTCTGCCAGAAGCAGACGGCCGCGGCGATCACGAGCGCGGCCGCGCAGACGATCAGCCGCGTGCGCAGCTCGTCGAGGTGCTCGACGATCGTCATCCGATCGTCGAAGCTCGCTGCCCTGATTCGGGCCACGAGTCAGCTCCGGTTCCCGTCGGCGGATGCCACCGGGCGGGTCAGGGGGTGCGTTCGGCGGCTTCGGCGGGCGTCGCGGCTTCGGCGGGCGTCGCGGCTTCGGCAGGCTTCGCGGCGTCCGCGAGCTCCTCGTCGTCGTCCGCGGGCTCCTCGTCGTCGGCGGCCTCCGCGTCCTCGATCCCGTTCTCGATCTGCGGCGGCAGGTCGTCGTCCTCGTCGTCGCGCTTCTCGCCGCTGACCGAGGCCTTGAACTCGCGCAGGCCGTCGCCGATCGAGCGGCCGAGCTCGGGAAGCCGCTTCGGGCCGAAGATGATCAGCGCGATGATCGCGACGATCGCCAATTCGAGTGGACCGATGTTCGGCATGGCCCCGAAGGGTAGCGCGGCGGCGGGGCGTCCCCGACCGCACGTCGCCGGCGCGACCGGTCGCTACCAGAGCCTGAACCGACGCTTGGTCGGCGGCGAGGTGTTGCTCGCCTCGTCGGTGACCCGGAGCTCGACGAGGTAGCGGCCGCTCTTCGGCTTGAAATGGGGGCGGCGGGCGCCGATCCGCGCCGTGTTGTTGCCGACGTGGCCGTTGTAGGTGGCCCAGCCGGCGAACCGCGGCTTGCCCTTCCTGTTGTAGCGGTAGTAGTCGACGCTGAGCCGGCCCGCCTCGTTGAGCGTGTAGGGCATCGGGACGCCGCGCTTGCCGAACCTGTAGGGAAGACGGACCTGGCGCAGCTTCGGCGCGGTCCGGTCGACGTTGCTCTTCGGGACCGGGTCGGGCTCGGCCTCCGGGTTGCCGGGCGTGTTCGAGACGGTGACGGTGCCGCGGACCAGCGAGTGGATCTTGCACTGGAAGCTGTAGACGCCGGGCTTGTCGAAGCTGATCTGGTAGTCGTCGCCGATCTTGTGGTTCGGCAGCGTCTTCGGGTCGGAGTCCCACTGGGTCGCGTTCGGCGGCTGGCCGGTCACCGAGTGCATCGTGTCGGGCCCGGTCCAGTACCAGGTGACGTGCTCGCCGAGGTCGATCTTGACGTCGGCGTCCGACCAGCGGTAGTCGCTGATCGAGATCCGCCGGTTCGCGGCATCGGCCGGCGCCGCGATGAGCAGGATCGCCGCCGCCACAAGCAGCGCGAGAGCGGCGGCGCGCCTCATTCGACGATGTACCAGCCGCTCATCCCCTGGACGATGTGGCTCCAGACGTGGCAGTGGTAGAGCCAGCGGCCGGGGTTGTCCTCGGTGAAGCGGGCGGTCGAGATGTCGGCCGGTCCGAGCGTGAAGTTGTCGATCGTCGGGCCGCCGGCGGGCGGGACCCAGCGGTGGCCGTGGATGTGGAAGGTGTGGAAGTAGTCGTCGATCGCGTAGACGTAGAAGGCGACGTCCTCGCCGACCTTCGCCCGCAGCGTCGGCGTGTTGCCGGCGTAGGCGCGGCCGTTGATGCAGTAGAAGGGCCGGTTGAGGCCGGTCGCGGCGGGCTGGAAGGAGTGGAAGCCGACGAAGAACTCCTTGTCGGGGCGCGGCTTCGCCGGATCGCGGACGAGGATCGGCCCGAACAGGCCCTTGTAGACGGGCAGCGGCTCGCTCGGGCCGTGGTCGTGGTAGAACCAGGCGCCCTCCGAGCTCGGGATCGCCTCCCAGACGTAGGTGACATCGTCGCCGCGCTGGACGAACCCGCCCGGGTCGGTGTACTTGCCCTTGTAGGCGCCGTCCATGTCGACCGAGTACTGGAGGCCGTGCGGGTGCATCGTCACCGGCGTCTTCAGCTTGTTGCGGAAGTGGACGGTGACCGTCTCGCCGACGTTCGCCTCGAGCAGCGGCCCCGGCACCGTCGCCGGGCCGAGCGGCTTCGCGAAGTTGGGCGAGTAGGCCCGGTACCCCCAGGCCTTGAACGTCGTCTTCCCCTTGACGGCGACGCCCATCATCTCGTCGCGGCCCTTGGGGACGATGTTCCAACGCATCTCCTCGGCCTTGATCCAGTACTCGTTGGCGCTCGTCGTCGCCGCCGCGAGCACCGTTTCCGACCCGGGAGCGACGCCGCCGTTGGCGCGCGCGGCGGCCACCTTCGGCGGCACCTCGAGGCCCTCGTTGAGCGCCTCGACCGGCACCTCCTCGTTGGCGCTGAACTGCTTGCCGGCGAGCGTGCAGAGCAGCAGGCCACCCGCCGCTTCGGCGACGAAAGCCCGCCGGCCGATCGGGGGCAAGCTCATGTCCAGCCCACCGACCCCGGCTACTTCTTGACGACGACCTTCATCTTCATCGTCGTCGGGTGGATCGTGCAGATGAAGTTGTAGGTCCCGGGCTTGTTGAACGTCGGCGTGAACTTGATCCCGATCGCGCCGGTGCCCGACTTGTTGCACTTGGTGATCTTGCCGTGCGTGCAGGGCTTCGACTTCTTGACGCCCTTCGGGCCCTTCTTCAGGGTCACGTTGTGCGGGTTCAGGTTGATCTTGTCCCACTTGAACTTGACCTTGGCGTTCTTCTTGACCTTGACCTTGGTCGGCGCGTAGTAGTCGTCGTGGACACCGACGCTCTTCGTCTTCGCCGCCAGTCCCATCGCCGGCGCCAGCGCGAGGCCGGCGGCGGCGAGCAGGGCCGCTGCGATCGTCAGCGGGCGCCGCATCAGGCCGGGCACCCCGAGGGATCGAAGCCGGGGACGGTCAGCGGCTTGAACTTCTCGAACTTCGGATGCGAGTGGCGGTTCCAGATGCACTCCTGGTTCTCGGGCGGATCCATCGTGACGTAGGTCAGGAGCTGCCCGAGCATGTCGGCATTGCCCACGACGGTGCCGCTCGCACCCGGGTTCGGCTGGGTGCCGGCCGGGACCGGGCAGGTCGGGTAGAGCTGCGCGAGCGTCGCGCTGGCGTCGGTCGTGGGCGCGAACGTCGAGCTGTCGTTGCCCTTGAAGCAGTTGTTGCTCCCCGAGCCGTCGACCCAGAAGTCGTAGAGGCCGTTGGTGTCGGTGCCGTCACGACCCATCTCGTTGTTGCGAACCTGGTTGTTCTCGCTGAGCGCGTCGTTGCCCTCGTTGCCGAGCGGGTCGGAGAACGCCGCGACGCCCCACATGAAGTTGCCGAAGATGTCGTTGTCGGTCACCTTCCAGCCGTCGGAGCCGAACAGCGCGATCCCGACTCCCGTCGGGTACTGGATCGTGCCGCCGCCGAGGTCGGGCGGCAGCGTGCCGAGGCCGTTCGAGACGGTCTTGACCCGCGACTCCGGCAGGAAGTAGTTGAAGTTGTTCCAGAAGATGTTGTTGTCCTTGATCACGCCGTGGCCGTTCGGCTCGAACGGCTCCGAATCGAGCGTGTTCGGGACGATCCCGACCCCGTTGTTGTAGAAGTCGGAGTCCTTGATCGTCACGTACTTCGAGTTGGTGCCCGAGTAGCCGAGCACGTTCTCGTAGCCCTCGAGGTCCGTGAGCACCGTCTCCTTCGGCTTGTTCTGGAACGGCGTCGCGCCGATGTAGAAGGCGGAGTCGCCGTGGCCCCAGCCCACCGAGTTCTTGAAGGCGCCGCCCTCGCAGCCGAACATGAACAGGCCGTAGCTGCGGTTGAAGGAGGTATCGACCTTGTTGGCGACCGCGTTCTGGCAGGTCGCCTTGTTGTCGTCGGTGTTCGTGTCGTGCCAGAAGACCCCGTTGTTGAGGTAGTTGCGGACCCACAACTTCTTGATCGTGACGTTCTTGGCGTTCGCGATCTCGATCCCGTTGTTGGCCGGGTTGCCGATCGGGTCCTTGGCGTTCTTGCCCTCGAGGATGGCCTTGCGGGGGTTCTTGCTGGTCCCGGTGATCGTCAGGCCGTTGAACTTCTTGCCGAGCGCCTGGACCCCCTCGACGTACTTGCCGGGCTTGACCTTGATGACGTCGTTCTTCTTCTTCGTCTTGCCGGCCTTGTCGACCGCCTTCTGGATCGTCCGGTACTTGCAGCCGTGCTTACAGACCACGAGCGCCTTGTTCTTGTTCTTGCCGCCCTTGCCGGCGATGGCGGAGGCGGGCACGGCGAGCATCGCGACGGCGAGAAGCGCGGTTGCGACGCGGACGATCAAACGACGGTTCATGGACTCTCCTGTTTCGCTGGTCCTGGCGACCCCTGGCCGCTGGTTCGGAACTTCAACAACCGGCCTGCGCCGGAGTTGCGCTGCCGACTGTAGCCGAACCGGCACGATCGTGGGCCGGTCGCCTCTGCAGCCGGCCGATCACCCCGGAGCATTCCGCAAAGCGGCATCGGGACTCGAACGGAGCGCGCGCGACGATCAATCGTCGAAGTACTGCGGATGCTGCTCGCGCAGGCGCGGGATCTCGCGCAGGACCATCCGCAGGTGGTGGCGCATCGCCGCCTCGGCCGTGTCGGGGTCGTGACGCTCGACGGCGCCGAGGACCTGCTCGTGCTCGGCGACCATCTCCTCGAGGTAGCTCGGCGCCGGCAGGCTCAGCCGCCGGACCCGGTTCAGGTGCGGCTTGATCCGCTGCCCGAGCGTCCAGACCGCCGCGTGGCCGCTGAGGTCGCAGAGGGCGTGGTGGAAGTCGTCGTCGAGCACGTAGAAGGCGTCGTGGTCGCCGGCCCGGACCGCCCGGTGCTGGTTGCGGACGATCGCCTCGAGCTCCGCGATCTCGTCGGTGCTCGCCAGCTCGGCGGCCTTGCGGACCGCCGCGCACTCGAGCGCCTCGCGGACGAACTGCGCGTCGGTGACGGCTCGGGCGCTGATCGGCGCCACGAACGTCCCGAGCTGGGCGACGATCTCGACCAGCCCCTCCTCGCGCAGCCGCGCCAGCGCCTCGCGCACCGGCGTCCGGCTCACCCCCAGCCACGCGGCGAGCTCGTTCTCGGAGAGCTGGCGGCCGGGCTCGAACTCCGAGCGCACGATCGCGTCGAGGATCGCCCCGTAAGCGTGGATCCGCGCCAGCGTCCCGCGCCGGCGCCGCGCGGTGCTGAGCTTGACGATGTTGCTCCCGGCGTCCGGCTCGGCCATGCGGGGAGGTTATCCGGGCAGCACCGAGCGCCGGCCGAACGCCGCGGGCGGCCGCTTCCGGAGCATCCGACCGGGACTACTTCTTCTCGAAGTTCAGGTAGTACCGGCTCGCCGTCGGCTCCTCCTGGCCCTGGTACTTGGAGCCGGTCTCGTCGGAGCCGTAGGCGTGCTCGACCGGACCGTCCATGCGCATGAACGAGATCTGGCCGATCGGCATCCCGTGGTAGATCGTGATCGGGAGGTTGGCGACGTTCGAGAGCTCGAGCGTCAGGTTGCCCTCGAAGCCGGCATCGACGAAGCCGGCGGTCGAGTGGATCAACAGGCCGAGGCGGCCGAGCGAGCTCTTCCCCTCGAGCCGGGCGACGACGTCGTCGGGAAGCCGGACGCGCTCGAGCGTCTGGCCGAGCACGAACTCGCCGGGGTGGAGGATGAACGGCTCGTCGCCGGGGACGGTGACGAGCTCGGTCAGGTCCTCCTGGGGCCGGCGGACGTCGATGTAGGGATGGCGGGCGTTGTGGAAGACCCGAAACCGGCGATCGACCCGAACGTCGACGCTCGACGGCTGGATCAGCCCGGGGTCGTAGGGGTCGAAGGCGATCCGGCCGGCGTCGATCTCGGCGCGGATCGTGCGGTCGCTCAGCACCATCGCGGCGGGAGTCTATGCAAGGGGGGTTTGCAGGGCACATGGACGTACGTCCAGGCGGCCGAACTGGACGTTCGTGCGAGCCGCGGCACTGCCGATGGGGTCGCGGTAGCGATGGAGGGATCGGATCGACAGCAGCCCGACACGCGGCCCGCGGCCGCCCGGGTCGGCGGCGAGTTGCACGTCTGCCCGGAGTGCGGCTCCGGGCTCGTCCATCCGATCGACTGGACGCCGCTCGACGCCGACCACTGGCACGTCGCGCTGCGCTGCCCGGAGTGCGAGTGGCGCACCGAGGGAACCTACGAGCAACGCGTGTTGAACCGCTTCGACCGGGTCCTCGACGCCGGCACCGACGCGCTGCTCGCCGACCTCCGCCGCCTCGAGCGGATGAACATGGAGGAGGAGCTGCGGCGATTCAGCGCCGTGCTCAGCGAGGACCTGGTGCTGCCGGAGGACTTCTGATCGAACCTCCGGAGTGTTCCGTGGAGCACTCCGCCGGGCGGCGGGCCGCAGGGACAGGCGAAGACGCCGGGCGCGCGCGGCGGGCGCCGCGCGGCGGGCGCCGGGCGCCGGGCGCCGGGCGGCGCGCGCGGCGTGCGCGGGCGGGGTGCGGCGGCGGATCGAATCGCCTGCCGATCACGTCGGGCCGGCTGACCGGGAGCCGAATCGTCAGCGCTGGGGTGGATGGCGCCGGAATGCCGCCGCGATCGACCCCAGCGTGAAGGCTGGACCCGTCAGTCATCTGCCAGCGCCAGCGCTCGAAGACCCCGTCGGCGCGCGGCGCCGGCGTGAAGACCGGGCCGCGCCTGGCTCCGTCGCCTCAGCTGTAGCGCTCCACCACCCCGTCGGCGACCAGCTCGAGCATCTGGAGCTCCTCGCCGCCGATGCCGGAGCCACGCAGCGCGGCCTTGGCGCTCTCGACCCGCTCGCGCGCCTCGGCGCGGACCTCCGCGGCGGCGCCGGTGGCCGCGATCCGGTCGCAGACCGACTCGGCGGCGGCCGGGTCGAGGCCGCGCAGGTCGATCTCGCGCAGCCCCGGGTCGCGCTCGCCGGCGATGATGAACGGCAGCGTCACGGTGCCGTCGAGCAGGTCGGTGCCGCGGGCCTTGCCGGTCCGCTCGGGCGGACCGAGCACGTCGAGGACGTCGTCGAGGAGCTGGAAGGCGAGCCCGATCGCGCGGCCGAAGTCGGTCAGCGCCTTCTCCTCGGCCGCGGAGCGGGCGGCGCCGATCACGCAGGCGCACTCGAACAACGCCGCCGTCTTCAGCTCGCAACGGCGCTGGTAGCGCTCGATCGACACGCCGGTGTCGTAAGCATCGCGGCGTTGGGCGAGCTCGCCGCGGGCGAGCGCCACCGAGGCCCGGGCGAGGAGCTCGACCTGGCGGTCGGTGGCCGGGCGGGCTCCGTCCGGCCCGGCGCCATCGGCGGCGAGGACCGCGAACGCCCGCGAGAAGAGCAGGTCGCCGGCGGCGACCGCGCGGCGACGACCCGAGCTCGCGACCACGGTCGGCAGGCCGCGCCGAAGCGGCGCATCGTCGAGGACGTCGTCGTGGACGAGCGTCGCCATGTGGACGAGCTCGATCGCGGTCGCGGCGCGGATCGCCTCCTGCCCGGCCCCGCGGCCGGCGCAGAGCAGGACCAGCAGCGGCCGCATCCGCTTGCCGCCAGCCGCCAGGGTCTCGCCCGCGTCGGCGCCGAGCTCCGGCCCCCAGCCATCGACGATCTCGCCGAGCCGGCGCTCGACCTCGGTCATCCGCGCCGGCAACCAGGCGGCGGCGAGGTCGGTGACCGCAGTGACCGGCTCCGGTGAGGAAGAGCGGGTCATCCGCTCACCCGGGCTTGCGGCCGGAGTGGATCGCGATGATCCCCCCGGCCAGGATCGTCCAGCGGATCGCCTCGAGCCCGGCGCCGTCCATGAGCGCTGCGAGGCCGCCCGGGGACGGGAACCGCTTCACCGACTCGGGCAGGTAGCTGTAGGCGGCGCTGTCGCCGGCGGCGCGCCCGATCAGCGGCACGATCCGATCGAACCAGACGGAGAAGAAGGTCGACAGCGGCCGTCGCGCCGGCTGCGTGATCTCGAGGATCACGAGCCGCCCGCCCGGCCTCAGCACCCGGTCCATCTCGGCGATGCCGCGGTCGAGATCGGCGAGGTTGCGAACCCCGAAGCCGACGGTGACGGCGTCGAAGCTCGCGTCGTCGTAGGGGAGCGCGAGCGCATCGGCCCACTCGAAGATCGGCTTCGCCGCTCCCGCGGGGACCGGCTTGTCGCGGGCGAGGTCGAGCATCCGCTCGGCGAAGTCGGAGCCGACGACCCGGCCGGTGGGCCCGACCCGCCGGGCCAGCTCGAGCGTCAGATCACCGGTCCCGCAGCAGACGTCGAGGGCGGCGTCGCCGGGCCCCAGCGCGGCGCTGTCGACGGCGCGAGCGCGCCAGCGATGGTGCATGCCGGCGGTCATCGCCGAGTTCATCACGTCGTAGAAGCCGGCGATCCGGTCGAACATGCCGCGGACCTCGGATGCGAACTGCTCCGAGTCCCGAGATGGCTTGCTCTCGGCCGTGGTCAGGGGGTCGAGCCGGTGTCGCTTGTCGAGCCGGAGCCCTCGGAGCCGCCGACCACCGCCGCCGGATCGCCACCGGCGCTCTCGACGGTCTTGTCGGTTGCGGCGGTGGACTCCTCGGCGCCCGCCTGCTCCTCGCCGTTCAGCGAGGCGAGGAACGCGACGAGATCACGGAACTTCGCGGGCTCGTCCTCGGCCATCGCCGCGTACGAAGGCATGATCCCCGGCCCGATCTCGAGCGAGCGGGCGATCGCCGCCGGGTTCAGGCGGGCGCCGACCTCGGTCAGCTTCGGGCCCGGCCCGTTGTTGCCGTTCTCGCCGATCTGGTGGCAGGCCAGACAACCGGAGTCCGCAGCGATCAGCTTGCCAGGCTCGTACTGGGGCGCGACCTCCATGTCGATCTCGGTCGGGGCGCCGGCGTTGGCGCCGAGGAAGGTGAGGAAGGCCATCGCGATGATCGTCATCACCCCGGCGATCGAGGCGATCGGCCGCTTCAGCGGGTTGCGCTCCGGATTGCGGTCGTAGAACGGCAACAGCAGCAGCAGGACCATCGCGATCGTCGGCACCCCGATCGTGGCGAGCGGGACGAGCCACGGCGGCTTGATGATCCGCAGCAGCTCGAACAGGAAGTAGAAGTACCAATCGGGGCGCGGCACGTAGGTCGTCGTCGTCGGGTCGGCCTTCGGCCCCTGCTCGGCGCCGAGGTAGATCGACATGAAGACGATCAGGGCGACGACGATCAGCGCCATCGTCGAGTCCTTGAGGACCGCGTAGGGGAAGAAGGGCTTGCCCTTCTTCTTCAGGACCTCGTACTCGCGGAGGTACTGCTCCTTCTCGCGTGCGTTCACGGTGCACCCCCGTTACCGCCGGAGCCGTCCGCGATCGCCTCGACCGGCTTGCGGCGCGACTCCTTCGGCTGGCGGTCGGCCCGCATCCACGGTGGCGCCGTGGTCCCGAGCTTGACGACGAGGTAGAGGTGGGCGCCGATCATCGCGATGATCGCGCCGGGCACGAGCAGCATGTGGATCGCGTAGAAGCGCGAGAGCGTCGTCGCGCCGAACTCGGGGCCCGCCCGCAGGAAGTCGGACAGGTAGGGGCCGAGGATCGGGCCGGTGCCGTTGATGTTGACGCCGACGATCGTCGCCCAGTAGGAGCGCTGGTCGAACGGCAACAGGTAGCCGGTGAAGCCCATCACCATCGTCAGGATCAACAGGACGACGCCGATCACCCAGTTGAGCTCGCGCGGGTACTTGTAGGCGCCGAAGAAGAAGGTCCGCGCCATGTGGATGAAGATCAGGATCACCATCACCGAGGCGCCCCACTTGTGCATGCCGCGGACGAACTCGCCGAGGAAGACGTCGTTGGTCAGGTGGGTGATCGACGCGTAGGCCTCGACCGGCGATGGCGTGTAGTACATCGCCAGGAAGACGCCGGTGACCGCCTGGACGACGAACGCGAACAGGGTCGCCGAGCCGAGCGTGTAGAACCAGTTGGTCCCCTTCGGGACCTTGCGGAGCAGCATCGCGGTCAGGAAGCTGGCGCCCCCCATCCGCTCGTCGACCCAGCCGACGAGGTCGGCCGGGCTGTCGGCGGTCTTCGCCTTCAGCCGCTTGCCGGGGTCGTCGGTCCTGCCCTCGCGCAGCGCGGTCGGCTCGCCGACGGCGCCGTCGACGGCGCCGTCGGGGTGCCCCGGCTTCGGCGGCCGGCGCATCGGCGGGGGCAGGAGCTTCTGGAGGTCGGGCATTCGCGTGCCTGACTACGAGGACGGGGGAGCGGCGGTCGTCGGCCGGGGCGGGTACAGGTACTCCCACGCCCCGCCGGTGTACTCGCCCGGGTCGCGGGCGCGGACCGGCTCGAGCTCGGAGGTGACGCTGTAGCGCGGCCCGATCTCGACGACGCGGTCGGTGACCCTGGTCTGGAAGCGGTCGAGCGGGCGCACCGGCGGCCCGCCGATGACCTCGCCCTGAAAGCCGTAGACGCCGCCGTGACACGGGCAGATGAAGTTGCCGGCGGCCTGGACGAAGCGGACCGGGCAGCCGAGGTGGGCGCAGCGGGTCGAAATCGCGACGTAGGAGTCAGGGTCCTCGCCGAGGTCGACGCTGCCGCGGCGGACGTAGACGGTCGACTTGCCCGCCTCGCCGATCCCCTGGACGATCGTGATCACGCGCGGGACGTAGGTCTCGGGGACGAAGTCCCCCTCGGGGCCGACCGCCTGCCAGTCCTCCTCGGGCTGCTCGAAGATCGGCGCGACCGCGAAGCCGAGCGCCGGCAGCACGATCGCCGCCCCGGCGATGCCGCCGAGCGCGCCACCGGCGACCGTGAACACCTTGCGACGGGTCATCGACTCGCCCTCGAAGTAGCCGACCGGCTTCATCGGGGGCAGCTCTTCGGCACGGGACGAGCCGGCCGGGCTGGTCGTCTTTTCTTCGCCTGATTCAGCCACGGTTCGGGGCGGCGAATCCTACTGCTTCGGACGCCACCGACAGATGCTCGGACAGACCGGCCTGCTCGGCGCGCTCACGCGCGGCCCGCCAGAGCCGGTCCGCGCCCCCGCCCTCGCGCAGGGCCGTCTTGCCGGCGGCGTGCTCGGCGCTCGGGCCGGCGCCGATCGCCACCGCGGCGGCCAGCCAGGCGATCTCGGCGGCGTCGGGATCGGAGCCCGGGGCCGCGTCGAGCTGCGCCGCGATCGAGATCAGGTCGGAGAGCTCGGCGACGGCGAGCAGGTCTCCGAGCCGGGCGAGCCGCTCGATGCCGCGGGCGTAGAGGTGGTCGCCGGCAAGCAGCCGCAGGTCGGGATCGAGGCGGGCCAGCAGGCGCGGCTCGCCGTAGTGGCAGAGATAGCCCTCGCGGACGAGCTCGACGACGGTCGCGTAGGAGCCCGGGTCGGCCGCGCAGCGCGGGCCGGCGGCGGCGAGCACGCCGAGCACCGTCGGCCCGGCCGGCTCGGCGACGTGGGGCGCGATCACCGGTCCCTCGTCGCGAAGGCTCACGGCGAGCGCGGCGAGCGCGTCCTCGGGCCGCAGCGGAGCGTCGGCCGCGGTCACCGCAACGCCTCGCGCAGGCAGTCCTCGGCCGCCTCGCAGGTCCGGTCGATCGACTCGTCGTCGTGGGCGAGCGAGACGAACCAGGCCTCGAACTGCGAGGGCGGCGGGTAGAAGCCGCGCTCGAGCATCGCCCGGCAGAAGGTCGCGTGGGCTTCGAGGTCGCAGCGCTGCGCGCCGGCGAAGTCGTGCGGCGCTCGTGCCGCGAAGAACGGGGTCACGAGGCCGCAGGTCGAGCTGACGCTGACCCGTGGCTCTTCGCCCCCCGCCGCCTCGGCGGCGCGGGTGAGGCCGGCGGCGAGCCGGTCGGTGGCGGCGTCGAGCCGCGCGTAGGCGGCGGCGTCGAGCTGCTGAAGCGTCGCGAGGCCGGCCGCCACCGCGAGCGGGTTCCCCGAGAGGGTCCCCGCCTGGTAGACGTCCCCGGCCGGCGCGACCCGCTCGAGCAGCTCGCGGGAGCCACCGTAGGCCGCGGCCGGCAGGCCGCCGCCGATCACCTTGCCCATCACGGTCAGGTCGGCGTCGATGCCGTAGAGCTCCTGGGCGCCGCCGCGAGCGACCCGGAAGCCGCTGATCACCTCGTCGCAGACGAGCAGCGCGCCGGAACGATCGGCGAGCTCGCGAAGGTGGCCGAGAAAGCCCTCGCGGGGCGGAACCACGCCCATGTTCGCCGGCACCGGCTCGCAGAGGATCGCCGCCGGCTCATGGACATCGACGGCCTGCTCGACCGCGACCGGGTCGTTCCAGGGGACGATCGCGGTCGCCTCGGCCTGCGCGAGCGGAACCCCGGGGCTCGCCGGGATCGACTGGGTGGCGAGACCCGAGCCCGCCTCGGCGAGGAGGCCGTCGACGTGGCCGTGGTAGGCGCCGGCGAACTTGACGAGGCGCTCGCGGCCGGTCGCCGCCCGGGCCAGCCGGATCGCGCTCATCGTCGCCTCGGTCCCCGAGTTGACCATCCGGATCATCTCGACCGAGGGGAATCGGTCGGCGACCTCGGCGGCGAGGTCGACCTCGCCGGATGTCGCGGCCCCATACGAGGTGCCGCGGGCGGCGGCAGCGCTGACCGCGGCGACGACCGCCGGGTCGGCATGGCCGAGGATCAAGGGGCCCCAGGAGCCGACCCAGTCGATGTACTCGTTGCCATCGACGTCGCGAACCCGACAGCCCTCCCCGCTGGCGATGAAGATCGGCTCGCGCCCGATCGACGTCATCGCCCGCACCGGCGAGTTGACCCCGCCCGGCATCAGCCTCAGGGCTCGCTCGTAGAGCGCCGTCGAGCGCCCGTCGTTCAACGCCCGCCCTGATCTGCTGCTTGCTGCTCGCCGTTTGCCGCCGCCGCGAACGCCTCCGGCGCGTGCGCGCGCTCCCACTCCTCGTAGTCGGGCGTGAAGTAGCGCAGCCGCACCTTCTTGAACTCGGTCGAGCTGTAGAGGACGGCGCGGTCGTCGCCGTGCAGGTCGTGCTCGTCGGCGATCGACTGCAGGACCGCGTCGCACTCCTCCTTCGAGCGGCCATGGGCCATCGTGAACACCGAGTAGGGCCAGTCGGGGTAGGTCGGGCGCTGGTAGCAGTGGGAGATCCCGCGCACGGCCGCCATCCGGCCGCCGACCTCGGCGACGTCCTCGGGGGCGACCCTCCAGACGCCCATCCCGTTCGCCGAGAAGCCGGCACGGCGGTGGTAGAGGATCGCCGCGACGCGGCGGAGGATCCGGCGCTCGACGAGCCCCTCCATGTGGGCGAGGAACGCACCGGTGTCGAGCCCGACCGCCGCGGCGGCCTCGTCGTAGGGGCGCTCGCTCACCTCCATCGGGCCCTGGGCCGCGCGGATCACGGCGACGTCGAGCTCGTCGTAGGGCTGGGGCTCGAGCTCGCGCGGCGGCACCGCCTCGACCTTGGCGGCGAGCGCGTCGGTGCCACCCTCCATCTCGAGGTTCATGTTGATCTTGAACATCGTCAGCGTCGGGAGCTGGCGAATCGACTCGGCGCCGGTGAGTCGCTGGAGGACGTCGAGGGTGCCGTCGATGCCGAGCCGTGAGTCGGGCGGGGTCGCGACCGTGAACCAGAGGTTGAACTCGTGGTCGCGCAGGTAGTTGTGGGAGACGCCGGGGTGGGCATTGATGATCTTCGCCGGCCGGTGCGGATACTCGGCGTCGACCCTGGCGGCGACGAGCATCGAGGAGTAGCCGAGCGCCCGGGTGTCGAAGATCGGCGTGATCTCGCGGATGATCCGGCCGTCGAGCAGCCGCCGCGTCCGATCCATGAGCTCGGCGGTCCCGATGCCCGCGGCGGCGGCCAGCTTCGCGTAGGGCTCCGCCTCGAGCGGGAACTCCGACTGCATCAGGTTCATCAGCCGGCGGTCGACCTCGTCGAGCGGGATCGCGGCGCCGCCCTTGCGGGAGCGCAGCTTCGGCCCGCCCTGGGTGCGGCCCGGCCCGCTGCCGATCTCGGTCGCCTCTGCCATCGGAGGGGATGGTAGGGGGAGCCCGCCGCCGCGGGTCGCCCGCCGCTCAGCCCGCCGCGGCGGGTCGCCCCGCTCAGCCCGTCGCGGGGCGCTCACGGGCCCCGGCCGCTCGCGTCCGCTCAGCCCGCCGCCGCGGCGACGACCGGGTTCGTGAGCGAGCCGATCCCCGCGATCGCGACCTCGACCTCGTCGCCGGGCCGCAGCGAGCGGGGCGGGTCCATGAACTCGCCGCAGCCCCACGGGGTCCCGGTCAGGATCAGGTCGCCGGGCTCGAGCGTGAAGTTGCGCGCGCAGAACTCGATCAGCTCGGCGACGCCGAACAGCATCTCCGCGGTGCTCGAGTCCTGGACCTTCTCGCCGTTGACCGTCGTCGTCAGCGCGAGCCGCTGCGGGTCGCCGATCTCGTCGGCGGTGACGATCGCCGGGCCGAGCGGGCAGAAGCCGTCGAGGCTCTTCGCCCGGACCCACTGGCCGTCGGAGAACTGCAGGTCGCGGGCCGAGACGTCGTTGGCGATCGTGTAGCCGAAGACGCCGCCGAGCGCGTCGGCCGCGGCCACCCGTCGCATCCGCCGGCCGATCACCGCCGCGAGCTCGACCTCCCAATCGACCCGCTCGGTCAGCCCGGCGTCGATCGGGATCGGATCGCCGGGGCCGATCACGCTCGTCGGGAACTTCGTGAAGATGAGCGGGACCTCGGGCCGCGGCGCGTTCGACTCGCGGATGTGGTCGAGGTAGTTGAGCCCGATCGCGACGATCTTCGGCGGCCGCAGCGGCGCCACGAGCTCGAGCGGCCCGCTCGCCGTCGTGCGTCCCGCGTAGGCATCCGCCAGCGCCTCCGGGCCGGCCGCGATCAGGCCGAGCAGGCCGAGCCCCCCGGGATCGGCGAGCGGCTCGAGCCGCTCGTCCGCGGCGCCGGCGACCGCGACGGCCAGCGATGCGCCGCCGCCGACCGGGCGGGCCGTCCCGAGCCTCATCGCAGCGCCCCCCGCAGCCGCGGTCGCATCTCGGCCACCACCTCGCCGTCGCGAACCCCGTAGAGGACCGGCTGCTGGTT